>SUVR01000024.1 GCA_015061915.1 Lentisphaerota bacterium | reverse complement strand
CGCCCTGAAACATGATTTTTCGTGACTTTTTCAAGAAAAAATCACAGCCGATGCGTCAAAATTGGTTTGACGCTGAAAAAATCAACTTTTTAACAAGATGAGCCAAAACGTTTTGAAATTGGCTCAGATACAAAAATCCTTCCGGTACGGTCCAACAGGGATAGAAGCAAATGGGACTTTTTACTTGGCGGGTTTACAGATGCACTTGCTGAATATATACAGTGTAAAGATCACACGGAATCACATCCGTATCAGTCGGGTAATATATCGCAACAGCAATAGATTTGCAAGAAAAAAATTAAAAAAAAATAAAAAGATAAAGATCTGCAACACAGCTTTTTGATACAAAAAAGCTGTCGCAACGGTATGATTACGACAGCCTGGTGCATCGATTTTTTACAGCGATCAGAGTTTTCCGTTTTCTTCCAGCCAGCGGAGAGAACGGATCAAGCCTTCCTGCGCCGTAACTTGCGGATCGTAACCGAGGATCGTTTCCGCCTTGCGCATATCGAAGCACATATGAAGCTTGAGGAAGTCCAGCCCGTAGTGCATACTGATCTTGCCCGGATAGGCTTTCTGCAGATCTTCGTCTGAAAGTTCCACGATCTCGGACGTGCTGTTCAGGTACGAAACGGCGGTGTTCAGAAACTCGCCCAGCGTAATGGCTTTCCGGCAGGAAATATTGAAGATCTCGCCCACGACCGCATCGCCCTTATCCAGCGCTTTCACAAAGGCGGACGCCAGATCCCAGTTGTAGCCGGACTGCACCATCACATCCCGCACCCGGGGAATGAACAGCGTGCGCCCTTCTTTCAGGGTCTTGTAAAATTCAATATTGCGACCGCCCCACAGCTCCAACGGCACACGGGTCTCACCAATGATGTTGGTGGGACGCAGGATCGTGATGGGGAATCTGCCCGCTTCGCACTCGGCAAGGGCTTTCATATCCCATTCGCACTGATGAAAAAAGTTCAGCCCGGTGTTCTGCTGCCACGGGTGCTTTTCGTCTGCGGGAAAATACTGCAGCGGCACATAGGAACCGGTACTGGAGCAGAAAAGCACATTCTCCGCATCGGGAAAATATTTCTGAATGATCGGGATCATACGGTCGCAGCCGATGGAGTCGATCACCGCGTCCGGCTTGATGTCGCTCAATGTGGCAAGGAAGGATTCATCATACTTGTCCCCCGTCCGGAACTCAATACCGGAAAGGTCCACATAGTCCGCCTTCGCCCTGCCCCGGGTCACACCGATGACTTCATGTCCGGCACGGACAGCCAAATTTGCAATACGGGATCCGATCTCACCGGTCGCGCCGAAAATCAATACTTTCCGTTTCGACATAATTCTTATCCTTTCTTAGCGGCTTCCATTGCTGCTTTCTTCTGCATCAGAACAGAAAGCATAAATGATTTATCTTCATCACTTTCCGGACGCATAGACTCCGGCTCTTCGGCGGTCATGCGCCAGTATTCCAACACATCCGTCTGCGTAAATTCAGGGAACAGTTCAAAGAGGAAACCAAGCAGATCATAAACGAGCTGCGCTTCTTCCTGCGTATAAGTGGCGAGATAGGCATCGCGCACGTTCTTCAGGGACTCCGCAACCCACTTTGCCTCCAGCGCCCAACCGAGGGGCATAATGACCCGGAAAAACATCTCCATTTCCGGCAGACGCGGCTTCGAGCCGGCAGGGATCTGGGGATTGCAGCACGGATTTTTTGCATCCTGTTTCACGATCCGGTCATAAATCTGATCCAAAAGTGCAAAAAAGATCTCCGCCAGTTCTTTCTTACGATCCTCATTATAATAACGGGGATTGTCTGAAATGGCATCGGCGATCGACTGTTCGGTTTCATAGATCGGGTCCGCATTGACGCGCTTAAAAACGGAATCGAGCCGCTCCTGCAGCGCATCGATCCGGCGCATGACTGATGTATAATCCTGACTGTTCATAATAGCTCCTTGTGTGTTTTTTGTACAAGGGGCAATATAGCACAAAAGCGGCTCTCCGCAAGGCAAAAATGAGAAAACCGCAAAAAAAGTGCGATTTTTTTCTGAATTCAATTTGACTTTTCCAAGAACAGTGATACATTAAAGGCGTTGACACGATCAACGATGTGCATCCATAGCTCAATTGGATAGAGCGGCTGACTACGGATCAGCAGGTTTGGGGTTCGAATCCCTATGGATGCACCATTTTTGTTTTAAACCCATTTCAGTTTTCAAAACTCCAAGGGTTCGCCATGTCAGCCGATGTGGCGCCGTATCGGATGATGCAGCGAATCCCTATGGATGCAACATTTTGTTTTTTCCCAAGCGGGTCAAACGATTAACGGACATATGAAGCATCTTTTTTGTCAAAAGTTATTGAATGTATCTTTTTCAACAGGATGTAAAAATAAAATATGCGAGAAAATTTTTCATTTTTTGCGCAAACGGACATTAGAAGTCCACGTACCGGGATTATCTTACAGAAAGAGCGCGAACTACGGAGATAAGAAAATGAAAAAAATCAGAAAAAAACGAGCAATTCTGCAACAGGAATCAGTACTTCGGCGCTTTTTCAGCCGGTGCAGGTCAATCAGACCATCTTTTCCGAAGACGGGATCGAACTGATACATCTATGGAGTTGTGGTGAAGGAGTCGAGATCTGTCGAGATGATGAAGAAGATGTGTTTCATATCCGGCTGCAGGAAAACACACAAGAGGTTCCACACCCGGTTGTCACCCTGGCATCTCCGGACGGCAAACTTTTAACGGAACATACTTTTGACGACTGTGATGATTTTCAGGATGGTCTGTTGTGCGTCTATTCCGAAGGAAAAGGGTATGGATATATCGATCTGAATGGTAAACTTGTGATTCCACCACAATATGAGGAAACAGAGGATTTTTACAACAACTGTGCCGCAGATCTGAAACAGGACGAGCCTGATCCCGCAGTCATTGCGGGATCAGATAACAACCTTATCTCCGGTAATCTGACAGGCGGAAAATCCGGGTACAGTCCGGTCAGATGGCAAGACCTTCTGCAGGATCAGCGCCCATGACCATATTCATACATTCCACCGCAGCGCCGGAAGCACCCTTACCCAGATTGTCGTACCGTGCAATCAGCAGGATCCGGTCCTCATTGCCTTCCACGGTGACCTGCATGGTATCTTTGCCGGAGAACGCATTGGCAGCCATCAGACCGCCTTCAGACGCATTTTCCGCATAAGTCACGATGGGGCCGGTGTAAAGTTTGCGGAAGACTTCCCGCACATCCGCCACCGTGGCGCCATTCAGCAGATCTTCTTTGAACAGGGGGACGGTGACTTCCATGCCGCTGTAAAAGTCGGAAACGATGGGGCAGAAGACGGGCGCAGTGCTGATGCCGGAGATCTTCACCATCTCTTTCAGGTGTTTGTGCTGCTGAGTGATCCCGTACTGGCGGGGCGCATCAAAAAGGACGGACCGGTTGGGGTCGTCGTACTCCGCGATCATTTTCTTGCCGCCGCCGGAGTAGCCGGTGATGGAGTGACAGGTCAACCGCAGATCCGGAGAGATCAGCCCCGCCGCAACCAGAGGACGGACCAGCGCAATAAACCCGCTGGCATGACAGCCGGGAACAGCGATCCGTTTGGCGGCTTTTACATTTGCTGCGATAGCGGGATCCAATTCGGGGAAACCATAGGTCCAGCCGGGTTCGGTGCGGTGCGCCGTGGAGGTATCCAGCACAGCCACATCCGGATTGGAGATCAAGCTCACCGATTCCCGCGCGGCATCGTCCGGCAGGCACAGGAACGCGATATCGCAGCTGTTCAGCATCTCCCTGCGTTTTTCGGTATTTTTACGATCCTCATCAGAGAGGGTAAGCAGTTCGATATCAGGGCGTTCTGCCAAACGCTCATAGATCCGCAGACCGGTGGTTCCGGCGCGTCCATCAATAAAGATCTTTTTCATTCTATTTTCTCCAATTCGATACAATTTTTGCTCTATTCCGCTATAAATATAGCGCAAACTGTTACTTTTTCAAGCAAGATCCGCAGAATCCACCGTTTTATTGATGCGTTTGACCGTAGCGACATAATCCGGAATGGGGGTCAGGTCCTTCTTTCCGGCGGCAATACCTTTTGCCTTTTCGCCGTCGCCGTAAAGAAGATCGGCGATCGTCAATGCGGCGAACTGGGAATTGACCACATAGGCGCCGTGGGGATCGGAGATCCGGAAGTCAATACCGTGTGAAGTTCCGGCGCAGCCGGGTGCGTAGGCGTGGACAGCAGGAATAACGGTGGCAACATCGCCCATATCCGTACAGCTGGCGTAGAAACTGTCGTTGTTTCCGAAGAATGCGCCGGGCGCAAGATATTCCACGGTCTCCTTCATACAGTCGCCCAGCATTTTGCTGTCGTAAAGGGGCATACAGCCGAGGACGGTTTCAATAGCGACTTCACACTCGGCGGCTTTAGCGGCGTGCATCACGATTTTGTCAAAACGTTCATTCAACTTGACCAGTTCCCCCATCGTGGGGGCGCGAAGCATATATTCCGCTGTAACTTTGTCCGGGATAATATTGACCGCATCGCCGCCGCCGGTGATGATGCCGTGGATCCGGAAGTATTTACTGTACCCCAGTGACTCCCGCAGCAGCCCGATGGCGTGGAGCGCCAGGTTTGCCCCGTTCAAGGCGTTCACCCCTGCCTGCGGGATGGCGGCGTGGCAGCTCTTACCCCGGAAGGTAATCTGCTTGTTCAGGCAGCCGTTGTGGTCGTAATAGCCGAAGCTGTCGGAGATGTGGTTCATGAACGCCACATCCACATCATCGAACACGCCCTCACAGATCAGCTGGGATTTTCCGGAGATGGAGCAGATTTTTCCTTCCTCCATAAGTTTTTTGCGGTAGGACATCTCGATCATCTCTTCTGCCGGGGTTGCGATGAGGGCGATTTTCCCGCAGAGAGAATCCAGCACGCCGGACTTCAAAAGCCCGGTCGCCACCCCGACAAGCGTTGCGGCACTGCAGTTGTGTCCGCAGGCGTGAGCGGCACCGGTAACCGGATCACACTCCGGGTGATTGGGCAGGACCAGGCTGTCCATCTCCCCCAGAAAAGCAACCGTAGGACCGGGTCTGCCGGTATCGATATCGGCACGAAAACCGGTTATGGCGAGTCCGGTCCTGACTTCCAGCCCCAAAGCGCGGAGTTTTTCCACCAGATATGCAGAAGTTTTCACTTCCCGATAGCCCGGCTCCGGATTTTTCCAGATATGTTCACCAACTGCGATCAGTTCAGCACTTGCCTCTTCCACGGCATTGCGTACCGCTGCCCGTACTTCATCAAGAGTTTTCATCTACCGCTCCTTCGGTTCGTTTTCATTTATCCGCGATACTATAGCATAACTTCCCGGCGATACAAGAAAAAAACTGTGGTTCTCCGCTTGAAAAACATAAAAAAGGTCATATATTATTGTGGTCGATTTTGAGTACAGAATGACATCCGGGGAAACACGATATGACACCGACAGTATTTTTTCTGATCTTTGCCTCCGTTCTGCTTCATGCGGGCTGGCATTTTCTCAGCAAACAACAGCGTGGAGGGATGGCATTTTTTCTTCTGATCTCCTTCGGCAGTTTTGCCATTACCCTGCCCTTTACACTGTGTTCCGGAGTGGATTTCACGCTGCTCCCGGCAAAATTCTGGATGTATGTTATGTTGGGCGGACTCTGCGGTGTGATCTGTAATTCTGCGCTCTCTTTCGGATACCGGATCGCAGACGTTTCACTGGTCTACCCCATGGCACGGGCGCTGCCGGTTCTGTTGACGGCATTCATCACGGAACTTCTTTATTTTGTGTTTGGTTACGGCGCTCCGCTGGGGATTGGCGGTATTGTCAGTATGGTGGTCGTATTTGCGGGCTGTCTGATCATGCCGCTCAAAGATTTCCGGAGCATCACGCCGCAACATTACCTCAAGAACAAGGCAATGCCGTGGATCATTCTTGCGGCCCTTGGCACGACCGGGTACACCGTTTTTGACAAGATCGGACTGGATCTTCTTCTGCGGCACGGCGGGGCAAAAAATGTGATTCTGGGATCCTGTGCCTATTCCACGATGCGGGAAATTTTCCTGTTCAGCTTTCTTTTTTCTGCTGTTCTGTTGATCCCCCACGAACGTGCCGGTCTGAAAAAGGACCTGCCGAAACAGTGGCCCGGCTATATTTCCGGATTTTTTGCAGCGGCGGCATACATTCTTGTATTGCTTGCCATGCACATGGTGGAAAATGTCAGTTACATCCAGGCTTTCCGTCAGATGAGTCTGCCGGTAGGGGTATTTCTGGGTGTATTTTTCCTCAAAGAAAAGGCGGGGTTGCCAAAGATCACCGGTCTGCTTCTGATCGTTGCCGGACTTGCTGCTGCCGCGCTCTGGAAATGAAAAATCGTTTTTTTGCCGGCATTGCCCTTGACTTTTGTTTTCTGCGGGCTACATTAGTGCTGAGTTTGTACCGGTACGGCAGAACTGTTTTTTTGTCTTTTCCGTCCGGGGGTGTGTTTGTAGATTAAGATTCAGGTAAAATAATAGAAACGAATTACAGTAAGGAGGAAAAATATGCCTTCCAATGAGTGGTTGTTGATCACGGTCGGAGCGATCCTGGTGAACAACGTGGTGCTTTCACGAATTCTTGGGATCTGCCCGTTTCTCGGGGTATCCAAACGTCTGAAAACAGCGTTGGGGATGTCTGGTGCGGTCGTTTTTGTGATGACGATCGCCTCGTTTGTAACAGCGGTGCTTTATCAGCTGCTTCTGAAAACAGAACTTACCATTGCCGGTCGTACAGTAGATCTTTCCTTTACACGGATCCTGCTTTTCATTGTGGTGATCGCCTCTCTGGTCCAGATCGTGGAAATTCTGCTCAAAAAGTTCAGTCCGAAACTGTATGCTGCATTGGGGATCTATCTGCCGCTGATCACCACGAACTGTGCGGTGCTGGGTGCGGCAGAACTGAATGCAAAAGTGGGACGCGGCATTATCGAATCAACGGTCTTCGGTTGTGCCACCGGTATTGGTTTCGGGCTTGCGCTGCTGCTTTTTGCCAGTTTGCGTGAACGACTGGAGCTTGCCAAAGTGCCGAAAGCGTTTCAGGGAACAGCCATTGCGCTGATCACGGCAGGGATCCTTGCCATGGCGTTTATGGGCTTCTCCGGACTGGTAAAATAAGGAAAGGCGGGTTAAGATGTTGGAAATCATATTGATCTCTGCGGGTGTGGTAGCTGTTCTGGGGCTGATCCTGGGGCTGTTGATCGCCATTACCGCCAAAAAGTTTGAAGTGGAAACCGATCCGCGTATTGAAGAAGTCCAGGAACTCCTCCCCGGCGCCAACTGCGGTGCCTGCGGTTATGCGGGTTGTGCCGATATGGCAAATGCCATTGTTACGAAAGGTGTCGCGCCTTCCACCTGCCCTGTCACCAATGAAGAAAAACAGGCGGAGATCGCCAAGGTATTGGGACAGGAAGTCGGCGAGGCAAAAGAAAAGATGGTTGCTGTGGTTTTCTGCGGCGGCTCGATTTCCCGTGCCGGACGCAATGCGCAATATAATGGTGTAATGGATTGCCGCAGTGCCTCGATCGTAGCGAACGGCGGCGGAAAAGCCTGCCGGTACGGCTGCCTCGGCTTCGGCTCCTGTGCGAGGGCGTGTCCCTTCGGCGCCATTGAGATGCGCGACGGTCTGGCGGTGGTCCACCCGGAACTCTGCAGAGGATGCGGAAAATGTCTGGGGATCTGCCCCCGCAAACTGATCCGTCTTGTTCCGGCGAAGGCAAAAGTTCATGTGTACTGCAATTCATTGGATAAACCGCAACAGAAGCGGAAATATTGTTCCGTGACCTGCCTCACCTGCCGGAAGTGCGTAAAAGCCGCTCCGGACAGTATGAATGTGCAGGATCAGTTGATCCGTGTAATCTATTCCAACCCGCCGGATCCCTCTTTTGTGGAAGGGGTGAAATGTCCCACCGGTGCCCTCCAGACTGAAGAATCCCACCGCTGCCTTGTTCCGAAAGCTGCAGCTGATGGAAAGGAGAAGTGATTTATCATGTACAGCGATAATCCGCGTAAATTCATTGGCGGCGTGCATCCGGATGACGGAAAAGCACTTTCCTGCGAAAAGCCGATCCGCATTGCCCCGTTGTTGGAAAAATATATCGTCCCCATTCCGCAGAACATCGGTAAACCGCCAAAAGTCATTGTAAACAAAGGTGATCTGGTCAAAAAAGGTCAGTTGATCGCAGAAGCGGACGGCTTTGTTTCTGTGCCGTTGCACGCCCCCACCAGCGGGACAGTCGGTGAGACGGTGCTGATCCCCGGCGCTGTGGGAACAATGATCCCTGCGGTTGAGATCATCTCCGATGGTCAGGACGAATGGGGCAGCGCCCTGGAACCGATCCCGGACTGGAAGAACACGGATCGTGAGATCCTGAAGAAACGGATCTTCGATGCCGGTATCATCGGCATGGGCGGTGCGGCGTTTCCCTCTCATGTCAAGCTTTCCCCGCCGCCGGAAAAAGTGATCGATACGCTGATCCTGAACGGTGCGGAGTGCGAACCTTATCTTACTGCAGACCACCGGCTGATGCTGGAACACCCCAATGATGTTCTGGAAGGTGCGGCGATTGCAGCAAAGATCCTGAAAGTCAACCGTGTCTTTGTCGGGATCGAGGAAAACAAACAGAACGCCATTGATGCAATGAAAGAGATCGCCGGAAAATACGGGATCAAGATCGTTCCTCTGCGTGTCCGCTATCCGCAGGGCGCAGAAAAACAGTTGATTATGGCGATCACGGGGCGGCACGTCGTTGCCGGTGGTCTGCCCATGGACGTGGGTTGCGTGGTCCAGAACGTTGGCACCTGCGCAGCGATCCGGGCTGCAGTGGTGGAAGGACATCCCCTCATCGAACGAATGACGACCATTACCGGCAGCCCGGTGAAAGATCCCTGCACCTGGCAGCTCCGGATCGGCACACCGGTTGCCGAAGCGCTGAAAATGGCGGGCGGGGTCATTGCTCCGGCGGCAAAACTGATCCTGGGCGGTCCGATGATGGGTTTTGCCCAGGCAACGCTGGATGGTGCCGTTGCCAAAAACTCTTCCGGTATTCTTCTGCTTCAGGCGGAGGAAACGGGGCAGTACACTTCCAATCCCTGTATCCGCTGCGGCAGATGCGTGGATGCGTGCCCCATGCGCTTGCTGCCGGGACCGATCAGTGTTCTGGTGGAAAGCGAAAAGTACGATCAGGCGGAACAGGCTTTTGTTATGGATTGCGTGGAATGTGGTGCCTGTTCCTATGTCTGCCCGGCGAACCGTCCGCTGATCCAGCATTTCCGTCGTGCTAAAGCCGAGATCAATGCCCTGCGTCGCGCAGGAAAGAAATAACACGGAGAATTACCTATGTCTGAAGAAAATATGAAACAAGTGGAAGAAGTGGTCCTGCCGCCGGCGGGGAGTCTGCTTCTCAGCACCTCGCCCCATGTTCATCAGGGGGAAAGTATCACCACGATCATGCTGAAGGTATTGATCTGCCTGATGCCGGCGATCGTTGCTTCGATCTGTATGTTCGGGCTGAATGCTCTTCTGGTTCTGCTGTACTGCACTGCATTCTGTACCGTTTTTGAGTATCTTTGGAATCTGCTTCTGAAACAGCCGCAAACCGTAAAAGATTTGAGTGCGGTCCTGACCGGCGTGATTCTGGCGATGAACTTGCCTGCCACGGTTCCCTGGTGGATCTGCCTGATCGGTTCTTTCGTAGCAATCATTATTGCGAAACAGATCTTCGGCGGTCTGGGGCAAAACCCGTTCAACCCGGCGGCTGTCGCCCGTGTGGCTCTACTGATCGGTTTTGCCGGTCCCATGACGGAATGGATCAATCCCATGCAGGGATTTGCAACGACAAGCGAATTCACTACCGGGGCTACGCCTCTGGGAACGGCGCAGATGGCAGCCGGAACGGAAAAGGCATTGACCACGTTTGAAAGTCTGGAATCTGCAGATGCCCTGATGCAATCTTTTGTGGGGAATGTGGGCGGTTCTCTTGGTGAAACCTCAGCTCTGGCGATCCTTCTGGGCGGTATCGGTTTGATCGTGTTCCGCCTGATCAAATGGCAGATCCCCTTTGCCATTATCGGCACAACAATGCTCTTCACCTGGCTGGTCAGTACCGTGAACCCGACTCTGACTCCGGGCGCTTTGTTCCATGTCTGTTCCGGCGGTCTGATGCTGGGGGCATTCTTTATGGCTACGGATATGGTCACAAGTCCCATTACCCACCGCGGTGCATTCATCTACGGCGTGATGATCGGGCTGATCACCTGCGTGATCCGTATCTGGGGTGCGTACCCGGACGGCGTCAGTTTTGCCATTGTGATTATGAACGCACTGGTCCCCCTGATCGACCGGATCTGCTACAAACGTCCTTTCGGCTGGTCTCCGGCAAGTGCATCCGCCCTGCAGATGCGTAGAAACGAGGTGAAATAATGAGTGATCTCACAAAAAAATCCGGAATTGTCTATCTGGCAGTGTTTCTGTTTCTGGTCTGCGCCATTGCCACGGCATTGATGGCGGCGGCAAAGCTGTTGACAGATGAACCGATTGCAGCTGCAAAAACCGTCAAAACACTGGAAGGTCTGAAGCTTGTTCTTGATGGCGTTTCTTATGATAATGACCTGACAAAAGATATGGTGGAACTGGACAACGGTTTCAAACTTTACATTGCCGGAAAGGACAATGTTCCCGTTGCATACGTGATCGAAGGCAAGACTTCAACCGGTTACGGCGGCGATGTGGAAGGGTTGATCAGCTTCAATGCGGATCAGTCAATCCGTACATTCATCATCACGAAACATAATGAAACACCGGGGATCGGCACGAAAGTCACGGACCGGGTCCGCATCAAAACGATCACGGATGTGATCAAAGGCACGCCGGAAGATCCTTCCCTCCCCGGCAACGCCACGCTGGATTCCTTCAAGGGCAAAAAAGCGGAAGGCGACTTGAAGTGGACAAAAGAAGACGGTATCCACTTCGTTTCCGGAGCCACGATCTCATCCAACGCCGCCAATGACCTTGCATGGAATGCGGCAACTGCACTGAAAAATTATCTGAAGAAGGAGGCGAAATAATGTCTGCTCTCGGTTCAACTCTGAAGAAGGGGATCTGGCAGGAAAACCCGGTTCTGGTCCTTGCGCTGGGGATGTGTCCCACCCTTGCCACAACCTCCAATGCCTCCAACGCTCTTGCTATGGGCATTGCCACCACATTCGTGCTGTTCTGCAGTAATATGGTCGTTTCCATGATCCGCAGCATCGTGCCGGGCAAGATCCGTATTCCGGTTTATATCGTGATCATTGCAACTTTTGTAACGATCGTCGATATGCTTATGCAGGCGTTTGCTCCGGCAGCGATCTATAATGCACTGGGGATCTTCCTGCCGCTGATCGTGGTGAACTGTATCGTTCTCGGTCGTGCAGAAGCCTTCGCCTCCAAGAATGGGATCATTCTCGCGGGTGCAGACGGAATCAGTATGGGGATCGGCTTCACGCTGGCTTTGGTGGTGCTGGGGGCGATCCGGGAATTTCTTTCTGCCGGCACCCTGTTCAATGTAAATATGCAGTGCTGGGATTCCGGTTTTGCAGTTATGGGACAGGCTCCGGGCGGCTTCATTATGCTGGGATTCATCCTCGCCGGTATGAATTATTTGAATATCCGGAAGGCGAAAAAAGCCGGTCTGCGTTACGATACGCCGCAGGAACTGGACTGCCGCCATTGCGCGATCTGTAAATTCGGAGAATAATATGGATAACGGTCTTCAGATCCGTCAGGGAACGGTGTACCGGGAACTGGCAACCGGCAAGCGTTTGCTGCTGATCCACCACAATCCCATGAATCTGCAATCAATGGCGATTCCGGGAACCGATGAAACATTCGATTGCGCACACCCTGCTTTGATCTCCATTGATGACATCATTGCCATCCGCAAAAGCGGTGCATTTGAAGAACTTGGCGACGTACCGCAGGATGTCCTTCTCCAGATTCTCGATGCAGTGATTTCAACCGCATCCGGTCTGGACGAAAACACAATCAAACTTCTGGAAGCGGTCAGGCAGGGATGAACGGCGACAGCAAGAAACGGGCACGGACTCTTTTTGCCCTTGGCGGCGTTATGCTGCCCGTGCTTGCTGCAACTCTTCTCCATGTTTGCTGCGGGAAAATCACCAGCGCAGAAACCCTGTTTCATACGACCTTTGCAAAACAGGGTTTGGGTGCAATCTTTTCCGGAAATTTTCCGGCGATCCAGCTGGAATTTCTGCAGAAAAATTTTTCCGACCAAAGTCTGCTGTTCCACGGTTTTCTTTATCTGACTCAATGGCTGTCCATTACCGGACAACTTCTTTTGCTGCTTGCGATTTATATTTTCAGCGCCCTTTTTGCGGCAAAATCGCTTCATCTGCGGATGCGTTCCTTCTTTTCCGGATCGCTTCTGTTTCTTTTTGCCGCCCTGCCCCTGCTTGACAGTCTGACAGCACTCACACCGGATATTTCTGCCGTATCTGCACTGCTGCTCTCCTTTGGCATTATGGGGCGGGAAATGTCTGAAAAGAAGCGAATTCTGTGGCTTTCGATCCTGACATTTCTTTCATCCTGGAGCTTTCCCTGTCCCCAGATCGTACTGATCCCGGCGTTGCTGACCGGGCTGCTGCAACTCCGGAAAGGCGCGCTTCTTGCTCCATTAAAACCCTTTGCTGGCGGCGTATGTGCCCTGTTCGCAGGACTGCTTCTCCATCCGCATCCACTCGATACGCTGACCATGTGGAAGCTGTATAACTGGGACCGGATCGTGGATGCTCTTTCTGTTTCATACGATCCGTTTCTGACTGATCCTGCCCTGCTCTCCCCCGGCGGAAAAGAGGCGCTTTTTGCGCTGCCGGTGCTGCTGACCGTATTTGTGTCTCTGATGCTGCGGATCCGTTTACAGGAATACCGCGGCAGAGGTGCGGTCTCTCCGGCAGTAACGGCGGCTGTGATCACCGCCTGCTTTTTTGCGCTGGCGTTTTTCTGGGTAAAATCTGCTCTGATCTTTGCCGCACCGATTGCGGTTCTGGCGTTTCTTTCGCTGGGCGACACATTTTTACGCGGAGAACAGTCGCCGTACAAAGATCAATGGAAAAAAATCGCCTGGGGATTTTTTGCGGTCGTTCTGCTGCTGACAGCGTTGACCGCTGCGCTGTATGTCAAAACGATCCCTGCGGTTACAATTCCGGTAAAAATCGGAGAATATCTTGAAAAAAATCTGCCGGAAGGAACACCGGTCCTGAACGGAAACCGGTCAGATTTTCCGCAACTCTATGCAGTTGCACCACATCTGCGCTGGCAATGGGGAACCGATCCGGTATTTGCAACGAAAAAAGACAGGCAGAAAATGGCATTACTCATCCGTGCTGCCCATCCGGAATTTTCGCTGATAAAACGGAATGGTAAGGTGGCGTTCGAGGCAGACCGGATCAGCGCGCAACGCCTTTTCAGCTTTTACGGAACAGCTTACGCCGTGCTTCCGGAACCGGATCAGGATGCGTTGAATGTGATGCTGCAGAACGGCTGGAAAATACACCATACGGTTCCCGGTGAAGGTTGGATCCTGACCGTAAAGTAAACGGAATCAACGGACTTCCAGCAACGACTTCCAATCGGTTGTGTACGGTATGGAGAGCATATCCCGTTTCATGGACCAGCGTTTTTCAATGCCCTCTCCCAGATGAAACAGCGTTCCCTTGCCGAACTTCTGATTGATACTGTCCAGAGCGGCAGAAAGGCGTTCGTTCTTCTCATCCCGTTCCTGTACCGCAAAGAGATCACCCTGCACCTGTCCGACCGCCGATTCCAGCCCGAAAAAGACCACGCCGGATTTTTTGTAGCGTCGATCCGGGATATAGATCTGATCCAGTTTCGGCAGGACCGCAGACAGAATGGGACCTGTGGCAGAAAGCGGTTGTTCAAACATAACCGTCAGCGATGTCATACCGCCCGGCAGGGAATAAGGCTGATATTCCGGATAATACTGGAAATAGACATTGACCCCGGCAGCTGTTTGACGCTCGGAACGGAGTTTTTCCGCCGCTTTCGCCGCATAGGTGGAGACGGATTCTTTCAGTTCCTTCAGGTCAATGACCGGGCGTCCGAACGAGCGGGAACAGGTGATGGACTGGGAAAGCGCCTCCGCATCCTCGTGCCCGATCACAGACTCGCCGCGCAGTTCCAGTGCAGTCTTGGCAAGGGAGACATTGAACCGCTGACGCAACCGCACCTGATCCGCCGTCGCCAGCTGCCACGCTGTCCGGATACCGGCAGCCATCAGCTTCGGCGCAAGGCGTCTGCCCACTCCCCAGACCTCGGAAACCGGAAGACGGGAAAGGATGTCCGGGATGTCCTGTTCCGTCATAACAAACACGCCGGACGGGCTTTTTTTGCCGATATGGTTTGCGATCTTCGCCAGCGTTTTCGTGGGAGCAAACCCAACCCCGCAGGGGATACCGACCCATTTCAGGATCGTGGAGCGGATGTCCAGCCCGAACCGGTAATAATCGTTGGCAGTGGCGTGGATGAAGGCTTCATCAATGGAATATTGTTCGATGTCCGGGGAAAACTCGTGGAGAACCGCAATAACGCGGCGGGAAATGTCCGCATATAGTTCATAATTGCTGGAAAGCAGGGTCAGGTCCTTGCGGTCACGCAGTTCAAAGTACGGGGTTCCCATGGAGATGCCAAGCGCTTTGAACTCGTTGGAACGGCTGATCACACAGCCGTCGTTATTGCTCAGAACAGCAACGGGGCGCCTCTCCAGCCGGGGCGCAAAGATCCGCTCGCAGGAGACAAAAAAATTGTTTCCATCCACCAGCCCGATCATGGAAGATCACCCTTTGATGAACTGGTGGATCACCGCCGTGACGACACCGAAGATCCGCAGCTCCATGCCATCCGAGAACTGGATCGCCGGGTAGTTCCGGTTCGCCGGTTCCAAAACAACAGAGCCATCCGGAAGATGACGGAAATATTTGACCGTGAATTCGTTATCAATGCAGGCAATCACAATATTTCCCTCCTGCGCCTCCAGACTGCGGTCAACAACCAGAATGTCGCCGGGACGAAGACCAGCCCCCAGCATGGAATCGCCCGCCACCCGGACAAAGAACGTAGCAGCCGGTTTGCGAACCAGTAACTCGTTCAAATCCAGCGGGTTCTCCGCATACTGCTCCGCCGGGGAAGGAAAGCCGGCAACAACCGGAGATGCCATCAGAGAGGGCATTGCGGCATCCAGTGAGCTGTGTTCTTCATCCATAATCTGTGGTCCTTGCGTTCGCGGGGCGGGGCGGCTGAAACAAGGCGGAAGCGGCGGACTTGAAAAGTCCAGCCGCATTCCGCCTTGGTTTGCAGGGCAAGCGAGCTTGCACTGCCGGTCGTCCAACGACCGCAGCCGCCCCTGCCCCGCAGGAGTGTCGTATCGTTCCGGTCTTACTTGGAGACGCGGGCGCCTTTGCACACGATATCGGCAGTCTTACCGATGTTATATGCCTTGATATTGAGTTCAAGCACAGCGGGCTTTTTGCCATAATTTTCCTTGAGGGATTCGATCATGGCGCAGTCCACGTCTGCTTTTTCGTCTTCGTTCATGAAGCAATCCTGCATCATGCGTGCGATCAGACCGAGGATGACGCTGTTGGCAACGCGCAGGTCGCCCAGCTGTTCGGCGATTTCGCCGGCATTGATCCCATAGACCGTCTTATCTGCGGAAAGTTCCGGCAGCGTGATGGTGGAGGTATCATAGATCAGGACGCCGCCTTCCGCCAGCTGACCGAGGAACTTATCTACGGAGGGCTGGTTCAGACAGACCATCATGGAGCAGTTGAAGTCCGCCTGCGGAGAACCGATGGGACCGCGGCTGAACACAATGGAGCAGTTGGCGGTACCGCCGCGCATTTCCGGACCGTAGGAAGGCAGCCAGGAAACATTGAAGTTGCGGAGTTTACCCACAGTTGCGATCACGTGACCGAGGGAGAGCACGCCCTGACCGCCGAAGCCGCAGATCTTCACGGAGCGTTCCTGATCGAACACTTCGCTCTTGTACTGGAAGTCATCATCCACTGCGCGTTCGGTTTCCACGGGGAACAGAAGTTCCTTGACCTTATCCGCATCGTAGATGGGTTCGGCGCGAACGATCGCTTCCCGTTCTGCGCTGACGTCCTTCTTCAGTCCCAGCGGGTAGTACTGACTCATCTTCGTATCAAGAAATTCGTTCATTTCCTTTGCCTTCATCTTCAGGTTGATGGGGCAGCCGGAGAGGAATTCGACGAAGGAGAAACCTTTTTTGTCGATGGTGTTCTGGATGGCTTTGCGAACTGCACGGCGGGCAGTCATGATGTTCTTCACGCTGCTGAGTGCGCAGCGTTCCACATACACCGGCGCTTCAAACTGGGCGATCATTTCCGCGACCCTGATGGGGTAGCCGGAATCCAGAATGGTTCTGCCGTTGGGGCTGGTGACGGTCTTCTGACCAACCAGTGTGGTGGGTGCCATCTGACCACCGGTCATACCGTAGATGGCGTTGTTCACAAAGAACACAACCATATTTTCGCCGCGGTTCGCCGCCTGCAGAATGTGGTTGAACCCGATGGACGCCAGGTCGCCGTCCCCCTGATAGCCGATGACCACGTTTTCGGGGTCGGTACGGGAGAATGCGGTGGCAACTGCGGGTGCGCGTCCGTGGGCACATTCCACGGAGTGACAGTCAAAGTAGTAGTAGGCGAACACGGAGCAGCCGACCGGGCAGACGATGACCGCGCGGTCTTTGATACCCATATCCGCGATGGCTTCCGCAATCAGTTTGTGCAGGATCCCGTGGCCGCAGCCGGGGCAATAGTGCATATTGGTCTTGTTGGGACCGGGACGGCGTTCAAACTTCGGGAAGAAGCCTGCAGGACGGGAAAATTTAACGATCTCAGACATTGGCGCATCCTCCGATCTGTTCTTTGGCACGTTTAACGATTTCTTCGACGCTGGGCACATTACCGCCCATACGGTTCAGCAGAGTGACAGGGACCTTGCATTCGATGGCAAGGCGGATGTCGTCGATCATCATCCCGTTGCTCATTTCCACAGAGATGAACTGCTTGATGCCGTTTGCGGCAGCCTGTTTCAGCGCATCGGCGGGGAACGGGAAGAGGGTCTGGGGACGGATCATACCGATCTTGATCCCTTCCGCACGGAGGATGTCCGCAGCGGTTCTCGCCATACGGGAGGAAATGCCGTACGCCACGAAAGCATATTCCGCATCGTCCATCTTATACAGTTCCGCACGCTGTTCTTTGGCGCAGATCTCTGCATATTTCTTGTTCAGGCGGATGTTCAGTTCTTCCAGATCCTTCGGCTCCATATAGATGGAGGAAACGCAGTTTTTCGTTTCGTTGACCCGGTTCAACGCCCAGCTCTGGGGAGCGCGGCGGGGACGGGGTTCGGGGAGTTCCAGTTTTTCCATCATCTGCCCGATCATGCCGTCCGTCAGCACGTAAACGGGCATCCGGTATTCGTCTGCCAGATCGAAGGCAAGCATAGTCAGTTCGCACATTTCCTGAACGGAACCGGGAGCCAGCACGATCACTTTGTAACCGCCGTGACCGCCGCCCTTGACCACCTGATTGTAGTCGGACTGTTCGGGAGCGATGTTGCCGAGACCGGGACCACCGCGCATAATGTCAGCGATCACGCAGGGCAGTTCCGCGCCTGCGATGTAGGAAACGCCTTCCTGCTTGAGGCTGATCCCCAGACCGGAAGAAGCGGTCATACAGCGTCTGCCGGCAGCAGCTGCACCATAAACCATATTGATGGATGCGATCTCACATTCCGCCTGGATGAAAGTTCTGCCCAGCGCGGGGAAGAGCTTTGCGGAGGCGTGAGCGATTTCGCTGGCGGGGGTGATAGGATAACCGAAATATGCTTCACAACCGGCAAGAAGTGCGCCGTAAACGACTGCTTCGTTGCCTTTGAGCAGGATCTTGTTTGTACGTTTTGCCATGATTCAGTTCTCCTCTACGATTTCCACGATGGTGATCGCGCCCGGTTCGGGGCATGAGTAGAAACAGCCGCCGCAGCCAATGCAGCCGCTGCCCTGATAGGTGGCGAATGTGACGCCCATCTGATTGAGTTTTGTTCCCATACTCAACACGCCTTTAGGACAGGCGGCAACACAGCGTTCGCAGCCCTTACATTCCTCGGAGGCGATGTCGCAACGGAAAACTTTTGCTTTTCTTGCTTCCATAGTTATTTTTACTCCTTCCGGATTTAAATTTTTCGGAGCTTATAATATAACATAGAAAAATCGTTTTTTCAAACAAATTCCAAAAAAACTTGCAAAAAGAGTGAACCGGTGGTATATTATGCAGATCAGTGTAAAGAACAAAACATATCAAATAAGGATATTCAACACATTATGATCTCTCCAATCATCTCTGTCATTGTGGGCCTGGGTATGTACTTTGCGTGCCTGAAGACAGGCTTCTACGCACAACACCCGGTCTGGTCCATCATTTTCTGTATTCTTGCCTTTCTGGCAGTGCAGATCATCATTTCTCTGGTCATCCGTAAACTTTCCAACCGGATCACGGCAGTGCTGCAGGGGATCATGCAGGAAACGCAGCGCCGGATCATGGTAAAGCAGAACCAGTTTATGCGCCGTCCGCTCGGTCAGGAACAGATGATCAAAGAACTGGAAAAGGAACAGGCGATCGGGATCGACCAGATGATCAAAGCGCTGGACCTCTATAAACCGCTTTATCTCTGGCAGCCTATGCTGAAAAAGCAGGTCAACACCATGCGGATGATGTTCTGCTATCAGAAGCGGGAATTTGATCAGGTGGATGTTCTGCTGAAGAACTGCCTTCTGATGGATGCCCAGTCCATCAGTATGAAAATGGCACGGATGTATGTCAATAAGGAAGATGACAAGGCACTGGACAAATTCTACAAGAGAAAATGCTTCCGTTTCCGCGGCAATGATGCAGTCCTCACGGCATCTGTTTATGCCTGGATCCTGGTAAAACGGGAACGGTTCGATGATGCGATCAAAGCCCTTGCTGATGCGAAAGTCCGCACTGCCGACAACCCGGTGATCGTGAAGAACTGGGAAGCACTGGTGAACGGCAAGGTCAAGCATTTCAACAACTCCCAGATCGGCGACACCTGGTACGCGCTCTATCTGGAAAAGCCGAAAATGCAGAAGGTCCAGCAGAACGTCCGTTACCGCTGACCGGTTGAAACAACCGATTTTTCCAAGCCGTCCTCCGGGGCGGCTTTTTTGTTATCTGAGAGGATGTTATCGAAAAAAAATAATCACATTACGCTCTTGAAAAAACAAAAAAATCATGTTATATTTTCAGACATTTTTTAAATCATCATTATGGAGAAAAAAATATGAAAATCTTTTTCCGTATGGCATTTCTTTTTGCCGCGCTGTTCGCCCTGTCGATCTGTACCGCCCAGGATTCCTACCGTATCGTTTTTCTCGGTGATACCCACTATGATGCTGAAGATGTGAAACTTCATCCGGAGGGTATTTCCAAAGCCTATCCCCGGGATATTGAAATGTGGAAGGAACGGCTGCCGAAACTGTTGACCGCCGCGAATCAGAAAGCTGCAGAATCGAACACTGCATTCGTGCTTCAGGCGGGCGATATGGTGGAAGGCGGAGGCGGCACGGCGGATGCCCATAAAAATATGCTGGAAGCCGGATACAAAAAATTACAGAGCTATTTTTCCGTTCCGGTACTCACCACCTGCGGCAATCATGATATCAGCACGAAAATCCGGAAGGGCGAACCGTATCCGGCACAGATCTACGAAAAATTTTTACAGCAAAATGTTTTGCCCGCTCTCAATAAAACGGAAGGAATAAAAGTTCTTTCTGCGTTCAATAACAATCACTCTTCAGCAAAGACAAATATTGCATTCCGCTACGGAAATGATCTTTATCTGCTGATGAATTTCAACAGTTACGGTCCGGACCTTGACAAACTGAAAGAGGTTCTGGAGCAAAACGCCGATGCCCGCTATAAAATCATTCTGAGCCATGCCGGTCCCCTCCCCTGGGACCGCAGCTGGCGTCCGGAATGGCGTTTGTACGGATATGTTAAAATGGAAAAAGAAAAACGCGATGCCGCACTGGAGCTGTTCCAGAAATACAACTGTATCTTCCTGACCGGTCATTATCACGGTGTTTCCTATCTGGAATATGCCACGGAAAAAGGCACGATTCATCAACTTATGAACAGTTGCGTCTGGACACCGAATATTACCGAAAATTTTGCATTCAAAACCACAACTCCGGACAACTACGGTTCCCGGATTCTGGCTACAAAGATCATATCCCGGGAAGCTGCGCAGGAATTGGTAAACACCTTCAAACCCGGCATAAAAAAATATTACAACGGAAACGGTGCCGGTTATATGACGCTGGATCTTAACGATCAGAATGTCACGGTCAACTATTATCACCGGGATGAAAACACACCCTCCGCCACATTCACGATCACGCAGTAAGATCCGAGCAAGTCTGAAACGGAAAGCCGTCCTCCGGGGCGGCTTTTTCATTTTAAAAGTTCGTTTCATTCTTGCATTTGAAGGAGAGTGTGCTATATTTTTTCCGGTTCCTCATACAAAAAATTAACCGGAGCAAACAATATGAAACACTTTTTCCGTACGGCATTTCTGTTTGTCATTCTGTTCGCCCTGTCGGTCTGTACCGCACAGGATTCCTACCGCGTCATCTTCCTCGGTGACACCCACTTTGACGGAGCAGATGAAAAGTATCATCCCGCCGGCATTTCCAAAGCCCGTAACCGGGATACCGAAATGTGGAAGGAACGGCTGCCGGAAATGATGAAAGCGGCGAATCAACAGACAACGGCAGAAACCGCATTCGTTCTTCAGGCAGGCGATATGGTGGAAGGCGGCAGCGGGACGGCAGCCGCTCACAAAAACATGCTGGAAGATGGGTACAAAACGCTTCAGAGCTTCTTTTCCGTACCGTTTCTGACGGTGGCTGGAAATCATGATGTCAGCAGCCGGGTTCAGAAAGGTGAACCTTCCGCCCGTGCCGTTTACAGCAAATTTGCTCAAGAATATGTACTGCCCGCCATCAACCGCATCAAAGGCGTCAGCGATGTCCGTGCGGCTGACTCCGACTTCGCGTTCCGCTATGGAAAAGATCTGTATCTGATTATCGACTTCAACAGCGGCTATCGCGGAGCTGAATTCATCCGGAAGGCGCTGGAAGAAAATGCGGATGCCCGCTACAAAATCGTGCTGTGTCATGCCGGTCCCATTCCGTGGGATTACAACTGGATGCCGGGATGGCGTCTTTATGGCACACGCAATGCAAAACAGCAGGAAATGCTGGAACTGTTCCAGAAACATAATTGTGTTTTTCTGGTGGGGCATATCCACGCCATTGCAGCGCTGGAATATACCACAGAGAAAGGCTCCATCCACCAGATCATGGGCAACTGCGTGTGGCTGCCGTGGGATAAAAAACCGATCAAAATCACGCCGGATGATCCGGCAAATTACGGACGGGAACTGCTGAAAGGCAGAAACCAACAGGCGATGACTGCGCTGGTCGATCAGTTCAAACCCGGGATCAAAAAGAATTTCCTCGCCGATGGTGCCGGATATATGACCTTGCAGATCAATAATGACAATATTACAGTGCAGTATTTCCATCACGCTGATACAGAGCCGGCATATACATTCCGCGTGTTCGGCAAGTAACTCTTGAGGTCTGCTCTCTGCTGTAACTTTGCAGCGAAAACACATGGATCAGCAGAAAACAGCTTGCATTTGAAGGAGTGCGTGCTATATTTCCCCGGTCCCCCACACAAAACTCAACCGGAGTAAACAAATGAAACTCTTTTTCCGTACGGCATTTCTTTTTGCCATTCTGTTCGCGCTGTCGGTCTGTACCGCTCAGGATTCCTACCGCGTCATTTTCCTCGGAGACACCCACTACGACGCCGAAGATGCAAAACTTCACCCGGAAGGCATTTCCCAAGCCCGGCATCGGGATACCGAAATGTGGAAGGAACGGTTGCCGAAACTGTTGACCGCCGCCAATAAAAAGGCAGCGGAATCCAATACCGCCTTTGTTCTGCAGGGCGGCGATATGGTGGAAGGTTACGGCGGTACGGCAGATGCACACAAAAATATGCTGGAAGCCGGTTACAAGCGTCTGCAGGGATTTTTTTCTATTCCCGTTCTGACCACGGCGGGCAATCACGACATCGGCTCAAAAGTTTTACCCGGCGAACCCTCTCCGATTCAGATTTATAAAAATTTTGCAACAGAATATGTGATCCCCGCCATCAAGTCCATCAAAGGCGTTTCCAATATTCTGGTATCCCAAAAAGGTACGGATATTGCATTCCGGTACGGAAAAGATCTTTATTTTATTATGGACTTCAACTATGCCGGCACAAAACTGGCATTTGTCAAAAAAGTGTTGAAAGAAAATGCGGATGCCCGCTATAAGATCATTCTCACCCATGCCGGGCCGATCTCCTGGGATGTGGGTTGGGCTCCGAACTGGCGACTTTACGGGAGTCATCAGAAAACAATGGAAGAAATATTGCCTGTCTTCCAGAAACATAACTGTACCTTCCTGACCGGTCACTACCACGGGATCGCCTCGCTGGAATATTCCACGGAACTGGGGTCCATCTACCAGATCCAGGGGTGCTGCGTCTGGACGCCCGGCGTTCCGGATAAACTGAATGTTGTGCGCGATAAAGTGGAGCAGTACGGCGGCTTTCTTATGAAGAGCAAACACCTCAAAACAGATGAAGAAAAACAGGCAATCATCAACCGTTTCAAACCCGGTTTGAAGTCCTATTTCTACGCTGGCGGCGCCGGTTATATGACACTGGACATCTCCGATTCCGGCGTGATCGTCAATTACTTCCACCGGGATTCCAACAAAGCGAGTTACACGTTCGCAATTCCCAAAAAATAAGCAATAAAAAACAAGAGATCCATCATGTGCAGCACCAGAAAAATGAATATGTTTAATGTGGTCCCCGTCTTCGGTGACAACCCCGAGTTTGCAGTTTCAGAAATTCTGCGCCAGAAGGAGGAAGCAGGCATTGACAAAGTCGCTCTCTGCCTGAGTTATCACCCCCAGTGTACCCCGGCGGCAAACCTGATCCCCCGTCTCTGCGGACTTTTCAAAACCGTCAAAGCGGGCGTGGAAGGACACGGCATTGAGCTTGGCGTCCTGATCCAGAGTACCCAGGGACACGGCTGGAACGGCAAAGTCCCTCTGACACAGGAACCGTGGCAGCAGATCATTGAACTGGACGGCAAAGTTTCACCCCGTATGTGTATGCTGGATCCCGGTTTTTATGGCTATATCCAGCAGGCGATCACGGAAACGGTCAAGGCTGGTGCCGCATTTCTGTTGATCGATGACGACTTCGGTCTGCGGCACAAAGAATGTTTCTGCCCCCGTCACCTGAAGATGTACGGCGAGGCGCTCGGGCGTGAAGTCACCCGGGAGGAACTGGAAAAGATGTGTGCCGAACGCCCTGTTGACGATCCCGATATCCTGAAACTGGGAGAGGTCCGTATGCAGAATGTGCTGACATTTGCCGATCAGATCCGCTCCGCCATTGATGCAGTCGATCCCTCCATCCGCTGCGGGATGTGTACCCCCTTCAACGGCTACGGCTTTGTGGGACCGGTGGCGCTCCATCTGGCGGGCAAAACGGAACCGTTCATCCGCATCAACTGTGCCGTCTACGGTATGGCAGCACCCTCCGCTCTTTACAGTGCATCCGATATGATCTGGCACGTGAAGCACTATATTGGCGACAGCGTCAAAGATCTTGTGGCAGAAAGCGATACCTTCAATCAGAACTATTACAGTGAAAGCGCCCGTTTGTTTCACGCCCATGTGACCAATGGTTTCCTCTGCGGCTTGAACGGCAGCAAACTCTGGACCAGCGAGTTCAACAATCCCGTTGACACCTCCTCCCAGAAGCGCTACGAAGAGAAACTGCTGAAGAATAAAGGACTTTACGCAGAACTGCTCAAGACAATGACCGGCGCCACTTGGGAAGGGATTGCCGCCCCCCTCTACAAGGTCAAGACAGCTATGCACCCCGCCGTAATCGCAGCACAGGCGCAGTCCAACTGGGTCGGCTGCTGGCAGAATCCCCTGATCGGCAGTTATTCGTTCCCCATCACCTACGCTGAGCCCGGCAAAGCCGCCATCACCGCCGTCACGAAGTACGATGTGGACAATATGTCCGACGCCGAACTGGACGCCCTCTTTACCCGTGGTGTCCTCATCGACAGTCATGCGGCGATCGCCCTGACGGAACGCGGATACGCCCCCCTTATGGGCGTGGAAGCCTCCCGCGGCAATGCGGAATTCCATTTCACTCACGAATACAACGAAGAACAGAATCTCTCTGCATCCATGATGTGGGATGATTCTATGGCGGAACTCAAGCCCCTTTCCGATGCAACGAAAGCCGTCACATGGCTCTGCCGTGGTCCCGCCCGCGGCGCGACCCACGAAAAAGTTGCTCCCGGCACGACCTTCTTCACCAATGAAAAAGGCGGCAGAGTGGCTGTGACTGCCTGGACGCCGGAGCAGCCCTACTACAAAACGATGCGGCCCGTCCGGCGGGAATGGCTCCAGTTGATCTTTGATTTCCTGAATGGCTCCACACTGGAAATGGGGCTCGACAACGCCGATCAGCAGATGCTGGTCCGTCACAATAAACTGACGGACGGCAGAGAGCTTTTGAGCGTCATCAACCTGAATCTGGATGAACTGGATGAACTGATCGTACACCTGACCAGAACGCCGGCTTACGTGGAAAAATTGCTGCCGGACGGCTCTTGGAAAGAAGTTCCCTTCGCCCGGAAAAATGCGCTTCAACTCACCATCAGCGAGCCGGTAAAAATCTGCGACCCGCTGATCCTGCGTTTTACATTCTGAGCAGATCTGGAGTCAACAAAAAGAAAATTCTCTTCTCCCCGCAAACGCCCGTTTGCAGGGAGTTTTTTTCTGCACTGTCGCACGCCGTATATTCAGCCAAACTCTCTGCAAAGATATTCTCCGATACGGTGCATAAAATGCAGATACTCCGGATAAAGCTCATCCGGGATCCGTTCGTACACGAATTCCCAACTGAAGTCGCCCCGATAACCGGCATTTTTCAGGATCACCATGATCCGTTCCCAATTCAATGTGCCGAAGAAAGCGGGCTTATGCAGATCCGATCCGTACTGATTATCGTGCATATGCGTGCAAATGATATACGGCGCCAGCATCTCCAGTTTTTCAAAAAAACGCTGCTCCCCGAAAGCAACATTGTGATGCCCGGAATCCCAGCAGCAGCCGATCCCGGAACCGGGGAAACTTTCGAGAACCGCCAATACTTCTTCCGCTTCAGATGTATAACGGGACCGTCCCGGACCGCCGTACCGGTCTTCAAACAGGTTTTCAATGGCAGGCCGGATCCCTTTCTGCACACAGCGCTCCACGACCGGCTTCAAATATTCCCGGGTCTGCCGCAGGGATTCTTCCGCATCAAACGCCCCGCCGGACCGGTACTCATCGGCATGGATCACCAGAAAATCCGCCCCCAAAACGGCTGCCGCATCCACAGCGCGGGGAGCAAACTCCCGGAATTTCTCCAACCCGTTTTCTTTGTAACGGAAGAACGGACAATGACTTTGCACCACTTTCATACCACGGGCATCCATCGCTTCCCGATCCCGTTTTGCCCGTTCCAGATAATCCGGAGCAGTCACATCGCCGAGATAATCCAAACGCATGAAGCCCGCATCACGACAAAGGTCCAGTGCCTCCGTCACACTGCGCCGGACATCCGTCCCGCGGCAGATCTGAACAAAAGATAAATTGATTGCCTGTTCCATTTTCGTCCCCTGAAAAGTAATTCAACTATGGCTCCGGATAACTTGATCATATCCCAACTAAGATAACGTTCCTCCCCCAAAATGCAAGCGCCACACGAACATTTTTCTCGCTGCTGTTAGAAAAAAACTGATTTTTTCCCGCCCTCCCCCTTGACAAATCACCGATCAATGCTATATTAAAGACATGTTCAAATTAGAACACTTATTGCGGGGTGGAGCAGTGGTAGCTCGTCAGGCTCATAACCTGAAGGCCGTTGGTTCAATTCCAGCCCCCGCTACCAACGATTTTTCAGGAACTTACACTCGTAAGTTCCTTTTTTTACGCTCAAATTAAGGAAATTGCAGCAGAAACGCCTTGGTTTTCCACGCTGCCTTTGTTGTTTTGAATGATCCTCTGTTAATGTCGAAAACCGGGAAATCTACCGCCTTTTGTGTTCAATCTGTGTGCAAAATGTGTGCAAAATTCCCGCCTTGACATTAAAATAACACCTCTTGAAGAAAAGTCAAGCAACTTTATTCACCTGACTCGCTACAACTGCTCCACCCGCAACATCTCACAATATATCAAAAGGTATTCCATGCAGGGGAACGCAACAACGGTTCCCCTGCATTTAATCATATTTTTCTCTGCATGACTTCCCCGGCTCTGATTGCAGCCGGGGAAGTCTCTTTTTTTCATAACGGAGAGCGCAACAACGGCTCTCCGTTATGCGCTCTATACTGATCTCACGGATTAAATGGAACTATTATGGAATTTTTAATTGAAATTCATCTTTCAAGGTGTACATTATGAAAGGTATCGGGTGGTCTGGTACCGTTTAACAGGAGAAGCAGATTATTGACGAAATAGAGAAGCTGCATTAAAAATAAAATTAAAGATAGATTGACTCGTATCTTTTTTGTTTGTGGGTAAGGAAACGCCAAATCATTATTACAACACAGAAACGAAAAGGATGCGTCCGATGTTATTCGGGCGTATCTTCATTGTTTGTGTTGTCGGTATTGGCGTACCTCTTACCCGAGCTTTGATGTACGCCCTCTTTTTTGTCTCCTCTGTAGTCTTACAAATCGTTTATAAGGAGAAGAAAATGAGTACGAAGAAATGTCCGCAATGTGCGGAAACTGTCGGAGCCGATGCAGTAAAGTGTGAGTTTTGCGGAGCAGAACTTTCTACGCAAGAGAAGTCTGCTGTTCAAGACAAACTCAACCGTGGAAAGAAAACGATTGGCAGCTTGGTAAATAACCTTACATCTTTTGAGAATAAAGGGATGTTCGACCCTAAAATCGCATTGCTTTTATCTGTAGAGGTAATTTCAAAATAAAAAATTAAAATTACTTGAAAAAAGTCAGCTGAAAGTTCATTTTACGCCAGACGAAAGGAGTAACATGAACAATCAACTGAATCATTACATTAGCATCGAACCGGACT
>SUVR01000023.1 GCA_015061915.1 Lentisphaerota bacterium | reverse complement strand
CCAGTAGCTTGTTTCATTGGCTTCTTTCAAGGCAATTTGCAGTTTTGAAACAAAATCAGCTTTCCCGTGAGCATATTGCGCTTCGTGGATGTTGGCTCCGATACTTGTTCCGGCTCTGCCGATTTGATTGCAGATGATCGTTTCTCTCTGTTCTTTCAGATATTTTACAAGATTCAATATTTCAACAGCAAAGGCAACAGAGAGATCAACGAGTTTGTTTGAAGATTTTTCCATGAGATTTTTCCTTTCCACTGAATAATGTAGCATTGGTAAGGAATATTTGCAAACACAACTCTCATTTTTCATTTTTTCATCATACGGAGCGTAAGCGGAGTGCTTCATATCGGAATGAAATGAAGATGCTTCATATTGTGGAGGGAAACGAAACAATGCTTCATCTGAAAAGGCGTTTTTATGAAGCACTTTGTGTCTTGCACGCCTTTGGCGTGTCAAGCACACAAAAGTATGAAGCAATCCTTCAGATTATGAAGCGGCACTGCGTGCCATGAAGCGAAGCCTTTTCAGGCTTCATTCACCATTTTTGCAGCAGGCAAAAATGGTGGGCGATGAGGGACTCGAACCCCCGACATTCACGGTGTAAACGTGACGCTCTAACCAACTGAGCTAATCGCCCGCAGAGGACAATCATTGGGATTTTTTGCTGTTCAGCAGGCAAAATCCGCTAAATTTCTCTTAAGATACATCATTTTTTTTATTTTTCAAGTGGAGAAATTGAAAAAGTGGTGTATATTATAGGACTATTGTGTTTAAAAATAACAAAATCCCGTTTCGGGAAAAATGTAAAGGATAAAATTATGCATCAGTTCAGAACGCACACTTGCGGCGCACTCCGCAAGGAACAGGTCGGGGAAAAGGTCCGGATCTCCGGCTGGGTCAACAGCGTCCGCGACCACGGCGGTGTGATCTTCATTGACCTCCGCGACCACTACGGCAAGACTCAGGTTGTGATCGACCCCAAAATGGATTTCTATCAGGAACTGGAACGCTGGCGTCCGGAAACGTGCCTCAGCTTCACCGGCACGGTTGTCGCCCGCACCCCGGAAACGGTCAATCCCAAGCTCTCCACCGGCGAAATCGAACTGGTGGCGGATACGATGGATGTGCTCGGTGAAACCGAACAGATCCCCTTCCAGATCGTCAAGGATGAAGATGCTCCGGAAGCCATGCGCCTGAAATACCGCTTCCTGGACCTGCGCCGGGACGATCTCCACAAGAAGATTGTGATGCGTTCCGAACTCATCAAAGAGATCCGCAAGAAAATGTGGGATCTGGGTTTCACCGAATACCAGACTCCGATCCTGACCAGCAGTTCTCCGGAAGGCGCCCGCGACTACCTCGTTCCGAGCCGTGTCCATCCCGGTCAGTTCTATGCGCTGCCGCAGGCTCCCCAGCAGTTCAAACAGCTGCTTATGGTTGCCGGTTTCGACCGCTATTTCCAGGTCGCTCCCTGCTTCCGTGACGAAGATGCCCGTGCGGACCGTTCCCCCGGCGAATTCTATCAGCTGGACTGCGAAATGAGCTTCGTGACGCAGGATGATGTCTTTGCTGTTATGGAAGAACTCCTGACCGACATCTTCCCGAAATTCACCACCAAGAAGATCAGCCCTGCCCCGTTCCCGCGCATCCCGTTCAAGGAAGCCATGAACAAATACGGCAGCGACAAGCCGGACCTCCGGAACCCGCTGTTCATGGTGGATCTCTCCGACATCTTTGCAAAATCCGGCTTCAAAGCCTTCGCGGCGACCGTCGCCAACGGCGGCAGCGTCAAGGGGATCCGCGTCCCCGGCATTGTGGGTGTTCAGCCCCGTGCGTGGTATGACAAGATGGAAGCCTTCGCCAAGGAATGCGGTTCCAAGGGTCTCGGTTACATCACCTGGAGCAAGGAAGGCGAACTCAAGGGTCCCATCGCCAAGTTCATGAACGAAGCAGAACTGGCAGAACTCAAGGCTGCCGGTCAGATCGAAAACGGCGACGCCCTGTTCTTCATTGCGGACAAGACTGCTCTTGCCAACCAGATCGGCGGCAAGGTCCGCACCAAGTTCGCAGAAACGCTGGATCTCATTGCAAAAGATGAATTCCGCTTCTGCTGGATCGTGGACTTCCCCATGTTCGAGCTGGACGAAGAAACCAACAAGATCATCTTCAGCCACAACCCGTTCTCCATGCCGCAGGGTGGTATGGATGCACTGCTGAATCAGGATCCGCTGACCGTGCTGGCGTATCAGTACGACATTGTCTGCAACGGCATCGAACTTTCCTCCGGTGCGATCCGTAACCATATGCCGGAACTGATGTACAAGGCGTTCGAGATCGCCGGTTACGACCGTTCCGTGGTGGACGAAAAATTCGGCGGCATGATCCAGGCGTTCAAACTCGGTGCGCCCCCGCACGGCGGTATTGCTCCGGGTATTGACCGTATGGCAATGCTCCTTGCCGATGCGCCGAACATCCGTGAAGTCATTGCCTTCCCGTTCAACCAGCAGGCACAGGACCTGATGATGAACGCACCGGCAAATGTGGATATGAAGCAGCTTCGTGAACTGCGCATTGTTCCCATCCCCCACGAGCTCAAGTATGAAGAAACATACAAGAAGATCATGGCGGAAGCGGAACGGATCCGTGCGGCGGAAGCAGCAGCGGCAGCAGCTCAAGCTGTTGAAACGGAACAGGCATAATCAAAGGACTTCCATTTGCTCCAGAGTTACAAGAAATATAAACGGATCTCCAGCGTAAAAGCAACGGTCATTCTACTGATCGTTGCAGCGTTGGCTGTACTTGTGACCTGGGGCGTATGGAGCCTGTGGGATTTCGTGGCAGATCCCATTGAACATGAAGAATCGTTCGATGCGATCATCGAAAAAGCTGCCCGCCGGAACAACCTCCCCCCGGAACTGGTACGGGCGGTGATCTGGCGGGAAAGCAAATTCAACCGCCATACCATCGGCAAAGATGGCGAAGTCGGCTTGATGCAGATCCGTCCGGAAACAGCAGTCATTGATTGGGCAAAATACAAGAAACGTCATGTGCCCTCCAAAGGCGCTTTAATGGATCCGGAGCTGAATATTGAGATCGGCAGCTGGTACCTCGGACGTGCAATGCGGAACTGGGCTGGCTATAAAGATCAGATTGCGCTGGCGTTGTGCGAGTACAATGCCGGAAGAAAACGGGCGCTGGAGTGGAAACCGAAAGACAAAAACGGAGAAGTGATCGGCAATATCGCTTATAAATCCACCCGGGAATATGTAGGGGATATTCTGCGAAAATACAATGATTACCGCAGCGAAACGGCAAAAAAGCGGGAAGATGCGGCAAAAAACAAGAAAAAGTGATTATTTTCCGGCGGCTTTATCGCGGGCGGCAAAAGATTCAAACAGCGCAAACAATGTGGGACCGGATCCGGTCATCATCACACGGCAGGCACCAGCGGACAACAAGTCCGCTTTTCTTTTTTCCAGTACAGGAAATTTCCGGAAGACAGCCTCTTCCAGATCATTATGCAGCAACTCGGCAGCCGCAGCGAAGTCCCGCATACGCAATTTTTCAATCAATGCGGAAAGCTGGTCCGGATCCGGCGGTGGAGTCGGGATTCTGTGTTGATACGCCCATTTTGCCGAAACTGGAAAGCGGGGAGCATCGATCAGGATCGGCAATTCATCCGGCAAGCCATCGACCGGAATCAAATGTTCTCCGATACCGGATGCAACAGCGGGGACAGGATTTAAGAAGTAAGGAACATCCGCCCCGATCGTGAGGGCGATTTCTGCGAGCTGCGACGCTGTCAGTTTATCGGGATATGCTTGCTGCAGCAGGCGCAGGACAGCGGCGGCATCCGATGAACCGCCCCCCATTCCGGCGGCGACTGGGATCGTCTTCTTCAGTCCGATCTCAAATCCGTCCGGGGAAATTCCGGCTTTCTGACAGAACGCAAGCAATGCCTTCACGCACAGATTTCTGCCATCGGTCGGCAATCCGGCATCATTGCACCGCAGACTGACGCCGGGTCCGGCTATCCGTTTAAGGGTTACCTCATCCGCCGGAGAGCGGAGGGGATAAAAGAGTGTTTCCAACTCGTGATACCTATCACTCCGGCGTCCGGTGATATGCAGAAAAAGATTGATCTTGGATGGAGCAAGCATCCGGATCAGAAGCCGTACTTCTTGTTGTTTTCTGCGATCTGATCACAAATGGCAACAGCCAGTTCCAGCGTACGCAGCCCCTGCCAACCGGGGACACGGGTTTCGTTCAGCATTCCGGTCTCTTTTGTCTTGATCACAGCAGAGACAAAGTCATCGATCTCGTCTGCGAGGGCATTCGCATCAACGAGTTTAATTTCTTCCGTTTCAATGCCTTCTGCGCCCTTCTTATGCAGGACACCGGATTTTGTTCCGAAATCCATCGCAGCACAGGAATCTCCCTGATAGAGGCTGAGTACCCGTTCCGGATCGTTGCTGATACGGCTGGCGGTCACGTTGGCAGTAGCGCCGTTTTTGAACTTGATCCGCACATTTGCAATATCTTCCGTCGCACTGAGGACGGCAGCGCCGGCAGCTTCAAAACTTTCCACATCACTGTCAATCAGTGCAAGGACAAGATCCAGGTCATGAACCATCAGGTCCAGGATCACGCTGACTTCGGTTCCACGGGGAAGCAGACCGGGGCGCTGGGGGGGATATTTCGCCATTCTGCGTGCTTCGATGAAGCGGGGCTTGCTCTTGTTTGCCATCAGATAATCCATTGCAGGATTGAAACGCTCCACATGACCGACACCGAAGACGATCCCGGCAGTTTTTGCGGCATCCACCATTGCTTTTGCGCCTGCGACATCACTGTTGATGGGTTTTTCCACGAGGATGTGTTTTCCTTTGGCGATCAGGGGCATCACAGATTCATGGTGCAGAGTGGCAGGAACAGCCACGGTGAGAGCATCGCACTGATCCACCAGATCATCGATGGATGCAAACGCTTTCGTACCGAATTCGGCAGCGACTTTTTCTGCAGCAGCGGGAAAAGCGTCATACACGCCCACAAGCTCAACTTTGCTGTTTTCGCTGTAAAGCTTCGTGTGGAAACGCCCGAGGACACCAGTACCGATAACACCGACTTTCAACTTTTCACTCATGATTTCATTCTCCGTGTTGGTTCGTTCATAAAATATCTTGCTATAAAATAGCCCGTTTCCTGAAAAATGCAATATTCTTTGCGCGTATGTGCAGAAAAAACTTGAAAAAAAGCCTCTCCGGCGGTATGTTATAGAGCAAACATCAAACACAACAGGAGAAATGGATCATGGCACAGGAACTTCTTTTCAAACGCGTACTTCTGAAGATCAGCGGCGAATCCCTGAAAGGCAAACAGGATTTCGGTTATGAAGGAGACGCTGTCCGATCCGTTGTTGCCCGGATTGCTGAAGCCATGAAAATGGGCGTGGAAATTGCGCTGGTCGTGGGTGCCGGAAATATCTGGCGCGGTCAGACCGGAGCCGGCGGCGGTATGAACCGGGTGACCGCCGACCATATGGGGATGCTTGCCACCATTATGAACGCCCTGCGCCTGAAAGATGCGTTTGCTGCAGAGGGAATCAAAGCCAATGTGCATTGCTCCGTGGATATGCAGCCCTTTGCCAAACAGTTCGACCACGGTGCAGCGGATGAACAGCTCAAGCGCGGCGAACTGGTGATCTTTGCCGGAGGGACAGGTTCCCCCTATTTTACCACGGATACAACAGCAGCCCTGCGTGCGCTGGAAGTCAACTGCGGCGCTGTGATGAAGGCAACGAAAGTCAACGGCATCTATACGGCAGACCCGATGAAAGATCCCTCTGCAAAGAAGTTTGACAAACTGACCTTTGCGGAAGCGATCTCCGGCAGATTCAAAGTGATGGATTCCGCCGCGTTCTCCCTCTGCTCGGACAACAATCTGGCGATCATCGTGTTCAACTTTGACGAACCCGGTGCGCTGGCAAAAGTCCTTGCCGGCGATTACTCGGTCGGCACGGTCGTTTCCTGAAAAAAATTGATAAAAATTTTGTACTCCGACTTTCATTTTTGAAAAAGCGGAGTACATTATAGCTCATCCGTCGGGGTATAGCGCAGTTGGTAGCGCGTCTGGTTTGGGACCAGAAAGTCGCCAGTTCAAATCTGGCTACCCCGACCATTTTTTTGCCCTCTCTTTTCCGGTCCTTACCGACCGGATTTTTTATACCCTGCTTTTACCCACAGAATCTCAAGCATTTACCGCAATATCATCGCCCCAACAGAGAACAAACAGAGAACGGTAAAATCTCCATTTTCCGGTGTGTTTTGCATAGATCCTCTCAAAATTCTCTGTTTTGGTCAGGTCGCTGGTCCTTTCCAAGAGATTATTTCGCAACCACATAACTAAAATGCATAAAAAAAGTACGGAGTTTTTTTTCAATTTTTATACGTAGGGAATCCATATAGAAATTTTCTTCATATTTACCAATCGAATTTCATCTTTTTCCATTGTCTCAAATGTCTTTGCTTATGTGCTTTAACATTAAATAGAAAATCTTTATAAGAGAGCTGAGCATGTTTGCTGGGGCCGGGAAATGAATCAGATGTAACTTCTTCCCGTGGAATGCCATCTTGATAACGTTTCAATCGCAATGGCTGTCCAGGAATCGCGGAAATAAGTTGATATCCATTTATTAATTTGTTCTCGGAATAAATATTTTCAAATGGGGACAATGATGAGTTCAGGATCGAATAGAACATAAAATTTCCATCCCGATAATATAGCTGATACGGTGATAATTGATTATATTTGAACGAATAAGAAAAACCTCCGAAAAACGGTTTCCCATCTTTATATATTCCTTTAGACAACAGCAGGATATGAGGTACTTTATAGTAAACGACCACAAAACCATCGGGGACTCCATTTTTTACCCAAAGACTGACAAGAATATTTGGATCCGCCTCAAAATTCAGTAACCCATTTATTACTTTTTTATTATGACGAATTGTCGTTATTTCACTTCCTGCCGGGGTGTCAAACTCCAATTCGGAATGCGAATAGAGATGAAATGTTCCATCTTTTTTTGCTCTTTGATTTTCCTGAAAGAACAATCCCAACCCCTCAATCTCTCTGCGGGGATTCCTGTCTTCCCTCATCTGTTCCACAAGACTCCGCACATCTATCTTTTTTTCCGTTTTGGGAAACGTTGAAAACGTTTCCTTGTTTTGCGAATTTATGCAGCCACAAAACGATAAGACAAACATACCGCATATACAGAGTCTAAATATAGAGTATTTCATATTTTTCTTCTCCTTCAATTATTCAAAAAGTTCTTTGATTATAAACTTATTTCCTGCGATGATGTGAGAAACTTCATCTGAAAGCCACTTCAGATATGTATCTATATTTTCATAAGATGGATTAGAAAACATTTCTGGAAAATGATTGATCCTTTCACTTTTGCTATGATTTTTGAATCCATCGGAATAGAAATAAAGAAACTGCCGCCATAATGTATCATACCATTTTATTTTTTCAATATCGCTGCAGAATAATGCGAAAAAATATACCGGTTTCTTGCAGAAAAAACAAATAAATCCTGATTTTTGATTTTTCCGCGATTTGCAAACTTGTAAAAGCACAAAAAACAAGTTATCTTACCGCATCTCATCACAAAAGCAATCAAAAGACGGAAAAGAATGGTATGAAACGGAAATTGAGCATTTTTTGTTCCGTGTTGGCGGCATTGATCCCCATGATCGCCGGGTGTTTTCATTCTTCTGCGGAGCCGGAACAGAAAATGGGAAAGATCCGCCGTGTTTACGGATTTTTCACGCCGCAAAATGAAGAAGAAGTCAAAATCCTTGCGTCTCTCGGCGTAAAGGGGATCTGCACTTCCACCAAGCCGGAAAATATCGCGCTCCTCCACAAATACGGGATCGAAGCGTATGCCGTATCCGGACCGATGGGCGTCCACCACAATGTCATCACAGCAGACGAACAGACTCTGCTGGATCATTACATGGGGAAAGATCTGCCGAAATCCATGCCGCGGGCGGAACGCAATGCCGTTGTGCAGAAACGACTGCTGGAGGCGGATTACAGTTACGGCGGCGAACCGCTTTCCGACAGAAAAGAGATCTTCTGGGAAGGTAAAGTTTTCTGCATCATCGGGGAAAAAGCGCGGGCGAAAGCGTGTGAAAGACTAACCAAAACCTGCGCGCTTCCGGGGATCGACGGCATCGCTTTTGACTATGTGGGCTACACGAATTATTACGGCTGTCAGCACCCGGACTGCCTGAAACTCTGTGAGGAATATCTGAAAAAACACAATCTTTCGGATACGAAGGAAAACCGGGATAAATTCTATCTTTTTGAGCTGGCGGAATATTACCGGGTCTGCGCGGAACACATCAAAAAGATCGATCCGGACTTCCGGGTGATCGCCCACCTGTATCCGGTGTTCACGCCGCAGCCGCTGTACGGAAAACACCTGAAGATCGACATTGCGGGTGAGACCTGCGCCTGGTACCGGCTCTGGGATCTGAAAAAAGTGGAAACATACGCAAAAAGCGTCCGGCAGAATCAACATGAATACTATAAGACCACGGAGTGTGTTCCGTTCATTGCATTCACTGCCGGCGGTCTGATCGACAAAAAAGACGCGGCGCGCATCGAACAGGAATTACAGGCGATCCTCCGGAGCGGCACGGATGCCATCATGGTCCACGAGCTGAGCTCTGTGCTGGCAGTGCCGGAAGTGCTGGCAGTCTTCCGGAAATATTGCTCCCCGGAGTGATTTTTTCCGCCCGGTCAGGTCCGGCTGCGAAATGTGATGCGCGGGTCGGCAAGGACGTAGAGGACGTCCGCAATCAGGATACTGGTGAGCGTCAGGAAGCCGGTGAAGGAAAAAAGCCCCATCATCAGCGGCAGGTCGCGGCTGTTCAGCGCACTCATGGAAAGGGTCCCCATACCGGGGATATCGAAAATATATTCGATCATGATACTGCCGCCCACCAGACCGGGCAGGATCCCGGCGAAAAACGTGATCATAATAATAAAGGTATTACGGAACGCGTGTTTGAAGATCACGGTGGACGCGGGCAGCCCTTTGGCATAGGCGGTACGGATATATTCCTGACGGATCACATCCAGCATCCCCGCGCGGGGCGGGCAACCGCCCCCTTTTTTTTGCTCCTATATGGCGGAGCTGATCTGCGCCGCACGCGCTGGCGAAATTTCCCTCTCCACCTCCGGCGTCTCTACCGCATCCGGCACAAAGTAAAATGGGGAACAACGTTTTACGCAAAACACATAAAATCAGGCGCAAACAAAATTGCAATGCCCGGACAAATCCGGGCAGACAACATAACAACAATGCGGAGCATCTTCACAGGTACGGAAGGATGTACCGGTAAAGATGTTGTGCAAGACGGAAATTCAGATCAGAGAGCCGGAAAAATGATCGTATTACCCTTGATCTCTGCCGGACGGGCGAAGTCGATGACCAGATTCTGGGCGGTGTGACCGAAGGGGAAGCCCCGGTAAACGGGGATATCGACTTTCTGTGCAAATTCGTTGATTACCGCATCCACATTTTTCGGTTTGTCGGAAAAACGTGTAATATGCCCGAACACAACCGCAGAAGCATCTTTGAAAAATCCGGCAGCAAGCAGTTCATCCAGTTGAGAACGGATCGCAGGAACTTTGGTGCCAACACTTTCGATCACAATGATCTTTCCGGCAGTTTCCAGACCGTATCCCGCCTTGACCACACGCACAAAACGGGAGAGCAGCCCCGCAACCACCTTCCCCGAGCAATCGCCGGGCTTCACGGGTTTCAGCTTGATTTTAACTTCCTCCCCGGCAAGCATCTTCTTCATATCCGGCACGATCGCGGGGGAAAGTCCGGGGTGGGAATTGAGCGTGGGACCTGCCAGCGGATGACCGTATCCCTTCGCACTCAAGGCGCTCAAAAGCATGGTAACATCGCTGAATCCCATCACATAAAGTTCCGGGCGGCGGGGCAGTTTTTCCCAGTTGATGTTGGCAACCAGATCCTGCGTACCGATTCCTCCGCGGGCGCAGAGGATCAGATCATTTTCCATGTCGCACCACGCCGCCTCAAAATCTTTCACCCGCAGCTCCACCGGAATGGAGGCATAGGAGCTTTTGGCAAGTCCTTCCGGTTTCAGCGTTGCGGAAGGATAAACCTTGACCTTCAATCCGGCAGCCCGCAACTTCGCTACCCCCGCATTGAAAGCACTCGGGACAGGATAGGATGCAGGCGTGATCACGGCGATCGTCTTGATGTGTGCCGGGTAAACACCCGTGTAATCGATGCCTTTTCCCTTGACAGCAAAGACTTCCGGGTCCGACTGTTTCGGCGCACCGGACAACGTAAGAGCAAAAAGCGCACACAGACTTGCCAGCAGAATTTTTTTCATGATGGTATTTCCTTTCCGGATGATTTATTATTATTTGTATACGGTAATATACCCTTCTCCGGAAAAAAATCAAATAGCAATGATTTTTTTGCAAGATCCGGAAGAATTTTCTTTTGCAATACTTGATTTTTTTTAAGATGGTTTTATTTTACAGGAACGTCAAAAAAATACCGAAACGTTATCAGGAGGATTCCGAATGAGCAAAAGATACAAGATCGAACTGCCCGCATGCGGTCTGCTTGTCGGGAATGCCATTTACAACACATACGCCGGTTACCTGATGGGATCAGGCTACACTTATACCAGTTGGGCGGCAGACAGTTCCACGCCATTGGAGCTGATCGACCTGACCGTGAAGGAAAATCAGGGGAATATCGTCCAGCTCTGGTGGTTCGATGGCGGAAGCCGTCCCCAGACAAAAGCCCGTTATCTGGCGCTGGAAGATGTGGGGATCACTATTCCCGCACCCGACTTCAAAAACGCAAAAAACATGAAGCTCACCGACTTTGACTGCTTTGAAAAATACGGGACTGAACGCGCCGGTGCCGGTGTGCTCAAGTCGCTCCGGTATGCACAGGAACAGGGTCTTTACACCACCATGATCTACTGCGAGGGCGTCAATCCGGTCTATTCCAAAGAAATTGAAACGCTTTCGCCCTCATATATCGGTTACGACTTCGGCGAAAAGTTCACCTTCCGTTTCGACAGCAAAAATGCGTTTGGCGTGCAGGGTGTCACGCTCAAGTCGCTGGCAGAAGATTTTGTGGCACGGGTTTCAGCCCACATTCAGGAACGGAAAGAAGCCGGATACGGCAATATCTGCTGCACCAGCTGCAACTTTTATATGGATTATGAAGTGGTGGCGGGCGTGGATTTCACCATGTTCGAGGATTGCACCTGCGAACTCAATTTTGCCACGGCGTTGTCACGGGGGCTGTGCAAGCAGTACGATCTGGGCATCTGGGGTTCCCATATCGCCAACGAATATTACGCCTGGATCCCGTGGGACAACCCCTACCGTTTTGAAACGCTCCGGGCGGAGCTGTATCTGAAATATCTTTCGGGGGCAAAGGTCATCATCAGCGAATCGGGCGCATGGCATTGCCAGTCCGCCGGAGCGCCGGAAATGAAGAAAACGCCCCGGATTGTCAAGCCCATCGGTCCCACGCCGGATGAACAATGGTTGCCTTATGCGGAAGAAGCGCAAAAATATTTCAAAAATATGGACCGGGATTCCCAATACTGCCGCAACTACCGCCGGATCATGTCCGATTTCTACGATTACGTGAAAACGAACGGCACACCGGAAGGTCAGCCGGAAGTGAGTATCGCCATCGCCAAAGGCAATTACGATCTTTCGTCCCTGAGTCTGGACGGATACAATATGTGCCATGTGATCGGCGGAGCGCAGGCACTTGCGGATCAGGATCAGCGCTGGTTCTCCGGTCAACCCGAAAAAGGCTGGCAAATCGCCAGCGATGTTTTCTGGCCGAGACCTGCTGGGATCTACGGCTCGGACACTTACAACCGGATCTTTTCCGGCACGCCCTACGGACAGATCGATATCGTTTCCTTCGCTTACGACAACATCACAGCCGATTTTCTCAGCGAAAATTACAAGGCTCTGATCTTTGCCGGTTGGAACACCGCCAGCGAAAAGCAGTACGGGATCCTGCTGGATTACGTCAAACGCGGCGGGATCCTTCTCATCAGCCTGCCCCAATTCTCCAAAGACATCACCCGGAATTACACCAACTATACGGTAGATGATCTGGTGAACGGCGGCAACCTTTCCGAACTTTGCGGCGTCAAAGTCAAAGGACGCGGTCCGCGTTTTTACTGGGGCACGGTCTATGATTACGCCAACAACGATTTTGCTCAAACAGTGAAACGGCACGGCTACGGCGTGTTTTACAGTCAGCTGGGCGAACTCGAGATCACCGATCCGGAGATGGAAACGCTGATCATCGACCAGGAAGCCTTCCAGCCGCTTCTGCTCCGGCGGAAACTGGGCAAAGGTCAGGTCTTTTTCCTGAACAGCTGGTACTACCCCGGCATTTACGGACACGACTGCGAAGGCGAGGCAAAAACGAACAGCCCCGGTATGTTTGCCGACATGATCCGTTACATTGCAAAACTCGCCCGTCCGCAAGTATTTATGACCGGGAAAGGGTTGGATGAGCCGGATACAGAGTGCAGTTTCATCAATCTTGCAGCGTACCCGGATCAGAAACTCATCTGCCTTTACAATATCGACTTTGAAAAGCCTCACACCATTGATCTGCACAGTTTTGATGGCTCCGTGCAAACCATCACACTTGCCCCGCAGGAAATGAAGCGTTTGTGATCACGCGTTGCAAAAAATGAAATATCTGTTCAGGCGAACCGGCTGCCCCACCAATCGGGCAGCTGTTCGCCCAACCTGACCGTCTTCAACGGCTCAAGGGAAAGAAGGACCTCGATCTCTGCGCTTTCTTTTCCCAGCTGCATCATAAATTCCCGGCAGACACCGCAGGGAGTCCCGGAAGAGCCGTCCGGCATGACCGCCACGACTTTCAGGATCCGGCTTTCACCATTGGTCAGCATATTGGCGATGGCATTCCGTTCGGCACACATCCCCATGCCGCAGGCGGTGTCGATGCAGACTCCGGTATAAATGTTGCCCTTATCGGTCAGGATCGCCGCCCCCACACTGCCGACTTCCATCAACGGAGAAAGTTTCCGTTCGCACTGAACGGCTTTTGCCCGTTCGTATAATGTTTTCCAAATATTGTTCTCCATAAGTATTATTCCAAAACTTATTTGTCTTCAGTATGTTCCGTATATCCTTCGTAAAAGGGATAGCGTGTTTTCTCCGCCGCGGTGATCTTGCGGATGACCCGGCAGGGGACGCCTACCGCCACAACACCCGACGGAATGGACCGGGTAACAACACTCCCTGCCCCGATCACGGTATCATCGCCGATCGTAACCCCGGCAAGAATCGTTGATCCGGCACCGATCCACACGTTGTTCCCGATCCGGATCGGCTTGGCAATTTCCAGTCCCTTCTTCCGCTGTTCCGGATCAATGGGGTGTTCCGCCGTGGTGAAACAACAGTTCGGAGCGATAAAAACATGATCGCCGAAGGTCACTTCCGCTCCATCCGTGATGACCAGATTGTGGTTGGAATAGAAGAAATCGCCCACATGGATGTTGTATCCGTAATCACACCAGAACGGCGGAGTGATGATGACATCTTTCCCCATGCTGCCCAGCAATGTTTGCAGGATCTCCTGCTGCGCTTCCCGATCGTTGGGGTTCAGCTTGTTATACGCAAAACATTTGTCTTTCCCCTCCCGGATGCGTTGTTCATATTCGGGATTGTAACATCCCTGAAACAGGCAGTTCAACGGCACAACCGGACGGGAATCGGGGTCTGAGATATTGTTTTTTTTCATAAATTGCAAACTTTCTTTTAAAAGCAGACCTGCAAAGTAAAAAAAACGGTCCGGGCGTAAACCTGAACCGTTTTTCGTGGGATCGTCATCCGGAAAGTTTATTCCTGCGAACCGTTCAAAATGTTTTTCATTTCGTCATATTCTGCCAGAATCGACTCATCCTTCTGCGGAGCGATCTGGTTGACAATGATCATGACAATGAGACCCGCCACAAACCCGGGCAGGATTTCATACATATAAACGCTCAAACCGGAGAAGTACCAGACGAGCATCACAATGGACCCGGCAAGCATACCGGCGATGGCGCTGACGCTGCTGGTCTTTCTGGAATACAAAGACATGATAACGACCGGGCCGAATGCAGCACCGAATCCGCCCCAGGCAAACTTGACGATCCCGAAGATGGTGTCGTTGGGAGCGAGCGCAAGAGTCGTTGCAAGAATCGTAATCAGCAACACGCTGATACGGCTGATCCAGACAAGTTCCTTCACGCTGGCGCTTCTGCGGAAGAATTTTTTGTAGAAGTCTTCCGTCAGGGCGGAGGAGGAAACCAGCAGCTGGGAGTCGATGGTAGACATGATCGCAGCCAGGATCGCCGCAAGCAGGACACCGCCGATCCACGGATTGCAGAGGAAGCCGATCAATTTGATAAAGACCTCTTCGCTGGCGTTTTTGTCCAGACCGGGGAAGATGGGTTTCGCCAGGAAGCCGATCACAACTGCTGCAGCGAGAGAAATCACAACCCAGATCGTGGCAATGGTCGTACTGCGGGGCAGCAGTTTTGCATTCTTGATACTCATGAAGCGGGTCAGGATGTGGGGCTGTCCGCAATAGCCAAGTCCCCATACTGCACTGGAAATGATCGCAAACAAAGCGACCGATCCGGAGGTTCCGGCGGGAATCAGGGAAAGAGAATTATCGCCGAAGGCATTGGAAAGAGTACCGGGTTCCATATTGTTCTGAATGTAGAAGTACGCGGCGACCGGCACAATGATAATGGCAAAGAACATCAGCGCTCCCTGAATCAGGTCAGTCCAGCAGACCGCAAGATAGCCGCCGAGGATCGTATAGAGCAGCACCACAGCCATACCGATCAGAACCGCAATTTCGTACTTGAGACCGAACATCACATTAAAGAGTTTCCCGCAGGCGACCAGCCCGGAACCGGCGTAGATCGTGAAAAAGCCGAGGATCACAATGGCAGAAAGCGTGCGGAGGATCCCGCTCTTTTCACGGAAACGGTTTTCAAAGAAGGTGGAAAGGGTCACGGAGTTGACTTTTTCCGTATAGATGCGAAGGCGGGGCGCAATGTAGATCCAGTTCAGGATCGTGCCGACCGCCAGCCCGATTGCGACCCAGGATTCACCGAGACCTGCCATATAAACAGCACCCGGCAGCCCCATGAGCAGCCAGCCGCTCATATCGCTTGCCTGTGCGGAAAGGGCTGTCACCCAGGCGCCGACGCCGCGTCCGCCGAGAAAATATTCAGCGGTACTTTTGATCTTTGTTACGAAGATACAGCCAATTGAGATCATGAGCAGCAGATAAACGCCGAACATGACATAGGTGGGATTGATAACCATGCGGTTAAGATTCCTTTCTGTTGTTGTTGTTTATTGGAATGATTGGTTACTTTTTCAGCGTGATCATATCCTGCAGAATGTTCAGACATTCTTCCAGATAGATGTCTTTTTCTTTTTTCTTCTTGCCGTCTTTGGAATCGCCATCCAGCTTGAACAGTTTGCGCTGTTCCTCTTCCACTTTCTTATCGTCCTGATAACTGATCCAGCGATCTTCCAGATTCAAGCTGACATCCTTCTGATCCTGGATCTTTTTGAAACGGGCGATATCCACATTCAGCATCCGGAAGTCTTTATTTTCAGCAACACGGGCAGCGGAGCGTTTCTGCAGTTCAGGAATCATTGCCTCCAGCGCTTCAGCACCATTCACTTTCCGGAACCGGGCGGGGACGATCGTATCCCACGGAAGCGGGTTATCCAGTTTGTCCTCTCCCAGGTCCATTACATCAAAGAAAGAGGGGAAGATAACATCCGGCGTAACCCCTTTGAGCTGGGTTGATTCCCCGTTGACACGGTAAAATTTTGCAATCGTGATTTTGACGGAACCGCCTTTGATCTTCTTCCCGACCATAAACGGCATCATAGGATCCAGATGTTTGACCGTCTGGACCGTACCTTTGCCGTGAGTCTTGCTGTCTCCGACTACGATCCCTCTGCCGTAGTCCCGGATCGCTCCGGCAAAGATCTCGGAAGCGGAAGCACTGAGCCGGTTCACCAGAACGATCATAGGTTTATCGTAAACGACCTGCCCGCCATCTTCATCATCCAGCGTTTCCGTGGAATTCCGGGACCGCACCTGAACCATAGGACCCTGCCCGATAAAAAGTCCGCACAGCGTCACGACATCCGCCAGACTGCCGCCGCCATTGGAACGCAGGTCGAGGATCACGCCATCGACGCCCTGTTTCTTGAAATCCAGCAGAATGTTCCGGACATCCCGGGAGGCGCACTTGTAGTTGGGATCGCCTTGGGAAGCAGCCTCAAAATCGAGGTAGAAGGACGGCAGGGAGATCACTCCAAGTTTCTGCTCGTTTCCATTCTCATCTCTGACCGTACGAACTTCTCCTTTTGCTTCAGAGTCCTTCACCATAACTTCGGCACGGGTCAATGTGATCTTGACCGGCACGCTGTTGACACCGCCATTTTTCGCCTGCAGAACCGTCAGGGTAACTTTTGTCCCGACCGGACCGCGGATCTTCCGGACAACTTTCTGGAGCGGCATCCCGATAATATCTTCCGCTTCGCCATCCGCCTGCGCCACAGCGATGATCCGGTCACCAGCCTGAAGTCTGCCGTCCTTGTCTGCCGGACCGCCGGGCATAACTTCCACGATCTTTGTATAATCGTCTTCTGTTGTCAGCACAGCGCCGATCCCCGAAAGTTTCAGAGACATGGAGATATTGAAATCTTCATCCGTCACGGGGGAAAGATAGGATGTATGGGGATCGTAAACGGCAGCGATGGAATTGAGGAACATTTCTGCCACGTCGATCGGTTCCATTTCATCTCCGATCCGGCGCAGGTAATCCAGACGCTGCTTCAGGCGTTCTTTTGCATTTTTTTTCGGTTTTTCCGGCAGATCCTTTTCTTTCGCTTCTTTTTTCTTTTCGATCTCCTGTTCAATGGCGCGATCGGAAAGAGTCAGCACGATCAATTCATTCTTCAGCCGCTTTTCCCAAAGCGGCAGCAGATCCGCGGGCTTGCTCTGCCAGGCTGCCGTTTTGCGGTCGATCCGGTAGGTATCATTGCCGGCAAAAAAATCTGCGGGGAGATTCTGCAGGAGTTTTTCTCCATAGTCGCAATATTCTTTCTGACGCTGCCGGACCAGTTGATACATCTCCACTGCGAGCTGAAGATCGCCGGAAGCAAAGCTGTTGACAAATGCTTTCGGATCTTTTGAGAATCCATCAATATCCTGTTGGGTCAGATAGACTTTCATCGGATCCAGGAACTTCAGATATTCCTGAAAAGCCATTTCAGCTTTCTTCGGATCCAGCGGAGCCGCATTGTAATGGAGACGGGTAATACAGGAAACGGTCAGCCGGGAAATGCCGGTAAGCTCTTTCTGTTTTTCCCGATCCGTAAATGAATTTCCACTCTGAGGAGCCTGAGTACCGGCAAAGATCCCGCTCAGACCGGGGATCGCCAGCAAAACGCAGAGCAAAAGTAAAAATATGCGATTTTTCGTCATTGTAGCACAGCCTTTCCTTGTCCGTTAAAAACAAATATACCGTTGTAATATACGCCCGGAGTGGAAAATTTCAAATTGTTTTCGTTTTTTCAGGGAAAGATTATTGAAAAAACAGAAGAATGAGCTAAAGTATCCTGAATGATATAAAAAAACAGAAAGTTGAGATATTCAGAAATGAGTGATACAATCATAAATCCCGCCCGCCCGGCAGAAGACGCTGTGGAACGGACCGTGAAAATGGAGCTGGCATACGACGGGACCGCCTACCACGGCTGGCAGCGGCAGCCGAACGGGATCACCGTGCAGGAAGTAGTGGAGAAACGGCTCTGCAAGCTCTTCGGCGGCAGAGAGATCCGGATCCAGGGCAGCAGCCGGACGGATGCCGGGGTCCATGCGCTTGGGCTGGTGGCGTCCTGCAAACTCCCGGATCACCCGCTGATTCCCACTTGGAAAGTCCATAAGGCATTGAACCGTCTGCTTCCGCCGGATATCCGGATCCGCTCCATTGAGGATATGCCGGAAGGATTCAATGCCCGTTTTTCCGCCCCGCAAAATCCTATGTCTATGTCGTCAATACCGGAGACATCAATCCATTTACCAACCGCTACAGCTGGCTGCTGGATGATATGACCGATATTGATGCCTTGCGTAAAGCCATAAAATATTTGGAAGGGGAACATGATTTTTCCACATTCACGGTAGATCGCGGCAGCATCGATGACCCCGTCCGGCTGATCCTGCAGACGGATGTCACAACCTTCGGACCGCTCATTTGTATGCGTTTTATCGGAACCGGTTTTCTCTACAAAATGGTCCGGAGCATGGTCGGGGCACTGGTATTCGTTGGACGGGGCAAGCTCCCGCCGGAAGCGATCAAAGAAATGCTGGAAGCCCGGAACCGTCTTGCCTGCAAAGATACCGCCCCGGCAAAAGGTTTGTTTCTGAAGAAAGTCTATTACAAACCGGAAGAATGGCGTACTGACCGGGTGGATTCACCTCCTTTTTGGCTTTATTGAGAAAAATAATTTGCCAAATCGCATTTTGCGGTGTATATTACATAATATGAATTGTCAAGCCGTATTATAAAACAGAAAGCTGAATTATGGAAAAACTGCATTATACATTCCGCGGGAAACCGATCACGCCGTATCGCCCGCCGCGCAGTAAGGGTCCGGGAAAGATCACTACTGCCGTAGTCGTGGTGCTTCTTGTCTGCGGTCTGCTTTACGGCGCCTGGAAGATCTATGACTCCATAACGGATGAACAGAAACCGGAAGAAACCACAACTGCTCACGAACTGCTCGTACCGGAAAAACAGCCGGAACCGGTGGAACCGAAGCCGCTCCCCGCAAAGGATCCGGTCAAAGAGGCAAAAGTCACCGTTCTGAAAAGTACGGAACTCACCGGCGTTATGGCGGCATTTCATAATGAGATCGTCCAACTGCTGAAAAACAATAAATATGAAGACGCCCGAAAAAGACTTCAGGTCTATTTCCAATCCCATTCTGATACCGACGGCTATTACAGCTATGCGCAGAAAAATCTGGCATATTGTACCAGCCGGCAAATCAAAAACGGCGAACTGAAAAATACTACGGTTCATATGGTAGGCAACCGGGAAACGCTCAGTGCAATCGCAAAAAAATACGGTGTATCCATGGATGACATCGTAAGTGCATCAAAGCTGCAGAACCCGGATCGTTTGCGGATCAATCAAAAATTGCTGATCCCCGTAAAATATTACGGAACACTGGACCGGACAAAAAAGAAACTCTTTGTCTATCATGCAGATAAGCTTATCTGGGTCTTTTCTCTCCAGAACATTCCGGAAAGCAGCAAAGACCGTTTTTACTTCAATCATGACGATCAGGCATTCTGGCAATCCTGCGGTTTGAACAGCAGCGATTGGGCGACCCTGAAATCACTCATACCTGCCAATACAAACACAAAAATGCTGATCCGTTACAAATGAGCAGCGACACCAAGGAGAATGTGATTTATGGCAAATGTAATCCTCGATTTTGAAAAACCTATTGCTGAACTGGAAGAAAAACTGCAGGAATGGGAAAATCTCAGCAGCGCAAACAACCTTGATGCAGATACGGAACTGGATGCTCTCCGGAAAAAACTCGAAGAAACCAAGCAGAATATTTATGAACATCTGACCCCCTGGCAGCGTGTTCAGCTGGCACGGCATCCGAACCGTCCGTACACGCTGGACTATATCGAACGGATTTTCACGGACTTTCTGGAAATGCACGGCGACCGTCGTTTTGCAGACGACCCGGCGATCGTTGGCGGTTTTGCAAAACTGAACGGGAAACCGGTTATGGTCATCGGGACCCAGAAGGGCAGAAACACCAAAGAAAGCGTGTTCCGCAACTTCGGCTGCCCTCACCCGGAAGGATACCGGAAAGCGCTCCGGCTGATGCAGGTCGCCAATCTGGCAAATGTGCCGATCGTTACCTTTATCGATACTCCGGGTGCATTCCCCGGTGTGGCTTCGGAAGAACGGCATATCGGTGAAGCCATTGCAGTGAACCTGCGGGATATGTTCGCACTGGATGTGCCTGTGATCTGCGTGGTGATCGGTGAAGGCGGATCCGGCGGCGCTCTCGGGATCGGTGTCGGCAACAAAGTTATGCTGATGGAAAATGCCTATTACTCCGTGATCACTCCCGAAGGCTGTGCGGCGATCCTCTGGAAAGACAGAGCGTTCTCTGAACGGGCTGCCGCCGCATTGAACCTGACCGCAAACGATCTGCTCCGCCTCAAGATCATTGATGGCGTTGTGGAAGAACCGGTCGGCGGCGCTCACAAGGATTACGATACAGCGGCAAAGTATCTTGCTGAAGCCGTTGAAAAAGCACTGGATGAATTCAAAAACTGGACTCCGAAACAGCTCCGGGAACAGCGCTATGAACACTTCCGCTCGGTTGCTTTCTACAACGAACCGGCTCCTGCAGAAGAAGTGGAAGAACAGAAAGCAGCAGAACCCGCTCCGGAAAAGAAAGTGAAAGCAAAAACAAAAAAATGAGCAGTTGTGCAACGCAAAAGATCGTGATCCGGAAAGCGGAAGAAAAGGACGTTCCGGCAATTTATCAGATTCTGGCGGTATTTGCAGAACAGCGTCTTCTGCTGCCGCGCCCCCAGATGGATATTCTGTTGCAGATCGACACCTTTCATGTGGCTTGTGTCGATGGCGAAGTCGCCGGTTGTGCAGCGCTCAGGGACTATGGAAATGAACTTTATGAAGTCCGGTCCCTCGCCGTTGCAGAAAAATTCCAGAATATGAGACTTGCCTCCAAACTGGTTACCGGGCAAATGAATCTCCTCGCCGGAAAAAAAGCCAGACTTTTCGCGTTGACTTATCGGGATAACTTCTTCCGGAATCTCGGTTTCCGGATCGTGGAAAAAACGCTCTTCCCCGAAAAGATCTGGAGCGATTGTGAACGCTGTCCGAAAAAAGATCATTGCGATGAAATCGCAGTGCTGATGGAGCTGGCATGACCGCAGATCAGCCCATCGGTATCTTTGATTCCGGTCTCGGCGGGCTGACCGTTGCTGCCGCTGTTCGCAAACGGCTTCCCCATGAAAAAATCGTTTACCTCGGCGATACCGCACGGGTTCCCTACGGCAACCGGTCCCCTGAAACGATCCACACCTTCGCCGAACAGGATGCCGCATTCCTTATCAGTAAAAATGTCAAAGCAATCGTTGCCGCCTGTAATACCGTCTCTGCGACAGCATTGACATCACTTCAGGAACACTTCCCGGAACTTCATATCTCCGGCGTGATCGAACCCGGTGCCGATGCCGCCGCCGGAGCAAGACGCATCGCCGTCCTCGGAACCAGAGCCACCATCAACAGCGGTGCGTACGTAAAAGCACTGCGGGAACGCTATGGCGAAAATCTGGAGATCATCACAAAATCATGTCCCCTGTTCGTTCCGCTCGTAGAAGAAGGTGTCCTGAACGGTCCGATCGCTCAGGAAGTGATCCGGCATTACCTCGAAAAAATCCCGGAACCGGACACCATCCTCCTCGGCTGTACACACTATCCTCTGCTGACAGAGGCGATCAACGAATATTATAACGGAAAAGTCCGGATCGTCGACAGCGCCGATGCCGCCGCAAACGATCTGAAAAAATATCTGACGGATAACAACCTGCTCGCCTCCGAAGACAACCACGGATCCCTGCAGCTTTATGCCAGCGATATCGCTTCCGGATTCCGCGAACAGGCTACACGGTTCCTCGGTACCGATGTCCCCGAACCCGGCAAAGTCACACTGACTGATTGATCCGGCAACCGGTCGGACGGCGCGGCTCCCAGCCCTGCCACGCAGGGCTGTACCCACAAAAAAAGCAAGCACTGTTTTGTGCTTGCTTTTTTTGTGGGGTGGCGTGCGGAGCTTTGCTCCACACGCGGAGCCGCGCCGTCCGTGCGATCACGCTTCAGATGATCACCTGTCCCACCAGATCGGACACCTGCTTGATGCCGTGTCGATCCAGATATTCGTTCAGCTCCCGGATCACGCGGACCGGGGCATAGGGATCGGCAAAAATCGCAGTACCGACAGCCACGGCGGATGCGCCTGCCAGCAGGAATTCTGCGGCGTCCAGACCGGTCATGATCCCCCCCATACCGATGACGGGGATCTTGACGGCCTGTGCGGCTTCGTACACCATCTTGATTGCAACCGGTTTGACGCAGGGGCCGGAGAGACCGCCGGTCACATTTGCCAGTTTCGGGCGTCTTGTTTCCACATCGATCGCCATTGCGGGGATCGTATTGATCAATGAGATCATATCGCTGCCGGCATCTTCGGCGGCTTTGGCAAAATCGGCAACACGGGTCACATTCGGGCTGAGTTTCGTGATCAGCGGGATCGTGGTCGCTTTCCGCACGGCGCTGATGACGCTCTTCATGCTTTCCGTGTTCGTTCCGAAGGAGATACCGCCTTCTTTGATGTTGGGACAGGACACATTGATCTCCAAAGCGGCGATCCCGTCTTTTTCCTGTTCCAGCCGTTCGGCAACATACGCATAATCTTCGATCTTCTTCCCCCACATATTGACGATCACGGTGGCGTTCGCCTTTTTCAGATAGGGCATATAGTGAGGATCGTGCAGGAACTTATCCACGCCCGGTCCCTGAAGACCGATGGCATTGATCATTCCGGAAACCGTTTCCGCAATACGGGGTGTAGGGTTGCCATGCACCGGCAGAGGCGCGATGCCTTTGACGACCACAGCTCCCAGCTCGGAGATGGGGAAAAATTCCTGATCGTATTCCACGCCGTAACCGAACGTGCCGCTGGCGGTCATGACCGGATTTTTCAGGGTCAGCGGACCGAGTTTTGTTGTCAGATCAGCCAAGGTACACCTCCTTCGCATTATAGACAGGGCCTTCCTTGCAGGAGCGGGAATAGCGCCAGCCGTCGGCATTTGTCTTATCGTTCACCTTGATCACGCAGGCGAAGCAGGCGCCGACGCCACAGCCCATACGCTGATCCAGACTCAGTTCACATTCCACTCCGAGCGTCAGCGCCAGTTTGCCCAGGGCGATGAGCATGGGTTCCGGACCGCAGGCATAGATCACCGGTTTCCGGTCGCCCGCTTCCCGCAGGGTATGTGCCAGAAGATCGGTCACAAAGCCCTGATGTCCCACGGAGCCGTCATTGGTGGAGATCCGCACATCGAAACCGAGTTTCCGGTATTCTTCGATCAGGAGCAGGTCAGCGCCGCTCCGTGCGCCGGTGAGGAACGCGCCTTTCTGTTTCAGCCGTTCCGCCAGAAAATACGTGGATGCAGAACCGTAACCGCCGGCAACCAGAATGGGATAGATCTTTTCATCATCTTTGGGCATGGAGTAGCTGTTGCCCTGGGGGCCGAGGATCTCGCAGACGTCGCCCGGTTTCATAGTGGAAAGCACGTCCGTGCCCTCGCCCACGATCTTGTACACCACAGTCAGGCTGCCCTTTTCGGGATCGGCGCTGCAAATACTGAAGGGACGGCGCAGAATACGGTCCCGGAGCGGAAGAATGCGGATATGCACAAACTGTCCCGGTTTCGCCGTTTTGGCAATCTCCGGAGCATGGAACACGATCCGCCGGTACGGCCCCTGCAGCACTTCGTGGCAGAGGATTTCACAACGATCATTCATATTTTTTACCTTCTCATAGTTTGAATATGCTGTTTCACAGAGTATATTATACCACACAATTTAAAATTAACAAATCAAAGTAATGAGATTTTTTGAATTTGAGAGAAGATGAACACGCCACTTGTTGCCAGAATCCTGCTTGATCTTGCCCTGGACCGGCATTTCGACTACCTGATCCCGTCCGAACTGCAGGACCGGGTCACGATCGGCACTCTTGTTTCCGTCCCTTTCGGCAAAGGCGGGGAACGGGAGGGCTGCGTGGTGGCGATCTCTCATCATTCGGCATACCCGCTGGATCAGCTCAAGGCGATCAGTGCCATCAAGGATGAGCGCCCTTCCCTGCCGGATGCCCTGCTCAAACTGGCGGATTGGATGGCGGAATATTATTGCTGTACACGGGAACGTGCCTTGCAGAACCTGATGCCCGGCGCTGTCCGCAGCGGCAGGATCAAGCCGAAGAAGGAACTGCGTTTTTATCTCGCCGATGCCGCAGCTGCCGCAAAATATATTGCGGAAGCGAAAAAACAGCAGGAAAAACGGGCTGCCATGCTCAAACAGCTCTCCCTGCGCCCCGGATCGACGGCAGATCAACTCTCCCGTGCGACCGGACTCGGAAAGTCGGTGCTGGATGCACTGGTCAAAGCCGGTCTGGTCAAGAAAGAGGCGGAACAGGTGGACCGGGATCCATTCAAAGGGATGAAGGTCCAACGAACCGAACCGCTGCCCCCGACGCCCGATCAGAAAAAGGCGCTGGACAAGATCTTTCAGATGACGGATCATCCTGAAGACAAACACGTTCTGCTTCTTCACGGTATCACCTGCAGTGGAAAAACGGAAGTCTATCTGCAAGCGATCGGACATATTCTGGAAAAAGGCGGCGATGCCATTGTGCTGGTGCCGGAAATCTCCCTCACTCCCCAGACGGTCAACCGCTTCCGTTCCCGGTTCGGGGACATGGTCAGCGTTCTGCACAGCGGGCTGACGGACGGGGAACGGTTCGATGAATGGATGAAAGTACGTCAGGGAAAAGTCAAAATCGCTGTCGGCGCCCGCTCCGCTCTGTTTGCCCCCTTCGCCAACCTGAAACTGATCGTGGTGGATGAGGAACACGAGAGCAGTTACAAGCAGTCGGACGCCCCCCGGTACAATGCCAGAGACGTTGCCGTTGTGCGGGGAAAACTGGAAGGTGCGCTGGTTATCCTCGGGTCCGCCACGCCCAGCATGGAATCCTATCACAACGCAGAAACGGGAAAATATGAACTGGTGCAGATGTTGAAACGGAGCGATCCCTCCATCGTACTGCCCTCGGTCCGGATCATCGATATGAAACTGGAAACCTACGAGGAAGGGAAAGTGCCGTATTTTTCCAAGATCCTCATTGATGCCGTGCGGGAACGGATCCGGAACGGGGAACAGACCATCCTCTTTCTCAATAAGCGGGGTTACGCCCGGCAGATGATGTGCGAGGCGTGCGGATACATTGCCATGTGTCCGGATTGCTCCGTGGCATACACCTATCACCGGCACACGGAGACCCTCTCCTGTCACCTCTGCGCCTCCACGGTTCTGGCGCCGGATGAATGTCCCCAGTGCGGCTCCCGGGAGATCCGTTACTCCGGCGCAGGCACGGAACGGATCGAAAGTCTCTGCGAAACCCTGTTCCAGGGCGCGCGGATCGCACGGATGGACTCCGATACCATGACACGACCCAGCCTTTATGAAAAGGTCCTCGGCCAGTTCCGGCGGGGGGATCTGGATATTCTTATCGGGACCCAGATGATCGCCAAAGGGCTGGACTTCCCCAATGTGACGCTGGTGGGGATCGTGAACCCGGATATCGGGCTTGCCATGTCCGACTTCCGGGCGGCGGAACGCAGTTTTCAGCTCCTTGCCCAGGTGGCGGGACGGGCGGGACGCGGCTTCATCCCCGGCGAGGTCATCATCCAGACCAATCTGCCGTACAACCCGGCGATCCAGTATGCGGCAGAACACGATTATCAGGGATTTTATGACGAGGAGATCGTGGTTCGGCAGGAGTTCAATTATCCCCCCTTCTCCCACCTTGCCGTGCTGCATTTCGATGGTATGGACGCCGCAGAAGTCATGTCCGCCGCCAACGATTTTATCGAAAAAGTCCGTGCCGACTTTGATGAAAAAGCGGTCAACATCACCGATCCCTGCCCTGCTCCGCTGGAACGGGTCAAGGGGAAATACCGGTTTGTTTCTGTGGTCAACGGCGAAAAACTGGGCGCTTTCCGCAAACGGCTGCGTGCCGAAATCATGACCTGGCGCCGGGAACACAAAAATGTGGAGTTCTACGCCGATATCGACGCCCTGAACCTAATCTGATCACCCCTTGCCAATAAAAAAGGTGCCGGAACAAAATCGCCCCGACACCATTTCCCCTCCCCCCTGATCCGTTTATTTCCCTTCCAATTCTTTTAACGCTTTTGCAGCAGCCTCATGTCCTTGATCAGCAGCCTTGCGATACCACTTCACAAAACCATCGTAATATTCATCTTTAGCTACGCCTTTTTCTCTCTCGTAAACTCTACCCAAAGAGTATTGAGCAACTGCACTTCCTTGGTTGGCTGCTTGGCGATACCACTTCACGGCTTCATTTAAATCTTGCGTTACGCCTTTTCCACTCTCGTAAACTCTACCCAAAGAGTATTGAGCAAATGCATTTCCTTGGTCGGCTGCTTGGCGATACCACTTCACAGCTTCGGTTAAATCTTGCGCACCGCACCATCCAGTCTCATAACATAACCCCAAAGTGCTTTGCGCAAATGCATGTCCTTGGTTGGCTGCTTGGCGATACCACATCACGGCTTCGGTTAAATCTTGCGCTATGCCCTTTTCAACCACCCCCATTAAAAAAATAATGCATTGTGCTTCCGCAACCCCCTGCTCGCCAGCCTTAACGTACCACTTCAAGGCTTCGCTATAATCTCGCGCTACACCTCGTCCTTCAAAATAAGCGCACCCCAAGAGATATTGTGCTTCTGCAAACCCCTGCTCGCCAGCCTTACGAAACCACTTCACGGCTTCGCTATAATCTTGCGCTACACCTCGTCCTTCAAAGTAAGCTTTTCCCAAGCAAGATTGCGCAAATGCATTTCCTTGGTTGGCTGCTTGGCGATACCACTTCACGGCTTCGGTTAAATCTTGCGCTACACCTCGTCCTTCCGCATAACACAATCCCAAATGGATTTGAGCAGGAATATATCCCCCTTCTGCTGCATAACGAAACAACTTTACCGCATTCTCTGGATTATCCTGTGAAAATGCCTGCATAAATAATAGCTCTGGCGAACTGTACTTCATTAACTCCAATCGCTGCTGTTCTGAAAGCGAAATTTTCATCTCTTTTGATAGCCAGAAGATTCCAGATACTACAGTTAAAGGAAGAAGACTGAGTAGAAAAAATGCAACAATGACTGCGTATTTTAACAAAACAGATCGCATCTGAAGCTTTTGGATTAAATTTTGCTTGTTTTCTCCTTCTCCTTTTGGATTATTTCCATATTTATTGATGCCCCCCTGAGAATTAACACAACCTAATATCCCACATAACAGCAAAAAATAAAAGACAACACCACCAATAAATATACGGAAGTCTGATGAAATGAAAGTAACCTGAATAATCAGCACCACCATCCAATAAAGACCGAACCAAAATCCACTTAATCCGATATCATGCAGTCGACGAATACATAATGAACATGCAGGATAAATACTCAGAAGAAGAGTTAGTAGTATGCTTATAGTGTCAAAAATTGTCGTATTATTTAATGCACAAGAAACAATAATGTACATAAAAAGTATTGCTAAGAAAAAATACCAAAACTCTTTTCTGCATGACCTTCCCTTCCATATTCTGTATTTTTTCCATGGGGTAAAAAAAGTAATTTTTTCGGGAACGAATTCCGCTTGGGCTTCTTTTTCGTTAACTGGACTTGACTGCATTTTGATTCTCCTACTTGTTTGGTGTTAAAATTTTCTGTTGAAATTCAGACAACAAAAAAGCCGTGTACCCGGAAACGGGAACACAGCTGAATCTTTCATTTTGAAAATAAGGGAAGCTCCGGGAAAAACAGTGCCGGAGTAAAGCAAGCCTTTATTTAAAATAAAGGCTTGCTTGCTTGCTTGCTTGCTTGCTTGCTTGCTTGCTTGCTTGCTTGCTTGCTTGCTTGCTTGCTTGCTTGCTT
>SUVR01000022.1 GCA_015061915.1 Lentisphaerota bacterium | reverse complement strand
CCGGTTCGATGCTAATGTAATGATTCAGTTGATTGTTCATGTTACTCCTTTCGTCTGGCGTAAAATGAACTTTCAGCTGACTTTTTTCAAGTAATTTTAATTTTTTATTTTGAAATTACCTCTATAAAATGATGTATTATATTGGACATAATTTGTAACAGGAGTCAAGAAAAACATGAAACATCTCTCTCTTCTCTTTTGTATATCAATGATATGTCTCCTTTGCTCCGGCTGTGTGATGACCCGGTTTTCGGAAGCATTGCTGGAGAACGGAGTCCGTTACATTCAACCGGATATTACCACGGATGTGGCGGAAAAAGATCAGTTTCTCTGGCAGACGGATGCAGGAGCGGCGGCTTACCTTGAACTGCCCTGTGTGACCTATGAACAGACTCCGGCGCCTCTCTATACATTCTATGTGCCGGAGATTGTGCCGTTCCGTTTCGCAAAACAGCGTATCGGGGAACAGCGCTCGTACCGATACCTCAAACTTTCCGATTCTGCTGCAAACGCATTGCGTGAACGACAGAAAAACATTCCTCTTTATGATGAAATAAAACCGGTACGCAATCCCCTGCAGCTCTCCGTTTTGCAGGATACAATGATGAAAAAGATCCCTGTGACATTCCATCGCAGGGATCTTGAGAAGAACAACGAGTTGCCGGTGTGGAGTGAACGGTCGATCGGCGGTTGGCTTTCTCTCAGTCTTCTGCCATTGACATTCTGTGCAGATGTTGCTGCCAGTGTGGTCAGTACGGTGCTGATTGATTGTTTCGTTCTGCCGGGAATCGGGTTCGTCTGGCTTATTGAGGACACATTGACCACATTCCCTGATTGAAATCAAACCGGAAGTCCCAATACCTTGTGAGGATTCTTCCAGACAACCTGTTCCAGTTCGCTTTCCGTCAGCAGATCCAGACTTTTCAGATAGTCGATACACTGGGGCATGAGGGAGCCGCTGCCGACCAGACACTGTTTCTCCGGATTCCACAGCAGACCATTATCGTAAAGAACAGCATCGTTCCCCAGTACAGAGTAGTTGCCCGGCGGCAGACCGGCGGCACTGGAGGCGTCACTTGTAACAACGATCCGCTCCGGCGTTTTGCAGCGGATCATACACTTGATCACGTCGGCGGGCAGGTGGTGTCCATCCGTAATGATCATAGCGGTCAACTGATCGTTTGCCAACCCGGACCAGATGGGGTTTTTATGACGGTGGATCAGGTTCGGAATCCCGTTGCCAAGATGCGTCAGCAGTGTTGCACCCGCATCCGCAGCCTGTTGGAGATCAGATCGTTCTGCCAGTTGATGACCTAAAGAAACTGTGATCCCTGCCGCCTTTGCTGCTGCGATCGTTTCCAAGGCTCCGTCACGCTCCGCAGCCACGGTCAAAAGCAGGACCTTTCCTTCTGCAATGTTTTGCAGTTCTGCCAGATTTTCCGGCGTCGGGGGCAGAGTGGATGCCGGATCATGTGCGCCGACAGCACCCGGTTCCGGCGAGATGAACGGTCCTTCCAGATGGAAACCGGGAATTTCATAAGTCAGCCCCGCCCGTTCCACTGCCCGCAGGATCAAGGGCAGATTCCTGCGGTAAAGATCAACGGGAGAGGTGATGACGGTAGGAAGAAAACGGGTTACTCCGGATGCGAGGATTTTTTCGGCAGTCCGGAGAAAAGAGTCTTCTGTCATTGCTGGATCGGAAAAATCCAACCCGAAGGCACCGTTTACCTGAAGGTCAAAACACTTCATTTGCTGCAGAGATCCTTTGCAAGGGGAGAGAGGTCTGCAGCGGAATCTTTATCGCAGAAGGTGTGACAATCGGGGTGCAGTCGAATCACGGATGCCGGGTGAGCGGGGCAGAGTTCACCCTCAATGGTGATACGCACTGCATAGGCTTTGCGGGCGTCCGGGACCGTATTGATAATGCAGGCGCTTTTCATGATCTGGCGTACACTCATGGAGATCGCCTGTTTCGGCACATCATCGAAGGTGGGGAACCAGCCTTCTCCCAGCTGCTGTTTCCGGCAGACTTCGTCCAGATCCACCACAAGGTATGCTTCTTCCGTATCAAAATCTGCGGGGGGATCGTTGAATGCAATATGACCGTTTTCGCCGATACCGATAAATGCCACGTCAATCGGATGTTTCGCAATGATCTCACCCAGTTCGGTACAAGCCTGTTTGGGGTCGGCTGCGCTGCCGTTGACAAAATATGCAGCTTTCAGCGGGGCAGGGAGGTTGGCAACAAAACGTTCTTTGATATATTTCCGGAAACTGGCAGGATGGGTCTCATCCAGCCCCACATATTCATCCAGATGGAACATCGTGACTTTTGTCCAGTCGATCCCCGGTTCAGCGACAAGGGTCTGGAGCATTTCAAACTGGCTTGCACCGGTGGCGATGATGATATTTGCAACACCGTTTTTTGCGATTGCTGCACGGATCTTATCCGCACCGAGTTTTCCCGCTGCCGCACCACACGCCGCCTTGTCCGGATAAATGTTGAGACTGCTCATTTTGTCTTTCCTTGGATTTATTCTGTTGAATTGTTGTTGTTTTTGAGATAATGCTAACATATCACGGTGCAAGATAAAGTCAAGGCGTTTTTTTTATTTTTTCGATTTTTTATTTCTTGCGATTGTTATCTGTTTCAATTTGTGTAAAAAGTTAAATTTATTTGTAAAACTTTGCAAATATCTCTTGTTTTTTTACACCTTCGTGATATATTGTAAACATAAAATACAGAAGCTGCAAACCGCAGAAGGAATCGTAAAATGAAAATAACGCCTCAAATATTATTGGCAGTGAGACGCGCCGTGGATTACTATGGCAACACCTCTCAAGTGGCAAAAGCTATGGGGATTGCTCACAGTACCGTTTTTTTCTGGCTTAAAGGGAAAACGGTAAGTATGAGCGGAAAATTGTGGCAGACGAAGATCCGCCCTGTCCTTGCACCCTTTCTGCCGGGCGAGCAAGGAAACGGCAATGTCAAATACAGTTGTCAAACCGGCTCTGCATCGGGACCTTTGATCCTGCACGAGGATGCCGGTGTTTATCAGACTATGAACGGGAATGGTCTGTTTGCGGGCTATCCGCCGGGGATCGAAACGCCGGACACCGCAAAAGCAGAAGGTCTCCCGGTGATCCCGTATTCTGCCCTGACACAATTTGACCCGTCCGCCGGATCGGTACGCAGTTTTCTGAAACAGCACAGCACGGAAAAGCTGGATTGGTCCGGCTGTACGATGGACTCCTTTTTCGCTGTCCGGCTCGACAATGAATTTCCCGGTGTTTTTCTGCCTGGAACCGATTTGCTGATCAGTACGGTGGATTTTCCGGAAGATCAAAGTATTGTGATCGCGCGCCTTCGTGAATCCGGAGAGGTGATTATGGGAAAATACACCCGTTCCGGCAGCAGGATCACGATTCTTTCTCTGTTGCAGAATGGAGAGGAGATCTCGTGGGATTGTTCCGCTTCTCTGGGATATACGCTCTGGTGTTTTCATGTGCTGGAAGCCAAACTGGATCTGCGGAATATTTGACAATAAATTAAGAAACAAAGAGTTATATCAATGAATAAAGCAAAATATCGTGCGGGATTGGAAGATTCCGGTTCCGGAATGGCGTTTACCGTAGTGGATGCGGCAGATCAGGTGATTTTTGATGAATATGTGCCGTTGAGCGGCAGAACAACAGCCAATCTGCCCCAGCGGATGGCGGAGATCCTCGAAAAATATCAGATGAATTTTTCGGATATTACAGAATGGAGTGTCGGGGGTGGTCCCGGCTCTTTCACCGGTTTGAGGATTGCATCATCTTTCGTCCTGGGGCTGATTTATGGAAAAACGGATGTGCGCGCCCGTTGCGTTTCCACTTCTGCGGCGATTGCCGCCTCTGCCGGTTGTGATGCAGAAAAAGTCCTGGTCCTGTTTGACGGCAGAAAAAAAGAACTGCTGGCATTCGGTCTTGCCAAGACAGAGCAGGGGTATTGTGAAGATGGTTTTCAGGCAGTGATCCGTTCGGCTGAAGATTTGCAGCAGATTGCAGAATATACACAGATCGTTGCAGCCGCCAATGATCATATTGCTGCACAAAATCTGTTGGGCGAAGCATTTGCCGGTTCGATCCGGAAGGTGGAACAGGTCTCTGCGTTGCATCTGATCACATGGAATCCTGAAAAATTTGACCGCCCGCTGACGGATCTTCTGTATTTGAGACCGGCAGTTTTTGTGGAACCGAAGGTCCTGAGGGATATCTGATGCGGAAGATCTGTTTCCTGCTTACACTGCTGTTCCTTTGTTCAGCAGTACTCAGCGCACAAACAACAAGAAAAGTATCCCTTTCATCCGGCAGAGCTGCTGCCCTTCCGGCGACGTATCGTCCTCAGTCCGGTGAATTCCGGGGAATCTGGGTTGCCACGGTGCAGAGCATTGATTTCGGCAAGAATAAAACAGCAGCCGGTTTCCGCAACGAATTTTCGGTACTGTTGAAAAATATCAGAGATGCCGGATTCACGGCTCTTATTTTTCAGGTCCGCCCGATGAATGATGCTTTTTATCTTTCTGCGCTGAATCCCATCTCCCGCTGGATGACCGGAACAGAAGGTAAGCGTTTCAGTGATGAACCGGGGTTTGATCCGCTGGCATATATGATCCGGGAAACCCATCGGGCGGGGTTGGAGTTTCATGCCTGGCTGAATCCGTACCGTGTGGCAAACAAAGTGCAAATGCGCAAGCAGGATTACTTGAAAACCTTGGCGAGCAACAATTTTGCAACAAGAAATCCCTCCTGTGTGCTGGCAGTTCCGAATGGTAAGACTTTTGATCTGATCCTGGATCCCGGTTTACCTGCGGTCCGGAAATATCTCTGTGTCACCGTGCAGGAGATCATCAATCAGTATGATGTGGATGCCATTCATTTTGACGACTATTTTTACCCCTATACCCCTATGGGCAATGCGGACGCCACCACCTATAAACGCTTTGCGCAACAAGGCGAATCACTGGAAGATTGGCGCAGAAGAAATGTGAACACATTGATCCGGGAAGTCCATGAGGTGATCAAGCAGCAGAATCTCCGTTATGACCGGAAGATCCGGTTCGGGATCAGTCCTTTCGGTATCTGGGCAAATAATAGACCGGTTAAACGCACAAACCGGCATGATCCGGATTTTCGCAAGGAAGGGTCTGCCACTGCCGGAGGTCAATCCTATTTCAGACAGTACGCTGACTGTATAAAGTGGGTCCGGGAAGGGTGGATCGATTATATCGTCCCGCAGCTTTACTGGTCTTTTGATCACAAAGATGCACCTTATGGTGTTCTGGCGGAATGGTGGGTCCAGACGGTTCGGCGGAACAATCCCCGGGTCGCACTTTACATCGGTCACGGTGTGTATCAGTGTGGAACGGCTGCTGATTGGAAAGCGCCGGATGAACTGACCGATCAGGTCCTGTTCAATCAATCGCTGGGGATTCGCGGTTCTGTGTTTTTCTCCTATACCCGGATCTTCCGACCGGATAACGCCGCACAGAAACGGGCTTCCCGTAAGTTGATCCGGGATTTCTGGAAAAAACATTATCCTGTTCAGTAAGAGGTTGTATTATGTCAGGTAAATGGGTGATGAGCTTCGGCTGTATCTGTTGTTTTTATGCAATTTGCGATTTTTGCCGCACGTTTTTCGGATACCGTATTTGCTTTAACTGGAGCTGCTCGCTTCTGGTTGCAGCCGCCGGTATCGCGTTCATTTATGCGGCGGATTCTGTAAAAAAAGAAAAGAATGCAAAGAAATAAAACAGATCAAAAAAGGGGAAACATTAAAAATTGAAAAAATCTGGCGGAGAGAAGGGGATTTGAACCCCTGAACGGGCAAGCCCGTTAACGGTTTTCGAGACCGCCGCCTTCGACCACTCAGCCATCTCTCCTTATGAAAAAGCTTTACTAATTTACACCCGTTTTGTTATTTTACAAGCACAGAAAGCGGTTTTCTGTAAAAGATTTTTGTCATTGTACGGTCAAATAGATACAGCAAAACTGCAAAATCGCACCGCCAAGCACAAAAAAGTGCCACAACGCATGGCAGAACTCCTGACGCATAATATAAAAAGGAACGCCGATCGTATAGGCGATCCCGCCGGCAAGCAACAGAAAAAAACCACTTTCCGGCAGATTTTCAAGCATACGCGGCAGAACCGCCATACACGCCCAGCCCATCAGAATATAAAGCAGAATTGTAAAACCCTTGAAGGGCTTGATCCGTAATAATTCCAGAGTTACCCCCGTTACCGCAAGTGCCCAAACGACAATCAGCACCACAACCTCGCTTGCCGTGAACCCGGAGCGTAACATCAGCGGAGTATAGGTCCCCGCAATGAGAAAATAAATCGCAGAATGATCCAGAAGGCGGAGAGATGCCCGTTTTGCCGGATCTTTTGCCTGATGATACAATGCTGAACCGGCAAAAAGGACACAGAGAGAAAATCCATAGATCAGGGAAGAAATGATCCCGCTCAGGCTTTCTGCACGAAAAAGAAGCAGTATTGTTCCTGCCAGAGACAAAACAGCCCCGGCAGCGTGTGAAATCACGTTGAGCAGATCTTCCCGCGGGGAATATGTCTTCGGAACCTGTGAAGGTGCGTGTGTCATCAATTTTATTTTTTCTTCGGGTTGCGGAACAGTTCTTCTGCTTGGATCGCAGGATGGTGGTATCTTGCCCGCTTTTCCGTGATTTGCCGGAATTGGATCGCCTCTTTCGGACACCACTGCAGGCACGCCATACACTGTTCACAATGACCGCGCCACGTAGGCATATTGTTCATAATAATGATATTGGAGGCGGGGCATATTTTTTCGCAAAGTTCACAGCCGTCACAATTTTCGTTCAGCCAGAAATATTTGTCATAATCGCTCATAAAGGAGACAGCCCGTTTTCCGGCGATCTCGCCGAACATATCCAGCGGAAATACATGGATCGGTTTCCGTGACTTCTTTTCCAAAATTTTTTCTGCTGCTGCGTCGATCTTCTTTTCCGCCCGCAGCAGGATCTTTTCGAGGCGTCTGGGGTTCGGCGCTTTTGCTCTTGGAATATAGTTGGAAACCATAGGGATATGATAATATGCATTCAGCTTGTAACCTTGTTTCCGGAGAGTCTGCTCCATGATCAGATGAGCGGATCCCAGCAGTCCGCTGGAGGTGCAGAGCGAATATATGTAAGGTTGCGGAGCGCCTTTGGGCAGTACTTTCAGCCGTTCCAGAAAATTCTGAACAAGAGCAGGCACACCGAAGCAATAGACAGGATGAAAGATCCCCACCGTTTCAACATTACCGAAATCGACTTCGCAACCGCGGGGCAGAGAAGCGATCGGCAACAGTTCCACATCATTTCCCAGTTTTGCTGCGACCTGTTTTGCAGCTGAAAGAGTGTTTCCCGTGCCGGAAAAATAATAGATCTTATGCATTTATTGTCTGCTTTCTTTTTATAGGTTTCAATACTTTACCCAGTTAAAAATAATACAGCAACCGGAAAAAGTCAAGAACGAAAATAAAAAAACGGTCAGGAATTCTGTTCTTCCTGTTTTTCCAGCCAGCGTGCCGCATCCATGGCTGCTCTGCATCCCATACCGGCAGCCATGATCGCCTGACGATAGAAGCAATCGGCACAATCTCCGGCAGCGAAAACACCGTCGATCCCGGTAAGTGAGGTGTTGCATTGCAGATTGACGCAACCCCCGTCGGAAAGGCTGAGCAGATCCCGGAAGATCGCAGTTCCGGGGATATGCCCTAGCGCCACAAAGCAGCCATCGCATTGCAAGGTGGAACGTTCTCCGGTTACCGTATCTTTCAGGGTCAGCCCGGTCAAAAAGTCACCACCGGTCATATCCACAACTTCTTTGTTCCAGTGAAAAATGATCTTGGGATTGGCAAGCGCCCGTTCCGCCATGATCTTTGTTGCCCGTAAGGTGTCCCGACGATGAATTACATGAACTTCCGAGGCAAATTTTGTCAGGGAAAGAGCTTCTTCCATTGCAGTATCGCCGCCGCCCACAACGGCGACCGGCATATTGCGGTAGAAGGCACCATCGCAGGTGGCGCAAGCGGAAACGCCGCGTCCGATAAACTTCTTTTCTGCTTCGATCCCAAGCCAGCGCGGTTCGGAGCCCGTGGCGATGATCAGGGCACTGCATTGCAGTTCTTCTCCGTTGATCAGACGGATCGTTTTTGTCCCGTCAGGATTCACGATCACTTTTTCTGCGCTGGTATTGAGAAATGCAGCACCGAAACGTTCCGCCTGTTTCCGCATACGCATCATCAATTCAAATCCGTTGATCCCGTCGGGAAAACCGGGAAAATTCTCCACATCGCCGGTTTTTGTCAGCAGACCGCCGGGCGTATCACCGGCAATGACCAGCGGATCCAGTCCGGCGCGCCCGGCATAGATGGCTGCAGTCAGTCCGGCGGAACCGCTTCCGAGAATGATCAGTTGCTTCATATCTTTACTCCTTATTTTGATGAAATGTCTGTTAACGGGTGTTTCATATAACACTGTTTGACAGCGCTCCAGTAGTTTCCGTTCATGTCTTTATCATCTGGAGTCAGCACAACTTTGCCGCCGCCGCAGGGCAGGTCGATTGCAAAATCAGGGCGTGCGAGGGAGGAAAGAGTGTACCGGAAAGACTCCATGATCTCCAATCCTTTTTGTACCCCGGTCGCAAAATGGGAAACCCCTTCCACCGGGTCGATATGAAAAAGATAATGAGGTTTTATCCGCAAATGTGCAAGATTTTTGAAGAGTTTATGCAATATTTCAGCGGAATCGTTCACGCCGGCAAGCAAGACCGCCTGATTCAACATTGGGACTCCGTTCCGGATCAGACGGCGACAGGCATTTTCTGCTTCCGCGGTCAATTCGTCCGGATGATTGAAATGGCAGATAAACCAGATGCCATCCCGTTTGCCCAGTTCTGCAGCAAAATGTTCCGTGATCCTTTCCGGAGCAGCGGCAGGTGCCCTGGAGCAGATACGGCAGGTCCGGATTGTTCCGGTCGCCAGCAGTTGATCGATCAGATGAAAGATCTTGTTATCGGACAATGTCATCACATCGCCGCCGCTGAGAAGAATATCGTCTACTTCGGGATGTGCCTTCAGCCATTGCAGGATATCAGTAAATTCTGCTTCATCCACTTCCTGCATAACGGGGCTGTCCGTTCTCCACAGCCTTTTCCGGAAACAGAACCGGCACCGCGAGAAACAGGCTCCGGTTGTCAGCAGCAACGCCCGGTCGTGATAGGTCCGGATCAAGTGCGGGAACGGGGAAAGTGCTGTTTCGCCCAGTCCGTCTGTTTCCAAACCGGCGCTGTCCAGTTCCCGTGGATCGGCACAATACATTGGTGCCAGTGCGGGATGTTCCGCAATCAGTTTGCGGCAATAATCATTGATCTGTTCCGGATAAAGCGCCCGAACCTGCGCCAACCGTGTATTATTATCCATAATAGTAATCTCCTGCTGAAGTTATAATATACACCAAAATCAAAAACATTCCAATCCCGATTTGCAGTTTTTTAAAATGTGTGTTATTGTATAATAAATGAACCGGAAATAAAAAACGAATGTGGAGAAAAAAATCATGGCATCCAAAGTTTATTATATCTCTGCCGAAGGCTTGAAATGCGCTCATTGCCACAGCGGTGCGGCACGGCGGCTTCTTGAAAAGATAATCGAAACAGAAAATATTGAATTACAAGATATTGTGCCATTAAAAGTTCACTTTGGCGAGAAAGGTAATAAAACCTATCTCAAGCCGGAAACCTACAACGGCGTGATCGACTTTCTGGAAGAAAAAGGTATCCGGACTCAATTTATGGAAACAAGCGTGCTTTACGGCGGAGAACGATTTGTCCGGGAGAAACACTTGAAATTGGCAGAACAACATGGTTTTACACGAGTTCCGACTGTGATCGCTGATGGAGAGAAGGGGGAGGATGCACTGAATATACCGGTGGGTCTGAAACATTTTAAGACCTGTTCGGTCGCCCGTGGATTGGCGGAATTGGAGCAGGTCCTGGTGCTTGCTCACTTCAAGGGTCATGGACTTGCCGGTTTCGGTGGTGCGATCAAACAGCTTTCTATGGGGTTTGCAGCAAAAGGTGGAAAACTTGCCATGCACATGAATGTACAGCCGCAGATCCGTTCCCGGAAGTGTAAACGCTGCGGTTTGTGTATTTCCCGCTGCCAGATGGATGCGATCCATATCGGTAAAGACAAAAAAGAAAAATCGTTTATTGATCACGGAAAATGTATCGGATGCGGAGCCTGTTTCTCAATTTGTCCGGCAAAAGCGGTATCGATCTGGACCTGGCAGGGGATCTGCAATGCGTTGTTCCGCAAAAATCAGTTCCGGGAAAAACTGGTGGAATACGCCTATGCAGCTGCTCACGGCAAGAAACATATCTATATCAATTTCGCAGTCAATGTAACCAATGGCTGTGATTGTGAGCCGCGTCCTATGCGTGCGGCGGTAAAAGATGTGGGGATTTTCGCATCTTTGGATCCGGTTGCTGTCGATGCCGCCTGTTACGATGCTGTTGCCAAAGCCGGTAAAAAATTCAAGGGTGCGGAACAACTGGATTATGCGGAAAAGATCGGGCTTGGCAGCCGGGATTATGAGCTGATCGAATTGTAAGTTTTTTCCGGCTTTTTCTGAAAAGCAGTCTTGAAAAAAAACTCACGCGCGCTATATTTCAAGAAATAGTAAAATGTGAAGATCAAGACAGGAGCTTTTCGATGTTGCATAAAGTTGTTTTTTCTGCAGTATTCTCTGCTGCAATGCTCGCTATGGCGGGATGCAGTTTGTTTCAGTCCTCATACCCGGAAACTTTTCCGGCAGAATGGAAAGATAAAGTACAGACAATGACCGTGCGGGAACTTGCTCCCGGTCTGACAGCGTACCAGTATCAACTCGCTGATTTCAAGGAAGAAAAACCGCTTTCCGTAAATCTTGTCGTGGCGGACTGGAAAAAAACGGGCGGCAAACTTTCTTTTGCAGTTGAGTCTTTTCCGGAAAAGAAACAACCTGTAACCATCGGGAGCAACAAGAATAAAAATATTTACTGCGCAGCAGCCGGTACGGATACCGATTCAGCCGGAAAACCTTTGACTGCCCTGAAGTCTGCGGATGGAAAGATCAGTGAACCGGCGCAGGCGAAGAACCGTCTTAAGGGAACAGCTCTGCTTTCCTCCCGGAACTTTTTTCCGATGATCAAGAAGTCGGCACCGCTTTATTTTGCGGATCCGATGTACGAGAATGTGATCCAGGGGATGCTTCTGGCTGAAAATGGTAAAAGCGTTTTCTCCCGTCCCATTGCCGGTGCGGGGGCATACACTGTGATCGGTCTGGATCAGGAAAAACAGCAGATGATCCTGATGGTGGTGGATGGTTATCATCCGGAAAAATCCCCCGGCGTTTCGCTCTCTGATATTCCGGAGATCATGTTCGGCTTTGGCGCAAAAGATGTCCTTTGTATCAATGCGGGACCTTCCGGTTCGCTTGCACTGGCGGGTAAGAATGGGTTGAAAATTGTAAGTCATCCCTCCGGAAACGGCATTTTTGATCACGCCGGAGCGCGCGAGGTTCAGAACCGGATCCTGTTCTGTCCTGTCAATGATTCAGATCTGAAGTGAACGATGGAGTTACGAGAAAATGCTTGAGCGGTTTATGGCATTTCTAACGGAATATTTGAATACGGTATCACCGGCAGAATTGCTGGTTCTTGTTTTGATCATTGTTGTGATCGCCGGTTTGATTGGCGGTATGATCGCAAAAAAACTGAACCAGCCGCTGCTGCTGGGATACATCCTTGCCGGTGTCTTTGTCGGCTTGGCATATAAGGCGTTACTGGGCAGCTCCGGCAATGCGGCATTGGATTCCCTTGCAAATATCGGGGTAGCTCTTTTGCTTTTTTCCATGGGGCTGGAATTCAAGAAAAAAGATATTGCTCCGATCCGGAATGTTGCCGTTTTCGGTTCTCTTTCACAGGTGGCGTTTACATTCCTTGCCGGTGCCGGGATCGCCTGGGGATTGAGCCGTTATACGGAGGGTTGGTTTCAGAGCGGGATTTCCATGTTCATTTTTGCAACGGCTTTTGTTTCGACTTCCACTGCGGTCGTTCTGAAGACTCTTGCCAGCCGGGGGCAGATGGGGACACTTTCCAGTAAGGTTATGATCGGGATGTCGATTGTTCAGGATTTGACCGTGATTCCCATGTTTATGATCCTGAGTAAGTTGGGGGATCTTTCCGGTGGATGGCTTTCTGCGGTGAAACCGTTGATTTTCGGTGCTGTTTTTATGGCGTTGATGATGACTGTCGGGGCAAAGTATCTTCCTTATATTCTGCGCTGGGCGGCAATGACGAACGCAAAGGAACTGTTCCTGCTGGCGGTGACTGCGCTTGCGCTCGGAGCTGGGGCGATCGCAGATGCCATGCAGGTCTCATTCTCATTCGGGGCATTTCTTGCCGGTATTGCATTGAGTGAATCTGAATACGGCAAAAAAGCAATCGGCGAACTGATGCCAGTGCGGGACTTTTTTGCCATGATCTTTTTTGTCTCGATCGGCATGATGCTGGATTGTCCCTTCCTGATCAAAAATATCGTGATCGTACTCATTGTGATGCTGGCGACCAGTTTTTCAAGAACAGCATTTCTGGCGATCATCACCTGGTGTTCCGGCTACCGGAATGTGATTCCCGTGGCGATGTTTTTCGGAATGTTTGCCACATCTGAAATCGCCTTTGTTGTGATCCAGCTGGGAAAAGACGGCGGATTCTTTACCAATGAAGTGTATTCGCTGATCCTTTGTTCGGTGGTCTGCTCTATGATCATCGGACCACTGATGGATTGTCTGACGACACCCGTCTATGCCGTGTTGAAAAAGACGGTTTGGAAGAACAGTTTTCACAACAATATTTCAGTTCCGCCGCCGGAACTGGAAGGTCATGTAATTATTGCCGGTGGAGAAAATATCGGTCGTTCTATTGCGAAACTGATGAAGGGGCTGAACCTGCCGTACATTCTGATTGAGCCGGTTTACAGCGAATATATGAAAGCCGTTCACAAGGATATTGTCTGTCTTTTCGGTGAACCTCACCAGCCAGTTATTCTGGAGTCTGCGGGAGTATCCCGTGCAAGATTGCTGCTGGCGGCATCAGCGGCATTTCCGGATAATTATGCGGTGATCCGTCAGGCACAGAAGCTGAACGAAACTCTCCCGGTCGTTGCCCGCTCCAATAATGCAGAAGAATTGGAAATGCTCCGGAAATGTAAAAATGTATTTGAAATTGTGCAGCCGAAATTTGAAGCCGGGTTGGAAATGACCCGTCAGGCATTGCTGCGGCTGCACGTTTCGGCATTGGATATTCAGAATTATATGGATAATGTCCGTTTTTCCCACTACCGTGCATTGAACGAGGGGATCAACGGCAATGCGCTTGCAGAGAGTATGCGTTCTTTTGCCGGGCTGGTTGAGTTGAGCTGGGTCAAACTGCCTTGTGAATGTGGTTGTTCCGTCATCGGACGGACGATTGCAGAATCCCGTATCCGGACGCTGACAGGTGTTTCCATTGTCTGTGTTGTCCGCGGCGAAAAGGAGATCATTACAAATCCGGCACCGGATTTTGTTTTGCAGAAAGATGATATTCTGGCGTTGATCGGTACACAGGATCAATGTCGCAAATTTGAAAATTTTTGCGGGATCGATCTGGCAGGAACTCCTGCCGGGGCTGAACAGACCGCAAAAGCATAATACATTGAAGGGAAACAGGATTTTATGAATACGAAGATTAAAGTTGGCTTGATCGGGCTTGGCAGAGTTGGCATTCATATGCACCTGTACGAGCTGGCGCGCTTTGCTGATATGTTTGAATTGACCGCCTGCTGTGATGTTCTGGAAGACCGGGTCAAATCGGTCTGCGAACGTTATCCGGGCATTCACGGTTACACAGATGCCGTTCAGTTGATGAACGATCCGGATGTGGAACTTGTCACGATCGCGGCACCTTCCCGGTTTCATGTAACGATGGCAGAACAGGCTCTTGCTGCCGGAAAAATTGTCTTTCTGGAAAAGCCGTTTGCGCTTTCCCGGGAAGGGTTGGCGCGACTCCGTAAACTGGATGAACAATATCCCGGCAAACTTTATTTGCGTCATAACCGCCGTTTTGAAGCGTGTTTCAATCATATCCTAGATGTGATGGACAGCGGCGTGCTGGGTGAAGTTTACGAAATCAAGCTCCGGCGGCACCGGCACCGGTTCCGCGACGACTGGCAGACCCGTCTGGATTGTGGCGGCGGACAGCTCTACAACTGGGGTCCGCACCTGATCGACCAGGCATTACAGTTCATTGGCGGCGAGGTGGAAAGTGTGTTCAGTGACTTGCGGGTGATTGCTGCGCGCGGCGATGCGGAAGATCATATCAAACTGGTGTTCCGCGGTGTCAACGGCAGAGTGGTTGATGTTGAGATTTCAGATGCCGTTCCGCTTCTGAACGAACCGGTCGCAACGGTTTATGGCACCCGGGGTGTTCTGATCAGTCAGACCGAAGAAACTTTGGATATGCAGTATCTTGATCCTGCGTTTCCGATTCCACCGGCGGTCTCCCGCCTTGAATCTCCGCCGATTTCCGGTAATGCGGCATACAGTGTTGCGCCGGAACCGGTTTGGGTCAGGGAGTCGATCCCGGTGGCGCCCGCCAATGGCTATGACATGAATGATATTTACAAATATCTTTACCGGGCGATCCGCGAAAACATCACATTCCCCGTCAGCAATGCCGAGGGCTTCCGGAACACAGAAATGATGTTGCGAATCAAAGAGGCACATCCCGACTTCAAAGGGGCGGGAGATTTTTAATATGCACAGCGAACCCTGAATAATCACAAGGAGGTATTTATGAAATTGACCGATGATATTGTGCGTGCGATCCATGCCTGCATTGAAGATGGCTTTGAATCGGTTGCAGACTTTGCAAATTTTGCAAATGTCAGCTCCAACTCCATCTCAAAGTATATGCGGAAAGAGATCACCACGATCAACAAAACAACATGGGATAAACTTTATCCGCTGATCCGCAATTATCTCCCCAAAAAAGATGGCGGCGGGAAGTTGAATTATGATCTGGATGCAGACCAGAAGATCCTGCTGGATGCGTTCAATGCTCTGCCGAAGGATGTGCAAAATCAGAAACTGCTTGAAATCGTGGAACTGGCAAAAAATCACGTCCGCCGGGAACGCGGAGAGGTTCAGGACCGCTGACATGATGAAACATTCTACTCATCTGCAAATTTTCATCGGAATCTGCTTTTTGTGCTTGATTTTCTTTTTGTCCGGCTGCTCGGATGAAATAGAAAATTCAAGTGCAGAACAACTTTTGGAGCAGGCGTATTCTTTTGCCAATGACGGGCGCTGGGAAGATGCGTTGAAGTTTTCTGCCCAGGCATACAAATTGAGACCCGATAACACCACCGTGCGTCTGATGCAGGCTCTGGCTCTGAAAAACAATGGCCGGGAAAATGATGCTCTTGAAGTCAGCCGTATCGCTGCTGAAGATGAAAAGTCTTTTCTTGCTCAATACAACTACGGTTATATGCTTTTTCAGGAAAAACGGTATGATCAGGCTCAAATATATCTGAAAAGAGCGCTGGAACTGAAAAAAGATGATTTCAACACGCTGATCCTTTTACAGCAATCCTCTGCCCGTCTGGAACAACATTCTGCAAATCAGAATTACTGCCGGGAACTGATGAGGCTTTACGGAAGCAGACACGGCAAGGACTTCAATGCCTATATTTACAATGAACTTGCACTCAATATCCTGAATGGTATGCCGAAAAATACCGCAAGAACGAGAGGAAAGCTGGAAAAGATCTTTGAACTTGCAGCAAAAGCAACGCCATCCTCACCGGAACTGGAGTGGAACCGGGCAGTCTTTTACGATTACTACCTGAACGATTTTGCGAGCGCAAAAAAACATTACGAACGTTTTTTGCAGTTGACAGAAAAATATTCCGGTATGGAAAAAGAACGTGCCGCAGTGAATGAACGCCTGTATAAATCCGGAAACTGATAATCTATGCCCCGCTTTATTCCAGATGATGTATTGGATCAGATCCGTCTCCGGGCGGATATTGTGGAAGTGATCCAGAGTTATGTTCCGACACTCAAGCGTGCCGGTGCTAACTCCTGGAAAGCGTGCTGCCCGTTTCATCAGGAAAAAACGCCGTCTTTTACAGTCAATCCGGCACGGCAATCCTACAAATGTTTCGGCTGTGGAAAAGGCGGCAATGTGTTCACCTTTGTTATGGAGATGGAGAAGCTGGACTTCCCGAACTCCGCAGAACTGCTTGCCCGCAAGTACGGGGTCGTGATTCCAGAACAGGAATATCCGGTCCGGGGCAGGGGTGGTGTTGCGAAGAAAAACGGTGGAAAAGATGAGTCTGACTACAATCTGCGGGAGCGGCTCTATTCTCTCCATGAACTTCTGGCAGGCTGGTATGCGGACAACCTGAGTAAAGGTCAGGTTCCGGAAGTCTGCCGCTATTTTTCCACCCGCGGGATCTCTGCAGAATTTCAGCATCGCTTTATGATCGGGGCATCGTCCGATGCCTGGAGTTCCGCAATCGATCACGCTCATAAAAACGGCTATACCGACGAAGAATTACGCCTTTCCGGTATCGTTTCAACCAAAGAGGAAAATTCAAATCACATTTATGACCGGTTCCGCAACCGCCTTATGTTTCCGATCTGGAACGAACAGGGGCGGATCGTTGCATTCAGCGCCCGCTCGGTCGAAAAAGACCCGAAAGGCTGGAAATATGTCAACAGTCCGGAATCTCCGGTATTCAAAAAGAGCCGGACGCTTTATGGCTTGCACTTTGCCCGGACTGCGATCGCAGAGAAAAAATATGCACTCCTTTGTGAAGGTCAGTTGGATGTGATCGCAATGCACCGCGCCGGTTGTGATAATGCGGTCGCTGCTCAAGGGACGGCGTTCGGTGCAGAACACGCAGCGATCCTGAAGCGCTACACAACAGAAATCCGACTTGCCCTTGATAATGACAAAGCTGGTAAAAAAGCTGTTTTTGCCGATGCAGAAATCCTGCTTCCTCTCGGCTTCGCCCTCCGGGTTGTAACTTGGCCCAACGCCAAAGATGCAGACGAAGTTCTGAAAGCACAGGGGGCAGAAACGATCCGGCGTGCTGTGGCAGAATCGGTTGATTTCTTTGAGTTTGCACTGCGGGATGCAGAGGAACGGTTTGATTCCTCTTCTCCGGCGGGAAAAGCACGGGTCGCTGAAGATGTCCTGCAAAAAATCCAGTTGTTGGACAGTGCTGCCACCCGGGAGGCATATCTCGCCTGGCTGGCATCCCGTCTTGATCTTTCTGCCAATGCGCTGCGGGCAGATTTGGAAAAGAAAGTCAACGATGCAAAACGCAGAGATGGATACCGTCAGCGCCGGGATGCAGAACGCGAAAATACGGCAGCACAACCGGTCGCACAGCAGAGTATTCCGGTAATTCCTTTTTCGGAACGGAATGTAGGTGTCCGGCAGGCGTTCCGGCAGCTCTTGCAAGTTCTGCTTGCAGATGAAAAACTGGCAAAAGCCGCTGCACATGACATTGAAGAAGGGGTGTGTGATTCCACTCCGGTTTGCCGTGCGGTGGATCTGACGATCCAGTTCGCTCTGGAAGGGACTTGGCAGCACGCGGCGGAACAGATCTTGATGGAGCTTGCAAAAGAGGGGATCGCGTTGGATGAAATCTCCGGTCTGATCACTGCCGTTGATGAAACAGAAAATCAAAACAAGCCGGTTGCCATTGAGGATGATACAGATGAAAAGCAGGAAACGGATACGGATCCTATTCTTGCGCAGCTGGATGATGAAGCAGAACAAAATGATGACGGACAGGCTTTGCTCCGTCGTCAGACCTATGATGATTGCGTCCGGAAAATCCGTCTGGAACAATGCCGTGCCCGAATGGAAGATCTTATGACTGCAGCCGGTGGACTGAAAGATCACGATCCCGGAAAGCTGGAGCTGCTCCGGGAATTGGCAGAGTGGTCACGCCGTTTGAGAGAAATCACCAGAAAAGGTTGAATCTTCAGGAGTTGAGATGATATTTGTCCTTTCAAAACGTTTCTTTCCCTTTTTCAATACCTTCTTCTGGGGTGCATTGAATGATAATATGTTCCGCAATGCGCTGGTCATTATGATCACCTATCAATCCGGCTTCAGCAAAGGAACCGCCTCCGCACTTTCCTATCTTGCGATGGCAGCCCTGATGCTTCCACAGTTTCCGTTTTCGGCGACAGCAGGGCAGGTGGCGGATAAATATCCTCAGCATAAATTGTTCCGCTGGATCAAGTTCGCAGAAATATTGCTTATGCTCCTGACATTTGCAGCATTTTGTTTCCATACAATACCGGCGGTTTGTATTCCGGTGCTGCTTGTCCTGCTGTTTTTTATGGGAACCCAGTCTGCTTTTTACAGTCCGGTAAAGTATGCGTATATTCCCCGGAATATGCCGGAAGATCTGGTGCGCGGTAATGCCTGCGTTAGTGCAGGGACTTATCTGGCGATCCTTTTCGGGACGATTCTCGGTAACGAAGTGATCACCTTGCCATATGGGGCGTATGTGACAGGCGGGTTGCTGGTCCTGATTGCACTGATCGGTTATGGCGCCGCACGTTTTATCCCGGAACTGCCGTCTCCGCAGCCGGATTTGCGTGTGGATTGGAATCCGGTTGTGAGTACGAAGCCGATCATGAAGACCATTTTTCACGATTTTGTGCTGCGTCATTGTGTGATCGGTCTTTCCATTTTCTGGATGGCGGGAGCGCTTTATGTTTCCCAACTTGCCGGGTTCTGTAAGGAAGTCATCGGGGCAAAAGAGTCGCTTGTAATGATTTTTACGCTGCTGTTTTCTGTGGGGGTGGCGCTCGGCTCCTGTCTTTGTTCATTGGTCCGCAAACGTTTCAATGTAGTGCGCCTTGTGCCGGTCACCCTGATTCTGATGGCGCTTTTTACGCTGGATCTGTTCTTTGCTTCTCAAACCTGGAGTACGCCGGAGTGCGCTCTGGGCGTCTGCGACTTGGCGGCGATCCCCCGATTTTACCGTTTTGTGGCAGATTTGATCCTGCTTGCCATGTGTGGCGGCTTCTATTCTGTCCCGTTGATCGCTCTGCTGCAAAAAACGGCGAAAAAGGAGGAAATGGCGCGGGTGGTTGCCGGAAACAATATCATCAACGCAGCCATGATCGGGCTGGGGTCGATTTGCAGTGCTGTTCTGATGTTTACCGGTATGATTCAGGTGGAAGGGATCTTTGTGATCGTGGCGTGCATCAATTTTGCTGCAGCGATCTACCTGATGCGTCTGAAAAATTGCAGTGTTTGAGCGTAAATGCGAAATCTTACACAGACAATGATCTTTTTTTAATAAAAAAGTCGACTTTCAAGCTTGATTTTTTTCTATTATAAGTTATAATACATTTTTGAGTTTAGTTACCCCATTACTGCGGTGTAGGAAAGGTTAAAAAATGAAAGCCAGAAATCTCTTTTTTGTGTTGTTTGCAATGCTTGCGGTTGCTTTGTCAACCGGATGTGATTCTCCGGAAACGACCGTTGAAAAATTTTATGATGCCCTCTATGACGGCAACTTCGGTGCCGCGAAGAAATATTGTTCTGATGATGCCGCGGCCGCTCTGGACCGGATCATCGAATCCCTCGGCGATGATCCGGCGGATGCGCTTGCACTGTACCGGAAAAAAGTGGCTTTTGAGAAAAAATATTTCCGTTTCCTGATCGATGCGGAAGTGGCATATCAGGAAAAGGAAGAGGAAAAAGCCAGACTGGAATCGGAAAAACAGCAGAAGGATCTTTATGAAAATGCTGTCAGCGATGAGGCGAGAAAAGATATTCAGGAAGCAGAAGCAAGAAGCGCTGCTGAACAGGCTGAAATTGCTGATGCAAAGATCATTTATACAAGATGGAGCAGCGATATCGTTTACAAACATTATCTCAAGCGGATCCGCGGCAGATGGAAAATTGTCAAGATCGGTTTCGGTCATGCTCTGCCGGACAAACTTTCAAAGGGAGAATGACTATGAAAAATATGAAACTGATCCATACTGTTTTTCTGTGTGCTTTCGCGTTGATCACACTTACCGGTTGCGGTGACGCCAATCCTGCCTCCACCGGTCTGGCGCTCTCTCTTTCCAGAAAATATAACTCTTCCTTAAAGGATCGGGCACCCCATGTGGTTGCAGAACAGTTCTTTGCTGCGTTTTACAATGCAGATTTTCAGAAAGCCGAAAAATATTGTGATGAAAGTGCAGCTGTTTTTATGCAGGTTTGCCGGGCAAATCAGAATCTGCAGGATCAGAAAGAAAAGAAATTCTGGAATAAAGAGTTCGTTTACAAAGCAGGATTACATTCTGATTGCGTTTCACTGCAGGACATCCGGCTGGAAGATGTTACAGAAGGAAATAAAACCGTTTCTTATGCCACATTGACTTATGTTCATCCGGCGTATAACGATATTACAATGAATGATGCAAAACCCCAGGTCATTGATATTGCGATGGCAATCTTCCCGAAAGAACTGACTGCTCCGGCTGAAGATAAAAATGCCCATCTGGAGGAATGTGGTAAACTGCTGAAACATATCACGGTTCCGGAAGCAAAAGTTGATCTGCTGCTGAAGAAAAATGAAGCTGGCGAGTGGAAGATAATCAATATTCTGCTTCAGGAAGCCGCACCGGATGGTGACGGAAAACCTGCCGGCGATAAAGATTCTGCTGAAGAGACTGATTACGACAAGGCATTTATGGATCTTGCTGCGGAGGCAGAAGCCAAGGAAAAAGAAAAGAAGCAAGCGGAACAGCCGAAAGAAGGTGCCGGATCCGGTGATACCCAGGGTGGCGCCAATATCGATTTCGGATTCTGATACGCAATCAATTCAGCCGTCTGCGATGACGTTGATTTTCAGCAACACCGCTGCCGTGCATCATCCCGCACGGCAGCGGCAAATATAACGCTTTCGTGGTCTTCTCGCGTTTTTTTCAGAAATCAGCGCAGGGCGCAAAAAAGCACGCGGGGTATTTCACCAGCGTGCGGGAGATTTCGATTTGTTGATTCAGTTTTTATCAAAAAGCTCATGCGGATAGTGAGGATTGTCGGATAGCAAATAAATTGGCATTCCGGGGTGTTCCTCTTCCCATAGGGTGTTAAAGCGCCGAATCTCTTCGCAGATGTCCTCCGGAGTATCGGGCAGCACTGCCCATGCAACACGATTCACGCTTCCATCCTGCTCATAAATTATTATCCTTTGTTCGTGCAAATATTTATCAAAATTTTCAAGTGTAAACATTATTTTATCTCCTTGAGACCGTCGATAATATAATCCGGCAAACTTGCCCTGTCAAATTTTCTCGCAGGTTTAATCCCGCTGAAAAAACTGTTTCGTTTGTTCTGTTATACCTTGTGATGCTGAACCCTTCTGTTCCCCAAATATGTTCCGTTCCGACCGGAAATATGAAAAACATTCTTCCGGATTGAGTTTTTTTGGTATTATTTTGCGAAAAAATTGATATTTAAACAGTTTACTTGTTTGACTTTTATTTTTATGTGCTTTATATTTGCACTGTTTCCGTTAACGCCCCTATAAAAACAACACAAACAAGAAAGGTAACGAAAAATGAAACTGAAAGCTCTTATCCTCGCTTGTGCCGCTGCAACCTCCCTGTTCTTCTTCACCGGCTGCAGTGACTCTCCCTCTGAAGTCGTGGAAGATTTTGCAGATGCAATGTCTGAAGCAAATCTTGACGATGCAAAAGAATATACTACCGGTTCCGCCAGAAAAGATCTCAATGGTATGATTGAAAGTCTTGAAAAGGCACCCGAATCCATGAAAGAAAAGATTCTGGAAGAATTCAAAAAAGAAATGGGCAGCAAAATGTCCAACATTGAAGTCATCGGTGAAGATATTGATGGCGACAATGCAACGGTCAAAGTCAAAATGATCGTTGTTGAAGAAGAAAAAGTTACGCTGAAGAAAGTAGACGGAGAATGGAAGATCAATAAGCTCTGAGCTGATCCTGTTCTTTTGCAAGCCGTGGTCCTTTCCGGATCGCGGCTTTTTTTGTCTTGACATATATTGCAAAAAACTGACATTTTTTCTCATTTGATCCTTATTGCACCTTGACTTCACCGCATTATATGCTAACTTAAAATTCGGTCGCAGCTCATATCATATCAAGAACAGGAGAAAACACGATGGCTTCTGCTAAAAAAACAGCATCGGCAAAAAAATCCGCTGTCAAAAAGAGTGCAGCGAAAAAAACAATGGCGAAACCGTATTTTACAAACACAATCGAACTGCCGGAAAACGGCGTCTTTGTCGGTTCCGGGGTGTACCCTCACAAGGGCGGACTTTATGTGGGCGGGCGTGCTTTTACTTATTGGACTGCGCCGGAGAACCCGAAGTTTCACGAGATTGTGCAGCTGTGTTTGAAGGAAAATCAGGGCAACTTGCTCCAGTTCTGGGCAAAACACGAAGAACTGCTGGAGTTGATGAAAGAAGCGAAAGACGCCGGCCTCTACTCCGTGGCATTTTATGCCGATGCAGAAGAAAAAATTTCCAAACAGTTCAAAAAGCTGGGGACATCCTATCTCGGCTATGACTTCGGCGAACGGTTCTCCATGGGGATCTTCCGGGGCGTCGATACCCTCTGCGACGGCACGAAAATGACGAAAGAAAAAGCGCAGAATATGAGCCTCCGGGATGCGGCAGACCTGTTTATGGGCAAAGTCAAGGCGTGGGTGGATGACCGCCACGAAAAGGATTGGGGACTTGTTATGGCGACCAGCGCCAACTTCTATATCGACTACGAAGTGGCGGCTGGTGTGGAGGTTCCCTGCACGGAAGATTTCCCCTTCGGCAACCTGACTACCGCCTCTGCCATGAACCGCGGTCTGTTCCGTTCATATAATCTGCCGATCTGGGGATCTCATCTGGCGCACGAATGGTACTCTTATCTGCCCCACAAAAACCCGCATAAGATGGAGTCCCTGAAGACAGCTATGTTCCTCAAGTACATGACCGGAGCGAAGATGATCATCAATGAAAGCGGGAACTGGGGCTTGCAGTCCTCCCTCTGCGAAGACTCTCCCATGCACACCATGCCCCGCGGCGGCGACCGCCTCAGCAACCCCGGAACGGGTCGTGCTTTGTCCGATGAATTCAAGGCAAGTTTGCTGCCTGCGGCGGAAAAGCTCTTCCCGAACATCGGCTACCGTTCTCCGGTCGCCACGGAGTACCGCCAGATCATTTCCGATTTCTATAACTATACCAAAGAAAATCCGGCGCCTGCCGGTCAGCCGGAAGCGGTCATCGGTATTGCCAAAGGGAATCTGGACCTTGCCGGGATCGGTACTGCCATGAATGGTGCGATCGCTGCGGCATACGATGTGGCGGAATATAATCCCAACTGGGTGCCGGGTGCGCCGGAAGCGGGATTCCAGATTCTGGAAAATGTGCTGTTCCCCCGTCCGAAAACCATGTTCTATCCCAACAAAAACCTGCATTTCGGAGCAACGCCGTACGGACAGGCAGACATCGTCAGTTTTGCCAATGACAATGTAACTGCCGACTTCCTGATCAACAACTACAAAGTCCTGATCTTCTCCGGCTGGAACACCTGTTCGGACAAACAGTACAAGGTCCTCTGCGAGTATGTTCAGGCGGGCGGCAAGCTCTGTATCGGCATACCGCATCTCTCCAAAGATATGACACGGCGTCATAACACATTCAAACTGGAAGATCTTGTGAATCAAGGCGACTTCAGCGAACTCTGCGGCTTGAAGGTCACAAAGCAGGGACGCCGTTTTTATTGGGCGACCGGTTACACACTGGATCACAAGCCCAACGCTATGGGTATGGTGCTGGCGCGCCGTCTTGGCATCATTGCTGCGCCTCTGGGAGAACTGGAATTTACAAATCCTCCTGAAAACTATGAACTTCTGGCTGTTGATGATGAAGATATGCTTCCCGTTATTGTCCGTTGCAAGAGCGGTAAAGGTGAAGTGTATTTTATCAATACCTGGGCATACCCCGGCAGTCTGAATCAGAACAACGGGGCAGGGGCGCTCTGCGATGATCGCGGCCTTATGGACTATCTCTACGAATACGTCGCCAAGCAGGGACGCGGTCATGTCTGGATCACCGGACCCGACTTTGAAAATCCGGATGAAGACTGCAAATGGATCAACTACTCCTACTTCCCGGATGGCGGCAGAATTTGCTTCCTGAATCTGGACTACGATCACGAACGCAAGTGCGTGCTGCATTACTTCGGTCACAAGAAATTTATCACGCTCCAGCCCGGCGAATTTATGCAGATGGATGCGCCGGTACTGCTGCCGCACGAAAAGTACAATCAGCGTTAAAAAAAAGCCAAAAATCCGCTTTTCGCTCCGGTGTTTTCCCGCCGGAGCTTTTTTTCTGCTTTTTTCTTTGAAAACAGGGCATTTCCGCCTTGAAAAGACTTGAAAGAGTGCTACCTTTACCGAGTTTCTGATTTTGTCTTTTTATTGAACTCAAAACAAACACAAAAACAAGTCGATCCGAGAGGAGAAACAACATGGCTGCAACCAAGAAGTCTGCATCCGCGAAGAAGGCTGCTCCCGCCAAGAAGGCAGCGGCACCTGCAAAGAAGGCTGCTCCCGCCAAGAAGGCAGCGGCACCCGCAAAGAAAAAGTATTTTACAAACGAGATTGAGCTGCCCCCCAACGGCGTATTCATCGGTTCCGGTGTTTACGGTCACACGGATAACGGCGAAGGCGCGATCCTCTGCGGCGGACGCTGCTTCAGTTACTGGGTCGCTCCCGATGCGCCTCCGCGTCGTGACATTGTGAAACTTTGTCAGAAGGACAACCAGGGCAATCTTCTGCAGTTCTGGGCAAAAGGAGACGTTCTCTGGAACCTGATGCAGGAAGCGGAAAAAGCCGGTCTTTACTCCATTGCGTTTTATGCAGATGCTCCGGAAGAAACCTCCAAGCGCTTCAAAGAGCTGGGCAAGTTCTATCTGGGCTATGACTTCGGGGAACGCTTCTCCATGGGACTCTATGCCGGAAGCACCAATGTGGACCGGGATATGACTGAAGAACAGGCGCAGAACGCCAGCCTGCAGGATGCCGCAGACATCTTTATGAAGAAGGTCAAAGACTGGGTGGATAACCGTCACGAGCGGGATTGGGGTCTGGTCATGGCGACCAGCGCCAACTATTATATCGACTACGAGGTGGCGGCGGGCGTGGAAGTTCCCTGTACGGAAGACTTCCCCTTCGGCAACCTGACTCTTGCCTCTGCTCTGAACCGCGGTCTCTACCGTTCCTTCAACCTGCCGATCTGGGGTTCCCACCTGGCGCACGAATGGTATTCCTATCTGCCCCACAAGAACCCGCACAAGATGGATACGCTCAAGACCTCCATGTATCTCAAGTACATGACCGGTGCAAAAATGATCATCAATGAAAGCGGCAACTGGGCGCTCCAGTCCTCCCTCTGCGAAGACTCCCCCATGCAGTCCATGCCCCGTGCCGGTGATCGCCTGAACAATCCCGGCGGCTATACGATCAATGAAGAAGACCGTCCCCGCCTGATGAAAGAAGCGGAAAAGCTCTTTGTCAACATCGGCTACCGTTCCCCGGTCGCCACGGAATACCGCAAGATCATTTCCGATTTCTATGACTACACGAAAGAAAATCCCGCCCCTGCCGGTCAGCCCGAAGCGACCATCGGTCTCGTGAAGGGGAATCTTGACCTGGGCGGCTGCGGCGCCTTCTTCAACGGTGCGATCGCTGCTGCATATAAGATCGCGGAATACAATCCCCGCTGGGTTCCCGGTGCTCCGGAAGCCGGTGTGGGCATCCTGCACAATGTGATCTTCCCGAAACCCAAAATGTTCCTGCCCCACAAGAATCTGCACTTCGGAGCAACTCCGTACGGGCAGGCAGACGTGGTCAGCTTTGTGAATGACAACATCACGGCAGACTTCCTGATCAACAACTACAAAGTGCTGATCTTCGCCGGTTGGAACACCTGCTCGGACAAGCAGTACAAGATCCTCTGCGAATACGTGAAGGCGGGCGGGAAAGTCTGCCTTGCCATTCCGCACCTCTCCACGGATAAATGCCGCCGTCACGACAACTTTACGATCGATGATCTGGTCAACAAGGGCGACTTCAGCGAACTCTGCGGCTTGAAGATCACCGGTAAAGGTTCCCGGTTCTACTGGGCGACCGGTCCGGGACCTGAACGCGAAAAGCCCAACGATATGGGCTTGATCCTCGCACGCCGTCTCGGCATCATCGCAGCTCCTCTCGCAGAACTGGAATACACCAACCCGGCAGACTGCTATGAACACATGGCAGTGGACGATGAAGATATGCGTCCGGTCATCATCCGCTGCAAGAGCGGCAAGGGCGAAGTGTACTTCATCAACACCTGGTGCTACCCCGGCGCACTCAACAGCAACAGCGGTGCCGGTTCCTTCGATGACAATCGCGGCTTGATGGATTATCTCTACGAATACGTCGCCAAGCAGGGACGCGGTCACGTCTGGATTACCGGACCCGACTTCGAGAACCCGGATGAAGACTGCAAGTGGATGATCTACTCCTACTTCCCGGATGGCGGCAAGATCTGCTTCCTGAACCTGGACTATGACAACCCGCGCAAGTGCGTGCTGCATTACTTCGGTCACAAGAAGTTTATCACGCTCCAGCCCGGCGAATTCATGCAGATGGATGCGCCTGTACTCTTCCCGCACGAAAAGTACAACCAGCGCTGACCGGAACAATCATCAAACATTCCGGAACGCTCCTGTCATTCGGCAGGGGCGTTTTTTTGTGCCTTGATTTTTGCATAAAAAAAAGACCACCGAAACCGGTGGTCTTGCGTATTTATCCGATAAAAGAGATGGACGGATCAGCCTTTGACAACGCTGGCGATCACAGCCGCAATCTTCTTGATCGTTTCCCGATCCAGATACGGATGCATGGGCAGAGCAAAAATATCGTCTGCACAGGCTTCGGTCACCGGGAAATCGCCCTTCTTGTAACCGAGATACTTCATAGCACCCAGCAGGTGCATCGGGATCGGATAATATCTTGCGCTGGGGATATCTGCTTCCTTCAGAGCTTCCTGAATCTTCGCATAATCTTTGTGACGGGGGCAGAACTGCGCCCAGACAGAGGTGTAACCGGGCAGGATCGTGGGCAGTGTCACAAGACCAGCCAGTTCTTCCATGTACGCCGCGGCGACTTCCTGACGCAATTCCACTTCCTTCGGGAACAATTTCATTTTTTCGATGAGAACAGCTGCCTGGATCGTATCGAGGCGGGCATTCAGACCGAGACGGACATTGTCATACTTATCTTCTGCGCTTCTGCCGTGAACGAGGACAGAATACATCTTTTTATAAAGTTCTTCATTGTCAGTGAACACTGCACCGCCGTCACCGTAGCAGCCCAGCGGTTTTGCGGGGAAGAAGCTGGTGCAGCCGATGTCGCCGAGCGCAGGAGCTTTCTTGCCGCAGGGACAGACCGCACCGAAGCCCTGACAGGCGTCTTCGATCACAGCCATACCGTATTTTTTCGCAATGGCGTTGATTTCTTTGTAATTCGCCGCCTGACCGAACAGGTCAACGGGCATAATGGCTTTCGGAGTCAGTTTGCCTTCCTTGATGACCTTTTCAATGGCTTCTTCCAGCTTGACCGGGTCCATATTGTAGGTCGTTTCTTCGATATCAGAGAAAACCGGAGTCGCACCGACAAGTGCAATGGATTCGGGCGTTGCAAAGAAAGTGAAGGGCGTTGTAAAGACGGCATCGCCGGGGCCGATTTCCAGAGCCATAAGAGCCATCAGGAGAGCGTCTGTGCCGCTGGAGCAGGCAAGAGCATACTTGGTTCCGGCATATTCCGCCAGCTGTTTTTCCAGCTCTGCAACTTCTGAACCGAGGATGTAATGGCCGCTGTCCAGAACGCGCTTGATCCCCGCAAGGACATCGTTTTCGATAAGCGAATACTGTTTTTTCAGGTCGATAAACGGAATCATGTTTGTTCTCCTGTTTCTGTGATTATTGTTTTTCAAGATATTTTTTTATATTACTTCCTTTAATATAGCATAACTTTAATTTTTTTCAAATTAAATTTGCATATTTTCTTTCCTGTGGTAAAGTATTTCAAAACAAATCAGTTTTCAACAGAATAAAAACAATAGAATGGAGATAGAACAATGCTTGTAAAATCAACTCCCATGCCGCCCCGGGGATGGAACAGTTATGATTCATACGGTGTTTACATCAATGAAGAACAGGCGCTCGCAAACATTGAGGCATTTGCAGAAAAACTGGCGCCCCACGGTTATGAATTTTTTGTATTGGATGCCTGCTGGTATTCCGACGGTACTTTTATGGATACCTACAAACTGCGCAACGAAAACAAGGATCGTCCTTCCTTTATTGACGAATGGGGCAGATTTGTCGGTGCGCCGGAACATTTTCCCCGTGGTCTGAAGTTCCTCGCAGATAAATGCCACAGCCTCGGTTTCAAGTTCGGCGTACATTTGATGCGCGGACTTCCTGCTCTTGCCATTGAGCGCAATACCCCAGTCAAGGGTACAAACGGCATTTTCGCCCGGGATATTGCGGACTTCGACTCCCCCTGCGCCTGGCCTGCACCGTATATGGGAGCGGGGATCGATATGAGCAAGCCCGGTGCCCAGGAATATTACGACAGCGTGGTGGAATACCTTGCCAATGATGTAGGCGTGGACTTTATCAAGTTTGATGATGTTCAGGAATATATTGCTGATATTGAAGCGCTTGCGAAAGCGATCGATAAAGTGGAACGCCCCATTGTTTTGAGCATTTCCCCCGGTCAGCAGACCCGTCCCGGTAACTGGGATGAACTGAAGAAGTATGCAAATATGGTCCGAATCACCTGCGATATCTGGGATGGACCGGAGTATTCTCATCTGGAGAAAAAGTTTGACCGCTGGGAACAGTTTGAAAACCTCGGTGATCCGGACTGCTGGATCGATCTGGATATGATCCCCATTGGCGGGATTCAGGTCCATGTGCCGGAAGGGACACCGCCGGAATGTCAGCCCGTCCTCGGCTGCCGCAGAAAATCCTGGAATACGGATATGGTCAACCGGGTTGTTATGACCCAGATCGCACTCGCCCGTTCTCCGCTTTTCTATGGTGGTGATCTGCCGATGAGCGATGAAAAAGATATTGCGTTCGTTACCGATCCCGATCTGCTGGACTGCAATGTCAATGGCAGCGGAGCGAAATGTATTTACCGCTGGGGTCATTCAGACATCCGCCGCAGTGACCGCCTCAACGGGCAGGGCGGCTGGATCGGGATCTTCAACCGGTCCATGAATGATATGAATTTCCATCTGCCTGCCTCCGCACTCGGATTTTCCGAATTTCCGGCAACGATGAGGGATATTTGGGAAAAGAAAGAGCTGAGCGCAGAAAATGGTATTCTGAATATCAGTATTCCGAAACACGGCTGTATCTTTATTGCTTTTGAGGTAATTTCAAAATAAAAAATTAAAATTACTTGAAAAAAGTCAGCTGAAAGTTCATTTTACGCCAGACGAAAGGAGTAACATGAACAATCAACTGAATCATTACATTAGCATCGAACCGGAC
>SUVR01000021.1 GCA_015061915.1 Lentisphaerota bacterium | reverse complement strand
AGTCCGGTTCGATGCTAATGTAATGATTCAGTTGATTGTTCATGTTACTCCTTTCGTCTGGCGTAAAATGAACTTTCAGCTGACTTTTTTCAAGTAATTTTAATTTTTTATTTTGAAATTACCTCGTCATTGTAAAAAGGATAAAATCAGGGCTTCGATATGCACGGCAGAAAAAAATATCAGATGGATATGTGCCACGGCTCCCTTTTCAGCCAGATCTTCCGCTTCTCACTGCCGCTGATGGGAACGAACCTCATCAGCCTTCTGTTTTATGCGGCGGACCTGATCGTACTCGGTCAGTTTGCTTCGGAAGAAGTACGTGTTGCCGCCACGGCGGCAGTGGGTGCCTGTGCCGCTCTGAACGTGATGCTGGTGGTCTTTTTCAGCGGATTCGGTGCCGGAGTGACTTCGATCGCCGCCCGGTATGTGGGGGCGAAAGATGATAAAAAAGTTTCCCGCGTAGTTCATACATCCATTGCGTTCGGGATCTTCGGGGGATTTGCCGTCGGGATCTTCGGGATCTTCTTCTCCCGGACCGCGTTATCCCTGATGGACACGCCGGAGGATGTGCTGGATAAAGCCACGCTCTACCTCCAGATCTGTTGTGCGGGGCTGCCGTTCAGCATCCTTTATCTCATCGGAGCCTCCATCCTGCGGGCGGTAGGCGATACGAAACGGCCTTTGCTTTACATCACGATCGCCGGGGTGGTCAATGTGCTGCTCAATCTGTTTTTTGTAATCGTGTTCAAAACCGATGCCGCCGGGGTGGCGCTCGCCACCAAGCTCTCCAACATTCTTTCCGCCGTGCTGGTCCTGCGGGCACTGCGCCAATCGGAAGGTTCGATCCGACTGGTTTTCAAGAAGATCCGTTTCCATATGCAAACGCTGAAAGAAGTGCTGTGGATCGGGCTGCCCGCCGGTTTTCAGGGGGCGCTTTACACCATCTCCAACATTTTTATCCAGTCTTCCGTGAACTCGCTCGGCAGTATGGCGATGGCGGGGAACGCGGCGAGTCAGAATCTGGAAGGCATTGCGAGCGTGTCAAACGGCGTGTACTACCAGAGTGCCATGAGTTTTACCGGACAGAATCTGGGCGGCAAGAAGTACAAACGGATCATCCGCAGTATTCTGATCTGCCTGCTTTACAACACGTTGTTCTCCCTTTGCATCTGCTCGCTTTTCCTGCTCTTCGGCAGACCGCTGCTGGGACTTTACAACCCGGATCCGGAGGTGATCCGCTGGGGTATGGAACGGCTTGTGATCATGATGAGTTGCTCATTCCTGTGCGGGATCATGGATACGATCTCCGGATCGCTGCGGGGGCTGGGACACTCTGTCAAGCCCACCATCACCACGATCATGGGGGCGTGCGTGTTCCGGATCGCCTGGGTACTGCTGGTGTTTCCGCACTTCCCGACCCTGCGTTCTCTGGTGATCTCTTACCCGGTCTCCTGGATCCTGATCGGTGTGATCAACGGGCTGATCCTGGTCTATGTCTGCCACAAAATGCTGAAGGCGGCGCGGGATGAAAGGCACATCCGCCAGTATGCCCGCAACCACCTTTGAGCGTGTGATCAGAACTCGAACTTGAGGACGGTCACGCCCCGTTCATCCACATCGCTCCAGTCGCAATCTTTCAGGATCACGCCGTGCCACATTTCAAAGGGGATCTCTTTTCCGGTCCGCAGGTCAGTGATGCGTTTCGGTTCCTGACCGCTGGTCTCGAAAAGGGCGTAAGCGCCGCTGGGTTTTTCTGTCACCAGCACGTAGAAGATATTGGAATCTTCCAGCGGGGTGGTCACGGAGTAGAAGCCGGCGCTGTTGTAGACATAAAAGAATCCGGGCGTAAAGAATGTTTTTGCGGGACCTTTTGTGTTGTAGATGGCTTCGCCGCCCCACTTGAGGAAGTTGGCAATGGCGTCGAAATTCGGGCGCAGATCGGGCGGAACGGAGCCATCGATCATGGGGCCGATCCCGGGGGCGAAGTTCCACATACCATGCTGACCGAGACTGGTAATCATCTGGCGCAGCAGGAAGAAGCGATCGTTTTTGTACGGCTCCTCCAGCGTATCCGGCCCCTGATACCACCAGCCGTTGGGGGCGGGGATATCTTCATTGAAGTCCTTGGGCGGCAGGCAGTTATGCCAGACATTGCTTTTCCGGTATGTTCCTGCGCGGTTGTACGGGGGATCCGGTTCTTCGCCGCAGAATTCCGTGGTCCCGACATCCTGTTCCGGAATGCTGAACTCATCTCTGCTGTTTATGGTTACGATGGCATCCGGGAAGCGTTTGCGGATCTCGGCGGGCAGTCTGCTGAAATGACCGGGCGCGCCGCCATCCAGCCAGAAGCCGGCGATCAGGTCGCCATAGCGTTCCTTCCATTCATCCAGCACGCGCACGGACGCCTCGAAAAATTCCACACAGCCGTCCGGGGTGATTTCCGGAGCGACTGCGCCCTGTGTTTCTTCGGCGTTATGATTGTGGCAGTCGCCGGGATAGTAGAGCATGGGATAAAGTCCGGCGGCACGTGCGGCGCGGAGATATGCCCCCAGATAATCCTGTTTCGTTTTCCGGCGGAACTCCGGCAGTTTTGTGGGATACAGCATCATCAGCCCGCCACAAGTATGGATCGAGGTGAGGATGAGATATTTTGCGCCCATATCCAGTGCGTTCTGAACAAGATTTTTTGCAACGGTTTCCGGATCGCCAGCCGCCGCTTCAAATTCTTCCGGCGTTTTATAGGTGAGCGGTTTGCAATGGGCTGCGCTGACGCAGGCATTTCCGCCGCCGGTGTAAAGTCCGTAGTGATAAAAGATTCCCACGCGGGAGGGGATATACCATTTCATCAAGCGGTCGAGCCGTGCCTGAACTTTTTTTGCAAGAGCCATAAATCGTATCTCCTTGAAAATATGTTTTTTGGTTTGAACGGGATAAGATAGCACCACCTGCCACTGTTTCAAGCGCAGGATGTGCAAAAACCGTAAAAAACCGGAACGGTCAGTACAAAGCCACACTCAAAGCGGCAATGTCACCGATGGCATCCCCCAACTCCGCCGGAAGGATTTGACAGGCAGCGCGGTTTTGTGCAAGTGTTTCCTGTTCAATCACTTTTTCCATTTCCGTACGCAGCAGATCTTCACTGCGCTGGAAGATGCTGCCGATGACGATCTTTTCCGGATTCAGCAGGTCGATCAGCACCGACAGCGCCTGACCGAGACGGCGTCCGCTCTCCGCCATGATCTCTTTCGCCGCCGGATCGCCTGCTGCCGCAGCAAGGGCAATGGTCTTCGCCGTGACCGTTTCCAGATCACCGACCGACTGACACCAGGGCAACGGCAGATGTTTTTCTGCGTACATCCTGCCCAGCTGTGCGATGCCGCCGCCGGAACAGAATCCCTCAAACGACCCCCGTTTTCCGTATCCGGCGGGTCCCTCTTCCGCCAGCCGGATATGACCGCATTCGCCCGCCATTCCGCAGGCGCCGGAGTAAAGTTTCCGGTTCAGGATCAGTCCTGCCCCCATGCCTGTACCGAAGGTAAGAAAAATCATATTGTCGGAGCCGCGTCCGGCGCCGAACTTCCATTCTGCCAGCGCGCAGGCATCCGCATCGTTGCAAAGTTTTACCGGGATCCGGAAATGCTCTGTCAGCAGACGGCATACCGGAATCTCATCCCAACCCGGCAGGTTCGGGGGCGACAGGATCATGCCTGCATTACTGTCCAGCGGTCCGCCGCAACTGATCCCGATGGATGCAGGTTTTGCGGAAGGGTATTTTTTCAGCAGAGTTTCCGCTTCAACAACAAACTTATGGATGCAGTCATAAGGGTTTGGGAAATCTGCTGTTGCGAAGACCGTTTTTTCAACGGGTACGATCGTACTGCCATCGGTTTTTCCCAGAATTGCGGCACATTTTGTACCGCCGATGTCGAATCCGAGCAACCACAGTTCCATGATCAGTTTCCTCCGTTCCGTGCTTCGATGTACCGCCGCGACATACCGAAAGTGGTTTCCGAGCAATAGACCGGTTCTTTCAGACTGTGAAGCAGCTCTGCGATCACATCTTCCGCTGCGTCCGGCAGGATCGTGAGGGTGAAATCATGTTCGCCGAGGTCGGTAATGCCGTTCCGGGCAAACCGTTCCGGCGTATACGGATCGTGATGCGCAAAGTGAGGAGACCGGACCAGCGTGAGCCGTGCGGTTCCGTCCGGCTGAACATCAGCGGAGAAGATCTCGCTGCTGATCAAGGTCAGGGTATGCCCGTTACCGGCGAGGGTCATGCGGTTGAAAATGGGGTATTCCTCCCCGTTCAGCGCCCGTTCCAGCAGAGCGCCGGGGATGCCGTCGATCCGTTTTTCCACATTGAATGCGGGCTTGATGTGCAGTTTGAGCAACTGTTGAGGGCTGTGCCAGTTGAGGCGCAGGCGCAGCCGGATCCCCGGGACGCCATCGAATACACCGCAGTACCAGTTGAGGGTGTTTCCGCCATCGTCTTTTGTCTCCGCAACCAGTTCGCTGTAAAGGGGTCCGGTGATCTTGCTCTGCCATTTTCCCTTCTGACGGAAACGGGAAACGGGGGCGGCGGTGTAACCGCTGACGCTGTGGGTCCAGGTGTCGCTGGTATCCGGATAGACCACTGCCTCCGGAGCAGCGGCGAGGAACTCCACGCCAGCCCGTTGAAGCGAAACGATACCGATCTTACCTGTTTTCACAGATATATCATCATTTTTCAGCGTATTTCTGTTCGCCTGAACCGACCCGGTGATGACAGGGTCTTCGTAATCCAGCTCCAGAATCTTTCTTGCCCGGGGCGGGATCTGAAGGGGGAAGATGAAAGCGAACCGGGAGTTCGTCGATTCCTCCGACGGGATCTGCTGGACCGGGTACGGGGTGCCGTCCGTATCGTAGAACGAGACCGGCTCACCGTATTTCCAACACTCGGCAAGAGATGGCGGGAATGTGACAAAACCCCGGAACGGCCCGGCGGAAGGATTGTCAAAAATGATCCGCTGCCGCAGCGCAGGCGGGAGTGTCTGATTCTTCCGGCGGGACCACTTGAGGAAGGCTTCGTATGCCATATCGCGGGCAGCGCCGAGGCTGTCCTCCACATCAGCGTAACCGCTTTTAACAGAAGAACCTGCGTGGATATCATGGAAGGTGGCAAAGAGTACTTTTTTCCATGCTTCATCCCGCTTTGCCGGAGAGAGGAAGCGATCCAGATTGATCAGCGTGTTTTCCGTCTTCCGGACTTCCCTTTTGATGCGGGAATATGCCGAGTAACAGCCGATCGCATGATGCTGCAGTTCCCCTTCATGCACGGGCAGAACGGCACCGGAGGCACGGACCGCCTCAAAATAGGCATCCGGATGGCTGAAGCGGAACTCCACGCCGGGGAAGTCATTTTTATGTTGCAGGATCCAGTCGATCTCCTCCCGGAACGGACCACCGCCATGATCGCCCAGCCCCCAGAAGCACATCACATGTCCGATTTTCGGATCTGCCTGCTCCAGAACGCTTTCCAGATGACTCCGGTTGTACTTGATATAGGTGGCATAATGAGTGATGATCCGGGAAGTCAGCACTTCTGCGCCATCGGGTGCGCGCCAGATGAAATCATTGGCGGGGAGGTTCATCTCCGCAGGCGATGGACGCATGAAAATATAATTTTTGATCCCGGTTTCCGCATAGAAGGAGGGCAGCATGGCACAGTGACCAAAGCTGTCCACATTGTATCCGGTCTGAACGGTAACGCCGAATTTTTCTTTGAAGTAGCGACAGGAGATCTCACCATGCTTGCGGAAAGTCTCCGGGGACGCCAGATTGCAGTCCGGCTGAACATACCAACCGCCGACGATATGCCAGCGTCCGGCGGCAACGTGCGCCCGGATCCGTTCAAAAAGGGCAGGTGCATAATTTTCAATGATCTCATAAAACCACGCCTCGCCGCGGGTAATGTGCAGTTCGGGGTATTCATCCAGCAGTTCGCAGGCGGTGCGGGCAGTGGAAAGGACTTCATCAATCCCCTGCTCCCGTTTCCACAGCCAAACCGGATCCAAGTGTGAATTCACAATAAAATGTACGATCATAACAGTACCTCCTGACCGCTCTTCAATGTTTTCAGTAAAATAACGCCAAATCCTCCATTTTCAAGCAGTTTTTCCCTTGCAAAGAAATGTTTTTTGCGGTATATTCTGTAAACAGAAAAGTAAACGGTACAAGGAGACGGAGCAATGCTGGGAGAATGGCAGAAACTGGAAGAAAATTATCCGGCAGGGTACACCCTGCAGAAGATCACATACGGCACTCACGAGCAGCAGGAGATCTATCTGACCCTGCCCGCTGGGAAGAAGGATTTTCCCCTGATCATCTGGTTTCACGGAGGCGGTCTGACCGGCGATGAATGGCAATATCCCTCTGAACTCTGGAACGGCGAATACGGTGCCGCCATCATCCGCCACCGCACATCCGGCGGTCCGTTCAATGCACTGGATTCACTGGCGGATTCCGTGGAGGCGACCGCCTGGGTACTGGCGCATCTGGCAGAAATCGGGGCAGCTCCGGAAAAAGTCTTTCTCGGCGGCTTGAGCGCCGGCGGCTGGCTCTCCGCCATGATCGGTATGAATCCGGAACTCCTTGCAAAGTATGGTTTTGACAACAAATGTTTTGCCGGTCTGCTCCTCGTTTCCGGGCAGATGACCACGCATTTTCAGTTGAAAAAAGATCTGGGCTACAACAGTACAGACTATGAACCGGTCATCGACCAGTACGCCCCGATCCGGTACGCCTCCAAAGATCTGCCGCCCGTGATCCTCATCACCGGCGCTCCCGGTATGGATATGCCCGGACGCCCCGAAGAAAACGCCTTCATGGCAGCCACACTGCGGGCGCTGGGGCATACAGATGCAGAACATTTCGCCCTGCCCGGACACGACCATTTTGCTTCGTTCTGTTCCTGCGATTTTCTGCTTTTGCGCTTTATGGACCGGATCCTGAACAACAACAGATAAGTTTTTATCCCTGGAGTTCGCCGAGGGTGGCGATGCAGCACAGATTGTTCCGCCGGATCTCCGGACGGTTCTTGGAAAGCAGCACCACCAGATCATCGCTCTGAAGATCGCCTTTTTCCAGCAGGATCCGGGCGGTCTCCCGGCTGAGTTCCAGCGGGTCTTCAATACAGCTGCAATGTTCTGCAGTAACGCCATACACCAGTGAAAGCTGACGCACCACCTGCGGGTGATGGCTCAACGCATAGATGGGAATCCGGGGACGGTATGCCGCACAACCCCTGGCAGATGCACCGCTGCCGGTATTGCAAACCAGTGCTTTCACCGGAAGATCACCGGCAGAACGGACCGCGGTATGGACGATATACGCATCGGCTCCGACCCCGTTTACCGTCTGCGCCGGACGGGTGAAATGTTCGCCGGAACTGGCTTCGCTGGACTCGATGATCCGCCGCATCATCGCCACGGCTTCCACGGGATACCTACCTTTGGCGGTCTCGCCGCTGAGCATCACGGCATCGGTCCCGTCAAACACCGCGTTCGCCACATCGCTGACTTCCGCCCGGGTGGGCAGCATATTCTCTTCCATGCTCTGGAGCATCTGGGTCGCCGTAATGACCGTTTTCCCCTTGCACATACTGCTGTAAATCAATCGTTTCTGAATGGAAGGCACTTCTTCCGGCGGGATCTCGATCCCCAGATCACCACGGGCGACCATGATCCCGTCCGCCGCATCCAGAATCGACTCCACATTGTCCACACCTTCCCGGTTTTCGATCTTGGCAATGATTTGGATCGGACTGTTTGCCGTCTCCAGAATACTGCGTACCGCCATCACATCATCCCGGTTGCGGACGAAAGAATGAGCGATAAAATCCAGTTCCAGTTGGATCGCCGCCCAGATAAAACGCCGGTCCTTTTCCGTCAGGGCGGGCATTTTCATAGAGGCATTGGGCACATTGACCGATTTCCGGTTGCGGATCACGGCGTCCCGGCAGGCTTCGCAGACCAGCACGGAGCCGGACTTGCTGCGGATCACCAGATCCACTTCCCCATCATCAAAGAGGATATGCTGCCCCACATGAACATCATCTGCAAACCGTTGATAGGAAACACGGATCACATCTCCCGCCACTGCCGGATCACCGCTGACCCGGACTTTCTCCCCCTTCACGATGGCGCGGGGTTCCGCCAGATCGCAGGTGCGGATGTTCGGACCTTTGGTATCGATCAGGATCCCGATCTTATCGGAAACGGAGCGGACGGTCTGAACGATCCCCTCCAATTCCTCCACTTCCATGTGTGCCGTGTTCAGACGCACTACATTCATGCCGTTTTCGTACAGACTGCGAATAAACTCCGCTCCGCAGTTCAGGGTGGATATGGTTGCAATGATCTTGGTCTGTTTCATGTTTACCTCTGTTCGTTCCGTGGTCTGCTGAATTCTCCGCTTTAGAATACACGAACAAGCAGATTTTTCAAACACAAAACGGAAAAATTACGAAATTATCATCATGTTATTCCCGGCGGCGGTCAATGTAGATCATCGTGGAAACGATTATGCTTCCGGAAAAAAGAACCCCTGCAAGAATAAAATACAGCACCGCTTCCTGATGCGATGAACGAATCTTGTTCCAGTAAGCCTCTTTTTCCACTTCATATTTAAGGTCCAAAGTGGCTTTGTAATGCAAGTGTGAAATCAGATCCCCGTGATAATCATATTTATCGTACTGCTCCGGGTAAACGGGGTTGACTAAACGGCGGTCCAATCCAGTTGATACAGCAAGAATCGAACACAAAAACATGATCAACGCCATCACTTTGAAAAACCAGCGGTCCACCACATCAAAAATTTTCTTCTTCCCCGTCTTTCCGGTCACCTGTGCGCCCGGCTGCACAACGGCTTGCGGTTGTTCCGGTTGTTTCATTTTGACAACAAATGACTTCCGGCACTGCGGGCAGGTTACCGTTGTACCCAGATAGCGGTCGTCGATCTCATAGCGGACGGCACAATAGGGGCATTCGCTTTTCATTTTTGATTCCTTTCCGGTTATTTTTACTCTGCTGGGTTCATAATAAATAAAGATAACACAATAAGATGGACATTTTGCGTCCGGTCAAAGCATTTTCTGATTTTTTTTCTGATTTTTTCAAAACCTGTTCACGCCAGTGCGCCGTCCGGACCGGTTTCCGTTCCCTGCTGGACCACCGTTCCGGATCCGGTAAAACGCGCCCGGAAAAAGTCGGCAATGATCCTGCCCTGCAACTGGATGGCGTCGGCATGGTAATGACACTCATCCCGCCAGTTTTCCGCCCGGTCCAGAGGATCCATGTGAGCGAAAAGGTCCAGCACTTCCAACTCATTTTCGGCAGCGATGCGCTTTGCTGTTTCATTCAACGCACACACAACCGCCGTCTTTTCCGGCGCCACACACGGGGTGCTGGTGGTGATGACCAGTTTCGCTTCCGGACATTTCGCACGGATGAAACGGATCACCTTGCCGAACGCCTCCCGGTATTCTTCCGGATCGGAAAGAAAACTGTGCAGACCGTTGTTGAAACTGATGAAATCGTACCGGTATGAGTCCAGATGGAAATCCAGTTCCCGCAGGTAGTCCGGATCCGTCACGCACTTGGAGCCTGCCCAGAAAGAGACATTGGCATCGCTGGCAAGTTCGTTGCGGACCGCGCTCTGATACCCGTTGCAGATGGAATCACCGATCAGAAACAGGCGGGGATTGACCGTATCCGCCGTGTTGTAATGGTAATAAATCGCCCACTCGATCGCCTCGTGCTGACGGCTGGTCTTTGCAAGCTGATAATCTTTGTAGTCGATACTCATATCGGTTCTCCTTGTTGCAGTTGGTTTTATGAGGACAGGCGCCGCAGTTTCCGGCACAGTTCCAGCGGGGTGGTGTGGTAATATTTCCGGATCAGCTGGTTGAGGTAGGATGTATGGGAAATTCCTACTTCGGCAGCGATCTCTTTCATACTCAGATCCGTGCCGGAGATCAGGCGGATGATCCGCGCCAGACGCTGCCGGATCCGGTACTCCCCCGGCGGGATCCCGAATTCCGCTACAAAAAGCTGCCGGATGTGGTCGCGGCTGTACCCGGTCTCCGCCGCCAGTTCATCCAGAGACCGGCGGCAATCCGGGTCGGAATCAATCCGTTCCCGGAACCGTATCGCCGCAGGATGGGTCGCACTTGCGCCTTCCGGCTTCAAAAAACGGCGCAGCAGATCACAGGTAAGCAGTTCCGCTTCCGCAAGTTCCTGGGGAAGACCGCTTTGGGTTTTGTGCCGGATCTCCTGAAAGAGGCGGCGCAGCGCCGGGATCTCGTCCTTTTCCAATAAAATCCTGCTCCGGATAGGGAAGTCACACACCGGCGACCGGAGAAAATGGGAATCCTGTTCCGCATTGTAGTAAAAAGGGCACGGCTGACGCAGAAAAAGGATCCAGTTCTCCCGGTTGGAATTGTACTCAAAACGGTGCCGGATACCGGAAAGGGAAAGGCTCAGCGAAGGGGGCATTTCCACTCCGCCCTCATCGTAGAGGGAGTAGAGTTTGCCGTCCCCGGTATAGACTTCGGAATAGATCAGCCCGGAAATGTTCAGGCAGATCCCGCAGAACGACTGGTTCATCATGCCGCGCTGCGCCTGTGTATATTTTCCGACTGCTTCAATGGAAAGTTCCATACCGATCATCCCGCAAAAACTGAATTTTTATGGCAATAGTGTAAATATAACACCCGTTTTTCATTTTGCAATCACAGAAAAATGAATTTATATTGATACCGGAAGGAAAAACTGTCTGTAACAAGCAAAAACAGAAGAAACGGAGAACAGAAAGCATGAGCATGGATATTTTCGGCGGGAAACGCCTGAAGTTGGGCGTCTGGGGTCTGGGTCGCGGGATGGCATTTCTCAACTCGGCACGGGCATTGAACATTGATGTGGTTGCCGGTTGCGATTTTCATGAGGACCGTCACAAGGCGTTCCACGAGATCTGCCCGGATGCCGCCCTCACAAAAGATGAAGATGAATTTCTGGCGATGGACTTTGATGCCGTTCTCGTCTCAACCTACTGCCCCAATCACGCAAGGGATACCATCAAGGCGCTGAAAGCAGGCAAACACGTTCTGAGCGAAGTAACCGCCTTCTTCACCCCGGCGCAGGGCGTCGCTCTGGTGGAAGCCGTGGAGGAATCGGGACTGGTTTACAATCTGGCGGAAAATTATCCCTTCTCCAAAGAAAATATGTATGTAACAAAGCTCTACAAGGAAGGGCTCTTCGGGGAATTGACTTATGCCGAATATGACTACGTTCACGGCGGCAGCAACCCCTGCGCTTTCTATCCGGACGGCAGCCCGGTCCAGCCGGGGAATCAGCTGCATCACTGGCGGGGATTTCTGAACTATCACTACTATTGCACCCACTCCCTCGGTCCGGTGATGGTCGCAACCGGTCTGCGTCCCGAAAAAGTGACCGCATTCCCGGAAGATGTGCTGAACATCGGCTGCGTTCACGGGAAAGGCAGAAAAGTGGACGGAACTATGCCCAATCTGGGCGCGTTCTGCCCGTCCCTGATCCAGATGAGCAACGGCTCGATCGTGCGGAACCTCATGGGCGGAACCACCGCCGACAGCCGGATGAGACGGTTCTTCGGCACCAAAGCCTCCACTTTCATCCATGATGGAGTCATGACCCTGAAACTGGGCGCAGACGGGTCCGCATTGACTCTGGAGATGGAACCCCAGTGGGAAGGCATGGGCAAGGAAGCCGATGAAGCCGGTCACGGCGGCGGCGACTTCTGGGAACTCTACTACTTCGCACGGCAGATTCTCACCGGCGAAAAAGCGCCGTGGGATATCTATGCCGCGGCAGATGTGACTCTGGCAGGGATCCAGGCACTCCGCAGCGCCGTCAATGAGGGAACACCCATGGAAGTGCCCGACTTCCGAAAAAAAGAAGTCCGTGACCGCTACCGGAACGATGACTGGCAGGCAAAACATATCGATCCGGAACGGATCTTCCCGGATGATCAGGACATCAGCATTACGGGGAACTTCAGCGTGGTCTGCAAGGATATGATCCCGCTGATCAAACTGGTCCGGTGTGCGCTGGACGGAATGAAAGTCTATCCGTTTGTCAAGCCGGCACAGAAGTTTATCGTGATCGATCACGTGAAGGAACTGCGGAAAAAACTGCCGGAAGTAACCGCCTGTTACAAACGGATGCGGCAGATCGCCGATGCCTACCCCGAATCACAGGGCGGCATCGCCCTGCTGGAAAAACTGGATCTCGGCGAAGAGGATCTGATCCTGGATACCGGAAAGATCACCGGGATGCTGAACGATTTTCTGCTCAATCAGGCATAAGAGATCCGACAGAACAACGGCGCACCGCAAGGCGCGGACGCCTCAGCCCGCCCGGACCACACACGGTCCGGAGCGGGCTGGCTTTTTTGCGTGCGGCGGCAGTGGCGTTCCGCCCGCCGCACGCAAAAAAAGCGCGCATCCGTGCGGCTTCCGCCGCCGGATGCGCTGCGTCCGCGCCTTGTTGGTGCGCCTGACCTGTATACAGGATCGATCAGTCGACAAAATCCTTCCGGATCTCCTTCAGGATGCCCTGTGCCATGAACATAAATCCCAGATCGTTGGGATGCAGGTACAGATCGGAGTAGAACTCCGGCACATGGGGTGTAAGCTGCATCCCGTCGATGATCCGGCATTGCGGATGCCGCTCGGCGGCTTTGCGGACGAGTTCACGCCCATCCTCAAAAGTACCGGTTTCGGTCACGCGGTGCATATCTTTCCGCCAGAGGGGCAGGATCGCATAGATCGGCACGCCCGGATACAGGGCTGCCAGCCGGTCGAAAAATGCAGTCGCGTTCTGTTCCAGTTCTCCGGTTTTGCACTTGGACCAGTCATTGGTCCCGTAGGCAACGGTGATCAGGTCCGGCGTTACGGGATCCGGTTCATCCAGCAGGGCGGGGTTGAAGATCTCCGCGCCGATCCCCTTGTTGAACATCTCGGCATCCAGTGCATCTGCCAGCTGATTGGGGTACGCCAGAGAGGGGTAAACGGCATCGTATCCGTGGGTGATGGAGTCGCCGAAGCAGATCATGGTCCGTTTCTTTGCCACGGGTTCGATCTGTTTCGCGCCGATGATCTCCAGTTTTTTCACGGTCACGATGCTCAATCCGGACAGATAGATCGTTACCGTGTTCAATTTGCCGTCCAGGGGGATCTCCATTTCCAGATCCGGTTCTTTCCGTAAATCTTCGGTTCCGGTATGCTGCACCAGAACGCCGTTCACTGCCGCGTCCACATAGGAAAACACCCGGGAGGATCCGCCGCGCTGCAACGAACAGGAAAGCAGGATCTTTTCCGCATCGGTCCGGAGGTCGAACCGGATCCCGGCGGCGGCGTGTGCTTTGCCGTAAAAATCCCGGATCGGCTCATAAGCTGCCATCTGCTGTTCAGTAAAACGGTAAAACTGGAAACCCTCCTCACCGGCGGTGATCTTCACGGCGCCGTGGGTCAGCTTCTTCATCCATTCAAGGTCTGCGATCATAATAGAAATTCCTGTTTTTGAGTTTGTGTTCCATTACTTTAGCATCTTTCGGGAAAAATTGCAAACAAAAGTTTGAAATCCTGCCGTCAAACCGTATATTAAAACAGAACTTTAACGAAAGGAACTTGAGATCATGATTCTGGCACAGATGGCAGACCCGCAGGTGGGTTTTTATGATTACGAACCGGAACTGCAGCGACTGCGCAAGGCGATCGGACGGCTGAATAAAAGCGACTGCGAGGCGGTGATCGTCTGCGGCGATATGATGCACATTGTCACCCGCGACTCCCTGAAAATCTTCCTCAAAGAGATGGAACAGCTGAAGAAACCGGTGTTTTATGTGATCGGGAATCACGATGTGATCAGCAATCCCGAATCCCTCGCCGCCTACACGGAACTGATCGGACCCCGTTTCTATGCCGCCGACCTGCCCGATCCCACATACCGGCTGATCGCACTGGATACCTTCCTCTGGATGGATGAACCGGATTCCGCCGCCTGTGCGGAGATGGATCAGTTTCTGCTCAAAGAACTTGCGGACGCTGAAAGCGCCGGAAAAAAGATCATCATTGCCACCCATTCCGCCGTGTTTCAGGAGGATCCGGACGAAGCAGAGATCTACTTCAACCTGCCGATCCCCCGCCGGAAATGGCTGCTGGACCTGCTGAAAAAATATCAGGTTTCCGCCCTGCTCTCCGGTCATTCCCACCGGGCGTTCACCTACACGCTGAACGGCACGCTCTTTTCCAGTGCCGAGACCACCAGCGTGGCATTCGACGGCGTCTGCCACGGGTTCCGCCGGTTCGTCTTCAAGGACGGCATGATCCGCTTCAACACGATCTCCGTGGACACAGATCCCATCGCGTAAAGGCGTTATTTATACTTCAGCCCCACATCGGAAAGATGCAGTTTCACGCCCCGGCGGACCAGACACCGGGCGACCGCATCGTAGGGCACTTCATCCACGGTCACGCCGTTTTTGACGGCAAGGGCAGCCGCCACGCCTGCGGCTTCCCCGGTCACGACAGCACAGGGGATCACCCGGGTGATCTCCCACGCCTCGCCCTCGGATGACGTGTTCCGTCCGGCGGCGGCAACGTTGCGGATCTTTTCGGGGATCATGGTGGAGTACGGGATCTCCCAGGGATCGTTTGCGGTGTTGCGCCAGTCACCCGCCATGCCGATGGAATCATCGAAACGGGTCATTGCCTGCCCATCGTGAAGCCGGTATTTGCCCACGATGCAGGAGATTTTCCGGTACTGGGGCATTGCAGGCAGGATCAGGGGATAGAGCGTGGTGCGGTCTGCGGCGCCGCTGGCGTATTTTTCATCGTAATGATGTCGCAGCAGGGCACGGCTGCGCAGCACAAATCCGGTAACTTCACGACCGCTGACGCCATGGGTGTTACATTCTTTTTCCGGGAAGTAGTACAGGGGGAAATGTCTGCCGAACTCTTTGGGATCGGCGTCCAGATCGTGATGGACCGCCCACATACAGGTATAATTCATTCCATCGGTAGTCTCGCCGCCGGCACGCCGGACCAGATCCGAATCGCCGGTGGCATCCACGAACGCCTTGCCTTCCAGGCGGATGCGCCCGCTTTTATTTTCCACATATACGGCATGGATCGCTTCATTTTCATCGGTTTCCGCATCCACCAGCAAGGTATCCAGCCAGAAATCCACGCCTGCCTGTTCCAGCAGTTCATCCATAGCGAGGATGAAGGCGCCGGGCGCGAACTCGGTGCAGTAACAGCCGTCCTCCGGCTTCCACGGGGTCTTGCCCCAGTCCTTCTTTTTCAGGCTGTCCGGACCGTACTTGATACTTGCTTTCAGGAGCTTTTCCACCAGTCCGTAGGAGACCTGTGTCCCCTTTCCATCACAAAGCTGCAGATAGAAAAACACCAGCCCGGTGGTGGCAAGTCCGCCGGGGAAGATGGTCTTTTCGATGAGGGCGACTTTCGCCCCCTCCTCCGCAGCGGCAAGAGCGGCGGCGACACCGGCAACACCGGCACCGGCAACGATCACATCATAGGAAACAGTGGGGATCTCTTTCGGTTTTTTCATGGTCTTTCTCCGTAAATTTTCGGCAGGTTACGGGAATTACTATAACTTCCGCCGGGGAAAAAGCAAATCCGGTTTGATTTTTTTCCGGATGTTGCTATATTTTTTGAAAACGCATCAAGGAGAACAGATCATGACAAAAAAATTCCGGACGATCGAGGAATGTGATAATCGCATGGCAACGAAAACAGCAGACAGCACCGGGCTTGTGTGGTTCGATGCCGCCGAAGCACCCATCGAATTGAGCGGGTTCGCCTGGTTCGAGCAGGATCACGTCTTCCGCCGGATGCCCGTCAAGCCCGCATACCAGCTGCCTCCGGGCGTGGAGTTTCTTGCGTGGCACACCTCCGGCGGGAAAGTCCGGTTCAAAACCGATTCCAAACAGATCGTTCTGCGGGTGAAACTGCGGGAAAACGGGATCATGGACCATATGCCCCGCACGGGCAGCAACGGATTCGATCTTTACTGCGGCGAGCCGGGAAAAGAAACCTATTTCTACACCACCCGGTCCTGCGAACAGGAATACGATTTTCAGATCTTCAAACAGGAAAAAGCACAGCTCCAGACTTTTACGGTCAATTTTCCCCTCTATCAGGGCGTGGATTCTCTGCAGATCGGGCTGGAACAGGGCGCAAAGATCCTGCCGCCGGAACCGCTGAAAAAATATGTGGCGATCTACGGAACCTCCATCACACAGGGCGGTTGCGCCTCCCGCCCCGGCATGGTCACCAGCAACATCCTCTCCCGGAAACTGGGCAGACATTTTGTCAATCTGGGCTTTTCCGGGTCGGGTCGCGGCGAACCGGAAGTGGCACACGTGCTTGCGGAACTGGATCCGGCAATGTTCCTGCTGGATTTTGAAGCAAATGCCTGGAACGATTACGAGAAAAAACTGCCGGAATTCATCCGGATCCTGCGGGAGGCACACCCGGAAACACCGATTTTTGTCCTCTCCGGCTATCAATACACCAAACGGTACACGCCGGAGGAAGGACGCCGCCCCGGCAATGTGCGGATGCAGCAGAAACTGATCAAATCCCTGCAGCAGGCGGGCGATAAAAAGATCTGGTCCGTTGACGGCAGAAAGCAGTTGGGCAGGTACGGTGCCGCCGCCACGGTGGATGGCGTCCATGCCACCGACCTCGGATTCCAGCTGCAGGCAGAATTTCTCCTGCCCCGTCTGCGCAAGATCCTCGCGGGGCTGGAATAAGCAGTTTGCTCACATCCCTTTCCGGTAGGTGCCGGGAGTGACGCCGAACGCTTCGGAAAAGCACCGGATAAAGTAGGCAGTGTTGCGGAAGCCGCACATCTGGGCGATCTCTTTCACGGAGTATTGGGTCAGACGCAGCACTTCCGCCGCCTGCTGGAGACGCAGCTCCAGCACAAACTGCGGAACGGTAACACCTTGCGCTTTTTTAAACTCCCGGGAAAAATGCCAGCGGCTGTACCCGGCGACTTCCGCCAGCACATCCACTGTCAAATCGTCGCCCAGATGATTCCGGCAGTAGTCCAGCACCTGTTCCATGGCGGCGGGACGGTTGTCAGTCAAATGCCGTTCCAATTCATCCCCCAACCGCATGAGCAGGCGGTATCCCTCACTGGCGGAATCCCAGGCAGATCCGGGCAGATCGCTGTTCAACAGCCTGCGCATGGAACTGATGGTCTTTCCCTCCGGAGACAGTGGCACAACCACGCCGAAACGACTGCGTAATTTCCGGATCAATTCCCACGCGGCACGCCCGCTGAACGAGGCATAGAAGACTTCCCAATGCCGGGAATCGGCAGGCAGAAAATAGCGGTGCGGTTCCGGAAAAGTCAGCAGCATGGCGTGACCCGGCGGAACGGTATAGGTTTTTCCCTCCCAATCCACCGCACCCTGTCCGGAGAGCGTGTACTGGAGCAGAGCGTGTTCCCCGTTTCCCTCGCCGCGCAGAGAGCCATCCCAGCTGTATTCGTGGCTGGAAATGTAATGATTTCCGATCGCACGCAAATCCACCGGCAGAGAAAAAATCTTTTCCGGATAAATGAACCGCCGGACTGTCGAGGTGCCGAAGCGGTCTTTTTCACCGCATATTTTTTGTATCTTTAACATAATTTTATCATTGATTTTCAATATTCTGCTGTGTATAATATAGCACGAAAGCATTATCAATCCAAACAGAAAAGGAAAAAAATCATGAGAAAAAAGATTGCTTTCATCGGTGCAGGCAGTTTCGGTTTCACACGCAGACTGGTCCGGGACCTTATGACGTTCCCCGCTTTCAGGGATGCCGAACTGGCACTGATGGATATTGACCCCGTAAAACTGGAATTCAGCCGCCGGATGACGGAAAAGATCCTCGCCGCCGGGAACTATCCGGCAAAACTGACCGTGACCATGGACCGGGATGAGGCACTGCGCGGCGCGGATGGCGTAGTCATCACCATTCTTCAGGGCGGATACCGGGTGTTCAGCACGGATATTACGATTCCGATGTCCTACGGAGTCGATATCAACGTGGGCGATACCCGCGGTCCCTCCGGCATCTTCCGGATGCTCCGCACTCTGCCCGTCATGCTGGATATCTGCGCCGACATCGACCGGTTCTGCCCCAATGCCATTGTGCTGAACTACACCAACCCTATGGCAATGTTGTGCAGCGGGATGCAGAAAGCGTACCCCCATCTCAAGATCACCGGACTCTGCCACTCCGTTCAGGGGACTGCAGCCATGCTGGCAAAATGGATCGGCGCCGATATGAAGGACATCACATACACCTGCGCCGGGATCAATCATCAGGCGTTTTATCTCAAGTATGAGTGGAAGGGAGAAGACGCTTACCCGCTGATCCGGAAAGCTGTTACAAAGAAAAAAGATATTTACCAGATCGAACTGGTGCGCAATGAAATGTTCCTCGCTCTGGACTACTATGTGACGGAATCCAGCGGACATAACAGCGAGTACGTGGCGTGGTTCCGGAAACGGCCGGACCTGATCGAAAAGTTCTGTCTGCCCGGTATGGGCTGGAATCCGGGCGAACACGCCTACATTCTGAACCGGTACAGGGAACGGTCGAAAAACTGGAAAAAAGTCAGCGAAGATGCCCTGAAGGAAGAAGTGGATCTGAATCGCGGGTACGAATACGCCTCCAGCATCTTCAACGCCATCTTCGGCGATAATGAACCCTATGAGTTCAACGGCAATATCCCCAATACCGGGATCATCGACAACCTTCCCGCCGGAGCGTGCGTGGAAGTGCCGGTCCTCGCCTCCAAACGGGGAATCGACCCCTTCCACGTGGGACCTATGCCCGATCAGCTCGCCCTGCTGAACAATATCTCCTGCCGCTGCGAAGAACTGGCGATCAAAGGCGCTATGACCGGCGACCCGAATATGGTCTATCAGTCCATCATCTTCGACCCCCTGACATCCGCCGTCCTCAGCCTCAGCGAGATCCGGGAGATGGTCAATAAGATGTTCGCCGCCAATAAGAAATATCTGCCCCACTTCAAAAGCCTGAAAGTGCGGTAAGTTACAGCACAGACACGCCCGGGGCGCAGACCACCGGATCAGCCGGATGGCTGATCCGGTATGCTTTTTTCCGGCGGCGTGGTGCGCAGCAGCTCCGGAGCTTTTCCGCCGCCGGAAAAAAGCAGCGTCACGCATCACGCCCGCCATTGCGGGCGTGATGCGTGACGGGTCTGCGCCCCGGGCTGTGCTATGCGTGCTTCTCCGGTTATCTTCCGGAACCCCGGATGGTTTTAATTCCGAAACGGCCTTCTCCGCGGATTGTCTGCAGCAGATCCACTGGCGACATCAAATATTGAAAGTCCAGCCATTGTGGATAAAAGAACGAGTACAGATCTTCCAACGGGGCCGTCAACTTTTTCATTCCGCACATCACTTCGATTTCGGAATAGTTGTTTGTAATTTGCGGTGCCTGTATTTTTTTCCGGACCGGAAACCAGGCGGGGAGATTGCATTTTTTCAGTATCGGCAGCACGAAATTCTCCCAATTTTCCCGGTTATATTTTATTTCAACCCATTGCCAGTCATTGCAGAATGTTTTAATCCGTTTCCGGTAAAAGGCTTTTCTTGTTTTCAGAGAGAGTTTGAATACGGTATCATATTGGCCGTATTCGCGATGTCGATAGGTGATTGATCGAATAGAAACTTCGGGGAACAGCTTTTGTTTGTAGATACGGACTGCGATCTGCTCTGCATCCGGGTTTACATATTCGATCCAGGCGGCAAAAGTTTCTCCCCGATCCATCTGCGGAGCAAGCACGGCGGCGACATCCCGCGGCACATACCCAAGTTTCTGTACTTCCCAATCTGCGCCATCCTGGATCCGGATCGCATTCCTATCGTACCGGTTTTCCGGTTCGCGATACAGATACACCCTGCACCGTCGTGCAAAAGGTAAACATTTTGCCATCCGGTGCAAAATTTCCATATGGTTCGGAACGGCAAAGATGCCGGCGACCATGACTTCCGTAACATACTCATAGTGCAGGTCTTCCGGCGTATAGATCTCATACCCTTCCGAATCGACCGGATCGGATTTCTCTGCCGTCTCCTGCAATTCGCTCAACAGATCCGGCAAAGCACTGCGCAACCGGTTCAATGCGCCATAACAACTTGCCGGTTCCCGCTCATCCGGGTTGAATTTCTCCTGTATCAGCCCGAACTTCCGCAACTGTTCTTCTGCCTGCTGACGGGTCGGGATCACGGCGCACGCCTGCTTGATCCGGTCCGGATCCTGCAGAAGAGCATAACAACTCATCCACAGAGCGCGGGGATCCGTGATCCACAGTTCGGGTTCGTGTCCGCTCAATTCAAAAAGATTGCTGCTGTTGATCATCCGGTCCGGCTGCCTTTCATCGGCATAATGGACTTCCAATCGTTCCGGCAGGCGATAGTAAGACTTCATACTGCAACGCAAACCGCCGATTTTCACACCGCCTGCAATCTCATACCCCAGCAGGGAATAGACAAGACCATTGGCAACAAAATCGCCGTAAACGATCTCCCGACCGCTGGTGCTTTTCAGAAATTCCAGATTTGCCTGCTGCAAATCGCCCAGATCGGTACAAAGCAGGCAGGTCTTTTTCTCACCTTCATACCACACATCCGGAAAAACGATTGCTTTCCACTTCATTTCCATTTTGAGTTTCCTTACCTGTTGCCATCCGAAAATAATGCGTTAATCCTTTCTGCTTCAACTATATCATACAGTAGTGGACATTTTTAGTCCGTACTCCGAAAAAAATCAAAAAAAATCGAAAAAAAAATAGATTTTTCCTGTTTTACGGTGTCAAAAATCGTAATGCCGGACTGTATCCGGCAGAACGCTCATCATTTCAAAAAAGGAGGAAAAAGCATGAGATCAATCGCAAAACTTGACATCCAGTACGCCCACCGGTTCTACAACTTCAAGGGAGAAGCCCAGTATCTGCACGGACATACCGGAAAACTGACCATCGAAGTTGAAGATACGGTCAATCCCGGCGTGAATATGGTTTTCCCCTGCAATGAGATTCAGAAAACCGCATGGAATCTGCTGCAGAATTTTGACCACGCCCTGATCCTGCGGGAGGATGATCCCCTGCTGCCGGCAATTCTGACTGTCTACGAAAAACAGGGTATCCGGAACGGCGCACCCACCAACAAGATGAAGGGACCCGCCTTCAAAACAGAACTCGCCACCGCCTACCCCGAGTGCCGCCTGGTCGTCACAAAAGAAACGATGACGGTGGAAGGCATGATCAAGATCGTCTATGAGCTGCTGAAAGACAAGCTCAACATTGCCAAACTGACTTTCACCAGCGGCGTTAATGCGGCAACGCAGGAGTACAAGCCCACCGGCACCCATGACCGCTGTCCCTGCTGCGGGATCGAGCTTGGACCTGACGGCGTCTGCCCCAAGTGCGGATGCCGCAAATCGTCGTAAACCGTTATCCGGAGCCGGGATCACCGATCCCGGTTTTATTGCGTATTGATATGTGCCGCAAGCCGTTGCTGACGGTACTCCGAGGGACGCATGGAAAATTCCTGCAGGAACCGTTTGCGGAAGTAGGCGAGATCGGAAAATCCGCTGTTGTATGCCACCTCTTTGATACTGGAATAACCGGACGCCAGCAGCGATGCCGCATGAGTTAACCGGATCCGGTTCAGGCTGTCCGTCAGTGTGCAATGAAACTGCTGGTGGAACACCCTGCCCAGATAGTCTGCGTTGCAATTCAGTTCTTTGGCGATCAATGCTGTGGAAAGATGTTCCGCAAAACGCAGCTTCATGATCCGCAGTGCCGCATTGGCAAGGCTCTTGTTGATGACGGAATTATCTTCTCCAGTCCGGCGGGTCTCATTCATCAGCAGCGCCAGAAGCAGATTGCAGCTGACCGGGTCCCGGTCTAACGCCTGTTCGGTCAGAAGCATGGAAAGATAATCCCCCATCCGTCCCGGATGAATGATATGTCCCGTCTGGGGAAATCGTTTCAGAACTTCGATTTTTCCGGTAAAATGTCCCCAGAAAAAAGAAAGATTTGCCGGGTATGGCGTGAGCCCGCCGTGTTCCCTGCCGGGGTAGAGATAGAGAAAATCTCCGCTTTTCAGATGAAACTCCTGATCCTCTTCAAACATATCCAGCGTACCGCCGATCACATAGATCAGCTCCATGGTATCGATGGTCCGGGTGATGTGCCGTCCGGTTCCGCGGGAGATAAACTTTCCCCCGTTCAGAAAATGAAAGTCTGTTTTCAGCATAAGATCCTCAAAAGTCGGAATTGTCTTCTTTTTTGCATAATCTAACCTCTTGCAGAAAAAAGTCAAGCGTGATATTGTAAAAACAGTTGAACGGACCCAACCGAACAAATCACAGGAGAGACTGCTATGAGAAAATTCAACCGTCCGGCATTGTGTGATGTCCGCCCTGCGGACCCTGTTTTTGCGAAACGTATTGCCACCGGTATTGCCCGCACCATTCCCGCCGCCATGGAAAAGACTGTGGAGACCGGCAGGCTGGATGCGTTCCGCCTGAACTGGCAGGAAGGTCAGCCCAACAAACCCCACATCTTTTGGGACTCCGATACCGCAAAGGTACTGGAAGGCATGGCGTACAGTCTGGCGCTTCAGCCCGATCCGGAACTGGAAAAGACCTACGACGAATGGGTGGACCTGATCTGCTCCGCTCAGCAGGAAGATGGATATCTCAACACCTATTACACCCAGTTTGAACAGGATCAGCGCTGGCAGCATCTCTCCTGGGCGCACGAACTTTACTGCGCCGGGCACCTGATGGAAGCCGCCGTGGCAGGATATGAATGTCTCGGCAAACGGAAACTGCTGGATTGCCTCTGCCGTTATGCAGACTGCATCGACTCCGTTTTCGGGCTGGAGGAAGGAAAGCGCCGGGGCTGGCCCGGACATGAGGAGATCGAGCTTGCTCTCATCAAACTGTATCGTGCCACCGGCAACGAACGCTACCTGAAACTTTCCTCCTATTTTGTGAACGACCGCGGCACAAAGCCCAATGTCTTCGAGATGGAAAAAGACGGCGGAAGTATCAGCACCGCTCTGCAGGCACACTTGCCTGTCCGGGAACAGGATACGCCCGTTGGACACGCGGTCCGCATGGTCTATCTCCTTGCCGGGATGGCGGATGTGGCGGACGAGGAAAACGATCCCTCCCTGCTTGACGCCTGCGACCGTCTGTTTGAAGCGCTCCGGCAGAAAAAAATGTACATAACCGGCGGCATCGGCTCCTCCTTTGCCGGGGAAAAATTCACCATCCCCTACGACTTGACAAACGGTTCCCTGATGTATGCCGAAAGCTGCGCCGCCATCGGGCTGGCTCAGTTTGCGATCCGGATGTTCAACATCACCGGCGAAAACAAGTATCTGGATGTGGCGGAACTCGCCCTTTACAACGGCACCCTTTCCGGCATCAGCACGCAGGGCGATACCTATTTCTACACCAACTATCTGGAAGTGGATGAGAACCTGCAGGCTTACAATGCCGGCGCAAGGGAACGCCAGCCCTGGTTCAGCTGCTCCTGTTGCCCCACCAGTTTTGCCCGGTTCATTCCCCAGCTCGGCACCTTCCTCTGGTCTGCCGGCGACAACGGGATCGCTATGAACATCCCCGCCGCCTGTCACGCCGATCTGAAACTCAAAGACGGCAGAACGGTCTCCTGCAAGGTGGAAGGCAATTATCCCTACGACGGCGCCGTCCGCATCATCATGGAAACATCCGGCGACTACCGGCTGACCCTGCGGATCCCCGCCTGGTGCAAGGAATATTCCGTCAAGGTCAACGGCGCCGCCGCGGAGGCTGTAATTGAGCGCAGCTGGAACGCCGGCGATGTGGTGGAACTGGATCTGGAGATGCCTGTCAGCGTGATCCGCTCCAATACCCGGATCACCGGAAACAACGGCAGAGTCGCTCTCAAACGCGGTCCTGTAGTCTACGCACTGGAACAGATTGACCAGACGGTACCCGTCCGGGAGATGATCCTGGATCTCAATGCCGGATTCCGTCTCGTCCCAGCTCCCGAAGGTCTGCCCGAAGGTACACTCGCCATCGCTGGAAGTGCGACCCGCGAATATTTTATGGATGACAACGCCCTTTACACAGACGACACCCCCGGGACCGAAAACACCACCTTCACGGCGATCCCCTATGCCCTCTGGCAGAATCGCGGCGACAGCAATATGGCGGTCTGGATGCGCGCCCGGTAAACACGGTCCCCACCCCCTCATCCGTCTTCGCATTACCGGGCATGGATCGCCTTTTGTGCATGATCCATACGAACGGCATCTGCCTTGTTGCGGCTGTGAGTGCTGATGGTGTGCTGAGCGCCATCAGCACCACGGAAGTATATGGAATAGATGCCGCTTTTTTAATTTTGGCGGATTGCCATTTTTAAAAATAGCTCTTACAGAGCCTTGCACCGAGCGTTATTGCGTAAAGAACGAGTAAAATACAGGCAATCACTGCAGGTATGATCAGAAGATACCGAATAGAAAACCAAATAAAATGCAGGATCTTCCTTTTATCATCGATTGAACAGAAATCTGTGTGGCAGTGCTTGCAGACGGTTGCTGTTTTGATGATTTCCTCTTTGCAATAGGGACATTTTTTTACTTCCAGTTTTTTCGCTTCCATTTTTTTATTCCTTCTTTTTTAAAGTGATCCCGGTTTTGCCTGCCAGCGATGGGGGATGGATGCCCCGGACATTGCCATATCAAGAGCGTCTTCACCCCGGATTGATGCGATTACCCGCCAGATGTATGCAACACGAAAACCTCCTTGTACCGATCTCAAGTTTTCGACCGCAATATCGTACTTCTCGCTGTCTCCGGCGTGGTTAATATATCACGCTTCTGATTTTTTGTCAAGATACATTGTCAAATTTCCATCTCGCCCCCTGCCCCCACTGTCACCTGCAATCGTAATATATGAACCGGTGTTCACGATCACACACATCCTGAATATTGTAAAAAAACAAAAACAAACGATCTGAAACAAACTCTCGCAAGAATAAACATTTTATTGCAGATTCTTGTTTACCTTTGCTTAATAATTGACGAATACCTTTTATTATCTGCAAATACGATAAACAGATCTTTTTCAATTTTACAAACTTTTTATATTTTTTAACAATTCTTTGCAATCTTTTATCGTTTTTTTACAATTCCGAATAGATATTGAGAGTTGCAGAAACATCATCCTCAGCTGCCAGCCCCCGTAAAACACATTCCTCCGTTTGAAAAAATCGACTTTTTTTTCAAAAACCGGCTTGACAGATCACAAAATGGGTGTATATTAGAGCTGTCATAACCGATAAGGTATTGACCCCAAGTGGCGGGGTAGCTCAGTTGGTAGAGCAGAGGACTGAAAATCCTCGTGTCACCAGTTCGATCCTGGTCCTTGCCACCATTTTTTTGCCTTGATGCCGGATGGTGACACGCCATTCGGCTTTTTTTGTACCTGTATTTGAGGTTGAATTGCAAGGATTTATCTCTATTTCGGCAAAACGGAGAATTTGAAAAGTCGGCATTCCGGAGGGCTGAAATCCGTCAAAATCCCCCAAATTCTCCGTTTGGCAATTTTCGGGGACACGGGAATTTACCAAGTTGTAACTCATTGATATGCAAAGAAAATGCTTTACAAATGCCCTTGGTTTTTCTCTTTTCTCCAGCAAATGCAATGGAGAATTTCTATATACGAACCGCAGTCCTTTCGGTATAATCTTTACCTATCAAAGAGTTACAACAAAAACAGAGATTTTTGTATTGCCCACAAATGCACACCGGAAAACAGATGTTCCTGTGTCACCATTTGCGATTTTGCATTTTAGCGGCATTTCATTTTATGTTTTAACGGTGTTTTGGTTTCTCCTTTTGCGGTAGAATATTCTGATTTTTCGTCCAATCCGGAATTGAATTCCATTTTAGCCGAAGATTTTTACTTTTTATTGGAAGGTAGCCTAAAAATTTAGGCAAGTTTACAATGAAGTCCATAAACACAAAAAGCGCACCGGGATTGCTCCTGATGCGCTGTTTTGCTTTATGGGGGGGTATTACTCTATCCGTAAAAACTTCTTCTGTTCTTCCCAGTCTGCCGGAAGTCCGGTTTTGAGTGATTTGATGGTAATGTGTTCCGGTAATGCTCCGATGAGTGCCAGATGGATGATTTCCGGCGAGAGCTGTGCCAACTGGAGTGTGTGAGAAACCACTGCACGCTCTTTTCCGAGGTGTTTGGCAAGCTCCTGCACGCTTTTGAACAAGCCGTCATCCAGCCATTGCTGCCACTGAATGCCATTGGCAATAGCTTTCAGCAGCGGAATCTGACTTTGCACTGCTTGCGTATTTTCCCAGCGGACAATCACTCTGCCTCTGCCGGTCTTACGAAGCTGGATTGGGATAACCACCCGGACATTGCCGTTGGGCATAACTTCACTGATGTTCATTGCATAACTCCTTCTATCAGATTTTGAATTCCCGATGTTTTGATGTCGTAAATCAACTGGTCTTCTTTCAGAATCACCCGCTCAAAGAGTTCTGCGTAGAGCCGGTTCAGTTCCTGCTCTGTGATTTCTGCCCAGAAGCTTTCGGAAAAACTTTCCCGGACTTCCGGAATGGTCAAGCCGGTCTTGGCTGAAACTTTTTCCAGAAAATATGGTGATTTGAAGATTTTTTTGCTTTCCTCCAATACCGCTTCTTCGATGGTTGCAGAACCGATTTTTCCCACCGGACAGCTCTTTTCGCCCCGTTTGGTATCCTGATCGCAGTAATAGTAGCAGTACCGCTTTTTACCCTTTGTAGTGAATACCGGTTTCATCGCACCGCCGCAGTGGCCACAACGGAGTATCCCTTTCAGCGGTGTGGTAAGCTCTGCCATGCCCTGCGAATGGTCGTAGGGAACCTTGGATGCGGTGATTTCCCGAACCCTGTCCCATACTTTTCTGGTTATGATGCCCTCATGCTCTCCTTTGGTTATTTCCCCTTTGAACAGCACTTCACCGACATAGGTGTGGTTCGCCAGAATCCGTGAAATATATGGTGATGTCCATAATTTCCCCGTCCGTGGTCGGATGCCGTCTTCATTGAGTTCATAAGCTATTTGCTTGGGGGATTGGATTTCCGTAAACCGTTTGAAAATCCGTCTGACCACCGGGGCTTCTTCCGGATGGGCGTAGAGTTTTTTCTCTTTTACCTGAAATCCGTAAGGCACATATCCGCCCATCCATATTCCGCGCTTTTTACTTGCCGCCATTTTATCGCGTGTCCGCTCGGCAATGACCATTCGCTCATATTCCCCGAATGACATCAGAATGTTGAGCATCATCTTCCCTGCTGAAGTACTGGTATCTATCGGTTGAGTTACCGAGCAGAATGATACATTATACTGTTCAAAAAACTGCTGAAGCGTGAAAAAATCCAACAACGAGCGTGATAGGCGGTCAAGTTTGTAGACTACCACCATATCGATTTTTCCGGCGATGATATCTTCTTTCATACGGTTAAGTGCCGGACGGTCTATGTTACCTCCGGAAAAACCGCCATCATCGTAATGCTCCGGCAGGCAAATCCAGCCGTTTCCCCGTTGACTTGCGATGTAATTTTCGCCTGCGTCACGTTGGGCATCGAGGGTGTTGAATGACATATCAAGCCCCTCTTCAATAGATTTACGAGTGTAGATACAGCACCGTACTTTTTTGATTTCATTTTTTCTCATCGTGTAACTCCAAAGAATAATTTTCCGTTCCAACGGGTTCCCGTAATTGCCCGGGCAACTGCCGACAGGGATTTATATTGTTTGCCGTCCAGTTCATAGCATTTTTCCGACACTTCCGTAACATCATATTTTTTGCCTTTCCACTCCCGGACATAGTGTATAACAGATGTTACCTCCGGAGTTGCGGAGCTTTGCTTTTGCGGAATGCCGTCATTTTCAATGAGCGACATCAGCAACTGCATATCGCTGGTGGTAATTCCCCCCAGATGCATCTCCTGAACTTTATAAATAAGTCGGTTGCGTAAAGTCCGGGAATTTGTGGGACAGGCAGCACCGTTGAACAGCTCGGCAAACATTGCACAGAGTTCCGGATAAGCCATATTTTCAATTTTTGTAATTTTGCTTTTCATGCGTTCATAATCAGTCATTTAAGTATCCTTTCTGCAGTTACATACATAAGCTCTTCTCTGCGGATTTATCCAGTGATTTTTGCTTGATTCTTTGAAATATTGCTGCCACCAGGTCAACGATCCGGATGATGTTTTCAGGAGTTTGAATTTTTTCAGAATTTTGCATAATATGCCTTTCTTAAAATAAATAGTTGATAATATTCCCCTGTGCGACTGGATATGCGGCAATAGTACGCTTTATTAGTGACAGAGCGAAAATGTGCTCATAACCAATCATATAGGAGAAGTTAAGATGAATGAGTTCAAAGCTGGAGACCGTGCCGTAGCCAAAGTCGGCCGCAATGAAATCAATGTGGGGATCCTCGCTGTGGAGGAAAAAAGTTACCTTGTCCGGAACACTGCCGGAAAGGAATTTCACGCAGTACGGTTGACCGCGTTGCCGGATGCCAAGGGAGTCGGTAATACCGACACCCCTGCCGCCGAGCCGGAGAAAAAACGCTCACTGTTGGAAGCCGCCGTGGAAGTTCTCCGCATCGCCAAACAACCGATGAATACAAGGGAGATCATCGAGTGGGCGATTGAGTTGAAACTCTGGCAGCCAACCGGAGCAAAAACACCCGAACAAACGCTCTACGGCGCAATCGTCCGCGAGAACAAGACCAAAGAACATCCACGCATCGTCAAAAGCGACATCAAGGGCAAGTTCCTATATGCCGGATTATGAGTCTGAAAGCTGGGAGAGAAGCACTGAGCGGTGCTCATGTTACTTATGTTGAAATTCTCTCAACCGGCAACCAACTCAAGTCAACATTCTGACTCCTTCCGCGCGCCCTCATGGCAAAACCCTTTTCGGGGGAACCGTGAAGATGCCCGGAAAGCCCCGTGGGGCGAATTTTATCAGCCGACCTGCCATGTCTCCGTCTTGCGTGTTTCGAGCGTACAACGCCCCTTATAACGCGTTTGTGAGCGTGGTGTAAACTCCCCGGACACTAACGGAAACTGTTTTGTACTCTTTGAGTCCTTCCGCCGCCCTCTACAAGTAAAGTGCCGAGGAGTACCTTTGGAATTCTGTCGAATTTGCCTGTCCCGCCGCAGCCTTGTGCGGAGGTGGATCGAACAGGATTACTCAAAAAACTGCGGATTTATTTCCAGTTTCGGACTGGGCTTTCTACCCTTTTTACCCTCGGTAGACTCCTGCGGAAGATACCGGCAGTAGTTGCGTTCAATGAGAACTTGCAACGCAACTTCAACTTCGCTTTTAAGCAATCCGATACTGTTCTCCAACTCCCGAATAGAAACCGGACGGGGTCTGTTAGACAGATGCCTGTGCCAATACGAGATTATTTTCCGTGCGTTATCTGGAATATTGGTCTGCCACATAGCATCGTTACAGCGTTTGGCACTTGCCATAAAATAGTGCATCAGCTTAACCGCATTATTCATATTTTTTATGGAAATGTTTTCACTGCTCTCAACGACCGCCAATAACAATGCCAGCCGCAAT
>SUVR01000008.1 GCA_015061915.1 Lentisphaerota bacterium | reverse complement strand
CTTGCTTGCTTGCTTGCTTGCTTGCTTGCTTGCTTGCTTGCTTGCTTGCTTGCTTGCTTGCTTGCTCTTGTCCTCCGCAGCCTTGGCGAAGGAGGATGCGCTTGCTGCGGCGTAAAGTTGCGGAGCAACCTGAAGCCGGATGCGCTGGAGTGATGTATCAGTTGTCGTAAAAGTAATCATAATGCTGTTACATTAGCACCGGCAAGATGATAAGTCAAGAAAAAAAGAGAAAAAAGCTGTATTTTTTGTGAGCCCCGGAACGCCGTTTGACCGGGGTATGCGCTCAATCTTTCCAGCGGGAATAGGGATTTTTGATCAGGTTTGAGTTGTAGTAGCGGATGTCGCCCGTAACTTCCTCTCCGAGCCAGTCGGGGCGGATGTATGGGGTGTCCTCGGTGGGCAGTTCCAGTTCCGCCACCACCAGACCGGCGTTGTCGCCGGAAAATTCATCGATCTCCCACATCAAGCCGTTTTCAGCGGGGATGTAGTGCCGAATCTTTTCGATCAGCGGCGGGGTGCAGATCGTATCCAGCAAACCGTTGGCATCCTCTGCGGGGATCGGGTATTCGTACTCCAGACGGGACACGCCGGAAGCGGACCGGGGCGCTTTGAGGGTCAGGTACGCCTCATCGTCGATCAGGCGCACCCGCACCGTGGCGTGGGCATCGTTCTGCATATATCCCTGCCGGATCCGGGAAGACATAGTGACAAACTTGCGCCAGTCGCCGTTCTTCAGCAGGAATTTGCGCTCGATCTCAACACCCATTATGCCCCCTTGATCTTGTTGAAGTCAATGCCGCTGACCTTGAGTTTCGGGTTGTAAGCGGGCAGCACAAAACTTTCCCGCACGCCGCAGATGATGTCCGCAGCCGCCTCGCCCTGATCCTTGGACGCCATCCACAAACCGATGGTCCGCCCGTCGATCTCGGCACAGTCGCCGACTGCATAAATATCCGGATCACTTGTACGGAGGGAGGAATCGACTTTGATGCCGCGTCCGCAGTCCAGACCGGCGCTTTCCGCCAGCGCTTTGTTGGGGGCGATCCCGGCGGAAACGAGGATCAGATCCGCCGTAAAGGTGCGTCCATCCTGCATGGTCACGGTATCAGCGGAACAGGAAACGGCGCTTGCACCGAGGGCGATTTTGTAGTCCATTTCTTCAAAAACAGTCAGCAGCCGGGCAGATTCCGCTTCGTTGAGCTGACGGGGCAGCAAGCGGTCCATCACCTCGGCAACGGTCACTTCCATTCCCCGGTTCTTGAGCGCCCATGCTGCTTCCAGACCGAGGAGACCGCCTCCGAGGACGAGAGCCGTTTTTCCGGTACAGGCGGCGAGCGAATCGGCATCTGCCATGGTGCGCAAGACCCGGGCATTTTCTTTCAGCCCTTCCACCGGCGGGATATTGGCGGCGGCACCGGTGGCAAGGATCAGTTTATCATACTCATAAACAGCGCCGCTGCCTGTGGTGACCTGCTTTGCGGTACGGTCGATCGCAACCACCGTTTCCCCGGTCTTGAAGTCAAGATCATCGGTGTTTCCGAGGAACAGTTTTTCCCGGGGCAGCGTTCCCGCCACATATTCCGGCAGACGCATCTTGGAGTAAAGGGCATACTCCGCCGCTTCCAGCAGGGTCACCTGCAGTTCGGGATCGTTCTTTTTCAAACGTTTTGCCGCATAAAAACCGGCAGCTCCGCAACCGATAACAAGGATTTTTTTCATCCGCCACCTCCGCTTTCTCACTCTGCTTTCAGCCAGGTTCCAACAGCATTTCCTTTGACGGTAACCTTGAAGTGGATCGTGTTGATCGTGGCACCAACCCCCATCATCATCTGTTTGAACGCGATTCCGGAAAGATTGCCGGAAAGACACAATTCCAGATCGTCCGCTTTGATCACTTCCGAACCTGCCATGGAGTCCGGTCGCTTGACCGGCGTAACGCTGTCCAGTTCCAAATGCTTGATCGTCTGGGGAATATCAAGGCTTTTATTTGCTTCTTTTCCAAGATGTTCCGTATAATCGGCAGCCAGATGTTCGATCACCACATCCACGGAGGCACAAATGGCGATCCGTGCTTCCGTTCCATCCTGCCGGTGAGGCAGCAGCGCATTGATCACAGCGCTTTCCACATAGCGGTCGATGGCATTGATCGCACCATCTTTGATCTTTTCCGCAATCATACCGCTGCCGAGTTTATCCAAAAGTCCCATTCTCAAATCTCCTTACTTGAGCAGATTTTTTTCTTTCAGCCAGTTCAGATATGCCAGCACCTGACGATCCCAGAAGCCCCATTCGTGACATCCGGGTTCTTCGTGATAGGTAAATGGATACCCGATCGCCGTCAGATGTTCCCGGAGAATCTGATTTTCCGAGTAAAGGAAGTCCTCCGTGCCGCAAGCCTGATAGACTTCCGTCAGCGGAATACCGGCTTTGACCTGTTTTTCCGACATGGCAAGGGGGTCGTTCAGCGTGCCGACATTGGCAGCCAGATCGTCCCCGAACAGACACTGCAGTTCCGCCTTCATATTGGGAGCTGCATCCACAAACTGCCACGGGCGTACCACGCTGGAGAAACATCCGGCAGCTGCGAACATTTCCGGCTTGTTGAACGCCAGCTTCATAGCACCGTAACCGCCCATGCTCAAACCGGCAACGAAGGTATCCTCCCGCTTCCGGGAGAACTTGAAAAAGCCGTTGATCAACTTCGGCAGTTCATCGCTGATGTACTGCCAGTATTTGATGTTCGTCTTGACCTGATCCGTGTAAAAACTGCGGTATCCATGGGGCATCACGACCGCGATCCCGAACGCCGTGGCATAACGTTCAATGCTGGTGCGGCGGAGCCAGATGGAGTGGTCGTCGGAAAGCCCGTGCAGCAGATACAGCACCGGACAGCCGGCAGGAGAACCTTTCCCTTCCAGCCCGATCTGACCGAGGGTGGGCTGCGGCACGATCACATTCGCACTGGTACACATTCCCAGAGACTCGGAGAAAAAAGAGCATTGCATAAGAGCCATAGTCGAATTCTCCTGTCTTATGCCTGAAGACTGCGCAGGTAAGCGAGCGAATCGGTCACGCCTTCCACGGGCGCGGCAGTATCTTCATATTCCACAACCGCCCATTCCGTGGCGCCATCCGTTTCGCACCAGCGGAGCATGGCGTTCCAGTCAATATCATCCTTGCCGATGAACGGCACATAGCCGCCTTCTTTGGCATAGGGCTTGAAGTGGATGGACTGGTTTCTGCCGGGATATTTCTTCACGGCTGCCATCACATCGATCCCCGCAGCGAGGGCGTTACCGGTATCGATCTGCAGGATCACTTTGCTGTCCGTGTTTTCCGCCACCACATCCCACGGCACATAGCCGTTTACTTCCGTGTGGTCGTGAGCGTGGCTGTGATAGCCGGTCCGGATCCCGTAGGGAGCGAGGCGTTCCGCCATCTTATTGAGGCGGTCGGCAAAACTTTTCCAGCCGTCGAGAGAATCGCAGTTGTACCACGGCACGCAGATATAACGGTTGCCGACGGCAATATTGCGGGCAACGACTTTCTCAAAATCATTTTCCAACGCATCCAGTCCGGTATGCCAGCCGGCGCAGACAAGTCCGGTCTGTTTCAGGAGGGCAGCATAAAACTCATTCATGTATTCATCGCCGTAAAATTCCACGCCGTCGTAACCGGCTTCTTTGGCGATCTTCATGGCTTTCAACGGGTTTTCGCCGTAGATTCCGCGCAGGGAGTAGACCTGTAATGCAATGGGCAGATTGATCATGTTCGTTATTCCTTCTGTTATTTATGAATTGACTTCGTTGTGGATCTTCTGAAGCATACCGGGGATCCGGATCTTCTGGGGGCAATGTTCCGCACACTTCCCGCAGTTCACGCAGGCAGACGCCTGATTTTCCGCCGGGATCGTATTGTAGCTGTTCTGGAACACCCATTTGTGACTGGTGATCGTGTACTGGTTGTACAATGCAAAGATCCGGGGGATCTCCACGCCCGCAGGACACGGCATACAGTAACGGCAGGCGGTACACGGAACTGCCAGCTGTTTGCGGTAGGCGGCAAGGGCTTTTTCAAGGACAGCCCGTTCTTCATCGGTCAGGGGCTTGAAGTCGGTGAAGGTGCGGAGGTTATCCTGCATCTGTTCGGGGTTGGACATACCGGAAAGCACGCACAGCACATTGGGCAGACTCGCCACATAACGCAGCCCCCAGGAAGCAGTGCTTGCATCCGGATTGTATGCCTTGAGGATCTCGTTGGCAGGCGGGTTCAGCAGCGCCAGAGAGCCGCCGCGCAAGGGTTCCATGACCATGACCGGGATATTGTTTTCCGCCAGGATCTCGTACTGTTCCCGGGAGCGGTACAGGGTCCAATCCAGATAGTTCAGCTGGATCTGGGCAAAATCCCACTTTCTGCGGGCGACAACGGTTTTCAGGAATTCGGGTGTATCGTGGAAGGAGAAGCCCAGATTCCGGATCTTTCCCTCCGCCTTTTTCTGTTCCAGAAATTCCACCACATGAAACTTTTTGGTCAGTTCCCAGTTGTTGTGATCCACTGCGTGGACCAGATAAAAATCAAAATATTCCGTTTGACAGCGTTTCAGCTGTTCGTTGAAGATCTTTTCAATATCCTCCTCGCTCTTGGCGAACCAGGAGGGCATCTTGTCCACCAGAAAATAGCTGGACCGGGGATATTTTTTCAGCAACTCTCCCAGGCAGACTTCACTCTTGCCATTGTGGTACATATAGGCAGTATCAATGTAATTCACGCCCGCCTGCATGGCAAGATCCAGCATTTCAGCGGTTTTTGCGTAATCAATATCTTCCGTGTTCTCGCTGTTCAGCGGCAGACGCATAGTCCCCAGCCCCAGCAGAGGGACTGTCAGACCGTTCAGCGTACGGTGTGTTACAGAGCTGTTTTTTTCCATTTTTCCGGTCCTTTCGTTTATCGTCTATAAAATAACATCTGCGCCCCACTTTTCAAGGTGGGATTTCAGAAAAAGAGACAAAAAAAATCCGCTCCGGAGAGCGGATCGGAATGATTCATAAAAGGGAGTTGAAAAAACTCAATCCTCGTCGTCGGAAAGCTGGCGCATGAGATCTTCAAACATAGCGATCTGGGAGGCTTCGTCCGCCACCTTCAGGAAGCTGTTTCCTGCCTGATTTTCGGAGATGTCTTCCGGCACGTCCTTGAGGAAGTGGGACGGGATCTGGCGGACATATTCCTTGAACTTGTACCGTTCCCGGGCGCAGGTCAGGAAAAGCTGTTCTCGGGCACGGGTCACTGCCACATAGAACAGACGCCGTTCTTCCTCCACACTGCCTTCTGCAAGAGAACGCTCGTGAGGAAAAAGATTCTGCTCCATACCAACCACAAAGACAACAGGAAATTCCAGCCCCTTGGAGGCGTGGACCGTGGTCATGATGGGAGCGTCCCGGTCGTCGTCATCCTCCGTCCGGTCGTTATCGTCCATAAGGGAATAACTTTCCAGAAAGTCGGCAAGGTGACACTGCCCCTGCTTTTCGCTTTCAAATTTCCCGATATAGTTCAGAAATTCAAACACGTTTTCCCGGCGGGTCTCCGCTTCCTTGATGTCCTTATAGATCCGTTGCAGACCGTCAATGTATCCGGTCTCCCGCAGTAACTGCTGCGCCTTGAAGTACAGATCGCCGGGCTCGGCAAAGAGTGCTTTTGCATTTTTCAGAGCGGCGGCAAGACCTCTTGCACCGGCAGCGGCAGTGGAACTGACCGTTTTCAGATAGTCCGGGTGGTCCAGCAGTTCGGAGAGGGGGATCCCGGTTACGTGCCGGAGATTGCGCAGAGAAAGGATCGCTTTATCGCCGATCCCCCGGGGCGGCAGGGAAATGATCCGCAACAGACTCTGGTCATCACGGGGATTCAGGATCAGTTTCAGGTAGGCGGCAGCATCCTTGACTTCTTTCCGCTGGAAGAACTCCTGCCCTCCGATGATCTTCGGGCGGATCCCCACATTCCGGAACGCCATTTCAAAGGCGCGGGAAAGATAGTTGGAGCGGTAAAGGATCGCAAAATCGGAATAATTGTAATCCGGGTTCGCCGCTTTCAGATCGAAAATAGCATTGACCACAAATTTTGCCTCGGCATCCCCGTTATCCAGCCGGATGATCCGGATGATCTCCCCCTGCCCCTTGGAGGACCAGAGGTTCTTGCAGTACCGGGCGGAGTTGGGGGCGATCACAGCATTTGCCGTGGCAAGGATGTTATTGGTGGAGCGGTAGTTCTGCTCCAGTTTGACTTCTTTCGTGCCGGGGAAGTAGCGGGGGAAGTCCAGAATATTGGAAACATCCGCACCGCGCCAGGCATAAATGCTCTGGTCGTCATCACCCACCACGCAGAGATTTTTCCGTTCACCGGCAAGAAGCTGGATCAACCGGAACTGGGCTGCGTTGGTGTCCTGATACTCGTCCACAAGCAGATATTTGTAAGTCTCCCGGTAGCGTTTAAGCACATCCGGGTGTTCTTCGAGGATACGGACCGTCAGGAGCAGCATATCATCAAAGTCCACCATATTCTGCAGTTCCAGCAGTTTCTGGTAGCGTTCATAGACTTCCGCCAGCACCTGATTGGCAGGGCGGTTCTCTGCGGCATCGTTCAAGGCATCTTCGGGGGTCCACATCCGGTTTTTGCAGTGACCGATAAAGTTCACCGCCTCCGCCGTTGGGATCTCATCCTTCGCATAGCCAAGTTCCGCAGCCGCCTGACGGGCAATGCTGGTCTGGTCGGCAGTATCCGCTATGCTGTAATTGGAATCGTAGTTCCCGGCATAACGGATGTCCCGGCGCAGGACCCGGGCGCAGAATGAGTGGAACGTCCCCAGCGTGACCGCAGCCGCCGCTTCGGCAGACACGATCTTCCGGATACGCTCCCGCATTTCCTTCGCCGCTTTATTGGTGAAGGTCACACCGAGAATGGACGCCGGATCGATCCCCTGTTCGATCATGTACGCAATACGCGCTGTGATCACACGGGTCTTGCCGGTACCGGCACCGGCAAGTACAAGCACCGGTCCCTCGGTAGTCCGGACAGCCTCCAGCTGTTCCGGGTTCAAGCCGTCAAGAATGGATTTTGCCATCAGGCATCCTGTGCGGCAAGATCGTATGCAGAGCCGTTCCAGACGGCAGCCGCAGCTGTGACGGGATGTTCAAATTCGGCGAAACGACCGCCGCGGATCACATATTCGCAGCTTTCCTGCGCAGTGAGAGCGTCAAAGCCATCGTCGAAGTTTTCGTCGCAGGGACGGTTCATTTCGTAGGTGGAAACGAAGCGGATCTCGCCCGGTTTCGCCACAAACTGACGCACCAGCAGCGCATCCTTGCGGATGATCCCCAGCGTGGTGATCCCGGTATTGGCATCCACAGCCGCCGCAATACGGGGGGTGTCCAGATGGTCTTTTTCATAGTCCATTGCCAGCAGAGAAAGCGCAAAGGCATCGCGGACAGACATACCGGAGATGATCTTTTCGATGATCGGGTCCGTCTGGGAGCCGTTGGTCGCCAGAGCCACGCCGTTGCAGAGGCGCACGCAGTTGTATGCAATGTACGGGTTCTTCGCAAGGTCCCCTTCGCAGCCGGGGCGGGGGATGATGGAGATCTGATTGTCTTTCAGGTTCGCCGTGCGGTTCGGGAAGGAACGGGAGGAAACGCGGTACGCGGCAACGGCTTTGCCGTCACGGGTCAGACCGGCGGCAACGATTCTGCCAAGATAAATGGACATGGTTATATTCTCCTGATTGTTTGTGTTTGTTTTCGGTTCAGATGTTGTTTGCACGGGGACGGAGCTGCGGGAAGAGCACCACGTCACGGATCGATTCCGTGCCGGTGAGCAGCATCACGAGGCGGTCAATACCGATCCCCATACCGCCTGCGGGGGGCATACCGTATTCCAGTGCGGTAAGGAAGTCGCCATCCACAGCCTGTGCCGGGTCGCCGCCGGTGAGCGTGACCTGCTCCATGAAGCGCTTGCGCTGTTCGATGGGGTCATTGAGTTCGGAGTAGCCCGGGCTGATTTCCTGACCGTTGATTTCCAGTTCGTACACATCCACCAGCGTGGGATCGTCTTCGCACTTTTTGGCGAGAGGGACCAGTTCGGCGGGCAGACGGGTCACGAACGTGGGCTGGATCAGGGTCTGTTCGATGAATTTTTCATAGATTTCGTGGGTGATTTCCAGATCCGTGAAGTCCGGCATGACCTGTGCACCGATGGCTTTGGCGCGTTTGTACTTTTCGCTCTGGGAAATATCGAACCAGTCATCGCCCATCTTTTCCTTGATGAGGTCTTTGTAGGGGGCGCGTCTCCAGGGACGGGTCAGGTCGATCGTCTTGTCTTCGGAGATCTGGATCTGAAGGGTGCCAAAGACTTTCATGGCAACAGTGGTCACCATATCTTCGATCAATTCCTGCATGGTCTGGCAGTTGCCGTATGCCTGATAAAGTTCCAGCATGGTGAACTCCGGATTGTGACGGCGGCTGATCCCTTCGTTACGGAAGTTGCGGTTCAGTTCAAAGACTTTTTCAAAGCCGCCGACCAGCAGACGCTTCAGGTAGAGTTCCGGAGCGATACGCATGAACATATCGCAATTCAGGGCGTTGTAATGGGTCTTGAACGGCGTGGCGGCAGCACCACCGGGAATGTACTGGAGCATGGGGGTTTCCACTTCCATGAACCCCTTGGATTCCAGATAATTGCGAATCTCACGAATAATCGTGATACGCTTCTTGAGCAGCGCCTTGCTGTCATCGTTCACGATCAGGTCCAGATAGCGCTGACGGTAGCGCTGTTCCATATCGGTCAGCCCGTGCCATTTTTCCGGCAGGGGACGCAGACTCTTGGAAAGCATGGTGTAGGAGTGGGCTTTGAGGGTGATCTCGCCGGTCTTGGTAGTGAAAAGAATACCGCTGACCGCGATGATGTCGCCGATATCCAGTTTCTTGAAGCGTTTGTATTCTTCTTCGCCCAGATTTTCCCGCTGGACATACAGCTGGATCTTGCCGGAATCGTCCTTCAGATGTGCGAAGGATGCCTTGCCCATCACACGCAGACCGACAAGACGACCGGCAACCTTGAATTCTTCCGTATTTTCCACATCCGGGATATACTTGGAAAGGACTTCTGCGCTGGGCAGGAGACCATCCACCTTGATCCCGTAGGGCTTGATCCCGGCTTCTTCCAGTTCCTGTTTCTTGGCAAGACGCTGCGTAAAGATGTCGTCCTGCTTCTGCTGTTCCTGTGCTGCTTCTGCAGCTGCGGCTTCATTGAGCTCTTCTGCACACATGATCCGTTCTTTCCTTCCGTATCTGTTTTGTGGTATTTATTGCAAAATCAATTATCTTTTTAATATAGCACGCACGGCGGGATTTTTCAACAAAATTTCCGTTCAAAAATGAAACTATGCTTGATTTTTTCCGTAACCATGCATAAATTAAGAGAAACGAACAGAAAGGAAACACATTTTATGAAATTTTTTACCAGAAATCAGGATTCCCGCTGGATCACGTTGAGCGGACTCTTCTGCAACTTTGAGACAACCACAAAGCCGGCGCCGTACCTGCGTCAGGAATTCACCTGCGATTCCCCGGTCACCGGTGCAAAAGTAGCGATCTGCGGACTGGGCTACTACGAACTTTTCATCAACGGCAAACGGGTGGGCGATCATGTGCTGGATCCCGTGGTCAGCCGCTTCGATAAACACGTGCGTTATGTGGTGCACGATGTCTCCAAACATCTGAAAAAGGGCAGAAACGCCATCGGCATTGTCCTCGGTACCGGCTGGTACAACTGTCACACCCCCGGTATGTGGGTGCTGGAAAAAGCGTGCTGGCGCGATGTGCCGAAGATGCGTCTGGAACTGCGGGACGCCAGGGGGAAACTGCTTGTCGCATCCGATGAAAAATGGAAAGCAACCAACGAAGGTCCCATCGTGTTCGATGGTCTCCGCAACGGCGAAACATACGATGCCCGCAAAGAGTTCAACGGCGATTTCAGCAAAGTGAAGTTCGATGATTCCAACTGGAAATCGGCGTGGTACATCCGTCCGCCCGGCGGTCTGCTGGAAGAACAAACCTGCGTCCCCATCCGCATTGTGGACACACAGGAACTGACCGTCACGACAAAGAAAGGCGTGTACGATCTGGGCAGAAACATCGCCGGTCACGCCCGGATCGCCGTCAAAGGCGAAGCCGGTGCAAAAGTCACGCTGGAATATGCGGAACGGATCAATAAAGACGGCTCTCTCAGCAAGGCAGAACAGCAGTTCACCAATTTTCTGGAAGACCGCTGGCAGACAGATGAATACATCCTCAAAGGCGCAGCCGATGGTGAAACGTGGGAACCCTGCTTCACCTATCACGGCTTCCAATACGTGAAAGTCACGATTGAAGGCAAGGCAAAACTTCAGAAGATCGAGGCACGGATCGTCAATACCGACTTCGATGAAGTGGGCTCTTTTGAGTCCGGCAACGCTATGATCAACACTCTCCAGACCCTGACCCGGCGCTCCTACCTCGCCAACTTTGTGGGCATTCCCACCGACTGCCCCCACCGGGAAAAGAACGGCTGGACCGGCGATGCCCAGCTGGCATCCGAAACCGGTCTCTGCAACTTCGACGCCGCCCCCAGTTACCGCCAGTGGATCGCCACCATGCGGGATTGTCAGCTGGCAGACGGCAATCTGCCGGGGATCGTTCCCACCGGTGGTTGGGGCTTCAACTGGGGCAACGGTCCGGCGTGGGACAGCGCGCTGTTCGTCATTCCGTGGAATGTCTATCTCTACACAGGCGATACCGCAATCCTGAAAGAAAATTACGAAAGTATGAAATGCTATCTGGACCACGCCGACGCTATGGCAGTGGACGGCATCACGCAGTTCGGGCTTGGCGACTGGTGCAGCGATCCGGCAAAAATGGTGGACGAACGGCTGACCAATACCGCCATCCGGTACAGTCTGCTGATCATGGCAGCCGACATTGCCGATCTGCTCAAAGTCCCCGCCGATGCCGCAAAATTCCGCAAGGACGCCGCCTTTGTCAGAAAAGCGTTTCACAAGGCGTTTTACAAGGGAAAAGGGATCTATGCGGATGGCGAACTGACCGCAATGGGTGCGGCACTGTACTTCGGACTCTGTCCCAACGAAGCGATCCGGAAAGCCACGGTCAAGCGTCTTGCCGAATGTGTGGAAGGATGCGGTGCCACAGCTCAGTTCGGGATCATCGGGGCGAAGGTCGTTCCCCGTGTCCTGGCGGACAACGGATACGCCGAACTTGCGGCAAAGTTCTTCACGCAGGAAGAATTTCCCGGCTGGGCACACTGGGTCATTGCGGATAAAGCCACCAGTCTTCACGAAATCTGGTCCACCGGCGCCTCCTGGAACCACATTATGTTCGGCGACTTGAGCGCATGGTGTTTCAAGTATCCCGGCGGATTCCGTTTCTCTGCGGCGAAACCGGGTTACAAAAACCTGACGATCCAGCCGGAGATCATCCGGGAGTGGGGCTCGTTCAAGGCACAGCACCGGGGATACATCACGGAATGGCAGTACAATGAAAAGGACGATACCGTGTTCATCCGCGTGACCGTTCCCGAAGGCTGCAAGGCGGAAGTCATCCTGCCCTGCGGCTGCAAAAAATCCTGCAAGCCCGGAATCTATGAGTTTATCGACATCCCCATGCCGTAAACGCCTCTTTCACAAGCACAAAAAAACTCCGGTTCAACTCAATGGACCGGAGTTTTTTTCTTGCCTCAAAAAGAGATGACCGGAGATCAGTCCGTGATCTTCCAAACGCCGTTCACCTTTTTCAGTTTCAATGTGTCATCTTTCGGTTTTCCGGTTTCCGGATTGACCGCAGATACCGTTACTTCAGCCGTATCGCCATTGATCTTTTCCGCTTTGAACTTCATCGAATTGTAGATACCGGCAAATTCTTTTTTCGCTTCAGCAGCAACTTCAGGAGCTTCTTTTGCAAGCTGTTCCAGCATTGTAAGCATACCCTGCATCTCTTTGGCGGCGACATAATTCTTTGCCGTGGCAAAATCCGCATTTGCCATGGAGCGGAAGAATGTTTTGACTGCATGGGAGGGCGTACCAACCTTAAATTTTACTTTATCCGGATTGATCTGCTGCGCATCCAGATTGGCACAGAACAACATTCCGAACACGGCAGCAAGTGCCACAAACAATGTTTTCAGTTTCATCATTTTTTACCTTTCTTTTCTTTTGTGAGTAAAAAAGACGGTCCGCAGCGAACCGGGACCGTCTTTGATGAATCATTCAAAAAATCTTGTCTGATCAGACTTCGACTTCCTGATCCAGTTCGCTGGATTTGTAGATTGCATCCAGCAGACGCATCATCATGATGCCCTGTTCGCCGGTGGCGGGAACAGTGCCTTTGCCACGGACAGCATCTGCAAACATGGCGAGCTGACGGGGGAACTGTTCATCGTCTTTGGCGTAGTTCAGGGTGATGTCTGCCATCTTGCCATCCAGTTCGGTACGGATGACCGCCGGTTTGCCCAGGCAGAACTTGATCCCGCCCTTGTCGCCGAGGAATTCCACGCTGACATCATCTTCTGCGTTGCAAGCCCATGCAACTTCAAAGGACATGGTGGCTTTCTTGCCGAAACGGACAAAGCCCGCAGCGTAGTCGTCCACGTTGAACACGCCGTTGTAATCCGGGGGACCTGCCCACATATTGATGTAGTGGTAATCTTCCATGGGCGTACCGAACTTCGTGTAGGTCTTGGCGCTGACACGGGTGGGTTCCCAGTAGTTGGTCAGGTACATGGCGAGGTCCAGGAAGTGGACCGCGATGTCGATCAGACCGCCACCGCCGGAACGTTCCTTGGTGGTGAACCAGCCGCCCAGACCGGGGATACCGCGGCGACGGATCAATTTGATACGGACCTGATAGATTTCACCCAGTCTGCCGGAGTCGATCACTTCTTTGATCGCCTTGGCATCGGAGTGCTGACGCCAGACCATACCGAGCTGCAGGGTCTTGCCGGAGGCATCGCGGGCAGCCACGATCTGACGGGCAAGATCCGCGTTCAGAGTCATGGGTTTTTCCAGCATGACGTGCTTGCCGGCCTTGAGGGCGTCGATGGCAATGGGAGCGTGCATGTCATTGGGGGTACAGACACTGACCGCTTCGATCTCGGGATCAGCCAGAAGATCGTGGTAGTTTTCGTACGTCTTGGCAATGCCGTGACGCTTGGATTTTTCCGCCAGGCGATCCGGGAGAATATCGCAGAGTGCAACAACTTCCACCGTGTCGACCTTGGCATAAGAGTCTGCGTGGGTGGACCCGATGGTCCCGCAGCCAATAATGCCGACTTTCAATTTTTCGCTCATTATTGTTTTTCCTGTGTTCAAAGTTTTAGGTTAAAATTCGGGTTTCTCTCATACTAAAGCACCGGTCTGAAAAAAATCAAGCAGAATTTATAAAAAATGAAAAAAATTTGACCTTGTAAACTATAAAAAAAGCGGTAAATTATGACAAAACTCAAAAATGTATGGAGAAAAAAGCTGTATGCCCGTCAATTCCTTTGAGAAATACTTTATGAGCTGGTCGCCGGAAAAATCTGAACTGACCCGCCCCGTTTACCTCTCTCTTGCCAACCATCTGGAGGCGGATATCCTCTCCGGCAAACTGGCGCCGGGGACCCGTCTGCCGCCCCAACGGGAACTGGCGGACTATCTGGGGATCAACTTCACCACGGTCACCCGTGCGTACGATCTCTGTCGGGAACGGAGCCTGATCTATGGTGTCACGGGGCGCGGCTCGTTCGTGGCATCGCTTCCCGGCACGCCGGAGAAACGGGAACACACCATTGAACTGGGGATCGTGAACAGTTTTGATACGGTCAGCCGGACCGTGATCGGAGCAGCAGAAAATGTGCTGCGCAAGGGGTATCTGGATCAGCTTTTCAGCTATGCGGAACCGGCGGGACATCTTCACCAGCGGGCGGCGGGCGTCCGGTGGATGGAGCAGCTGGGCGTCAAGACGGATACCGCACATACAGCAGTCTTTTCCGGTGCGCAGAACGTGATCAGTGCCGCACTGCTCTCCCTGTTCAAACTGGGGGACCGGATCGCAACAGACGAGTTCACCTACTCCAACCTGATCGGTACGGCACGCATGGCGCACATCCCTCTCGTTCCGGTCTCCGGCGATGAAGGCGGGATGCTGCCGGAAAAACTTGATTCTCTCTGCCGGAAGGAAAAGATCTCCGGCGTATTCCTGATGCCGGACTGCGCCAACCCCACCACCATCACCCTCAGCGAAGATCGCAAGGATGCGCTGGCAGAAGTCATCCGCAGGCATGATCTGGTGCTGATCGAGGACGACCACGGCGGGATGCTGCGAACCACACCCGGCAAGCCCTTCTTCGCCCGGCTGCCGGAACGGACGGTCTATATCTGCGGCTCAACCCGCAATGTCTGCAGCGGATTGCGTGTCACCTTTGCCGCTTTCCCCGAACCCTACCGGGAAAAACTGCTGAGCGGGCTTTTTCACCTGAACATCAAAACTTCTTCCATCGACGCAGAGATCATGACAGAGCTGATCATGAGTGGAAAGGCGGAACAGATCCTGCGGGGAAAACAGGATCTTGCCCGGCAGGCGAACCGGATCTTTGACCGGATCTTTCCGGAACAGGCAGACGAGACGAAGCACGGCGCTTTTTTCCGGTCTCTCCCCCTGCCCCCGCACTGTACCGACGGGATCAAAGTGGAGGAACTGCTGGCAAAGCACGGCGTTTCTGTTTATCATTGCAACCGCTTTGCCGTACAAAAATTTACGGAGAGCCCGTTTCTCAGACTCTCCGTATCATCTGCCGGAAGCGATGAACTTCTCGAACAGGGGCTGACCATCACCAGAGATGTGATCAGCAAGTTGTAAAACGCTTACCGCTGGACACGACCGGAAGCGTTGCCTTTCATCAGGCTCACCACTTCATCTTTACTTGCGTAGTTGTAGTCGCCGTGGATGGAGTGCTTGAGACAGCTTGCGGCAACGGCATAACGGATGGCATCCGCCGGAGCGCAGAATTCATCGCTGGTCAGCGCAAAGATCAAACCGGCAGAGAAGGAGTCGCCGCCACCGATCCGGTCCACAATATCCCGGATCTCATAGGGCTGATAGGTGCCGTCTGCCGCGAGGGGGGCAAAATGTTCCGCATCGTTCGCTTTGTCGTACAGCATACCGCCCCAGTTGTTGTGGTCGGCAGAGATGCTTTCCCGGAGCGTGATCGCCACATAGGATGCCTTGGGGAATGCGGCACAGAGCTTGCGGGCGACTTCGCCGTAGCCCCTGATGTTGATCTTGCCGTCTTCCACGCTGCTGCCTTCGGAGGCGATCCCGAACACATCCTGCGCATCCGCTTCGTTGCCGATGATCACATCCGCAAACGCCACGATCTCTTTCATACACTTGCACGCCAGTTCTTTGGCAGGAACACCGCCCCACTTCCACAGTTTCTTGCGGAAGTTCAGGTCGCAGGAGATACGGATCCCCATTTCGGAGGCTTTCTTCACGATCGCCAGGGTGGAGAGGTACGCATTTTCGCTCAAAGCGGGCGTGATACCGGTCACATGAAGGTGGAACACGCCTTCCAGCATGGAATCGAAATCATATTCTTCCGGACCGAGCATGGAAATGGTGCTGTATTCCCGGTCATAAACCACATTGGAACCGCGCTGGGCAGCGCCCTGCTCCGCAAAATAGATGCCCATTCTGCCGCACTTGGCATAACGGATCTTTTCCACATCCGTGCCGAATCCGCGCTGCTGGACGGCAAAAGATCTGGCAAGCACGTTATCCGGCAGAGCGGTCAGATAGCGGGACTTTCCGCCCATCATGGCAATGGAGGCGCAAACGTTGGCTTCGCCGCCGCCGAATGTGGCTTCCAATTCTCCCGGAAGCACCTGACTGAAACGCAGTTTTCCCGCCGGGGCAAGACGGATCATCACTTCACCGAAACCGGCAACGATCTTTTCGGACATAATCAATTCTCCTGTTCAAAAGTTTATTTGTTGACATTTTCCGCTATAACATACACGCATAAAAGAGAAATGTCAAGAAAAAAAGCAAGTTTTTCAGCGCAGGATCGCACGGCAGAGCTGCAGATCGGCTTCCAGCGTGATCTTCAAGTTGGGCGTAACATTCTCCACGATCGAAACGGGAACGCCGGAAAGCTCCATCACCTGTGCATCGTCCGTACAGGAAACGCCGGAGGCAAAGATCTTCCGGATCGCCGGGAGGAACAGGGAAAGCCGGAACATCTGGGGCGTTTCCGCACCGAACATTTCATCCCGGGGGACCGTTTCCGCAACCGTGCCACCGGTGCTGCGTTTGAGCGTATCGGTGATCCGGTGGCAGAGGAGAGCGGCGCCCGTTTTCCGGCAGACTTCCGCACAACGCAGCACGGCATCCGGCCGGATCAGCGGACGGGCGGCATCATGGATCGCCACATATTCCGCACCCTGTTCTGCTGCGGCTTCCGCCAGTTTCAGCACCGATTCCATTCGGGTCAATCCGCCGGAAATGAAAGTAACAGGAACATCCGGCAGATGTTTTTTCCGTTCCGCTTCAAAGACGGGGATCAGCGCTTCGGGGACCGCCATAATGACTTTATCAAACAGCAGAACCAGAGACCGGACCGCATGAAGAAAAACCGGCAATCCGTTCAGATCCTGCAGCAGTTTGTTCTCCGTGCCAAACCGGCTGGATGAACCGCCACCGGGCAGCAAAAGAAAAAATCCGGTCCGTTTATCACTCATTTTTTGACTCCGCAGCACGGATCTTTTCCGTCAGTTCAAAATGCAGTTTCAAGGCGGCGGGATCGTCTTTCAGGGGACCATTCAGAAGTTCGGCGAGTTCGCGCTGCAATTTTTTCAATGCAGCCGGATCTGCCGTTTCTGTAAAGGCTTTCTTGAGTCGTTCCAGTTCTGCAGCGACCTCATTTTCTGCCGGAACGATCGGGGTCTGCTTCACAAACTCCGGCTCCAGTTTATTGGCGGGCGGGTCAAATACGTCACTGTATGCAATGATCCCGAAAAGGAGCGCCGCAAAAAATGCGCAACCGAGATGGATCAGGAGTCGGCGACGCCAGATCTTTTTGAAATTTTCGAGTTCGGAATCATCCGGAACAACATTCCATACGACATCCTGATTTTCAGGAGTTTCTTCCTGTTTTTTCTGCCCGTCTTCTGCCATATTTCACTTCCGGATCTGCTGGGCGATGGCACGGGCAAGCTGATCGGGGCAGCTGGTAGGTTTGCTGCCGCAACGGATGCCGGAAAGCAGCGCCACCACATCTTCCGCCTTTCTGCCTTCCGCCAGTTTCGCCAGACCGAGAGAGTTGCCGGGGCAGCCGCCAACGATCAGAACTTTGGTCACGACCCCGTTTTCATCGATCTCAAAATCCATTCTGCGGGAACACACGCCCGCCGGAGTTGCAGAATATTTCATTATCAAATTCTCCTTTCAATTCGGTTCAGCTTAAGATAGCTTTTTCTGTAAAAAAATCAAGGTTTATTCCGGAATTTTGAGAATTTTTTCAGCTGCAGAGTAAAAAAAAATCAAAAAAATTGAGATTTTCTCTTGAAAAAAACTTGTCTCAAGAGTATAGTTCCACAATTTTTCAACCATCAACCATATTGAAAGGACACGACTATGGCAGAACTGAAAGGCTCTCAGACCGAAAAGAACCTCTGGTACGCATTTGCCGGAGAATCCCAGGCACGCAACAAATATTCCTATTTTGCAAGCAAGGCAAAAAAGGACGGCTACGAACAGATCGCAGCGATCTTTGAACAGACCGCCCATAACGAAAAAGAACACGCAAAACTCTGGTTCAAAGCCCTCGGCGGAATCGGTGACACCCTCGACAACCTGAAGGCTGCCGCCGCCGGTGAACACGAAGAATGGACCGAAATGTACCGCAGCTTCTCCGAAGTTGCCGCACAGGAAGGTTTTGAAGATCTGGCGAAGGCTTTTGCCCGCGTTGCCGAGATCGAAAAGCGCCACGAAGAACGCTACCTGAAACTTGCCGCCAACATCGAAAGCGGAGAAGTCTGGGTGCGCGTCGGCGAAAACCGTTGGGAATGCAGAAACTGCGGTCACATCTACATCGGCGAAAAAGCGCCGGAACTGTGCCCGGTCTGCAAGCACCCGAAGGCATACTTTGAACTGGAAGCCAAGAACTACTGAGCCGAAAGTTTGAAACAATGATGACCGGCACAGCGGAACGATTTTTTAACTTCTACTTTTATTACTTCGCTTTTCAAAAGCGGGGGTCGTCCGCTGCAGCTTGAATCATCTGCTGCAAAACAGTGCAAAATACCGATCCCCGCCGCGAAACCGCAGCGGGGATTTTTTATTATATTCTACATTGAGGTAAAAAAATGATTATTCTCCTGAAAGAAAATGCGAGTGAACAACAACTGAACGATCTGAGCCGCTGGCTGGAGGAACAGGGAGTAAGCCTTCACGCTACGAAGGGGCTGCACCAGACGATCCTGGGCTTGATCGGCGACACCTCCCGGATCGACATCGGTCAGGTTATGCAGATGGAGATCGTGGAAGATGTCAAGCGTGTTCAGGAACCGTTCAAGAGTGCCAACCGGAAATTCCACCCGCTGGATACCGTGGTCGATGTAAGCGGAGCAAAGATCGGCGGCGGCGGTCTCGCTGTGATCGCCGGTCCCTGCTCCATCGAGAACCGGGAACAGATCCACTGTGTAGCGGAAGCAGTCAAAAAATCCGGCGCCACATTTCTGCGGGGCGGAGCGTTCAAGCCCCGGACAAGTCCGTACAGTTTTCAGGGGATGCAGGGTGCAGGGATCGAACTGCTGCTGGAAGCAAAGAAAGCCACCGGTCTGCCTATCGTCACCGAGCTGATGGATCTTTCCCAGCTGGAATATTTTGATGACGTGGATGTCATCCAGGTCGGCGCCCGCAATATGCAGAACTTTGAACTGCTCAAACAACTGGGCAGGCTGAAAAAGCCCATTCTGCTCAAGCGGGGACTGATGAGTACCTATCAGGAACTGCTTATGAGTGCAGAATACATTATGGCGGGCGGCAATGAAGATGTGATCCTCTGTGAACGGGGGATCCGCACCTTTGAAACCTACACCCGCAACACGCTGGATATTTCTGCGGTTCCGGTCCTTAAAAAACTGACTCACCTGCCGGTCATTATCGACCCCAGTCACGCAATCGGTATGACCGAGTTCATTCCGTCTCTCTCCCTCGCCGCTGTGGCAGCCGGTGCAGACGGGCTGATGATCGAGGTCCACAACGATCCGGCACACGCAAAATGCGACGGTCAACAATCGCTCACGCCCGCCGCCTTTGACGCCATGATGCAGAAAGTTATGAGGCTCTGTCAGGCGATCCGGTAAAACGCCTCCTGCGATTTTTTTACAACACATACAAAAAAACGGGACCAGCCCGGAAAGGCTGATCCCGTTTCATTTTTTATTCAGAAGATCACTTGGAAAGTTTTTCTTCCAGATATTCTCTGCGGAGATCCTCGATCGTGTAACGGATCTCATTCCAGGCGGGGACTGCTTCAAAGAAGAGTTTATCCACCGTTTCATCGCTCATATCTGCGGTCACGAGGGGCAGATAGGAATCCAGTTTCTGAATCAGGGGCGCGACCTTTTCATTGTAGAAGGCGGCATCGCCAACATACTTATCGTTCGCCCAGCGGTCGATGGCGCCGTGGTATCTGCCGGAGGTGCGTTTCTCCTTCAGGTATGCCTGACGCGCCTTGATGATCAGGTTGCGCTTGATCTGGCGCATCTGGTCGTCGGAGATATCGAACGCCAGTTTCCCCCAGGTGGATCTGCCGTGGATCGTTTTCAGACCGTTCCAGGAGTTGCCGCCGAAACGGGACCAGTGAACGTTCTCGAAGTCCCAGGTGTCGCCTTTTTCCGGCAGTTTGTCATAGAACTTGTCCCACGCAACAAACATATAGACAATGTAGCCGTCTTCGGTATAGACCTTTTCCGTCTTGATGTCAAAATTGGTCTTGCCGTACTGGTCCAGCTGACGCCACTGACGGTGATTGTAGGAACTGTTCCAGATACTGGCAGCCGAGTTGCTCATATCCGGCAGGGGACAGTAGTACGGCTGATTGTCACCGGGGGCGAAGTACATTTCAAAGCTGCCTGCGCTGGCAATGCCCGCTTCAATGTCTTTCGCCTTGCTGTCGAACGCCTTGAACATCATGTGCAGCCCGTACTTGTCGCAGACCATGCGCAGTTCGGAAGGCTTGTACGTATCGCCGGACTGCTTGCCGGAGATGGCGCCGCCGCGGTCACCGGTGGAAACGTCCGTCACCAGGAAGTCCATATTTCCGCCGTACTTGCGGTCCATGAACTGAGGAGCGGGCATCTTTTCCAGAGAAAGGAAGCCGTGGACACCGAGGACCGGTTTATCGCTGAACGGAACATTGTAGGTCTTGCAGGGCTGGGGTTTGTACAGGGCAAGATAGGTATCATAGATCTCTTCGCAGACCGTGAAGAAGCGGGCATTCAGCGCCAGAGCAGAGAGAGAAAGAAGCAGATCCGCCCGTTCTTTCTGGGTCATAGCAGGAAATTTGCAGTTCTTGTAAAACGCCTTGAACGCACCGGCCTTGTCCTGACGGATCGCCGTAAAGAGATCAATGGCGATGTCAAACCGCACTTTGTTCGCAGCAGAGACACGGCTTGCAGGGAGCTGTTCTTTCAGTTCTTTCAGCTTCGCCACATTGCCGGAGTTGATGTAATATTCCAGCAGGATCTGTGCCGTGGTGTTGTCAAGCACAAAACTGTTGCGCTGCTTCATGATCTCCATCATTTCAAAGGTGCGATCATAATCTTTCGCAGTGGCGGCATAACGCATCGTACCGGGGAGGCTCCAGCCGTTCACATACTTCAGGAGCGGGGCATATTTTTTGCGGATGTCCGCATTCTTTTTGCCGGATCCGAGGAAGTGGACAAGAAGAGCGCCACGGACCTGTTCCGTATAGTTCTTTTCATCTTCAATGATCTTGAGAGCAAGAGTCTGTGCCTTCTCCGGCTCGATCCCGCCATAAACACCCACGGCTTCCACCGGCATACCGGCTTCCATATAGGCGGCATAGGCTTTGTCCAGTTCGCGGAAGTAAATATAGATCACAGCGACTTCCTTGAGGATCTGGTTTTTGTTGGCATCGTTGATCTTGCTGCGGAGATACTTCACCGCTTCATCACACTTGCCCTGCCATTTCAGCAGATTGGCGTACTGACGGCAGAGATCCACATACTGTGTGACCGCAAGTTTATCGAAGGTAAAGCCCTTGTCGATCAGCTTGAAGGCTTCGGCATATTCGCCGCGCTGCGCCATGTAAGTGGTAAGGCGTTTGACCGCATCCACCTTGGGAGCAGTTGCAACCTGCGGATATGCCAGAAGAGACTTGCAATACTGTTCCGCCAGATCGTGGCGCCCCATAGTGCGAGCCGCATGGTTCAGCAGCACATTGTAGACCAGATAAGTGTAATCTGCGGGCGGGATGTCCTTAACCGTGAAAAGGTGCTTGTTGGCAAGATCAATGATCTCCGCCGGATTCTTCTTCGCTGCCCCGGAATTCATATATTCCGCCAGTGCATTGGCGCGCAGACGGAAGGCATATTCCGGGGTGGTAATGATCTCCTGCAGAGCCGGGACAAACTCCATGGATTTGTTACGGAACGCAGCAGCGACCATGATGGTCTCATTGGCAACCTTGTTGATGTCCTTTTCCGCCTTCTTGCAGTCTGCAAGCGCTTCCCTGCAAACGGCAGCATCTTTCATCATACGGGCATAGTAGAGCAGAGTGGAAATACGGGAACTCTTCTTGTCTTCGCCTGCTATATCGGCAAACTCTTTCGCCAGAGCGATGGCTTCCGCCTTTTTACCGGCGTTCCAGACGGTCTGGATCAGATCGCGGGAAGTGTTTTCCGCATCCTGTTCCGTGATGGCGCAACCGAGACGGGCATAGAGAGCTTTCGCCTTTTCGCAGTATTTTTTCTGCTTGTCGAAAGCGCCTGCCTGATAACGGTAGAGCGCAGCTTTATCTGACGGAGTCAATATGTTGGCATACTGTTTGAGCAGGGAGTCAACTTCCTTTACAAGCAGAGCGGGATCGTTTCTGCGGGCGAAATTATCTGCCATGAGCAGCACGATCTTGGAACGGAGTGCCTGCTCCTGATCTTTTTCCGCCAGAAGTTTTTTCAGTTCCGCATCCGCCTCATTGAATTTGTTTTTCCAGATCAGGTTGCGATTGACGGTATTGATCTTTCCGTCAAAATCACGCATTGCCTTTGCCTGTTCGGGTGTCAGCTGTTTTCCCATGATCGCTTTCTGCTGAGCATTCGCCGTTTTCCGGAAGGGTTCCTGAGCAGAAAGTTTGATCGTGCAGGCACTTTTCTGCACTGCAACGGGGGCTGCCGGAGCTTTGGCAGGTGCGGCCTTTTCCGCATCCGCCTGACACGCCGTACCGAGAAGCAGGCAGGAAGTCAGGGCAGCCAGAGAGGGGATCATATAATATCTGTTTTTCATAATCATCTTGTCTCCCTGATTATTTCTTCAAAAGTTTCTTGAGATCAAGGATGCGGGCGATCATTTCCAGACGGGCGGTATTCATATCCACCGACGCGGAATTGATCTCCGCCATGAACTGCAGAGCAGCTCTGCCCTGATATTCGACCTTGATGTCTTTGGACTCGCACGCTTCCAGCGCAAGACGCTTGAGGAGTGTGGAATACCGGATATCATCGATCCCTTCCCGGAATCCTTCCCACTGAAGGGTATCGATCACGCCATCACCGCAGCCGTAGGCAAAGACCATGGGCTTGTAAGTTTCGGAGCGGTCATTGTACGGACCAAAGTGGTGAGCGTAGTTACACAGGGCGCTGTAATTTGCCAGATAAGGCGCAAGACCGTTCTGACGGCGGTTGAACGCCGGGTTTTCCGCGCCCACGTGCTGACAGGCATACCAGGCGACCCATGCTTTGCCGACATCGTTCCACTTGCGTGTGGCAGCGGCATCTTCCGGGTCGCGGGCGGTATTGAAGAAACGGTAAGAGTGACCGCCGGCATAGAAAACCTGATCGCCGCCGGCAATGGCGAAGTCGAGACCTTCCCGCTGATAATCTTCAAAAAGTCCCAGATGCTGACGCACCCAGCCTGCACCGGGTTCATCGCCGTAACCGAAGAAGATACTGGTCTTCGGTCCCAGCTTTTCGGTGTAAAGTTTGCGCTGGATTTTTGCATCCTGAATGCGGTCCATGCGGGTGTCACCGATCCGGATGGGGAAACCCCCCATGATGTAATCCATTCTCATACCGCAACGGCGCATGACATCAATGGTAAACCAGTATTCATAATTGCTGGAGTTCCCGCGCACCCAGTGCATGGTCTGGTTGTGCTTGACCTGATTTTCCAGCACGTTGTAAAGCTGCTGTTTGGTCAGTTCCCGGTCACCGCCGTTCAGGGAGTCAATGATATCGAAGCTGATATAGCTGTAAGAGGAAACGAGGAACGGCTTGTTCACATCGTAATACGCCGCGGGCTGGGGCAGTTCAAAGGGAAGCACCTTGATGGTGACCGGAACAGACCCGATGGCAGCACCATTTCGCACCATAGAAACAGCGCCCTTGTAAAGACCGGGAGCCTGTCCTTTTTTCGTGTGAACCGTGAGGAAGAACTGCTTGAATGCGCCCTTGTTCAGAGTCACAGGCTGGAGCGTGGCAGCATCCTTGAAGTTGGGCTTCATGCACTGGAAGGAAACGAAGCGGCGGTAAGAGGGGTCACCGTAACGGCGGTCCACTTCCCGGGGCGGTGTCAGCCAGAAATAGGACCGGGAACCATCTTTTTCCGTGAGGCGGGCGTAGTTGGCGACTTTTTCCGTATCGACTTTGATCAAATCTTCATCGTTCAGGAGAAGTTCGGGGATCAGTTTCAGTTCGGTGTCGGCGAAGTAGCTCCACCAGCCGTTCTTGTTCTGATACCAAACCTTGATGACCTTGAGATCCAGCTGATCGGCGGGGAAGACCACGCCTTTTTCGTTCTTGAACGGAGTCAGTTTGAATTCAACTTTGCCCAGTTCTTCCAGCGGATAGACCAGGAAGGAGCCGGGTTCGTATTCATCCTGCGCAGTAATGATCCGGACGGGAGAAACCGCTTTGCCATCAAGGGGATAAGTCTCCGGAAGGCGCATGAGTTCACTCATGGCAGGGACAGCATAGTATGCCACTTTTCCCTTGAAGTCGGGATTTTTGTTCAGGTCGGCAGCTACGCGGGTTGCGGTGACAAATGCCATCTCATCCATTTTTTGGGGATTCAACGATTTCAGATAGTCTTTCAGGTACGGATTTTTTGCCGCTTTTTCCTGAATGGGAAACTGTTTGAGACTATCCCGGTACATGGCGTCGGAAATCTTTTCCACTTGCGCTGATCCGCTCCACGGGATCAGAGACAAAAGAGAAAGAACCGCCGCACTCTTCCAAGTGAAGTTCATACGTTTTTCCTTTCGGTGTAAGTCTGTGGTTGGGGACCCTCTTCAGTACAATAATTCGGTCTGTTGAAAATTCAATATAACCTGTTGAAAAAAATCAAACTTTTTTTCGTTTCTGATTTGCATTTTTCCGATTTCGGTGTAAGAGTAAGAGCAGTCCCCGAATTCTTTTCAACTACAAGGAAAATTGCGCATCATGAAAAATGTGCCGAAGCGTTTGCGCCAGCAGCAGGATAACACTGCTCAACGCGGGCTGTTCTTTACAGAAAAAGCACGGTCGGATCAGTCAGTATTTTCACCGCAGTATATGACGGTGGCAAATGACATTATCAAGCGGATCTTTGACGGCGAGTACCGTCCGGCATCCAAGCTGCCCTCCATGCGGACTCTGGCGAAAAAATACGGAGTCAGTGTGCAGGTCGTTCTGTCGGCACTGCAGGGGCTGCAGTCTTTGAATTATATTGAGTCCATCCCCAAGAAAGGGGTTTATGTTTCGGCGGATATCCGCCCTGCCCGGTTCTACCGGATCGCAGTTTTTGTGCTGAATCTCAGTCCTTTTGCCTACGGCGGGATCCTTTATCCTCTGAACCGGGCGCTGGAACGGGCGGGATACAGTATGATCATCGGTATGAACTTTGACGGTGGCTTGAGTCTGCGTCACTGGCTGAACTACAAGCGCAATCTGGATGGTCTGATCGTACTCGGCACCCCCTCCCAGAAACAGGTTGCCCAGTTCAACAGCATCAAGATTCCGTACATTCTGATGGATACCCCGTTGATGAGCGATGCACTGGCTGCCGATACGGAAGAAATGGATACATTCACAAACTGGTTTATGGAAACCTATATTGATTTCCCGCCGGAACAGAGACCGCTTTACCGTTATGCACAGCCGGATCCGGCGGCAGATCTCAAAGGATATGCCGACTACCAGCCGGGCAGGATCTATACCACCGTCCGCGGAGAAGACGGGTCTTTGACGGTTCAGCTTTCCGATTCTGCAAACAACGCATAAACCAAAAGAGAATAAAGCAGATAAGTATGATCTGCACTTCTGCTTTCGTGTTCAGCGATCAACCTTGCAATGGTATCACGCCGGAAAATCTCCTGTGGCAGGTTCAGCAACAGGCGCTTTGTTTCAGCCTGCCAATCACCGCGCAGCCATTCGCCAACCGGAACACCGAAACCCCGTTTCGGACGGCTTGCCAATCCCGGCGGAATGATATCTTTGAACGCATCTGAAAGGATGCGTTTTCTTTTTTTGCCGGAAAGTTTGAAATCTGCCGGCAGGGAAAAAGCAAAATCCGCCACCCGATGATCCAGGAACGGGGAACGGACTTCAAGCCCGGCACTCATAGAACCGAGGTCGGCTTTAGGCAGCACATCACCCGGTAAATAGGTTTGCAGGTCAAACCGGGCAGCGGAATCGGCTGGATCCGGAGCTTCTCCCGGCATACCGATCCCTCCACTGAACAGTTCATCCAGAAACAGATTTTTGAAATATTTTTTGGCATCATGGGTCACGATCGTAAGATAACGGTTCCGTTCATCCGACATCCGGGCGATCCGGAGGAATCGTTCTGCTCTGCCGGCGAAGGAGCGCTCGCCCCTGCCCTTCGGCACAAAGAAATGCAGCAGCCCGCACGGCAGAAAGATCCGGGCAAGACGGAACAGGCGCATCGCACGGTAACGGTCGTAACCGTAGAAAAATTCATCTGCACCATCCCCGGTCAGCGCAACGGAAATATCTTCTTTTGCGAAGGCGCACAGCCGTGAGAACGGCAAAAGAGAGGCATCCGCATAAGGCTCACCGGACTGGCGAACCATTTTCCGCAACAGGTCCAGGGCGTATGCACTTTCCACATTCACGATCCGGTGTTCCAGCTTTTTACCGGATTGCGTCATCAGAAAATCAGCTGTTTCCCGTGCGTAAGCCAATTCGTCATATCTGGGATCGCTGAAACCAACCGAGTAGAGCGGAAGTTTCTGTCCGCCGAGACGGATCGCCAATGCCGCAGTAATGGCAGAATCCAATCCCCCGGAAAGGAAGATTCCCAACGGGACATCAGCAGTTAATACCCGGCGGACGGAGGCAGTCACCAGGTCCGTCAGTTCCGAACAGGCATCCTGGTAGGAGATCTGTTTTTCCCGGAAATCCGGTGTATACCAGCGATCAAGACGGAATGACCCGTTCTCCCAGGTAAGCATATGCCCCGGAAGCAGTTTGAATGTATTTTCAAAGATCGTCTTCTCACGGGGAATATATTGGAGAGAAAGAAAATCCAGCAACGCATCCTTCCGGTGAGCTTTCCGGTCAAAAGCAGGGATTTGTTTTAACGCCTCCAGCGTACTGGCAAAAGCAAAATCCGCCCCGTTGGAAAAATAGAAAAGCGGCTTGACACCGAACCGGTCACGGGCAAGACACAGGGTGTTTTCCTGTTTATCGTAAAAAGCAAAAGCAAAAAATCCATTCAATTTTTGCAGTGTTTCTGCCGAAAAACCGAATTTGAGCAGCATCGCCAGCAGGACTTCTGTATCCGAATAAGAACGGAAGGAATAATCGGGCAGATGATATTTCCGCAGTTCTGCCGCATTAAAGATCTCGCCATTGAAAACCAGCGTGTAACGCCCATCCGGTGAGTGAAAGGGTTGATGCCCGGTCTCTCCCAGGTCCACAACTGCAAGCCGGGTGTGAGCAAGCCCCACGTGCCGGTCAAGGAAAATACCGCTGTCATCCGGTCCCCGCTGGTGCATGGCATCCGCCATACGGAGCAGCATAGTTTCCTCCGCTCTGACTGTTTTTCCAATGTATCCCGCGATCCCGCTCATTCCTCATTTTCCTTCCGGATGCAGTTGAATATGCGCCGCCGCACGGCGTTTTTCTTCCGTTTCCTGATACAGATTCCGGACACCCGGTTCAAAACAGGCAGCCAGCAAACGGTCCAGAATGATCTTCCTTGCCGATTCGGCAGGATGAAGCATATCGTCTGCAAAATAGCGGTAGTCCCGCAGTTCATCCAACTGGATCTCGTAGGCAGGGAAGTAGGCGGCATTATCAAATTTTTCCAAGGCGTGATAGATCCCATTCAACAGACGCGCCTTACTGATGGCGTTCAACGTCAGTTCACCGGGATAATGCCGTACCGGCGACAGGGTAAAGATCAGCTTGCAATCCGGATTGATCTCCCGGATCTTCCGGCAGGCGGCAACTGTTGCTGCCGAACACATCTCTGCCGTGGAAAGACGCCGCTCAAACTCATTTCCCGGCACCTTGTGGCAGTTTGCAACATATCTGCCGGAGGGGATATGCCAATATTGTACCGCACTGGAAAGAGTCATAAAACAGGCTTCTGCTTTTTTCAGCGCTTTCAGAAAGTTTTTGCGCGCCAGTTCCGTTTTTTCTATGATTTCCGCACAAGTCTGCGCCGAAAAAGAACCGTGATGCCGCCAGCTGTGCCATAAGCCGTTGAACTCAAAAAAATCGTCTGCGGTGTAATCCAGATCGATCCGCTGCAATGCCTCTGCGATCGCATAGGGATGATACAGGATCCCGTTGGGGTTCTGTCTGCCGTACACACCTGCCCCGAAAAGTTTGCCGATCACATCCACCGCAAAACAGGATCCGACGGAAACAACCGTGGCTTTCGGTGCAATCTTTTTCAGAGGAAATGTATAATTGACCGGAGTATAGGCAAAGGGAGTATTTTCTTTCATGGGAGTCTCACTTTGGTTTGCAGTTTGGTAAAGAGAAGCGAATGACGCGGTTCACGCACAAAATTCCGTACCGCCATAGAGACAGCTTTGGTGGATCCGACCAGAATCATCAGTTTTTTTGCACGGGTCATACCGGTATAAAGCAGATTCCGCTGCAGCATCACAAAATGGCCGGACAACAGCGGCATGACCACCACCGGGTATTCGCTGCCTTGGGATTTATGGACCGTAACAGCGTAAGCAAGGGTGATCTGGTCCGCATCGTCAAAGGAATATTCCACGCTGACGCCATCAAAATCCACCCGGAACGCCCGTTTTCCAAGATCAACAGAGGTAAGGAACCCCATATCTCCATTAAACACATTTTTATCGTAATTATTGGCAATTTGCATCACTTTATCGCCCTCTTTGAACGTGCGGTCACCGATCTGGAATTGCGGCTTTTCGCCGGGATTCAGCAGGGCTTGCAAATGCCGGTTCATCTCAAGGGTACCGCACTCGCCCCGGTTCATCGGGCAAAGCAGCTGCACATCCCGCACCGGATCATATCCGAAACGGGCGGGGATCCGATCTGTGATCATCCGCAGCATAATATCCGCCGCTTCGGAAGGCTCATCTTTTTCGATCCAGTAAAAATCCCGGATCTCGCCGGAAGTCCGGGTCAATTCCGGTTTGATCCCGGCATTGACTGCATGGGCAGCAAGAATAATGCCGGAACCATCGCCCTGACGGAAGATCTTTGTCAGCTTCGTGACGGGGCAGATGTCAGAATCGATCAGGTCATTCAACACATTGCCGGGACCGACAGAAGGCAGCTGATCCGGGTCCCCCACAATGACTACCGTGGAACCGGTCGGAATGGCACGGAAGAGCGCAACAGCCAGAGGCAGATCCAGCATGGAGGCTTCGTCAATCACAAAAAGCTGTCCCAAAACCGGATCATCCTTGCCGTGAACAAAGGAACTGTTCACCGGATCCCATTTGAGCAGACGGTGGATCGTACTGGCATTTTCGCCGGTTGCTTCGGAAAGCCGTTTCGCCGCACGCCCGGTAGGTGCAGCAAGCACCACAGAGATCCGCAACGCTTTGGCACGACGGACGATCTCGGAAACGACCGTTGTCTTACCGACACCGGGACCACCGGTAATGATGCTGAGGGGAGAAAGGGAGACTGCATCCACAGCCCGGAGCTGCTCCTCACTGAATTGCGAACCGAGTTCCGGCTGTACCGCAACCAGTTTACTGCCCGCATGAAAGGGCTGGATCAGCATCTTTTTCAACAGATAAGGCAACTCATTTTCGCAGCGGAGAAACAACGGGGAATAAAGCATCTCCGTGTTGTCCGGTGCAAAATCGGAAACACACCGTCCGGCGATCACAGCATTGACAACTGCCCGGTCCGCTTCCTCCGGAGAGATTTCCAGCATTTCGGCGATCTTCGGCAGAAACTCCGCCCGGGGGATACAAACGTGTCCGGACTGACGGATCTGTTCCAGGGCATAACTCACGCCCGCAACAAGGCGCTTTGGGTCATCCAGCCCGATCCCGGCGTTCCGCGCGATCTTATCCGCAAGCAGAAAGCCGATCCCCCGTACATCCGAGGCGAGACAGTAGGGATTCTCCCGGATCTTCTGCGCTGCGCTGTCGCCGTAAAGTTTGTAGATCCGTGCGAAGTAGGCAGGAGTGATCCCCAGACCTTCCAGAAAGATCCGCAGCTCCCGTTTATCGTCATGTTCCTGCCAGGCAGTGCGGATAGCATTGACTTTTTTCTGGGTGAAACCTTTGATCGCAAGTAGTTTACGCGGTTCGTTATCCAGTACATTCAACGTTTCCGCACCGAATTTATCCACGATCGTCTTTGCCGTTTTCGGTCCGACGCCGGGAATGATGCCGGAGGAAAGATAACGCATGATCCCTTCCGGCGTGGCAGGCAGGGAGAAATTGCAGGAACTGACCCGCAACTGCAGACCGTGTTCCGGATTGATCTCCCACTTGCCTTCCAGTTCCACACTCTGCCCTTCCGCAACACCCGGCATGGAGCCGACCGCCATATACTCTTTGCCCTTGCCATCCACGATCCGGACAACGCAATAGGCTTCATCTTCGGAAGAATAGACAATATGCGAGACTTCGCCGCAGAGCGTACCGGATTCCGGGATCGGAGTTTTGAAGTCACCCTGCGGTTTGGATCTGCGGCGGTAAGTCGTGGAACTGAAACGCATATCGCCTCAAAAAGGATCAGTGATGGGAGAAGATGCGTTCCGGAGCGTGACGGAGCGCAACGCCCAGTTCATTGGCACGCTTGATCACATCCGCATCCTTCAGGGAGCCGGAGGGGGCAACGATCGCCTTGATCCCGGCTTTGGCAGCGACTTCCACCGCATCATAGAACGGGAAGAAACCGTCGCTGGACATAACTGCACCTTCCAGCGTCACATCGCCGCTGAACTTCTGGGAGAACTTTTCGATCGCCTGTTCCACCGCACCCACGCGGTCCTGTTCACCCGTACCGACGCAGAGGGTCTGACCATCTTTCACGATCACAACGCCGTTGGAACGGACGGAAATATTGATATACCAGGCGGTCAGCAGGTCGATCATCTGCTGTTCCGTGGGTTCGACCGTGGAGGTCTGAACGCCGCAAGCCTTGTTTTCGCCGGTGGCGGCGGGGATGTCTTCCGCCGTTCTCACATTGGTCAGCAGGGGAGCGGCAATGACCACGGAGCCATCACCCAGCACCTTGAAGGTGTTGAAGGCGCCGTCTTCGTTGTCATCCACGAACTTGGGCAGGCTGGCGATATCGCCGCAACGGAGAATACGGATCTGCTTGTTCAGCTTGTGGGTTTCGCCGTCGTTGAAGACTTCCAGCGCTTCAGCAGTGTAAGCGGGCGCAACCACACATTCGCAGAAGGTGGACATGATCTCTTCCGCGGTTTCCTTATCGACTTCCACGTTGAATGCGATCACGCTGCCGAATGCCGCACGGGCATCGCAATCACGGGCTTTGATGTAGACCTGTTTCACCGTTTCGCCGGGGATGGCGACAGCAGCGCCGCTGGGATTCACGTGTTTCATCACAGCACAGGCGGGACGGTCAAAGAACTTGACAATGTTCAGGGCACCGGAAATATCTTCCAGGTTCGTCTGGGAAAGACCGCTCTTGCCGTTTTTCAGGGTTTCCATATCCATAATGGCACCGTGCTGATCGGCAGGACGGTAAAATGCCGCCGGCTGATGCGGGTTCGTGCCGTAGCGGAGGTCATTGACCTTCACATAAGTTCTGCCGTTGATCACGATCTCGTCTGCAAAATCGCCTGTATTTGCGGTGAGATAAGCATTTCTGCCAAGTTTTGCTGCCATTTTTTCTTCTCCGGGCTTTAAAGTTTGTATTGTTAGTGATATATTATATATGCAATCATATAAGATACATTCAAAACACGGTTTTGGCAAACGGATTTCTGGCAAAAAGCATGAAAAAGAAAGAAAATAAAGGTTTTTTTATCAGTCTTGAAGGCGGCGAAGGCTGCGGAAAGAGTACTCAGCTCAATCTGCTGGCGGAGGCTCTGCGCACGATGTTCCCCGGCAGAGAAATCATCGCCACCCGGTCTCCCGGCGGAACTGCTGTTGCGGAAAAGATCCGTTCTGTTCTCAAAGAAAAAACGGAAGACGAAAATATTATCCCCGCAACGGAACTGCTGCTTTTCGGAGCGTGCCACGCACAAATGGTACAGAATCTGATCGATCCTGCCATGGAACGGGGGGCGATCCTGATCACGGACCGCTTTTACGACTCCACAATCGTTTATCAGGGGTATGCCAGAGGGCTTGACCGGGCAAAAATCGACTGGATCAATGACTTTGCCTGTAACGGCACCAAACCGGATCTGACCCTGCTGCTGGATCTGAGCCCCGAACAGGGTTCCGCCCGGACACACGCACGCGCCGCCGTGGAAAATGACCGGTTCGACTCCGAAACAGAAGCGTTCCATCAAAAGATCCGTGCCGGATTCCTGGATCTGGCAAAAGCAGAGCCGGAACGCTTCGCTATCGTCGATGCCACCGGTTCGATCGATGAAGTCCACAGCGCCATTATGGAGGTCATTCATGAAAGACTGGCATGAGGCGTTTCCGTTCCTGACCGATTCCCTTCAGCACGCAAAAATGGCGGGCAGACTCGGTCATTCTTTTCTGGTCGTCTCATCCAATCCGGATAACCGGCTGGAATTTCCGCTTTATCTTGCCATGCTCGCCTCCTGCACGGAACCGCAATTTGATGGTTCCCCCTGCGGCTCTTGCAGCAGCTGCAAACAGCTCAAAAACGGACTTTATCCCGACCTGTTTCTGCTTTCTCCCACCTCAAAATCCCGTATGATCCTGGTGGGCGATACGGACGATGACCCGGATACGCTCCGCAATTTTCAACATAATTTCTATCTGGGCAGCACCACGGAATCCGGTTGGAAGATCGGGATCATTCAGGATTGCGATACCATGAACGAAAACGCTCAAAATGCGTTTCTCAAGACGCTGGAGGAACCGCCGGAAAAATGCCTTTTCATCCTGACGACCGGTCGACCGGGAGCCCTGCTGCCCACCATCCGATCCCGTTGTCAGATCCTGACCCTGACGGATAATCATTGCACCTATGATTTTTCCTGTTTTCCCTCCCTGCCCGCTACGCTGAAAAAACTCGCCTGCGATGCCGCCAACGATCTGGTCGGTGCAGAAGACTGCGCGAAAGAATTGATCGATATTCTGGACTCTCTGGATGATCGTGCAAAAGAAACGATCACCGAAAAATGGACGCCCCGTATGGAGGCTGCAAAACAGTTGGAAAGTGCGGGCATCAAACTGCTGGAAAAGAGACGGGACGGCGAGATCGGCTGTGAATACCGGCGGCTCCGGGAACAATTCACCAGTATTCTGCACGCATTTTTCGCCCAGCTTGCTCTGCTTGCAGGCGGAATGAAACAGGAGATCCTGCCGAATCCGGAGATCATGGAAGCCTATTTCCAAGCCCCGACCGAAGTCAAAGAACGGGAAGCTCTGCGGATGCTGACTCTGGCGGAAAAGCTGACCGACACTCTGCGGACCAATGTGAACGACGCTCTGGCGCTCCGCACATTCGCCCTTTCTGTGGCGATCAAAAAATAATCCTGTCCTGTTTTACCGTTCCTTTGCAGAGGCGGCAACAAGTCCGGAGAGTGCAAACAGGGCGATCACGTTCGGCAGGACCATCAACTGGTTGAACATATCCTGCATTCCCCAGACCAGATCGCTTTTGACCACCGTTCCGAGAAAAACAAACAGGACCGCCAGTGCGGAGTAGATCCCCAACGATTTTTTTCCGAACAGATAATGGCAGTTGATCTTGCCAAAATAGTTCCAGCTGATGATCGTGGAAAACGCAAAAAACAGCAGGCAGATCGCAATAAAAATATTCCCGATCGTTACCGTACTCACCGAAGCAACGGCATACTGCACCAGATTGGTCTGAGTCAAACCGGAATTTTTCAACAGATCCGCATAAGTTTCCCCCGTGGCACCGGCAAGCGGACCATCCCCGGTGTAAATCGTGGAAATAATGATCAGAGCGGTCACCGTCAGCACCACTGCCGTATCAATAAACACACCGATCATAGCAACTGTTCCCTGAATATGAGGTGTCTTCACCTGAGCGATCGCGTGAGCGTGAGGAGTAGACCCCATCCCCGCTTCATTGGAGAAAAGTCCCCGCTTGACACCCTGGCTGACCGCCGTTTTCAAGGCGTGACCAAGTCCGCCGCCGATCAGAGCTTCGGGAGAAAAAGCATACTTGAAAATACAGGCAAACGTATCCGGAATAAACTCGATCCGCAGAGCAAGAACAAGGAATCCTCCCAGCAGATAAAGAATCGCCATCAGAGGAACCAGTTTCTCCGTGACCCTTGCCAACCGGGCGACACCGCCCAGAAATATACCGCCCGCCAGAATAGCAATGATCACCCCAACCAGCCACGCCGGAATTCCAAACGCATTGTGACAGGTCTCACCAATGGAGTTTGCCTGCACCATCGCCCCCATAAATCCAAGCGCAACTGTGATCGCCACGGCAAACAGCACCGCAAGGATCTTGCCGAAAAGGTTTGGAAATGCGTGTTTGATATAATAGACCGGACCGCCGTGAGGAATCCCATCTTTATCCATAACACGGGTTTTCTGGGCGAGGACAGCTTCAGCATAAATCGTTGACATTCCGAGAAAAGCAACGATCCACATCCAGAAGATCGCACCCGGTCCGCCGATCAGGATCGCGCCAGAAGCCCCCACAATATTGCCCGTGCCGACCTGTGCCGCCACCGCAGTGGCAAGTGCCTGAAAAGAGCTGAAGCCACCTTCTTTCTTTCCATGAAGCGAGAAATTACCGAATGTATTTTTCAGTCCTTCCCCGAAGCAGCGAACCTGAACAAAACGGGTCCGGATCGAAAAAAACAGCCCTGCCCCGACAAGTAAAATGATCAGAACATAATCCGAAAGGTACTCGTTGACCAGCGAAACAATATTTTGTAAAATATCCATTTAAGTGCTTTCTTCTTGAAATTTCAACAGTTGTGGAGATATAATGTACTCCCGAAACCGGATTTTTCAAGTCCGGAAAGCGCTTTTTATATCTTATTTCCCTGCAGGAAGTGGATATCCCGCCTGCAATGCCACATCTGCATCAACGGGAAGATCAAGAAAAGTCCGGACGCTCCGGCAGGCGGCTGTCAGCTCCATCTGACACATAATATCACCGGTAAAACAAAGTTCTGTTGTCCTTTTGCATCTTCTTACATTTCAAGAAAATGTTATATTTTCCGCAAAGTTGCGGATGATCACATTTTCATCCCCCGCGCGAACGGCTTTTCCATTGATCGTGACATTTTCAAAACGGATGCCACTGACCTTGTGCGTCCCGTCCTCTCCGGCAATCAGGATCACCCCCTTGTGATCCGGTCCGGCATGACACACTGCAATATTGCGGAAGGTGCAGTTCCGGATATTTCCGAATCCGATCCACGGCGGACACTCCTGCGGCCGGATCTTAACCAGCGGCAGATCCGGCACATCCATGTGGATGCGGATATCTTCAAACAGCAGATCCCGGATCGTCATCCCGTGAGATGCCTGAAGACAAAACACCTGATTGCTCCAGAAGAAATCAATGTCACGCAAAATGTCGCTCACATGAACCACATCACAGTCCCGTGCCACAATGTCTGCCATCACTTTCGCCGTACATTCATAGCCCACCCGGAACACATTGGCGGTATCGCACCAGAAGACACAATGCTCAATCAAAATGTGTTCAACACTGCGCCCGATCTCATAAAATGCGGCGATCTCATCATTGTTCAGGCGTTTTTTTGCGACCGGATCCCAGACTTCCGGATGCAATCCTTTCGGGGCAATGATGTCATCCTGCGCCCGGATGAAACAGTTGCGGATCGTTACGTTGGAGCTGTTGCAAATGTCGATACCGTCGTCATTCAGGAAGCGTCCGCCGCAAACTTTCACGTTGTCCATCACCACGCCTTTGCAGTCCCGGAACACCACATTCCAGAAGGCGGGATCGGCAGTTATGATCCCCTCAAAAGTCAGATTCCGGCAATGATCGAAGTCCAGACAGAACCGTATATCTTTCAGCCCGATCGCACGCTGGGTCAGGATGCCGCGCCCGCAGACCCGGATGTTGTCGCCCGCGGCATGAAGCGCTCCTTCCACCACTGCGCCGGGCGCAAGATACAGCGTTTCGTCATCTTTCAACTCGATCATCCCCGCCCGATGCAGACCCGGTCCGAACCAATGGACTTTCGGGTCATTCCGGTCAGGAATGTTTTTCTCCGACGGATTGAAGAACAGGACCAGCGGTGTATTCTTATATCCCTCCGGTTCAAAGATATAGGTGCCGTGTTTTTTCAAAATGAACACGATCTTTTCCGCACTGACCTGCACCTCCGGGATGCTGTTTTCCGGCAGGATCACGGTCTGTGCCAAATTCCGGCGGCAGCGGATCTCCACTTGTACCGGTCCATCCGAATCGAAAGAACCGATCCCATAGCAGTTGCCGTCATCATCAAAACGGCAGGCGTAAACCGGCGGTTCATCTTTTTCCGGGGTAAAAGTCACTGCAACACGAAAAAGCTCGATTGCAATTCCATTCACAAACACATTGTAATCAAGTTCTTTTCTCATATCAAAAGCTCCTTGTTCAAACGCCATCGGATTCTATGGATCGCTCCAAATGTTCCATGTCGTTCCAGAAAACGATCTGCCAGTCCCCCTCCCCTTTCCGGATGCAGGAGATGGAAGTATTCCCGACACAGGGCGGCACCGCACCGCAAACTTCAGGTCCGGCAATATGCAGAATAATATTCCGCAAAAAACCGCCATGGGTCACGCAGAGGATTTTTTTACCGGCATATTTTTCTGCGGTATCCTCAAGAAAACGGATTGCCCGTTCATAAAATTCCCGACGGCTTTCGCCGCCTTCCGGCAGAAAATCCGGCGAACCGGTTTTGTATAAATGGTGTTCCTCCGGGTAGATTTCCTGAATGAGCTTGATATTTTTTCCCTGCCAGTGACCGAGTCCCCATTCCCGCAGCCGGGGCGTATAAATGATCTCCCGTCCGTTGGCGATCGACCGGGCAGTGATCGCCGCCCGCTGAAGATCGCTGGAGAGGATCACATCAAATGGTTCATTTTTCAAGCGTTCTCCCACGAGCCGTGCTTGTACCAAACCGTTCTCATTCAGAGGGACATCTGTCTGCCCCTGCACAACACCGCCGGCATTTTCAGCCGTTTCACCATGCCGCACAAAATAAACAGTTGTTTCCATCTTAGAATTTACCTTTGTTTTTCATCAGCTTCAGTTGTTCAGCAAGGAAAGAGATCATTTCCGGATGCGCAAACCGGTCTGCCAGGTTGCAGTAATGTTGATACAAGCCGTTCAGCATTTTCCATGGCTCATCCGTTTTCCCCAGCCAGAAATGCAAATATTTTTCTGCCTGTGCTTTTTTTCCTGCCTGAATACATTTTGTAATAAGGGATTCTCCGTTTTCGGCTTCATCTTCAACCGGATTGGCACCGAAAGCGACCAACAGGTCAAAGATTTCTTCGATCTGTTCTTCCGGCACAGAGGGATCCGCAGATTCCCAGGCATCAATCGCCACAGTCAATACGGTATGCTCATAACGGGAGCCGAAACAATAATCGGCAATACTGCTCCGCAAATCCTCGGGCAGAAACGTTTTCAATTTTTTCAGATCGAGCGCATGACAGGCACGGACCACCGCAGTAAAAGCGGGATCTTTAAAATCTTTCAGCAGTTCATACATCATACCTTCATCACCGGACGGATCCTCCAGGCTGGCACGGGGATATTTCCAAAGATATGCTTCCAGAGCAGTTCTGCCGTACTGATCCACTGCGTTCGTATCGGCGCCGCGCACCAACAGATATTGCACCAGATCCAGTTCACCACTTTCAAGTGCGGCACGGTGCAGCAGCGTCATCCGCTTGTTCCTGTCATTTACAGAAAAGCCGTGTTTTTCGATCAGATACGGGATATGATCCATACCGCAGGGAGCTGACATCAACACATCGTTTCCGGCGTCATCCTGCTCAAAAAGATCCACACCGTTTTCCGCCAGCAGATCGATATGCCGCAGATCATCGGCATGATGGATCGCCACGGTCCTGCCCTTTCGATCGCGTGCGCCGGGATACGCCATCTGCGCAAGGAGAAGGTCAAAGAGATTCTCCCGGGCAAGCATCAGCGGAGTGATCCCCTCCACATCTGCCGCATTGACATCCACACCGGCATTGCACAACATTCCGATAACAGCCCCTCGCTTTTCCCATACATTTTCTGTCAATATCGAAAAGCGGTCTTTGTTGTAGTACATCAGGATCCGGATCAGTGAATTTCTGCCCATCCGGTCACGGCGGTTGACATTGCATCCGGCATCCAGCAGATACTGGATCACTTCCGGATCACCCTTTCTCAAAGCATAATCGAGGGCATCCTGATTCTGTTTATCCACAACATCAAGATCAACACCGTGTTCCACCAGAAAACGCACCGTTCCGATCAGATTTTTCGATCTGCAGAGCGTGTCATCCAGAATACCCATCAGCACAGACTGCTTTTTACGGTCTACGGTATGAATATTTGCGCCGTGTTCGATCAGATATTTCAGCATTTCCAGGTCGTGATTCATTGCCGCCGCAAAAAAACTGTTTCTGCCATACTGATTCCTTTTGTTCGGATCGCAGTGCTGTTCTTCCACCAAATAGCGGACAATTTCAAATCTCCGGTTCCATGCTGCACAAAACAGGGCATCTGCGTTGATTCCGTTTCTGCAATTCAGATCCGCTCCCTGTGCCAGCAGAAATTTGACGGCGGTAAGATGTCCTTTCCCGGCAGCGGCAGTCAAAGGTGTATCTCCGGAACCTCCGCAAAAATTGATGTCAGCTCCTGCAATCAGATCTTCAGCCATATGATAGATCCGGTCTTCACCGGCATGAGTCACAAGTTCACGGCTCCGCGCTTCGATCCGCCGGTCCATATCCGTTTTCATGGAATAGACCGGTATATACTCCTCAAGGTCCAGTTCGCTGACCTCGAAAACCTGCCTCCGTGTTTTACATTCGCCATTTGCCCAGGGGATCCCGTTTTCCCGGTATTCCGCAGCAATGCCGGCAGATTCGGCAGATTGTCCGGTCATACTCGCAGAAAGGATCCGGTCAAGACGGAACGTGCGGGGTTCTTCACGCAGAAAACAGTATGCGGCAACATACCAGACATCACAATAGAAGAACAACACCTCCGGCAGGATCGTCCGTTCTTCCGTACTGCCCTTGAGTTTTTCGTAACAGATCCGGACAATCCGGCTTAATTTCAAGCCGTTGCGCAGCCCGCAGTAGACGGGATCCGGCACACCCTCAAGCCGGTCCGGCATTTTGGAATCACGAAAATATAAAATCTGATCCTGCATGGATAACTCCCTTTTTTATGCGGCATCACCCGCTGTTGTTCCTCCGGAAGTCAATCAGAAACCGAGATCCGGCTGGATCCCCCAGGTTTCTTCTTCCTCTTCCGGCTTTACTTCCTCCTCTGCAGAGACCTCCGGTTCCGGAGCTGCTGCCGTTCCGGATTTTTTCGATTGTTTCTTCGGTTTTGCAACTTCCGGAGCAGACTCAACTTTGACTTCATCTGCAGAAGCGGTCACCGTTTCCTGTTCCGGCGTTTCCACAGTTTCCGGTTCAACAGTTACCGGTGTTTCCTCCACAGCGCCAGCCTCGAACAACTGGGGATCGGCGGCATTATCGGTTTCATCCAGATAACGCACGAAAGTGATCTTGAGCAGTTTCCGCTGGGCAATGGGCGTTCCGCCCGCCTTGGGCGACCGCAACGGAGCATCCATCAGGTTGATCTGCTGGATCTGGCGGGATTTCAGGGGCGTATCCACCTTAATTTCATAAATGGAGTTGGGGCGGGGCGTGATCATTTCCAGACGGCAGCCTTCCGGAATGATCCGGTATTCCTTGTCCGTAATGAACTTATCGATCACGGTCCGTTTCATATAGACCTTGCCGGTCTTCTTTTCGGAGTAAACGATCCCGAATGCAGTGGTCTTGTCATACTTCCGGAACTCGTACAGACGGTCGATATAGATCTTTTCCGGAATGTTGATGATCTTGTAATCGCCGGTCCGTTCGATGCACAGCAGGTGGTCCACTTCGCTGCACAGGACGGTATCTTCGCTCTTGACATTCGTGCCGATATAGCAGTTTTTCTTGTCCCAGCCGACACGGATGTTGTTGAGTGCCACCTTGTGCATATCGATCTTTTCAAAGCCGTCGAGGCAGATCTGAGTGCGGCGGGGATAAAGATGACCGTACTTATCGATCAATCCCTGCAGGAACTTGATGGCATACTGCTTGATACGCTTCAGGTTCTTTTCTGCGGCGTTGAGCGTCTTCTGCTGCAGTTCGATCTGTTCCCGGTTTTCATCGATTTCAAAGGCGGAGATCCGGCGGATGGGGATTTCCACCAGACGGGCGACTTCGGTATCCGGAATGATCCCGGAAGCCATCTGGTTGAGCCGTTCTTCCGTATCCTTGTCAATGGGGATGATGTGGGGACCGTTCTGAATATTGTCGTAAAGCGCCTGCACGATGGGCTGCCACTCGGAGCGGAATTTTTCCAGCCCTTCCCGGACCTCGGCGAACATCGCTTCACGGGATTTACATTTTTCGATCCGCTTGTAGATCCGTTCTTCAATGAAGATCTGCGCGAGCGTACGGGCAAGGATTTTTTCCAGACATTTTCCCGCTTCGATCTGCAGTTCCCAGGTCAGGTACTGGACCAGTTTTTCCGTATTGCGTTTCAGGATCTCCGTAATGGTCATACAGCAGGGACGGTTGTCCATGATGACCATGGGTGTACAGGAAATGGAAAGCTGGCAATCCGTATAAGCATACAGGGCGTTCAGCGCCTTTGCGGGGTCGTAACCGCGAATGGGATTGAGTTCAATATTGACCTCCGCCGCCGTAAAGTCTTTGGAGGAGGAGATCTTGATCTTGTTCTTCTTGATGGCGTTGTCAATGGAGATCAGCAGCCGTTCGGTATCGATGGTGGCTGGGATCTCCCGGATCACGATATTGCGCCCTTCGATCTCCAGTTTCGCCCGGACGGTCAGTTTGCCTTTGCCGTCCTCATACTTGGAAACGTCCATGATCCCGCCCTGAAGGAAGTCGGGATACAGGGTGAAAGGTTCGCCCTTGAGATAGGAGATCTGTGCCTGCAGCACTTCCACAAAGTTGTGGGGCATGATCTTGGTGGTGGTCCCGACGGCGATCCCGTCCGCCCCCATGATGAGAAGGGTCGGGATCTTGGAGGGAAGAACGACCGGCTCCACATTTCTGCCGTCATAAGAATCAATGACCTGCGTAATATCCCGGTTGAACAGGACATCCTTTGCCAGCGGGGTCAGGCGGCACTCGATATAACGGGGAGCAGCCGCAGCCATACCGGTGATGATGCTGCCGTAGTTGCCCTGTTTATCAATGAACATTTCCTTGTTCGCCAGATAGACGAGAGCGCCATAGATGGAAGCGTCGCCGTGGGGATGGAACTTCATGGTATCGCCGACCACACCTGCGACCTTGTGGAAGGAGCCGTCGTCCGTCAGGTGCATCGCCCAGAGGATTCGGCGCTGGACCGGCTTCAAGCCGTCGTCGATATCCGGGATCGCCCGGTCCTTGATGACGTATGAGGCGTACTCGATAAAGTTCTGATTCATCATCTCCCGCAACCGTTCGTTGGAGGAGGCAGAACTCTGGCGTGCATCTGCGTTCACGGTATTTTCATCTTCCGGCTCATCCTCAATGGAATCGGCTTCCGGTTCGTAGTATTCTTCTTCCTGCGTATCGGTTCCGTTCTCCGCAGTATCCGGAGTGACGGGTGTTTCTTCTGCAGGGGTCTTGACTTCTTCTTCGATTTTTTTCTTCTTCGCCATGATTTACACCAGATTTTCCACAATATGTTCCCAGCGTTCCGGCGTATTATCGCCCATATAGAATTTCAGCATTTCGGGGATGCCCTTGCTGTTTTCGATCGTCACTTTTTCCAGCCGGATATCCTCGCCGATGAACTGCTTGAACTCATCCGCGCTGATCTCACCCAACCCTTTGAAGCGGGTGATCTCTGCGCCCTTGCCCAGTTTTGCCGCCATAGCATCCCGTTCCTCTTCCGAGTAGCAGTAATGCGTCACCTTTTTGTTGCGGACACGGAACAGCGGAGTTTCCAGAATGTAAAGGTGCCCACTCATGACCAGCGATTCAAAGTAGCTGAGGAAGAATGTGATCAGCAAATTCCGGATGTGCAAGCCGTCCACGTCCGCATCGGAAGCGATGATGACTTTTGCGTAGCGGAGATTTTCCAGATCTTCATCAATGTTCAAGGTCTTTGTGATATAGAAAAATTCCTTGTTGTCGTAAACATCGATCAACTGTTTTCCGTAGCAGTTCAACGGCTTTCCGCGGAGGGAGAAAACAGCCTGATATTCAGGGTCACGGCTCTGAACCAGACTGCCGCCTGCAGAGTCACCTTCCACCAGGAAGATCATGGTTTCATCGGCAAATTTGGAGCGGTCGCCGAAATGGTGTTTGCAGTCTTTGAGCTTACTGTTGCGGAGGCTCAGAGACTTGGTCATTTCCTTGGTATTGCTCTTGATCTTGTTGAACGCCTTGCGCAGATCTTCATTGCGCTTGACTTTTTCCAGCAGTTTTTCGGCTTCCGGCGGATTCTTGAGCAGGTAGTCGATCACGGCAGTCTTGACCGTATTTTCGATCCATGACTTCACATCCGTATTACCCAGTTTGTTTTTGGTCTGGGATTCAAAGACCGGCTCCTTGACCTTGACCGCAACCGCACCGATGATGCCGTCCCGCAGGTCCCGCGCGTCAAATTCGCTGCTGAAATGTTCGTTCACCGCCCGGAGCAGACCGCCCTTGAACGCAGAAAGGTGCGTGCCGCCGTCCGACGTATACTGACCGTTCACAAAGGAGAAATATTTTTCCCCGCTTTCGGCAGCATGGCAGAAGGCGAACTCGATCCGTTCGTCCTTGTAATGGATGGTGGAGTAAAGTTCCGCTTCAGCTTCGATCTCATTGCTGAGCAGATCCTGCAGTCCGTTTTTGGAGTAGTAACGCTGATTGTTCAGGTACAGGGAAAGTCCGCTGTTCAGATAGGCATACATCCAGAGACGGCGTTCCACAAATTCGATTTTGATCTTGTAATTGACAAATTTTTCCGGGTCCGGCGTGAAGGAGATCCGGGTCCCGTTCCGTTCTTCCGTATCAAAATCCTCCACGCTCTGGAGTTTGCCGTACTTGAATGTAGCGCGCTTGCCTTTGCCGGACCGGATGGATTCCGCCACGAACCGGCTGGAAAGGGCATTGACCGCCTTGGTACCGACCCCGTTCATCCCGACCGTAAACTGGTACTTATCGGAGTTGAACTTGCCGCCTGTGTTGATGTTGGATACGCAGTCCACCAGTTTGCCCGGCGGGATACCGCGCCCGTAGTCACGGATCGTGAAGGTATTTTCTTCGATGGCGACATCGATGCGTCTGCCGTATCCCATCACATATTCGTCGATCGCATTATCCAGCACTTCCTTGAAAAGGACGTAAATCCCGTCGTCCTGATGGGAACCATCGCCCAACCGTCCGATATACATACCGGGACGCTGGCGGATGTGTTCAAGCCCCTGGAGGGTCTTGATATCATCTTCGCTGTATGACTCTGCCTGTTCCCGCAGCAGGTCGTTTTCCAATTCTTCTACCATATCTGTTGTATTCCTCTTATTCTATAAATTATAGCAAACATGGCGTAATATAATCCGATTCCTGATTTTTTCAAGTTCCGGAACAGAGATCTTCCCTTGTATTTTTTTGAGCGGGGGTTATATTACTTTGGTTGACAAGGAGAAAAAACAACATGAGCGAATTTTCAAAACTGGAAGCGAAACTGGGGATCAAGTTCAAAGATCCGGATCTGTGCAAAGAGGCATTCACTCATAAATCGTTTGCGGCAGAACATGACCTGAAATATGATAATCAACGGCTGGAACTGCTGGGCGATGCAGTAGTCCAGATCATTCTCACGGAAGAACTTTTCAAACGATACCCCTCCCTGCAGGAAGGTGCCCTCACAAAGATCCGTTCCGCTCTTGTCAATCAGGATTCTCTGGCACGCTTCGCCCGGGATCTGGGACTGGGTGATAACCTGCGGCTCGGCAGAGGCGAAAAAGAGATGAACGGCAACGACCGGGCATCCACACTTTGCGATCTTTTTGAAGCGCTTACCGGAGCGATCTATCTGGATCAGGGCTTGAAAACAGCACGGAAATTTTTTCTTGATACACTGGACCGGCTTGTTCCAGATCCGGCTGCAGTTTTGAACGATCTCAACCCCAAAGGATCACTGCAGGAATTTACCCAGCATCTCGGAAAAGGTGTCCCGCAGTACAAAGTGCTTTCCGTCTCCGGACCGGATCATAAACCGGTCTACGAGGTGGAAGTCTCCCTCCACGGGATCGCACCGGAAACAGCCAGCGCCACGAACCGGAAACAGGCGGAAGGCCTTGCCGCCGGAAAACTGCTGGCTCGTCTGAAACAGGAACTTAACGAAAAAGAAGAAGGGAAAACGGAATGAAACCTTACGCACTCGATCTCCCGCGCAAAGTGCTTTTCGGCATCAGCGCAGCCGATAAACTGACTCAGGAACTGCCGCAGAATGCAAAAAATATTCTCCTCGTTGCGGGGAATCATGTGGTAAAAAACGGTCTCGCCGACCAGATCGCAGATGATCTCCGGGACGGCGGCAAAGCAGTAAATATCATCTCCGGCATCTCTGCAGAACCGCCGCTGGAAGATGTGGATAAAGTTATTCTCGCCGGACGCTCCTGCAAGGCTGATGCAGTTGTGGCTCTGGGCGGCGGCAGCGTGATCGATACAGCAAAGGCCGCAGCCGCAATCATCCCCCGGGAAGGACTTTGTGCCGACTATTTTTCCGGCGAAAAAACGATCACGGGAAAAGGCCTGTTCTTTGCAGCGCTCCCGACAACCGCCGGCACCGGCGCAGAAATGACAAAGAACTCCGTTCTGACCGAAAAATCAACCAAAATCAAAAAATCTCTCCGCAGCCCGTTTATGACTGCCGACCTTGCACTGGTCGACCCCAATCTGACCTTCACCTGTCCGCCGGAACTTACCGCCGCCAGCGGGCTGGATGCGTTTGTTCAGGCGGTGGAAGCCTACACAAACCCGGCTGCCGGACCCTACAGTAAAGCCCTTGCAATGACAGCCCTTGTCAAGATCGCCTCCAATCTGGAACACGCATACCGGGAACCGGATAATATTGCCGCCCGGTCCGATATGGCGGAAGGTTCCATGCTGGCTGGTATGGCGTTTGCCCCCTGCGGTCTGGGTGCGGTCCACGGTCTGGCACATCCCATCGGGTCCCTGCTTCATGTCCCCCACGGTATTGCGTGTGCGATTCTGATGCCATACATTTTTGAGTTCAATGCGCAGGAAGCAGAAGAAGATTACGCTGTTCTCGCTTATACGCTGGGCAAAACGGCGTGTACACTTGCGGATGCCGCCGGTGAATTTGTACGGGAAACAAAGCGGCTGGCAAAGGCATTGAATGTGCCGGAAACCTTCCGGGAATACGGACTGAAAGAAGAACATTTCCCCTTCATCGTAAAAAATTGCCGCAGCGCCAGTATGAAATCCAATCCCCGTGAAATGAGCGATGAACAGGTGCTGGAACTGCTGAAAAAGCTGGTCTGACGGTCAGTCTTTTTTCAGGACACAAACTTCTGAAACTTCCACCGGTTTGGAATCGGCGGATGCCGCCATGACTTTGACAGAAAAGCGGTAACTCCCTGTATGGGGACGGATCACACGCATTGGCTTGAGAAAGATCGCCTGACAGCCATTCTGCAGTTCGTAACGGACCGGCGCAAACATTTCCAGATCATCAATGTACTGAGAAATAAAAAGCGTGGCAGCCCGTTCCAGTTCCACTTCCAGTACCGGGCGGATATGGGCTTCGATCCCGTTTTCATTCAGGCGTGTCTGATTCTTGTAACTTCTGATCGTAAAAATTTCCGGCATGATTCTCTCCGTTCTGTTCTATTTTTCAGACAATGTATCACATTTCATTGTTTTTTCAATAAAAAAAGTGTTTTTTCTGTGAAAGTTCATTGAAAAGATCAAAAAAAGAAGATAGATTACCGTGTTATGCTGTTTTGAGAAAAGAAAATTGAATATGAGATCAAGAACAAAAACATTTTTGTGCTGCATACTCTGTATGATCTTTCTGCAGGGTCCGTTTCTCCTGTACAGTGCGGAAAATCCGGCAAAGGATCAAATGGCATCGGAACTTCACAGGTTTCTGTATGCCCTGAAGCTGATCCGTCAACATTATGTGGATCGGGATAAAATCTCCTACCGGAATCTTTTTAACCTGGCACTGCAGGGACTTCTGCACGAACTGGATCCTTACAGTGCGTATGAAACGGAAGAAGTTTTCCGGAAAACAAAAAATGAGACCCGCGGCGAAAAAGTGGGGATCGGCATTTTTGTCACCCTGCGTCTCGGCAGTCTGGAAGTGATTGCGACCGATCCGGAAAGTCCCGCAGAAAAAGCCGGTCTGAAACCGGGCGATATGATCCGGGAAATCGATGGAGAACCGGTCAGCGGCAAAAAACTGGACGAAGTTGCGCGACTGCTTCAGGGAGAAGCCGGGGGTTCTGTCAATCTGAAACTCTATCGTCCCTCCACCGATAAACACCTGGAGTTGAATGTGGAACGCCGGAAACTGCGTGTTCACGCTGTTACGGGGGCAAAAATTCTGGATCAAAACACCGGCACCGGGTATCTGCGCATTACTCAGTTCAATCAACACACTGCAGCGGAACTGGACCGGGCGCTTTCCAGCCTGAAAAAGCAGAACCTGCAGCAACTGATCATTGATCTGCGCGGAAATCCCGGCGGACTTGTCAGTGCAGCAGTGCAAGTCTGCAGCCGTTTTGTACCGCAGGGAACGACGATCGTATCTCTGATCGGCAGAAACGATAAAGTATTAAAGCGCTTCGATGCTGAAAAATGCGATAACTCACGGCAGGATCTGCCGCTGGTCCTGCTGGTCAACGGAGCAACCGCCAGTGCGGCAGAGATCATGACAGCGTGTCTGCGGGACTGCAAAAGGGCGGTGATCATTGGAGAACAGACTTTCGGCAAAGGCGTTGTCCAAAACCTGATCCCCTTCGGCAAAGGGGAAGCGATCCGGCTGACCACAGCACACTATTATTCACCATCCAGACAGGCGATCCAGGGCAAAGGGATCACGCCCGATATTGTCATTACACTCACTCCGGCCCGCCGTTTTGCCCTTGCGGGACAGCTGAACCATCATCCGGGAGAGATCCAGCCGCAGATCCGGAATGCGGTTCGGGATATTCAACTGGAACGGGCTATCGAAGTTCTGAAAGCAGTCAAACTTTTCCGGGATGTTCACCCTGACACAAAAACAAATCAATAAAAAACAATATTAACGGAAGAAAGTCACAACATGAAGAAAAAAAGTCTCACAAAAGTTATGTTTCTTGCGGTTCTTGCCGGTACAGCGATCCTGCTTTCCGGCTGTGCTGCGCGGGAACTGATCGTCTCTGAAATCCTCCGGATCCCGGAACAGGCAACAGTCCGGACGACCTACAATCTCTGGTACACCGATCCGATGAATATGGATACGATCAACCACCAGCAGGGGCAGATCATTCCCTTCGGCACGGAAGTGGTCATCACGAAAGCAACGGAAGAAGAAATTTTCTTCAAGACTGCTGCAGACGGCAAGGAATTCCGGATCGTGTTTGAACCCCACTACCGTCTCCAGACTCCGGAACAATATCTGCAGGATCTCTTTACCGCAAAAACAGAGGACGAACTGCGGGATGGTCTGGATGCTCTGACCTATGAAAAAGTCCGCCGCGGTTTTGTGGAAAAAGGGATGCCGGTCTCTGCGGTCCTTCTGGCATTCGGACCGCCCTGCAAGTACCGGACTCCGGATCCCTTCAAAGGCACTTGGCTTTACCCGGTTGCATATCTGGAATACAAGCGGGTCCTGATCCGTGACGGAAAAGTCTTTGGGATTATTATGCCGTAACAGTTTGACTTTTCCGCGCGGTGTGCTATATTACACACTGATTATTAGATTTTTTACACAAAAAACAATAACGAACGAAGGAAGTGAAGTATGTCCGGTCACAGCAAATGGGCGAATATCAAACACAAAAAAGAAGCAACTGACAAGAAGAAAGGTCAGGCTTTCTCCAAGATCGCCAAAGAAATTATGGTCGCTACGAAAGTCGGCGGCAAAGACCCCAACTCCAATATCAAACTGCGTATGGCTCTGGCTTCTGCCCGCGCCGCCAATATGCCCCGTGAAAACATCGAACGCGCGATCAAGAAGGGTGCCGGTGAACTGGGCGATGTGACTTACGAAGAAATCACTTACGAAGGCTACGGTCCCGCCGGTACCGCATTCATCGTGGAATGTCTGACCGACAATAAAAACCGTACGATCTGCGATGTCCGTATGGCATTTGACCGCAATGGCGGCAACCTGGCTGCGTCCGGTGCAGTTGCCTGGATGTTCCAGCGCAAGGCTCATTTCGTGATCGAAGGCGAAAATGCAGACGAAGAAAAACTGATGGATCTGGTGCTGGATGCCGGCGCTGAAGATATTACTGTGGAAAATGATGTGGCTGAAATCTGGGCTGCTCCCGATGCCTTTGCAGACATCTCCAAAGCCCTCGAAGATGCCGGGATCGACTGTTCCGAAGCTGCGATCACCCGTCAGCCCGAAAACACGGTGGAAATCAAGGAACTTTCCAAAGCTCAGCAGGTGCTGCGCCTGATCGATAAGCTGGAAGATCTGGACGACGTTCAGTCTGTCCACTGCAATGATGATATTGCAGATGAGATCATGGAGCAGATCGACGCTGAATAAGTCATGATCATTATCGGCATAGACACCGCAATCCGTAAAACCGGCTATGGCGTACTGGAACTGACCGGCGCCGGATCGCTGAAAGTTTTGGATTGCGGCGTCATTGCAAATCCGGTCAAGCTGCCGCACAGCGAATGTCTGCGGCGTCTTTCCGGCGGGATCCGGGAATTGATTGAAGCGTTCCACCCGGATGCGGCATCCATCGAAGGAGCATTTGCAAGCAGAAATATCAAAACGGCTATGATCTTGAGCCTTGCCAGAGGGGCAGTGATCGCAAAACTGGCAGAACACAGGATCCCTGTTTACGAATATTCACCCAAAACAGCCAAACGGGCGGCGACCGGCAGCGGAGAAGCCTCAAAAGAACAGGTGGCTGCGATGATTGCTTCCCTCGGCGGACTGAATGTGGCGGATATTCCAAACGACTCGACCGATGCACTGGCTCTGGCATTGTGTCACGGAACTTTAGCAATGCGGCCGGGCGGAGAACTTTTGCTGCCGAAGCCGGTATAACCGACAAAAAAAGAAAAATTGACTGACCACAGGAGAGAAAAAAATGACTCTGACACACTACGGTAAAGATGTATGGCTGAAGATGCTGATGATCGCCATTATTATTGATGTACTGATCTTCTGCACCGCTGAAATCGGTTTCTGCCCCTTCTCAATCGCTTCCGCTCTGATCTGTGCCGTTACGCTGATCTGGGTCGCGGCAACTGCGTTTTTCCGTGATCCCAAAAGAAAGATCCCCACGGATCCGGCGTTGGTCCTCTCTCCTGCCGATGGTACGGTCCGGGACATTGAACTGATCAAAAACGAATCGGTGGAATGTGAAGAATTGCGGGATCTTTTTCAGGGGCAGGATATGCTCCGGGTCGGCATTTTTCTTTCTGTCTTCAGCGTACACATCAACCGTGTTCCGCTGGCAATGAAGATCAAGTTCAGACATTACAAAAAAGGCGCCTTCCACGATGCCCGTGACGGTGCAGCGATCCGCGAAAATGAAGCAATGATCATCGGCGGGACTTGTGAGATCGACGGGGTCAAATTCCCCGTTGCCATCAAACAGGTCTCCGGAGCGATTGCCCGCCGGATCGTCTGCCCGGTTGAAGCGGGTGACACCTTTGAAAAGGGCGCACAGTACGGGATGATCAAATTCGGCTCCAGAACAGAACTGTATCTGCCCTGTCAGGGTTTTGATCTTGCAGTCAAGATCGGTAATGGTGTCTGCGGCGGGACCAGCACCATCGCCAGAATTCTGCCCGATGCAAAAGATAAACTGGCTCAGTTATTCAAAAATCAGGAACAGCTCTGAAATTAAGGAATCGATGATGAAGCAGCGGTTTAAAAATATGTTGGAACGCAACCGGTGGATCAAAGGAGTACCGAACTCTCTGACGCTCTGCAATTCACTCTGCGGTTTTGCCTCAATTCTGATCACTCTTCAGGCGTATAAGTATGGAGATGATACCAATAAAATGGCTCTTATTTTCGCACTCAGCGCCGCAATGATCCTTTTTGCAATGGTCTTTGACGCCCTCGACGGCTTTGCGGCGCGCCTGCTTAATGCAGGAAGTATGCACGGTCTGCAGATGGACTCCCTTGCTGATATGACAACTTTCGGTGTTGCTCCCGCCACTCTCGTTGCTGTTATGGCACACAATGTGGATCATCTGGATACGCTCCGGGAATATGTACCGATCTGTATGCTCTGTGCCGTTTATCTCGGTTGTGCGGCGTTGCGTCTTGCCACATACAATGTCCACGCCATGCTGGAAAAGAAAAGCTCGGAAAAATTCTCCGGACTTCCCTCGCCCGGTGCTGCGGCGGCAATCTGCGTTCTCGTGATCTTTTCTGCATACAGCGACTTGCTTCCGAATGCCCGTCTGATCCGTTACATGCCCTTCTACGCAGCGCTGCTGGGTATTCTCATGGTAAGCAAGATCCCCTATATGCACTTTGCAAAATGGATCGTTTCCACCAAACGCAACAAGCGCAGACTGTTTTTCCTGATCCTTCTCTTTGCCGCCTGGATCGCATCCGGTTTCCTTTACAACTGGTACGCATTCCCGACTCTGGTGGTTAATATTTATGTTGTCTGGGGACCGATCGCCTACCTGGCAGTCAAATTGGGACTGCTTCAAGCACGCGTCGAGTTCACTCAGGAAAATGATTGAGGCATCTGAACATGAAAGTTCTGATCACCGGCGGTGCAGGTTTTATCGGCAGTCATCTGACCCGGGCACTTCTTTCGGCCGGACACACGGTTGCGGTGATCGATGATCTTTCCACCGGATCGCTTGACAATATTACGGAATTTCAGAAAGATTCCCGCTACCGTTTTATCAAGGGAGATATTCTGGTCTCCGGCGAATTGGAAGAACTGATTGCTGATTGTGACACCGTATTTCACCTTGCCGCAGCAGTGGGCGTGGAACTGGTCGTCCACGATCCTGTCCGTACGATCCTGACCAATGTTCAGGGAACAGAGCGGGTTCTCACCGCAGCAACGAAATATGACAAACGGATCATTCTTGCTTCCACCAGTGAAGTTTACGGCAAATCTGCCAAACCGCTTTTTGCAGAAACGGACGACCTGCTGATCGGTCCTTCCACCCACTCCCGCTGGTCCTACGCCTGCAGCAAACTGATGGATGAATTTCTGTTGATGGCATACTTCCGGGACAGAGGTTTGCGGGGGACAGTGGTGCGTTTCTTCAATACCGTCGGACCCGGTCAAACGGGCAGATACGGCATGGTGATTCCCCGTTTTGTGGCGGCTGCCCTTTCCGGAGACCCGCTGAAAGTCTTTGGCACGGGGGAACAGACCCGCTGCTTCTGCCATGTTTCGGATGTTGTCCGGGCGTTGCTGCTTCTTATGGAGACGCCGGACTCGTATGGCGGGATCTATAATATCGGCAGCACAGAAAAAGTTACGATCCGTCAACTTGCAGATTTTGTGATTCACGAACTGAACAGCAGTTCCAAAATCGATATGATTCCTTATGATCAGGCGTATGCGAACGGCTTTGAAGATATGCTTCACCGTGCTCCGGATTGCTCCAAACTTTATGCGCTCACAAACTGGCAGGCAGAGATTCCGCTGAAGCAGATCATTGCAGATGTGGCAGAAAGTCTGCGTAAAAACGCCTGAATCACGCACGAAAAACTCTTTTTTCAATTTTTTTTGCATTTTTTTGCTTTTTTCTGCTTGACAAACTCCAATCCGCGTTTATAATTACCTGTAGAAGGCGTTGGTATATGAGCCTGCGCCAAACACGGAACACCAACACAGGAGGTGCACTATGGATGTCGTTGTAAGTGTCCGCCATTTCGAGTTGAATGATGAAATCAAACAGTACGCCGTTGACACGGTCAATGCGGCGTTTGGTGAATTCAGACTGAAGATCAGTAATGTAAACCTGGTTCTTGATATGCAGAAAAATCTGGTCAAGGCAACGATCAGCGTCGCAATCAAGGATTACCCCATTGGTGTCGAATCCGCTGCGTACGACAATGTCTACAAGGCGATTGACGAAGTCGTGACCAAAGCCGAAACACAGGCGAGAAAGTACCTGGACAAAAAACAGGAACACCGCAGTGTCGGCTTGAAAGATCTGGAAGGTGAAAAGGCTGCCAACGCAGAATGATTCCCGTCTTCCCTGAAAAGTAACCGTTATCCCCGGCTGGTCCGGGGATTTTTTTATAACAAAAACGAATAAAGAAAAATTAGTAATGATGAAAACAAAATATGTTCTGTTGGTTTGTACCTTCTGTGTCCTCTTTCTGACCAGTGCGTGTGCATTTTTCACCGGAACAGACAACAAGGAAAACAAAATGAACTTCGAGTACGTCCACTACCACAATGTCCGGATCCCCATGCGGGATGGTATCACGCTTGCCGCTGATGTCTATCTGCCGGATGCGCCCGGTCCCTTCCCCGTCATTCTCTCCCGTTCTCCCTACGGCGGGACTTCCGGTTTGCAGTATACCGGCCCCTGCAAGCAGGGCTTTGCGGTGGTTTGGGTCGATTGCCGCGGCAGATTTCTTTCCGGCGGGACCTGTACCCCCACACAGACGGAAATTGAAGATGGTTATGATACGCTGGAATGGCTCAGCAAGCAGACCTGGTGCGATGGCAATGTGGGTATGGTCGGCGGCAGTTACCCTGCTCTGACCCAGTTGGGTGCCGCCTCCTCCGGTCATCCGGCTCTGAAAGCGATCGCGCCCTCCGCCTTGAGCAATTCTTTCTATGCCGCATATTACACCAACGGCGTGCTGGAACTCTCCTTCATGCCTTCCTGGCATATCGGTCTCGGCGCCCGTGATATCAAGGTACCGAAAGCCCCCAACTGGGGTGAACTGCGGAAGGAATTTCCCGTCCATACACTGGATGAACGCGCCTTTATGCCCAGTCCCTCCTGGAAGACCATTTCCACGACACCGGACCGTGAAGCTCCTTTCTGGAAAAAGATCGAACTCAAAGACTATGCAAAAGAAATCAAGTGTCCCTTCTTCATTCAGACAAGTTACTTTGACCTGCTGGGCAGACAGGGACCGGAAATTTACACGGAACTGATGGCAAGCCCGGACATCTGCGAAGAATTCAAGAAACATTCCTGGCTGCGGATCGGTCCCTGGGGACACGGCGTCAATGTGAAGGAAGGCGATTTCTCCTTCGGTCCCGATGCCCTTGTGACTGAAAAAGAAGAACTGGATTTTCTCCATTCCATTCTCAAAGGCAAAGATCCGGAACTGGACAATGCCCCCGGCAGAGTCTGCTACTTCACGATGGGCGAAAACAAGTGGCACTATGCCGACACCTGGCCGGTCCCCGGAGCGATCGAAACACCCTTCTATCTGGGCAGCAAAGGCGGTGCCAATACGTCCAATGGCGACGGCTACCTGACACGTACAAAACTGACTGCGGATCAACCCGCCGACAAGTTTATTTACGATCCCATGAACCCGGTCCCCACCTGCGGCGGCAGAATGGTCGGTTCCGGCGGTATGCGTGACCAGAGCGAGATCGAACAGCGTCAGGATGTGCTGGTCTACACCAGCCCGGAACTGACGGAAGACCTGACCGTCACCGGCGTGATCAAAGCAAAACTGTTTGTCCAGTCCAGCGCACCGGATACCGACTTTACGGTCAAGATCGTGGATGTGTACGAAGACGGCAAACCCATGAACATCTGCGACACGATCTACCGGATGCGTTACCGCAACGGATTTAAAAATCCCGTCTTTATGAAAAAAGGCGAGACCTGTGAAGTGAATTTTGATGTCGATTTCACATCGTATATGTTCAAGAAAGGTCACCGGATCCGTATTGAGATCTCCAGCAGCAATTTCCCGCACTTTGAACGGAATCTCAACACAGAAAAGCTGCCCTCCCTTGAAACAGAACCGCAGAAAGCTGAACAGACGATCCTGCACTCCGCGCAGTATCCCTCCTGCATCATCTTCCCGGTTTTCAAGTAAAAAAAACGAAATCCCGGTTTGAAAAAGCCGGGATTTGCAGTATCTTATAGAAAATATACAGCGAACCTGCGATCCCAAGATGACAAGGAGGCAAAATTTATGAGAACATCTGTACTCGGTATGATCCTCGCCGGCGGCGAAGGAACAAGACTTGCACCACTGACCCACGAACGCGCAAAACCGGCAGTCCCCTTCGGCGGAAAATACCGGATCATCGACTTCGTACTCAGTAACTTTGTCAACAGCGGAATCGACAGTATTTTTGTGTTGACCCAGTTCAAGTCCCAGAGTCTGATGGAACACATCATCAACGGCTGGAATATTGCCAGTTCCCAGGTTCGCGGCAGATTCATCATCCCCGTTCCGGCACAGATGCAGACCGAAGACCGCTCCTGGTACTGCGGTACGGCAGATGCCATCTACCAGAATATGCACCTGATCGAAGACTTTGCGCCCGATCAGGTGGCAGTGTTCGGCGGTGACCATATCTACCGTATGGACCTGCGGCAGATGGTGGACTTCCACATGGAAAAAGGAGCGATCGCCACCATCGCAGCGATCCCTGTTCCCGTGCAGGAAGCCCATCAGTTCGGGATCATTGAAGTGGACGAAGACTGGCGGATCGTCGGGTTCCAGGAAAAACCGGAAAATCCCAAGACACTGCCTCATGACTCCACCATGTGTCTCGCCTCCATGGGAAACTACATCTTTGAAGCCGATCATCTGCTGAACCTGCTCAAGAGCGACCACGCCAGCAAAGACAGCAGCCACGACTTCGGCAAAGACATCATCCCCAGTCTGGTGGAAACGAAACGGCTCTATGCGTACAATTTCTACGACAACAAGATTCCCGGTCAGACCGTTAAAGACAAACCGTACTGGCGGGATGTCGGTACGCTCAAGGCGTTCTTTGAAGCCAATATGGACCTGCGCGCCACCAAGCCGCAGTTGGACCTTTACAACACAAAATGGCCCATCTACAACTACCACTTCAGTCTGCCGCCGGCAAAATTCGTTCACAATGAGGAAGTGGATAAGCACGGTCTGCCCCGGATCGGAAAAGCCATCAATTCCATTGTGTGCGACGGCTGTATCGTTTCCGGCAGCGTGGTGACAAACTCCGTTCTTTTCAATCAGGTGTTCGTCCACAGTTACGCCACCGTTCACAACTGTATTCTGCTGAATGATGTGGATATCGCCGAACACTGCCGGATCCGGAACGCCATCATTGACAAGCACAACCGGATCCCCAAAGGCACCATCATCGGCTACGACCGGGAAGAAGATGCCAAGCGCTATTATGTGATCGATCTTGATCCGGATTCACACGGCAATCCCCAGTGGCTCACAGTCATCCCCAAGGATCGTCACTACCAGAAACTGGAACTGCCGAAAAGTCTGGAAACGCATAAGGGATGAGCGAACAGGATCTCTGGCAGACATTCGAGGGTATTGTAAAAGCAAAACTCGCCAATGCCCCCGGATGTCATGACTATGCCCATACCCTGCGGGTCCTTCACAACGCTGAACTGCTCCTGCAAACCGAAACGGGAGCAGATTCTTTTGTTGTCCGGACAGCCGCTCTCTTTCACGATTTTGCCCGTCCCGAAGAACTGGCAAGCAACGGAAAAGATGATCATGCACAACTGGGCGCAGATCTGGTCCGGATCGAACTGGAACAGCTGAATTGTGAGCCGGATTTCGTGGATCATGTGACATCCTGCATCCGGACACATCGCTACCGGGGCAAACTCGTGCCGGAAAGTCTGGAAGCGAAGATCGTTTATGATGCCGATAAACTGGATTCCACCGGCGCATTCGGCATCGCACGGGCATTCCATTTCGCCGGACGGATCGGTGCGTGCCTCCATAACACCGCCGAGGAAGCCGTCAACTCCAGCGCATACGGTAAAAATGATTCCGCATACCGGGAATATCTGGTAAAATTGCGGCATCTCCCCGAAAAAATGCTTACCGTTTCCGGTAGAGAACTGGCAAAGGAACGGGCAGCGTTTATGGACGAATTCTTCACTCGCCTGAATAACGAAGCCGGTCTCTGAGCGTTCGTACAACACGCACGGAAAGGCGCAGTCCCCAAGCCCCACTGCCGTATGGCTGTGGGGCTTGCACTTTTTTCTGCGGTGCAGCGGAACGCTGACACACCGCAGAAAAAAAATGCGCCCGGAACGGCTTGCTGCCGTTCCGGGCGGGACTGCGCCTTTCCGTGCGTGTTGTATGCCGGTTGTTACTTCCGGTCGAGACCGATCTGCTCAAAGCCCAGATTGTTTACCGGACTGTTGATGCCATGCTGCACATCTTCCACGATCTTTCCCACATCGTGCCGGATCTGTTCCGGAACGGCGTCGACGGGGTTCACATATTCGGTCTGCAGGATCAGCACAAGATCTGTGGTCTTTGTGGATTCACTTTCCGTACTGAAAAGCCAGCCGAGGAACGGCAGGTCTTTCAGGAACGGCAAACCGGCGACTCCGCGCACCACGCTGACTTTCCGGATACCGCCCACTACAAATTCGCCGCCATTATAGCCGACCTGTACATCCGTCTTAAAGCTGCTCCGGTTCAGGCGCGGGGAGCCATCGCTGTTCCAGCCGATGAGACTGCTGCTGCTCAGATCCAGCGCCAGAGTGGCACCGGCACCGGTAACGACCGGATCAAGTATCAGATTGAATTCAAAACCGTCTGCGGCGGCGGTTTCCTGTTTCTTTCCCCGCTGGACCATCATATCCACAGGAGCTGTTTCATCGCCGGGGACGATCCGGGCATTGATCGTGGTTCCTGCTGCATTCTCCGAAACATTGTCATAGAACAAGCCGGATGCCACATTGACGGTTGACTGTTTCCGGTTTCTGGCGAGCAGCGTACCGTGAGTCAGGACCTTTGCTCTGCCGGTACTGGTCAAAAAATCCAGATATTTTGTATTCCATTTGGGGTTCACATTAAAATATTCGGTCTTGTTGCTGCCGGTGTGAGCGGGACCGGCGGCACCGAAAGTGGATGCCCAGTTATTCCGGTATCTTCCGCCGACGGACAGCAGATCCACACCATCGTTGTTCTTCCAGTTCTGGAAGTCGATTCCGAACTTATCATCATTTTCCCGGTCGACTTCCACCAACTTGTAGCTCACCCGTACTTCCGGCAATGGTTTGTCATACTCACCGAGCATGGTTTTCACGCTGTTCCAGGACCAGTACGGCAAAGCAAAGACAAGCGCATTGAGCTGACCATCCACCACAATGGCATCGATCCCGTTGCTGAAGTCAACGCTGCTGCCTTTTGCTGCGCCCACATTCAGAAGCATTTTTTTCAGGTTGGCGGCGGTATTGGCTTTGGGATAATAGATGAACTTCGGCTTGCCGCTGCTGTACGGGAAGCCTTTTTTGTCCAGACGGCTGATGATGCTGCCGATACTTTCGCCTTTTCCGTTTTCTTCAAAGCGATACGCTTCAGCAGATACGATCAGCATACTGGATCCGTCATAAAACTTGATGGCATCCACCGTGACCGGGCTGGAACTGAACTGTTTTCCGGAAATTGCTGCCACAATATAGCCACGGATCTCGTACGCATCAGCGTGCTTCAGCGGAAATGCTTTGGTCACCACGAAGGGGGCATTATTGTCCCGGATGAACCGGACAGCATTGGTATCGTCTTTCACATCCACCCGCAGGTGTGTTTGAACTTCACTGGCACCGTAAGCACTGCCTTCCGTGTTATTGTTGACACGCGGGGTGGCAGGTGCAGGTGAAACAACCATTTCTTCTGCAGAAAGAGCGGAAGCAAGAAGAATTGCTGCCAGAAGAGTATATTTTTTCATTGTTTATTCTCCTTTCTTTACGACAACATCCGGATGCACCAGAGCGGCTTCCGCCGTGATGATGATGTATGTCCGTTCTTTCAGGGTGGTTGTCGTACCGAAAAGATATTTCAGCACAGGAATCTTGATCAGGAAGGGAATCCCGACCGTCTGTTCCACATCATTTTCCCGCACATAAGTTGCCAGCAGTTTTTCAGTTCCCGTTCCCAATGTCATAGAACCGGTAAGGGTGGAACAGTTGCCCAACTCCTCTCCCCGGTTGCTCCGTTCCACAATATCACGGTTCACCAGACTGTAATCGAACAGAACAGCGCCTTTGTTATTCTTGTAAAACTCCTGCGTTACGGGAAGATGTCCTTCCTTGTTGGAAGAAACGCCATCAAAGCAGATCACGGGATTTTTCACGGTCAGGGAGTATGTGCTGCCCTGCCCCGCTGAAACGAAAGTCCGGTCATTCCCATCTTTGCTGATGTTCTGGTAGTCCGGCGTAAGGAACAGTGTATAGATCCGGTCCTGATTCTTTGCGGGAAGTTCGTAGACGAGTGTATTGAGGAAAGTCAGGTCTGCGTGAGACAGGAGTTTGGCGTTTCCGGACTGCTGGAGCAGACGGATAAAACTCAGGTCAAACTGGGGAGCGGTGAAAAAACCGCCGCAATCCCATGAAGAAGAGAAATCTTTTGCCACATCCAGCAGTTGAGCTGCCCCACCGAGCAGCCGAAGCAGAACCTCATCCGACACGACTTTTCCATTGTTCCAGGCAACCGAGAAAAGCTCCATACCGGGACCATTCTTCCACGCCAGATAATCCAACCCCAGATCCCGCAGAGAGCTTTCCCGTACTTCGTAACAGGAAAGACGGATCTGTGCCTGCGGCAGAGGACGATCCAGATATTTCACCCATGCCAGAATGGAAAGGGCAGCACCTCTGGCATCTTTCCAGTAGACCATGTTGTTTTCTTCGTTCCAGTACGCCTGCCCCATATTGGAACGGAGGCAGGTGTTGATAGCATCCACCAGATCCTGACCGGTACGGTACCGGGGAGCGTATGCAATCTGCGTGACACCGGTTCCGGCGATACTGGATCCATCCGGTCCGGGCTTGCAGGGCTTGTCAATGGCGGCAACCAGTTCATCCACATAGGGGAGAAAATCCTCGCCGGTGGAAACGACAATGTAATTTTTTTTCTCGAACGGATTGTTCACCCGCTCGATCACGGAATTTTTACTGTAACGCTTGAGAGCACCTTCCACATAGGGGCGGATATCCGTAGCTTTCACATATTTGAGTTCGTAAAGCTTACTTGCGAACCGTACTTGAGCATCATCCTGGATCAGGCGGATCGTGCGTTCTTTGCCGGAAAGCGGCAACAGCAGAAGCACCAGCAGGAGAGCCGGGATCAGTTTGGAAAGATTCATTGATTTATCCTTGATATAAGAAAAGAAAAATGGCGGTAATTTTACTTACCGCCATTTGTGTTTGGATTACTTTTTGCTGTCCGCTTCACGCAGAGCAACTCTGCGGATCTTGCCGTTGACGGTCTTCGGCAGTTCCTTCATGAATTCCACAATACGGGGGTATTTGTACGGAGCGGTATGAGTCTTGACGTAGTCCTGGATCTCCTTCTTGAGTTCTTCCGAGCCTTCCTTGCCCTTGACCAGAACAATGCTTGCCTTGACAACTTTGCCGCGGACAGGATCCGGCACGCCGGTAACCGCACATTCCAGAACATACGGCAGTTCCATGATCACGCTTTCCACTTCAAAGGGACCGACGCGGTAACCGGACGTCTTGATGATGTCGTCTGCGCGCCCCACATACCAGAAGTAGCCGTCTTCATCCATCCACGCCTGGTCGCCGGTGTGGTAGTAGCCGTCATGCCAGGTCTTGAGGGTGTCTTCCAGATTGTCCACATACTGGGTAAACAGACCGGCAGGATGCCCCTTCTGTTCCGCTTTGATGCAGATTTCCCCGGTATCGCCCATGGCAACCGGTTTTCCGTCCGGATCCAGCAGCACGACTTCGTACTGGGGGTTGGGCTTGCCCATACTGCCGGACTTCGGCTTAATGTTGGCAAAAGTACCGATGGACATGGCAGTTTCTGTCTGACCGAACCCTTCGTGAGGGACAAGACCGGAAACACGGGCGAAGGACTCGCTGACTTCCGGCGGCATGGCTTCCCCGGCAGTCGTCACGTGCTGAAGGGTGGAGAAGTCGTACTGGGAAAGATCTTCTTTCACCAGGAAACGGAAGATGGTCGGAGGCGCACAGAAGGTAGTGATCCCGTACTGCTTGAACATCGGCAGCATATCCGCCGCATGGAAGCGGTCGAAGTCATAAGTGAAGACCGCAGCTTCGCAGAGCCACTGACCGTAGAGTTTGCCCCAGACAGCCTTGCCCCAGCCGGTATCCGCCACCGTGAAGTGGATACCCTTGGGATCGACTTTGTGCCAATGGCGGGCGGTCATAACGTGTCCCAGCGGGTAGGAATAATCATGTTCCACCATCTTGGGATAGCCGGAAGTACCGGAGCTGAAGAAGATCAGCATGGGGTCTGTACTCTTCAGATTTTCCGGGCGGGCAAAGACCGGGGAGAAGTTGCCGTACATGGCATCATAATTCATCCAGCCGTCCCGTTCGCCGTTGACCGTAAGTTTCCACTGGAGAGAGGGCGTTTTGTCTGCCACAGAATCGACTGCATCGCAGACGCCGTCACCGGCAGTACAGACCACGCACTTGACTTTGGCTTTGTTGATACGGTATTCGATGTCATGGCCAAGCAGCTGGACCGGTGCAGGAATGACGACTGCCCCCAGTTTATGCAGAGCGTTCACCAGATACCAGAACTGGTAGTGACGGCGGACGATCAGCATGACGCGGTCGCCCTTCCGGATCCCAAGAGAATGGAACAGATTGGCAGAACGGGAGGAGTTTTCCGAAATGTCACGGAAAGTGAAGTCCCGGCAGACTTTTTCGTTGGAGACCCAGCGCATAGCCAGTTTTTCCGGTTCACGGGCAGCGATACGATCCAGGACATCGAACGCAAAGTTGAAGTTTTCCGGGACATTGAAGTCGACCTTGGTGAGGGAGCCATCGGCAGCCCAGGTTTCCGTCATATATTCCTGATAGAGCAGTTTGGTGTTGTCCACGGCGGGCGCGTCCTGTTCTTCGGGCAGATCCGTTGCGAAACGGTCGGGCGCCACATCTTCCACATCCTTGTGCATCACAATGGAGAGGAACTTACAGGCAGTGCCGCCAACAGCCGCGAGGGCATGGGGATAACGGCCGTCAAAATACATGGTATCGCCAACATTGAGTGTTTCCAGTTTATCCTTGAGCATGACCCGGAGAGAGCCTTCAAGGACCAGGATGAATTCCTGTCCGGAGTGGGTCGAAAATTTCATTTCCGGATTTTCGCCGCCGTAGGGAGCGGTGATGATGAACGGTTCCCCTTCACGATCCTTCATGTGGATCGCCTGATGCAGATAGGAGAAGCCGGGACGACGCGCCAGCGAGAAGCCTTCACCGTTGCGGGTAATGGTGTAAAAGCTCAAGTTGGAAGAAATGCCGCTGATAATGGAGGAGAGATCAATACCGAAACGTTCTGCCACCCGGTAGTAAAAGGAGAAGGGAGCTTCTTCCGTACCGGCTTCGTAGCCTTTGTATTCTTTGGTACTGACGCCGAGAGCTGACGCCATCTGTTCCTCCGTCAAATTCGCCTGATCACGAACTTCACGGACCCGCATTCCGATTTGTTTGAGATTTTCCATCTTGTTGCCTTTGTGTTTTATTGTTCTTGCTGCACGGGCAAACAGGGAAATCTGTCAGATAGATTACTGTATCTTCAGACCACCCGCAAGCCGCACAACTTTGGTTGCGTTGGTCTCAGATAATAATGTTGCTAATTCGGAAGGAATTCATAACCGAGGCAAAAAAGAAAACATGATCCGCGACTGCTTCAGCGGATACCTTTGCAAAATCTGTTCTCTTCATTGTCATAATTCAGCCTCAGTTGAGTTTCGTTTGGTTTTAATGTAACGCTGCGATGATGATTTGTCAAGGGCGATTTCTAAAAAAATTGCGATTTTTTTGAGGCGGGCGGCAGGGCGGTCCTGCCGGAGCCACGCTCCGGCGCTGTTTTTTTACGCACAAGTTTGTGCGTAAAAAAAACAGTTGGCAGCGGCAGGCATTTTTGCCTGTCCGCTGCCAAAGGACCGCCCTGCCCCCGCACATACGCCGGTGCATAGCGTCTTTATCTGCTTAATCAGTCCTGATATTTTGCCAGTTCTTCCTTCACGCGACCGGCGAGGATAGCTGCGGCTTCTGCCACGGGGATGAGTTCCGTATCGCGGCTGGAGCGCAGACGGAATTCCACCATTCCGTTGGCGAGGCTCTTGGGAGAGACGATCACGCGGAACGGCACACCCAGAAGGTCGGCATCGCTGAACATGGAACCGGCTTTTTCGCCCCGGTCATCGAAGAGGACTTCCACGCCCAGTTTATCCAGTTCATCGCTGAGTTTTTCAGCGGCTTCGCCCACGCCGTCTTTGTCCGGATTCAAAGCGCAGACCTGCACCTGATAGGGCGCAATGCTCATAGGCCAGATCGGACCGTAGTTGTCATGACTTTCTTCCACCACGGTCGCCATCGTTCTGCCGACACCGATCCCGTAACAGCCCATGATCATGACCTGTGATTTGCCATCCTTATCCAAATAAGTGCAGTTCATCGGTTTGGAATACTTTGTACCCAGCTGGAAGATATTACCCACTTCGATCCCGTGACGGAACTGGAGCGGCTCACCGGTAACGGGGCACGGGTCGCCTTCGCGGACGCACGCCACGTCAGCCACGATCCCGCCTTCCAGATCTCTGCCGTAGTTGAAGTTTTTGTAGTGCTGATCGGCTTCATTGGCTCCGACGACCAGGTTGGCAGTACCGGCAGCGGAATGGTCCACCACCAGGATCATTTTGCTCTGATCCAATCCGATGGGGGAAGCGTATCCCGGCACGGAACCGACGGCACGGATCTGTTCATCCGTTGCGAACTTGATCTCGTTCAATCCCAGCAGATTTTTCAGTTTACATTCATTCACTTCAAAGTCGCCGCGGATCAGCACGAAGATCAGCTTCTTTCCTTCGGCATCGGAGTAGAACACAGCCTTACCGGTCTGATATGCTTCCACGCCGAGGAAGTTTGCCACTTCTTCAATGGTCTTCTGTCCGGGCGTTGCCACCTTTTCCATGGGCAGTTCATCGGCGACATTCTTTTCAAACTTGAGACCGGAGACTGCCACTTCCCGGTTCGCCTTGTAGCTCTTGCCGTCCGGGGAGAGGAAAATGCTGTCTTCGCCGCAGTCTGCCAGAGCCATAAACTCGTGGGAGATACTGCCGCCCATCATACCGGAGTTGGAGAGGATGGACACCACATTTTTCAGACCGACACGACGATAGATCTTTTCGTATGCGGCGTGCGCGCGTTCATAATATTCATCCAGGGATTCCTGACTGGTATGGAAGCTGTAAGCGTCCTTCATAGTAAACTCGCGGACACGGATCAGACCGGCTCTGGGACGGGCTTCGTCACGGTACTTGGTCTGGATCTGATAGACCATAATCGGCAGCTGTTTGTAGCTGTTGACTTCGGTACGGACCAGCTGCACCACGGCTTCTTCGTGCGTCATACCGAGGAGCATTGCCTTATCGTTGCGGTCTTTGAAACGGAGCAGTTCTTCGCCCACGCTTTCATAGCGGCCGGATTCCTGCCAGAGTTCTGCGGGCAGAACCACCGGCATCAGGACTTCCTGACCGTCGATGGCGTTCATCTCTTCCCGGATGATCTCTTCGATCTTGCGGATAATACGTTTTGCCACCGGAAGCAGTGAGTAGATCCCGGCAGAAACGGGGCGGATATAACCGCCGCGAACCAGAATCTTGTGACTGTCTGTTTTTGCATCTTTGGGGTCTTCGCGCAGGCGCTTGCCGACCATCTGGGACATTCTCATTTTCATGATGTCTTGCTCTTTCGTTTATTTCAATAAGGTTTCTGTAAAATATGTGCTTTCATAGCCGTGTTCCGCAAGGGAACGGATCATCGTCTCCATACGTTCGAGATGATCCGGCTGATAATTCGAGTAGAAGGGATAGGCGTACTGTTCGTGATCGCCCACCAACAGAAAACGGCGCTCATCGGCGGCGTATGCAGCGTTCATACACTTTTCCAGTTCATCCGGGTGAGAGAAGTTCGCCATAGTCACCAGCTGCAGTTCCAACTGATTGAACTCATAATTGTACTGCGCGGGATATTTTCTGCCTGCAGCGGCAAACCGTTCCTCCCATTCACGGGTCGGGAGGGTATAACAGTTCATACCCGCATCCGCAATATATTTTCTGCTTTCCGCACTGCTGATATGATAAAAGTGCATCAGGACCGGTTCGATGTAGGTTTGTTCTCCGGCATAACGGCAGATCTCCGACTTCAGAAGCCGGTGATGTTCCGGAAGTTTTTCCGGATAGGCTTTACTGTACGGTGCATCCGGGAACTCGCTGTACGCGTGAAAAGCCAGCCGCAGCCAGTCTGCATTGTCTGCAAACTCACTTTTGTAGCGTTCATCCAGTTCAGCAGTGGTGAATCCGGCGGGATCGTGCGCATTGTGGAAAAAGGTATTGAGTGTGACCTTCATACCGTATTCTTTATGCAGTCTGCGCAGGTTCGCCAGATGGAAGGAATCAAAGATGGATTTGTGCTGTTTACGCACAAGTTCCGTCAGGAAGAAGACATTGTCGTCAATGAAAAAATTGTAGCGTTTCCGGGGATCCGGATCGCAGACGAAACGGCGGACAACCGTATTGACGCCATCGCTGACCGTGACCGAATTGAAAGCGGACTCCACCGTAACCGGGAAGGAGAAAGTACCATCCGCCGCCGCAACAGTTTGCGTGCCGTTATCCAGTGTAACGGTTCTCCCGGGAAGCGTTCTGCCGGAGAGAATTGTCTCTTTCGAGATCACCAGTTCCCCTTCAACGGGGGCTGTAATAGCAAGTTGATTCATATTCTGCCGATCCTGTGTTAGCATTTTTCCGGAAAATGGTACAATACTTTAGCACAGAACAGCATTTTTTCCAGTATAAAAAGAAAAAAGATGCAAAAAAGCGTATTCTGTCAGCAGAAACAGTAAGCTGCGATCCCGCAAACAATGGCAGCCGTACCGCCGATCACATACCGGTTGGTGGATTCTTTGAACACGGTCACGGACCAGACTGAGTACAAGGCAATGCAGGTACCAATGGCAATGGGGAAAAAGCAGGCGTTCATGCCGACAACTTTAAGGGCATCCATAGCGTGATACTGAACGGTCTGGGAGATCACCCCCTGCACCAGATAAAACACGATCACACACAGTGCCTTTTTCGTGATGCGGAACCCCTTTTCCTTCACAGCGATCTTACCGCCGATGACCGCCGCGAGTCCGCCGAACGCAGCAAGGACAGGGCGGTACCCCGCAGTGTCTTCAAATGGCATATAACTGGTGGCGGAAAGCATCGCCTGCCCGATACCGAGAACAAGAAAGGAAATCAGCGCCAGCACGATCCCGTAGGTGGGGCGGGGCATCTCCTGCGTTTTCTTTGCCGGACTGAAGCTCAAAACCAGCATCCCGCCAATGATCACTACCGTACCGATAACTTTCAGTGCGAGCCACGCTTCGTTGAAGATCAGCGTAATGCTCAAAAAGGGGATGATCAACGCACTTTGACCAATCGCCCACGCCACGGAACTGCGGCAATATTTCATACTCCATTGCAGCACATAACCGCCGGCAGCATTGATACAGCCGCCGGCGATCACGAGCCAGCAGAAACCGGTATCCGGCATACTTGCGCCGTCGGTACGGATGTTCCAGCCGAGGATCGCAAGAAGCACCACGATCGTCAGAGAAGCATTGACCAGTGCAATGTCAAAGACGCTCAAATTTTCTTTTGCAATGAACTTGTATGCGATCCCCACCAGCGACCAGAGGAAGCCGATGAACAGCGTAAGCAGAATACCGGTTACCATGTTGCGTCAGACCTTTCTCAATCCCAGGTTTTGCCGAAGTCGACCACATCGACCCATTCGCCGTCTTTACGAGCGGAGAGGTCTGCGGCGGCGCCCATTGCCATATACATGGCGGCATCCCAGGCGCTGATGGCAGGTCTGCGGTTTTCCGCAACGGAAGACACAAATTCGTGAACGAGGTACGGGTGGGAACCGCCGTGACCGGCAGGCACAAAATCGTCCCCTTCCTTCACCTGATCGCCGTTCAGCATCCGGTTGAACGCAAATGCCACTTCCGGCGGCAGGGGATCACGCATTTCGGCGTCCGTGACTTTCGTCTGGACGTTCGGCTTGATCTCGGGCGTGGGTTCCGTTCTGCCGTTGTTGCGCCAGTCGTTGTACGCATAGCTGCCCCGGGTACCGTAGATCCGGAAGTCTTCGTCATGGAGTCCGATATTGGCAGAGATCTCCCGCAGTTCGGCACAACGAAACGCTGCGCCGTTTTCCATCTGGAAGAAGGCGGTCACATTGGAAAATTCCGAGTGGGCGAAGAACGGGTCGTTGTTCCGGTTGCGGTAACCGACAGCTGCGACTTTTTTCGCCTTGCTGCGCATGACTTCCGTCACGCCGGAAACCGAGTGGGTGGGATAGCTGAAAGGCGTGGTCTTGCAGCCGCGATCATAATATTTTTTCAAAAATGCCGCTGCCTGCTGACCGACTTTGCCCTGTTGACGGCTCTTGTTGACTTCACGCAGGGAGCACCAGCTGTCCAGGTCGTGGGCATATTCGGCTTCGGCATAAACAAAATCACCAAAGAGGTTCTGCTGCGCCATCCGTTTGCAGAACATGGTCTGGGGACGGTAGAACGTGGTCTCGCCCAGCATGTATTCCTTACCGGTCTTCTGTACAGTTTCAATGATTTTTCCGCACCAGTCCAGAATCTCATCGTAATCCGGCAGGCTGATCACGGGAACCGCAGAGTAGACCGTTTTTCCGCTCTCCATCGCCTGAATACACTGGGGGGCGTGAAGCCACGGCTGGGTGATGATGGCAAGTGCATCGCAATCCGATTTGCAGATTTCATCGAAGGAGGTAGTCAGATCTTTTTCACTGATCTTGCCGGAACTTTTGAGTCGTTCATACTGATCCTGCACACGGTCCTCCTCCGCGTCACAGAGAGCCACCGCATCGACCAGCGGGTGAGCTGTAAAAAGCGGCGAGAACGCCTTGCCGAAACTGCCGAGACCAACGAGACCGATTTTGATACCCATGTCATTTTCTCCTTGTGATTTTTTTGACTTTTTCCGGGTCGCTGGAGATAATTTAGCTTGACTTTTCCAATTTTGCATCTTGATTATAATGGTTTTTGTTATATATTTTGCAGAGAAACTTATATTTTTGCAGAGGAGCAAAAAAATGAAACTGCCGAAGATCATCTACCCGGGGGTATATCATCATCCGGAACACGGACACGGTATCTGCCCGCACAAACGGCTCAACCTCACGATCAGCGGTCTGGTCAAGTCCATCAACTACGATTCCAACGGAAAACTGTTGAGTTCCTTTGATGGTATGTACGGTCCGGCAAAGCCATCGCTCAGCATCGGTTTTCCGGGCTTTCATTCGGATTATATTTACGGCGACCACCGGGAAAACTGGGTCATCAGTTTCGTCTGGGACGCGCTGAACTATGATCCGGAAAAATCCTGTCTGACGCTGGATTATGACGGAGTTCTTCTGGAAATGCCGCTTCATCTGGAACTGACACACGGGAAAGTGGAATCGCTCCGCACACAATGCCGTACGATCCGGGAATATCATTTGAGTGCGATCCCTGCAAATCAACTGGCAGCATCCATCATTCTGCAATCGCTCTTTCTCCAGTTTCTTCAGGCGCCCCGGGGCGAAGACGACGCCGTGGAACAGCTGAAGAAGCGTCTGGATCAGGACGAAAACTGGGCGATCTCCATTCTGGACCACTGCAAAGCCGTCGGGGTGGGCAGAGATACCCTGCGCAATAAATTCATGGAACGCTACCGGATCGCGCCCGGAGAATACCGGATCCGGAAACGGCTGCAGAAGATCCAGGACCTCTTTGCCCGGACCGATCTTTCCCTGAAGGAAATCGCGTTCTCGGTAGGGATGAAAAACGCCACACACTTAAACAGTCTGCTGCTGCAATATTACGGCAAGACCCCCTCCGAACTGCGCAAAGAATTCCGGCAGCAAACCTCCGACGCTCCGAAACTTACTGCAGACGCATGGAAGGCATTTGACTGCCAGGAAGATCCCTTCGCGGGCTGCCGGTAGGCACATCCAGCGGATCCAGTGTATCGATCAGCCCCCAGCGGCGGGAAACAGGCCAGAACACGTTGAGCGCACGCCCGATCACATTCCGGCGGGGAACAGGTCCCCAGTAACGGCTGTCCAGACTGTTGTTGGAGTTGTCTCCCAAAGCAAAATAATGATCCTCCGGCACCTTGTATTCCACACCTTCTTTCAATACCCCCCAATCTTCTGCCGCAACCGGAAGATGACCGTGGTATCCGCCCTTCCCGGAATAAAGTTTTTTCATACGCGGTGCAACTTCATACACCGGTTTGAACTGCGTTTCTCCGGCAGGACGGACATACAGCACATTGTTCACGATTTTGAGAGTATCTCCGGGCATACCGGCAATACGTTTGATGTAGAAAAATCCTTCCAGAGCTGCGCCTTTGTACTTCAGTCCTTCCGTTGTAAAAATAAAGATCTCACCGCGCTCAAAGTCCTTGAAGTGGAGACTCACCCGGTCCACAAAAAGGTGATCACCGGAAGTCAGCCAGCCATCGCAAACGATCTCTCCGGGGCGCAGATAACGGATCGCTTCCGTACCGTTCGGATTCGTTACATCTCTCCCGAACACATCCAGATACATCTTTGCAGTCGGTCCGAGATGAGGCTCTGCCTCATTCCGGTCGATATAGTGGTTCCCGAACAGTGTGGGCTGCATACTGCCGGTGGGAATCTGAAACGGCTGCAGGAAAAGCGCCCGGACTCCGAATGCTACGGTCAACGCAACGATCAGCACATCCAGCACGGAACAGATCGTATGTGCGGTATTATCGTGTCCGATCACAGAGGAAAATTTCGCCTCGATCTGCTCCACATTCCCGTTTGGATCGGCAGCCTGCTCCGCCAGTCTTTCCAACTTTTCAACCTGCTCCGGCGCAAGAATGTCCCGGTCATAATGGATGGCAGAGCGGATCGTTTCCGCCAGTTCTTTATGCGCTTTGCGTTTCTTCCGTGTTTTATACCATTGAAGCAGATTCATAAAACTCAATTTTCGTTGGATTTCAACACTTCAATAAAGGCTTCCTGCGGAATATTCACACGCCCGATCTCTTTCATCCGCTTCTTGCCTTCCTTCTGTTTTTCCAGAAGTTTCCGCTTACGGGTGATATCACCGCCGTAACACTTGGCAAGCACGTTTTTCCGCAACTGGCGTACCGTTTCACGGGCAATGACTTTCCCGCCGACGGCAGCCTGGATCGCAATCTGGAACATCTGCTGCGGAATCACTCCGGCAAGGCGTTCCGCCAGCGTTCTGCCCCGGTTGTAGGCAAAATCCGTATGGACGATACTGGCAAAGGCATCCACCGGGTCCCCGTTCACAAGGATATCCAGTTTCACCAGTTTTTCCGCCTGATAGCCGTCCGGTTCATAGTCCATACTGCCGTAACCGCGGGTAATGGACTTGAGTTTATCGTGGAAGTCGATGAGGATTTCGTGCATGGGCAGACGCGCCGTGATCATAATGTGTTTGCCGTCGATACTTTCCGTATTGGTGCAAAGTCCCCGCTTCTGCATCACAAGGTTCATGATGTCTCCGATATATTCCGAGGGCGCCATGATCTTAGCGGAGATCATCGGTTCTTCAATGCGGTCGATCTCGCTGGGATCGGGCAGAAATACGGGGTTGTCCACTTCGATCATCTCCCCGCCTTTCAAGTAAACGTGGTAAATCACGCTGGGATACGTTGCAATGATGTCCATATTGTATTCCCGGCGCAAACGCTCCTGAATGATCTCCATGTGGAGCAGACCGAGGAATCCGCAGCGGAACCCGAATCCAAGCGCGGCACTGGTCTCTGCCTGATACACGAACGCAGCATCGTTCAGCTGCAGTTTTGCCATACTGAACTTGAGCTGTTCATAGTCCGCCGTATCAATGGGATAGATCCCGCTGAACACCATGGGTTTGATTTCCTGAAATCCGGGCAGCGGCTCTTTGCAGGGATCTTTCACCGTGGTGATGGTATCCCCCATTTTCGCATCGGAGGGGCTTTTGATGTTGGGAATGATATAGCCCACCTGACCAGCCTCCAGCACATCCGTTGCCTTCATATCCGGCTTGAACACGCCAACTTCCTTGATTTCGCTTTCCAGACCGGTGCTGAAGAGGCGCAGACGGTCGCCACGGCGCAGACTGCCCTCGAACACACGAACATACGTCACCACGCCCCGGTAGGCATCGTAAATGGAGTCAAAGACCAGCGCCGCTGTTCCTTTTCCCTCTTTTTTGACCGGGGGCGGCACCACATTCACAATCGCTTCCAACAGTGCATGGATCCCCTGCCCCGTCTTGGCGGAAACGGCAAGCGCCTCCTCCTTCGGGATCGCCAGGATTTCTTCCAATTGCTCGCAGCACATATCCACATCTGCTGCCGGCAGGTCGATCTTATTGATGATGGGGATGATCGCCAGATTGTGTTTCATTGCCATATTCACGTTGGCAACAGTCTGCGCCTGAATACCTTGTGTGGCATCGATCACCAGCACGGCGCCGTCACAGGCGGCAAGGGACCGGCTTACTTCATAAGCAAAGTCCACGTGACCCGGTGTGTCAATCAGGTTCAGTTCGTATGTTTCACCATTATCCGCCTGATACTCCATACGGACGGGGTGGGACTTGATCGTGATCCCCCGCTCCTGCTCCAGATCCATTGCGTCCAGCAGCTGGTCATGGACCAAATCCCGTTTCTCGATGGTGTGAGTTTCCTCCATCAAACGGTCGGCAAGAGTGGACTTCCCGTGGTCAATATGAGCAATAATCGAAAAATTCCGGATACGTTTAATATCTGCCATTGTCTTTCACATAATCTTTTTGTTGCGTTTTGTTTCTGTTCCCGCGTAATATAGCGCAAAATCTGCTTTTTTCAATCATTTTTGCGAAGGCACAGCAGGTTTCTTTTCCGGTACCGGTGCTGACACCGGTGCGGGTGTTTTGACTGCAGGCTTTTCCGCAGGCTTGACTGCCGGTTTCGCATCCGTTTTTTCTGCACAAGGCGCTGGTTTCTTTTCTGCTGCCTTCTCTTCCTTACAGACCACCTTCTCCGCACAAACCGGTTCCTCCTCATTGCCGAAGATCTTATCCACCAGTCCGGGGAACTTCCAGTAGATGATCCCGCCGGTCAACAGCAGAAGAACCAGCAGCCAGATCGTCAGTTTCAGCCAGAAATTCATACCACGCTGTTTTTCAGCGAAGGTGTTGCAGAAATATTCCGGCATGACCATCATAGAGAACGGCACTTTCGGCACAAAAGTAAAGAACCGCCCCATTTTCAGAGAAAGGCGCATTTTCATATTGATGGCGTTTCCATTCGCCTCAAAGAAACGGGAGAGATTCCGGTTGAAAAGTTTGATCAGCGAAATCAGAATGATCGGACCGCCAAAGATCAGCATGATCCCCAGCAGTACGGAAAGAACCGTTGTAAAGGAGATCCCCTGCAGGCTCTTCGCCATGAACGCAAAAGCACTGCCGATCGCCGCGATCCCGATCCCTCCGCTCATCAGCATCATGGGACCACTCATACCGGGTGCGCCGGGTGCGCCGGGAACGATCGGAACCGGTGCGGGTGCCGGTTTGCCCGGAGTCGCAGTTGCCTGTATGCTGTTTGCCACATTGGTTTCATACGCCTTGCTGCGGGTGGCAAAAAGTTTATCCGCCTGACGCTGCAGGAATTCGGAGAATTTGTAGAATGGTTCCTTGATCGCTTCGGGAATGGAAACAGGCTGTTTCACAAAGTCAAAGACCTTTGCATCCCAAACGGCACCGTCTTCCGAGAAAAACACGCCGCTCTTGCCGATAAAGATATTCCGGACATGACCGGATGTCACAGCAACTGCCAGTTTCATTGTTTTTGTATCTGCGCCTGCACCGCGGGTCACATCCACATACATCACACAAATATCGCTTTCCATTACGATTTTCTTGTGTTCCGCCAGATTCGGAACCAGCGTGCAGAGGGTGAACATACGCCCGTCCATCACCAGTTTACCAACCTGGATCATAGAAGGCAGCTTCGGATCAAAAAGATTGTGCAGACACACAAAGTTGTTCAGAAAATCCAGCATATATTCCTGGAAAAGGATCAGTTTCCGGACTTCCTTGCAGTTGGCAAGGTCGGAGCAGACTGCCACATCGTTTTCAATCAGTTTCCGCACAGTGGCATAAACATTCTTTTCCGCATAAGAACGCAGCACATTACGGTCGAATCCGTCAAATATACCGGTATTTTTTTCGGCGGACCACGCTCCATAGGGGGCGAGTTTTGCTTTCAGCGCATTCCAGGAATCCACATCCAGTTTTGCGATTGCGTTTCCTTCTGCGGCATCCAGAGCGTCAAAGAAAGCATTGACCTTATCCCGCCACAACGGATTCAATGTATCAGAGCCGCGCATCAGCTCCGCAGTCTCCGCCGGATTGGCGATAGGGGATTTTTCCAGAAAAGTACTGACCGTTTCCGGTGCCAGCGGGTCATATGCAAGTGTATCGCTTGCTCCGCGGGAAACATTCCCGAACCGGAGGGTGGCGGCACTGCGGAAGAAAGAATCGGTCTTTTCCGCAATCGCACTCATTGCAGAGAAGAGATTGCCGGTCTTCTCGCCGTACGGCAGCATTTTTTCCGGGGCGGCATCATACTTCGCGGTCCAGGCAAGATAGCCGGTCGCCAGCTTTTCAAAGTTATCCAGCAGATCTTTATCGATCCCATCCACGCCCGAAAGATCTTTCTTGCTCCCGGAGAGTTTCATGATATTACGGATGCAATCGGCGGCAAGGGGATCATCTTTTTCCACAGGTCCGGGCGGGATCACACCGTCGCCATTCTGCAGAGCTGCAGAAACGATCTTTTCATGATCGCTGATCTGGCTGAACGAAATCTCCTTTGCATCGGGGCAGCCGAGATTGGAAAGCGCAACTTTGATCGCGTCGTACATCGTTTTGCCTTCCGCCGTTTCCAGATTCAGATCATCAAGACGGATCGCATCACTTTTCCGTTCAAAACCGGAAAGATTTTTTTGACGGGCAAGAATCCATTTCAGTGCGGCTTTCACTTCATCGCAGCGGATCCGGTTGTTCTTATCCGTATCCATAGCGGCAAGAAAATCTTTGTTGCAGACGAGGGAATCGGTCTGTGTTCCGATCATTGCCCAATGCGCCACATCCATATCGGCGATCACGCGCAGATCTTCGCCTTTGGCGATCAGCATTTGTCTGGAGCCGCCGATCAGACGGAACGGTACACGCTGTTTTTTTGCTTTACTCATATCAATTCTCTTTCTGTTTTCCGGCGCATTGCACCACACTTAATATTGTCAGAAACACCACACTCTGCGCCAGCAGCAGCGCACAGGTCATACCGTCTCCCCACAGGATCGGAAGAGCTCCAAGCCCGATGGTCAGGGCAAGAAGATGTACCAGCATAACGGATACCGCTCTGCTGAACCCCATATGCAGAAAACGGTGGGAAATATGATTGTTATCCCCCACATAAAACGGCTTACCGTTACGGATCCGGATCCATACCACCGCCAGCGCATCGAAAATCGGCACCGCAAGAATGATCAACGGGATCAATACCGCAAAACGGCTCCCCGCAATTTCAGGGTTGTAATAGGAAACCTTGATACTCACCACCGCCAGCAGAAAGCCGAGAAAATGACTCCCCGCATCCCCCATGAACATCCGGGCAGGATGGCGGTTGAACACCCAGAACCCCGCCGCCGCGCCCAGAGAACAGGCACACAGGGCAGAGACAAAAAACTGTCCGTTGAACAGCGAGGCACAAAGAAACATGGCAAAAGCGATCGCCGCCGTACCGACAGCAAGTCCATCCATGTTATCGAAAAAGTTGATAGCATTGAAGATGAACATGATCCACAGCACCGTCACGGCGATGGAGAACAGTTCGGACGGAACAAAGAGGGAGATCCGCAAGCCGCCAGCCAGCACCACCGCCAACGCAATGAGGAACTGTCCGCCGAACTTTATGGACGCCTTCATGGGCTTCCGGTCATCCAGAAAACCCAGCAGCAGGGAGAAGAACGCGCACACGACCACCGCCAGCAGCTCCCTGCCTCCAACGGAAAAATCGGCTTGACCTTCAAGGAATCCGCTGAAACACGGCACGAACCGGATCAATGCAAACGCAAGGACAAGTGTCAGGATCCAGCCGCCGAACATAGCGAACCCGCCCAGCAGAGGCGTTTCCCTGCCGTGTTGTTTGTGCTGTTCGGACTTGGGACGATCCACCAGATCCAGCCGGTACGCAAGCCGTTTGCACAGCGGCACAAGGAATACGGTCAAAAAGAATGCGCACAGTCCCACTGCGGCATCCTGAAAAAGTTTTGTATTTTTGAAGAATTCGATCATTTCGCGCGCCTGTAAATTATTATTTTATATAATATAGCGCAACTTTTCGATTTTTACAGCAGACAATAAAAAAATAATGGAGTTTTTTAAACCGCCAAACCACAGCCCGGATGATCAAATTTTTACACGGGTTTCGGAATCGGCGGCGCGGACCACGGAATCCAGAACACGCTGAAGGTAGATGCCGTCCGTCAGGTCGGGAGAGGATTTTTCGCCACGCGCCACGTGGTCCACAAAGTTCCAGCAGCAGTGGATGTGACTGCGGAGCCAGCCGATGGCGGACTTCGCAGCAGGGAAGCCGTTGGCGGGCGCTTCAAAGCGCTGACCGCAGTCGATCTTTGTCCACCCCTTCAAGCCGCCGTAAGGACGGTCGGGGATCGTGTTGTCGTAAAAATCAAGGTGGTGGGGATCCATACCGGAGAAACGGATCGCGCCGTCACTGCCATTGATCTCAAAGCAGAGGTCATCCTCTGCGCCGGTGGTGATCTTGGAGGAGCCGACCATACCGTCCGCGCCGTTTTTCAGACGCAGCAGCACCATCATGTTGTCCTCGGTGGGGACAGGAACGGTTCCGCCTTTGCCGTCGGGTCGGGTGGGATAAGCTGTGCGGCGAGTGGCGGCAAGAGATTCAAAATCTCCCAGCAGGAACCGCAGCACATCCAGCGTATGGCTGCCCAGATCGGCAATCACGCCGCCGGAAAGTTTCCACGGTTTGATCACGGTCTCCGGACGGGAGCTGCCCGCATGGAGGAAGTGACCGCGGAACTCCAGGATCGTGCCGAGGCGACCCTCATCAATGAGCTGTTTCGCCCGCATCACTGCAGGGGAGAAACGGTATTGCAGCACCATCTGGGAGATGCCGATATAGTCCTTGAGGAGCGCTTGGATTTCCTCCGCTTCGGCGGCAGAGGAAACAAGAGGTTTTTCGCAATAGATATGTTTGTTGTGCCGGATCGCCGACTTCAGCACTTCGGCGTGGCAGTCGTTGGGCGTGGCAATATCGACAATGTCGATCTCCGGATTTTCCGTGATCGCTTTATAGTCGGTAACGGGGGTCGCGTCCAGCAGTTCCGCCGCCGCTTCCGCCGTTTCCGGGTGAGCGGTGCAGATATGGGTGACCTTTACGCGATAACCCGCCATTTTGTAATAAAACGGCAGGTTCGCGTAACAGCAGGCATGGACTTTGCCGATGGCACCGAAGCCGATCAGCCCGACACGGAGCGTCCGGCTGGGCATTGTCAGATCTCAAACATCCAGTTGTGGGTGTCTTCCAGTTCACCGTACTGGATCCCGGTCAGGGTGTCGTACAGTTTCTTGGAGACGGGGCCGCACTCGTTACCGTAGGTAATGGTCTTGCCATGGATCGTGACAGAGCTGATGGGCGTAATGACCACAGCCGTACCGCAAGCACAGACTTCCTTGAACGTGGGCAGTTCTTCTTCCGCCACGATGGGGCGTTTTTCCACGGTCATTCCCAGATCGCGGGCAACTTCCATAAGGGACATATTGGTAACGCTGGGCAGAATGGAGGGTGAATCGCTGGTCACATACTTGCCGTCTTCCGTGATGGCAAGGAAGTTGCTGGTACCGAATTCGTCAATGTATTTGTGTTCCTTCGGGTCGAGGAACAGGGGAACCGGGTAGCCTGCTTTCTTCGCCAGTTTCGCCGGCATGAGGCTGGCACCGTAGTTGCCGGAGCATTTGTACTGGCCCATACCCTTGGGTGCGGCACGGTCATAATCTTCGATCACGAGCGTGGGAACGCCCTTGAGACCTTCTTTGTAGTACTTGCCCACAGGCATGACCATAATGATGAATTCGTACTCATCGGTGGGAGCGACACCGATCATGGGGCCGGTACCGATGTACAGGGGGCGGATGTAAAGAGAACCGCCGGAGCCGTAGGGCGGAACATAATCAACGTTATCAAGGACAACTCTGTGGATGGCTTCCAGGAACATTTCTTCCGGGATCTCCGGACCGAGCAGCTGGTGGGCGGTGCGGTTCATGCGCTTGGCATTTTCCCAGGGACGGAACACGCGGACTTTGCCGTCTTTGCAACGGAAAGCCTTGATCCCTTCAAACGCATTCTGTCCGTAGTGCAGACAGGTTGCGGCGATGGACATGGAAACATTGGGATCAGAGGTCAGTTCACCTTTGTCCCAGGCACCGTTTCTGTATTTGTAACGGATGTTGGAGCGGGTGGGCATATAGCTGAAACCGAGAGAGTCCCAGTCGATGTCCGTTCTGATTTCGCGATCGTAAGCCATGATATTTTCTCCTGATTTGTAAAATTTAATATGTTTTGCCCTATAAAATAACATCATTTGTGCAGATAGTCAAAAAAAATTTTAATTTTTTATTGAATTTTTCTAAAAATGGAGTAAATTGTTATTGTAATAAACCAGAAACAATACAAAAATCAAAGGAATCAGAACGATGAAAATGACAAAGTTCGCTATGATCGCAGCCGTTTCTCTCGGCATCGCCGGTCTCTCCACCGCTTGTACCGAAGACACCGAACGCCCGGACAGTATGTTCTGGATCGGTGAAAAACCCGTCGGCAACGATAACGGCTTCACCACCGGCGACGGCAAAAACGGCAACGGCGGCAACGGTTTCGGTCTCGAAAGCGGCGATAACGGCTTCGGCAATGGCGAAGGCGAAAACAATCAGGCAGGCGGCTACGGCGAATTCAACCCGGAAGATCAGGATTACGTAGACGGTTTCGGCAGAAAGATCACCAACGCCCCCGATTTCATGCCGGTCTACTTCCCCTTCGATACCTTTGCAGTCGCTCCCACCGAAAGCGCCAAGATCAGCGCAATCGTCACCTTCCTGAAGACCAACCCCGGCACCGGCGTTGTGATCGAAGGGAACTGCGATGAACGGGGTACTCAGGAATATAACCGCGCCCTGGGCGAACGCAGAGCTTCCGCAGTGAAAGATGAACTGGTCGCCAATGGCATCAGCGAAGCCCGGATCAGAACCCTCAGCTACGGCGAAGATAAACCGGCAGTCTCCGGCAGCAACAACACCGCATGGCAGCGGAACCGTCGCGCCGACTTTGTTCCGGTCCTGATGAACAAGTAAGCGATTCCTTTTTACAGGATTCCAAAGATTCTCAGCCCTGACGGGATTTTTCCCGCAGGGCTTTTTCGTGCCCCGATGAGGCGGCGGTCACGCCGGAGCAGCCGGCTCCGGCACTTTTTTTACACAGCAGCTCTGCGCTGCGTAAAAAAAGCTGCGCGCCAGCCATCCGGCTGGTTGGCGCGCTGTGACCGCCGCCTCATCGGGGCACGAAAAAAGCCGTTCCGGAATCGGAACGGCTTTGCATCTTCTCAAAGACGTTTTGATACGTCAGCGGGAGAGGATCTCCTGGATCTTTGCCCGGTCGTCACCGGCTGTGAGGATCTCAGCGATCACGCCTTCTTCCTTGACCTTGGAAGAGATGCTGCCCAGCAGTTTCAGGTATGCTTCCTGATCCCGTTCGTCAGCGGCGAGGAAGACCACCAGATTGATCGGCTGGTTATCCAGGCTTTTGTAGTCGGCAACGGGGTTTTTGCAGATACCGACAATGATCAGGGGAGAGGGGAAGCCATTGACACGGATGTGGGGCAGAGCCAGACCTTTGCCGACGCCGGTGGTCATCATACGTTCCCGTTTCCAGACGGCATCACGGATCTGATCTTCATCCATGGTGCAGCGTGTGGCGGCGTGCTGAACGATGTCTTCAAAAACTTGCTTCTTGGTTTCACCCTCCAGCAGGAGGATCGAATCTTGCTGCAGATACTTTGCAAATTCCGGTTTCATAGGTATACCCTTCGTTAAAAATTCCGTTTTATTACTGTCAATAACAAATTACCACAAAAAATTAAATTTTCAAGCTGCAACTGCAATTTTTTTGTATAAAACTGACTTTTTTCCAACTTTCCGGCATTTTCACTGTTTTCCGGTGGAGCCGAACCCGCCAGCTCCGCGGTCTGTTTCAGTCAGTTCGCCACATTCCACCATCTGCACATCCGGCAGGGCGGCAATGACCATCTGGGCGATGCGGTCACCCCGTTTGATCTCATACGGCTGTTCTCCGGCATTGAACATAATGCACCCGACTTCGCCCCGGTATCCGGCATCAATGGTACCGGGCGTATTAAGCAAAGTCATAGAAAATTTGAGAGCCATGCCGCTGCGGGGTCTGATCTGTGCTTCGTACCCGACAGGCAGTTCCAGAAACAATCCGGTCGGTGCGAGGGCAACTTTTCCGGGCATTACGGTCAAATCCGTACGGGAACGCAGATCGTATGCGGCGTCATCAGGGTGCGCCTTGGCGGGTTTCAGGTCAGCGGCATCCTCACTCATACGGAAACGTACAGTTACAGCCATTTTTATTCTCCTTCTTCAGTTTTTATGAAATTATCCGGCAGATTTCGGATCAATCGCGCGGTGCAGACCATCTGCAATAAAATGAAACGAACAAACACAAACAAAGATCGCCAGTCCGGGCCAAAGCATCAGATTCCAGTGAAGCAGCGGATCATCCAGAGCCTGCCGGAGCAGCTCGCCCCAGCTGGCGGTGGGGATCTGAACACCGAAGCCGAGAAAGCTCAATGAATTTTCAGCAAGGATACAACCGGCGATGTCAAATGCAAATGCCACGAAGATGGGACCGGAAACATTGGGCAGCAGGTGTACCGTCAGGATCCGCCGGAACGGGACCCCCATACATTCGCTTGCCTGAACATACTGCATCTGACGCTGTTTCAACACTTCCCCGCGCACCATTCGCGCCAGACCGGGCCATCCGGTGCAGCCAAGAACCAGGATCACCAGCAGGACCGATTGGCGGGAGCCGCTGTCCAACAGGACAACCATCAGGATCAGCAGGAGCAGGAATGTGGGAAAACAGATCACGATCTCCACGCAGCGCTGAATGATCAAATCAATCTTTCCGCCGAGATATCCGGAGATCAACCCGATCAAAGTGCCGAGGATCAACGAGATCCCGGCGGCAAGGAACCCGACCGCCAGCGAAACCCGGCTGCCGTATAACATCCGGGCAAAAACATCCCGTCCGTTCTGATCGGTACCGAACCAATGTTCCGCAGACGGCTTACCGAACACATCGGATGACGTCTGAAAAGGTCCGTAAGGAACCGGCGCATAAATGATTTCTGCGTGAGAAAAATCCTTTGTGTAATCCCGCATATCGTTCTTTTGCTGTACAGTAAAAAACGGGACAGCCAGCAGAACGATCAATCCTCCGGTCACGATCCGGCGGCACAGCACATATTTCCGTAACAGAACCAGTGCGATGCTCACAGGAATTGCAGCAAAGAGCAGATAATTGAAGATTTTTTCCACAAAGACTTCCTGCACGTTCGGAGCGAAAAAATCACGCAATGCGGGGCTGAACCACTCGCCCTGCTCCGTAATGATCAGCAACGGCAGGGAGTTTGCAATGAGAGGAGCAGCCATTGCAGCGAGAAAAAGCAACAGCATCACGGCAAGCGCCGCAACCGCAAACCGGTCCCGCAGGAAACGCCTCCAAGCCTGTTGGACCGGAGAGAAAGTTTCGCTTTCTGCGGCTGTCACCTGTTCACTGGTCAAAGTTCAATCTCCGGCAGCATAGCAAGTTCACGGCAGAGCAACGGGGTAAAATCGTCTGTTTTTCCACTGCACAACCGTTGTTTCAAGTCCGGGATCGCAAAAAACTCAACCCCGTCCAGCTCACTTTCCTGTGGAAAGAACGGTCCATCATAAGCAACAGCAAAAACACGGATATTTTCCGATTCGATCTCATTCCGCACTTTGAAGTCAAAAAGGAAACGGAACGGTGTCTCCGGCTTGATCCCCAGTTCTTCCCCCATTTCCCGTACGGCAGCCTGTTCATAGGTCTCTCCGACCATCAGATGTCCGCCCACAGCGGTATCCCACTTTCCGGGCTGAATGTCTTTCGTCATTTTTCGTTTCTGGAGCAGAATCGATTTTCCATCTGTGGCGTACACGACCACATGAACGCTCCGGTGGATCAAAGACGGATCGCCGTGACAACGCTTGCGTGGAGCGGTTCCGATGACCGCTCCGGTGGCATCGTCAATGATCTCAAAAAGTTCGTCGGTCATTTTGCTTTCCGTTTCGTTTTGGTAAAGACGATTTCCCCGTCTTTCACATCGGCAAAAATCGTATGGTCAAGTTTTCCGGAAAGGATCATTTCCGCCAGCGGATCCTCCACGGAGCGTTCCACAGCACGGCGGAGCGGACGCGCACCGTATTCGGGTTGATATCCTTTTTCGGTCAGGAATGCGGCAAGCGCATCGGAATACTTGAGCGTTCTGCCCTGATTTGCCATACGTTTGACCAGTTTATCCAGTTCCAGACGCACGATCTTTTCCAAATCCGCTTTTTCCAGACTGCGGAAGATCAGGATCTCGTCCACCCGGTTGATAAACTCCGGTTTGAACGCCCGTTTTGCCGTTTCCAGCAACACATTGTTCTGCTTTTCCATATCAGCAGACTGTGAACCGGCACTGAATCCGAGGGGGGTGTTACGCCCGATCCGATCTGCACCGACATTACTGGTCATGATCACAATGGTATTACGGAAGTCGATGCGTCTGCCGAGGGTATCGGTCAGTTTTCCTTCTTCCAGGATCTGCAGAAGCATATGCATCACATCCGGATGGGCTTTTTCCACTTCATCAAAGAGGACCACGCTGTACGGTCTGCGGCGCACCCGTTCCGTCAGTTCGCCACCGTCGCCATGCCCCACATAACCGGGAGGCGATCCGACCAGACGGGAGACATTGTGTTTTTCCATATATTCAGACATATCGATCTGGATCAATGCCTCCGGATCACCGAACATAAATTCCGCCACAGCCTTGGCAAGCAGAGTTTTTCCAACGCCGGTAGGACCGAGGAAGACGAAAGAACCGATGGGACGGGCAGGATCTTTCAGGTCCGCCCGGGAACGGCGAAGAAAACGGGAAACAGCCTTGACAGCTTCATCCTGCCCGACCACAGCGCGGGCAATCTCCTGCTCCATTTTCAGCAGCCGTTCCGATTCACCGGATTCGATCCGGCTCAACGGCACACCGGAAAGTTTCGCCATAACAGCAGCAATATCCTGTTCCGTGATTTCCTGCCGGTTTGCATCGCGGCGGCGCTGCCAGTCCTGACGGATATTTTCCAGTTCCTCCTTGAGCTGCCGTTCCCGGTTGCGATGCTTTGCGGCAAGTTCAAACTGCTGCTCCATGATCGCTTTTTCCTTTTCAGCAGCAATCGCACGCAACTCTTCTTCCATACAGGAAAGATCCGGAGCTTTGAGCATACTGTGGATCCGGGCAGCCGCTCCGGCTTCATCCATCACATCAATCGCTTTATCCGGCAGATGCCGTCCGCTGATGTAACGATCGGAAAGACGGACCGCCGCCTCAATGGCACGATCAGTATATTTCACCGCATGGTGTTTCTCGTAAACTTTTTTCAACCCGTGAAGGATCTTGATTGCATCATCAACGGAGGGCGGTTCCACCAGAACGGACTGAAAACGGCGTTCCAGAGCGGCATCCTTCTCAATGCCTTTGCGGTACTCATCCAGCGTAGTGGCACCGATACACTGCAATTCCCCGCGGGACAAAGCCGGTTTGATGATGTTGGCGGCATCCATGGTTCCTTCCGCACCGCCCGCACCAACGATCGTGTGCAGTTCGTCGATGAACAGGATCACCTGTCCGGAAGCACGTACTTCTTCGATCACAGCTTTGATCCGTTCTTCAAACTGACCGCGGTATTTTGTACCAGCCACCATCAGCGGCAGGTCAAGAGCAAAGACTTTTTTTCCGGCAAGGATCTCCGGCACATCACCGGCAGCAATCCGCTGGGCAAGCCCTTCGAGGATGGCAGTTTTTCCAACGCCCGCTTCACCGATGAGAACCGGGTTGTTTTTCGTTCTGCGGCAAAGGATCTGGATCACACGGCTGATTTCATTTTCTCTGCCGATCACCGGATCCAGCCCACCCCGTTCTGCAAGGGCAGTCAAATCTCTGCCGAATGCCCGCAGAGCGCCAAGTTCCTGATTTTCCGGAGCAAGATTTTCTTCTGAAAGATCACCTGCAGGCGTGTTCTCCGGAACCGGATTTTCAGCGGAGTCCTTCCGGTCACCGGGCAGATATCCCGGATCCAGTGCAGCCAGGACCGCAAGGCGGATCTTTTCCACATTCGCCCCCATATTCCGGAGGATCGTTGCGCTCCGGCTGTCCTGTACCCGCAACAGAGCAAGCAGCAGATGTTCCGTTCCGATATAATTGTATTCCATGGCATTGGCTTCGTTGCGGGCAGAAAGGATCACCGAGCGGAGCGTATCCGTAAAGGGCACATCGCCCGCCTGAAGAAGAGAACTGCCTACCACACAGGTATCTTCGACCCGGCGCCGGAGTTCATCCACCGGGATCCCGATATCTGCCAGAACCTGTACCGCAATGGAATCCTTTACAGCAAGGATTCCCAGCAGCATATGGCGGCAGCCGAGGTGATCATGATTCCAGCGTGCAGCTTCTCTGGCTGCCAACTGCAGGGCACGCAATGCCCGTGGTGTAAAATGTTCCAGACAATCCTTCAGCGGATCATCAAAAAAATCCTGAGACATAATTCAAACTCTTTCTATGGAAACAGCAGAGCGGTCCGTTTTATTCTTCTTCACGGGGCTCCGCTTCATCGTCAAACAGTACGACCCGATACTTGGGATCTTCCAGCATCGCATCAATATTTTCGGCAGTCACCAGCACAAAGCGGGAATTAAATGCTTCTTCCATATTTTCCGGGACATCGTTTTTAATGGAAGAATCCGCATTCATCATCACCAATGCGCCGATCAGACCATCGCGGATATAGGTACTGAGTACATTGACTCTGCCGGCACAATCCATCGGCAGAAGCAGAATCTTACGGGAATCCCGCAGACTGTTCAAAGTGGAAAGACATTCGATCCGTTTTCCGGGCAGAGAGGTAAGCAACAGAACCACATCAACCCCGCTCATCTCGCCGGAACGGAAAAGATTTTCCAAACTGTGATCGTTTATCGTCTTCTGGAGAAGCGCATTATATTCCGCACTTTCCAAATGAGCATTTTCTTCCCGGAATGCAACAAAATCGATCATTTTCTGTTCCACCGTATCGACCGTTCCGCCATACCCCTGTTCAAACGCTTTCAGACAGTCTTTCTGACGATCGGTCATATTTTCCGGCACAACAGCAATCACATTCAAACCGGCATACCGTTCCTGTGCAAAACTACCGAGTTTTTCATACTCCGCGAGACTGTACTGCTTCAACTTCAAACGCAAAGTTTCGTTGTCATCCGGCGCCATAACATACCGGATCATAGCAAAAGCAATCAAGCCGGCAAAGAGCAGAATCCACCCGGTGACCTTTTTTTTGAAAATCTGTTTACTCTGACCATGGAACAGGATACAGGCGCCCACAACGATCATCAGGATGCAGAGAGCAAACAGCCAGCCGGGAAAGAGCGTCATCAGAATGAAACCGAGGAAAACAAGAGCGCTGTAGATCGGAACCGTTTTCCGGCTGCGGGCGCCATAAAAAGCGGATCCGCCTGCAAAAAGCAGAAAAATAAATGCCAAAATGATCTGGAACGCAGAAAGATTTTCCAACATAGTCATAACCTCCGGATTTCTTATTGAGCTGTAAAATTATTGTTCTTTTAATCTTGAAAAATATAGCACGCAAAAAGCAGATTTCAAGCAGTCTTCCGGATTTTCTTACAATCCCGTTTTCCGGTAGTAAAGGCGTGTTTGCGAACCGCATTTCTCTCGCAGCAGATATTCCCGCTCCGCCGGATTGCCTTCCAATCTTGCCCGGAACATGGAAAGCCAGCGCGCCTCCGCTTCTTCTGCAGAAAGCGTTTCAACCGGAAGTGCATCCGGATCATCCGGCAAAGTACCGGGTTTATACCAGGGGGTGGAGGCGACCTCAAAAACACGCCCGTCCGACCGGATAACCGTCTGGGAAAACTTGGAGTTTCCGGAAAGGATCTGGGCTTTTCTCCTGTTCCATTCTTTTTCACATTTTTCTTTCCGGTCAGCGGCAATGAGTGACAAAAGTTCCGGACGCTCCCCGGCAAGAAAAAGCGCTTCTGCATCCGTCAGAAGCGGACAAAAGTCATTCAGGATCCGTGCCAGTTCAAAGTCGTCCGCATGACCGGTCCGGGTAACAGCGACCGGATCGACAAGCAGCAAAGTGCAATTCTGATCCTGATCTTCCCGCACAAGAATATTTCCCGCGTGAAAATCACGATGCCGGATCCCCTTTTCCCGCATCTTCTGCTGAAGTTCAGCAAGTGCCGTCAGAAACTTCTGCCGTTTCACCGGATCTCCCGCAGCAACAGCAAAAAAATATTCCCGGGCATCAACCACATTTTCTTCTGCACTGGAAACAATAATCGTTTCATGAAGTCCCCGGCTTCCGCAAGCAACAAACCGGACACAGGGGATTCCTGCTTCAAGGAGCATTCTGCCGGCTTGAAATTCGATTTTTGCCTTATTCCGGAACAACAGACAACCGGTCCGCTCCAGCTTGGCATAGTATTTTTTACCATCTCCGGCGGTCACGAGATAAACCACCCGGCAGGCATTCCGCTTGACTTCGATCCCGTTACAGACCTGTCCACCGGCAAACCAGGGCTGAAGCACCGCCGGATCCGTTTCTTTCTGCCAGGTCCAGTTGCCGCACGAATCAATCTTCATTTCTTATTCCTCCACCGTTCCAGCAGCGCACGGACAAGCCCCGCAACTTTTGTCCCGGAGGGAACAAGGGGACTGTATGCACAATATTCCCGGCAGAATCGGGATGTCATGCTGTCGATCTCCGGCTCCGGGACACCGGGGATCCGCCGGAGCAGTTCCACACAGGAGGCAATCAGACGGGTCAGTTCTTTTTCGACTTCCCGCAAAGGAACCCGGCTCCGGTAGATCCTGACGCTGTCCAGATCCCAGATCCCCGGTTCACCATTACCGCCCCGGTAGAAATTACACAGTTTCAAATCGCCGTGGATCACACGATTCCGATGCAGTGCTGCCATCATTACAGCGGCTTTTTTCAGAAAAACCGACATCTCACCAACCGGATCCGCTGCCTCCCGGATCGCCTGATTCATTCCGCAAATCCCGGGTTCAGTTCCGGTAATCAGATAACCGCACTTCAGGATCAAGCCGCAACGACATTCCCCGGCGGCAATGACCGGCGGCGTCGGGATTCCCAGTTGCGAAAATTTTTCTGCCGCCCGCGCAGAACGGAAGGGTCGTGCTGACCGGAACAGATAACGCAGGGTAAACTTCCAGTTTTTGTTGTTTGTCCGCTTCAAAAAAAGCATCTGCCCGCCACATTCTGCCAGAGCGGCAGTCGTTGTGGGGCTGTCTTTCAAAATTTTTCCGCCGGCGAGAACAGAATCAAAATTTTTCAGCAACCGGACAAGCTCCTCCGTCAGGAATTTTTGCGGCACAGCAAAATGCGTATTCTTTCCACAAGCCACGACTTGCGCCCCGGCAGACCGGATCCAACGTGTTGTTTTCCAATCAAATCGTTTCATTTTTGTTTCTCCGCCAAAGCCCAAATCAGATCCAACGCAAAATCTGCCGCTGCGGCAATGGACTTTCCACTGATCTTATCAAGGGTGTCATACCGGGTATGCCAGTAACTGTTTCCCGGACCGTAGTTGAAGTCGATAATATCAATCGCCGGGATCCCGATCTCCTGAAAGGGAATATGATCATCCAGCATCACGGACCCGCCCCGGTTGAACTGGGCAAGAGTCCCGTTTGTTTCCGAAACTCCGGCCGCAAGATCAAGCAGTTTCCGGTTCGTATCAGCGGGGAAACGGACGTCCAGATTTTTATCTCCAACCATATCCAGCAGGATCATGGCAACACAGTTTCCGGCACGTCCCGTTTCTTTCAACTGCCGGGCGCAGCGTTTACTTCCGTGCAAACCGTCGTAATCGTTGTACTCCAATACCGCTTCTTCCCCGTCAAAGAAAACAAAATGGATATCAAACGGCAGGGGTGAATGTTCCGGCAGAGCGTTTGCCATTGCAAGCAGCGCAGCCACACCGGAAGCACCATCATTGGCGCCCTGAAAATCAGGGACAAGTGAAAGTTTTTTCGTATCGTAATGAGCGGCTGCGATCACAAATTTTCCACGATCGCCCTGCCCCCTGTAAACAGCCTGCACATTCCGGAATGTCTTACCGTTTTCCTGCCAGACATCCTGTGTAACGACAAATTTTTTCTTCATCGCAGACATTTTTTCCATGATCCAGGCGGCAGCTTTTGCGGCACCTTCTGTGCCGGCAGTACGGGGGCCGAGCGCCACGTGTTCCTCTGCCATTTTCATTGCGAAAGCCGGATCGGTATCCGGACCGCAGACCGGCGTATTTTTGCTGCAGGCACAGCAAAACAAACCGGCAGATAACATGAGGGATGTCAGAATCGTGGAACGGAGCTGCATTTTTATGCTCCTGTTTTTCCGCGGTCGATCGAAATGTTCCGCCGCTGAAATGTGGGAATATCCAAATCTTCATCCCGGTATTTTGTCGGAGGCAGATTTTCAAAAATCCCTCTGGAGTAACTGGTCAGCGAAAATTCCTCCTGCATCAGCTCTCCGTTACCGGTCCCGGCATCTTCCGGCTGACGCAACTCATGATGTCCGGCAACCGGCTTTTTCCGTGAAAGCGGCGTTTTTTCGTATTTGACAGCGATGGCAGTCAACTGGATCCTGCCATCCATATTTTCCGAGATCGCCGCACCGGAAAAGACTTCGATCTTTTTCGGGAAGACATCCGATGCCATCTCCAGCGTCCGTTTCAATTCTGCCAGCTGCAGATCTGTCCCGCCGCTGAGGACCAGGAACAGAGTCTCCGCTTTCTTCAGAAATTCCGGTCCACCCAGGAAGGGCGAGGCAAGCAGGCGCTCCAATGCGATGGCAGAGCGATCCAGACCGTCGCTGGAATCCGCCACTCCGATTCCGAGGGAACAATCGCAACGCAACCCCTTCACCGGACGCATAAATGCAGCATAGTCCGCCCCCAGCAGATTTCTGCAGCGCATCAGTTCCGACACCCCGAACACGGTATATGCCATTTCCAAAGCAGATTTTTCAAACGCCTGTGCTGCGGGCAGATCCGGCGGCAGCTTGGAAAAGAGCAGATCGTTGGGGATCGTCAGAAGAATATCCACCACCGGCAGCAGCTCCCGGATACATTCATCCGCATTGTGTTTGCGGGAATAAGCCTCGAAAGAGAACGGAGTCGTCAGGAGGAAGGCAGCGGGAATATTCATAGCCCGCGCCACACTGGAAATCGTCCGGACCCCGCCGGTCGCAGTTCCGCCACCCAGACCGCCGCATACGGTCAGACAGGACGCTTCCGCCAGCATTTTCTGGACGGATTGCCGTTCAGCAGCCAGCGCCCGTTCGCCACGGATCACATCACCTCCGCAACCGCAACCGCTGGCAATTCCCCAGTCAGCGGCGGCACTGAGCCGGAACCCGGCAGAAGAATGTTCGATCGCAGTCCGGTCCGTATCGACCAATGCGAGGTGATACTCCCCGATTCCGGGCAGCAGAGCAAGTTGTTCGATCATAGCGGCGCCACTGCCGCCAATACCAAGGATCATCGGTTTCTTCGTCATCTTCCAAACACCTTTCTCACGTTCGACAACACATTTTCACCAACGCGAGACAACGCATTGCGGACCACATCCATACTGCTTTCCTCCTGCAGGGAAACTTCTTCCACCGCGTACTTCAACGCACCGAGGATCGCCGCATAACAGGGAGGCGGCATTTCAAAACCGTTCATCACTCCCGCTACGCCAAAAGGTTCACCGATCCGGACAGCGGAATCAGAAAAAACATCTTTTGCCATTTCCAGCGAGCCTTCGATCATTGCTCCGCCCCCGCACAACACCACTCCGGCGGTCATACAGGAAGCCAGATTTTTCTCACGGACTTTCGCCTGGATCACATTGTAGATCTCCCGGAGACGGAATTCGATGATCCGTTCAAAGGAATCCAGCGGGATCCGCCGCTTTTTACCGGTCACGGAAACGACATATTCCAGGAAGGATGTATCGGCAGCACGCATTTTCTTCAGCCTGCCCTCACGCAGGAATTTCAGGCAGAAATCATAAGGCAGATCCAGCCCGATGGCAAGATCGTTTGCCACATGAGCCACCCCCACCGGCAGCACGCCGGAAAGGTAAACACCTTCGGTACAGACAAGCACATAATCGCAGGCGCCGTGTCCGAAATCGATCAGCAGAGCGCCCTGTTCACGCTCATCTTTACGCAACACTCCGTATGCCGATGCAACACCGTTGAACAGTGGTTCCCCTTTCCGCTCAAATCCAAGATTGAACATCATATTGTGGATCTGATCCAACACACGCTGTTCCGTTGTCAGAATATGCAGATAAGCATCCAGCTGGCTGGCGTTCTGCCCAACCGGATATTTTACACGGGAGCGCCGGTCCAGTACAAAAAATCCATCAAAGGAGTTAAAACTGACCATGCCCGGCGGCAAGGTGATCCCGTGCGCTTTGGCAAGGACATCTTCCACGTGTCTTGTCTCCACTTTTCCGCCGTCATGCAGCATCACAGTTCCTTCTCCGCGACAGGAATTGACCACACCGCCGTTCAACAGAAAAAGGATCATTCTGCGGTCATCATTGACCGACACTGCATTTTCCGTGCGGTCCAGCACTTCGCCCAAAATCTTTCCCGCTTTTGCCGGATCATGGATGGCACCTTTGATCACGGAACCGTCCGAAGGAGCTTCGGCGAACGCTGTTACCAGCACACCGCCTTCGCCATCTCCATTGCCGTGCAGCACACGGATCTTATCCGTTCCGAACTCGATCACCGTCACCGGCGTACGCATAGCACTTCCCATATTTCTTCACACCTCTGCAACAATTTTACTTAATTTATAGTCTCATTCCGAACTGTAACCCAGTTTTGAAAAAATACCAGTCAGAAAACAGAAAAAACCGTAATTTTTTCATAAAAAAGGAGCAGAGACGACCTCTGCTCCCGGAATTGCTGTATTTTTCTGACTGACGGTTACTTGAGAACGATACGCTTCACATTCTTTTTCCCGGTCTTCGCCATTGCTGCACCGTCCGTAAAGTCAGCCGCAGTCACGATCCGGTTCATATCCGTGATCCGTTCATCGTTGAAGTACGCTCCACCTGCCTGAATGAGACGGCGTGCTTCACCGTTGGACTTGCACAGCCCGGCATCGGAAAGAAGCTGAACGATCCAGATCCCTTCCGCCGGCATATTCAGTTCGTAAGTGGGCAAATCGCTTGCGGCACTCGCCATTGCTGCGGCAGTATCGACCTTGATGATATTGCTGGAAGTAAAGACCTTGCGTTCCGGATCGGCAAAGCCGAACTTGGAGCCGGCGGCAGCAAACGCTTTGGCTGCTTCTTCATCGCCGTGAGCCAGGGCTGTTGCTTCGTATGCAAGAATCTCTTTCGCACGGTTGATATTGGCACCTTCCGCCGTAAGGGTGAGGATCTCATCTTTCGGCAGACTGGTGAAATAAAGGAGCAGTTTCTGCACATCGGCATCGTCCGTATTCCGCCAGAACTGGTAGTAATCAAACACGCTGGTCCGGTTTTTATCCAGCCAGACAGCATTGCCGGCGCTTTTGCCGAACTTCTGACCGTTGCTGTTCATCAGAAGCGGCATCGTCAGACCGAATACTTCCTCGTGGTGGATCCGGCGGACCAGATCGGTTCCGCAAGTGATATTGCCCCACTGGTCCTGACCGCCCATTTCCAGACGGCAGCCGTACTTTTCCTTCAGGACGAGGAAGTCGTATGCCTGCAGGATCATGTAATTGAATTCCAGGAAGGAGATCCCGGTTTCCATGCGCATCTTCACGGATTCCGCAGTCAGCATCTTGTTCACACTGAACTTGGAGCCGATGTCACGCAGAAAATCCAGATACTTCATCTCACCGAACCAGTCAATGTTGTTCACAAAAGTGGCATTGTCAAGAGAAATGAAGCGGGCAAGCTGCGCCTGAAGACACTTCACATTTTCGGCAACTTTTTCACGGGAGAGAATCGGGCGGGCTTCCGACTTGCCGGAGGGATCCCCCACCAGACCGGTTGCTCCACCGACAAGCACCAGCGGATGATGTCCTGCCATCTGCATACGGCGCATTGCCATCACCGGCAGCAAATGCCCCACATGGAGACTGTTCCCCGTCGGGTCAAAGCCCACATAGAAGTAGATCTTTTCCTTCTGCAAAAGATCTTTCAATGCGTCTTCGTTGGTGCACTGGTAAATAAAACCGCGCTCCTTGAGATCATCAAACGGGGTGTTTGCGGACATCGTTTTTCTCCATATCGTTTTGAGTTGTTTTCTTCATAGTTGAAAGAATAAAATAGCACGCTTTCCCCCTAAATACAAGTCTAACTGCCGGTTTCTTACATCTTTTTACAAAAAATAGTCCTTTTTTTAAATCAGAAAGCATTTGTTTTTTAACCGGGACAGATTATATTATCTGATCTGACACAAAACTTCAAACAGGTAACACCCGGAAAAATGCTGCGTCTCTACTGTAAACAATGCGATAAAAAAGTCGATGCGGTCCCATTGGATCAACCGCGAGCCGACTTCATTGCGTCCTGCCCGCATTGCGGCAGTATGCTCTCTCCGCACCGTCTGTTGGCAGCGGGGACAGAAATCGGTATGTTCCGGATCGAAAGAGAAATCGGGCGCGGCGGTATGGGGATCGTTTATCTGGCAAAACAGCTGGATCTTGACCGCGATGTTGCCTTCAAAGTCCTCTCGGATGAAATGGCAAGCGATACGGCTTTCATTGATGCCTTCTTCCGTGAAGCAAAAGGGGCTGCCGCACTGAATCATCCGAACATCGTTCAGGCGATCGATGCAGGAACTTACGGCGACATTCATTTCTTCGTTATGGAGTTGATCGAAGGCGAAAACCTGGAAGTTTATACTGCACAGAAAGGGGCTTTGCCGACTCATCTCGCCCTCAAATGCGCCACCAGTATTGCAGATGCCCTGACATACGCCTGGGACTGCAAAAAACTGGCACACCGGGACATCAAGCCCGAAAATATTATTATGAAGAACAATTCCGAATTCAAGCTGGCAGACCTGGGATTGGTCAAAGACTGCCGGGAAGGTGCCGGTAATCAGGATGAAAACCTGATGGCTACGCCCGCTTATGCACCGCCGGAAATCATACGGGGAGAAAAAGATGTTCCCGGCTTCAAATCGGATATGTACTCCTTCGGCGCAACGCTTTATCAGCTCTTTGCCGGTCACGCACCGTTTGTTCATGACGACCCGATGGTTGTCTGCGAAATGCAGCAGGAAAATCAGCCGCCGCCACTGATCGCAGTCAATCCCGATCTTCCACCGGAAATCTCCATTCTGGTAGACAAACTGATGGAAAAGGATCCCGGAAAACGCCCTGCCTCCTGGAGTGTTGTACTGCATACACTGAACGAAATCACCTATGCGTGGCACGTGGCACATCAGAAAAATTCCGAAAAAGCGATCCCGCAAAAGGACGAGGTCAACAGCAGGCAGAAAATTCTGTTCGGAGCGGCAGTTTTTCTGGCGATCCTGTTTTTTGCGGAACTGACACTCTTTTTCCTGTTGCCGGAACCACAGAAAAAATCTTCAGGCACCACACAGGTTCAATCACAGAAAAATCCCGAACCGGTCGCAAAAACAGCTCCGGTACTGACACCTGTCCCTGCACCTCCTGCACCTCCTGCACCGCAACCGGCACAGGCTGTCGTTCCGGTCAAACCGCCTGCGCCCGCTCCGGAGACAGCCGTTTACACTCCGCCGCATCCGGAAAAAGATCCCTTTGAAGATCTGGAAGATGACCCGGATGAACTGAAACACTGGAAAAAGGAGATCAAGCCGGTCCTGCCGGACGATTCCTACAGCCGTTGGGAAGCACTCAAAGAGTATCTGGAAGACAATCTTTACGCACCGAAAGAAGCCCGCAAGATGTTGCGCTCCATTGAGAAAACGGAAAAAACAGCCCACCTTGACAATCTGAAACGGCTCCACACACAATGCAACCGGAAAGATGTTACTCTGAAGACCTGTCTGGCGTTGGAAAAAGCAATCGAATCTGCACCGCTCTGGGCAGCAGAAGTTTTTACGCTGGAAGATATTGAAGAGATCAGAGCAAAAACAGAAGAACTGAAGAAGAAACAGGAAAAAGTCACCGCTCTCAAACAACAGCGGGAAGAACTGCGCCGCAAAATGAACGAACAACAGCAGCTTCAGGACCTGACGGCGGCTGCCGATACCGATCTGAAGAAAATCCGGCGTGAAATAATATCTGCGCGGTCACGGGATTTTCAGAAAATGATCAGCGTCTACCGTCAGAAATATGCTTCCCTCCCCGACTTCGATCAGCGTTCGGAACAGCTCACCCGTCTGGAGATGATCCGGACACGCGCAAAAACCTCCCTTCATGAGTTGATCCGGCTGAACCAGAAACACCTGAAAGGTCAGATCATCTTTCCCACCCATTACCCCACATATACCTTCCGGAGTGCCGACGAAAGCACCTTGCATTTCATTGAGAAAAACGGTATGCTTTCCGTGGGACAGAAGCTTCACGCCACATGGATCGAGGAAAATCAGCTCATCGCACTGGAAGACCTGCTTTACCAGAACGCACGGCAGTTACAGAACTTTGACAGCGATACGCTGGTTACGCTCTTTCTCGTTGCGCAATACAGCGGTTTCCCGGTAAAACGATACCTGACAAAATATTCCTGGATGCCTCAACGCTGCCGGAAAGAAGTTCTTGCACTTCTGGAAGAACTCCGGCAGATGCAGGAATAAATACTTTTTTCCATAAAAAATTGCGCTTTTCCCTTGCACTCCGGCGCACACCGTATTATATTATCCCGATATTAAACGAGAACTTTACGAATTTACGAAAGAAAGGTCACGCTTTATGCGATATATGTTTCTGATCGTTGCCATGACTCTGGCTCTCACATTTGCCGGATGCCATACTCCGGACTACACCGGGCTGGCTGTTGACAAGGCAAGAGAATATGCGCTGGAACACCTCAAAGGGCTGGATGAAAACCAGCGGCATTTCATCCGCTTTACCCAGCCGGAACTTTACAGCGACCTGATCTTTGAACGGAATGTTGTGCCGCAGACCGACATGGATCACGTAAAGTTTGTCAAGCCCTCTCATTTTCCGATCAATCCTGATCTGGACATCATGCACCATTGTTTCGTATGGGCGCCGCCCGGACTTGATGCGAAAGTCGTGGTGGTGGGCGATGGCGAACGCGGTCTCCGTTTCTGGTCTCCCTTCCGGGTGATTCTCAAGAACTTCATCCCGGCAGATGTGGATTACAACACAGCAAAAAGTGCGGCAGTTTCATTTGCCGTCACAACGCTGCCTCAGATCACCCGGACCGAGATCAACCGGGTCCGCTTCTCCGAGCCGGAAGTGTTTTACACAAAGATTCCCGTGGAAATGCAGTTTGCCGCAGAAAAAGAGGATCTGACTCCGCTGGAAGCATATCTGGCAGACGAAAAAGCAAAATCCGAAGAGGAAATCATCCTGACCCAGCTCTCGCTGGTGTGGAAGGCAGATGACGCAGGCTCCGTGATCGTGGTCTCCGGTTTCTCAAGATTCGGCTCTCTGAATAAATGGCAGCCCCACACCGTGCAGTATATCTCTGCTGACGATCTGAAGAAAAACACGCTCAATGAGCAGGACATTGCCGCTATCGAAAAAACATTCAGCGCAGATCCCGCCCGTCTGGTCCATCCCCGGGAACGGAAAGTGGAACGCGGTAACTCCGGAAAAGAAACCGGTTCCATTTTCGGCGGCGATCTCGCATTCTGAACGTAACGCAAAAGGAAATACTCTCCAATGAGAAGCATGACAGGATTCGGGAGAGCTCAGGGCGCCGATCCCGCAAAGGGGATCGGTTTTTCCGTTGAGATCTCGTCCATCAACCGCAAACAATTTGAACTGAAACTCTCCCTGCCCCATGATGTTGCTTTCATGGAGACGGAACTGCGCCGGATCATCGGGGAAAAAGTCAGTCGCGGCTCTGTACTGGTTCGGGTGGCATCTCTGGAAGGGCTTGCACCGAAAGCAAATTGCACGGTCAATTCGGAACTGGCGAAAAAACTGGTCCTTGCCGCACGCCAACTGGCGGATGAATGTGGCTTGACCGAACAGAAGATCAATATGGCAGACATCCTTGCTCTGCCCGGTGTGGTTCAGGCAGATCCGGCAGCATTTGACGAAGAAAGTACCGCCAGCCTCCTCGCAAAGATCACAGAAGAAGCAGTCTGCAATCTTGTCCGTTCCAGAGAAACGGAAGGCGGCGAACTGGCAAAGGATATTTCTCTGCGTCTTTCGATTCTGAAGGAAACGCTGGGAAAGATCATTCCGCTGGCATCTGCATTGCCGCAGAAACAATACGAAAAACTGCTGGTGCGTCTCAAAGAACTGGATCTCCCCGCCAATGCCGCTGTCGCTGCGGATGATGACCGGCTTCTGCGGGAACTGGTCCTTTATGCCGATAAACTGGATGTCACCGAAGAAATCACACGGCTCCACAGTCATTTCCTGAACTGGGATAAAGCACTTACTTCCGGCAAACAGGAAGCCGTGGGGCGGCAATTGGATTTTATGGTACAGGAAACCTTCCGCGAGATCAATACGCTGGGCAACAAAGCCGCCTGCGCCGAGATCTCACCTCTTATTGTCATTATGAAGACCGAGCTGGAAAAAATCCGCGAACAGGTCCAGAACATTGAATGATCCCACACGGAGGAAACAATATGTCCCATTGCCAAGATTGCAAAAAACATCACAATATGGAAAACGATTCCTTTATCGAGCCCCTGATCAGCAGGATTTTTGAAAGCTATGCCGACGATATTGCGGTCAACCGGAACGACCGCAGCAACCTGCCCAGGGAATCCGAGATCCTCAAGGCGCTCAACGGGCTGCTGGAACTGATCTTCCCCGGCTATGCAGAACGGGAAGCCCATTCACCGGCAACACTCCGTTATGCGGTAGGCGAGATCGTGACCAGCCTCAACATGACGCTGAACAGCCTCTTTCTCCGGGCGTTTCTTTTCAACTGCAAAAACAGCGGTAAAAAAGATTGCGACTGCCATGCAGAAGCAGCCACCGCCGCACGGGAACTGCTGGAAGCGATCCCCTCTCTCCGGGAATCCATGAAGCTGGACATTCAGGCAGCATACGCCGGTGACCCTGCGGCACGCTCGCTGGATGAGATCGTTCTCAGCTATCCCGGTGTCAAAGCGATCACGATCCAGCGGATCGCCCACAAACTCTACCAGCTCAAAGTTCCGATGATCCCCCGGATGATGACCGAATACGCTCACCGGATCACGGGAATTGACATTCATCCCGGCGCAAAACTGGGCAAAGGCGTCTTCATTGACCACGGTACCGGCGTTGTAATCGGGGAAACTGCCGAACTGGGCAACGATGTCAAGATCTATCAGGGTGTCACGCTGGGCGCCCTTTCCTTCCCGAAGGATGCCTGCGGTATGATCATCAAGGGTGCAAAACGCCACCCCACCATCGAAGACGGTGTTACGATCTATGCCGGCGCAACGATCCTCGGTGCGATCACCATTGGCAAAAATTCCGTTATCGGCGGGAATGTGTGGCTGACGGAAGGCACAGAACCCGGCACCAAGATCACCATTGCCTCACCCGAACTGACGATCAACAAATCCCGTAAAAATCCGGTCTGATCTTATGAGTATCGCAGAAAATATCGCACAGATCCGCGCAATGATCGCGGAATATTCCCTCGCAAGCGGACGCCCTGCCGATGCGGTCCGTCTGCTCGCTGTTTCCAAGACATTTCCCGCCGCTGACATTGCAGAGGCACGGGAAACGGCACAACAGTTCATGTTCGGTGAAAACCGGGTGCAGGAACTGGCAGAAAAAGCGCCGGTGCTGCCAGATGACATCCAGTGGCATATTATCGGACATCTGCAAAGCAACAAGGCGGCAAAGGCGGCGGAGTTGGCGCATTGGGTCCACTCCGTAGATTCGGAAAAACTGCTGAACAAATTGCAGACCGGTGCGGAAGCGGGAAACCGCACGCTCAAAATTCTTCTGGAAGTCAACTGGACCGGAGAAGAAAGCAAGTCCGGGATCCGGGGAACGGATGAAGCACTGCGTCTGGCGGAAAAAGCGGCAAGCTGCAAAAATCTGCAGTTGAACGGGCTCATGACAATGGCGGAATTCGATGCAACGGAAGCACGCCTCCGGGAGACCTTCTCCGGTGTCCGGGAACTGCGGAACCGCATGGAGCGGGAACTGGGGTTGGCTCTGCCGGAACTTTCGATGGGGATGAGCGGCGATTTCCGGGAAGCGATCCTGGAAGGCGCCACCATTGTCCGGATCGGCACTGCCATTTTCGGAAGACGCTGAACGGGAGCGCAGCACGATGACAGATCGCCCGAAAATCCTGTTGATCGGACCCGGCGCACTGGGACTGTTCTACACCTCACGACTCGCAGATAAAGCAGAGATCGCTGTCGCTGCACGCTCGGACTACGAAACAGCAAAAGCCCGCGGCGGCTATCAGCTCCGTTCCAAACAGCTTGGCGACTTTTTTTTCCGTCCCCGCATCCTCAAAGCGGGCGTGAAGCCGGACTTTGAGCCAGATTACCTTTTTGTCTGCCTCAAAGTAACAGACGGGCTGGACCAACCTGCTCTCTGCGCTGATGCGGTCGGCAAAAACACAACGATCGTCATCATCCAGAACGGACTTGGCAACGAAGAACCGTTCCGTGCGGCATTTCCGGAAAATGAGATCATCAGCACAGCTGCCTATCTGGGCGCATCCCGCCCGGAGCCGGGGACGGTCCTCCATACCGATGGAGGCAAACTTTTCTTCGGCGAGTATCCTGCCTCTGTCCCGCAGACAGAAAAACTGCAATGGCTGGCAGATGCCTTCAATGCGGCAAACATTCCTACAAAAATCGTGTCAAATGTGCAGGAGGAGCGCTGGCGCAAACTGCTCTGGAATGCTTCCTTCAATCCAGTTTCCGTGCTGGGCGGCGATGCAGACTCGGCAGTGATGCTCTCCACGGATAATGCAGAAAATCTGATCCGCAGACTGATGCTGGAACTTTGTGCCATTGCGGAATCCGAGGGTATCCATCTGCCGGAACAGGCAGTAACGGATATGATCGAATACACACGGGCTTTCGCTGCGTACAAACCAAGTATGCTGCAGGATTTTAACGCAAAACGTCCGCTGGAAGTGGAATCAATCGTGGGCTCTCCCGTGAAGATCGCCCGAAAAAACGGCGTCCCTGCCCCGATGCTGGAGACTGTCTACGCACTGATGAAACTGATCACCCGGAAGAAATGAGGCATTCTATGCTGGAAGTCATCAAGGCTGTGGTCGATACAAAATGCGAGTTCAGCCACAAAAAATTCCGCTCCTGGGCGTGGTCCGATCCCTCCATGCTGAAAATCCTGGATGAACTCCGGAGCGATCCGGAAAAATTCGGTGAAGTCATCTGGTCCACCAGACGAAAAAAAGTCTACCGGCTGCAGTTGCCGGATGGCAGGATGGTGGCGTATAAGACCGGCAGAACAAGAAGCAAGTTCCGTTATCTGTTTTTTCACACTCCCGGACTGCGGGAAATGGTCAACTTCCGGATCTTCCGTAACGCTTTCAACATTCCTTTGGTCCAACTTCTTGCCGGCGGTGAAATCAAAAACGGGTTGACCAAACGGACCACATGGATCATAACCCGTTTTGCAGAAGATTATGTGGATGGAAGCGCCCTTACGACCGCAGACTCGCAGACTCGAAAAGATTTTCTGGCGTTCAATATGCCTTTGATCGCAAAACTTCACAAAGCAGGCTGTTATCACCGGGCATTCCGTCCGTACAATATTCTGATGAAACGGCAGGCAGACGGCTCTCTGGACTGTCTCTGGCTGGATCTTGCATCCTGTTATTTTTATTTCCTCCCGACGATCTTTCTCCGGCATTTGTTTCTGAATGATCTGATCAAATTCTTCCAATGCTTTGCCCCTACACCGGAGGAACTGCAGCTTGCTGCGGATCTCTATGTTCAGGGCAATCCCCGGATCGGCTTGACCGCCGAAATACTGATAAAGAAAATCAGACAGAAAATCTGATTTAATAATTTTCTTTAGTTCTGCTGTTTTTACGTGCGACTTTATTTGTATTTTTTATGCAATGTGATATATTAGTCGCAATCTTGAACAAAGAAAGGAAATCCAAATCCATACATTAAAAAGCGAAATAGAAAATAAATAATTCTCATTGATTGTAAACGTCCTGCTCGAATTACGACCTCTGAAACAAGACGAAATACAAACGAATTTTATAATCAGGTGTTGCATACTTTTCGTATGGCACATCTTGATTTGTATTCGTTTGTACGCCGTCGTAAGCGTGAGCAGGGCACAATTCAGGATTGTGCCTTTTTTCTTTATCTACAGGTGAGGGGCACACAAAAACAAAGCAAAAAAAGAAAAGGACAAACCAAAAATGAGAAAAAAACATTGCCATTGCCCACATTGTCAGCAGAAACTTATAATCGATACCGGGCTTGGAGAAGAAGCAATATGCCCATCCTGCGGCAAACCGTTGTTTTTGAACGAAAAAGAAAAATATCCTTTGAACACGGATAAAACAGCAGAAAACTTCACCGTTCCAATCGCAACAAGTGAAAAAAACACATCAAAAATTCAATGTCAATGTTATTACTGCAAATATGAGTTTGTTGCCAAAAAAGCATTACTGGGTAAGAAGATCAAATGTTCAAAGTGCCAGCAAATAATTATCTGTCAGGGTAAGATCCAAACAAAAGATAAGCTATTGAAAGAACTCGGTTTTATCAAAAGCTATGTTTTTCGCAATGAGTTGTATATTGATAACAAAAACAGACAGATTGCGATGCATCAGAAGTCATCCGGCACACTGCTTCTCATACCTTATGAATTTGTTATAAACTGGGATGTTACACAGGAGCAAACAAGTTCTACTACGACCCTGAAAGGGAATCTCGAAGGGAAAGGATCTGAAACGATGCTCGGAGGGCTTCTCGCAGGTCAGACGGGATCCAATATAGGAATGGCTGGGAAACGGAAAGTAAACCTGACATCGCAAAGTAACTTTAAGTACAAGTATCATTTAAATATCTCGCTCAATGATATGACATATCCAACACTTTCGCTTAACGATCTTGATCTCCCTGAGTTTGAAAAGCTCTCTTCTTTTCTTAATATTATAAAGCACAACAATTTACACAACGATATAGAAAACAGAAAAATCGTACCCTACAAAGTAAAAAAGTTGCAGAATGACTCTACCGAACAAAAAAATAACAAACCGGATCCTATACAAGGGTGCATCGGATGTCTGTTCCTTCTTGTCATTTTTTACTTCATTTATGCGTTTATTTCTGCATGGAAAAGCAGTTAACAGCAATATGCCCACAGCGGATGAACTGCAGTTCGCCATGGACCTCTACACACAGGGCAATCCCCGGATCGGCTTATCCGCAGAAAAACTGACCGCCCGGATCAGCAGAAAGCTGAAATAAAGCATAACGAAAATTCCTTCTTTTTTTCCGAACCCCTGCAAGATTTAACGCTTTTTCCCGCATTGTCATAAAAAACAATTGAAAACAGCGGGAAAGGCTATATATTATTTGTATTATGGGGTACACAACAAAAAAATCACTTCTTGAGGCGATCCAGCGCGGAGATGAAGTCTCGTGGGCGGAGTTTTACGAAACCTACCGGACTCTTATCATTCTGCGCGGACGGGATTTCCACCTGACCGGCAGCGAACTGGAAGATCTCTGCCAGACCGTGGTCATTGACTTTTTCAAGATGGGCGCCAAGTTCAAGTACGATTCCACCAAAGGGCGTTTCCGGGATTATCTGCGCCGCGTGATCTCACGCAATGCCATTGATATTCTCCGGAAACGGAAGCAGACCGATCCGCTGGATGAAAGCACCGAACTGCCCGATCCGGACACCCGCTCCCAGAACTGGGATGCAGAATGGCATTTGCACATTCTCAATCAGGCGTTGGCGGTCCTGCGGACTCAGATCGAACTGGTCACTTATCAGGCGTTCGAGCTTTACGCACTGAAAAATCAACCGGCGGAACAGGTGGCGGCTTTCCTGAACATCAAAGTCAATATGGTGTACGTGGCAAAGAGTCGGGCCATGCAGAAACTCAAACCCATTATCCGCAAGCTCAAGGAGGAAGAATAATGCATCACTACTCGGAACATGAACTGGAAAAATTCCGCGCAGGAAAAATGAACTTTTTTTACCGGCAACTCTGCAAAATCCACCTCTGGCATTGTGCAGAGTGTACCGGAAAACTCAACGCGCTGGATGAAGATGAACTCATCCTCACAGACCTGCGCAGAAGTATGACGGATGCAAACGAAAATCCGAACGACAATACATACAATACGCTCTGTGACCACTTCAGCACAGTAAAAGGATCCACAATATGAACATTCCCGATTACACCCTCCTGCAAAGCTGCGGTAAAGGCGCATACGGTCAGGTCTGGCTGGCGCAATCCCAGACAAATAAACTTGTTGCACTCAAATATGTGGCAAACTCGCAGGCGGGTGATCGGGAATTTGAAGGGCTGATCAACTACTCCCAGCTGCCGGAATCTCCCCACCTGATCCGGATCCTGCATCTGGGGAAGCTGGAGGACGGCTTCTTCTACACTATGGAACTGGCGGACGGTCTTTACAGTCAGGGCAGTTACGTGCCGGAAACGCTGGCGGAACGGCTGAAACGCTCCAAGCGCCTACCGGTCACGGAAGTTATGGACCTTGCCGCAGCTATGTTGAGCGCTCTCGGGACGCTGCACGAAGCGGGTATGGTACACCGGGATCTGAAGCCGGAGAATATCCTTTATGTCAACGACACGCCGAAACTTTCCGATGTGGGGCTGGTGCGATCCTCGGAACAGACTGTCTCCCTCGGCGGAACGCTGGGGTTCATCCCGCCGGAACGGCTCAAGCCCGGCAACTCCGCCGCATACAACGCTTCGGATGATCTTTATGCACTGGGAAAAGTCCTTTACTGCGCCCTCACGGGGAATGCGGTCGAAAAATTCCCTTCCGTCCCGCCGGAGATGATCAACAACACCCTGTGCTGTCACCTGAACCAGATCATCCTCAAAGCCTGCGGCAACGAAGATGACCGCTTCAAGAATACCGGCGATTTCCTTTCCCAACTTCAAAACGGCACGGAACAAACGGTGAAAAGAGAACTGCCGTACAAAAAATACATTTTCCCCGCAGTTTCCGCCGTTCTTCTGATCCTCCTTCTGCTCGTTGTTGCGAAACTGATCTTTACACATTCCGGGACGGACCAGCAGCAGATTGCAGATCAACTGACAGCCATTCAGCAACTCCTGCTGGAGCAGAAAAACTCTCCCGAAAAGAAACCCGAAAAAGCTGCAGAACAACAGCCCCCAAAACAACAGGAAGCCGCAAAAAAGCAATCGGTTCCTGCTCTCGTAAAAGAATTGGAAGAGCACGCAAACTCAAAGGCGGTCAATCTGAAAGCGACCAACCAGCACAATCCGGTACTCCACCACCAACCGGCATTGAAAACAGCATTGAAGCATCCCGATATGGGATCTGTTCCCCGGCGGATGAAAAAGCTCTTTCCGACAACACAACAGGAGCAGACTGCTGAAAACGGCATCGTTTCAACCTCCGGAAAAACGCTTCCTCCGTTTGTTGAAACAAAAGACCAGAAATTGTTCTCCCATGCCCTGCCGGATGAATTTGCACTGCGGGCAAAATTGACTCCGAATTATGGTTCCTTCTGGAATTATACTTTTCACTTCGCACAGAAACAGAATGAAAAAAACATTTTCACTGCTGATCTGGCATTTTTTGTAACAACTACACGCGGTTCGATCATCCTGTTGGACAACAAAGATCCAAACAAAAATTCTCTTTTTCCTAAAGTTTTGTTATACAATTATTTTTCAAGCCTTATAGGGCGTATGGAATTAGAAACTGCACTCACACGCTGTCGTTTTTCTGACGAGCAACTTACGCCCGCTTCAAGAAAATCATACAAAGAACTTATTGATCGAAAATCTTTCGTATTGGAAATTGTGAAAACAAAAACTTCCTGCTCATACTACATTGATAAGATTCTGGTCGCGACATATCCGCTGAAAAATCAGGTTTTCAAAAATGTATTCATCACGCAGGACCTGAATAAAACCAATGTATTAAGCGAAATTGAGCTCTACGATATTACGCCTGACCCGGAATGTCCTTCGGAAGAAGCATACGTTCTCCCCGGGCATCCTGCCTGGAAACCGAAGGCTCCTCCTGAAAAACAGGCGGAACAAACTCCTCCGCCGCCCCCGAAAAAGACCATTTCCGAAGCGGAGAGCAATCAGCTCAAACTGGAATTAAGGCGCTGGAAAGACAAAGAACAGTCCCTGATCGAAAATCAAAATTATAATGATAGAGCAAAAGAGTTTATAAAACAGATCAAAAGGGCTGATGAACTCAAAGAAAAGTATGGCAATAAAACCATCATAGAACACACCGGTCTCACAGGAAAAACGATTCCTGCTCCGGATCTGGGCAAGATTCCGCGGCGCATGACCAAACTTTTTTCTAAAAACAACAAAACAGAAATCCGCAATCTGCCGCCAAACTATGTAATAAAAGGATATATTTTCTTCAAGGATCGAGAAAATCAAAGATACTTGAACTGGCATGATCTAAGATTCAGTTTTTACGATTTTGGCAGTGCCGAACTCATTTTTGGTGGTTTTTTCCGCTTTTACTATGGCATGTGGTTGAGCGCAACAAAAGGAACACTGCTCTCATTTCAGGCAAAAGATCAGAACGGAACCCAGACCACACACTTGTATAATCATTTTACCAATGCGAATGAAACCTATCTCCACAAATTGCAGGAACAAGATCAACCAACCAGTGAAACGGGAATTCCTTTTGAGTTGATCAAAATGAGGGACAACATTATCCTTTATGTAAATGATCAACTCGTATTGAATGTAAAAAATGAAAATATTGCAGAGGCTTCCATTTTTGAAATGGATAACATAGGTTCCACTTCCTTTATTCCAACTGCGGATAATTGGGAAATCTATGATATTACGCCCGATCCGGAATGTCCTCCGGAAGAAGCATACGTTCTCCCTGATCAGCGAAAAAAAGCAAAATAAGAAATAGCAACGGGGCAGTCCCGCCCGATTTTTTCAAAAAAAGAACATTCCTCTGCAAGATTCGCGCCTATCCCAACGCATAGTTGAAAAACTACCAGCGAAAGGATAAAAAAATGAGTGAACACCGTTTTGTCTGCCCCTGCGGACAACCTCTCACCTGCAATGATTCACTGTTGGGGAAAGAAATCGCCTGCCCCACTTGCGGTACTATGCTCCAACTGGGTGAAAAGCCCGCTACTCCCTTGCTCCATACCGGATTTACAGAAAGTCTGCAGCACGCAAGCGAACAGAGACAAAACCTGCAAAAACAATCGGAAGATGAAAAAACAGAATCTGTTAGAATCCTGCGCCATCAGGCTGAATTTAAACTTGAAAAAGCCCGGCAAACAGGTGATATGTCAGCAGTTGAACGCCAGAAAGCGATTCTTGCAGCTCTTAAGAATGGTTCTCCCCAGCCGGAAGATAATACAGAAAGCGAACCGACGATCCGTGTTGTCAGGCGGCAAGAAAACGGCGGCTATGATCATACGATGATATACCGTCCCCGTAAAAGTATTGTTGCATTCATTTTGCTTGGAATTTTTTTCGGTGGACTTGGCATTCATAATTTCTACGCCGGTTACAAATCTGACGGCATGAAACAATTGCTTATTTCCTTGTTGTCGCCGCTTGTTTTATATCTTCTCTTTGGTTTTTTCATCGGTTTAATTATTCATTTATTGGTAGAGCTTGTAATTTTCGTCTGGGTAATTATCGATTTGATCAGTAAAAATTGTGACGCGAACGGCGTAGAAATGGTGTAAAAAATGTTTTCCTGTAAATGTAAATACTGTTATTCCATTCTGGAAGTCGAAGAAGATAAATTTCTGAACAGAAATGCTGTGTGTCCCGTCTGCAAACAAGAGATACACCTGACACCTGTGGAGCAGTTTTCTCACTCAGCCGCAGAGAAGCAGAGTCATAAAAAATTACTGATCATCATAGGCATTATCATCTTTGTTTTTTGCATATTGGGCGGCATCGGTGGGATTATAATCCAAAAGAAGGCGGAAGAGGAAGAACGCTTGCTGGATCAAGAATATAAACGGGCAATGCGGAGAATCGACTATCAGTACAACAGAGAAATTTATCAACACAAAAGAGAAATGCGAGACCTGCAGCAAAAACTGCGGGAACTGGACTATGATACCGACTCGTATTACTATTAACCAAAGGTAAAAAAATGAGTATGATTCAATTCAGATGCCAACACTGTGGAATAAAACTCGAAACGGAGGAGTCAGACATTGGCAAACAAGCATTGTGTCCTGCTTGTGGAAAAAAGTTGCGGATTGAACTTCAAACAAATCCGGACTCATGTTTTGCTCCAAAAATATCTGTGCAATCTACTGCCCCCAAAAATATTGAATCAAATACTTCAGCATATGAACCTGAAAATTGTGGTTGGGCAGAATTTTTATATTTTTCAGCAACTCTGGAATTGATTAGCGGTATCATCATATTGCTACTCGCAGCAGTAGGTCATAGCTTAATCTTTGCAATTATTGGAGGTAGTGTTATGTTTTCATCCATTTTTACCTTCATGGGGGGATGGTTTGCACAACAAGTCTACCTATCCAATGAGTTACAGAAAAGGCAGATAACATTACTTGCTAAAATCGAAAATAAGTTGGAAGAATAATATCCCGGGATCAGGAGGCGGAGGGGGTTAGATCAAATTCAAAAAACAGCAAAAAATAAATCTTTTCAAAAAAACAAATGACAGTCACACGCCAAACAAAATTCAGGGGCTCAAAAAAAATCATAGGCGCCCAAATGGCTGCGGATAGCGCCATCGATAAATACCCTTCTGACTATGGGGTTTCCACCAGTATTTTTTCTATTCCAACCGTCAAACAACCCTTGCAACCATTTTTGAAAAAAAAGCCAAAAGTGAAAAAAAATACCACAAAGGAGGAAAAAAAGGAGAAACAACTCAAGAAAAAGCAGCAGGCTCCCCCCTCACGCAAAACGCCTCCAGTCATCAAAAAGAAAAGTCATTCGCCCCGGATGACATTTGCAGAACGGGGAAATATCAATCTTTTTCTTGCAGATTTTTTGCAAAACTTCAATAAATTAAATCTTACTCCGGGTATGAAAGAATATTTATGCTGTTGTTTCCCTGCCAATGAAAAAGCCTTCTTAAACAGAGAAATTGCAACCTTGCAGCAAAAAGTTTATTCTACCCAAAAACTGGCTGTTCGCTTTACAGTTGCTGAAGTTCAGCAGAACATTATAACAAAAGTTCTGATTCAGGTAACTGACGGGTCCGAATTGTCCAAATAACCCGAACTGTCAGAATTGTCCGAATTGTCAGAGCAGTTTGCTGAACGCCACGGGGAGCGGGTAGGCGTTGATAAGGTCATCGGCGGTGACCATCTGCCAGTCCGGGGCGGGGGTGGCGTTGAAACGGATCCGATAGGGCTGCATGTGCCACTCGATATGACTGAAGATATGTTTCTGCGCCCGCTCTTTTCTGATGGACTCCGGAGCATACGCCGCCAGTTCCGTCTTCAGTTCCGCTGCCGTTTTGGTGCTGTCGATATGGGGCAGCTCCCACAAACCGGCAAGCAATCCGCCCGCCGGACGCTTCTTCAATGCGATCCTGCCGGAACCATCTTCCAAGATCAGCACAGTCATTTCCACGATCTTCCGGGCGGCTTTCGCTTTTTTCTCGGGCAGTTCTGCGATCCGCCCTTCCCGCAATGCCGTACAAATCGCCGCAACCGGACACCGTTCGCACAGGGGTGCGCCGTTTGGCAGGCAGACCGTGGCGCCAAGTTCCATCAGGCTCTGGGTGAAATCGCCGCACCGTTCCGCCGGATAGATCGCTTTCAAACGGGTTTTGAAGTCGGCACGGCAGACGGGATCATCGCTGCCCTGCCCCGTGATCCGGGCAAGGACCCGCACCACGTTGCCGTCCACCGCCGGTTCAGGCTTGCCGAACGCAATGGAAAGGACCGCGCCAGCCGTGTAGTCCCCGATCCCGGAAAGGGCGCGGAGCGGCTCAAAGGTATCGGGGAAGCGCCCGCCGTGTTCCTCCATGATCGTCCGGGCGGCTTTCGCCATATTCCGCACCCGGCTGTAATAGCCCAGTCCCTGCCACAACTTCATGAGCAGTTCTTCATCTGCGGCGGCAAGATCGGCAACAGTCGGCAGCGCGGCAAGAAAGCGTTTGTAGTAATCCTTTACCGTCTCCACCCGGGTCTGCTGGAGCATGATCTCCGACACCCAGACTTCGTAGGGACCGGGGGCATGACGCCACGGCAGATCCCGTTTTGCGGAATCGTACCACGTCAGCAGAAGATCCGGCAGAAGCGACAACTTATTTTCGGCATTACGCTTTGGCATAGAGACACTTGAGGTAATGGGATTCATTGAATATTGCAGGATGATCCGCCGCATGGAACGTGCGATCGAAGACCTGCAGCGGACGCCCTGCTCCGGCGGCGGCATTGGTCACAGTCTGGAAGAGCGTCTCTGCATCCACCCGGCTGGAACAGGAGGCAAACACGAGGGTCCCGCCTTTGCGCAGGACTTTGACGGCGGCTTTGGCGAGGCGGGCGTAACTGTTCAGCGCACCCGGCACTTCCGCCGCCGACTTGGCAAAAGAAGGCGGATCCACGATCACCAGATCGAACAACTTTTTCTCGTTGCGGAGACGGGCAAAAATCTCGAAAGCATCCCCCGCCAGCCCGGTATGAGGTACGGAAACGATGTCCGGATTCAACTCAAAATTCCGGTCACACATGGCAATGGCGTGGGGATCAAGGTCCACGCTGGTGACAGATCGTGCGCCGCCCTTTGCGGCATAGAGGGAAAAGCCGCCGGAATAGGAAAAAACATTCAGAACATCACAGTTTTTGCTGAGATTGGAAACCCGCTTGCGGTTGTCCCGCTGATCCAGAAAAAATCCGGTCTTCTGCCCCCGCTTCAAGTCGGCTTCAAAAACGATCCCGTTTTCGCAGAACTGTTTGATTGCGTTCCAGTTGGGATCGGGGGAGATCATCATACCATCACTGATCCCGAAGCGTTCGGAGTCCGGCAGTTTCTGCAGTTCCCGTGAAAGCCGGATCACCAGAGAATCGATCCCCGGCACGGTCTCAGCCACTGCCTCCGCCATCGTCCCCGCCCAGGGCAGCAGCGCAGCAGAATAGATCTTGCAGACAAGAGCGTTGGCGTACTTATCCACCACCAGACCGGGAAAAGAATCGGAATCGCCGTGGATCACGCGCCACGCGTTGGTATCGGCAGAGATCTTCCCCGCGCGGCGTTCGGCTGCCTGTTGCGCCAAATGCCGGAAAAGCTCCGGTCCGACCGGGGGCAGTTTTTTGCTGTGAGAAAAGATCTTGACCCGGACCGGCGACGCAGGATCGTAAAGCCCCGCCGCCAGAAAGTTGCGGTTGTTGTCAAAGAGGACGGCAATATCGCCGGTCTTTCCCGCCGACCCGACTTTTTCGATGCTGTCATCAAACAGCCAGGGGTGTCCGGATGTGACCGCAGGAATGGCTTTGCGCCGGACGTAGACGGCGATCCGGGGAGCTTCGGTGCGGTGTTCCAGTTGGGGGAATCGGTTTGTCATAGGTTGCCTTTCTCTTTGAACAATCAGCATAAGATAGCAAAAAACGCTCAAAAATCAAGTAAAAGGCGTAAAAAAACTTGACAAAACGCAAAAGTGTGGCAAATTTTCCAAAACGAACTTACATCAAGGAGAAAAAATATGAAAATCGGAATTATTGCAGACAGTCTGAAGAAAGAACTTTTTGCCGCGCTGAAAGAAGCAAAGGAACTGGGCGCAGAGGGCGTTCAGATCTATGCAAAAAATGAAAACGGCCGCTGGAATCTGCTGGACTTCACAGAAGAACAGCTTGCAGCGCTGAAAGCCGAACTGGAAAAGAACGGTCTGGAAGTTTCCGCCGTCTGCGGCGACCTGGGCGGACACGCGTTTCAGGATCCGGCATCGGATCGGGTGGCAGTCACGAAGCGGATCATGGACATTGCAAAATATCTTGGTTCCAAAGTGGTTACCTGCCACATCGGCACCGTTCCGGAAGATCCGGCACATGAACGGTTCCAGGTGATGAAAGATCAGCTCATCGGCGTGGCGCAGTACGGCGAAAGCATCGGCGTGACGCTGGCAGTGGAAACCGGTCCGGAAACGGCAGTGACCCTGAAACGCTTTATCGACGCCGTGGGCAGCAAAGGTCTTGGCGTGAACCTTGACCCCGCCAACCTGAAAATGGTGCTGGATGAAGACATCCCCAATGCAACCAGAATCCTCGGTCCCCACATCGTCCATACCCACGCAAAGGATGGCGTCCACTACCGCAAGTGCGATCCGTTCCTCGTTTATAACGCGTTCGCAGAAGGCGGTTTTGCTCAACTCGTGGCAGAAACCGGTGAACTCTTTGCCGAAGTTCCGCTGGGCGAAGGTCAGGTTCCGTGGGATGAATATCTGGCAGCATTGAAAGCGATCCCCTTCGACGGCTACCTGACGATCGAACGGGAAGTGGGCGCAAACCCGGCAGCCGATATCGCAACGGCAGTCAGCTTCCTCAAAAGCAAAATCGGTTGAAATCAACTTGAAAGGACTTTGATCATGACAAAGAAAATCGGTTTCATTGATCTGTATATCGACGAATGGCACGCCAATAATTATACCGGCTGGTTCTGCGCCTGCAAAAATTTTGAAGGCTTTGAACTGGGGTACGCCTGGGAAGAATATCCGAAGCCGGACGGAAAAGACTTGAAAGCGTGGTGCGCCGAAAACGGGATGACACCCGCTGCAAGCATTGAAGAAGTCATCGAAAAATCCGATGTACTGTGCGTGCTTGCGCCTTCCAATCCGGAAGCACACGAACGGCTGGCAGATCTCGCCCTGCGCTCCGGGAAACCGCTGTATATCGATAAAACCTTCGCGCCGGATAAGGCAACGGCTGAAAAATTCTTCGCCATCGCCGCTGAACACGGCACGCCTCTGATGAGCAGCTCCGCCCTCCGCTACGGCGAAGAACTGACGACCGCACTGGCAGAACATGAATTCAATTATGTCTCCACCTTCGGCGGCGGCAGGACGTTTGATGAATACAGTATCCATCAGATCGAAATGATCGTGGCGACTCTGGGAACCGGCGCAGTCAGCGTGGAACGGGTCATGAACAGCGAAACGCCCCATTATATCGTGCGCTATCCGGACGATCGCAGCGCAACTATGACTTACGGTGCTTTCGGCTTCTCCGCCATCCTCGCCGGAAAAGGCTGCAACGCCTTCCCGCTGGAAGGGACCCGTATGTTTGATCACCTGCTGGAACATATCCTCGAATTCTACAAGACCGGCGTCTCTCCCATCCCCGCAGAACAGACCATCGAAGTCGCTGCGATCCGGGAAGCCGCCCTCAAAGCAGAACAGGCTCCGGGAACACTCTTCCGGGTCTGACATTTCACGCCCGCACAGATAAGGCGGCATGGCGCGCGGTTGACCGCAAAAAGCGGTCTGCCGCGCACGCTTTTTTTGCAGCGCACATAAAGTGCGGTGCGCTGCAAAAAAAGCACCGCGCCCGGATCGGGCGCGGTGCCATGCCGCCTTATCTGTGCGGGCGTATCGAACGGGTCACCGGTTTCCGTCGACTCCGATCCGCGCCACATTTTTTGCGCAAGGACCCCGTTCATTTCTGCCGGGCTCGTAGGTTACGGCGTCATTGATATTCAGTTCATTGAAATCGCAATCCTGCACATCCTGCCAGAAGAAGAAGATGCTGTCGGTACCATCATCGGGAGCGATGAAGCCGTATCCATTTTTCAGGTGAACGATTCTGCCGGTCATCTGAGTGACTTCTGTATTTCCCGGCGCATCCTCAACCGGTTCAAAATAATCCATGACACCTTCTTTTTCCTGTTGGTTGAAAGCGAAGGTATTGGACTGCACAAAGAGGGAATCCACCTGAAAGTTCCGGTCGCGCGGGATAACTTCGCCGTTGATGATCTTGTGCATCTGCAAAGGATAAGACACTTCATTCATCAGGCGGGTACTGGTGATAGTATTACGGGTATTTCCGTTATCGTCCACATATTCAAAATCCCATCCGAGCACCATAACCCGAGTTCCGAGAGCATTGAGTTTCCGGACCAGCGGCACATAATCTCCATCGCTGGCGATGAGGACCACGATATTGAATTTTTTGAAAATCGTCAATTCCAATGTTTCCAATGCGAGGGAAACATCCACACCTTTTTCGGTATTTCTGGTGATAGGCAGATAATGGGTCACCACGCCTTCCCGCATAAGAATATCGTCAAAGATACGCTCATTGAGAAGGATCTGCCGTGCATTCGCCTCCATTGCGGGGAGTCTGCCGCGGAAATAATGGCAATCCACGATCTGACAGAGTTTTTCAGGGATCCCTTCTTTTTCAGAAATCATTTTCTTGACAAAATCGTGCAATCCGGGGATACTTAATCTGGCGCGGCGGGGGTGAGCATAACAATAATAGTTGCTCACATGGTAAAAATAGTTACCATCGTAAAAAATCCCGATTCTCAACAAACGATTTCCCTGATCCATACTCATACTCCTGAACTTGATATTGATGAACTTATAATTTTTTCAATAGACCTGCATTTTCATTCTCTGTTTCTTAATATACCACCGAAAAGCAAAAAGTAAAGTATAAAAATACTTATTTTCTTCGTTTTCCTTTCTATTTTTTGACGCAAGCCACAATATGTGCAGAAACAAATCCTGTTTTTGTGATCAATTTTTAAGAAGAAAGATGAATACTTTATGGATAATAACACTTCCCGTCCGCTGAAAAACAGGCGGAAAGAAAAATTCTGCCGGAAATATGCGGAAGAATTCTGGGGTGATCCCATTGGGGCGTTACGGGCTGCCGGATTTCTGCTGAAAGGCGAAAAAGCAGTCAACTTTGCCGGAATGCTGTTCGATGATCCGGAGGTCCGTGCGCGGATCGTCTACCTCCGTTCCTGCAGGTCAGAACGCTCGATCGCCGATGAATCCTGGATCAAGGAACTGTTGGTGGAAATTGCGACAAACGCTCTGAAAGACAGCGACCGCATCCGGGCACTTGTCAATCTTGCAAAAATCGTCAGCGAGGGCGGATCGGTGCGCAACAGCAGGAAAGACGGTGATCACACTCCGGGTAATGAGCAACCGCTTCTGCCGGGTTTTGAAGGTCCGCCGGATGGTGAAAAAAATTATACAACAGCTCAAACAGACTGATTTTTGCCATTCTCTGCTCATCCCCGCTTGCACGCACGCACTTGCGGGTGTATATTAAGGGGATGTGAATTTTCAGCAACAAACAATCAAACGGAAAGGAACGATCATGAGCGATCACAATTCGTATCAAAACCCGCTGACAGGGCGTTATGCCAGCAAGGAAATGAGCTACAACTGGTCTCCCCAGAAAAAACACTCCACCTGGCGCAGACTCTGGGTCGCTCTGGCGGAATCCGAAAAGGAATTGGGGCTTGCCATCACCGATGAACAGATCGCAGAAATGAAGGCTCATCTGGACGATATTGACTTTGAAGCAGCCAAGGCGGAAGAAGCAAAACTGCGTCACGATGTGATGAGCCACATCCATGTGTTCGGCGCACAATGTCCCGCAGCAAAACCGATCATCCATCTGGGTGCCACCAGCTGTTTCGTGACGGATAACACCGAACTGATCCAGATGCGGGATGGTCTCAAGATCATCCTTTCCAAACTGCTCAAGGTCATCAGCATCCTCGCAAATTTCTGCGATGAATACAAAGATATGCCCACGCTGGGCTTCACTCATTATCAGCCCGCACAGCTGACGACGGTCGGCAAGCGTTTCGGGCTCTACCTGCAGGACTTCATGTTTGACCTTGCACGGGTGGAAGCCGAAATCGAAAATATCCCCTTCCGCGGCGTCAAAGGTACCACCGGCACGCAGGCGAGCTTCATGGAACTTTTCAACGGCGATACGGAAAAAGTCCGTACGCTGGATAAAGTGGTCAGCGCCAAGATGGGCTTCACCAATCCGGTCTATCTGAGCGGTCAGACTTACAGCCGCAAAGTGGACTACTATGTGCTGACCGTTCTCTCCGGCATTGCACAGAGTGCATACAAAATGGCAAACGACATCCGCCTCCTCGCCAACCTGAAGGAAGTGGAAGAACCGTTTGAAAAATCCCAGGTCGGCTCCAGCGCCATGGCGTACAAACGGAACCCCATGCGCTCGGAACGGGTCTGCTCCCTCGCCCGTTACCTCATGAACCTGCCCCAGAACTGCGCACAGACCCACGCAGTCCAGTGGTTTGAACGGACTCTTGACGACTCCGCAAACCGCCGCATCACCCTGCCGGAAGCGTTCCTGGCAGCAGACGTGATCCTCTCCCTGCTGGCGAACATCACGGACGGGATGCAGGTTTACCCGAAAGTCATCCACGCCCGGATCATGTCCGAACTGCCCTTCATGGCGACGGAAAATATCATTATGGAAGCGGTCAAAGCCGGTGGCGACCGTCAGGACATCCACGAAGCGATCCGCGTCCACTCCCAGGCTGCAGCCCGCGTGGTCAAGGCGGAAGGCGGCAGAAATGACCTGATCGAACGGCTCAAGACCGATCCGCTCTTCGCCTCCGTGGCTGGTAAACTGGATGAGATCCTCAAGCCCGAATCCTTCACCGGCAGAGCGTCCGGACAGGTGACGGACTACCTGACGGATGTTGTCCGCCCCGCCCTCGAACGGCTGAAAGATAAAACCGCCGCAGAAACCGAAGCGATCAGCGTATGAAGATCCTGTTCTTCTCCGATTCACATGGTTCCACGGAGGCGCTCGGCAACCTGACGCTGCGGATCGCCGCCGAAAAACCGGATCTGATCGTGATGCTCGGCGATGCCCTGTATCACGGTCCCCGGAACGCCCTGCCCGGAATGTATGATGCCAAAAAAGCAGCAGAAATGCTGAATATCTACAAGAAAAAGATCATTGCTGTCCGGGGCAACTGCGACAGCGAAGTGGATCAGATGATGCTGGAATATCCCATCATGAGTGACTACTCGACCGTCTGGGCGGACGGTCAGCGTTTCTTCCTGACGCACGGTCATATCTGGAACGGGGGGAATGTGCCGCCGGTAACGGATGGAACGATCCTTGCTCACGGACACACCCATATTCCCGTACTGGAGCAGAAGAACGGATTGATCATCTTCAACCCCGGCTCCATCGCCATCCCCAAGCAGGAAAATCTGCCCACATACGGGATCTGGGATAACGGGATACTCTCTGTGCGGACATTGAAAGACGGATCCATCTACCGGGAAATGCAGCTTTCATTCCGCTGAGTGCACGGATCAATATTTTTCCGGGCGAACGGGCTGGCGCGTACAGCCTTATGCCGCCCGGAATTTTTTTATATTTCTCCCTGAGTCTCTTCCGGATGCACGCTGAAGGCGTACAGGAGGCGGTGTAAATGTCTAACGGTTCCCGTGCGCCTCAGAGTGCAAGGAACAGGGCACCTTTTGGGGATTGTTCTTTTCAGCGTCTTCGCCATCTCTCCTTATTGAGAACAAAGCGTTTCCAAAACAAGAACCGGGACCGCTGCCGACCTTTTTGAGGTTTTGCAACAGTCCCGGTTATTTTGTGCTGTCAGACGTTGTGATACAGCATGATCCGGGATCCGGGAATTTCCCGGATCCCTGTTCTTTTCAGGAAAACTGAAGGAGTGGGGAATTCAGGAATTCATCCAGCAGATCTTCATATTCTTCTTTACAGACCGGCGCCGTATCTGCAACAGGGCAAACCAGCTGCACTTCCGGCACATCATCCAACGCCTCGACCGCGTCTTCTTCAAACACGCTTTCCGGGCATACCAGCGACACTTTCTTCACGGTAAGATCACTGTTCACCAGGTCAGATTCAATATACAGACGGTTGGCATCCGTATCCATCTCCGGCTGAATATTGATCAGCGTATCGTTGCAGCTGCGGTTCAGGTTGGAATCGCGCAGGAACAGCTCTTCGCCGAGGTACAGACCTTCCGGACGATGCGCACCGGCAGCCACGCCGGGAGCCATCTCACGGGTAACATCATCGCTGGTAAAGGGTTTGAATTCCAGCGGGTCCAGCGTTACCGGTTCCGTTTCAATGCGGAGCGTTTCCCGGAAGAGGAAGAGGCGGGAGATCATGCAGGTGTATCCCATGCAGGAGTAGCAGCCATCGTCGGCATACGTATTTTTTCCGCTTGCCAGATAACTGTTCAGCATATCGGATACCACAACGGAGAAGTTGGGGTTCAGTCCTTCGTTGTAGTTCGTAACATTGGAAACACCCACTGTGTTCATCACCAGGACTTTTTCATTCCCGGTCAATTTGTAGTTCGGATCGCTGTTTTCCGCTGTAACGGCGTACTCGCCGGGCAGATCAAACACCTTCCCGTGCCAGTTGATCACCAGTTCCACACGGTTGCCGTAAATATCGGTGTACCAGGCAGAAACTGTATCGCTCTGGTCTTCGTTCCGATAGTAGTAGACCGGATCGGTCTGCCACTCGGTCGCCACCGGCTTTGCAGTGATCACGGCAGCTGCGCCATCCATGGGAGCGGGCACCGGCAGAATATAATTCTTTGCATCGGTTCCACTGATCGACCACTGCGTATTGATGATCTTGTCCGCTTCTGCCACATTGGCACTGTTGTACACATATTCAACGTTCAATGTCACATCATCGGAGCCGATCACATTGGTCAAGCCGCCGGAGACCGCAACGCTCACGGTACCGTCGTACACCTTTTCGACTGAAGCGGTAACATTATGCGTCAGCATCAGCGGCGAGATCATATCCGTCACCTGGAAGGTAACTTCCGTATCGGAAAGAACAAAATTGCCATCCGGACTGCTCAAGCCGGTAAAGGTGACACTGGTTTCCTCTCCGACATTCTTGCTGTCAAACATCCCTTGCGTCCAGTTGACAACAACGCTTTCCGTCTTACCGGTCAGGGTGTTATCGAAGGTGAACGTAAGAGTGGCTGTATCTTCCACAAAGGCATCACCATCATAGATCTTTTCCAGACCGGAAACGGTAAAGGATGTGACCGGGATCTCTGCCGGACGGATCGTGAGAGTACCGGGGCGGAACTGCACAACATTATAGTTTCCAGTCACATCTGCATTGGCTGCATCCCGGATCAGGAACTGGTCGATCGCATAATCTCCGGCATTTTCACCGGGCTGGCGGGTAATGTCTGTAACCGTTTCATTGACCGCCGTGCAAAGGCCATCGGCAACCCACTGGAACACGGGATCCGCAGAACCGTAGATCTTTTCGGCATCATCGATCCAGACCTTGATGTCTCTGCGGCTGATCTGTGCATTGGAATCGGTGTATTCGGTCGCAGCTGTGACCGCATTTCCATTCGAGTCCACAAGCAGATAATTTTCCGCATCGGCTCCGCCGAGAACGATCCCGCTGAAGACCGCTGAGGTCGCACCGCCGTTTGCCGTGGCGTGTTTGCTGTTGAACGCTCCGTTTCCTGCCGTGATCTGAAGAAGATCCCGGTCCACGGTATTGCCGAGTGTATATGCACCAAGTTCAGCAGAATCCGTGCCGTCATAGATCCGGTCAACGGCATCCACGGAATCAAGTGTGATCTCCCGCTGTTCGACCGTAAGTGTTGCACCGGGCGTGTACGAAACACGGTAGTTGCCGCCGTTGGCTGCGTTCAGGTCTTTGATGGAATACAGCGTACCCTGACCGATCTGCCAGACACCCGCTTTCAGATTGCCGGATGTGCTGAACTGCGGATTCACCAGCGCCAGTTCACCGACAAAACTTTCATTTGCAGCGTCATAAAGCGCTGTTTCCGCCTTCCCTTCGATCGTGAAGGTGTAAGTCAATGCAGGCTGCGTGTTACCATAGATCATCGTCTGGTCAACACCGGTGATCACAACATCTGCTTTGTCGATGACCAGTTGTCCGTCATTGATCGTAAGGTCGAAGTTCTTGAGGTCGACCAGATTTCCGTTGACGTCGCGGATCTGGATATCCGCCTCGGAAAGATCATAGAGGTAGGTCCCTGCGTGTTTGCCGGTGACCGACTTCGTCACACTCACTTTTTGACCGAGATCATTGGTGGATTCGGCAGTCGTGAATGTCTGATCCGCACCATTGTAAACCGTGGCATAGTTACCTGCATTCACAGTCAGAGCGCGGGGAGTGATTTCACCGTTGTAGACAACAGAAAGGTCATAGTTCTTTGCCAGATAAGGTGCATTGAAGGAAACGCTGCCGGTGGTGGCATCCTTTGTGCTGGAATAATTGCCTACCTGATCCGAACTGAAGGTGAAGCTGTCCAGCGTAAAGTGAGAGGTGGGAGCCAGAACAGCGCCGAGTGTTCCGGAAGCATCGCTGACCAGCGTAAAGTTGTGATTACCGCTGGCAGGATCGTAAATCTTCGAGGCATCATAGATCTTTTCGGCATCCACGATCACCGCAACACCGGCTTTCGTCACGGTCAGAACAGCATTGTTGGGCTGGAAGTCGATCGTATAGTTCGCCGACTTGCTGGTCAATGCGCCGTTGGCTGCTGTCACAGCATAGCTTCCGGCATTCAGATACTTGACGCCGCCGTTATCCCAGTATTCGCCGTTCGTGATGGAAAGATCGCCGCTGACTGCAGCAATCGCTTCCTCCCCGGTCACGAAGCCGGTCACATTGTACTTCAGGAATCCGGCAAGATTGCTTTCCGTCACTTTTCCGAAGACCTGTGCATCCGGCTGGAGCGCAGTCACGGTCAGCACTTTCTTCTCGATCGTGGCGGTGGTGGTCCAGGGATTGGTTGTATCAAACTGATAGTTTTCAGCATCGGCACCGGTCAGCTTGAAGGTGACTGTAACATCTTTGTCATCGGCTGCGTTCTTGTCGGAGAACAGCGCACTCTGGACATCAACGCTCAGGGTGTCGTCCGTTCCGGCTTTCAGCGGCGCTGTATTGGCAGACCACTGATAATCCGAGACATTGGCGTTGGCATTGCCATCGTAAATCTTGTCATCCACAACAACACTGTTGATCGTGATCGTCGCCTTGATGATCTCAAGGGTCGCATCATTCAGCGTAACAATATAGTTGCCAGTCACATCTGCATTGCCATCTGCGCTGTCGATGATCTTCCAGCCATCCTTGAAGCTGATCGTGTGCTTGCCGACATTGAACGCCGTGTTCGTGGAGTTCCGGTCGGTGGAGTCAACAAACAGTTCCAGACCGCTGAACTGATCGCCGCTGATCAGATCGCCCGTCGGGTCCGTATGAGTCAGCGTATAACTGTTGCCGTAAATAATTCCGCTGACATCATTTGCGCTGATTTCGATCGCTTTCGCAGTAATCGTACCGCTGGACATCACACGGTTCTGAGCATCCAGCACGCCGGTGATCTTATAGTTGCTGGCGAGTGCGCCGTTGTTGTCGTTCAGAACTGCATTGTCAAAGCGGACCGTCTTGGCTTCCAGCACGTTGGCAGTCTTGGTCACGCCGTCCGCAGCGTAGAAGTGACCGCCACTCAGCGTGTAGCCCAGAACTTCGCCGTTCACACCGTTGACCGTGGAGGTAATATCCTGATAGGTCGTCGTGCCATCGTATTCCCTGGTCAGAGCGCCGGTATCGATCACAACGGAGGCGACCGTAATCGTTCCGGCAACTTCAACCTTGTTGGAGGCGTTCACATTTTCCACATAGTAGTTCGAGGCAAGACCGCCGTTCGCTCCGTCGCCGAGGGTGACAAGGAACGAGGCTGTTGTGGCTTCAAGCACATTCTTGCTGTTGTAGACGCCGTCCGTCGCTGTGAAGGTCAGCTGTTCAGAGCCGACCATACCGGAGAGCACACCGCCTGCAGACGTCGCTGTTGTATTGCCATCGTAAACTTTCGTCACAGGATAC
>SUVR01000020.1 GCA_015061915.1 Lentisphaerota bacterium | reverse complement strand
CCGGTTCGATGCTAATGTAATGATTCAGTTGATTGTTCATGTTACTCCTTTCGTCTGGCGTAAAATGAACTTTCAGCTGACTTTTTTCAAGTAATTTTAATTTTTTATTTTGAAATTACCTCTTTTAAAAAAATATCGATTTTCTTTCATTTTTCCCGTTCAGCGCTTGATTTTTCCGTAACCCGTTGTATAGTCAATGATAAAACCAGTTAACAACAAAGGAGACCGTTATGAAAAATTTATTCCGCACGATGCTCGCAGCCGCAGCGCTGTTCACCGGAACCACACTCTCTGCAGGAACGCAGGACGATCTGCAGAACATGATCAAAGGCGCCTTCACCGTGGGCAAAGAAATGAGTATGGATGCTCTGCTTGTTATGTACGCTGACGATGCAGAAATCATCAAACCGGGCAGTGTCCGTATTGCCAAAGATGTGTTTGCCCCCTCCATTGCGATGCTGGATGCGTTGAAAAAAGGCGATCTGCTTGCTTTTGCCAAGGCGGTTTCAACCGTTCAGAAGAAAGAACTTTCTGCAGACAATGAAGCAAGGATCAAGGCAATGACAGCCGAGCAGCAGAAGATGGTCTGTGCCGGGATCACTCAAAAGATGTATGCGCAAATGAAAGCAGAAAGCGAACTGCGCCTGAAAACCTTGAAGTTTGAAGCATTTAAGGAAGAAGGCAACCATGCGGTCGTAATTGCCATTTCCGTAAGCGGTAATCAGTGGGAGCGGACAACCTTCTACTTTGAAAAGAAAGCTGACAAGTGGAAAGTGATCAGTCAGGAATCCGTGTATCTGCCTCTGGAACAGAAGAAGGCGGAAGCAAAATAATCGATCTGCCAGCGAAAGACAGAGTGCCCCGGTCATCCGGGGCTTATTTTTTTAGAAAAAAAGTCTTTTTTTTCAATTATTTACTTGAAAAATTGGAAAGTTGATGTATTTTATAGGGTTCTCTGTTACAAAACCCGATGTGTAACAGGCGCCGGGAAGACATGTTTGATCTGGCAGTCAGGCAGGAGATCCCACATTTGAGTATGAATGAAAGAACAAAAACTTACGGAGTAATCCAAAGATGAAAACTTATCTGGCAAAAAGAGGCGAATTCGTCCGCAAGCACGTTGTGTTCGACGCCGCCAACGTTCCGCTGGGACGTCTTGCTGTGAAGATCGCAAATGCGCTCCGCGGCAAAGATCAGCCGACCTACACCCCGCATGTTGATACCGGCGCGATCGTGATCGTGATCAATGCGGAAAAAGTTCTCCTGACCGGCAACAAAGAAATCGGGAAGATCTACGACTCCTTCTCCGGCTACCGCAGTGGTCTGAAGCACGCGAGAGCGGAAGAAGTCCGCGCGAAACATCCGGACAAACTGATCCGTGATGCTGTCTGGGGTATGCTTCCCCACGGTCGTCTCGGCAGAGCTCAGTACCGCAAGCTGAAAGTGTACGCCGGTGCTGAACATCCGCACACCGCCCAGAACCCCGAACTCGTGAAATAATGGAGTAAGACACCATGGAAATCACATCTACCGGTCGTCGTAAAACTGCTGCTGCAAGTGTCCGTATGGTTGCCGGCTCCGGCAAAATCACTGTCAACGGCGTTGCATTTGAAAAATACTTTGAAACGGAAGCACTCCGCGGTTACATTATGCAGCCGCTGAAGGTCTGTAACTCCGAAACGGCTTTTGATATTTCCGCCAACATCAAGGGCGGCGGCAAAGCCGGTCAGGCTGGCGCACTCCGTCACGGTATCGCCCGCTCCCTGGTCAAAGAAAACGAAGACTTCAAGCCCGTCCTGAAGGATTGCGGAATGCTGACTCGCGATGCCCGCGAGAAAGAACGCAAAAAATCCGGTCAGCCCGGTGCAAGAAAGCGCTTCCAGTTCTCCAAGCGCTAATCAGCGAATCGAGAACTGCAGAACGCAGTGTACCAACGGGGAAGACAGCAATGTCTTCTCCGTTTTTTTTGTACCATTTTTCCGGTGGGATGGCTGCGTTCTTGTGTAGTTTCCCGGTGACGGAATGTTACGGGCAGAAAACAGGGATCACCGGGAAGCGATGGAACAGACAGGCGGATGGCTGCCTGTTATTTATCAGAGTTCAGCTTAAAAGAAGAAATTTAATTTTTTGGCGACAATAAGGAAGGAAAACCAGGTCGCCAATTCTGCGCACTGCTCTGTCAACATTGCAGCACAGACGGGATCTTTCATCCGGCAGAGAGCATATCTGCAGCACATAATTGTCAGGATCAGGAAAGCGACAGGCAGGAGCATCACCTTGAGCGCGCAGGCAAAATCGCCGGGAAACGCAGCGAATCCGGCTCTGCCCCAGAATTCCTCCAGGGGCAAACCAATCAATGCCGGTTCAAAACGGCTGAAGATGTAAAATCCGGCAAGTAATACCAGAACAGTATAGAACCAGGCGTTTGGTTTTCTCAACTGCCAGGCCATAGCGATCCTGCCCCAGACGGGGATCAGGATCAACACCGCCGTAACGAATGCTGTCGAACCGAAAAAGGCTGTATTCAGGAAGAAAAGATAAGCCGCCAGCACCTGCCCGATCAACAGCAAAGTTGCCACGCCATAGGAAAGATTTTTTTCCAGATAGTCCGGGAAAGCAAACCGGCTCAATGCGTGCTGGATCAGAATGGCAAGAAAAGCTGTAAAAAGGACCGGAGCCGAAGAACAATTTTCCACACCCACCCCCCAGACCATTACAACGACGGGGACCGCAGAACACACTCCGATCAGAGCAGCAATCAGCAGATGCAGCGGCACATTGGATATCTTCAAGGGGAGCAGGGACAGCTCATCAAGCGCAGGGAAAGGGGGTTGCGGCACACTCTTTTCCGTTTTCTCCATTGTTCAGATCAATCCTCTTTTTTTGCAATTTGCCGCGACAGCATAAACGATTGCTGCGCAGCTGTTCCCCACATTGATGGAAGCCTTCTCGCCAAGCATAGGCAGTCCGACACAAAAATCAACTTCCTTCAACGTATTTTCTTCCACGCCGAGAGCTTCATTACCGAAAACGATGGCAAGGGGAAACTGATAGTCCACCTCCCAGGCATCGGGGGAATCGGGTCCCGGTTCAGCGGCAATAACTTGAGCAAAGCCTTCCGCCCGGAGAGCCTTGACCGCCTCCTGCGATGTGGCAAATGTGCGGCACGGAACCATCTGATCCGCCCCCATAGCGGTTTTCTCCAGCTTGGGATGAGGCGGGGCGGGCGTATAACCGCAACAGATGATCTCTGCGGCACCAATCGCCTCGGCGATCCGGAAAATATTCCCCACATTGTGGGCACTTCTCAAGCGATCGAGAACAAGAACAATCTTCGGCAGGGACCTTTTCTGTTCCATGATCAGCGTCTCCTGCTGCCACCGTAACGGCGACCTCCGCCGCCACCGTGGTGATGAGGAGCTGCGGCAGGGAGATCTTTCTTTTCGCTGCGGACTTTTTCCGGCAGGATCACCATGGATTCCTCCGGCAGTTCGGTATGGATCGTTTCTTTGGTATATTGTTCCAGATCCGGCAAAACATAAGCACCATATTCACAAACGAAACTGATACTGACGCCTTTTGCACCGGCTCTGCCGGTTCTTCCGATCCGGTGAACGTAATCATCGGGCTGTTCGGGCAGATCGTAATTGACCACATGAGTGACGCCATCCACATGGATGCCCCGTGCGGCGACGTCCGTTGCTACCAGCACTTTCACTTCTCCGGAGCGGAATTTTTCCAGGATCTTGAGGCGTTTTTCCTGCGCCACATCGCCGGAAAGGAGTTCGGCATCCACTCCGTAGGAATAGAGCTTCTGGACGAGGGTGCGGTTGTGATCCTTCCGGTTGCCGAAGACCAGCATACGTTTGGGATCTTCCTGTCTGATCACAGAAAGGAGCATTGCCAGTTTCTGATCACTGGTAACGGCGTAGAAACGCTGTTCGATCAGTTCAGTGACCATATGTTCCGGCTCGGACTCCACATTGACCGGATTCACCAGCCAGCTGTCCACCAACCGGAGGACGGAGGGATCCAGCGTTGCGCTGAAGAGCATCGTCTGACGCTTTCCTGCAGGGGGCAGCTGGGCAACGATGCGGCGTACATCCGGGATAAAGCCCATATCCAGCATCCGGTCTGCTTCGTCGATCACGAGAATTTCGGTACGGGAGAGATCCAGATCGCCGCTGCGGGAATAGTCAATGATCCTTCCGGGCGTTCCAGCCAGAATGTCCACCTGATCCTGCAGGAGATCATCCCGCTGACCTTTGTGATCCATTCCGCCGAAGATGACCATATTGTTGAGTCTGGTATATTTTCCCAGATTTTCCGCATCTTTCTGAATCTGGATCGCCAATTCGCGTGTGGGAGCGAGGACCAATACCCGGCAGGCACCGGGCTTGCGTGACTCATCCGGCAGGGGATTACGCAGGAGCCGTGTCATTGTGGAAGCGAGGAACGCAGCCGTTTTTCCGGTACCGGTCTGCGCCTTTGCAGCGAGGTCATTCCCCGCAATGGCATAGGGCAGACATTTCGCCTGGATCTCGGTACAATATTTGAATCCCAGATCCTGCGTTACCGCCATGATCTCTTTTTCCAGATCCAGATCGCAGAAACGCAGTTTGCCTTCTTCCTCCGGTACGGGGTGAAGCTCCGGAAGCGGGGGAATCACTTTTCCGGCAACAGGACTTTTTCTCCGCGGTCGGGGCTGTTCTGCAGGTTTTTCCTTCCCGTTCGGACGGCGATCTGCATACCGGACAAAAGGCTTGCCATCGGCATCGGTCTTCGGTTTTCGTTTATTCCGTTTTTTATCGGAGGGCTTGGATTTTTTTTGCGTCTTCTCCGGCTGCGGAGCTTGTTCCGGTTCGGAGTGGAATACATTTTTTATACCATTGAAAAGGGAATTGATCCCGCTTTTAAGTTTCTTGAACACGTTTCACTTTTATCCTGTTTTTATCCTGATTTCTGTTAAAGAGATATAATATACTACTTATAAACACATATTGCAACATCAGAGAGCGTTTTCGGTCTATTTTTCACGGCAAATGTTTGCATTTTTCTGAAAATGCGGTATTTTATGAAGTCAACAGAAGCGTAACAGGAGCGATCATGGCAGAATATACAGCAGAAGAACTTTTTGCACAAGGCTTGAAAGCAGCAGAGCAAAACGATTTCACTACGGCGGCAGGCTGTTATCAGCAGGCGGCAGATCTCGGACATACCGAGGCGATTTTTGAGCTGGGGATCTGTTATCTTTTCGGGGATGGGGTGGCAGAAGACCGGGAGAAAGGTCTGGCACTTATCACCCGTGCAAAAGATGCCGGAAATACTACGGCTCTTGCCATGCTGGCGAAATATTATCTCACAGAAGCGCCGGAAAACATAGCAGGTATCGCCCTTGTCAGGGATGCGGTCAGCAACGGAAACGCCACGGTGCTGGATCTGTTGAAACAGGTCTGCAAAGCGGTTCCCGATCGTGTGAAAGGATATGAAGATGTACTGATCCCCGTGGCTGTTACCGACGATGATGCCCTTTTTGCACTGCTCCAGTTTCATATGCAGCGGGACGAAATGGCGGCAATCCATTTTCTGGAAAAGATGGTCGATCTGAATTGCCGTACCGCCCGTTATCATCTGGGGATGTGCTATATGGAAGGCGTTATTGTGGAAAAGGATGAGGAAAAAGCCCTTGCCCTGCTCCGCGGTCTGGGAGACAACGCATGAGTATCTGCAATTTCTGTGCCCGCCGTTGCGGGATCGACCGGAGTAAACACGCCGGATTCTGCGGGATGACGGAGACGATCCGGATCGCCCGTGCCGGTCTGCATTTCTGGGAAGAACCCTGTATCAGTGGAACGAAAGGGTCCGGCACTGTCTTTTTTTCCGGCTGCAATCTGCGTTGTGTCTACTGCCAGAACTACGAAATCAGTACCGGCGGATCCGGTCAGGAGATCACCCTGCCCCGCTTGAAGGAGATCTACTCCGAACTCATTGCACAAGGGGCGCACAACATCAATCTTGTAACGCCCACCCACTACACAGATGCGGTCCTTGCCTCACTGGAAGATCCGCTGCCGGTCCCGGTGGTCTACAATACCAACGGCTATGAGGATGTGGAAAATCTGAAGCGGCTGGACGGGAAAGTGCAGATCTATCTTCCGGACTTGAAATACAGTGACGATTCTCTGGCGATCCGTTACTCCAATGCCCCCGGTTACTTTGCGGCGGCAACCCGTGCGATCCGGGAAATGTTCCGTCAGACCGGGCGTTACCGGATCGATGAAGAAACGGGGCTGATGGAACGGGGGATCATCATCCGCCATCTGCTGCTGCCGGGTCAGGTGGAAAATACGAAACGGGTCATCGACTGGGTTGCAGAGACCTTTGATCCGGGCGATGTGCTGTTCAGCCTGATGCGCCAGTATATTCCTCACGGAAAAGCGGAGGAATACCCGGAATTGAACCGGAAAGTCACAGATGAAGAATATCAAGCCGTGGAAGATCATCTGTTCGATTCCGGAATCGAGGACGGCTTTGTACAGGATGAGGATTCCGCCAGCAAGGATTTTATTCCGTCTTTCGACGGGACCGGGGTTTAAGCGTTAAGCGTTTTTTCCCATTTCGTACGCCTGTGTCATAGCTGTATGTTCCAGAACTTCGCCTTTCTGATACACGCCTTCCGCACAGATCATACCCTTTTCCTGCGATTCTTCACAACACAGCACAAAACCGCGCAACGCCTCAATGGTTCCACGGAAGTTTTCTGTTTCCGTATCCGCCATCGTCATGATGTAGTAAAAATCTTTCTTTTCGATGCGGGGATAGACCATAACGGAGCGATCGATCAGCGCCTTGAGCTGAGCGGACATGGTGTAAAAATAAACCGGAGTTGCCAACACAATCACATCAGCAGCGAGCATTTTTTCAATAATGGCTGCGGCATCATCTTTTTGAGGACAGGCGCCGGTCTTTTCACAGGTATAACACGCCGTGCAGAAACCGATCTTTTTACCGGCAAGAGAGATTTTTTCCACCTGATTTCCAGCTTCGATCGCACCTTTTGCAAACTGGTCGCAAAGGATGTCCGAGTTACCGCCGATCCGCGGGCTGCCGCCAATGATCAAAACATTTTTTGCCATAATCTTTTCTCCTTATATTTTTCTCAAGTTGTTCTGCTGCGGAAAGTGATCCGGGGATCGGCGATCACATACAGGATGTCAGCGATCAGGATCCCCGCCAGCGTCAGGAATCCGGTAAAGGCAAAAAGTCCCATGACCAGCGGCAGATCCCGGCTGTTCAGTGCCGCCATGGAAAGAGTCCCCATGCCGGGGATGTCAAAGATGTATTCGATCATAATACTGCCGCCCACCAGACCGGGCAGGATCCCGGCAAAAAGCGTGATCATGATGATCAATGTATTGCGAAACGCATGACGCATGATCACCGTTCCCTCCGGCACCCCTTTGGCACGGGCGGTACGGATATATTCCTGCCGGATCACATCCAGCATACCGGCACGGGTATAACGGGCGATCACAGCGAAACCGCCGTAACTCAAACACAATACCGGCAGCACATAATGGAGAGCAGTCTGCCCCAGGATCTGCCAGGTGGAGGTGCCGGGCTGGATCGTAGGCGTGAGACCGGTAAGCGGAAAGACCGGGAACATACCGCCTTTGCAGAAGAAGGCACGCAGCAGCAGAGCAGTGAACAGAACAGGCAGCGCATAGAGAAACAGCAGGGAAACCGTCACGGTCCGATCCAGTTTCTGACTGGGCGAGACAGCCGTGAGGATCCCCAGCGGGATAGCCAGCAGATAAGTCAGAAGGATGGCAAAGAAATTCAATTTCACAGTCACCGGCAGACGCTCCATAATCAGTTCGGTGACCGGTCTTCCTTTTTCAAACTCCACGCTGGAGCCGAAATCCCCCCGCAACGCATCGGAAAGCCAGATTCCGAAGCCGACAATCAACGGTTTATCCAGATGCAGCTTTTCCTCCAGCACTTTGCTCCGTTCCAGACTGGCACGGTCACTTGCAACCATCCCCGCGCCGCCGGAACTGTCCAGCACGGAACTTTTTGCAGCATTGCCGGGAGCAAGACGCATGAGCAGATAGCAGGAAAAGAGGATGACCAGCAATGTGATCAGGCAAAGTAGCAGCCGCTTGCAGAGATATTGCCAGAGTCCGTGATCCATTTTCTTCCTGTTTCTTCCTGATTTTTCACAAATTGAACTTGATTTTTTCTAAAAATAGTGCATATTTAGATGTTTTCAAACTCAAAAACAAAAAAACTTGTTATTTTGTGCGGTGCCGTAGCTCAGTAGGATAGAGCGGTTCTCTCCTAAAGAACAGGCCGTGGGTTCGATTCCCGCCGGCACCGCCATTTTTGCTATGGGAAGGTCAATATGAAAAAAATGTCTCTTGTTTCTGTCGATTCGATCCGTTTCAAAGGACTGCTCGGTGACGGTCTCCGCAAAACCGTTGCCACCCGTCTCAATGCGGCAAATTACACCATGCTTGCCGATCCGTTCCGGTTCCGGAATGAAGCGGATAACGGCTGGCGGTGCGAATTCTGGGGAAAAGTTGTCCGCTCTGCAATCCTTGCATGGAAAGCCACCGGAGATGAAGAACTGCTGAAGAAGATCCGAGCCACGGTGCAGGACATCATCACCACTCAAACCGCAGACGGCTGTATCAGCTCTTATCCGGCGGAACGACAGCTGGGCGGCTGGGATGTTTGGGGCAGGAAGTACATCCTTGCCGGGTTGATCCGTTACTACGAACTGGCAGAGCAGGATCCCGCCATCCTTGAAGTCTGCAAAAAACTGGTGGATCACCTGATGACACAGGTGGGACCGGACGCCAACTCCATTCTGAAAAGCGGTCAGCACGGCGGTCTTGCGCCTGCATCCATTCTCTTTGTGATCGTGAAACTTTATCGCTATACGCAGGATGAAAAATATCTGAACTACGCAAAATGGATCGCCGATACCGGTTGCTCTGAAGTCCACAAGATCTACGATGCCGCTATCGCCGGAACATTCCCCAAAGACATCGGGAACGGTAAGGCGTACGAAATGATGTCCTGTTTTCTCGGTCTGGCAGAACTTTACCGGGAAGTGGGTGATGAACGCTATTTCAAGGCGGCTGTGAAATTTTATGAGATGGTCCGTGACCGGGAGATCTACATCACCGGTATCGGCGGACTGCGGGACGTTGTGGGCGAATTCTGGTATGACGGCAAGTTCAACCAGTGTACAGATGAATTCGGCGCACACGGGGAAACCTGCGTCACCACCACCTGGATCCAGTATTGCTACACGATCCTGCGCCTGACAGAAGATCCCACGATTGCCGATGAGATCGAATGCAGTCTTTACAACGGAATTCTGGGCGCCATGATGCCGGACGGCTCCAATTTCACCCATCGCAATCCCGATTTCACCGGCGGCGAATGGGCGTGCAAGATCCCCGCGCCGGATCAGATCGGTCTGATCTTCAAAACGCCGTACGATGGCAACGACTGCTGCAAAGCACAAGGTCCGGAAGGACTCGCCATGGCTCTGCCCTGCACTGCGATCCGGAACGATAAGGGCTTGAATGTGAACCTGTTTGAAGATATGGAAATCACCTTCCGGACACCGTCGGAACAGGCGGCAAAGCTGGTTATTACCGGCGGCTATCCGCTGAATGGCGATGTAAAACTTTCCCTTGCGCTCTCCGCACCGGAAACATTCACACTGAACGTACGGATCCCCGCGTGGCAGAAAAGCGATGTTGCAGCCAAAATCAACGGCATCCCCTGCCCCGCAACACCGGGAACGTATCTGACGCTGGAACGGGAGTGGAAAAACGGCGACACGATCGAACTTTCCTTCGACCTCACGCCGCAGCTGCAGAAAGATCCGGGCGGAAGCGGCAGGATCGCTTTCAAGGTTGGTCCGATCGTGCTGGCACAGGATTCCCGTCTCAACAACGGCGAAAGTGATTTGCCGGTCTCATCTGATCTGCCGGTCCGTCTGGAAACGAAAGAAGGCTTCAGCCAGATCTGGAAGACGGCGAACGGTGTGCTGCTCTGCGACTATATGTCCGCCGGAAACAGTTTCCAACGGGAAGACCGGCTGACCGTCTGGTCAAAAGAAGCGTAAAACCGCACGGCACAAAAAGGGTGCTGTTGCAAAACTGTCAAAGAGAGTATGCGCAGCTCCGTTTCTTATTTTTTTGAGTGTAAAACAAGACATGGCAGAAAAGAATAATAACTTCTTTCGCTGTTTTTTACATTGTTTTTATTGCTCTTCAAACCAACTGTTTGAGGAAAATAAATGATGGTGCGAAAAGCACGCTGAAGGCGTGCCGGATTATAGCCTATGGGCTTGCCCATAGGTCAAAGAGAGATCCCATACCATTTGCACGCTGAAGGCGTGCCGGAGACGGTGGAATTGTCTGACGGCTCCCGCGCTCCTGCAGAGCGCAAAATCGTGGGTGAATCCATAACCTATGGGCAAGCCCATAGGCTGTGATCCCGCGCTCCTCCGGAGCGCATCTGAATCCGCCTGCATGGATTGTTTTCAAAGAAATATTTATCAGAACAGTCGCAGCAGATACAGGAAAACAGTTTTGCAACAGCCTCTTTTTTCTTACTTCTGACCGGCTTTCACTTTTTCCAGATAGGCTTGTGCTTCCGGTAAGCCTTGATCCGCCGCTTTCCGGATCAGATCAAGACCTTTTTCCCGGTCCTGCTTTATGCCTGCCCCTTCATACAACGCAACCCCCAGAAGGATTTGAGCGACCGGATGTCCTTTCTCGGCAGCTGCATTGAACAAACGGATCGTTTCCGCGGGAAGAGCCAAGTCGCTTCCCGGCACGGTCAGACACATTCCCAAAAGGACTTGAGCATCGGGCATCTCCGCCTCATCCGCAGCGATCGTAAGCCATTCGATGGCTTCCTCTTTATTTTCGTTCACATTTTCTTTTTCTGCCAGCAGGACTTGAGCGAGCTCAAACATGGCACGGGGCATCCCCATTTCTGCGGCTTTGCGATACCATTTGATCGCTTCTTTCATGTTCCGTTCCGTTTCTGTTCCATCCCGGTAACATCTGGCACAATTCAGCATCGCATAAGGTTCACCTTTTTCCGCAGCCTGCAACCAGAGTTTGAATGCCTGTGCAGAATTCTGTTCCACACCCACGCCCTCCGCATAACACCAGCCCAAATTATAAAGAGCCCGGGGGTGTCCGCCATCGGCAGCGATCTTCCACAGTCTTGCTGCTTCGACCGGATCCCGTTTTACGATATCGCCTTCCATATAGTGCAAGCCAAGATTTGAACAAGCCCGGAGATTTTTCCGTTCAACCGCTTTTTTCAGCCATTTCAGCCCTTCCGCAGCATTTTTCTCCACGCCGGTCCCTTGAATGTAACAACCGGCAAGATCGTTCATGGCATCGGAATGACCTTTTTCCGCGGCGATCTTCCACCAGAGATATGCCTGGTGCTGATCGACCGGGATCAAGGCGGAAGGCTCCCCATTGTAATACATTCTGCCGAGCATCCACAGTTCCTGCGGCGTTTTATCCTTGCATTGTTCATACATCACCGGAAGTTCCGCTTTCTCCGCAGAAATGACCGGGGCGGCACAGCAAAACGCTGCAAACAAAATGATCAGTGATTTTTTCATTCTTTCTCTCCTATCCTTTTTTCCATAACAAAATCATCCATAAAGAAACCGTTTCCAATAGGATTTTTTACCGATTCAACCGTTGTAAAGCCATTCCGTTCATAGGCTTTGATTGCACGGAAGTTCTGTTTATTCACATTCAGCCGGACCCGTTTGAAGCCGCAGGACCGGGCGATCCGCTGCGCTTCATCCAGCATTGCCTGCCCCACGCCGCGACCGTGAAATCTGCTGCGGAGATAGACTTTGTGGATCTTCATAATATCGTCGTGATATGGCGAGCAGACAAGATAGCCTGCATCTTCGCCGTCGACCCGGACGATCTCAAAGGTATAGCCCTGCGCCAGTTCATCCGCCATGACTTGCGGAGCGTACATCATCTCCATCATGTAAACAATCTGCTCCGGGGAAAGGATGGGGGCGAAAGTTTCGGGCCAGATCTCATCCGCAATCGCACGAATTGAGGCAAGCCCCTCCGCCTCCGTGATTTTTTGGAATTCGATCATGCTCACCCCTGACTTCAGGAAAGTCCGCGGATGACCAGAAAGAGGCGGGTCCCGGTCTCGCCGTGGTCGCCCGGCAAATCCAGCGTTTCCGTCAATTCAAAGGGATAAGGCTTCTTCAGGGATTTGAGCCATTCCGCCTCCGGTTCTGCTTGAGCGGGGGTACGGTAAAGAACCAGCGCACCGTTTCCGGCAATCAGCCCGGATGCTTCCCGGATCAAAGTTTCCGCAGAGCCGACAGCTCTTGCAGTGACAAGCCGGAAGGCATGGCGGAAATCGCCCTGTCGAGCCAGTTCGTTGGATCTGCCATGGATCGCACGCAAGTTGGAAAGCCCCATTTTTTCTGCGGCTTCCGCCACGAAATTGACTTTTTTTCCACGGGAGTCCACCGCAGTTACATAGAGACCGGGGAACGCCGCCGCCAGAACCAGCGAAGGCAGCCCTGCCCCGCAGCCCACATCACACATTTTCAGATGTCTGCCGTTGCGGGGCATTTCATAGCGGAGCGCCAGAGCAAGGGAATCACAGATATGCTTCGTCCAGAACTCCTCCTCCGGGATCCGGGTCAGGTTCATGGTCTCGTTTGTTTGATACAAAAATTCTCCGTAGACTTGCATTTTCCGGAGAAACTCCGCTTCATTCTCCGGCTTGCACGCACGGATAAAAGCCAATTCCGATTCCGTTATTTCAGGGATCATAACATCATAAATCCTTCATCTGTCAGGCAAAAACAACTACCACAATCAGAGCTGCAGCATAAACAACAGCAGCGACGGCAAAGGGGATACCGGATACAAGGCGGATCGATTTTTTCCTCTGTGCAGCAATCAGCCAATCCCGGAGCCAAACCGGCTTTGAACCAATCATGATCCCCAACAGCCCTGTCAGGAAAAAGAGGGTTGCAAAGATGGGATAGCAGGGGGGATTCAAAGCATAGCCTTCCCGCAGCATAAGATACGCAGCATAAATCAATGCAACCGCCAGCCCGCGGGCAAAATGATAATCTGAATACTTCCAAATCAGAACTGTCAGGACAACTGCAGCGGAGTACAGCAGAAGCGGCGAAGCAAAAATGCTTCCTTCCAACAGCTGCATCACATGAGGAACACAGGCAAAAATGATCCATGTTCCCAGGATCATACCGGCAATTTTATGCCGGGGAAGCGCTGTCAATGCCGGATTTTCCCGTCGTGCAGCGACCAGAAAAGTACAGGCTGCAGCGATCGAAAAAGCCAGCAATGCGCTCAGCAGGACAATCAGCCAGAAGAACATCCATTCCGTTCCTTCTTACTTTTTAACCGCATTTAACAAATCGTAAGAAGAAGCCGTGTATGCGGAATCACTCTGCACTTCCGGCAGGTAGTCGATCAACACTTCTTCGCTCTTGATCTTTTCCGTATATGCGCCGCCACCGGATTTCGTGGGGATCGTCACTTCCAGTTCCGTATCACTGATCTCTTTTACGTAAACTCTGCCGCTGATACGGTTACTGCCGTTCTTGTACTTGATGGTGGCGTTTGCAACGGTAAAAGGAACTTTGAGTGCGACATTTTTGTTGTCTTTCTTGATCGCGACATTGCGGGAAACGGATTTGAACTGATAGGGATGCTCAAAAGTCAGCTTATACTTTCCACCGACAGCCAGCCCTTCGACCACAAACTCTTTTGCGCCGCCATTGGGATCCGGCTGGGAAATACCAATCTTTTTGCCATCCAGAGAAATGGTCACTCCCGGATGATCCAGTTTCAGGCGCACAGATCCGGTATTTCTGGTCAAATCATTGAACACGACCTGTTCTTCCTGTTCCGGATCAAGATTGATGGTCTTTTCCACTTCATCGTAAAATTTCTTGGAAACCTGGATCTTGTACTCGCCTGCAGGAACTTCCTGCCATTTTTCAGGAGAATTGACTTCCTGCCCGTTGATCTTCACAACGGCATCGGGATGTCCGGTCACGATAACCGAAAGTTTTGCCGGATTCTGACGCAGCTCGAATTCCTGGGAAGTGGTTGTTTTGCGCCGGATCTCCACATCTGCGTTCTGCTGTGCGTAGCCTTTCTTTGCAATGCGGATACTGTATTTACCTTCCGGCAACTGCAGCCGCTGGCCGTTGTAAGCCGTTTCTTCCCCATTGATATAAACAACGGCATCCGCAGGTGAAAGCTTCAGTTCCAGATACCCGATGGTGTTATCCAACTGGATCTGCTGCTGGACAGACATACCTTTTCCATTGACTTTGAAAGAGGTCTGCTGGGTGGTAAAGCCCGGTTTTTCTGCCGTGAGAGCATACTCGCCGGCGGGCAGATTCGTAATATAGAGGGGAGCAGAACCGGATTCCACGGAACCATCATGTTTTTTCAACGTGATGCGTACACCGCTTTCACTGCTGGTAAAAAGCGCTGTGCTTTTTGCTGCTTCCAACACAATTCTTTCATGCTTGTTTTCGCCGGTTTTGATCGTAATATTTTTCCAGGCGGGGATATATCCCTCACACTCTGCCAGAACAGTATAGTTGCCTCCGGTCAGTTCGATCTCATTCCCGGCAGGAATCATTTTGCCATTGATCAGGAGCATTGCTTCCTCCGGAATTGTCCGGACGGTCAATGTGGTACGAGCGACTTTAGCGGGTTCTGCCGTTTTTTTCTTGCAAGCGGCAGGCAGAACAAACAACAGGCAAGCCACCGTGCAGATCAAAATATGTTTCAACATTATTTTTTACCCTTCTGTTTCTTGTTGATCTCAGCGTTGCATTTCTTTTCCAGACGATCCATTTCTTCATACGGCTCCGTATTTTCCTCGAAGCTTGCTTTCACCTTCTGACAAATACGGATCGTTTCCTGAAATTTTTTCTGGTGATATGCCGCGAGAGCATTCTTATATTCCAGCTTATAGAAATCCTGCAGCTCCATACGGATCTTATCGGCACGGTCGCAGGATTCATTGTATTTTTCCTGATGTTCCGGGGAATTCAGAGACTGATACAAATCAGCAGCCTCCCGGAACTTCTGCATAGCAAGAGATTTTGCTTTCGGATCAGTTTCAATGCTGCGGAGGTAGTTGTGCGCTTCCTTGTAAGCATCTTCCGCCAGTTTCCGGGTATCGTTGGGATCCCGCATCCGCTGACCGTTTACCGTACAAGTCTCGATCAGCATATTGATCTCATCTTCTGCATTCTTGAAGGATACCGGATCATTGTTTCCGGTGGCGGTCACATCCGAGATATTTCTTCCGTTACCGATGATCAGACGGGTCCATTCCAGTTCATTTCCCACATAAGACGGCGTTTTATGATTTTCGCCGGAATACCGGGTTATATCCCGTTTATCCCGGTAAGTATCATCGATCAGATCAGCGGGAACTTTCTCTTCCGTATCAATACTGACCTGCTGACTGCCTTTGTGGTTATTGTACTGCATCCGGATCCTATATTCATCACCAACTCTTCTGCAATACACTTTTTTCTTGATCAGACCCTGCGTTTTCTTATCCACCGACTGCTTTTCGTAGAAGAAGAAAAATTCGCCATTCTCATTGACAACCGATTTTTCCGTATTCTGTCTTTTCTTACCTTTGTTATCCTGCGGATTCAGCTTCAGAAAGAGCAGAATCCCGCCGCAAATCATGATCAGCAGCACCAACACAAAAATCAGATTTCCGCGCAGCGTGCTTTTGCCGGATTCTTTTTTGTCATCCTCTTTTTTGAAGAGATTACCATCGCCATCACGTTTTGCAAAAAAATCACTGCCGGCAGCAGCCAGATCGGGAGTAATATTGACCGTGGCAGTTTCGGAGCTGTCCGTTACCGGGGGCGGAGGCGGAGGCTGGATTTCGGAATCCGGCCGGAATACGAATTGAGGAACAGCCGGTTCCGGAACGGGGACATTGGCAGGGATCTTTACCGTACTGGTGCCGATTTTGCTATCCGTGCGTCCTCCAACAGGAACAGGATCCAGAACGCGGAACTGCTGTTCCCCGATCGCAATGATGTCATCTGCTTTCAGCTGCTCGACTTTCTGCAAGGTAATACCATTGAGCTTTGTGCCGTTGGTACTGCCCAGGTCGCGCAGCATATAAACGCCTTCCACAAATTCGATACGGGCGTGATAACGGGAAACACCTCCCACCGGCAGCTGCAAATGGTTATCTGTCTCTCTGCCTATGGTCAGACCGGACGGAGTCAGTTCTACGGTCTTACCCGCATCGTCTCCATTCAAAAACACAATTTTCATCTTACCAAAAACCTCCAAATGGTTAAATTCTCATCAATTCATTCCGTCAGCTGAAAAATACAGCCGGTCCCCGATACTGGTTCCGGTCTTTTCGATGGTCCCGACGGGAAGTTCCACCACCGTGCAAGCCCGGAAATACCAGACACACGGATGCCACGGGCGCAGACTGCTGCGCTGTGCCACCACGGTATTTTCCCGGTTCAAAAAAAGCACATCCAGCGGGATCTTCATAAAAAAAGTATGGATCGCATTACAGGCGGAAAATACCATAGCATCAAACGCTTCGCCGAACTCACGCCCGATCATACCGCGGGTCCGGTCCCAAAGGCGGACCGCATGAAACGGCTTGCACGCAATCGTGGTATTTCTGTTCTGATTGACGATCATATACTTCTCTCCGAAAACAACTTACGACCCGAAAGACTTTAACGCCTGTGCGACCAGCGGTCCCATCAGGACAAGGAATACACAGGGAAAGATAAAGACAACAATCGGGAAAAGGATCTTGACCGGCGCTTCGTTCGCCAGTTTTTCCGCCAGCGAGAAACGTTTTGCACGCAACTGATCTCCCTGCACACGCAACAGCTGCCCGATACTGACACCGAGTTCATCCGCCTGAATAATGGAGTTCAGAACCGTGGTCAATTCCGGCTGACGCACACGCTGCGCCATTTCTTTCAATGCGATCTGCCTCGATTTCCCCAGTTGGATCTCGTGAAGGGTGCGGCGCAATTCTTCATTCAGCGCATCACGCTGACGCCGTCCCACAATATCACGCAGCGCCGTCAGAAAGTCGCGCCCCGCTTCCACACTCAATGTCAACAGGTCCAACACATTCGGCAGCGCTTTCAGGATCTCCAGATGGCGCTTTGCCACCAGAGACTTCAGCCAGGCGGAAGGATAAAGCGTCAGACAGAGCAGCATCAACACGCCGCTCATCGTTCTTCCTGCGATCAGAAACAGGATAAAAAGCAAACCACCGAAAAAAGTCATAAGCAGTTTTACTGCAACGAACTGTTCTCCGGTCATCGCCGTATCATACCCCCCCATGGCAAGGCGTTCATCCGCTTTCTGCACCGTCGTCTGCATGGATTCGCTGCGAACGATCGTCATCATATTCGGTACCAGCGGCATAAACAGCCGGAACACAACCGGTACACGGCGGTATTCGTCCTCGTTGATTGTTTTTTCCACTTCTATGCTGCGGAAAATATCAAAAAACAGAAGCAGGATCGCTGTAACAGCCAAACCACAGCTCACAGCAGCAATCAGTTGAAGAATAAAATCAAAATTCATCCGGACCTCCTTAAATATCGATCGTAGTGATCTTGCGGATCATCAGAAAACCACAGATGTCAAGAACAATGACCCCGATCAAAAGCAGGATCCCGATAAAGTTGGAAAAGAACGAATCCATCATATCCGGCGCAATATAGAAAAGCGCCAGCATCAAAGCAAAGGGAACCAAACCGATGATCCATGCCTGCATCCGCCCCTGCGCCGTAAGAGACCGGATCTTCTGCTGGATCCGGACACGCTCCCGGATCACGCCAGCAAGCCGCTCCAATACGCCGGTAAGTTCACCACCGGTCTGGCGGGCGGTAATGATTGCCACAGAAACCAGTTCCAGGTCCGGACTCTGCATACGCTTGTTCATATTCTCCAGCGCTTCCTCCAGAGGAACACCGAGACGGATCTCATTGGTCAACAGTTTGAATTCAAATGAGATGGGGCTGCGGTTCTCCTGTGCCACACTTTCGATCGCCTGATTGATACTGAAGCCTGCTTTCAGAGAACTGGACATCGCAAGCAGCGCATCTTCCAGCTGGTCTGAAAATTTCTGCAGACGCAGTTTTTTCAGATGGCGCAGATAAAGTCGCGGCATGGGGAATGTGATCACAACTGTCAGAAGAGCAAGGAAGATGATCTTCGTCCAGGAAGGATCCGCAGAGGTGAGGCAAAGCAAACCAACCACAATAAAAGCCGCAATAGCCGAACCGGCAAGGCTGACATCCAATACTTTCCCCGGCGGGATCTGCAGAAGCACATCGTCCATTTCCACAGCCGCTTCCTGAATGAAGCGCTCTTTATAACGGTTGCCGGTAAAAAGCATAAAATCAATAATAATATAAGCCGAAAAGAAAACGCACAGACCGGCAGACACACTTGCCAGCAGAACGATATTAGTATTGATAAACTCCATCATCAGAAACCTCCCTTCGGCTGGAAGATCGAAATATCAAAGGGCAGCCCTGCCCGCTTGATGTCCTCCGTAAACGTGGGAATACTGCCAGTCGGGATGTGTTCACCGATCATCTTGCCATCTTCCGTCCAACCGGTCTGCTTGTAGACAAACAGGTCCTGCATCGTGATAATATCGCCTTCCATCTTGGTGATCTCACTGACGCAAGTCACTTTACGGGAGCCGTCTTTTTCACGGTTGATCTGAACAATGATGGCAATAGCAGAAGCGATCTGTTCCCGGATCGCCCGGAGCGGCAGGTCAAAGCCCGCCATCAGAACCAGCGTTTCCAGACGGGACAGGCAGTCACGGGGGGTATTGGCGTGGATCGTGGTCAACGATCCATCGTGACCGGTGTTCATCGCCTGAAGCATATCAAGCGCTTCACCGCCACGACATTCCCCGATGACGATCCGGTCCGGACGCATACGCAAGGCGTTCTTCACCAGGTCGCGGATCGCAACTTCCCCTTTCCCTTCAATGTTCGGAGGACGGGATTCCAAACGGACAACGTGTTCCTGGCGCAACTGCAATTCGGCGGCGTCTTCAATCGTGACGATACGTTCGCGGTTGGGCAGAAAACTGCTCAGGATGTTCAGCAGCGTCGTCTTACCGGAGCCGGTACCGCCGGAAATTACAATATTTTTACGCAATTTCACACAGGTATCCAGAAACGCAGCAATTTCTTCCGTGATCGAACCGAAAGATACCAAGTCGGAAACTTTCAACGGATCCTTGGAAAATTTACGGATCGTAATGGAAGGTCCGACCAGCGACAGCGGCGGAATGATCGCATTCACACGGGAACCGTCCTTCAATCGGGCGTCCACCATAGGGGAACTTTCGTCAATACGTCTGCCCAAAGGAGAAACGATCCGTTCGATCGCCGCCATCACCTGACTGTTGTCTGCGAACGCCATATCTGTCCGGTACAGCACACCTTTATGTTCCACATAGATATGGTCCGGACCATTGACCATGATTTCCGTAATGGTATTCATGGCGATCAGCGTTTCCAACGGTCCCAGCCCCATTGCTTCGTAATAAAGTTCCTTTTCGATCTTTTCACGGGTCACGCCGGCAGGCAGCGGGATCGAAAGATCCATAAGGATCTCATGGATCACTTTTTTCGCTTTTTCCTCCAGATGTTCTTCGGTAACTTCCCCCATAGCTAAACGCTTCAGGTTCAACCGGTTCAACAGTTCTGCATGAGCCTGTTTCTTGATCTCCTGCACGATCGGACGCGCAGCAGCAGGAATACCGGAAACTGCCAGAACCGGAACAGAATCCGGTTCGGAAGAGGCTTTTGCTTTCTGAACACTGGCAGCCAGACGGCGTTCTTCTTCATTCAAAACCGGCGCGGGAGCTGCAGGTTGTTTCTGTTCCGTTTTCGGCGCAGCCGCTTCTCCACTTCCGATGGCATTGATCTGGACGGAGCCGATCGTCAGGACCGCACCCGGCGGTACCGGAATCGGCTCCTGACTGCTTACCGGATGCTGATTGCAAAATGTACCGTTGGAACTGTTCAAGTCCTGCACATAAAGATTCGTTCCGCGAACAGACAGGCGGCAATGCACCCGGGAAACCCCCGGAGCATTCAGGCAGAGGTGATTGCCAGAATCTGCGCCGACCATAAATGTCCCATCCGGCAGATTGATCTTCTGCCCCTGGGATTCTGGAGTTTTCAGTATGATCTGAAACATCGGTCACTCTCAACTTCTGTTACTTATTTCTTACCTGAATTTGCGCCCTGATTTGCGCCGGAGCTGAGATCGGTAATGGTGGACCATTCAACCTGCTGCAGATTCTTTTCTCTCGTACCGGCAGGCGGGTGCAGGATCAGAGAAAGACGCCCTTTCCGCTGGGCAAAAATCAGGATCTTCGCCTGAAACGGCGTGACTTCCAGCGTCATCGTGCCATAGCTGCGGCTGCTGGAACGACCGACATTCTGGTATCCCATATCTGCCCCGCAGGCGAGAACACGGATATCCTGCATCAGCGTCATTGTGATCAACTCAATATTATCACCGCGTCCACCGGGTTTCGTAAACGTGCCGATCACATTCACCCGGTTGTTCGGGCGAACCAGACCATTCATGGAGGAAACAGCATCCACGGGGATAGCCACTGCAACTTTTCCGTTGTCGATCTTCGCCGTCAGCCCGGTGCGTCCGGTTTCTTCCGAACTGGTATCGATGGCGTGCCAGGTGAGGATCTCACCTTTTGTATAGGCAGATGCGACTTTACAGCCGATCACATTATTGCGTTCTTTCCAGGTGATGTAGGCATTTGTCTTGTCGCCTTTGAAACGATAGGTCTTCTTCGGCGCCAGATGTTCCGCTTTGATCTCCTCTCTTGCCGAAAGATCTTCACTCAATACCACCACTACGATTTCCTCCCGCATATTGTTGATCTTTGCCTTTTCGGCATTGATCTGCTGGTAGGACAATACAAACGCCAGAATCCCGAAGAAAACTGCAGCCACGAGAAGAAGTTTTTGTCTCATTTCTTACACCTTGATTTTGTTTTTAGTTAGTCATAGTCACTGGCAACATACATCAGTTCAGAGGGCTTGTCAAGGCATTATACTATAAAAAGACAACTTTTTTTCAAAAAAAAAGCATAAAAATGCGCAAAACAGGGCGCAGCCGCCGCCCGGAATGCAGAAAAAGCATTCCGGGCAGCTTCTTTTTTTGCCGGTAGCGGCAAAAAAAGAAGCGCGGAGCCGTCCGGAAAATTTTTCCGGAGCGCTCCGCGCGGCTGCGCCCTGTTTTGCGCTGCGCTTACGCGTTGGCGTCAATCGTTTTGATCTGATCGCAGATATAATCCAGCGTCTGTTCGATCGTCCAATCGCTGTTATCTACGGCGATTGCGTCCTCCGCCTGCTTCAGAGGGGCGACTGCCCGTTCGCTGTCCTGTTTATCTCTGGCAGCGATTTCGGCAGCAACGCTTTCCAGTGTTGCGCCGTTCAACGTTTCACCTTCCTGCGCAAGACGGCGTTTTGCCCGAGCGAGGGGGGAAGCAGAGAGGAAGAATTTATATTTTGCATCGGGAAAGACAACTGTCCCGATGTCACGCCCTTCCATAACAATGGTATTTTCCTTCGCAGTATCCCGCTGGATCTCCAGGGTCCATGCGCGGACTTCCGGGACAGTCGCAACATCGGAGGCGCCTTTTGCGACTTCTGCGCTGCGGAGAGCCTGACCGGGGAATGTGCCATCCAGCTCAATATCCAGTTTACCATCGGCATCTTTTGCATAGCGCAGACTTGTCTGCTGCAACATTGCGCTCAAAGCGGCGGTATCCTTCGTTTTGATTCCGAGACGAAGCGCCTTCAATGCCACAGCCCGGTACAGAGAGCCGGTATTCACATACAAAATTCCAAGACGATCTGCAAGATTCCGTGCAAGCGTACTCTTACCGGAGGCGGCGGGTCCATCCACTGCAATCACATTCACACTCATTTTTTACCTTTTCTTTCCTGTTTATAACGGTATGATCTTTTTCTGTCCCGTCAAACAAAAAGAGACAAAAAAGGTGTCAGCGGGGATTGAGGAGATAAGGGGAAGAAAAAAGTGGTGGCTGCTGCCGGGTTCGAACCAGCGACCTGTGGATTATGATTCCATCGCTCTACCGACTGAGCTAAGCAGCCATCTCACATCATGCCCTTAATATATCCCCGCTGAGAGAAAAGTCAAGGGCATTTTGTGATTTTTTTCAATATTTTTCTTATTTTTTCCCGTACAGCGGGCCGTAAGCTTCGCAAGCACGGTAATCTGCTCCTTCCAGATCCATGCCAAACGCATTCCAGGTGGAGGGACGGAAGATCTGGTCTTCCGGCACGTTGTGCATACAAACGGGAATACGGAGCATAGATGCCAGCGTGATCAGGTCCGCACCAATGTGACCATAGGAGAATGCACCGTGGTTGGCGCCCCATTTTGCCATAACCGTATAGACATCCTTGAAGCAGCCTTCGCCGGTGATCCGGGGGACGAACCAGGTGGTGGGCCAGCCGGGGTCGGTACGGCGGTCAAGTTTATCATGCACTTCCTGCGGCAGGACCGTGGTGTAACCTTCAGCGATCTGCAGCACCGGACCGAGACCGGCAACCAGATTGATACGGCTCATCGTGATGGGCATACCGCCCTTGGTCAGGAACCGGCTGGAGAAGCCGCCGCCGCGGAAATACTGACGGTTTGCGGGCACCCAGGAGACGGCATCCAGGCACTTCTGAGCTTCTTCGTCGCTGATCTCCCAAAAATGTTTCATAATGGGATTGCCGTTTTCATCGCTCATCTGACCGGTTGCATCGGCAGTAGTGGCTCCGGAGTTGATCAGGTGGATCAGACCGGGTTCCGGCATATCGTAACCGGTAACGCGCTTGACTGCTTCCTGACTCCAGAAGGTACGGACATCGGAGAAGCCCTGCGCTCTGCCGGTCAGCAGGTGACCGAACAGCATGGCAACGCCGTTGAGAGCATCGTTTTCCGTGGCAAGAACCATTGCTTCACGGATCCCGTTCCAGTCGAAGGAAGAGTTGAGGATCGTTTCCATAAAGTCGCCGTTGGGCATATGGTCCGTCCACTGACGCTGTCCCTGGAAACCGCCGGCGATCGCATTATGACCGCAGGATTCTTCCACAAAGCCCATTTCTGCCAGTTTCGGATTGCCGATCATCAGGTCGCGGGCGATCATGCACATCTTTGTGACATAATCCCACATTTCTTCGTAACGTTCCGCAGTGAGAGAATCGCCGTTGCAGAAGTCTTCACTCTGCTTGCAGTTGGCGCGGACCCATTCACGGGCTTTGGCGTATTCTTCCGGGTCGTAGATATTTTCGTTGACACGGCGGATGATTTCGCACATATCCACGGATTCGCAACGGATGTTCAGATACTTTTCAAAGAATTCCGGATTCACAATGGAACCGGCGATCCCCATCGCCACAGAACCGATGGAGAGATAGGATTTCCCGCGCATGAGCGCGACTGCGATGGCAGAACGGGAGAAGCGGAGCAGTTTTTCCTTGACATCGTCCGGAATGACCGTGTCGGTGGCATCCTGCACATCACGACCATAGATACCGAAAGCGGGCAGACCTTTCTGTGCGTGAGCAGCGAGGACAGCCGCCAGATAAACTGCGCCGGGGCGTTCCGTGCCGTTGAAGCCCCAGACTGCTTTCTGGGTGAAGGGATCCATATCCATGGTTTCGGAACCGTAGCACCAGCAGGGGGTGACACTGATGGTCGCCATAACATTTTCAGATGCAAAATATTCTGCGCAGGCTGCAGCTTCCGCCACACCGCCGATGGTCGTCTTTGCGATCACACACTGGACTTTTTCACCGTTGGGATAGCGCAGGTTGGATTCAATCAGCTCGGCTGCGGCTTTCGCCATGTTCATCGTCTGATCTTCCAGAGATTCCCGGACGCCTTTGCGACGACCGTCGATAACCGGTCTGATACCGATCTTCGGCATTTTTGCATTCATAAAACACCTCATTTCTGTTGTTTGTTGATGGTTTTTCTGAAAAAAATCGTATTTTTCCTAAAATATAGCCCGCAGATTCACGCTTTCAAGCAAAAAATTACTTGAAAAATGTATTTTTTTGTTGTATCGTATGCCGGAATCTAAAAATATGGTGGTGAAATTATGTTTTCTGATGTAAAAAACGAACTGCAATATGTTGCCGGTATGCTCAATGAGGCGATCCGGAAGGATACCTTCCCCGAAACGATCTATCCGGAGGAACTCCGGCTTGCCGTCCGTACCTACCCGGAACAGGGTGGAAAGCGGATCCGCCCTGCCCTGCTGCTCTGGGCTTGCGGTCTCTTCGGCGGCGATATTCTCAAAGCCCTGCCCGCCGCTCAAGCAGTAGAGATCTTTCATAACTGGACCCTGGTGCATGATGACATTATCGACAGCGACTCCCTGCGCCGCGGCAAGCCGACCACCCACGTGGAGATTGCCCGGTACGCCAGTTCCAAACTCAATACGGCAGCAGATAAAGCGGAAAAGTTCGGAACCGACCTGGCGATCCTTGCCGGAGATGCCCAGCAGGCGTGGGCTGTCAATTCCATGCTGAAACTGGCAGAAAACGGCATCGATCCCGCACTGGTCATCGCCCTCACCCGCCGTATGCAGGAAGTGCTGAACCGTCAGTTGATCTCCGGTGAAGCCCTGGATGTGGAACTGGCACTGCAGGATCCGGCATCCGTTCAGGCGGAAGATGTGTACCGTATGATCTCCGGCAAAACTTCTGTTCTGTTGGCATTCTGTCTCCAATGCGGCGCAGCAATCGCCCGGAATAAAAGCGATTTTGACTCGGAAGAACAGAAACTGCTTGCCGAATTTGCTGAAAATCTCGGACTTGCCTACCAGCTGGAAGATGACCTGTTGGGCGTATATGGTGAAATCGAAGAATTCGGTAAACCTCTGTGCAGCGATTTTCAGGAACGGAAACCGACTCTGCTTTATCTCGAAGCAAAAAAGCGCCTCTCCGGTGATGACGCTGTGCGTCTTGATGCGTTGACCGGTCTGCCATTCTACAGTATGGAGATCGTTCAGCTGCTCCGCCGTCTGCTGACAGACTGCGGCGCCGAACAGGCGATCCGGGAACTGAGCAGCAGCGCCACAGCAAAAGCACTGGATGCCCTGCAGAAACTGCCGGATAACGAATACCGGGAACGGCTTGCCGCTCTGGCAGGGTATCTGTTGAGACGGAAAATCTGATCCAAAACATACAATAAATATAACAGAAGGAACAAATCCATGAAACTGAAAAAAGTCAAATTTGAAGGTTGGGACAACTGTATTGAACTGAAGAGCGGTGATTTCAAACTGATCGTCACCACAGAAGTCGGTCCCCGCATCATCGGCGGTTTCGTCGGCAAAAATAAGACCAATATTTTTAATGTGGACAAAAAACTCGCCGGCAAAAAAGGCGGCGATGAATGGGTGAACTACGGCGGACACCGTCTGTGGCACTCCCCCGAGACCAAAGAACGGACTTATGTGCCGGACAACAGTCAGATCCAGGTGGTGCAGCTGGGCGATGACGGTGTTTCTTTCATTATGGACGAACCGGATACCACCGGTCTGATCAAGACGATCGATATTTTCCCGCTGGGAAAAAATATGTTCCGCGTTGAACACGGTCTGGAAAATGATGGTGTCTGGGCGATCGAATGTGCGCCGTGGGCAATCTCCGTGATGGCGCCCGGCGGTACTGCGATCATCCCCCAGAACAGCGCCAAAGAAGGTTTGCTCCCCACGAAATTCATCTCCGTCTGGCCCTACACAAAAATGAGCGACCCGCGCATCACCTGGGGCGAACGGTTCGTGCTGGTGAAACAGAAATCCGCAAAAGGCACCAAGCCCTGTAAGATCGGTATGAACTGCGAAGACGGCTGGGTGGCATACGTCAATAACGGAATCGCATTCACCAAGAGCGCCGATTATTACACCGACGAATTCTACCCGGATAACGATTGCAACGTGGAAGTCTATACCAACGCCGATATGCTGGAAGCCGAAACCCTCGGTCCCCTGTGCGTTCTCCAGCCCGGCGACAAGGTCGTTCATACGGAAATCTGGTGCGCCTTCCCCGTCGAAGGTGATGTCAAGACCGAAGAAGACGCCGCCCGTATTCTGGATATCGAATAAGAAAACAGCCTCCCGACACTCTGCAGCATAAGACCGCAGAGGCAAGGCGCGGCAGCAGCCCTTTTTTGCATTTTTGCAAAAAAGGGCTCTTTTCTTTTCCCGCCCGCAAGAAAACGGGCGGGCGGAAAAAGAAAAGCCGGTGGCAGGGACCCTGCCACCGGCTGACGCGCCTTGTTCTCTGCGGTCGGCTTATTCTTTGTCAGCGCCGTCTGCGGAGAAATCCTTGAAGCGGATGGAAAGGTCTTTCACGTCTTCCATATTCCGCAGGTTCAGGGTCTTTCTGCCGAGAGCGAAACCGACGCCTTTGACCTTGACCGGGTATGTGATCTTGCCATCACCGGTCTTATGGCTCTGCCACTGCCATTCATTTTCGCCGGGTCCCCAGTTCTTGACATAGGAATTTTTTGTCAGGGGGAACCGGAGGAAGTGCCAGCCGTCGAAGTTGATGCCCATCTGTTCGGACCAGTCATAGACCACGCAACCGTAGCCGCCGGTGCCGCCGGAGAGCCAGATCTCGCCATCGGCGTCTTCCAGTTCCAGATAGATCTTACCCCAGCTGGAGTTGCCCTTGACCTGGATCCCGATGGTATCGGGTTTTCCGGGGATCTCAATGGCTTTATCCAGACGGAGAAAACCGTACTCGCGCATGAGTTCGGGGCAGTCACCTTCGGGAACGAGTTTGACCTGGATACAGGAGCCCATGGTCTCATCCTTCACGGTGCTGACCTCAAACTTGCCGGGACGGAATACGCCGAGATAAGTGGGATTCATCGGAACATGGATACGCTTATCCTCGCCCATCACCAGTTTCCAGTCGGCAGCGCTATCCATTGCTGCTGCGACCGTAAATCCGACAGCCGGTTCATTGGGATAAGTTCTGGTCAGTTCGGCAGCCACGCTCCGGATCTGTTTATCCGTGATAAGATAAACCGGTTCTTCGGTGATCTCGAACTTGCTGGCGAACTTGCCGGGGCGCCCGAAGCAGTCGGTGACATTGATCTTTGCACCCTTGCCGAAGTCCATCGCCGCCATCACGTTGCCGCGTGCGGTCCAGCAGGTGTAAATATATTCATTGCCCCGCTTGAATTCCACCACATAGACCGTGGGAGAACCGGTGGGGATCATGCGGGTGTACTTTGCGCAGTCCAGCATCAGAGTCATCGTAGCGTTTGCCATGAGGGCGGGATGCGGCTGGAGGAGCGGATAGCGGGAGAAGACATCATCGCCCCAGATGGTATTGTAATAGCTGTTTGCCATTTCAGAAATGCCCATCACCGGAATCAGCTGGTTTTCCCAGACGTGTGCAATGAGGCTGTCCCGCACCCGCAATGCGCCGTGCTGACGGGGCGTAAAGTGGCGGTTGACACGGCTCTTCCACTCGTAGCAGGCATCCGGCATAAGATCCTTATATCCATAGATCTGTGCCAGTTTCCACAATTGCCAGTAAGAATAGGCGACTGCGCGTTCGGGCGGCATAGTCATGCCGACCGATTCTTCCCCCATAGCATCGATCAGCTCCCGGGGATATTTCTGACGGAAGAGCTGGGCAAGGAGTCCGATCGCTTCGCCGCTGTTGCCGATGACCAGACGGATGCCGGGCTTGACTTTGCGCCACATCTGTGCCAGTTCAAGGGCACTTTCTGCGCGGGCTTTATCCCGGGCGATCTGATCTTCTGTCAATTCCGTTTTGCCGCCGAGCAGCTCCATCGGCATCGGACCGCCGCCGCTTTCGTGGAAGATGATCGCAACATTGCAGGAAGGATATTTTTTCACCAGATCACGCATCATTTTTTCCAGATTCGCCAGACGCTCCTCCTTCGTTGCGCCGCGGGTGCGGAGATAGGGGAACTGACCGAGAGTGAGGACCGTATCGAACTGTTCTTTCATATCCTTTTCGGAATATTTACCGGTATGGGCACGGCGGATCCCCTGCCGTTTCAGGATGACGCTCCAGATCGCGGCATCCTTCGGGGTTCCGTGAGCGCCGCCGAAATTCCACACAAAGTAGGGCGATTCGTACCCGGCTTTGCGGGTATCGGCGGGCATACAGCAGTACGCACCGTCAAAAACCACCTGCGTCACATCTTTTTTGCTCAGGAAGGAGCCTTCTTCCGTGATCAGTTCGGCGGTGTAGGTGTAGTGACCGATCGCACGGGACTTGAAGATATGTTTTACTTCTTTCTTTTCTCCGGCGGCAGAGAAGGAAAGCTGATCTTCCGTCCGTTCCACCACATTGCCATCCAGATCCTTCACGGTCCAGACCAGACGGGCATCCGCAGGCTTGATCGCGACCAGTTCGGCTGTAACAGACGGCGTTTCATCCGGATAGAACATATTGCCGATGCTGCCGTTTTTCACATGGAGGGAGACAGGGCTCTTGATGAGTTCGATCTTATGCACGCGCACATCCGACTTCTTCAGAGCCGGCTTGTTGGCGCGGGAAATGTAGTAATTATCCTTTTCATACATACCGCCCAGAACTTCCACGTCGATGTAGCCGGAATTTTCCATAAAGACCACATCCTGGATCCTGCCAATGGGAATATCCAGCGTAACAGTCTGCAGTTTGCCGGGTTCCGTACGGGGAAGCGTAACCGTGGGTTCCGCCATAGCAGTGGGAGCGCGTCCGCCGTTGTCCCAGAAACGGGTCAGACGGAGCGTCAGATCCGTGGTCCGGTCTGTTGCACCATCCAGCGAGTAAGTGATGACCGCCTTGTTGTACTGGGCGTTGGGAACGCGGCGGTGATAGGCGTTGTTCATGGCTTCAAAGGCGGAGCGGGAGAGATAGCCGTCGCACTCCAGATAGAAGGAGCCGAGATTTTCTTCACAGCGGGCAACAGGGAATCCCTTACGTTCGCCGGTAGCAAAATCCACAAAGGCTGGGACCGTCTGTACGCCCGTTTTTTCGTTCCGGACGACCAGCGCCTGATCTGCAGAGACTTCCTCTGCAACAGCAGGTCCGCCAGCAAAAACTTTCATGGATGTAACTTTGCCCTTCATGGGAAGGATGCTGACAAAGTTGCCGTTGATCCAGAGTTCATGTCCTTTTACTTCAATGATAAATCCGGCTTCCGATGCGGGTCTGCCGTACTTTTCCAGATTCGCACCGATCCGGAGCTTTTCAAATTCCTCAAAACGCCACTGGAGTTTCGGCAGAGTAAAGATATTCAACGCAAATCTGCCCAACACCGGGCTGCTGACTGCCATACCGCTGTCCGGGATGCGGACCACCGTCTTGACCGGCTTGACCTGTTTGACCAGTTTGCCGTCTTTCAGTTCAGCGACTTCCTTGAACACCGGTTTTTCGTAAGTCTGCTGGATGGACTGAAAGTTCAGGATGACCGGTTTTTCCTGCATATCTTCCCGGATCTGCACCACAATTCGTGTGGGATAGACTTTGGGCGTGATCTTGACCGCAGATCCTTCGATGACCGTGCCTTCTGCAGGGACCAAGCTGCATTTTTCTGCGATCTTTTCCACATGAATATCATCCAGTCCGATATTATTCTGACTGGTAAAGTTGATACCGGTAAGGCGCCAGTCTTTTTCCACAAAACAGCTGCCGGAATATTGCATTTTGCCGTCACGCTCCATGTAGAGATCCATTCTGCCGCCGCAGGAAATGAGTTCCACATTCTGCCACTGCCAGTCACCCGCCGCAGGAGGGAACGTGGCAACATTCTTATTTACAGCAATGGGGACGACCGGAACTTTCGCCGGAGACTGGAGAGAGGCGCCGTTGGCATAATCCAGATTGACCAGAACAGCTTTCTTGACTTTCGGATCCTTGGTGGCAAAGGTAAGATTCAACTCAAACTGGTTGGCTTTCGCCCGGTTGAACTGAACTTTGAACGACATCTTGAAGTCGGCAGGGCAGTTCCGGACAACCAGCGGCGTCTTGAAAAAGGTGGTTCTTTTGCCATCCTTCGGATAAAAATCCAATTTCTTCAAACTGGCGGGTGCTTCGCTGATGCTCACACCGGCATTGAAGTTCGGCACATAGTACCCGTAGCTGTCAAAGTTCTCAAAGAAAACCGTACGGGAATTCGTCTCGTAAGCGCCGAGCCCTACGGCAAGAGAACTCAACAACAAGGCGGTCATCGCTTTCTGTTTCATCGTTTTCTCCTCTGTTATTCCGTGTAATTTTGTAACTTTTCTTATATTAGTATCTTTACTGCATTTTGTCAAATAACAAAAAATTTTTATTTTGCTGAAATAAATAAGCCTTCTCTTCTTGTCTATACACAAAAAACTTACGATTTCTTACAGAAAAGGCTTGCGATTTTCCAAAGTTTGATGTATAATGTAGAAATTTTTGCGAAAGGAGAAAGAAAATGCCCGCTTTAAAAGAAATCTGTGACTATCTGGACGACTTTCTGGAAATCAACCGTTTTCCCCATGACCCCTCCAATAATGGACTTCAGTTTCAGGGAGTGAACGAGGTTCATAAAGCGGTTTTTGCCGTGGATGCCAGCGAGGCTGTGTTCAATATTGCCGCAGATATGGATGCGGATCTCATTTTCACCCACCACGGGATCAGCTGGGGAAGCGGGTTCAAACGCCTGACCGGACCGACCGCCAACCGGATCAAAGCTCTTGCCGCCAACGGGATCAGCCTTTACGCCGCCCACCTGCCCCTGGATGCTCACGAAATGATCGGGCATAATGTACTGCTGGGAGATATGCTGAATCTGAAAGACGTGGAGAAATTCGGCAATTATCACGATTACCGGATCGGCATCAAAGGAACCCTGCCGAAAGCAATGAGTCTGAAAGAGATGAGTGAACTTTTCAACGAAGCACTCCCCAGCGAGGGCGACTTTGCCGGGCTGGGCGATTTCTCCCGGAAGATCAAACACGTTGCCATCATCTCCGGCGGCGGTGCCTGGCCGGAACTTTTTGACGAGATCGCGGAAAGTGATGTGGAAGCCCTGATCACCGGCGAGTTCACCCACGAGATCTGGCATCCGGCACTGGAAAGCGGCACAAGTGTGCTTGGACTGGGGCATTACCGCAGCGAAACACCGGGTGTCATTGCCGTAATGAGTGCGATCCGGGAACATTTCCAGATTGAAACGGAATTCATCGACATCCCCACCGGGCTGTAACCGGAGCCGCAAACACAAAAAAAATGCGTTGCAACCAACGCATTAAAAAAGCAAGTTTTTTTGACCGCAGATCCGAAAATCTGCGGTCTTTTTCTGTTGCGGATTACGCCAGCTTGATATCGTAACTCATGGAGTTGTTGTCCTTGCGTTCGATCTTCAGCAGGTAATCTTCGCCTGCGGTGATACCGAAGGATGCGCTGCCGCCGGTGATATCCAGGCTGAC
>SUVR01000001.1 GCA_015061915.1 Lentisphaerota bacterium | reverse complement strand
ATGTTCGCTTTCGCAAGCAAGCAAGCAAGCAAGCAAGCAAGCAAGCAAGCAAGCAAGCAAGCAAGCAAGCAAGCAAGCAAGCAAGCAAGCCTTTATTAAATAATAAAGGCTTGCTTCAATCGGCTCGCCCGAACAATCATATTTCCGTTTGTAAAATCAGATTTTCCCTTGAACGGGGAAGATCTGATTTTTTATTTTTTTCCCAAAAACCCAATCAATAAACAGAGGAAAAAGGTCATGAACATCAAAAAACTCATCACCATCGCCGCACTTGTTTTTGCAGGTGCAACCTTCGCAGCAGACAAAGCGGATGAAAGCAAAGAGCCGCCGGCAACCATTATGCCGAAGAAGATTGCACTTCTCATCTGCGATGTCGGAACATTGGATCAGGTTGCAAAAACCGAAGAATACCTGACCCAGATCAAGCAGAATCATCTTGCCGATATGCCGAAAATTCCGGATGGCTACTCGACAGTCAATCCCCGTGCAACGGAAATTAACATCAACATGGAAATGTCTGAAAAGTGGAGAGCCTACCGCGAAGCAGTAGCAGAAGTCCGCAGACGTAACCAGAAAATGGAAAAGATTTTCGACGGTCTGAGAAACAATGTTCTTGTCAATGACCGTGAAATGATCACCGCCAAAACTCAGATGCAGGCTGCAATTTTTGATATTGGTGCCAATGAATATTTTGAACTCATCGACAGAGGAAACTCCGATCTTGCTCAGATTGAACAGGCTATCGGCGAGAAAGACACCGTTGATATTGCAAGTGCCACTTATTTTCTGACCATCATTGCGAAAGATCAGAAAAAGGAATCCAGAGAAATTCCGGTTCAGGGAGCAAAGGCACAAGTCAAGAGAACAAAATTCACCAGAACTTATGTTGGAAATGTCCGTGATTTCAGCGGCACGGTGAAATATGCCTTCACGATCAATGTTAGCGCAGACCAGACCCAAGGCAGTGCTGTGAAAGCGGAAATTCCTGAGCCGACAGAAGAACTGCTTCAGAAGGCACTTGCTGAAATCGCCAAGAAACTCCGCGACAACCTGACAACCGAACTGACATTCAAATTCAAAGGTCCGAAGAACGTTTCTTTTGATGCAGATGATGTTACGGTCTACATCAACGGAGAAGAATTCAACAATGGCGATCGCGTGATCCTTTATGGCGGCAATATTACCGTTGAGGCAGAACATGATGGCTGCGCCGATATTAAGAAAGTTGTCGGGCTCAAAGAAAAAACGAAGCAGAGTCAGACTCTGAAATTCAAAGCAGAAAAAACAGAAGAAAAAGACGCAGAATAATCTGTAAATAAAAAAAGGGGAGCTTTCTTCAAACGGTTTGAAAGCTCCCCCATTCACAAAAAAACAACTTTTGAAAAATGACGTACTACAGGCAAAATTTCAAAAACGCACAAATCTTTGCAATATTGCGAAGCATAATCTGCATGGCATTATTTTTTTATGCCAGCCTGCTTTCCGCTCAGGGAACCAAAACAAAAGGAGAAAAAAATCAGCCTGCGAAAACTCTGCTCGTGCTATGCGCTACAGATACCAACAGCTTGGAATACATAACAAAACTGCTTTCAGAAATCAATCCGGAAAAGAAGGATCAAACGCATTTTCTTGATACTTTTTTTCAGCGATTGACAAAACAGAAAGATCAGACACAGGCAGTCGCCAGACTTCAGGAAAGCCTGAAAACATACATTGATGGAGATGTTATTTTTCTTGACGGGACACGCACCAACCGAAGTCGTTTGAAACGTCTTTCCGACAGCAAAACGGATGAAGAAATTGCAAAACGGGTGTTTCTTGTTCTGGTATGGAACGAAGGAATGAATACACGATATATCCAGGTCCACCCCAAAGCCGGAATAGAAAAGAAAATTTTAAAAACCTACTGCAGCGTTTACAACATTTATGGAGATTCCGTTTGGCAATGCCAGACCTCTGTTTCATCTGTTTCATCAAGCTCCGCCACATCAACAACCGAAATCGAAATGTTTTATGAATCACTTGCGGATATTGGCAGACAGCTGTTCAAAAAGTATACAAAATACAAATGGACTCCAGCCGATCAGCAGGATGAAAACAACAAGTAACTTTTTCACCAATTAAAGAAAGGAATAAAATATGAAGAAAAAAATCACAAGTCTCGCAGCGGCAGCGTTCGGCATGCTTGCCTTAACTGGCTGCTGCTCATTTCAGGAAGAATCCCGGATCCAAGGGGTCCATGACCGGGAGTATGACAAGGACAACCAGCTTTTTGTACAGCAGGCAGCACAAGCCTATCAGGAACGGATGCAGTTTACCAATGAAACAATTGTAGAAATCGACTCTGAAAATGCCAGACTTTTCATGTCGCGTGCGATCGGCGAAGAGATTCCGGAGGACTACAAACGCAGTATTATTTATCAGGTGGAAAATGCGCTGCGGTCTCAACTCGGAGTCCGAAGAGACTTCAAGGTGATCACTCATAAGAATCCGCAAACCGGCGAAATTATCGTGAATGATTCCCAAGCTGCAAAATGTCAGAAAATGTCATTCCGCATTACCGATATTTCTGCAAAATCCTCCTACCAGAGAAATTCGCAGACAAATGAGATTTCCTATGTATGGGATCTTTCCATTGCAGTGGAATTCAATCTGATAACGGCGGATGGACGGAATGTATTCACCAGTGCAGTTACGATGATCCCTGATACAGGTTTTCTGGGTCTTTCATCCATTCAAACCAAAAGTTCCGGGATCAAATCGCTGTCTCCGCGTGTGTTTCAGGGGATGATCGAAAACGCAGTTGCACAGGCTCTTGCAGCTTATGATAAACAATTCGGACCGCCGGTTTATGTGGTACGCACCTGCGGAAACGGGAAATATGTACAGTTGAGTGCCGGTACCGCATACGGATTTGTACGGGGACGGGAAGTCGAATTCTTCCGCTATGTTGAAAGAGATGTACTGGATCCGGTCACCGGGCAGTACAAAAAAGTTCTGTCTGAAGATATTCTTGCAACCGGCGTTATCGGAAATTGCGGGATCGGTTGTAAAACTCCGATCAGTGCGGACAGCTGTTTTGTATGTCTGAAGGGCGAACACAGTGTCCGGACTTGGACTTCCGTCCGGCTGAAATAATCAATCAGGAGAGAAACAGCAATGAAAATCAAAGATCTTCTCAAATTGGCAGCGATCCTGTGCTGCACCGTATTCTCTTTGTGCGTATTCGCAGAAGAAGATGAAGATGATGATGCAGAGGAGGAAATCGCGGAAAGCGTGGATATCCGCCCTGTTCTCTGTGTGGATGAGGAATATATTGAAAATAAAAGTGATAACAAAAGAGCAAATTTCTCGGCATTGGTCGATCGTTTGATCCATGAAATCGTTTCCATTGATACCTATCAAGTTACTGATGCAAAGTCAGCAGTTGAAATTTTTAACCGGAAAGATAAAGAATGGGTTCTGTTCGACACGCCTCCCGAACCGGGAAAACCGCTGCATCGCGGCGCATTTATCAAATTGCGGGTTGGCACTTATGGTGTTTTTTCTGAGTTTGACCGTTTTACCAATACCGAGATAAAAGTGGCAAAAATCGAACTCATTATGCGCATTGAGGACCGCAATGGGAAAGTGCTGAAATCAATTAACTTGCCGGCAAGCCATGTGAGCAGTGCAGTCAGCAGAAATTCAAGAAGTAATATAGATGAACAATTGCTTCAGGCCGCAACTGCAGATGCTGCAAAACGGGCAGCCAGAGCGCTGATCGAATTTGAAAAATTTGCAGTTCTGGATGTTGATGCCGAAAGCGGTCTCGTTATGATCGAAGCACCTGCCACAGTCGTTAAGGTTGGCGACATTTTGAAAGTCAGTAAAGCAGGCAAGGCGATCAAAACACGAAAGGGAGTGATCAGAAAATTCACCCCCATCGGCTTTGCGCAAGTTGTAGAAGTTGATGAGTCTTACAGTAATGTCCGGATGATTGCAACCACGGAACAGAATGCCACTGTAAAAGCCGGCGATTTTGTTCAATTTGCTTCTGAACAGGAATTACAGCAGATCATGCCGCCTCAAAGAGGTGGAAGAGGTCCGTACTGATTAAAAGGGCACGGGCGCAGACCGCCGGTACAGCAGCAGTGCTGCTGTGCCGGCATCTTTTTTTCAGCGGCAGCAGGGCAAAGCCCGCCCGCCGCTGAAAAAAAGAAAGCCCCGCCACGGCGTGGCGGGGCTGGTCTGCGCCCGTGCGTACGTACCGAATCAGAACGGGGCTGTTTTCGGTTCGTAGACCGTTTCATCGCCTCTGCCGATGCCACGGGTCAGGACGATCCGTTTGAAGATGCGTCCATCGGCAGCCCTGGCGTACAGGGTATCGGGGGCATCGGGATCGAAGCCCACATCCACACACGGCACATTGCCGGGCAGCGGCAGAATCGTATTATTTTCGCCCTGCTGGGATGTTGTCTGGATCCCGCATTCAGTGGCAGCGTACAGCCGGTCGTATGCGTCAATGCAGATCCCCGGCGCTCCGATGACGGCAGCATCATCTTTGATATGCAGGTGAGCGTGTGCATACCTGGAATCCAGAGAGCCGTCCGGGCGGATGGCGAAAGCATAGACAAAGCGGCGTTCCGGGGTTGCGGCGTACAATCTCCATTTATCGCTGGACAAAGTCAGATCCGACACATTTCCGGGCAGTTCTGCCATCACCTTGCCATCCCGCAGGATCTGTCTGCCATTGGCGGTGTAGGGACATGGTGTCTTTTCCGGCATCTCCCGGCAGTCCGTTTCTTCCCACGGTTTCTCAATGGTAACGATGTCTGCGATACGGGGCGGATAGCCCTTGTTGCCAACGGGCACGGTCTGCCAGTCCTTCCAGAGAAAGCGCAGCGATTCCTCCTGAATGGTGGGATCGCCCGCGCTGACGCCGTGTTTTCCATCCTGAAACACCATAAAACGGTACTCGTACCCGGCATACTTCATTGCGGCATCGGCAGACAACGCTTCCAGATACCAGTTGCCGGAGGAGTTTTCCATGTCATCCGTCCCGACCGTCATGAAACAGCGGATAAGACGGGGTTCATACTTGCGCATGAGGACCGTCATGGAGTCGCCGCCGCGGAAACTGGAGAAAGTGGGACTGTTGATGAGACAGCGCCGGAAAAAGTCATTCCGTTCCCAGCAGGCGTTCCACGCACAGATCCCGCCGGAACTGCATCCGTTGATCTGGTGCATTTCCGGGGACGGGTCAACCGCATAGCCGGGGAGCAGCTCCGCCATGATGTCCGGCAGCAGTTCATCGATGAGCAGATCGGCATAGCCGCTGCCCAACCCATCGTATTCCGGCGACCGGACGGTGCGGTCAAAGCCGCCCTCCAGTGACGCTTTGAAAAAGGCAGCCGTCACTCCGATATAGATCATAGGAGGAATGGTGCCTTCTTTGCTGAGGCGTTCGATGATCTCCGGATCGGCTTCCCGGGGTCCATCCATGGTGAACAGGACGGCGCAGGGGTTTCCGGGCTTGACCGTTGTCGGCACATACACATCCACTTTGCGGTGGGTTCCGGGCTTGATTTTTTCTGAATAATAGATGAATGTGATCCATTCGCCGCCCAGCTCGTGGGGGGTGCGTACGATCTCTCTGATCCTGCTCATATCACGCTCCTTACAGTTCCACGGGGATGGTGATAAAGTCGAGAGCCGGAACTTCCGCAGTTCCGCACAAAGTCTTACCGTTCATACGGATGGACCATTCGCCCTCCTGCACTTCTTCCGTCAGGTTGGCAAGAACGATCAAACCTTTATTGCCCTTCCAGTAGAGGGACATACCGACTTTATCGCTGTCCGTCCGGACGATGCCTTCGCCGGGAGCGGTGTGATGCTCGTATTTCGTGAACTCCGCCAGATCTTTTGCGTGTTCGTTGTAAAGATCGAACGTGGATTGGGGGCTGACAACATCCACGCACAGCGTGGCGTGATGCAGGAGCGTGACCAGCGCCAGTTTGCGGAGCTGCACCGGAGTCGCACCGGGGAGCATAACGCAGATGGAGCGGGGTGCGATGTTCAGGAAGTGAACGTGGGGGGTGAACATTTCCGGGAAGATGTCGAAATATTCCGTCTCTTCGGTCAGGATCATATCGCCCATATTTTCCAGCGCCAGACTGGGCACGTTGGTCAGGTGGAGATAGAGTTTTCCCTTGTCCCCGGCGAGCGCACGGCTCCATTCGATGAACTCCAGAAGTTTATCGTTATCCCAATGGCGTTTTCCGTGGTTGTGCGCGGGGTTGATACATTCCAGCCCCATACACCAGTCAAAGTACAGCCCGTTGAACGCATGGTTATCCATCACGACCTGAATGGATTTTTTCCGGACCTTGAACCAATCGCTTTCCAGACACATCTGGATCCCGAAAAGGCTGGTTCCGAAGAAGGTTTCCATACAGGCTTCCCCTTCCACCACCCGGCGGGTGCTGGGGGGACCGTATTTCTCAAAATCCGGCGCCTCCGGATGATATTCCTTGACGGAGAAATAGGGGACAGCAGTGATGCCGTTTTTGTTGCAGTTTTCAAGGACAGCATCCATCTTTTTCATCTCGTCTGCGGGGTACGGGGGATAGTCCGCATCGCGCCAGAAGATGCCGTTGGCAAAAAAGTCGCCGTCGTTGTGCAGACGCAGCATACTGACTTTATTCTTCCTGCACGCTTTGAGATCCGCAGCAGTGGGCCAACGTTCTTCAAAGGGTTTGCCGCTGCGGAGAAGTCCGCCTGCCAGATCCAGCGGCAGAATATTCTTTTTGACAAAGGGCAGCGCCAGACGGTAGGTGAACGTGTATGTTCCTTTTTTGACGATGTTCCCGGCGCGGGGGGAATCCAGCGGCGCAAAGACCGCTTCATAACGCCACGGGTCACGGGCTTCGCAAACCGAGCCCTGCGCCAGACCGGGGAAGGAATTTCCCAGATTGTCCCAAGCGCCCAGATCATCGCCCATACTCATTTCCAGAGCTTCCAGTCCATTCTTCACAAAGGTAACGGAGAGAGGCAGATAGCGGGAGCGGTACGCGGGCAGGTCGCTGCGGCTCTTCCCGTGAACCAGATCGATCCACTGGCAGGGGTTCTGCAGTTCCACCGCCCAGGACGCCTGCGAACAGGGGCGGACCGCCACCCGGTCCATGTCATCCCGCACACCCAGCGTACCGATCCGGATGTGTCCCAGATCCATATCTTTGGTCAGTTTGACCTTGACCGTGTGACTTGCAGCGCCGTCCGGATGGAAGAGGACCGTGTGCTTGACGGAAGCGGAGGGAAGAACTTTGCCGTCCTTATCGTAGAGTTTCGAGCTGTATTCCAGCTTTACAAAACCATCTGCAAGCTCTTCACAGGTAAAGGAATCCGCTTTTCCGAAGGCTGTTTCATAGTGGTGATACTGCCGCCAACCGCCCCGGACCCACGGGCAAAAAACAGTGGACTGGGCTTGAAGCAGGATATTGGTGTTTGTGCCGTTCTTGACATAGGCGCCGGTCAATTCGCCGCCTTTTGCGGGATCGTGTTCCCAGCGGACAAATTTGTTTTCGATCACAGCAACGCCGTTTTTCTTCATCTTGACGGAAAAAGGTGCTAATTCAGCCATAAGAATCGTTCCTTCAATTTCAATTTTCGGATTAACTTTTCAAGACGCATTGTTAATATGTAAGCATAAGAATAAAAATCAAGGTGGAAAATCGAAAAAATGGCGGTATATTATGGATTTTCTTTCAAAAACGAAGGTGATTTTATGATAAACGGAACAAAAAATCTGACACGGGGCAGTATGACAGGCAATCTGCTTGTTTTTGCAGTTCCTTTTCTGCTGGCAAATCTGGTTCAGGCGATGTACAGTGCGGTGGACCTGTGGGTGGTAGGCAAGTTCGGCGGCGGCAAGATCGGTGTGGCGGCAGTCTCCAACGGGGGCGAAGTTATGCACCTGGTTATGTCCTTCATCATGGGGTTGACCACCGGTGCGACGGTGCTGATCGGGCGCTATTTCGGCGCGGGCGACAAACGCAATACCAGCCGGTGCATCGGCATGGTGATGAGTTTCTCCCTGTTGATGAGTGTGTTTATGACGGCGGGTCTGGTGCTGCTGGCGCCACTGCTCGTTTCTGCGCTGCACGTTCCGGATGAAGCAGTAAAAGAAACAATCCAATATATTTCCATCTGTTCCTGGGGCGTGGTATTCATCATCGGGTACAACGCACTGGCGGCGATCTTCCGGGGATTCGGCAACAGCGTGGCGCCTCTGATCTTTGTAGGCGTGGCGTGTCTCTGCAACATTGTGGGCGATGTGCTGCTGGTGGCGAAGTTGGAGATGGGCGTCCGGGGGGCGGCGTATGCCACGATCATCTCTCAGGCATTGAGTATGCTTCTGGCGCTGTTTTTCCTGTGGAAAGGAAAATTCGGATTCAAATTCGCCCTGCCGAACTTCCGGATCAACTGGAAATTGGTATGGCAATATCTCAAAATCGGGATACCCATCGGTTTGCAAAGCATCCTGATCGGACTCTCCTTCCTCTTCATCGTTTCGATCGTCAATGCCATGGGCGGTGCCGATTCCGCGCCCGCCGCAGGATACGGGATCGTCAACCGGATCAACGGTTTTGCCATGCTTCCGGCGATGTCCTTTGCTATGGCACTCTCCGCCCTGACCGCACAGAATATGGGTGCGAACAAGCCGGTCCGTGCAATAAAAACGCTTTGGCTGGCAATCGGTTATACCTGGGCAGCCGGATTGATCTTCTTCTCCCTGCTCCAGTTCTTTCCGGAGAAGATGGTGGGACTGTTCATCGATCAAAACAGCGCCGGTGCCGATGAAGTGATCCGGAATGGCGTTCTCTATGCCAGAAGTTTCAGCATCGACTACATCCTTGTTCCGATCGTGTTCTGTACCAACGGTTTCTTCAACGGATGCGGGCGTTCCTTCTTCTCCATGGCAAACAATATTGCCTGCACCTTTCTCTTCCGTGTGCCGATCTCATACTTCTTCAGCATCATGGCTGGCGCAACCCTGTTCCATGTGGGGCTGGCTGCACCAATGGCTTCTGTGGCGTCCAACATCGTCGCCCTGATCTACCTTTTCAGCGGCAGGTGGCGTGACCGCAAGGAAAAGTGAGGGGGGAACGGGGAGAAGGCGGGGAAACCCTTTCTGAAGAAAGGTTCTTCCCCGCACCCCTTTCCAAAGACTTTTGAAGCGAAGCACGGAGCAGGCTCCGCACTTCGCAATTTTTTTATGTGAGGCAAGCGAGGTTACGATGCTGAGACGAACGATAAGAACAGCCTCGCCGGGCTGCCTTTCCAAAGACTTTTGAAGCGAAGCACGGAGCAGGCTCCGCACTTCGCAAATTTTCATGTGAGGCAAGCGAGGTTACGACGCTGAGCCGAACAAGTAAAACAGCCCGCTGGGCTGCCGCCGGGCTGTCACTTGCGTTTGCGGCGGATCTCTTTCAGAAGTTCCAGAAGCTGATGTAATTTTTTCACGGGGGTGAAGGAGGGGGTCAGACGGGGCACCATACCGCCGGGTTTGATAAAAGAAGCATCCGGCAGCTGCAGATATACCCGGTCGTCCCGGCAGGTCACAGCAGCCACCCCGCAAGCAGATGCAATCAACCGGATCCGTGCGCAATCCAACAGATTGACCGCAAAAGGCGGCAGTTTTCCGAACCGGTCCCGCAGCTCATTTTCAAAGTCGTCCAGTCGGGCTTCGGAGGAGATAGCGGCAAGTCGGCGGTAGGCATCGATCCGCAGTTTCGGGGAGTTGATGTAGTCTTCTGTAAATGCGGCACCGGTTTTGTCTTTCGGCGGACTTCCGGCAAACACGAGAAAATCCATAAAGAGATCTGTTTCCGGCGGAGTTTCCAGCGTTTCGCCCTTGAGCTGAATCACACAGCTGCGCAGAAGATCGCAGTAAAGATGAAAACCCACAGCATGGATCTGCCCGCTCTGTTCCGCGCCGAGAATATTCCCTGCCCCGCGGATCTCCAGGTCCCGGACAGCCAATTTGAACCCGGCACCCAGGTGGGTATAACTCCGGATGGCAGAGATCCGTTTCCGGGCATCACCGGAGAGGATCCCGCTTTTCGGCAACAGCATATAGGCGTACGCCTGACGGGTCCAGCGTCCCACACGCCCCCGGAGCTGATAAAGTTCCGCTAGTCCGAACCGGTCGGCGCGGTCAATGATGATAGTATTGGCATTGGGGATGTCAAGTCCGGATTCGATGATGGTGGTACAAACCAGGATATCCAATTTTCCCTCAATGAACCGGCTCATCACATCTTCCAGTTCATGTTCGTTCATCTTGCCGTGTCCGATCCCGATCCGGGCACCGGGGAACATCATCTGGATCTTTGCCGCTTCTTCGTCGATCGTGGCGACCCGGTTGTAGAGATAGTACACCTGTCCGCCCCGTTCCAGTTCCCGGCTGATGGCGGTGCGGATCACATTTTCTTCACTCTGGGCGACGACCGTCCGGACGGGCAGCCGTTGGACCGGCGCACTCATAATGGTGGAAAGATCCCGCATACCGGACATGGACATATAGAGAGTCCGCGGGATAGGCGTAGCGGTCATAGTCAATACATCTGCTGAGACCCGGAGCCGTTTCAGCCGTTCCTTGTGCTGCACGCCGAAACGCTGTTCTTCATCGATCACGATCAAGCCCAGATTATGGAAGCGCACATCCTCCTGGACCAGCCGGTGAGTCCCGATCACGATATCCAGTGAACCTTCCCGCAGACGCCGCAGGATCTCCGTCTGTTCTCCTTTTGTGCGGAAGCGGCTCAACTGCTCGATCATAACCGGTGTTCCGGCGAACCGTTCCAGAAAACTGTAATAGTGCTGCTGGGCAAGAACGGTTGTCGGAACCAGCACGGCGACCTGTTTTCCGGCGCTGACCGCTTTGAACGCAGCCCGCATGGCAAGTTCCGTTTTCCCGAACCCCACATCGCCGCAAAGCAGACGGTCCATGGGACGGTCCGCTTCCATATCTTTTTTGATCTCATCTGCAGCCCGGAGCTGGTCCGCCGTCTCACGGAACGGGAATGCTTCCTCAAACATCCGCTGTTCCAGACCGTCTTGAGGACAGGGTGCAGTGTGGACTGTTTTCCGGACTGCCTGCATCCGGAGCATTCCATACGCAAGTGCCTGTACAGACCGGGCGGCGGCGGCACGGGTCTTTCCCCACTTCGCCGACGCAAGTTTATTGAGATGAACAATGGTCTTTTTCGAGCCGATATATTTGCTGATACAATGGGCCTGCCAGAGCGGAACGTGCATCATGGCTCCGTCGTCAAATTCCAGTGTGATCATCTCTGCCACCGCCCCGCCGGACGATACCACGGAAAGTCCGCGGTAAATACAGATCCCGTGCTGGATATGGACTGCATAATCGCCTTCATCCAGTTCTGCGAAAGCGCTCAGATCTTCGCCGCCGCGGGTATGTTTTTCCGTATCCGCTTCCTGATCCGGCGCAACACGGCGCGGTGCAGTTTTGGCAGTCAGCCCGAACAGTTCCCGTTCGGTCAGAAACGCCCGTTTCAATCCGGGCAGAAAGATCCCGAAGGGCAGATCTCCGCTCCGGACTGCCAGAGATTTACCGTCTTCCGGCAAACCGGCTTCAGTCAGCCATTCACGCAAATGGACGAGGTCCGCTTCGCTTTTCCCGTTGATCACAATTTTTACACCGTCATCAATCCAGCGTGCGATGATCCCGGAGTTCCATTGCCGGATCAGCTCTGCAGTTCCTTCTGCGGCATCATCCGGCAAAGCGGAACGGATCAGTGCATCCAGCGTAAAGCATTTGGGTTGAAACACGTTATCAACCCCGGTCATATCCACATTATCCAGGATCCGGCATAAGTCTTTCCGGCAGCTGAACTGCTGGAACCGCTCCTGTTGAGTTTCGTTTCCATACCGTTCCAGATACCGTATTGCAAGTGCAGGAAAGAGCAGGACCGTTCTGCCGGGAATGTAGTCCAGAAAATCAGATTCCGAATCTTTGGCGGCAGCGGCACCGGCACGCATGACGATCTGGTATCGGGTCACTTTTTCCACTGAAAGCTGAGTAGTGGGATCAAACAGACGGATGGAATCGATCTCATCGCCGAAAAATTCCAGTCTTGCGGGCTGTTTTTCAGAAAAGGAGAAAACGTCCATCAAACCGCCCCGCCGTGCAAATTCGCCGGGGATGGTCACTTCCAGTTCATCATCGTAATCCAGCTCCACCAGTTTCCCGGCAAGTTCTGTCATGGAAAATGTATCGCCAACCTGCAGTTGGATCGTGGCATTTTGAAGCGTTCCGGGTGCGGGAGCGGGTGCCAGTGCAGCACCGATGGATGCCACTGTGATCTGCGGGGGATCGGTCAGCATCCGTGCCAGAGCAAGCGTACGGGGGGAATCGTTTTCGGACGGGATCTGATCTGCACGGACTGCTCCCTCCGGCAGCAACATGACCTCTGATTCCCGGGCAAATGCCTTGAGCCACAAGGGAAGTTCTGCCGTGAGCCGCTCTGCCAGAACGGCGTCAGGGGCAAGAACCGTCAGGGGGCGATCCGGTTCTGCCGCATAAAGCATGGCAACAAACAGAGATGCCGATTCCGGCACCGCAGGTCCGAGAAAATCCTGCCAGCGGGGAACAATGTCATGCGTTGGAAAAATCGCTTTTTTTCCTGTCTTTCCCATATTGCCCTATTGACTTTTTCCGTTTTTGTGCTATAATAATAGGATATACATCTTCGACAGAAGACTCTTTCCAGTTTGCTTGACACCAAACCGGTGAAAGTCTCTATCAGTAATATACAACAATTTTCGACAAGGTAAAGAGCAAGGAGTAAAAGAAACGGATGAAATCTGCATCAAAAACGATGAAAGCATCTGTTGCCGCTGTTGAAAAACAGTCCAAAAAGGCTGCAACGGCGAAAAAAGCGGAACCGGCAAAGAAAGCGGAAGCCTCCAAAAAGGCTGCCCCTGCCCCCGCAAAAAAGGCGGCTCCCGTGAAGAAAATCACACCCGCTCCCGCAAAAAAAGCAGAACCCGTGAAGAAAGCGGCGTCTGCAAAAGTTGCAGAACCTGTCAAAAAAGCTCCCGCGAAGAAAGCGGAAGTCAAGAAAGCTGAACCGGCGAAGAAAGCGGCTCCCGCTCCCGCAAAGAAAGCGGAAGTCAAGAAAGCGGAACCAGCGAAGAAAGCGGCTCCCGCTCCCGCAAAGAAGGCAGAAGTCAAGAAAGCGGAACCGGCGAAAAAGGCGGCTCCCGCTCCGGCGAAGAAGGCGGAAGTCAAGAAAGCTGAACCCGTCAAAAAGGCGGCTCCCGCTCCGGCAAAGAAGGCAGAAGTCAAGAAAGCCGAGCCTGTGAAAAAGGCGGCTCCCGCTCCCGCAAAGAAGGCTGAAGTCAAAAAAGCTGAACCCGTCAAAAAGGCGGCCCCCGCTCCTGCAAAGAAGGCAGAAGTCAAGAAAGCTGAACCCGTCAAAAAGGCGGCCCCCGCTCCTGCAAAGAAAGCGGAAGTCAAGAAAGCGGAACCGGCGAAGAAAGCGGCTCCCGCTCCGGCAAAGAAGGCAGAAGTCAAGAAAGCGGAACCGGTGAAAAAGGCGGCTCCCGCTCCGGCAAAGAAGGCGGAAGTCAAGAAAGCGGAACCGGTGAAAAAGGCGGCTCCCGCTCCGGCAAAGAAGGCGGAAGTCAAAATCGAAGAACCGGCAAAGAAAGTTGCCCCTGCTCCGGAAAAGAAGGTCGAGGTCAAGAAAGCCGAGCCCCCTGCACAGGAAACGGAATCGGTCGATCTTGAAGACACCATATCTTCCGAAGAACAGGCAAAACTGATTGATAAAAAAGCACTTGCCATGGAACTGGCAAAGAAGCAGCTGGCATCGGTCAATGCAGAAACAGAAGAGATCGGCGAGATCGAAGATGTGAACGATATTGACCTTGCTGCACTGGTGGAAACGCCGGATAAAGACCCGCAGCTGGATAAGAAAAACGCCAAAGTTGCTGCAAAACACGGCTCTGTGGCGAAAAATGATACGATGAAAGTGTATATGCACGACATCGGTCAGATCTCCCTGGTAACCAAAGAACAGGAAGTCGACCTGGCGGAAAAGATCCACGGCGAAGACAACTCCGCTCACGATGAAGCCCGGTCCACTCTGATCAAGGCAAACCTGCGTCTGGTGGTGAAGATCGCCCACGACTTCAAGGGGTTGGGGCTTCCGCTGCTGGACCTGATTTCCGAAGGTAACATCGGTCTGATGCGTGCAGTAGAAAAATTCGACCCCGCCAAAGGTGCCAAGTTCAGCTCCTACGCTGCCTGGTGGATCAAGCAGTCCATGCGCCGCGCACTTGCCAACCAGAGCCGCACGATCCGTATTCCCGTGCAGTCCGCCGGCAAGATCAACAAGATCAAGTCCGTGCGCATGAAACTGGCGGAAAAACTGGGTCGTGAACCGACGGACGCCGAAATTGCAGAACATCTGGCATACAGCGAACGGACCGTTGCCGGTCTGCGCCTCGCCGATCTGCGTACATTCTCTCTGCACGACCCCATTCAGCAGGGTGAGGACGGCGAGTTTCAGGACATCATTCCCGACCGCGGCGCAATGACGCCGGACCGTATTCTGGGCGACGTGGAATCCGTAAAACGTCTGATCTCCCTGCTGGGCGAACTGGATATCCGGGAACGGATGATCCTGCAGATGCGTTTTGGTCTGGACGGCAAACGCCCGAAAACACTGGAAGAAGTCAGTCAGGAAATCGGCAGAACCCGCGAACGCGTGCGCCAGATCCAGAATCAGGCTCTGACCAAACTGCGCGCCCTGCTCGCCGATGAAGCCAGCTTCACAAACGAATAAGAAGACAAAAGAAGAATGAATATGAATTTTGCAACTGCATCGAAGGGGGGTGAAACACAATGGAAGCAACAGAAGTGCGTCTGAAAAAAGGTGAACCCATCGAACGCGCCCTCCGCCGTCTGAAAAAGAAACTGGACAAGGAAGGTACCCTCAAAGAACTCCGCAACCGGAGACACTTTGAAAAGCCGAGCGAAAAGAAGCGTCGCGTCCAGCGCCGCAGAGGCTGAGCCTCCTTCGCAATGCGAATCAAAAACACCATCGGAGAGATCCGGTGGTGTTTTTTTGTGCACAGAACAGAAAGGCAGGGATGACGCGCACGGCACAGCCCGCGCGGTGCAACGCACCGCGCCCTGCTTTTTCCGGGGCGGAAACCGACGGCAGCAGAACCTTGCCTCCCTGCCCCGGAAAAAGCAGAAGCCCCCGGGACCGCAAAGCGGTACCGGGGGCGGGGCTGTGCCGTGCGCTGTTCTGCGCCGGATTGTTTGTTACTTGACCATAACGTCCAGTTTCTTCATAGCGTCTTCCAGAAGGCCGGCTTCGTACAGGAAATCCAATACGGTGTAGCGGATCCGGATCAGCTGTGCGGTCCGGATGCCATGGAGGAACTGTTCCCGATCCAGTCCGATCCCGGCGGCGGTGACGGGGCAGCCGGCATTCTTCAGCATTTCCCGCAGTCCGTTGTAGGAGATGCACTGTTTTTTCAGGCGGTCCTGCAGGCGTTTCCAGCAGGCACGGATCTCGTTCCGGCGGACGGTCAGATCTCTGCCTTCCTTGAACTTTTTGAGGGCGGTTTCCCGGGGTGCGGCACCGTAGCAGCCCTTCTTGAGCAGTTCATCGATTTCGGCTTCCCGTTCGGCGCGGGTCAGACCTTCCGGCAGTTCGAGCTCATCAATATCGTTTTCCAAAATGTATTCATGCAGCAGAGTGGAGGCGAGCAAGCCCACGCCGACTTTGAATCCGTGGGAGACGTCTTCGCCGTTATACATCAGCCCTTCCATTTCCCAGATGTGGCTGAAAAGGTGTTCGGCGCCGGATGCGGGACGGCTGTCCTTGAACATCTGCATGGCATAACCGGTGGCGGCAAGACCTTCAAAGATGTTCAGCAGATCTTTATCATCGGACACCCACTTGCGGATATTCCCCTGAATCAGCGTCCAGACATCCTCGCGGATGGGGTCTTCATCCAGTTCATCGGCAATGATCCAGTCGGCACCGGCGGGGATCTTGGTAAGCAGGTCGGCATAACCGGAAGCGAGCATCTCGGGGGGCGCCGTCATCAGGATGCTGCTGTCTGCGCAGACCGCCCACGGAGGCGGACATTTGACGGTCTGTTTCGTACCGTTTTTGGAGAGGGCGGCACCGGAAGCCGTGTAACCATCCACAGAACAGGCGGTCGGCACGCAACAGTACGGCACTTCTTTGATGCCGGATGCACACTTGACCAGGTCATTGACCACACCGGATCCGATGGAGACCGGCACGCAGTTTTCCGGCATGATCCCGGCGAGCATGACCGAGTGATCGTGATCCGGATGGAGTTTGGGCGTACCGGGGAAGATATATTCTTTTTCCAGCGTCATTCCGGCGGCAGTCAGATATTCCTTCGCGCGGGCGCCGGCGGCTTTCCAGGTGTTGTCGTCCGCGACCAGCCAGACGGACTTTCCGGGGAAGACTTCCTTCAGGAATTCCGGCAGGTATGTGAGGGCATTATCGGACAGCAGAAACCGTTTGGTATCCAAGCCTTCGGGGATGGGGATTTCAGGCATACTCATAAGAATCACTCCTTCTCAAAAAATGTTTGCAAACTTCCAGGTAAAATATAGCACAGCACACGACTTTTTCAAGGGAAGAGTACAAAAAAAACGGGACCGACCATAAGATCGGTCCCGTTTCGGGTTCTGTTCTTTGAACAGGGATCGGCTTACATCAGCTTGCCGACTTCCTGATAGAACGCCATGCGCTTGGCAGCGTCTTTTTCCGCCTGAGCATAGAGGGCTTCGGCATCGGCGGGGTTCGCCTTGACGAGGGCTTTGTAACGGCCTTCGCTGCGGATGAAGTCCTGATAGCTGCCGGTGGGAGCCTTGGCATCCCAGCTGAAGGGAACTTCAGCAGCCGGGTTGAAGCGGTAGAGCGGCCAGTAACCGGCTTCCACAGCACGCTTCTGCTCGGTCTGAGTCTTGCTCATGTCGATACCGTGAGCGATACAGGGAGCGTAAGCGAAGATGATGGAGGGGCCGTTGTAGGCTTCTGCTTCGCGGAATGCCTTGAGGGTCTGGTTGCGGTCGGCACCGAGAGCGATGCTGGCGACGTAGACATAACCATAGCTCATGCACATGAAGCCCATGTTCTTCTTGTAGGTCTTCTTACCGCCTGCAGCGAACTTGGCGACAGCGCCGGTCGGGGTGGCCTTGGAGGACTGACCGCCGGTGTTGGAGTAAACTTCCGTGTCAAGAACGAGGATGTTCACGTTCTTGCCCATAGCGACAACGTGGTCGATACCGGCGTAGCCGATGTCGTTTGCCCAGCCGTCACCACCGATGATCCAGACGGACTTATCGCAGAAGTAGTCGGAGAGTTCGTTGATCTTGGAGAGGATCGCCTTGCCATCCGGGCATTCGCAGCCGGCGAGAGCCTTTGCAACAGCAGCCTTGGCAGCGGACTGAGCAGCGATGGCTTCTTCGCACTTGGAGTTATCCCAGTAGTTCATAGCATTGGAGAGGGCAGCCTTGAGATCTTCGCAAGCACCATCGCAAGCGAGAACCTTTTCGACTTCCTGCTTGAGCTGCTGACGGTTGGAGTCGACAGCCATTCTCATACCATAACCGAATTCGGCGTTGTCTTCAAACAGGGAGTTTGCCCATGCCGGACCACGACCTTCTTTGGTCTTGGTGTAGGGGATGGTCGGGAAGGTACCGCCGTAGATGGAGGAGCAGCCGGTGGCGTTGGCGATGATCGCGTTTTCGCCGAAGAGCTGAGCCATCAGTTTGACATACGGAGTTTCACCGCAGCCTGCGCAAGCGCCGGAGAATTCAAAGAGGGGCTTGCGGAGCATAGCGCCCTTGAGGGTGGCAACGGTGTTCTTGCCCATAACATTGTCCGGAGTTGCATCGAAGAATTTTTCGTTTGCATTTTCGCCGGCAGCGCGTTCTGCTTCGAGGGTGGACCAGGTAAGAGCTTCCTTGCCTTCCTTCTTCGCCATGGGGCACTGATCCAGACAGACACCGCAACCGGTGCAGTCTTCGATATAGACCTGCAGTTTGAACTGGAGATCATCGCAAGCCGGGACGGCGGGCTTGACCTGGAAGGAAGCCGGAGCACCTTCGAGAGAAGCCTTGGAGATCAGTTTCGTACGGATGGCAGCGTGGGGACATGCAGATGCGCAGATGCCGCACTGGATACAGTTTGCCATGTTCCACTTCGGAACGCGGGGAGCAATACCACGCTTTTCGAGGCAGGCAGTGCCGGTGGGGAGAGTGCCGTCCACAGACATGGCGGAAACGGGGATGGAATCGCCTTCGTTGCGCATACTGGGTTCGATGATCTTCTTGGCGAAGTCAATGGCATCATCCGGGATGAGCTTGCCGGGGACGTAGCAGGAAACGCCATCGAGGGAAGCCGGAACTTTGACTTCCTGGCAGGCGTTGGCAGCCATATCGACCAGCTGGTTGTTCATATCGACAACATCCTGACCCTTCTTGCCGAAGGTCTTGGCGTTGAGGCTCTTCATGCCTTCTTCAGCCTGTTCGTAGGGAACGATGCCGGAGAGCTTGAAGTAAGCGACCATCATGACGGTGTTTGCACCCTTGCCGCGGAGACCGGGCATATTCTTGACGATGGCTTCAGCGTTGATGTTGTAGAATTTGACTTTCTTGTTGATGATGGTTTCCTGCATATCGCGGGTGAGGTGTTCAAACACTTCATCGTTGCTGTAATGGCTGTTCAGCAGGAAAGTACCGCCTTCCTTGATGCCCTTGAGCAGGTCATAGCGGCCGATGTAGGCAGCAGTGGAGCAGGAAACGAAGTCCGGGCTGGTGATCAGGTAGGTGGACTTGATGGGGGAGTCAGAGAAACGCAGGTGAGAGCAGGTCAGACCGAAGGACTTCTTGCTGTCGTATGCGAAGTATGCCTGAGCATCCTTGTTGGTGTACATACCGATAATCTTGATGGTGGTCTTGTTCGCACCGACGGTACCATCACCGCCGAGGCCGTAGAACATGCAGTTCGTGGTGCCGGCAGGTTCGGTGAAGATTTCTTCATCGACCGGGATGGAGGTGTTGGTGACGTCGTCCGTGATACCGACGGTGAAGCCGTGGAACGGATTTTCGGAAGCGAGGTGCTTGTAGACCGCGAGGACCATGGAGGGGGAGAATTCCTTGGAGGAGAGACCGTAACGGCCGCCGATGATGGTGATGGCGGGATCGTTGACAGCGACCTTGACGTCCAGGTACAGCGGTTCGCCGATGGCGCCCGGTTCTTTGGTACGGTCGAGGACAGCGATTCTCTTGACGGTCTTCGGCAGAGCAGCGAGGAACGCTTCCGTGCAGAAGGGACGGTACAGGCGGACTTTGACCAAGCCGTACTTGGTGCCGCGGGTGCTGTTCAGGTATTCGATGGCTTCTTCGATGGTTTCGCAGCTGGAACCCATGGAGACGATCACATCGGTTGCATCTTCAGCGCCGACATAGTCGAAGAGCTTGTAGTTTCTGCCGGTGACAGCAGCGACTTTATCCATGTATTCCTGGACGATGGCGGGAGCGGCGTTGTAGAACTTGTTGACCGTTTCGCGGCCCTGGAAGTAAACGTCACCGTTCTGAGCGCCGACCTTGGTAATGGGGGCTTCGGGACGGAGAGCGCGGGCGCGGAATTCTTCAATGTACTGGGGTTCCACCAGCTTTGCAATGTCTTCGTAGGAGATTTCTTCAAACTTGTGGAGTTCGTGAGAAGTCCGGAAACCGTCGAAGAACTGCAGGAAGGGGACTTTGGATTTGTAGGTGGAGAGGTGTGCAACGAGAGCCAGGTCCATTTCTTCCTGAACGCTGTTTGCGCAGAGCATAGCGAAACCGGTGTTACGGCAAGCCATAACGTCGGAGTGGTCACCGAAGATAGCGAGGGACTGGCAAGCAAGGGCACGAGCCGTGACATGGAAGACGGTCGGGAGGAGTTCGCCGGCGATCTTGTACATGTTCGGGATCATGAGGAGCAGGCCCTGGGAGGCGGTGTAGGTGGTGGTGAGAGAACCGGCGGCGAGACAGCCATGCACGGCACCTGCGGCACCTGCTTCAGACTGCATTTCGGCGACGGAAACTTCCTTGCCCCAAATGTTTTTTCTGTGTTCGCTTGCCCACTGGTCAACCCATTCGCCCATGTTGGAAGAGGGCGTGATCGGGTAGATCGCGGCGGTTTCGCTCAGTGCGTAAGCAACGTGAGCGGCGGCGTAGTTGCCGTCCTGTGTGTTGATTTTTCCCGGCATAGAATTCCTCCTTGCTGGTGTTGATATGTTTTACTGGAGAATTGTTTTAAGTCCGTTTTCCAGACAGAAATACAACAGAATTTAATATACACGCGAACGCGCATTTTGTCAAGTTCTTTTTTTACTTTTTCCGTTTTTTTCCGGCGGGATCGGGAATCCCCAGTTCGGCGAAGGCTGCAGCCCGGAGCCGGCAGCTGTCACAGGCATCGCAGGGGGTACCGTCCGGCAGGGGATTGTAGCAGCTGTGTGTGAGGGAATAATCGAACCCCAGCTTCATGCCGAGCTGGATAATTTCCGTCTTTCGCAAGTTCTGGAGAGGAGCGCGGATCTGGAATTCCCACCCCTCGTCCACCGCTTTTGTCCCAAGATTGGCACACTTGCGGAAAGCCTCGATAAAGTCGGGGCGGCAGTCCGGGTAGCCGGAGTAATCCAGCGAGTTGACGCCGATAAAAATATCCCGTGCCCCGATAGTCTCAGCGAAGGATGCGGCAAAAGAAAGGAAGATGGTATTACGCGCGGGGACATAAGTGATGGGGACGTGTTTTTCGCCGTTTTCAGGATCTGCGGCAGGGACATCAATGGAATCATCCGTAAGAGCAGAACCGCCCCAGAGCCGGAGGTCAAACTTGATGCGGCATAGCTTTTCCACGCCCACAAAGTTTGCGATCTTCTCCGCACATTCCAACTCAACGGAATGACGCTGACCGTAGTCAAATGTCAGAGCGTACACTTCAAAACCTTCCGCCTTTGCGACGGCAAGACAAGTGGCGGAATCCAGACCGCCACTCAAAAGAACAACTGCTCGTTTTTTCATTTTATCACCATAAGTTACTTTTTTCAAACACCTTCGCTATCCGCGCCCCAGATGATCTTGTGGAACTGGAGGTTCAGGCGGACAGGCAGTTTATCGTGAACGATCCGCTCCGTCAGATGGCGCAGATCGCTGCCCCAGGCGGGGCTGAACAGAATATGCGGAGTCTGGGCGGTCAGGTTGAAACGCTCCAGACAACGGACTGCGCAATCGTAGTCGGTATCATCCGCAATCACAAACTTGACCTGATCGTGGGGGCGGAGGGAGCGGAAATTCTGCTCCAGCATGGCAGCTTCTTCACCGCTGCAGGGGGTTTTGTAGTCGATGATCCGGTGGACTTCCGGCGGCAGCACTGAGCAATCGCGGGAGCCGTTGGTCTCTATGAGAACAGTCTTGCCCAAGCGGATCAATTCGGCGGCAAGAGCGGAAACATTTTTCTGCATAAGCGGTTCACCACCAGTCAGTTCAACAAGATCCAAACCGGACTCGACAGCGGCCCGGATGATCTGTTCAAGGGTCATATCCCTGCCGGCATCGAAGGGGCGAGCCTTGAGGGTATCGCAATACCGGCAGTTCAGATTGCATCCGGCGAAACGGATAAAAAAGCAGGGTACACCGGCAAAGGTGGATTCGCCCTGAATACTGGAAAACATTTCATAGACACGGAACATATATCTGATTCCTTTTCAACAGTTTTTGGAAAACACCAGCATCGTCTGGGAGAGCAGAATGGAGTGGATCGTTTCCCGATGCAGGAGTTTGCCGTACTTCGCAGCGGTCCGGATAACTTCCTGTTCATCCAGCGGGCGTTCATCGTGGAAGATCCATTTTCCGCAGATCTCCGCCAACTTTCGGGTCATTCGATAGACAAACGATGGAACAGGGAAAAGCAGAATGACCAGCCCGCCGCGGGATGCAGCCTTGAAGTGTTCCCGAATGATCTTTGCTGTTCCGGGTTCGTCAAAATGTTCGATCAGACCGCCGCTGAAGACGATATTGCATTCCAACTCCGGAACGGAGCCATTCAACAGATCCACTTCATGCACACGGACAGCAGATTCATAATCCGCTCCGGCAAGACCGGCAGTGACCCGGAGCGAGTCGGCATTATTATCAAAAATGTGATACTTGCGAACGGTAAAGTTGTGAAGGATCATATTCATATAGCAGCTGGCACCGCCACCCAGTTCTGCGACATCAAAGGCATGACGGTCCGGCAGGTGGCAGCGGATGGCATTGAACAGGCGCTTGCGGAGGATGGAGCGGGTGAATTTTGCCAGAAAAAAAGGTTTCCGGTAATATTCTCCCCAGTCGGTTTTTTTCAGATCTTCTTTCATAATCCGGAAATCTCCTCCAAACGTCTTTCGATCTCGTCGAAAAGTTCTTCCACGCCATCGCAAACGGCAGTTTCATCCAGAAGCGTGATCGACACCGGGATGTCAAAAAGCTCTGCATCACCCTGCCGGAAGGGGTGTGCGCCATACACCACCACGGGGCGTTCCGTTTCCTTTGCCATCTGCATAGTACGGCGATAGACATCAGATGAATCGCCCCACATACAAAGGAGGTCCGGCTTGACCTCCCGGATCAGGCGGAGACAGTTGGTATAATCGCTTGTAGACCCGCATTCGATCTGCCAGCTGCTTTCGGAAATAATTTTATTTTCAGCAAACGCTTTCTGAATCCCCTTCACAGCATCCAGATTGCTGCTGAAACGTTTTGTTCCGTAGAGGAGACCGGCACGTTTTCCGGCAAATTTTTTGAGAGCGGGACCGAATGCTTTGCGAAACCGCTCAGCAACCGGGATCCGTTTCTGAGGATGCTCCGGAGAAATGTCATGATTTCCCAGTACCAGATAGGGAAGATGAAAACACTGTACCGAGCGGACCGTCTTTTCATCCAGTTCTCCATCCAGCACGATCCCGTCAATATCGGGATGTTCCTGTATGAAGTTGGTCACGGTACAATCCTGATGATAGTTCATTCCGAAAATAACTCTGTACCCATGACGGAGAGCCGTTTTCTGAACGCCGCTGATACTGACGCCGGATTTCATCGGGCTGGCATTATTGAGGAAGTATGCAATCGCATAATACCGGCGGACATCCAGTTCGGGGTTCACATAAAAACCACTTTTCGGGATGGAATAAAGGATACCTTCCGACACCAGCTGTTCCAATGCGTAAAGCCCGATCCCCCGCTGAAAACCGTACCGTTCCGAGATCACCCGCACCGATTCAATACGATCGCCCGGTTTGTACTCTCCATTACGGATCTTTTCCCTGATCTCACGACAGATATTCAAATATTTTGATTTTTTCGGCAGCTTTCGCGCTGTCTGATTTTTCATTGACGGATCCTGATCTTTACGCTGTTACACATCAATTATTATATATAGCACAAAGGTGTAAAATTTCAAGTTTTTTTTCAAAAATTGACATAATTTATTCTTGACAAATCGTGTCAGATATGCTATTATTATGCCAGATTCCGATCTTCTGAACACAAAATTTACAGATTCCTATAACAAAAACTTCAAGGAGATGCTGAGGAACATGAAAAAAGTTTCCGTAATCTTATCCCTTGCCGCTCTCTGCAGCACATTGTGCGGAGCGGATCCGCTGGCAAAGACATTCCGCCAGGTCTATGATCTGGATCCGGCAAAAGTCAAAGCCTATTCCAAAACCCTTGCCGCTGATCAGGCAAAACTCGCCGACTGGAAGAACGCACCCGCATTCTACTATGCAGTTTCTCCCCTCTCCGATGTGCCGCGTCTGCCGGACACCTTCCCTGCGGACGGTGTTCCGGGCGGAACCATTCAGATCGTTGCCAGCTGCGGCGAATATGAACCGGGCTCCATTGTGATCGCCCCGATGAAAAATGTGGATTCATTTACCCTGAAAGCCTCCAATCTGCGCGGTCCCAACGGCGGCAATATCCCTGCTGCCGATATTGACATCAAGATGGTCAAGGTGTGGTATCAGGCAGGCTCCGGCTGGTATGGCTATTTTGCCGATGCTCTCGGCAGAACGCTGATCCCGGAAATGCTGCTCAATGATGAAAATATGGTGCGGGTGAATCCGGCAACCAAAGATAATTATGTGCGATACAACAATCAGGACGGCTCCGTCAATTACCAGTGGATGAGCGCCAACTTCATGGTCACCGGATACAGCTTTGTGAATCAGGCGAACCATGCGTTGATCGCCGATGCCCCCACGCTGCAGCCGGTGGTTCTGAACAAAAATGAGTTCAAACAGTATTTCATCACGGTCAAAGTTCCGGAAAAAGCGCCCGGCGGGCTCTACACCGGCAGTGTGGATCTGATCGCGGACGGCAAAGTGATCGGCAAAGCCCCGATCGCCGTCAAAGTCCTGCCCTTCCAGCTGCCTGCGCCGAAAACAAATTACAACCAGAACAAAGGTTTCTACCTGAGTATGTACGGGACCGGTACCCGCAACCCGGCAAACCTGAAGAACCTTGCCGCACATAACTGCACCAATCCCATGGGCTTCCCCTCCATCAATCCTTTCGATGCGGAACGGACCCGTAAAGATATTCAGCTTGCAAAGGACTGCGGGATCAACACCGCTCCGCTGCTTTCCGGTGCGACCCGCGTCGGCGTGACTGTCTGGCAGAAAGAGGAAGATCTTAAAGGTGCGAACCTGCGGAAGATCGAACGTCTGCGCAACGCATTGAAAATGACCCGTGAAATCGCCCTGAAAGAACTGGGACATACCAATTATTACAGCTACGGCGTGGATGAAGGCGGTCCCGGTACGATCCGCGCGGAACGGATCGCATGGAAAGAAGCACACGCCAACGGCGGCAAGATCATGGTCTCCACCCATCCCCACGGGGAACTGATCTTTGCTCTGGACTACATGGTCCAGCCGGGCGCACCTGCACCCACCCGCATCAAAAATGTCAATGAGTTCCACGAAGCCAATCCGGATGGTCTCTGCGGCTGGTACGCCAACCCCCATACCGGTCCGGAAAACCCGGATTACTTCCGCCGTGTCCACGGCTATCAGTCCTGGAAATCCAATTATGACGTCGCCGCAAACTATGTGTGGTGGCGGAACAACTGGAACGATATGGCGACCCCGTACGAAGAATTCCTGCGCGGTCTGGTGCTGGTCTACTCCGCCCGTGAGAAAGTCATAGACACCATCACGTGGGAAGGCATCCGGGAAGGCATGGATGACGTAAAATACGCCTCCTATCTGAAAGGTCTTGCTCTGGAAGCCGCTGCCAGCAAGGACGGCGCCGTGCTGGATATGGGACGCCGTATTCTTGCGTGGCTCGCATACAACGATGAAGAACGCTGCGACCTTGATACCTTCCGTCTGGAATGTATCAATAACATCCTCAAACTCAGAAAAGCCCTCAACAAAGGAAACTGATCATGATGAAGAAATATATTTATACTCTGTTGGCGGCAACGGTTGCCCTCCCCTGTGTCACTGCTCAGGAGCTGGATTCCACCCCCTCTGTTTCCGACCTGACACAGATCACAAAACTGGAAGAAAAGAAAGCGCAGCTCAAAGCCCGCAATGAAGTGTTCAAGACCAATCAGGCAATGAACAAAGCCATTACGGATATGCTCAAGGTCAAGAAAAACGGCGATGCCGTGGATGAACTGGTGAAATATTACCTGCTCATTGATACCACCGCACCCGAAAATGAAGTCAACTGGATGCGCGGCTCCTGCCTCGGGCGTATGCTCGGAATCGCCGTTTCCATCAAGGACCGGCAGTATTTCGACAAGGCTCTTGCCCTGTTCGATAACATGGAAGAATCCCATACCAAGAACAATCTCCGCAACTTTATCGGCGGTCAGCTCGGTCCCTACCAGGGACAGGTCCATCTGGATTATGTGGTGGAGTTCTACGAACGGGAAAAAGCAAAAATGGATCAGAACCAGCGTATCCGGATCCTGCCCTCCATTCTGAACCAGCATCTGCGGTTCTACGGAGACCTGAAGAAAACGGAATATTTCCTGAAAGAGATCATGGCGGTAAAGAATCCTCATGATCCGAATAATCCGAAACAGAAAGCCAATTACGATAAGTTTGAAGGTCAGCGGATCGGCTCCCTGAACAGCGGGGTCTGCCGCACCGTGGAGTACAAGCCGGAATACGGCGAAAAAGTGCTGGCGACCTACAAAAACAAGTTCAGCGTCAACCAGATGGGCAATATTTATCTTTCCTTCTGCAAGACTGCAGTGGAAGATAAAGATCGCGCGTTGTTCGATAAGATGCTCGCCAACATCAAGGCTATGCCCAAAGGTGACAAGCGGGCGGAGCTGCTCCGCGGTGCCGCAGGTGCAGTCAGTAAAGTCAGCGGTGACCTGCGCCATAAGATCCTGAACGATTTTCTGGCAGAACCGGACATCACCGTGGAACAGAAACTGCTGGCGATCATTTACAAAATCGATATGCAGGGCTACTGGAACTACGGATTCTACAATCCCGGTTCCTACGAACGCACCAAAGCCCTGATCCTGCAGGCGACCCTCATCGCCAAGGAAAATAAGCTGGAAAAGCATCTGGATGGCTGGATCCGGAACAAGTCGCTGGAAATGGCATTCGCATTCGGTGACTATACCTGGTTCCGTCAGCTCCTCACTGAACTGGTGGCGATCGACAAAGCTGCAGCAGACAAGCAGGCGGCAAATATTCTCAGTCGCGCCGCCAATGACCGCAAACGCACCGAAGACCAGATCGCCAACCGGATCAAAAATGAAACTGCCGAACTGAATCGGATCGCTGCCGATGCCGATCGCAAAGCAAAAGCAGCAAAAACTCCGGCTGATGCAGCAAAGATCAAGGCAGACGCAGAAAAGAAGATCGCCGAACGCAAGGCTGTCTTCGCCCAAAATGCCGAAAAAGATAAAGAGACCATCGCCAAGATGATCAAGTCGGTCGGCAAACTGGAAGGCGATGCCGCCATCGCACGGCTCGGCTATACCAAACGCTGGAAATTTATGGTCCTCGATCTCATGCTGCAGAACAAAGACGCAGAAGCGGTCAAGATCCTCGCAGATGCGGCAAAGTTCAATCCGAAAAGCGCCGAAATCGCAGTCCTGAAATATTATCTGGAAGGCGGCGATTTTGCCGGATTCGATAAAGTATTCGCAGAAAGAAAGTTCACCAGCGAACAGAAGATGAACGAGATCCGCAGAGCCGGCGCAACCTTCTTCCAGGCAAAGCGCTTTGAAAAGGCACGGCAGATGAACGATGATGTTATGAAGCATATGTTCCGTCCTGCCGAAACCAACCGGCGCTACACGGTCAAGTATCTCGCCAACGCCCCGAAAACGGCGGAAGCATGGGCAATGACCAAAGGCTATGAAGACTGGAACGGTATGGAAACACGCTTCATGCCCTACTACGGGTATGATGTCCATAACGATAAACTCCTGCTCAAAGACACCAAACTGCCCGAACTCAAGGACGCTTACAAGACCGGGATCCAGGTCGTGTTCGATGAATACGCCGTACACGTTTATCTCCGTACGGACGATCCCGAAATCGAAAAAGTCCTGCTCGGTCAGCTCAACGGTCCCCAGCTGGAATGGACCTTCCGTCCCGGTCCCGGACACGCATACCGTACCTTCTTCTTCACCGGTCTGCCCGGCAGCGATGACCCCCATTACGTCAACTGGGCGGGCGCAACCAAGAACTACAAGCTGACCTATGACGTGATCAAGAAGGATGCCACCATCACAAAGAACGGTTTTGCCGCACACTTTGTTCTCCCGTGGAGCGAAATGTACCAGACCCTGCCCCTGGACGGCAAATACTGGGAACTGGGCGTGTGTATGTGGGGCAGAGGCACCCGTACCCTCAACGGTCTGGTGCATGAACTTTCCCGCTGCGTGAAACTGGACTTCCAGATCACGCCGGAACAGCTGAAAGCCATCAAACGCAGCATTGCGATCCAGGCATACAACAAGTACAAACGGATCCGCTCCAACTCCGGCGGTTTCATCCAGAACTGGAACGATTATCTGCTGGGCGATCCCGAATTCTATAAGGAATGTCTGGTGGACTACCTGAAAGAACTGGACGACGCCGGCGCAAAACTTATGAGCGGCAAAGCCACCGATGCCGAAATGGATGCGATCTATGACAAATACGTTCCCCAGTGGAACGAGATCAGCTACATGGTCAGCGAAAAACGCAATGAATATCTGAAAAAACAGATGTTTACGAAGTAACAGCAGAGACGGCGCGGACGCCGCAGGACCGGAAATCCGGTCGCAGAAAACGACCGCAAAAAAGAAAAGCGGCTGACGGAAAAATCCGTCAGCCGCTTTTTTGCGTCCTGTTTTCTGCCTGCCCTGCGGGCAGTCTGCGGCGTCCCGCGCCGGGCGGTTCGTTCAGCGTCTGCCTTTTTTGCGGTTGCCGTCGCTTTTGCCTCTGGGGCGGAACCGGTGATTGTTGTTTTTTCTGCCGCCGCGCTGTTCGGCGAGGGTCTCGCCTTCGCCATCCCGTTTCCGGCGGAGCATATTGCGCTGCGGGCGGCGTTCCGCCAGACCGCGATTGACCTGGATCGGGGTACCGTCCGGGGCTTTTCCGGAGCAGTACATGGCGGCGCCCATGGTCATGGGGAGCGGGATATAATCCTGCACCTGCTGGGGACTCCAGTTATACTGGGACAGGAAGTCGTCGACCACCTTCATTTCCGCCTCGGTACAGCCGGGAAAGTTGGAGATAAAGAGGGGGATGAGATACTGTTCCTTGCCGGTCTCTTTGTTCACGCGGTCAAAGATCTTTTTGAACTTCGGAAATTCATCTGCTTTTCCTTTCCGCATCAGGTGCAGGACCCTGGGGTGCAGGTGTTCCGGCGCGACTTTCACATGGCCGGAAACGTGTTTGCGGATGATCTGTTCGGTCAGTTCCGGCTGCATCAGCGCCAGATCCAGACGGATCCCGGAGTTGATGAAAAGATTTTTCACACCCTCGGTGCAGGTGATCCGTCGCAGCAGAGAAATCAGACGGCTCTGATCAGCGTGGTAGTTGGGACAGGGCGACGGGAACAGGCAGGTGGGACGGCAGCAGCGTTTGCATTTTTCCGGATCAAAAGGACCGTGTCCGTAGATATTTCCGGCAGCGCCGCCGATGTCACTGATCGTTCCGTGGAAGAACTTCTGCTTTTTCAGTTTTTCCACGCTGCGGAGAATGGAATCTTCCGTGCGGGAGACGAGAAAATGGTTCTGGTGGGAGACAAGTCCGCAGAAGGCGCATCCACCGGGACAGCCCCGCACGACCGGGATGGAATCTTTGATCGTCTCAAAGGCAGGGATCCGTTCCGTGTAGATCCAGTGGGGTCTGCCCACATAGGGGAACTCGCAGACAGCATCAAATTCTTCCGGCTTCAGCGGGGGCTGGGGCGGTTCCACCACCAGATAGCGGTTGCCGTACTGCTGGAGCAGACGCTTTCCGCTCCACGGGTTCATCTCCCGTTCCACTTGTATCGTCTGGGTCATGATGGCGTCCGGATCCTTGCAGAATGTTTCATAATCCGGCAGCAGGACCGTATGTTCATCCGGCACGATCTCCGCCGATTCCTTCGCACCGGGGAAGCGGGCAGTTCCGGGGATACCGGCAAGAGATTCGCCGTTCTTCAAACGCTTGAAGATCTCCAGCGTGGCTCGTTCCCCCATGCCGTAGATCAGAATATCCGCTTTGCTGTCAACAAGGAAAGATGGGCGCATCTTGTCCTGCCAGTAATCGTAGTGAGCGACCCGCCGGAGACTCGCTTCCACCCCGCCAAGGACCGTTGGTTTTCCGGGAAACGCCGCCTTGCAGAGCTGGGTATAGACCACCGACGCATGGGGCGGCTTCAAACCGGTCTTGCCGCCGGGAGAAAACATATCTTCATGACGCATACGGCGTCCCGCCGTGTAGATGCAGATCATGGAATCCATATTTCCACTGGTGATAGCGCAGCCGATGGTGGGCGTTCCGAACGTCTTGAGGGAATTGGGATCTTTCCAGTCCGGCTGAGCAATCATACCGACACGATATCCCGCATTCATCAGCAGACGCCCGATCAGTGCTGCACAGAAAGAAGGATGGTCCACATAGGCATCGCCTGAAACAAGAAGGATGTCGATCGCATCCCATTTGCGGGCTTTCATCTCTTCCCGGGTCAGCGGGATAAAAGCGGTCAGATCATGTTCGGGCATAAAAGTCTCCTCGGCTCGTTGATTGTTACGGCAATAATATATCACGCAAAAAGCAAAATACAAGGCGATGAGAGCGGACGGGGACGCAGCAGGCGCAGCGAAAATGTTTTTTCGCTGCGCAGCCCCCGCAGTGCAGGCAGTGCGCCTGCTCTGCGGGAGCGAGCCGCCTCCGGCGGCACTGCTGCGTCCCCGTCCGACAGAACCATCGTATTTTTTCTTCACTTTACTTGAAATCCTGTTCTGCCGTTGTATATTAAACGGACTGCTGAAAATATTATAAAGTACAGAAAGACTTTTGAGGTAACGGATATGCCAATCACAGAAATTCTGGAACGGAACGCGCAGGAGTTCGGCAAGGACATTGCGCTGATCGAGATCAACCCGCAGGAACTGGAAAAACGTCATACGACCTGGCGTGAATATTCTCTGATCGAACCCAGTTCCACGGACAGCTTCCGCTCTCAGATCACCTGGGGAGAATTTGACCGGAAAGCGAACCGGATGGCGAACTTTCTCCTGACCCGCCACATCAAGCGCGGCACAAAAGTGGGGATCCTCCTGATGAACTGTCTGGAATGGCTGCCCATCTACTTCGGTATTCTCAAAAGCGGGGCTATGGCAGTGCCGCTGAATTTCCGTTATACGGCGGAAGAGATCAAATACTGTCTGGATCTGGCGGATGTGGAAGTGCTGATTTTCGGTCCGGAATTTACCGGGCGTGTGGAATCCATCTGCGACCGGCTGCCCCGGGTCAAAGCGCTGTTGTATGTGGGAGAAGACTGCCCGTCCTTTGCGGAACCCTATGCCAGTCTGGTCTCCTACTGTTCCAGCAAATCTCCCGCCATTGCGCTTTCCGACGACGATGATGCGGCGATTTACTTCTCCTCCGGCACAACGGGCTTCCCGAAAGCGATCGTACACCGTCACCGGAGCCTTGTTCACTCCTGCGCAGTGGAACAGAATCACCACAAGCAGACGCGGGAAGATACGTTCCTCTGTATTCCGCCGTTGTACCACACGGGAGCCAAGATGCACTGGTTCGGCAGTTTTCTGGTGGGCGGCAAAGCGGTGCTGTTGAAAGGGATCAAGCCGGAATGGATCATCAATGCAGTCTCGCAGGAACATTGTACCGTTGTCTGGCTGCTGGTTCCGTGGGCGCAGGATATTCTGGATGCCATTGATCGCGGCGACATCAAGCTGGAAGACTTTGAGCTTTCCCAGTGGCGTCTGATGCACATTGGCGCCCAGCCGGTCCCGCCCAGCCTGATCAAACGCTGGAAAGCGGTCTTCCCCAATCACGATTACGATACAAACTACGGCTTGAGCGAATCCATCGGACCCGGTGCGGTCCATCTCGGCATGGAAAATATCGACCACGTCGGTGCCATCGGTGTTGCCGGTTACGGCTGGGAAACGAAGATCGTGGACGAAAAGCACAATCCTGTTGCGCAAGGCGATGTGGGTGAACTGGCGGTCCGGGGCGATGGCGTGATGCGCTGTTATTACAAAGACGAAAAAGCGACCGCAGAAGTGCTGGACTCCGAAGGCTGGCTTTACACCGGCGATATGGCGAAACAGGATGAAGAAGGCTTCATCTATCTCGTTGACCGGAAAAAAGATGTGATCATCACCGGTGGTGAAAACCTGTATCCGGTCCAGATCGAAGACTTCCTGCGGAAACACAATGCGATCAAGGACGTTGCCGTGATCGGTCTTCCGGATGCCCGTCTGGGCGAAATCGCAGCGGCGATCATCGAAGTCAAGGAAGGCTTCTCCCTGACGGAAGAGGAAGTGCAGGAGTTCTGCCTTGCCCTGCCCCGTTATCAGCGTCCGCGGAAGATCATTTTTGCCACGGTTCCGCGGAACCCCACGGGCAAGATCGAAAAGCCTCTGCTCCGCCGTACTTACGGAGCGGAAGGGCTGGTCGCCATGCAGAACGAAATTCACAAGGATGCCGAATAATGCAGACTCTTCTCGAATGTTACAAGGAAAATCCGACCCGGTACAAAGGCTGGTTTTTCGATATTGACGGTACCCTGCTTCTGGGCAACACCCCGATCCCCGGCGCTGCCGAGATCATTCAGCAGTTCCGCAAGGATGGCGTACCGTTCCGTTTTCTGACCAACAACTCCTCCAACACCCACGAACAGATCGCCACCCGCTTGAGCGGCATGGAGATCGAAGCGTATGAAAATGAAGTGGTCTCCTGCGGCGATGCCGTGCCCGGTTATCTCCGGCAGATGAACACCACCGGCAAGGAACTGGTGTTTTTCAAGCAGGGACGGATGGAGGACATTCCGGGCGTGGTCCGCTTTGAAGAAGATCCGGCAAAGATCATGGAGTGCGACGGCGTGCTGCATACCGGCGGGCTCTTCGACTGGCGTGTAACTCTGACTGCGTTCATCAACTTTTTTGTCCGTTACCCCGAAAAACCCATGCTGATCTCCAATCCGGATATGCTCAACCCGCTCCCCGGCGGCACCTTCTCCGTCTGTCCCAACGGTCAGATCCAGCTGGTGCGGATCCTGCTGCGGGAACGGGGGATCGAAAAAGAACCGGTCCTTTTCGGCAAACCCTACAAGCCGATCTATGATTTTGCTCTGAAGCATCTGGGGATGCCGGAAGGCACAAGACCCGATGAGATCGTGGGCGTGGGGGACCTGCTCACCAGCGACATTCTTGGTGCAAACCGGAACGGCTTGACCTCCGCTCTTGTCCTCACCGGTCTGACCTCTGCCGAAATGGCAGAAGCCGCTGAAGGGGAAAAGAAACCGAAACTTGTATTCTCGCGTCTGGCATAAAAACAGACCCGGAAAAATCCCGTCTGACTGCTGAAGGGATCGCATCGCTGTAACGGTGGTTGCGATCCCTTTTTTTTATCGGAAAAATGCTTTCCAGAAACATACGCCCAAAAAAAGGAGGAAGAGCAGAACGATTATGTTTATAAAAGCAGTAAAGTGCATAATGCAGAACCAGATCACCCAGCCGATCACCACGGCGATAACGATACACCCCAGACAGCCGAAAAACAGGTAAATTCTATTCTCTTTTTCCACTGATTCAACACTGATTTCAGGATTTTCCTTTTCCAGTATCATCCGGATGGATACCGGGCGTTTCCCGGACTTCTTCGCAAGGAAATTGACCATACGCTGGGCATCTTTCTGATCCAACAACTGCTCCCGCACATAATAGATCAGCCGTTTGTGATATACATCATAGATATCGTTCCAATCCTCTTTCCGGAGTTTCGGCACTTTCACCGTTTGTATTTCCGCATCTTCCAGCACACTTTTTTCAAGGGAAAAGCTGTTCATGATATAATCGGAAAGCGGCGTAAACATATGGGCAGGGACTTTACAGGCGATCAGAGATTTCCTGAACGCCAGAAACTTTCCGGTCCATTGGTAAAAACATTGTATTCTGCACTCTGCCCAGGATGTATCGATATAGATTCCCTCCAATGCGCTGCGGACTTCGGCAGCGTCGGCGCAAATCTGTTTCATTTTGCGAACCTGCTCAAAATTCCGGATGCGGTCTATCTTCTTCAGTCTTGCAGTTTCCAGCTGCAGCCGTTCGTACTGCTGAAAACTGGGCATCAGCGCTTCATTTTTCTGTGCAAATTCTTCTTCCTTCGCCCAAAGTTCCTCTTCGGTCGCCACCATACGGTCCCGGTAATTCAAATCCAGCACACCGTTACGGTCAATCGACCCCAGAAGATCCTCCACTTCCTGCAGAAGTAAAAACTGTTCTACCGGAGTTTTTGCTCCGGAGTAATATTTCAGTTTCATTCCGGCATCGTAGATCCGATTGCAATAATCGCGGGAAAGGTCCTGCTGCTGTTGTTCCTTCGCCAGCAGCTCCAAGCGTTGTTTTTCGTAGGAAATCCGTTGCTGTTCCAACGTAATCTGCTGCGCACGGAAAGCCTCGTTTGCCTGCTGTTCCTGTTTTGCGAGCTCTTCCTGCTCCAGCGACGACTTGAGTTGTTCTTCGAGCAGAATATTGCGGCGGATGTCACGCAAATCCTGCCAGAGATCAAAGAAATTCAAACGCGGTGATGTTTTTGCCATATTTATCTCCCTGTTAAGATGAACCGTTCATCTTAATATAGCATAAATTTACGACATTTCAAACAGCCTTGAAGTGGAGCAGCTGCGCAATATAATCTCTGCCGTCCGGCTTGAGTGTGATCCCGGCATTCATCAGGAACGCACCGCTGAACACTCTGCCGGTGCCGATTTCCCGATACATGGCATCCGGGTTCAATCCCCGCAGCCGCACAAACCGGGTACCGGGATGAATGATCTGCCGGAACAGGACGTCGATCACGATCGCTTCCGAGCCATCCTTTGCGGCGAACTCCCACTGACAGCATCTGCCGTCCCAGGGATCGGCAAGGCGGTACTGATCTCCATTCAGCACCAGGTGGTGATACTGATGATACATGGCGCATTGCTGCCGGACAGTCTCCTTTTCCTCCGCTGTCATTTTCGTCATATCCAGTTCATAGCCGAATGTTCCGGCGAGAGCGACCAGCCCCCGTGTCTCCAGCGGCGTTGTCCGTGCCGTTCCGTGGTTGGGGCAGACAGAAACGTGTGCGCCCTGGGCGGAACAGGGATAAAACAGAGAAGTGCAGGACTGGATGAAAAGACGGTCGATGGCATCGGTGTTGTCGCTGGTCCAGATCTGGGGTGTATAGAAAAGGATCCCGGCATCGAATCGTCCGCCGCCACCGCTGCAGCCTTCGATGAGCAGATCCGGGAATTCCTCCAGCAGTCTGCGGTGCAGTTCGTACGTTCCCAGCATAAACCGGTGGGCTGCCTCTTTCTGACGCTCCGGCGGCAGCAGCGGATTGCTGATCTCTGCCGGCTGACGGTTGAAGTCCCACTTCATATATGCAATGGGAGCCGAACGCAGAACCGCAGAGATGGTATCAAACAGATAATCCACCACTGCGGGGATGCCCATATTGAGGACGAGCTGGTGTCTGCCGTAGGTCCGTTCTCTGCCGGGGGCAGTGAAGACCCAGTCCGGATGAGCTTTGTAAAGTTCGCTGTCCTCCGAGATCATTTCCGGTTCAAACCAAAGTCCGAAGACCAGCCCCTTCCGGTTGATCTCCTCTGCCAGCGTTTTGAGGGAGCCGACTTTCTTCTCATAAACGAACCAATCGCCCAGCGAACTGTGGTCATCATCCCGGTGTCCGAACCAGCCGTCATCCAGCACGAACATCTCCACGCCGCATTCTGCTGCGCTGTCTGCGATTGCCAGCAGTTTTTCCCGGTTGAAGTTCATGTAAGTGCCTTCCCAGTTATTCACGAGAATGGGGCGTTCCTGATGCGCCCACCGGGGACGGATCAGGTGATCCCGGAGCATATCATGAAAATTCCGGCTCATACCGCCGAGTCCATCGGACGACCATGTAAGGATCGCTTCCGGCGTGCGGAACGTTTCACCCGATTCCAAAGTCCAGGAGAAATCGTTGCCGATACCACCGACGATCCGGGTGCGGAAGAAGGGATCGCCTTCGATCTCAATGGAGAAATTGGCACTGTAAACGAGCATCCCGCCCAACACGCCGCCATGATCTTCCGTAGCGCCTTTTTCCATGAGAGCGAACGCGGGATTGTGGTCGTGACCGGAGCTGTTCCGGGAGCTGAAGATCGTCTGCAAACCGGTGTGCAGCGGCGTGCGGGAGAAGCCGAACCGTTCTCTGCCGTAAGAGCCGTGGACCTGCACCAGATCATAGTCCATATTGTTCAGGTCCAGACAGAAACTCATGGCTCGCTCAATGACCACCCTGCCCGCAGAGGCATTGCGGATCAGCATGGACCGGACAATGCAATCCTGTTCCGGAAAGACCGTGTAATCTAACAGATATTCCACGCCGGTGGCGGGGTCGCGCAGGGTCACTTCCAATGTTTCCACGGTCGGATCATCATTGACCCGTGCATGGGGCAGCCCTTCGATCGCCGGACGACCGGGAAAGACTTTTGCAGAGACAAACTGCGGATCTGTACTGTTGCAGCCGAGGCTGTCGCAAACGATGACCGAACTGATCCGGTAGTCACCGGCTGCGTGGGTGGCACATTCCTGCAAAGCAATGTTCCGGCTGTCTTCAATGTGTTTCAACTGACGGTACGGGGAGAAGGAAAGTCCGAGAAAATCCCGGTCCAGCGCGTCAAATGTTTCAGGAACATCGGGAAGTTTTGCGCCGTAATAATAGTGATTCAGATAGCCGGATGGACCTACACCGAATGCGTAGGAAGTGTGTCGGGTATCCAGTTTGAAGCGGGTTCCCGCCGCATTGATCGTAATGCTCATAGAAAATCTCCTGTTACAGCGGATTGACTTTGCCATCCGGCTGGTGTTTTTTCAGATAGTCAAAAATAATGGTTGCGAACTCGATCCCGATCCCCGGCACCCGGTCCGCAATGGCCTTCGGCGAAGGCGCGCGGCGCAAACTCCGGACCGAACCGAACTCCTTGAGAATGGCTGTTTTCCGTGCTTCACCGATACCGGGGATCTCATCCAGAATGGAGTTGCGGATCGCATCCAGACGCAGATTGCGGTGGTAGGTGATGGCAAACCGGTGGGCTTCGTCCCGGACCGCCTGCAGCAACTTCAGGGCACGGCTGGAACGGGGCAGAACATAGGGCGTGGATCTGCCCGGCACATAGATTTCTTCGTTCCGTTCCGCCAGCCCGATCAGCGGCAGCGGCGGACATTTCACTTCGATCAGCGCTTCAATGGCGCTGCTGATCTGTCCCTTGCCGCCGTCCACCATCAGCAAATCCGGCAGAGGCAGTTTCTTTTCCAACAGATTGGTGAAATGGCGGGAGACCGCCTCCTTCATCATGGCGAAGTCGTTGGACCCGGTGACCGTCCGGATACGGAAACGGCGGTACTTGGCTTTGTCCGGAGCGCCATTGGTAAAGTGGACCAGACTGGCGACCGCCAGCGTACCGGAGATATTGGAAATGTCAAAGCACTCGATCGTATTCGGAAGATCCTTCAGTTTCAAAGCCTTCTGCAGATCGGCAACCGAAGCGGGTCCCGGTGCGGAGTCCGGCAATTCCGCGTTTTCAAAGGTACGGATCTTCCGGGCGTAAAGGGATTCGATATTGGCAGAGACATCCCGGTAGAGTGCAGCTTTCTCAAACTGCTGTTTTTCAGCGACTTCTTTCATCTTCAGCTTCAGAACATCCCGCACTTCTTTAATATCGCCGTTCAAAATGGCGATCAGCTTATCAATCCGCGCCTGATACTCTTCCTCCGTGACTTTTCCCTCGCAGGGACGGCAGCAATCCCGGATCGCCCCGGCAAGACAATGTTTCCGGTCCTGCAAGCCCGGTTCCGCCACTTTGCAGGTGCGCAGTTTCAGGTAATGGACCAGAAATTCCGCCGTCATTTTCAGAGCGCCGCCCTTGGGGAACGGTCCGAAGTAGAGACAGGAATCGTCCTTCTTGAGGCGTGCCATTTTGAGGCGGGGGAACTTTTCTGCGGGGTCGATCTTGAGCATCAGATGGCGTTTATCATCCCGCATCAGAATATTGAAGTGGGGAGCATACTCCTTGATAAGATGAGTCTCCAGCACCAGTGCTTCGTCCTCGTTCCGGACCGTGATGAATTCCCAGGTCTCAATGGTATTGATGAGGGAGCGCAGTTTGGGGTCGGCGCGATGTTCCCGGGACGGCTGGAAATACTGGCTCATACGGCGGCGCAGGTTCGTCGCCTTACCCACATAGATCACCTTGCCGAAGATGTCACGGTAAATGTAACAGCCCGGCTTCGTGGGGATGTCACCGGGATAAAAATTGTGCCGTTTCAGGCTCATTCTGCCCCCTTGAGCAACATTCTGCGAAGCATATCCAACGCTTTGGCGGCGGCGCGTTCACGGATCTGTTCCCGGCTGCGTCCGAGACGGAATTCAAAGACTTCTGTAACGCCCTCACAAACGATCCCGCAGTAGACCAATCCGACCGGTTTTTCCGGCGTTCCGCCGCCCGGACCGGCAATGCCGGAAAGGGCAATGGCGCAGTCCGTCCCAAACCGTTCCGCAATACCTTCTGCCATCTCCCGCACCGTTTCCCGGCTGACTGCACCGACAGATTCCAGCGTTTCTGCGCGCACGCCCAACGCCGCTTCTTTGATCCGGTTGGCATAAGAAACCACACTGCCGGGAAAGACATCGGAGGCGCCGGAAATATCCGTGATCATCTTTGCGACCAGTCCGCCGGTACAGGATTCCGCCGTAGCGATGGTCAAGCCCCGGCGTTTGAGCAGACGGACCACATCGCCGGCGATGCCATCCGATCCTTCCAGCACATCGTTTCCGAACTCCGCACGGACTTCCAGCGTGGCGTCTGCCAGGATGTCCATATCCGGGGAGTTGAGGAACAATTTGACATATTCATGAGTGGCGCAGTAGGCAGCGGTCAGAGGATGGGTCTTCGCCAGCAGAGGCAGGATCCGTTCCTCCACTTCCGATTCACCCACACCGCAGATGTAAAATAATTTGGTGTAACAGCGCTTTTCCGCCCGTTCCACGATCAGCGGCAGCACATCTTTCTCAAACATAGGCTGCAATTCGGCGGGCGGTCCGGGCAGCAGAATGACCATTTTTTCCGGAGCTTCCGGCGGACGGATCACCAGCCCCGGCGCCGTGCCGAACTGGTTGAGGATCACTTTGCAGCCCTTCGGAACAAGAGACTGGTTCAGGATGCGCCCCTCCGGTTCTCCGGCGTGACGCTGTTTCCAATAACGGCGGATCGAAAAGACCACGCTTCCATCCTGTTCCAGCGGCAGAGAGAAAAGGCGGGCGATATATTCTTTGGTCATATCGTCGGCAGTGGGTCCGAGCCCGCCGGAAGTGATGACGATATCACAGGTCGTCAGGGCAGTTTTTACGGCGTCAGCGATGGCAGCGCCGTTGTCCCGGATCTCTGCTGCATGATCCAGCGTCAGCCCCTGTTCCAGCAATTTGCTGCCGATAAAAGAAAGATTGGTGTTGACCGTTGCCCCTTTGAGCAGTTCATCCCCGATACAAAGTAAAGCCGTTTTCATCCGTATTCTCCGTTCATTTTATAATTTTCAAACATAATATAACACGTGATTTTGTGATTGCAAGGCTTGAAAAAAAATCAAAACTGTGTTACTGTAAAAGATCAATGAATACCAATACGGAGAATGGATCAATGGATAATTTTTTGGATGACATTTTTGCAAAGTCCACCGAACGGACAAAGTACCGTTTCTGGATGATCTCGGACCTGCAGCAGGGCAATCCCCGCTGGGCCGAAGCATATATGACCACCGCCATGGATGATATGAATGAAATGCAGGCGGAAAAGTTGAGCGGGATCTGTTATCTGGGCGACGCCGCCGAAGGTCGGGATCCGGAGCTGATCAAAATTATGCTGGATATGCAGATCGAAAAACTGGAAAGCCTCAATGTGCCGATCTATTATGTAATGGGGAATCATGAGTTTGACTATTATCATCTGCTCAACGGCGAGAAAAAACAGCCCGTGATCCCGTTCTATGAAGCAGTGAAAGGACGGAAACTGTGGCACGTGGTTCCGGATCAGGAAACATTCTGGTTCACGCACGAAACCGAAGATTTTATTTTTCTCTTTTTCTCCGATCATGCCGCAAAAGACGGCTCCTGGTGCGCCGCACACCAGTTTCTGCCCCCGCCGGAACAGCCCTACCCCCATACGAAAGAAGTCTGGCAGGCAGTGCGGGACAGGTTCGCCGACTGCGGCAAACCCGTTTTCACCTTCGCTCATTGCGCATTCCCCGGCGGCAACAGACCTTCCCAATATCTGGAACAACTCCTGCCGCTGCCGGATAATTTCCGGGCACATTTTCACGGACATTCCCATATCGGCGACGGTGCGTGGGGCGGGAAAGATCTGTACCGGCAGGTGGCTTGCATCGACAATCATCCCCAGATGCAGTTCGATATTTCTTCCCTCGATCATATGCGCGGAACCGCAGTACGGAGCGCATTCTTCGATTACTACGGAGATGGTCAGTACGGCGTGTTCTTCCGGGATCATACCAACCGGCGGTGGGAACTGTGCAATATCTCCACCCACGATGCCAAAAGTTCCGATATCCCGGACAGGTACAAGTAAATCCCGCAACAACGGTCAGCGCGCGGCGCAGGTCCGCCCGGTATCACCGGGCAGACCTGCTTTTTTGTGTGCGGCGGCAGAAAGCCGCACACAAAAAAGCGCACAGCGGAGCTGTGCCGCCGCGCGCCTGACCGTTGTATGCGGGATCTTCTGCGCCATGTTGTTACGATATATTTTGCTCCGGCAGTTCTGCTTTCCTGCGCAGGTATGCGCGATAAACCAGAGGGATCAGCAGTTTCAGCAGGGCGGCTGCGGGGACGGCAAAGATCATACCGGAAATTCCGGCGATGGCTGCCCCTGCGAGGACGGAAATGATCGTTTCCAGTGTTGTCAGTCCGATCGCCTCACCCACAAGAGTGGGGTAAAGGAAGAACTGTTCCAGCAGTCCGTTGATCAGCAGGTAAGCCAAACAGATTCCGATGAGCGGAAGAGTCACAGTGGGGGAGAAGATCAGCGTCACAACCAGAGTCAGGATGAAACTTGCCACCGGACCGAGGAACGGGAGCAGGATGGTCATACCGGCGATCAGCCCCAGCGGGATGGCGTATGGTACCTGAAAGAGAAGGAAGACCACGCAATACAGCACGGATTCCAGCAGAATGATTGCGATATATCCGCCGATCCAGGCGTCAAACATCTGAAACACCCGTTTCAACACACGTTCCGCCAACGCCTGCGCTTCTGCGGAAAACACCGGCAGCCAGCCGGAATTCAAGACGCTGCGGACGGTCCATGCGCCGATGTCATCGGCAGACCTGCCGTGTTCTTCGCACACCCGCAGCCGGTAGGATGCCATTTTCTGCAGGAAGAAGAAAAAGAAGAAAACAAAAAGCAGCAAATCAAACGCAAAGCCGCCCAGATCGGAAATCAACGCTGTCATCCGGGAGGCAAGGCTTGCGCCCTGACTAAATGATTCCGTATCTGCCCGGTCGAACCACTGGAGCAGGAGCGCGCGGGCACGGGAAAGGAGGCTCAACTCGTTTTCAGTTCCGTTTTCCGCCGTATTTTCTTCCTGATCCGTAACCGGGGAAAGTTTCTGATCCAACCGGTTGATCAACTCTTTTGCAGTGGGATTTTCCTGCACCCAACGGGAGATCCGGGCGCCTTTTTCCATCGCATACGGGAAAAGCAGACCTGCCGTTACACCGAGAAAAATCAAAGCAAATGCCAACACAAAAAACACCGTCAAACCGGCAGATTTTGTTGTCAGGGAATCGACTTTTTTACGCAGGAGCTGTTCGGTTGTGTACTGTTTCTTTTTCCGTCCGCGCATCAGCAGCTCTTTGAACTTGAACAGCGGCAGAAACGGCAGTGCCAGATAATGAAGAATCCGGAACCGGAGGATCTTTTCGATCAACCGCTCCAGAGGGAGACACAGATACGCAAAAAGCAGTCCTGCAAAGACTGCTTTCAACCAGGTTGCGGCAAGGATAAAGATCAGGAGGATCAGCAGGACCAATATGACACCTGCACCGGATGCGGTCAATTCCGTTTTTCCGGTTTCACAGGTTTTCTGTTCCGCAGTTCTTGTTTTTCTGCGGAACAGATCCATGATCCCGCTGAAGATCCGCATGGTTTTTACACCACGAGAGATTTACGTTCGCCTTCCACGATTTCGCCGCAACGGAACGCCTTGAAGCCCTGTTCGGCGCAAATCTTGATCGCTTCCTGTTCAAATTCCGGACGGACGAACCAGACCATACCGACGCCCATGTTGAACACGCGGTACGCTTCGGCATCGTCGATCTTTCCTTCTTCCACAATGAGACGGAAGATGGGAGGCATATCCTGGATCAGATCCTTGTGGAAGACGGCATTGACATCTTTCGGGAGGATCCGCGGCACGTTATCATACAGACCGCCGCCGGTGATATGTGCGATACCATCCAGCTGGACCCGGTCGCCCTTCATAGCTTCGCGGATGGCGGGCCAGTAGCAGGTATGGGGCTTGAGGAGAGCTTCACCGATGGATTCGCCATTCAGTTCCTTGAGTTCCGTATCCACGGTGTAGCCGCGCTGCTGGAACAGGACCCGGCGGGCGAGGCTGAAGCCGTTGGTATGGGGACCATTGGAAGCGAGACCGATGGCGACATGACCGGGGCGGATCTTTTCGCCGGTGATCAGTTTGGATTTTTCCACCACGCCGGTGATCACGCCAACCAGGTCGAAGTCATTGCCGTACATACCGGGCATTTCGGCAGTTTCGCCGCCGAGGACGGCGCAGCCTGCAGCTTTACAGGCATCAGCGATACCGCTGAGGACATCTTCATACAGAGGGCTGCGGAGTTTTCCGATCCCGATGTAGTCCAGGAAGTAGATCGGTTCTGCACCCTGCACGCCGATATCGTTGATACAGTGGTTGACAATGTCATAACCGACCGTGTCGTACTTTCCCATCATAGCGGCGACCATCAGCTTGGTGCCGACGCCGTCGATACTGGAAACCAGGACCGGTTCTTTGTACTTGGAAAGATCCATCTGGAAAAGACCGCCGAAACCGCCGATGGGCGCCAGCATTTCCGGGCGGCGGGCAGCTGCGATTTTCGGTTTGACACGGTTCAGAAGTTCACCTGCGAGGTCGATATCGACACCGGCTTCTTTGTAAAGGGCGGACTGAGATTTCGTCACGGTTCGTTCTCCAAATTTAGTTTGTTCACTTGTTTTGCGATTCTTATTTTTAATATAGCACGGCAAGCGCTTTCTTGCAAGTCTCCGGCAGGCAAAAAGGGAAAAAAGTCTTTCCTTACCGTTTCAGCAGATCTGCCGCCGTGGCTTTTGCCTCCGCAATGATCGCTTCTTCGCCGGGGACGTACCGGTTGCGCATAAGGATCTTTCCGTTGCAGATGACCGTATCAATGCAGGAGGGATCGGCAGAGTACACCAGGTTGGAAACGAGATGATAATTGGGGAGCATGGCATGATGATCCAGATCCACCAGCATACAGTCTGCGATCTTTCCTTCCGCAATGCCGCAGTCGATACCGAACGCAGCTGCGGCACGGGTGGTCGCCATTTCCCACGCAGTGACCGCAGGCATGACTTTCGGGTCGCCGGTACGGTTCTTGGCGAGGAGAGTCGCAACTTTCATCTCCTCGAACATGGAAAGATTGTTGTTGGAGCTGTTGCCGTCCGTACCGATGATGATGCGGCAGCCGGCTTTTTCCGCTTCGGCGAACCGGAAGGTGCCGGATCCGAGACGGCAGTTGGAAACAGGATTGTGAACGAGGACAGACCCCCGGTCGGCGATGATCTTCAGGTCGTCATCCGTCATCCAGACGGCGTGAGCGAGGGTGGTGTTTTCCGTCAGAAGTCCGAGGCTGTCCAGATAGGCGGTGGGGGTCATGCCGTGTTCCGCCATGCAGTCGTCAAACTCTTTCTTCGTTTCAGAGAGATGAGTCTGGATGGGCAGCCCGTTCGCTTTGGCGAAGTCGGCACATTCCCTGAGTTTTTCGCCGCTGACCGTATAGATGGCATGAGGCGCCATACTGATCTGCACCCGGTCGGAGTGGGGGATCTTCCCTTCGGCGAGGTCCTGATTTGCGGTCCGGGCATCGGCACCGCCCATAGAGAGGACCATGATCCCCACATTGGCACGGACGCCCATTTCGTCGGCGGCACGAATGGTCCCCGGCTGGAACCAGTACATATCATTGAAGAAGACCGTTCCGGACTTGATCATTTCCAGAATGGCGAGCTTGGTGCCGATATAAACATCCTGCTCGGTCATTTTTTCTTCCATTGGCCAGATGTAGTTGGAAAGCCAATCGAAAAGATCGTAGTCATCCGCATAGCCCCGGAGAATCGCCATAGCGGCGTGGGTATGTCCATTATAGAACGGAGGCAGTACAGCGTAACGGCGGGCACATTCAATAACTTCTGCGTCATCGGCGGCAAGTCCGGTCCCGATCTTTGCAAAGCGGTTACCTTCGATCAGCAGATCGGCGCAGGTGATACCATCGGGCAGAATGGCGTTTTTCAGTAAGATCCGGCTCATATTACATTCTCCTTATGAACAGATTGTTTGCAGCATTTCATCCACTTCACCCCCGATCAAACCGGCGTTGCGCACAAGATCAAGGATGGTATTTTCCAACGCCTCTCCGGGCAGGATCGCACCGGTTCCGGCAGGGGTATCCAACAAAGCAAGCACAGCCTCATTATGCAGCGCCATGGTAGGATCGATATAACAGGTTTTTGTGGGTTCATCCAACAGAAAATTCAGGGTTCGCTTCCGGTTGAGAACCCGGTTCTCCGGCATAGCAGGTCCGTACTCATCCTCCACACCCATATTGACGATGACTGCGTCCGTACGGGCAAGCTCCGGCGCATACACGTGGTGTGCGTGGCGGATCCCGGTGGCAGAAACGATAAAATCCGCCTCTGCCGCCAGCGCCACAACCGTTGCAGTATCCCGGTGATCCACGGCACCCGGCACATTGCCATCCACCAGATCGACAAGGGCTCCGGCACGCTGGAAGTACATTCTGATCCCGCGTCCCACTTTTCCACCGCCGAAAAGCAGGACTTTTCTGCCGTCAAACACCGGATAACCGCAGTGTTTCAGCGCCCGCAGGCAGCTCTCGCCGGTACCGAGGCAAGTCTCGATCATCTTGACTCTGCCGGAATCGGTAAGGAACACATTTTTTCCGGTGGCGATATAGGGATCCACGCCGGTGCGGGTCAGTTCCGCCGCACCGTATTTTGAGTTCATCTCTTTGTGTAATGCGCCGCAATCCACCACCACATCAAAAATCTCTGCGGGGGCATTTTCAAAAGCATTGAAAAGGGTGGGGATCCCGGACTTTTTCAGCAGTGCGAGTGCCTGATCGCTGTACGGAAGACGATCCGAGTATGCCACGGTGAGATCCGCTCCGGCGGCAAGCAGAGCGGCATACTTGAGACAGGTATTGAAAAAAAGCGGCGTGGCATCCAGCACCCGGACGCCATCAAGGGGTCTCGTCTCCCGCCAGCGGGTGAGCTGATCGGTCAGAGCTGGAATCATCGGGGCAGAAAAAAGCCCGGAGACGGCAGAAAGCAACTGATCCTCCGGGCGGGGTGTCATGATCCGTTTTCCTTACGCTTTGATCACACGGGGACCGGCAGGGGAATCTTCGATGATCCAGCCCTGCGCCTTGAGTTCATCCCGGATCGCATCAGCCGTGGCAAAATCCTTTGCTATCTTGGCTCCGACCCGTTTCTGAACGAGCGCCAGCACATCGGCGGGGACATCGCTCTGTTCCGCCTGCTGATCCTGTTTCTGAGCGAGAGCGGCATCCACATCCAGAGCAGCGAGGATGCGGTCGAAATCACGGTACTGATCCAGGATCACAGCAGCAGCTTTCTTCTGATAGAGATTCTTCGCCAGCGCAGACTTCACATCCTTCGTGAACTTGAACAGTTCCGCCAGCGCTTCAGCCACGTTCAGGTCTTCGCCGAAAGCGGCGCCGAACTTCGCTTTTGCCTGAGCGGCGCGTTCCTGCGCTTCCGCCAGACCGCCATCCCCTTCCGCAACCGCATCAAGACGGCGGAAAAGATCGGCAAATTTCTTGAGCGCAGAACGGCTCTGATCAAGAGATGCAATGTCAAAATTCAGTTTGGAACGGTAATGAGTACCGATGAGTACCCAGCGGATCTCGGCGCCGGACCAGCCTTTTTCCAGCAGGTCGCGCATCGTGTAGAAGTTTCCGAGGGATTTGGACATCTTCTGGCGGTTGACCGTCAGGTGTTCGCAATGGAGCCAGTAATTGACAAATTTACAGCCGTTGGCGGCTTCGCTCTGAGCGATCTCGTCTTCGTGATGGGGGAACATATTGTCGATCCCGCCGGTATGGATGTCAAAGGTTTTACCCAGATATTTCTGACTCATAGCGGAACATTCGATATGCCAGCCGGGGCGGCCGGGTCCCCAGGGGGAATCCCACTTCACATCGCCATCCTTTTCATCCCACGCCTTCCACAGGGCAAAGTCTGCCACGGAATCTTTGGCGTATTCGTCGCTGTTGATGCGTTCACCGATCCGCTGCTGGGTCATATCGATCTTGGCGAGCTGACCGTATGCAGGGAACTTGGCAATGGAGAAGTAAATGGAGCCGTCACCGCTCTGATAGGCGATTCCTTTATCCATCAGATTCTGAATGAGTTGGATCATTTCGGGGATATGTGTGGTCGCTTCGGGATAATGCTCTGCCGGTTCGATCCGCAGAGTCTTCAGGTCTTCAAAAAAGGCATCTTTGTACTTGCGGGTGAAGACGGTCAGGGGGAGATTGGCGGCGCGGGAATCCCGGATCGTCTTATCGTCCACGTCCGTCAGGTTCATGACCTGAGTGACTTTGCAGCCGTGGTATTCGAGGGTACGGCGCAGGATGTCTTCAAAGAGGTATGCGCGGAAATTGCCGATGTGTGCGAAATTATAGACCGTCGGTCCGCAGGTGTACATACCCACTTTGCCTTCTTCGATGGGCTTGAACTCTTCGACGCGGTGTCCCAGTGTATTGAAAAATCTCATAGGTTCTGATCCTTTCCGTTAGAAAAATTTGATTACACATCTGTAATATACGCATTTTTTACGATTTTGCCACTTGAAAAATTTAAAAAAAGTGTTTTATTTCAGGAAAAATATTTCCGGAAGGAAAAACCAAGACAGAAAGGATAGATGAAAGATGTCTGAAACAGTCGTAATCATGCCGTGCCTGGATATGCAGAACGGGCGGGTCGTCAAGGGAGTCCACTTTGTTGATATTGCGGATGCGGGCGATCCGGTGGAATGTGCGAAAGCCTATTGCGCAGCGGGAGCCGATGAACTGGCGCTGCTGGATATTACGGCAACGATCGAAAACCGCGGGACCCTTCTGGATGTGGTCAAGCGTGTGGCGGAAGTCTGCACGGTACCCTTCACGGTGGGCGGGGGCATCAGCGATGTTGCCTCGGCGGCGGCAGTTCTGAAAGCGGGCGCCAACAAAGTCTCTGTCAGCAGTGCGGCGTTCCGGAATCCGGATCTGATCCCTGCCATGATCAAAGAGTTCGGTCCGGATGCAGTTACCGTGGCGATCGATGTGGATGTAAACAAGGATATGCCATCCGGCTATGAAGTCTATATCGACGGCGGCAGAACTGCCACGGGATACGATGCAGTGGAATGGGCGAAAAAAGTCGATGGCTTCGGCGTGAAGACGATCCTTCCCACCAGCAAGGCGGGTGACGGCGCCAAGACCGGTTACGATCTGCCCGTGATCGAAGCCATGGCAAAGGTGTGCAAAGCCAAGATCGTGGCATCCGGCGGCGCAGGTAAACTGGAACACTTTCTGGATGCAGCGAAGTCCGGCGCGACCGTCCTTCTGGCGGCAAGTGTGTTCCACTTCCACATGATCGACATCCCGGAACTGAAAGCGTATCTGAAAGAAAACGGGATCGCTGTCCGGTAAAGCAGCGTCATCAATAAAAAGGGGAACAGAAGCAAGAAGAAAGGTAAGTAGCAATGAGTGTATTCATCAGTCTTCTCTGGCTCGCGATCGGTTCGGCAGCGCTGTACTATGGTGCGGAATGGCTGGTCGGCGGAGGATCGAAAACGGCGAAAAAACTGGGGATCAGCCCGTTGATCATCGGGTTGACGCTGGTGGCATACGGGACCAGTGCGCCGGAACTGGTGGTTTCTGTGGATGCTGCTATCGCCGGTGAAGGCGGGATCAGTATCGGCAACGTGGTGGGCAGCAACATCTGCAACATCGCGTTGATCCTGGGTCTGTGTGCAGTCATTACGCCCCTCACGGTCAACCGTGACATGCTGAAGTCTGATGTGCCGGTAATGGCGGTGACCGCAGTTGCGTTCTGTCTGATCTACTGGTGGCAGGACGGCGTTGGCAGGAGCGGCGGTCTGATCCTGCTTGCCGGATTTATCCTTTATAATATCAAAGTCATCGTCGGTGCAAAAAAAGAAGCTGCCGCAAACAGCCTTAATGAACCGGCGGAAGAAGATGGAGAAAAGGCGGAAAAGCCCCTGTATCTCTACCTGCTTCTGGCGGCACTGGGGCTGGTGGTGCTGGTTCTCGGTTCCAAAGCCTTCCTCAAGGGCGCGATCGGAATTGCCCAACTGACCGGACTTTCCAACACGGTGATCGGTCTGACCATTGTGGCAGTTGGAACAAGTCTTCCCGAACTGGCGACCAGCGTGGTTGCAGCGATCAAGGGTGAACGGGATATTGCCATCGGGAACGTAGTGGGCAGCAATATCTTCAACATTCTGCTCATCATGGGTGTGGCTCCGCTGATCGCGCCGCTGACCGGGGCAAACATTCAGTTCTGGGATCTGGTGGCACTGCTGGCAACGACCTTCATTCTGATCCCCTTTATGATCACAGGTTTCCGTCTGAACCGGGCGGAAGGCGTGATTCTGCTGGCGATGTACGGTGCGTACACGGCATGGCTCATCTCCTGCGCATAAGTTGAAAATACAAGAAGATATGTTCATCCCGGTTATTACATCCTTTCTGACAGTCTGCTTCAATCTGGTGATCGGCTCCACATTGATCATCGTACCCCTGCGGCTGAAAGAGGCTGGAGCCGGGATTTTTGCCATCACGGGGACTCTTTCCGTGTGGGCAGTGGTCTGCGCCGTCTGTGCGTGGCTTGTGGGACGGATCCTGACCGAACGGAACGCACGGCGTCTTGTCCAGACCGGGACCGCGCTGTACTTTCTCTGTTTTCTCGGTCTTCTGCTGGTGCCGGGCGTGCAGATGCAATATTTCTGGCTGCTTCTGCTGGGGATCGCAACCGCCGTTTACTGTGCGCCCTTTCAGGTCTTTCTGAAAACGCTGGAGAACGGGAAACAGGCGGGTCTGGTGCGTGCCTCCGCTCTCTATTCCGCCTCCTGGAGCTTCGGAATGGCAGTGGGGCCGTTTCTCTTTTCCATGCTCTCCGCCGGAGAAAACGGCATGGCGTGGCAGTTGGCATATGGCATCAATGCAGTGCTGATGATCCCCGTCTTTTTTCTGCCGGTTCTGGCGGAAAAACTGACGGCACACTCCAACCGCACCGGAACAACAGAATCTCCTGCACCGGAGGATGATTTTTCCAACAAACCGGATCTGGCACTGTGGGGCTGGCTGCTGACCGTTGCCGCCTTTGCTGCTGTCGCCACCACCAAAAGCCTTCTGCCGGAACAGGGACCGGATGCGGGTTACAGCGAAACACAAGTCAGCCTGATGGTGTCTCTGATCTACTTCAGCCACAGTTTCACTTCTTTTTGTCTGGTCCGGTCCAGAGATTGGATGTACAGGGCGACCGGCGTGGTTCTGAGTACGCTCTGCGGGCTTGCCGGGCTGCTGCTTTTTGTGTTCGGATTCGGGAATGTATGCTGTCTGTATGCAGGTTCGATCCTGATCGGGATCTTCTCCGGCGTGGTGGGGTTCTGCCTGGTGTTCTACTCGCTGGCGCATCCGGAAAAAGCGGGAAAATATGTGGCGGTCAACGAGATCACCGTGGGGGCGACCAATACGCTCTCGCCCCTGCTCATCGGCGGTGGGCTTGTCTGGATCACAGGCTGGAACGGTATGCCATACCTTGCACTTTCGATTCTGTCTGCAGTGATCGCCCTGCTTTATCTGAAACGGATGGTAAAAATCAAAATTTCATAACATATTCAACAAACAAAAGGAAATCTGAAGATGGCGAACAAAAAAATCAGAGTCGGGGTCTGGGGTCTGGGTCGTGCGGGGCTGGATATGCACTGTGCGGAACTGGACAGCCATACGGACAAGTTTGAGGTCGTTGCCGGGTGCGACATACTTCCGGAACGGCTGGAAGAACTGAAAAAACGTTACCCGAAAGCCAAAGTGTACAGCGATGCGGAGGAATTTCTGGCAGATAAAAAGATCGATCTGATCGCCGTTGCCACGCCCTCGCTGTTCCATGTGGATTACGACATCCGGGCGCTGGAAGCGGGAAAATATGTGTTTGCGGAAAAGCCGGTGGCAGTCACGGCGGCGGGACTGAAAAAACTTCAGGCGGCAGTCAAAAAATATCCGGGCAAACTGTTCTGCCGTCAGAACCGCCGTTTTGAACCGGCGTTCAACCATGTGCGGGAGATCATGGCGACGGGGATCCTCGGAGAGATCTATGAGATCAAACTGTGCCGTCACGGATACAGCTTCCGGGACGACTGGCAGACCTTGCAGAAGAACGGCGGCGGACAGCTCAACAACTGGGGTCCGCACCTGATCGACCACGCACTGCAGCTGATGGAGTCGCCGGTGAAAGAAGTCTGGAGCGACCTGAAACAGATCGCCGCCCGCGGGAATTGCGAAGATCATCTCAAACTGGTTTTCCGCGGCAGAAACGGGCGGGTGATCGATGTGGAGATCTCCGGCGGTGTGGCGCTGGCATCCCCGGTCTACGCAGTCTACGGCACCCGCGGTGCATTGATCTGCGAAACGGAAAAAGAGATCAAGCTGAAATATCTGAAACCGGAATTCAAGTGGCCCACCACGCCGGCACGGGACACCACGCCCAGCCGCACGGATCCCTGGGGTGCCCTGAACAAACCGGAATGGGTGGAGGAAACGATCCCGGTCGCTCCGGCAAACAAGGCATCCATGAACGATATTTACGTTCACATTTACAACGAGATCCGGGAAGGGATCCCGTTCCCCGTGAAGCCGGAGGAAGCCTTTGAGATCGTCCGCTGGACCGAAAAGATCAAGAAACAGAATCCCAAGTTCTGCAAGGCAAAGATCAAAGAATAAGAGATCTGTTTTTTCCGATAACAAAAGCGGGCTGCTGCAAACCTTGAGCAAGGCGCAACAGCCCGTTGTTTTTTCTGAGACAGATCGCTTACAGGATCACGTTATCGCCCGTCTTGAGCGTGAGCGTTTTCCATTCGCCGTTGATCTTGATGGTGCAGGGACCATCCTGAGCGGCGCGGATCGTCAGGCGGTTGACCACGCCATCGTTCCACGCATAGTCCAGCGTGTACGCGCCCTTTGCCCGGAGACGCTTCACAGAGCCGGATTTTTTCCAATGATCCGGCAGAGCGGGCAGCAGTTCGATCACACCGTTTTCACTGCGCAGCAGCATGGCGACTACCGCAGCGGCAGCACCGAAATTGCCGTCGATCTGGAACACGCTTTCAACAGGCACAAACGTGCCTTCGACCAATTTATACATGGGGTGCAGGTCCAGCAGGGTATCGGAACACTGTTTTTCGACAAGGGTATTGATCTCTTCCAGCGCACCGTTGCCATCCCGGAACGCCGCCTTGAAACAGGCGCACCACGCACGGCTCCAACCGGTATGGCCGCCCCCGTGAGAGAGACGGAAATCCAGCGATTTCCGGGCGGCGGCAAAGAGTTCCGGAGTCTTGTCCGGATCGATGTCGTGTCCGGGATAAACGGCATAAAGATGAGACACGTGGCGGTGATCGGGAGCGACTTCTTCAAAGGGCTGTTCCCATTCCAGCAGTCTGCCGTCTTCCCCGATCTTGAGGGGCGGCAGTTTTGCCTTCAGGTCCGCCCAGACTTTCCGGTCTTCCTCATCCACGCCCAATTTTTCGGAGGCGGCGATCACGTTGGAAAGCAGTTCGTTGCACAGTTCCACGTCGATCGTGGAGTTTTCGCAGAGGGAAATGCAATATTTTTCGGCGCCCTTGTACTGATTTTCCGGCGACTGGGAGGGCGAGAAGACCGCAGTGCCATCTTCCCGGAAGAAGATGAAGTCTTCCAGGAACTGCGCACATTCCTTGAGGAAGGGATACCCTGCGTTGCGGAGATATTCCAGATCCTGCGTGTATTCATACTGGGCGTAATAGTGCTGTGCCATCCAGAGGACCACACCGCACCAGATCCCCCACGGGGTTCCGCTGTATGCGGGACGGCATTCCGGGTCAAACGCCCAGGTCCACCAGATCCCGCGGCAGCCAAACATCCGTTTTGCGGCATCGCGTCCGCTTTCCATAGCATGATCCAGGAAGAACCGGAGCATAGCCTCGTGGGCGTTGGAGAATCCCAGCGGCAGAGCCGGCCAGTAATTCATCTGCAAGTTGATATTCAGATGCAGGTCTGATGCCCACGGGGGTGCGGGATTTGCATTCCACTTGCCCTGCAGGTTCAGCGGATAATTCCCTGTGCTGGCGCCTGCGAAGTAGAGATGCCGTGCGTAGTTCAGAGCGAGGATGGCATTATCCTGTTCATCGCCGTTGACCTCGATGGAAGCGGCATCTTTCAGCATCGCCTGATAGGCAACGGTACGGTTTTCTTTCAGCAGCTCATAATCCCCGGATGCCTGGAACTGAGCTTCGGAAAGAGCATCGTCTTCCGAGAAACCGCAGCCGATATTCAACTCAAAGGTCAGATCTTTCACCTTTTCAAAGATGAGAGAATCCCCTTCCGGCAGACCGGATTGTGAAAAACGTACGATCACACAGAGATAGACACAGCCGGGCAGCATGGACTGCAGGACCAGTGAATCGTGGCTGTGGTCCACCTTTGCGCCGGGAAGCGTTGCCGTTACCGTGCGGGGCTGACCGGCAACGATCCTGCCGGCAAGTAGATCGGTCACCGGGTCGCCGAGATACTCTCTGCGGATGTCGCCGGAGGAAATGGAGACGATCCCCTGCTCCAGATCCAGCGCCCGTTCGTAAGGAGCGGCAGGGTCAACGGAAGAAAATTTGAAGGTCAGGCAACCCGCAGGCTGGTAGGAGTCCACTTTATCGCCGGAAACGCTGGTTCGCGTCTGAGCGGTCCGGAAATTCTCCATCAGATATTCCATCGCTTCGTTGGGCTGACCGGTGGCGAGCAGACGGCGCAGTTCCGGCAGATGCTGAGCAGCATCCGGGCAGATTTTATCGTAGAGCTGGTGCGTCCAGAGCCGTTCGTGGTTCAGGTGGAGATTATCCGTTGCGGTATCATCCGTCGTAATGGAACCGGCGAGTCTGCCGGTACCGATGGGGAAACATTGAATCCAACTGGACGCAGGAAAGTCCCGTTTGATTATGCTGTTTATATTTGCCATAAATGATCCTTTCTCTTTCAGTTGTTGAGAAAAAATATAGTCCGGTGTTATGCTTTTTCAAGTCAAAGCCGGAAAATTAAAGCAGAAAAAAATTTTCGGGATTGAAAAGTACCCGGAATGTGTGTATTTTAAAGCGGGATTCAAGAAGGATTTTAACTATGAAACAAATCGTTTGCACCGAACAGTTTTCCACCAGAGTCATTCTCTTTGACGCAGAAAGAGAGGATTGGAACGGTCCGGATACCATGCTTTGGACGTTTGACCCGCTCTACCACAAGGACATCAAACCGGAACAGCTGCGCCTCTTTTGCGCATTCAGCGAAGTGAAACCGGTGGGGAACATGACCCACCTGCTGATCACCGCCAGCGGTGGTGCGGTCTGTCTGGTGCGGATCGAAGATAAGAAAGTGGTCTTTTTCGGTCACGGCGGCAACAATCCCCACTCCGCCGAACTGCTGCCGGATGGCAACATTGTAAGCATTTCCAGCAGTGGAAACAATCTGCGCCTGTTCCATGTCCGTGAGAACCGGTACGAAGACTTTGAACTGGAATACGGTCACGGCGCCGTGTGGGACCGGAAACGGAACTGTCTCTGGACCAGCGGATTGTACGGGATCACCCGGTGGGAGTATGACGGCAGAACGCTGAAACGGTGCGAAAACTGCAACCCCTTCCCCAACGACAAAAAATTCTACGGTCACGACCTCTTTCCCGTTTACGGAGAGGATAAACTCTATCTGACCGGAGAAAACATGGCGGTCTTCGATCCGGAACGTGGCGCCATTGAATCGTTGAATCCGATCCTGAAACTGAAAAGCATCTCCCGGAATCAGGAAGGGGATGTGCTGGTTACCGTTCCCAACGAAGCCTGGTGGACCGATACCGTGAGTCTCCTGAAAAACGATGAGATCATCCCCTATCGCACCCGGAAAAATATGTGGTTCTACAAGGCAAGATGGATGATGCCCAACCCGTTCAGTTACGATGAGTAATGCGGGCTGCGGAAGAACGCAGAGCGGCAGTGACACCACAGCTCTCCCTTGATTTTTTCCATTTTTATGCTATATTAAAGGCAGCAAACTGGTTTTAACCTGCTGGAGAAAAACTATGCTGAGACACGATCAATACACCGGTGCCTTGCGTCCGCTGACTGCCCTGCAGTTCCTGAGCATCTTCCGCAATACCCTTTTCTGTACTTTTTTCATTCTTTTCTGCGCTGACGGATCCGGTTCGTCTTTCACAGACCTTTCCAAACTTCTTCTGATGATGACCCTGACCGTCCTGCTTCCCCAGATGATCTTCTGCATCCCTGCCGGGCTGCTGGCAGACCGGATCCCGAAACGCTACACGCTCATCCTTGCGGCGGCGCTGGAGCTGCTTTTGATGCTGTTTGCGCTGTGGTCCGGCACAGGGAAGGCACAACTCTTTCCCGTCCTTGCCATTCTGATCTCGATCCGGGCGCTGTCCGTTCCGGCATTTTACGGTATTCTTCCGGAAACATTCCCGGAAGAAGATCTCTCCCGTGCCAATGGAACAGTCGGGATCTGGACTTATATCGCTCTGCTTGCCGGGATCGGGACTGCGTGGTTGATACAGAACCCGTTTTCCGCTCTGCTCACCTGCTCGATCCTGTCCCTGCTGGGGCTTTATGCAGCGATCAAGGTGCGTTTCACCATCCCCGTTCCGCTCAAACAAAGCGTTGTCCGGGAAATCCTTTCCGGATTGCGGGATCTGTGGAACCGACCTTCCAAACTTTTGGCATCGCTGGGAGAAAATTTCTTCCTTGCCATCGGAACAATCCTGCCCCTTCTGCTGCTTCTGCTTCAGAACGAACGGACAAACGGCAACTGCAATCTCTTTGCCTCCGGTCTGCTCCAGACGGCGCCGGTGATCGGATTTGCGGCAGGGTGCCTGCTTGCCGGCAGATTTTCGGCAAAAAAGATCGAACCGGGTCTGGTACCCTTCGGGGCACTGGGCGTGGCGCTTTCCCTGTTCCTCGGGATCCAGTTCTCCGGTCCAATGCTGCCTTTCACCCTGCATCTTGAGCCTTTTCCGGAACTGCACGGGGTCTTTCCGCTGGGTGGGACTCTTTTCCTGATCCTTGCCGGGATCAGCGGCGGACTTTTTGTGATCCCCCTGCGAACCTATCTCCAACAGCGCCTGAAACCGGAAACACGGGGTATGACACTGGCGATCCATCAGGCGCTGTCCTTCGCTTTTGCGGCATTGCTCTGCTGGATCCTGTTCCAATCGCTTCAGGGAACGATCACCAATCAGCCGGAAATACCGGATCCGGTCACCGCACATTCTCTGCTTCTGCTGTTGGGACTTGTAACATTTCTGGTCACATTGTTTTCCATGTGGGCACTGCCGGATTTTGCGCTGCGTTTCCTCATCATCACACTGGGCAGCACCATCTATAAATTGAAGGTCACCGGAGCAGAGAATATTCCGGCAAAGGGACCGGCACTGCTGGTCTCCAATCACGTTTCCTATGCGGACCACATTTTCATCAGCGCCTGCACCTCCCGGCGGATCCGTTTTCTGCTGAACGAACGGCTGGCGAAAAAAAGCCGTCTGCTGCGGGTGGTGGGACGGCTGACCCACTTCATCCCGCTGCCTTCAGACCGGGCTGGTTTTGTGAAGATGTTTGAGAAGATCCATGCTGCACTGCGGGCTGGGGACATCATCTGCGTCTATCCGGAGGGAGCGCCAACCCGGAACAGTCTGCTGGGTGAATTCCGCAGCGGATTTCTGAAAATGCTGCCGCCGGATCTGCCGGATCTGCCGGTGATCCCGGTCTACATCGGCGATATGTGGGGCAGCAATCTTTCCTACTACCGCAGTACGAAACGGCATATGCTGCCCCTGCGGACCAGCAACCGGGCAACGGTCACCATCGGCAAGCCCATGCCACACGGCACAACGGCGTTTGCTGTCCGCCAGAAAATCGCGGAACTGGCGGCGGATACGGCAACAGAAAATACCCGTCCTTCCGAATATCCCCTGCATATCCGCCTTGCATTCAACGCAAAACGACGGGGACACAAAGTTCTGATGCGGGACAGCGACGGCACAGCGTACACCACCTTTTCCGCCTTCCTGAACGCCCTGCTCCTGAGCCGGTCTCTCCGGAAAAAACTGACTGCCGACGATGAATACACCGGCATCTTTCTGCCCAACAGCACCGATTGCGTCCTTGCCATTCTCGCCACCCTTTACGCCGACCGGGTGCCGTGTCCCCTGAACTATACCACACCACGGGATGTTCTGGCTGCCACCCTCCGGACCGGAAAGATCCGCAAGGTCATCACCACACACACTTTTGCAGAAAAACATGAACTGCCGGAAGGTGCAGAGATCCTGTATCTGGAAGATCTGAAAGCGGCGGCTCCTGCATGGAAACGGGCGATCTTTGCGCTGGGTGCCGCCCTTCTTCCCACCAGAGAACTGATGAACCTGATCAGCCCCGTCTCCCGGGAAGATGTGAACCGCACTGCGCTGGTGTTGTTCTCCAGCGGTTCCACCGGAAACCCGAAGGGAGTTATGCTGAGTCATCACAATGTCAATACGGATATGCACTCTATGATCGACATTCTGGCGTTCAATCCGGCGAGTGATGTGATCCTGGGCAATCTGCCGCTGTTCCACTCCTTCGGTATGAACACCTGCTTCTGGATCCCGGTCGCAACCGGGTGCAGTGTGACTTATCTTTCCAACCCGCTGGATGCCGCGCTCGCCGGAGAAATCATGGAGCGGGATAAAGTAACGATCCTCTACGCCACGCCCTCGTTCCTGCAGGCGTATCTGCGCAAGTGCAAGCCGGAACAGTTTGCCCATCTGCGTTTTATGATGACCGGCGCAGAAAAACTGCGTGCCGATATTACCGAACGGTTCCGGGAATTCACCGGCGGACGCCTCACCATCACGGAGGGATACGGCTGTACCGAACTCTCACCGGTGGTCAATGTGAATGTGCCGGAAGACATCGCCGATCTGGGCAGAGAATCGGGTAAAAACAACTCCATCGGACCCGCGTTGGAAGATACGGCAGCGAAAGTGGTGGATCCCCTCACATACGAGGAACTGCCGCCGGAATCGGAAGGGCTGCTCTTCATCAAAGGTCCTATGGTCATGCAGGGGTATCTGAACGCACCGGAACGGACAAAAGCAGTAATGACAGACGGTTACTACAACACGGGCGACATCGTGACCATGGACCGCTCCGGTCATGTGTACATCTGCGGCAGACTTTCCCGTTTCAGCAAGATCGCAGGCGAAATGGTGCCACACGAAATGGTGGAATGTATCATCAACGAACTGTGTGGAAAAGAAACACGTGTTGTGGCTGTCGGCAGCATCCCCGACCCGAAAAAGGGCGAAGCGCTGCTGGTGCTTTATACCCCCGAAACACCTTATACGCCGGATGAGATCGTGGCGGAACTGCGGGAACGGAGTATCTCCAACCTGTGGATCCCGAAAGCGGTCAACTTCCATCCGGTGGAAAAACTGCCGCTGCTCGGCTCCGGAAAACTGGATCTCTCCCTGCTCCGGAAAATCGCCGATCAAGTGGCGGAAGAACGGAATCTCAACCCGAAGAAAGGATAAAAAATATGACCACCCTGCCCCGCTCCTGTGTGCCCTGCGAAAAAATCGAAGAAGACGGCTACGACTGGTATGACCGGCATCGCCGGAAACTGGAGGAAGTCAAGACCAAACAGGCGGATATTGTTTTTATCGGTGACTCCATCACCCATTTCTGGAATAACGAGGACGGCGATGGAAACGGTCTGGATGTATGGGAAGAATTCTACGGAAAACGGTCTGTCCTGAATCTGGGATACGGGTTCGACCGGACTCAGAATATGCTGTGGCGGATCCACAACGGCGAGATGGAAAATCAGACGCCGGAAATGATCGTGATCAACGCCGGAACAAATCAGTTTTCCATTACGCAGAAGTATGATGGCGACAGCTCCGAAATCGCTTTCGAGGGCGTGAAACTGCTCATCGAAGAAATGCGCAAACTCTGCCCTGCCGCACGAATCGTGGTCATGGCGGTCTTTCCCAGACTGCCCGAAGAAACGACACAGAAACGGATCGACGGGCTCAACGCTCTGTTGAAAATTTATGTGGAAGAACAGCAGAAGGCGGGCGATAACATTCTGTTTCTGGACATCACAAAGCAGATGCGGCATCTGGATGGCTCGTTCAATCCGGATCTTTACATAGATCAGCGCTGCCACCCCAACAGTGCCGGCTACCGGATCTGGGCAGAAGCGCTGGAAGTGGAAATCCGTAAGATCATGCCTTGACAAACGGAAAAAGTGTGCTATCAGTACCGATAATCCGATATGATACAAAATTTTACAGATAAGGAGCAAATAATGGAAGCAAAGGTCTATACAGCAGCACAGTTGGCGGAGATCGTGGGTGCAAGTGCAGTCAAAGGGAACCCGGAAGCGGAAGTGAGCGGGGTCGATTCCCTGCGCCTGGCAAAGGAAAACAATGTCTCCTTTCTCGGCAGTGTGAAATATTTGAGTCAGCTGCAGAACAGCAAGGCTGGCGTGATCCTGATCCCGGAAGATATGGCAGATCAGGAACCGGCAGAAGGAAAAACCCTGATCGTCTGCGCTCATCCGGACAAGGCGTTCGGAAAACTGTGCGGACTTTTTGCCCCTGCCACACTGACTTATGAAATGACGATCCATCCCACCGCATATGTACATCCGACCGCAAAGATCGCGCCCAATGTTCACATCGGCGCCAACGCCGTGGTGGATGAACGGGCAGAGATCGGCGAAGGCGCCATCATCCGTGCCTGTGCATACATCGGTCAGGACTGCAAGATCGGGGAAAAGACCGTGATCCATCCCAATGTGTCCATCATGCACGCCTGTATCATCGGCAAACGCTGTATCATTCACGCAGGGACAACCATCGGGGCAGACGGATTCGGCTACACGCCCTCCTTCAAAGGTCTGCTGAAAGTCCCCCAGAACGGGATCGTGCAGATCGATGACGATGTGGAAATCGGTGCAAACAGCGCCGTGGACCGCGCCCGGTTCTCCAAAACATGGGTCAAAAAAGGCGTGAAGATCGACAACCTGGTGCAGGTGGGGCATAACGTGATCGTGGGCGAATCCTCCGCTCTGATCGGTCAGTGCGGGATCGCCGGCAGTGCTGTGATCGGACGCGGATGCTCCATCGGCGGTCAGGCAGGGATCAACGGTCATATCGAACTGGCAGACGGCACTCAGGTCATCGGTCCTTCCGCCGTTCAGAAAAATACCAAGCCCGGCGAATCCCTCCTCGGCTTCCCCGCAGAGGGAGAACGGGAATTTCTGGAACGCCATATGATCCCCCGTAAAGTCCGCCGCCTGACCGATAAGGTCAAGGAACTGGAAGAACTGGTGAAGAAACTGCAGGAACAGCTCAACAGCAAGGAAGGCTGAATATGTTGCGGCACATTGCATTGGCATCCGTTCTCGCCCTGCTTCTGTGCAGTTGCGGACCGGATGTGATCCAGTTGAGTGAAGTGGATAACGGCAAAACCATCGCCTGTCGCAAAGGCGACCAGCTTGTCGTTACCCTGCCCGCAAACCCATCCACCGGCTTCACCTGGCAGACATATCGTCCACCCTCCAGCGAACATCTGGTCCTGACCCGGTCTGCATTCAACGAAACCGCAAAAGCCGGCAGCCGGAAAATGGTCGGGATCCCCGGAACATACAGCTTTTACTATACCGTCACCGGACCCGGCAAAGAAGGGATCAGCCTCATCTACAGCCGCTCCTGGGAAAATAAAGCCCCCTCCGGCAGATTCGAGGTTCTGGTAGACGCTGCCGAATAAAAACAGATACAGAACGGCAGAACAGCGCAGGGCGCGGCGGCACAGCTGCGCTGTGCGCTTTTTTTGTGCGCAGCAAGCAGCTTCCGCTGCGCACAAAAAAAGCAAGCCTGTCCGTCGGTTTCCGACGGGACAGGCTTACGCCGCGCCCTGCGCGTTCTGCCGGTGCATCACCTGCCCGGCATCATTTGATCAGGTCATCAAATCAGAGTTTAATGATCTTGCCGTCTGCCAGAGCGGACTTGGTTTCCAGTTCCAGCACGCGGATGGTATCGCGGGTGCTTTCGATGGCGGCGATTTCCGGGCGTTTGCCGGATTTCACGCACTTTGCGAAGTATGCGATTTCGTTGAAGTAGCAGTTTTTACCTTTGATCTTGGTCTCTTTCTTCTTCTTATCGACCTGATACACGGTGATATTGCCGCCCATCACTTCCACGGTCGCTTCTTCAAAGATGGCGGACATACCGCACTGCCAGGAGGCGCGGAACCAGGAGCTTTCTGCCGCGACCACCGGACCGTCTTTGTAGATAAAGTTTGCGCCCAGATCGTCCACGCCGCCGCTCTTGACGACCACGCCGCGTGCGGTGAGACTGTCCGGCGTACCGAGCATGGAAAGGATGAAGTCCACGTCATGGATATGCAGGTCCATGAGAGCGCCGCCGGAGCGTTTCACATCCCGGAACCATCCGCCGGGGAAACCGCCCATACGTTTCAGGCTGAAGCGCAGGAGTTTTCCATACTTTCCGCTTTCGTATGCTTTGCGGATGGCATTGAAACCTTCATCGAAACGGAGGCACTGAGCGATCATGAGCAGTTTACCGGTATCGTAAGAGGTTTTGATCATCTTGTCGCAGTCTTTTACGTTCAGCGCCATAGGCTTTTCGCACAGGACGTTGAAGCCGTCCTTCATAGCACGGCAGGAGTATTCGCAGTGCAGATCGGAGGGCAGACAGATATCGATATAATCCAGATCCGGCTCGCCCTTGATCAGATCTTCGTAACATTCATAGCAGCGCAAGGCGTTCACATCTGCCTTACCGCTGTTGCCGAAATTGATCTCCACGTTATCCATTTTGAACTTGGTGGGATCGATATCGCACACGGCGACCAGTTTCACATCCTTCTGTTCGCCGTACTGGGAGGCATGACAATGCCCCATACCGCCGAAGCCCAGGATCGCAGCCTTCAACATTTTCTTTGCCATATTCAGTTTCTCCTTATTTCAGGTTCAGTTTTTCCAGTTTTTCATTCAGGAAACCGACAGCCATTGTAATATCGCTCACCGGATCTTCCCCGACTTCCCGTTCGATGGTAAGATAGCCTTCAAAGCCGATTTCTTTCAGGGCTGCCAGATATTCATCCCAGGGAACCATGCCGGTTCCCAGCGGAACTTCCTTGAAGCCGGCGGGGCGTGCCGTGATATTTCTGCGGGAGCCGTCCGGATTGCGCAGACCGTAGAATGCGGCAGCGGAACCCACATGGAGGTTGAGAGAATCTTTTGCGTGGGTATGAACGATGTACGGAGCGAGGGTCTTGACGGCATACACGGGGTCTTCGCAGGCAACGCCGCGCAGGTTGGCGGGGTCCAGATTGATCCCCAGACCTTTGCTGTCCACGTGATGGATAAAGTTCAGCAGCACATCTGCCAGTTCGGGACCGGTTTCAATAGCGAAAATGCAGCCCTTTCCGTAAGCATATTCAGCGGCTTCACGAACCGATTTCACCATAGTCATATACACCGGGTCGCCTGTCCATTCCGGCACGTGACCGATGTGGGTAGTGATGACTTTCACGCCCAACTTGGATGCACTGTCCACAATCTTTTTGAAAGTGCTGACTCTGCCTTTGGCTTCGTGTTCCACCTGAAAAGATCCGCCGCAATCACCGCAGATCGCCGTGATCTCAAGCCCGAGTTCATCTACCTGCGCCTTCAGGGCGGTCAGTTCATCATCGGTACAATCCAACAGGTTGATCTCGCCTTCTCCGTGAGCCCACGGCAGGAGCTGAACACCCTGCACACCGATCTTTTTTGCATACTCCAGATCTTCTTTCAGTGTTTTCTGCCGCAGCAGTTCCACAATGACGCCGACTTTCATGAGTTTTTCTCCATGATTTTATATTATGTTGTTGAAATTGCGGTCTTTTAATGTAAACCGCCATGGAGGAAAATCAAGTCAAATTGACAACAAAAGCCGGAGTTTTTCTGCTTTCAACGGGTGCCCCAATGTTTTTTCGGCACATCCCGCTCGCCCTTGACCTGTTTGAACAGCCAATCCCAGTTTTCGCGGGTACGGAATGCCTCATTCCAGGAGATATGCCCCACATTCGGCAACTCCACATAACGGAAGTTGGTGGCGCCCTGTTCTTTCAGTGCTTCGTTGATCTTGCGGCCGCGCTCCACCGGCACCACGTTGTCCTTTGCTCCGTGATAAAACAGAACGGGCGTAAACTTGATATAGTCCGCCTTCTTGATGTCGGCACCGCCACAGACAGCGATCGCCCCGGCAAACTTATTGGGATAACGGCTGAGCACATCCCATACACCGTAACCGCCCATAGAAAGTCCCACGATATAGATCCGGTCCTTATCGACCGCCCGGTCCGCACACTCCTGATCCAGCACGGTCAAGGCAAGAGAGAGTGCGGCAGCAGGTTTCGGCTTCATCGTATGTTCAGTTTCCGCCCACGGCACATCGACCCATTGCTGACCTTCCGGGCACTGTGGGAAGAGGATCAGGGCTTTCATCTTTGTTTCCTTGCAGTAGCGGAGGATCTGAGCCGCGCCGTGAACCAACTGGCGGGAATTATCGCTGCCCCGTTCACCGGCTCCGTGCAGGAAGAAAATCACAGCGGCTTTCTCCAGTGGATCGTTCCAGTTTCCGACTTTTTTCTTACAATACTTCATTCCGAATGCTTCCACCTGCTGGAAGCCCATTTTTGCAGCATGACGGCTCACTTTCTTTTTTCCTCTCTGAGCGGCAAGAGGCAGCACCAGGCAAAACGCCAACACAAAAAACAAAAGTTTTTTCATACGTTTTTCTCCATTGAAAATTGTTCCTGTTTTGGATTTACAGAGTAGTATAGCACCACTTGAAGCATTTGTCAAACGCAGCTTTTCCGGAAAAATCTCTCAATTTTCCATACACACACCTTTAATCTTGACGATAGTATGTTATATTATCCTCCGAATGACGAAAAATTTGTAACTTCAGGAGAGAAAGAATGGAACTGACAAGTCTGCAAAATCCGAAAGTCAAACGCGCTTTTGCCCTGCGTGACCGCCGGGAACGGGACCGGGAGGGTGTAACGATTCTGGAAGGATACCGGGAGCTGACCCGCGCCCACGCAGCGGGGATCCCCATCCGTGAAACCTTCTTCTGCCGTGAAATGTTCGTGGGGGAAAACAACGACGCTCTGCTGGATACCCTCCGGGATGCCGGTTCCGCCATTTATGAGTGCAGCGCCAATGTCTTGCGCAAAATCGCATACCGGGAACGGCCGGAAGGATTGATCGCCATCGCCGAAATGAAACGGAAGGGGCTGGATGAGATCCCTGCCAAGCCGGACGGACTTTACCTTGTGGCGGAAACGATCGAAAAACCGGGTAATCTGGGTTCGATCCTCCGCAGTGCCGATGCCGTCGGCGCCACGGCAGTCATTGTCTGCAACAAGCAGACGGATATTTTCAATCCGAATGTGATCCGCGCCAGCACCGGTGCCATCTTCTCCATGCCTCTGGCAGAAACCACCAGCGAAGAAGCTCTGGCATGGCTTCGCAATCTGGGGATCAAGACCCTTGCCGCCACCCCGCATACACACCTCTATCATACCGATGTGGATATGAAACAGGGCGTTGCTATTGTGGTCGGCGCTGAACAGTACGGACTTTCCGATTACTGGATGAACTCCGCCGATCTGCAGGTCCTCATCCCTATGCTGGGAAAAATGGACTCTCTCAACGTGGCGACCGCCGCCACGATCCTGCTCTATGAAGCAGCCAGACAGCGTGACTGGAAACCCAGTAACTGAACTCAATGCCGGAGGATGAAAGATGTATAACTCGGAATACGATTTCTGTATCTACGGCGGAACTGCCGCCGCTTTTGCCGCTGCATACAAACTCCGCAGCAGAAAGAAAAAAGTCCTGCTCATCTCGCCCAACGGCTATCTTTGCGGGGAAAGTGGAAATTCTTTCCTCACCACGCTCAAAAGCGGTGTTTCTTCCGTTGCAGATGAACTCATTGCCGACTTGAAAAATGCCGGAGACGGATACAATGCTCCATACGCCGATCCCTGCATCCTCCAGATCCGGATCCTGGACCTGCTGAAAGACATCGACATTCTGTTCTACACGCGCCCTGCGGGGATCATCAGCGGCGGCAGCCGCTTCCTTGGGATCCATGTCGCTGCAAAAGATGGGATCTCCAATATCCGCGCCTCCTGTTTTATCGACGCCTCCGATGATCTGGAACTGATGCGTTACGCACATCCCGAACACTGCGTCACTCCCGAAAATCCCGATTCCGTATTCCTTTTCTCCATGATGCTGGATGATGATGCGGAACTGCCGGAAAAAGTCAACAGCGATCTCCGGATCTCCCGTTCCGTCTGGACCAACGAACGGACCTTCTCCCTGCACAACGGAAAACGTACCGATTTGCGGGATCTCATCCCCGCATTGCGTTCGGCGTACCCGGATCTTGCGTCCGCACTGCTTTTCCGGGCATCCAATTCGCCCCTGCCGTTGGCGGTCACAACCTTCAACGGTACCCCGAAATACGGAAACCTTTTCGCGCTGTCCGACCGGAAATCCTTCACCTTTGAAAATCATGAAGATCTGCTGGCGGAACGGATGAAAGAAGGCGAACTCCTTGCCGGACAGGCAGAAGCCGCCCTCGCCGACTTCCCCCCACTGGTGCTGCTGCCTCAGGAAAAGGTGCTGGCATCCGAAATGAATGAGATCAAATGCGATATTCTGGTCTGCGGCGGCGGAACTGCCGGTGCTGTCGCTGCCATCGCCGCCGCACGCAAGGGAAAAGATGTGGTGGTCTGGGAAAATATGGACTACCTGGGCGGCATCGGGACCGGCGGGGCGATCCCTGCCTATTATTACGGTCTGCCCGGAGGTCTGCAGGATGAGATCGACCGGAAAGTCAAGGAGCTTTCTGCGGTATTTTTCGGACGGCATCAGCTTTCCGAACGGTACAATCATTACTTCCACCCGCTGGCAAAAATGGTGGTTCTGGAAGAAATGCTCGCAGATGCCGGTGTCAAAGTGGAATTCGGAAGAACGATCTGCAGCGTGGAAACCGCCCGTGTAAAACAATCCCTGTTCCCCGTTCTCCGTGGCACCGCACAGCCCATGGTAATGAACAAACTCAATGCCGTGGAAGCAGCTTCCTCCACCGGACTTGTCCGCTGCCGTGCAAAAACCTTTATCGACTGCACCGGTGACGGCGATGTGGCGGTCTTTGCCGGTGCCGTGTTCTCCGCCGGACGGGAACCGGATGCCGTTCAGCACATTTTCTCCATTCCTTCCCTCATGCTGAACCCGGAATCGGATAAAGATGAAAAAGGCAACGAGATCCGCTCCTATTTCCGGATCTTCCCATTCAATATCGATGCCGGTTATGTGGATGCCAACGACAACTGGGATATCAGCCGCGCACGCCGCCGGGGGATCCTGGGCTTCGACAGACCGAAATATGTGGAGGATTTCCACCTCGTTTACATCTCCGCCGTGGTGGGCGCCCGCGCCAGCCGACGGATCCGGGGCGACTACGAAATCGGGCTGGGTGACCAGATCCGCGCTTCGGAATTTCCGGACGTGATCGCATACTCCGCATCTCATTACGACAACCACGCACAGGACTTTGAAAACGAATCGCTCAACGCCCTGATCTGGTCATGGGCACTGGACAGCCACAGTGAACCCATCGGCTGCGAGATCCCCTACCGGGTCATGCTGCCCTACGGGATCGAAAACCTCATCGTTGCCTGCCGCGCCATATCCACCGACTTCGATGCAAGTCAGCAGTTCCGGATGCAGCGGGATATGCAGCGACTCGGGGAAGCCGCCGGTCTCGCCGCCGCTGTGGCAGTGGAAGATAACGTGATGCCCCGCTACATCAACATCCGTAAAGTCCAGCGCGATCTCGCCGGAACAAACGCCCTGATGGAGCCGGAAAGCAACTACCATTGCGACCGCTGGCAGCCCAAAAACTTCTATCCGGACCGCCGGATCTTTGAACTGACGGAGAAAGGTTTTGCCCCTTCACGCAATCTGTTGCCGGCATCCGTCTCCGCCTTCAATCAACTGGAAGCGGATCTGAAAGATGCCGATCCCGCCATCCGGTACTACGCAGCAATCAAACTCGCCGCCGGTGCCAAGACGATGCGAGCGGAAGAACAACTCGTGGAATGTATCCGCAGCCGCTGCGCCGATTCCCCGGCAGACCGTCGCTGCAAAGTCCCCCTGTGGAAGATCGCCGTTGCCATCTGCGGCGCCAACAAGTACGGAGACGCCCGGAAAGTCATTGAGGACATCCTGGCAGATGAGAACAGTCTCGGCGACCAGCAGGCGCTGATCCTGGCGATCCGTGCCCTCGGGGAGATCGGGAACAGTTATTCCGCAAAGATGATCGATCAGCTCCTGCGACGGGGCGATCTTGCCCATACGCAGGAATTTTTCTACTGGAGTAACGATAAGACCATCACGGACGACACCACGTGGAAGATCGAACTCGCCGGATTTGAGGCGATGTATAAGCTCGGGCTGGAAAAACGGGAATTCCTCGAACCCTATTTCGACGACGAACGGGGCTATGTCCGCCGTGCCGCCGAACGGGTACGCCTCCGCGTCTACGGGAAGTAATGCGGAAGGCGGAATGCGAAAGGCGGAATGACGCAGAGCGGTCATAAAGGCGGAAGGCGGAAGGCGAAATGCGGAATGACGCAGAGCGGTCATAAAGGCGGAATGCGGAAGGCGGAATGACGCAGAGCGTTTAACTATGATTTCTGTGTTTTGGTGATTGCGACAAGTAACGCAATAATTTCAGAGCAATCCTTGTTAATACTTTCAAATTGATCTGTTGTCAGATAACCGCTTTCGTGCAACAGTTCAAGCCAGTATTCTGTTTCTGCTGCTTCCTTGAGAGCTATATTCAATTTTGAGTAAAAATCCGGTTTGGTCTGTCCCCGGTTTCCTTCCCGTACATTTGCTCCGATACTGGTTCCGCTTCGCAATATCTGCTTACTCAAAACAAATTCATTCTGCTCATTTTTCAGATAGCTATAAAGTTTGATTATCCGTAAAGCAAAGGACTTTGTTTTATTTAAGATAACATTGTCTTTTTTCACAACAGCCTCCTGAATTTTTCATTCCGCATTCCGCATTCCGCATTTCGCATTTCGCATTTCGCATTCCGCATTCCGCATTCCGCATTATCTCATTGCGACTTCCATCACAGCGGCGGCGGCATTGGCGGTGGCGTTTTCCGCACCGCAGGAAAGGGCATCGCGCATTGCCTGCATATCCGCCATAACGGCGTCACGGCGTTCGCCGCCGGGAAGGATCTTTTTCATGGCATCCGCCAGTGTTTCAGGCGTCACCTGATCCTGCAGAAATTCCTCGAACACGCATTTATCCATAATGATATTCGGCATGGTAAAGAAGCCCCGGAAGAGCTTGCCCACCAGGAACCAGCGAGCCATAAAGAATGTGACCGGATTGAGTTTATACGCCACCACCAGCGGCAGATCGGAAATGGCAGATTCCACGGTCACCGTTCCGGACGCCGCCAGACCGGTGGAGGCTTCCTGCATCCAGCGGGCAGTTTCGCCGCAGGAAATCTCGATCTTCTCCAGTCCATCCGCTCCGTTTTTCTGTTTGAAAAGTTCCATCTGACGCTGGATGTCCCGGTACGTCTTTTCCCGGGGTGCAGCGATCATAAATTTCAGGTCGGGATTCTTCGCAGAAAGCAGTTTCGCCGCTGCCAGGAAGGGTTCCACCAGACGGCTCGTTTCGCTCTTGCGGCTGCCCGGCAGCAGCAGGACCCGGTTGGGATCCCGTTGGATCGCAGGATCTTTCCGCTCCCGGATCACTTCGATCAGGGGGTGACCGGTAAACTGTGCTTCCAGACCCGTGCCCTCCCAGACTTCCGTCTCGAAGGGGAAGATCACCAGCATTTTTTTACAATATTTTGCGTACTTGGGAATATTGGACTTGCGCCAGACCCACACCTGCGGGCTGATGTACCACACCACGGGGATCCCCATTTTCCAGCAGCGTTTGGCAAAACGGATGTTGAAACCGGGATAATCCACCATCAGCACCACGTCCGGGCGCTGTTTCGCGGCTTCTTTCGTGAGGAACAGCATAATGCGGATGAAGGTAAAAATAATACCGAGGACTTCCACGATCCCCACAACGCCGAGTTCCGTGGAATCGACCAGAATATCCACGCCGGCGGCTTTCATCTTTGCGCCGCCCATCCCCTTGATGTCGCAATCAGGGTTGAGTTTTTTCAATTCTTTTGCAATTCTTGCGCCGTAAAGATCGCCGCTGGATTCCCCAGCCATGATCCAGATCAAAGGACGTTTCTGTGTTGTTTCAGCCATACTTTTCAACTCCTGACGGAATGATTATTTTTTGCGTTTCTTTTTCGGAGGCGTGTAGTTGCTGCCGCGTCCGCCGCCGAATCCACCGAACCCGCCGCGCAAACCTCCGCCCATACCACCGAGACCGCCCATGCCGCCTCCCATACCACCGAGACCACCCAAACCGCCGAGACCGCCCATGCCGCCGCCACCGAACAAGCCGCCGAGGCCGTTCATCAATTTGGACATCATTCCCTGATTGCCCATCATCTTTTTCATCATATTGAATTGCTTGATGAGCTGGGAGACTTCATCCAGCGGTCTGCCGGAACCTTTGGCGATACGTTTGCGGCGGGGCATATCGATCATATCCGCATTCTGCCGCTCTTTCTTGTTCATGGAACAGATGATCGCTTCGGTATACTTGAATTTTTTGGGATCGAATCCGGGCATATTGGCGATCTGATCGCCGCCGGGCAGGAATTTCAGGATCGATTCCAGCCCGCCCATACGCTGCATCTGCCGGAGCTGACCGAGGAAGTCATCAAAATCAAAGGAATTTTTCCGGAGTTTCTGCTCCAGTTTCGCCGCTTCCTCCTGATCGATCTCTTCCGCCGCCTTTTCCACGAGCGACACAATATCGCCCATCCCCAGGATCCGGGATGCCATACGATCAGGATAGAATGTATCCAGATCTTCCAGATTTTCGCCGCGTCCGGTAAATTTGACCGGACAGCCGGTGACTTTCCGGATAGAGAGTGCCGCACCGCCCCGGGCATCGCCGTCCAGCTTGGTGAGAACGATACCGGTAAGAGCGAGAGCATCATTAAAGTGTTTCGCCACAGAAACAGCCTGCTGACCGAGGGCGGCATCCGCCACCAGCAGGATTTCACCGGCATTGGTCATCTGTTTGACCTGAATCAGCTCCCGGACCATCGTTTCATCGATCTCCAACCGCCCGGCGGTGTCGATGATAAGATAATCCGCGCCGGTATTGCGGGCTTCCTGCAGGGCATTCACAGCAAGCACAGGAACATTCTGTGTGGTGCGATCGGTAAAGACAGGTACGCCAACCGTTTCCGCCAGTACTTCCAACTGATCGATAGCGGCGGGACGGTATACGTCTGCTGCGGCAAGGAGGACTTTTTTTCCTTTTTTCTTCAAGTGGAGAGCCAGCTTGCCGGTGGTGGTGGTCTTCCCGCTGCCGTGGAGACCGACCATCATGATCACATTCGGTTTTGCCCCGCTGACCAGTTCCGCTTCACCGCCGCCCATGAACTCGACCAGTTTATCGTAAACGATCTTCACAGCCTGCTGACCGGGCGTCACACTCTTGAGGACTTCCGCCCCCAGACAGCCTTCCCGCACTTCGTTCACAAAATCTTCCGCAACGGCAATATTCACATCCGCTTCCAGCAACGCCTCGCGGATGTCGTTCATAGCTTCTGCAATATTGGACTCAGAGAGTGTGGACTGTCCACGCAGGCGTTTCAAGGCACCCTGCAGCCGGTCGGTCAAAGAATGAAACATAAGAAATCCTGTCTTTGTGTATTTAAAATCAAAACATTCGTGCTATATTATACAGTAAAAAGCCGGAAATACAAATGAAACAACGGAAAAAAGTGCAAAAAAGCACAGGAATACAGCGTATGAGTGAAACGGAAGAACGGATCGTAACAACCACAGTGCCGGGAGAGGCAGAAGGGATCCGTCTGGACCAGTATCTGACCGGTCGTTTCACCTACCGCAGCCGGACAGCATGGCAGAAAAGTATCAAATCCGGCTCGATTCTGCTGAACGGACGCAAGACCAGCGCCTCCCGTCTGCTTCATGCAGGAGAAACCATTTCCCTCGTTCTCAAAGGGGAGGAACTGGAGGAACCGCCGGTCCGCACCGATTACCGGATCCTGTTGGAAACGCCGAATTTTCTTGCAGTGGATAAGCCCGGAAACCTGCCGGTACACCCCTCCGGCGGATACTTCAACCATACCTTGCAGCGGCTGCTGATCCCGGATCACGGAATCGTTCATCCGGTCAACCGGATCGACCGGGAGACTTCGGGGATCGTCCTTTTTGCGAAGACGGGTCAGGACGCCCGGAAACTGGCAGAGTTGTTCGACCGGAACGAAATCCATAAGTCCTACTGTTCGATCGTGTTCGGCGATTTTCCGGACGAATTGGAAGCGACCGGCTATCTGGAGTCTGATCCGGCATCTCCCATTGAGAAAAAACGCCGTTATGTCATCACGCCCACCACGCCGGATGCGGAGCAATGCAGCACATTTTTCCGCTGTCTCAAACGGGAACAGGGATTCAGTCTGATCCAGTGCGAACCGGTAACGGGGCGTCTGCACCAGATCCGGGCTACATTATGCAGTCTGGGCTACCCCCTCGCCGGCGATAAGATGTACGGACCGGATGACACCATTTTCCTGCGTTTTATCGAAGATAAGATGACCGAACAGGACCGCACACTTCTGCGTATGGACCGGCAGGCGCTTCATGCTTTTTCCCTGCGTTTCAACTCGCCTTTTGACGGACAGGCAACGGAGATCATTTCCCCGGTTCCCGGAGATTTTTTTCTTTTGTGAGCGTTTTTCAAAAAACTTGAATTCCGGAAATAGTGTCAATCTGCACAACACCATTCCAAATCAAGAAAGGGGGAAAAAGATGTCAAAACGCTCTAAAACCAACCGGATCTGTATTTACACGGGCTTTGAAGATCAGGAAGATGTTTTTCCGGATCTGCGGACCGCCTCTCTGCTGAAACACGTTTCCCGTGTCCACCGCAATGAACGGGTCCGGACCGCAGCCTGCAGAGATCACGAATTCCGGAAAAACGGCGGACATCACGAAAAAAGCTGCCGGCGTTTTGAACGGTTCTGAAAAAAATCCATCTTTCCGGTTGCATTTTCGGGGTGGTCGTGCTATATTGCAGGGTATTATCATAAAATAAAGACAAAAACCATAACCGGAGGAACTGGAACGATGGGTGTCAAAGCAGATATCGGGATCGCCGGACTTGCAGTAATGGGTGCAAATCTGGCATTGAATTTTGAATCAAAAGGAAATCGGGTTGCCCTCTACAACCGGAGCGAGGACAAACTGGAATATTTTATGAACTCTGCCGGAAAAGGCAAAAACTTTCAGGCGACCTCCAGTATTCCGGAATTCCTCGGAATGCTCGAACATCCACGCAAGATCATTCTGTTGATCCGCTCCGGCAAGCCGGTGGATGATTTTATCCGCAATATGGAACCCCATCTTGTCCCCGGCGATATCATCATTGATGCAGGCAACAGTTTTTACCGTGACACCCAGCGTCGCGCCGAACACCTGAAAAAACGGGGTGTGGAATATGTCGGACTCGGCATTTCCGGCGGGGAGGAAGGCGCATTTTACGGTCCTTCTCTTATGGCAGGCTGCAGCGAAAAAGCATGGAAGGAACTGGAAGGTCCTCTCAATGCCATCGCCGCCAAAGCCGAAGGAAAGACCTGCTGCGCAAGAGTGGGTACGGATGGCGCCGGTCACTTTGTAAAGATGATCCATAACGGGATCGAATATGCCGATATGCAGCTCATTGCCGAAGCATACGCTTATATGCGGGACGGCTTGAAAATGACGCCGGATGAGATGAGCCGCGCCTTTGAACGCTGGAATACTACGCCCGAACTTGGCAGTTATCTTATCGGCATCACCGCAAACATTCTCAAGAAAAAAGATGCGGATACCGGAAACTATCTGGTGGATATGATCCTGGATACCGCCGGACAGAAAGGTACCGGTAAGTGGACCAGTGAAGCGGCGTTCGACCTGAGCGTTTCCACGCCCACGATTGCGGAATCCGTGTTTGCCCGGATCGTTTCCTCCCTCAAGGAGGAACGCATGGAGGCGTATGAGCTTCTGCCCGGATGCGAAGTCAAAGAGCTGGGCAGAGTCAGCCGTACACAGGAACTGGAAAAGCTGAAACACGCCCTCACGGCTGCAAAGCTGTGTGTTTTTGCCCAGGGCTTCTCTCTCATCACCACTGCGGCAAAAGCATTCAAATGGGAAATCGATCCCGCCGAAGTGGCAGACATCTGGCAGGGCGGGTGCATCATCCGTGCCGCAATGCTCACGGATATTGCAAAAGCCTACCGGAAAGACCCGAAACTGGAAAACCTGCTCCTTTCTCCCGTCTTCCGCAACACGCTGGCAACGGTCAACTCCGACTGGCGCAACATTGCTTCTTACTGCATCCGCAGCAATATTGCGATCCCTGCGCTTTCCAGCACCATTGCGTACTACGATTCCTTCCGTACAGCAAAGCTGCCCGCAAATATGATCCAGGCTCTGCGGGACTACTTCGGTTCTCATATGTTCGAGCGGATCGATGCTCCACGGGGAAAAATGTTCCACGCCGAATGGTTCGATTCCGCCACAAAGATCACGTCCACTGACTACAACGTATAACACAGGTCCTTTCATGAAATATTTGCTTCTCACACCCGTTGTGCTTCTGACGCTGTTCATCGCCGCCTGTGAAGCGATCCCACACGATATGCTTCTGGAACTGAACCCGCCGGATGAAGAATCGGATCTTTCCGTTTCCCAGCTCATTGAACGGGTGCGGGAAGCTACCGACCCCAAAGGTGTTTACCTGAACTGCAACGGGTATATCCTGCGGCAGACTGCCATCAGTAAGGAAAAACGGGGTAAAACCGTTGTCGATCATTACACGGTCACTGAAAAGAAATTCCGCCAGCCCGGTCAGATGCGCCAGACGACCTATCAGAACGGGATTCCGGTCCAGACACTGCTTTTCAAGGACAACAAAGCATGGATCATTGATAAAAACGGAAAGGCGGAAGAATACAACGGTCAGGGGATGGAACTGTTCAAAAATTACATTGGCTTCTCCGATCCGAAAGCAACAGAACAGACCCTTTTCTCCACCGTGGAGCTGGGCGTTGTTTATCTGGACGGGATCCGGACATACCGTATGATCTGCCGGACAAGTGATCCGAACCTTCCGCCGTATGTGGAATATATTGATGCAAAAACATTTCTGCCGGTACGGCTGGAAACAATCCAGTATACCGCTGACGGCAGACAGTTGCGCTATACGGCAGAACCGCAGGATTATCGTTGGGCAAGCAATGTGCTGATCCCTACCGTGACCCTTGTGACCGTGGGCGAAAACAAAACGGAAGAGTATGAAACAACCGAGTTTATGATCAATCCCAACCTCTCCGAACTGGATTTTCAGGTGAACGAAGGCACAAAGATCGATATGCTCCGGACAAAGTGATGGACCTCTATTTTGATAACGCCGCCTCTATGCGGCTCCTGCCCGGATCCCATACAATTCCGGACCTGGTGGGGAATCAGGAATCCCCCGTTTCCGGTATGGCACAAACAGTAGCCGCGGCAGAACTGAAACTGCTGAATGTACTGGCGCCTGCTGTTGCCGGTCAGTACAGCGTTTTTTTCACCAATACCGGAACCGATGCCATCTGTGCCGTTTTCGATATTCTGCAGAAAGAATGGAAAAAAACGGAATGTAATATTGCCCTCACCGGCGGTGAACATTCCTGTCTCCGTGCTGCAGTCAAACGGACCGGTTTGAAGCAGAAGATCATTCCCTGCCGACAGGATGGAACTGTCACTCCTGATGACCTGAAAAATTGCGTAACGGCAGAGACCGTCCTGACTGCCATCCATCTTGTCCAGCCGGAAACGGGCGTGGTACAGGATCTCGCCGGACTGCGTGCCGCACTGCCCCCCAATACCGCATTGCTGGTGGATGGGATTCAAGGTATCGGGAAAGTACCTTTCGATTTTTCTGCCGTCAAGCCGGATTTTTTCACGATCTCCGGTCAGAAACTGGGGATCCCCTCCGGAGCTGCTGTAATCTGCAGGAAAAAGTATGCAAAAGCCTTCCGGGAACTGCGTCTTGAGGATCACCGGGCAGGCAGAGTTCCGCCACCCTTCATCACAATGCTGGCAGATACGGTTGCAGACTGGACAGCAAAGCAGGAAGAACGCCGGGCTTACGCTCAAAAATTGAAAGATCTGCTGTTCCGTCTGCTGGATGAAAAAATCGGCAGCAAGTACCGGAAGACCGTACCGGAAACGACGGAAACAAGTCCGTTCATCACTCATATTTTGTTACAGAACGGTGTGCAGGGTGCGATCGTCAGCCGCGCCTTGAGCGCATACGGGATCATTACCGCCCCCGGCAGCGCCTGCGACGCCGAAACAAAAGAACCAAGCGCCGCCCTGCAATGGATGAAAGTACCGAAACAGGAACTCTGGAGCGCATTGCGGATCTCATTCTCTCCCCTGAATGATGAGGACGGGATCCGGTTTCTGACAGAAAAACTGGCAGAATTTCTGGCGCAATATTAAAAGCGGCACTTGCAAAAAATCCGGTTTGTGATAGATTACAGAACAAAAGAACAAAACAGATACAAAAAACTCAACGAAAGGAATCCGATCATGGAAGAACAGATCAGAGCAAGACTCGAAGAACTCCGCGGCTTTCTCCAGGCTGATGGCGGCGATATGGAAATCATCTCCATCGAAGGCAAAGTCGTTACCCTGAAACTGCGCGGCGCCTGCGGCAGCTGCCCCCACGCACAGATGACACTCAAGGACGGTATCGAACGGATCCTCCGGGAAGAAATCGATCCCGAAATCACCGTGGAACGGGCAATCTGAACAGGATACACCCTCAGCATCCGATCCCCCCACTCCGCAAGGACGCCGGGGCGGCGGATCGCACACAAAAAACGCTCCGGAAAAAATTTCCCCGGAGCGTTTTTTTGTGCCGCCGTTTTTTTGCGTGCGCAAAAAACGGCGTGCGCAGCGCAGCTGCGCCTCCGCCGCCCCGGGGTCTTTGCGGAGTGAAAAAGGATCGCGCTGTTTTTTTTCTTCCGGGGACTTGAACATTGCGCGCACGCGTTGTATATTTAAGTCATAGTTATCATTTCAACTGCAAACAGACGGAACCGGAGCCATGGCATTGCTGGAAGTTAAAGATCTGACGATCGAATTTTTATCGGAAGGAAAATATCTTTCCACGGTCACTGGTGTTTCCTTTCATCTGGAACAGGGGGAGCTGCTTGCGCTGGTTGGGGAAAGTGGTTGCGGTAAGAGCATCAGTTGTCTGGCGCTGACCAGGCTTCTTCCACCGGCGGCGCGGATTACATCCGGTGAAATTCTCCTTCAAACAAAAAACGGTCCGGTGGATCTGCTCAAACTTTCCAAAGCGGAAATGCGGAAGATCCGGGGCGGTGAGATCGCTTACATCTTTCAGGAGCCGGCAATGTGCCTGAATCCGGTTATGCGGGTCGGCGACCAGATCGTAGAAGCCATTGAACTGCATTGTCCGGACATCACGGATCCGGCGGCGGAGGCGGTGGATCTGCTGCGTCAGGCGGGAATTCCGGAACCGGAGACCCGTGCCCGCCAATATCCCCATGAGATGTCCGGCGGTATGCAGCAGCGGGTTATGATCGCAATGGCGCTGGCGAGCAGACCTTCCATTCTTGTGGCGGACGAACCGACAACTGCGTTGGATGTGACGATTCAGGCGCAGATCCTGGATCTGCTGGGCAAACTCCGGAAGGAGCGGAATATGTCTGTTATCCTTGTGACACACAATCTGGGGATCGTGGCGGAACTGGCGGACCGGGTGGAAGTGATGTATGCGGGGCGGATCGTAGAAGAGGCTCCGGCGCAGGATCTCATCTCATCGCCTGCCCATCCCTACACAAAAGCATTACTGGCGGCGGTTCCGGTGCTGGGCGAGAAAAAGAAAGAACTGCAAACGATTCCGGGGATCGTTCCGGCTCCGGGCGATTTTCCGGAAGGCTGCCGTTTCTGTGACCGCTGTTCCTGTGCTATGCCCTGCTGTAAAACGATCCTGCCTCCGTGGGTCCCGATAAAAAAACAACATTTCTGTGCCTGTCATACCGTTGTAGCGGAGGAAAATTGCAAATGAGCCATCCGGAAGAACAGAGTGCAGTACAGAAATTGAAATCGGCGGGGCGCGATTTGATGCCTATTATCGCCGTCTGTGTTTCCGCCATCGTTCTGACATTGGTGGCGGTCACGGTCTACAAGTTGATGATCATTCAAACAAAAGAACCGGTGAATCTGCAGCCGACTCTGCTGGAGAAGCGTTATCTGGACCTTCTTGCCCGTGCAGAACGGCATCTGCAGGAAAATAATCTGGAAACGGCAACAAAAGAATATCTTGCGGCACGGAATATGGCGGAACAGGAGAACGGCTCCACCATCCTTCTGGCAGAATTGGAACTGCGGCTTGCCAGGATCATGCTGTTGCAGCATCGACCGGAACGGGCGGAAAAACATATCCGGAGAGCAGTCGTATTTCTGCAGAAAACGCAATCTTCCGTGGATGAGCAGCTCCGTGATTTGCAGAAGATCATTGCCGAACAGAAAGCTGCCGGACAGCAAAAGGAGCGGATGCCATGAGTCACATACATATGCTTTCAGAAAGTGTCTGGAACAGGATCGCCGCCGGGGAAGTGGTAGAGCGCCCGGCTTCCGTCGTGAAAGAACTGGTGGAAAACTCTCTGGATGCCGGAGCGACCCGGATCATGGTGGCGGTAGAGGATGCCGGCAGAAAACTGATCTCCGTAACCGACAACGGCAGCGGGATGGATGAAGATGATGCCATGCTCTGTTTTGAATCCCACGCCACCAGCAAGATCCGGAACGAAGAAGATATTTTTGCCATTCAGTCCTTCGGGTTCCGCGGGGAAGCCATCCCCAGTATCGCTTCCGTTTCCAAGATGTCCATCCGCACCCGCCGCAAGGATAACAACAGCGGTTTTGAGGTTGTGGTCCACGGGGGCAAATCCATCAACGCCTCACCGGTGGGCTGTGCGCCGGGAACAGAAGTGATGATCCGGGATCTGTTTTACAATCATCCGGCACGGAAAAAATTTCTCAAGACCATCGCCACGGAAGAACGGCACATTGTGGAGTGTATGACCAATATTTCCCTTGCCCATCCGGAAGTCTCTTTTGAGCTGAAACTGGATGGCAGAACCGCCTTTTCCACGCCTGCCTGTAAAGATCTGCTTCCCCGGATCCGGGAGATCTTCGGCAAAAGTTGCGCCGATGCCCTGATTCCGGTCCAGTCCTCCGATCCGGCTGCGCCGCTGCAGGTCTCCGGTTACATTTCCACCCGAAACTACACAAAAGCCACCCGGGGCGAACAGCGGGCATTCGTCAACGGCAGACCGGTGGAATCGCCCTCCGTGTTCCGGGGTATCCGTGACGGCTTCGGTCCCATGTTGGAAAAAGGGAAATATCCCGTTGCGATCCTCTTTCTGACTATGGATCCTGGATTTGTGGATGTAAACGTGCATCCGGCAAAACGGGAAGTCCGGTTCCGGGATGATTTTGCCGTAACGGCTGTGGTCCGTTCTGCGGTGACAGCTGCTCTCCGGGCGGCGGATCCGGTGATCCCTCAACCCGAACACACGCCGCAACCGTACCATTCGCCCTATTTTCCAACCGGTGATGCAAAAGAACTGCCCGGCACAAAAACGGCTCAATCGCTCTATCCGGATTTCCGTCCCGGAGAGGATACGAACCTGCCCCGTCCGACGGATTATACCGATCTGGGCGTGCTGATGAAACAGGCATTGGTGGAATATCACGTACAGGGAACTGCCCGGAGTACGCCGGAGCTGACCACTCTTTCCGAACTGATGAAGCAGAAAGAAGCTGCACCCGCCGAACCTTCAGAGCCGGTACGCTATTTTGACCTGACCCCGGAAATCCTCTCCGAACCGCGGCAGGAACCGGATGTACTGCCCTTCCCGCCGGACGATCTGCACGATTTTCCCGCCGCAAAAAAGACGCAGGACCAGATGCTTTTCGATTCCTACAAACTGCGGGTGCTGGGAATCATGGAAAATTCCTACATCATCGGCGTCATTGCCAATGGTCTGGTGCTGATCGACCAGCACGCTGCCCACGAACGGGTCCTTTTTGAAAAAATCCTGCGGGGAACGGATGGCTCCCTCTCCCAGAAACTGCTGTTCCCCATTACGATCGAACTCTCCCGGGCTGATATGCAGTTTGTCATCCGCAACATCCGGGAATTTGAGAAAGCCGGATTCGAGATCGATCCCTTCGGCGACCTGACCGTAAAGCTGAACGCCATCCCCGCCGCACTCTCTCAAGACAACGCCGGCGGAATGTTTACGGATATGCTTTCCCGTCTCGCCGAACGGGGTTCTGCTCAACATCTTCAGGTACACGCCATTGCCACGGCTGCCTGTAAAGCGGCTGTCAAGGCACACGATAAACTGACTCTGGAAGAATGTGATGCCCTGATCCGGGAGCTGGGCAAGTGCGAACTGCCTTTCTCCTGTCCCCACGGCAGACCAACTGTCCTGAATATTTCTTTGAACGAGATCGAACACCGTTTCGGCAGAAAATAACGGAGACACCTGAATATGAATGAGAAACACCGCATTGCCGCCGCCATCCCGAAGCTGAAAGTGGCGGATGTGCCATACAACACAGCAGAGATCATCCGTCTGACCGGAGAAGCCGCGGCGAACGGCGCAGAACTGATCCTTTTTCCGGAACTCGCCGTCACCGGCGCCACCTGCGGCGATCTCTTTCTGATGCCGGAGCTGCAGGAAGCAGCAAAGCAGGCAATAGAGACCATCACAAAAGCACTGAAAGAAACGCCGATCACCGCCGTTTTCAATGCAGCCGAATGTGCAAAAAATTCTTCTTTGACCCTGTTCCCCGCTGCCGACCCGGCGGGTCCGGGGAAAGTTGACATCCGGAAACAATATTTTTCCAGCCGCTCCGGCGTTTCCGTCTTTGCTTCGGCAGGCATTTACGAATCCACCACCGATGAGGTTTACGATGGACACGCCATGATCTGGGAGAATGGCAAACTCCTTGCGGAAAGCGAACGGTTCTGCCGGGAAAGCCAGATCATCTATGCAGATGTCAGCGAAGACCCGGCAGAGTTCGGGATCGAATTTCCGGACTTCCCGGAAGTTGTGTTTGACGCGGCAAGCCCTGCCCTGCCCTTTATCCCTGCAGACCGAAAAAAAGACTGCGCAGAGATCTTCAACATTCAGGTCACCGGACTGCTGCGGCGTCTGGAGGCAAGCTATTCCAAAAAAGCGGTCATCGGCATCTCCGGAGGTCTGGACTCCACCCTGGCGATCCTGGTGGCGGCAGAGGCGGTCAAACGTCTCGGCTGGACACCGGACCGGCTGGTCGCCATCACCATGCCCGGTTTCGGGACGACCAACCGGACAAAAAGCAACTCGGAAAAACTTTCCGAACTGCTGGGCTGCGATCTGCGGACCGTGGACATCACCAAAGCCTGTCTTCAGCATTTTGAAGATATCGGACACGATCCGGCAGATTTGAGTGTGACCTATCAGAACGTTCAGGCGCGGGAACGGACCCAGATCCTGATGGATACCGCCAACCGGGAGGGCGGGATCGTTGTGGGGACCGGCGACCTCTCCGAGATCGCACTGGGATGGTCCACTTACAACGGCGACCATATGTCAATGTACAACGTCAACTGCTCCATCCCCAAAACACTGGTGCGGGTCATGACGGACTGGTATGCAGACAATGCAGGCGGCGAAATCGGCAGGATCCTGAAAGATGTGCTTGCCACCCCCATCTCCCCGGAACTGCTGCCCGCAGACAAGGACGGCAACATTGCTCAGGAAACAGAAAGTCTGCTCGGACCTTACGAACTGCACGACTTTTTCCTGTATCACTTTATCCGGAGCCGGGAAACAGTCCGTGCCATCTTCTCCGGTGCGGAAAAAGCGTTTCAAGGCAAGTATCCCGCCTGTGAGATCCTGCGGGTGATGGAGATCTTTTTCAAACGCTTCTTCTCCCAGCAGTTCAAACGGTCCTGTTCGGCGGATGGACCGCAGGCAACGGAGATCAGCCTTTCGCCCCGCGGCAGCTGGACGATGCCCTCCGATGCGGCATCGACCGTGTGGCTGAACGAAATTGCCCGTCTCAAGGCGGAACAGGAGAATTGATCCATGTTATCTTTTGCGGAATCGTACAACCTTTTTGTGGCGACGCCGTGGCTGGGGGGACTTCTCTGGCTGTGGGTAGGGCTTTGTATCGGCAGTTTTCTGAATGTCTGCATCTGGCGGATTCCCAACGGAATGAGCCTGATCTCGCCGCCATCCCATTGTCCGAAATGTGATCATCCGATCCGTGCGTGGGAAAACATCCCGGTCATCAGCTGGCTTTGTTTGCGGGGAAAATGCAGCGGCTGCAAACAGCCGATCTCGATCCGTTATCCGCTGGTGGAAAGTCTGACCGGGCTGGTGTTTCTGGCGGTGTACTTTGTGAAAGCGGAAGCCGGCGCACCGGTCCTGCTGCTTTACAGTATTACCGCCGCAGTCCTGATCGCAACGGCGTTTACAGACTGTGATTACCGGATCGTACCGGACAGCATCGTAATGACCCAACTCATTACTGTGGTTCTGATCCTTGTCTGGAAACAGTACGGTCACTGGCAGGAGATCGCTGTGTATCTGCTTGCCAACATGGTCGTGCCGGGGATCCTGCTTTGCGGCTTTGCCATGCTGGGGCGGGGTCTGACCGGGAAACAGGTTTTCGGTTGGGGAGATGTGAAACTTCTGACGGTTCTTGCACCGGTGACGGGGATCATAAATTTTCTCTGGCTGCTGCTGACGGCAGCGGTCCTGGCACTGGTCATTGCGCCGGTCTATAAACGGATCAAGCCGAAAATGCGGCACCGCCCCATTCCATTTGTGCCGTTCATCGCTCTTGCATCGGCGTTGATCATGCTGACGCCGCTGACTGTGCCGCTGGCAGAACGGCTTTATCCCGCCCTCCGCGTGATGGGGATGTGATCACCGGCAAACCGGTCAGCGGATCTTCAACGTAGCCATTCCGATAAAAGCCAGCAATCCGGCAAGGATCCAGAAGCGGGTCACGATCTGGGTTTCGGTCCAGCCGCCCTGTTCAAAATGGTGATGAATGGGCGTACAGCGGAAGATCCGTTTTCCGGTCAGCTTGAAACTGGCGACCTGAAGCATCACGGACACGATCTCCATCACAAATACGCCGCCCACGATAACCAGCAGCAGTTCCTGCTTCACCAGCACGGCGATCAACCCGATCACACCGCCCAGCGCCAGACTGCCCGTATCCCCCATAAACATGGCGGCGGGATGGCAGTTGAACCAGAGGAAACCGATACACGCTCCGATCAGAGCGGCAGTCAGCACCACCACTTCCGAGGCACCGGCGATGTAATTCACATCCAGATATTCCGCAAAGACCCGGTGTCCGGTCACATAAGCAAACACGCCATACGCCAACGCACAGAAGATCATACAACCGGTACAGAGTCCATCCTTGCCGTCGGTCAGGTTCACGGCGTTGGAAGCACCCACCACAACCAAAGCACCGTAAAGATACGCCAGCCAGACCGGCATAACAAAAAGCGCCCCCTTCATAAACGGCACCGTAAACTGGGTGAAAGTCTCCGGCGAGATCTGGTGAAACGCCCAGAGCGCCCCGCCCGCACTGAGAAACTGCAGGATCAGCTTGGTACGACCCCGGATCCCGTCACGGTCCTTGCGGAAAACTTTGTAAAAGTCGTCAATAAACCCGATCGCACTGTATGTGAGGAGGGTACCGAGAAACACAGCCGGCAGCGGATTGGAAAAATCGCTCCACAAACCGGTGGAAACCGCAATAGCAAAGACAATCAGCAAGCCGCCCATACTGGGGGTTTTACTTTTCTGCTGATCAATAAACTTTTCATCCACAAGACCCTTCAGCCGTTCCGGGGCGATGGCGTTCTTCAGCATCCGCACGGTCATCGGTCCGAAAAAGATACACAGCAGAAATGCGGTCAACAGGGCAGCGCCCGAACGGAAGGTGGAGTAATCAATAAGGCGCAACGGCGTATTCTGATAGCCGGACCAGAGATGGATCAGGTAATAAAACATAATTTTCAGCAGTTCCCGGTAAGTCGTTTTCAGTTATTTTCCGATGAGCCATATTATAGCGCATATTCCCTCAAAAAACAAACGCAGATCATGAAATTTTTTTAAGATTTTTTCTTACCGGAAGTTGCTTTTCCTGCATTTTTTTTGATTCTGCACTTGACAACCGGCAAAAGTTCTGTTATGTTTATCCGGCACAAAAAAACTACAGAAACCAGAGAGCAGCGAATGATATGAACGATCCGGAAAAATCCACGGCACATCCCCGCAGGGGGATCCATGGAGACATTGACTCTCTGAAGCAATATTACAAGCATCTGACCGACAGCGAGCCGCTGACTCCCGAAGCAGAACGGGCGCTCTGGGATCAGATGGAGGCTGCTACAGACCGGATCCGGGACATCCTTTATACCTTCACCTTTGTTCAATGGGAACACATCAACACGCTCCGCAGCCCTTCCGCTCTCACGCTGCTGCCCGATTTTTTCCCGCCTTCCACCTTCCCGGAAACAGAAAGTGACCGGGATATGGCGGCACTGACCATCAAGCTGCAGGGGTGGCTTCAGGAGCTGGAAGATCTTTCCCGGAAGCTGAAACGGGCTTACAATGGGAAAAAATCCACCGTTACCGCCCACCGGAAGAAAGCAGTGGAATTGCTCAAACAGTATCCTGCCAGCCGGGAAAAACTGCAGGAATGGTACGATGTGGTAAAAGTCTTCCGGAAAAGCTATCTCAGCTCCGGCGATGACCTTTTTGCTGAAACCCATATGACTCTTGCTGAAAAATTAAGTATGGATGCAGAGGAATTTCTGGAAAAACTTGCTCTGCTGGACCGGGAATTTGAAAAACTGGAAGAACTGCGCCAGCAGGTGGTCACTTGTAACCTGCGACTGGTCGTCAGCCTTGCGCAGCACTATCACGGTTCAAGTATCCAGCTTTCGGATATGATCCAGGAAGGAAATCTGGGGCTGCTCCGGGCAATCGACAAGTTCGACTACAAGTTGGGACACCGTTTTGCCACATACGCAGCATGGTGGGTCAAACAGGCGTTGAGCCGCGCCATTGCGAATCAATCCCGGGTGATCCGGCTGCCTGCGCACATGATCGCATCCATCGTGCGGATCGGCAAAGCGGAACAGGATTTTCTCCAGCGGAACGGGCATATGCCTACCGATCAGGAACTCTCCGCCCTGCTGGAACTGCCCCGGGAACGGATCAGCGCCATCAAGAAAATGGCTTGTCAAACCATCTCCCTGCAGGCGCCGTCTTCCGACTATACCGAAAAAGATCTGCTGGAAAATCTGCTCTGCGATAACAATGCAGTTGATCCCACCCAGCAGATGACATCCCGCCGCCTTATGGAAAATCTGAAAAAGGCGATCAGCAATCTGCCGGAACGGGAACAGCAAATCATCCGTCTCCGGTACGGTCTTGACGGCTGCAAACCGAAGACATTGATTGAGTTAAGCACACTTTTCAACTTGACACGGGAACGGATCCGCCAGATTGAACAGCGGGCGATCCGGCGTTTGCGCAATCCCAATCTTGAGATTTGTTATCAGGATTACTTTTTCGATCACTGATCCGGCGAATGCAGGATCCGCTGCATCTCAAATTCCAGCTGTTTGTTCTGCTCTTTCAACTGCCGGTTTTCTCTGGCAAGCGCCTGATTCAGACGGAGAAAGTGCATACAAACGACCCCCATTGCCAGTAAGATCACAAAGAAAAACAGGATCTGCATAAGGATCCGGGGACGCTGATGTTTACGGAGCCAGCTGTGCCGGCGGTCATGGAACATAGCGGCATTGGAATAGTCGGTGTGTTCGGTCTTCAATTTTTGCCATTCACCATCCGGCATTTCATCGCTGACAACCGTGGTGAAAGAATCATTGTAGCAGGGTGGATTCACTGCCAGAAAGAACGTCTGGAAAAATTCGTTGGAACTGTTTTCCGGCAACATCCGGGCAACGGTCCGGAGCGATTGCTGTGTATTCCCGATCAGCTGCAACCCGTTTAATTCTGAATAAGATACCGGAACAGATGTATTGTTGTCGTACCTCTCCTCCATCTTCAGTTCCAGCTCAAGAGGACGCTGATTTTCGACTGTCTCTGCAATCTGTTCCGGATCAATGGTCAACAGGGCATCATAAAGAGCCTGCGCAGCGCCCGGTTTCCGGAGTTCCTGCCGGGGGATCGCAAACATGATCCGGCGGTATGTCTCTCCGGGCAGAGCCAGCAGAATGATCCGTTCATCATTACCCGCCGGAATGTCAAGGAACGCTGTTTTATCCGGATAACTGCACAGCTGATCGCGCCAGACGCACCAGGCGGCAGGCACGGAGATCGTGTGCATTCCCACAATGACCGGAGTCTGATCTGCTTCTTTGTAGTAATAGTTCAGGATCTGCATTGTTTCTGCCTCAACGGGAAAGATGGCGCACGGCATTCCGGAATTTTTCCGGATCCAGGTTCAAACTCAGATTCAGACTCAGATTCAAGTAGCCGAAATTACGTGCCGTTTCCGATTTCCGGATCATTGCACTGCCGTCCGCTCCCGGCGCAAGCTCATAGTTCAGGGCTTGTCCCGGCTTACCGCGGAAGCTGACCCGGAGGGTATATTTTCCATTTTCGGGAACAGGATCCATATCCAGCCGGACCCAGTCATACTTCATATTGCGCATCACATCTGCCACAAACGTGTAAGCCGGGTCACCGGAACTGAAATTCTCATGCAGAGTCCCTTTCAAGGTCTCGCTGCCGCCGGGAACCGAGTAAAACGCCATTTTTCCCAGTGTCAGTATGCCATCTTCCGTGACCGAGAGGGGGATCCTGCCGGAGACACGGCCGGTTCCCGCAAAAGAGCCGATTCCCAGCGTCTTGAATAGTTCCGGCAGAAGCAGATCGGAACAATCCAGCAGATAGCTGCCATTTTCCAGTTGGGGCAGGAGTTTTCCTTTGCCGCCGCACCAGTCAAAAGTCACACCGTCAAGATGGAATTTTCCATTTTCGAGATGATATTTTCCCTGTCCTTTCCCGAACTTGATTCCGCAGAAATCAATGCCGTCAAAAGCAAAAGTCTGCGTTCCGGTCGACAAACTGAAATTGCTCAATTTCACCGGCGAAAGATCCAGTTCCCCGTTATCGATCACCAGATCAAACAAGCCTTTGTGGTCCATTTTCAGAGCGGCAAACCCCTGCAGCCGGACGGGGCTGTTGGCGGGCAGAAGATCACGCCCCGCATTTTTGATCTGCTGGCGGGGGAATGTGAGGGTATATTCCCATTTCCAGGCTTCCCAGTGTCTCGCTTCCTGCACTGGAACGGGGAAAAGTTTGCCGTTGAGGGTTCCGTCAAGTCCGTAGAGATGAGCTTTTCCGGTAAAGCCGTTCCGATCACGCTTTCCAGCGGAAATGCTGCCGATCTTTCTGCCGTTTTCGCAGACCGTTCCGATGGAAAAAGTGCCATTACCATGATAATTCCAATCGGCGAAAATATCTTTTGCCGTGAACGGGATCCCGTGGAAAGTGAGTTCCGCATTTTTGAACGAATAATCGTTGCTGCCGGGAACGATGTTCACAACAACTTCGGGGATCCGGGCGGTAAAGTCCGGTGTGGAAAAAGCGTACTGTTTATAGATATCCTTACACCAGTCATAACCGAATTCACTGATCCTTTCCTGTGCGGGGACACCACCCAGTAGTTTCAGGTTCGCTCTGCCTTTGGCGTCGACTTTACCCGTTTTGTCGATTTTTCCCTCGTACCGGTATTCAAATCTGCCGTCCTGCGTATCAAACTCTTTTTCACGGAATGTCACGCCGTCATCAGCATTCAGTGTTGCATTCAGGACTGTATCCGGCTTTTGTTCACTGGAGAGGAGCGGGTGTTCGTTATAGTAGATCACTTCCAGCGCTCCGGTTTGCGCGTCGTACCGGATCGAGTCTGCATATCTGCCCACCGGATTTGCATCAAGATGGTAGGAGTCGACCAGATTTTCCGCCTGCAGTTTCACGATCCGTTTGAAGGGATGCACGGTTTCCGTCAGATCCATCACCAGTTCCTGCGCCCGGAAAGAATCTTCACCGGAAGGCAGCCTGAAAAAGTACATAAAACCCGGAACCTGTTTCCACTCCGCTTCCGTATAGAACATTTCCGGCACGAAGAAAACATTATTTCTTAAATGAAGCAGATTTTTATCCGGATCGTATGCGATCTCCGTGCCGCCATCCAGCGTACCCTTGAAGGTATCCAGCGACATCACCAGATCTCTGAATGTCTGTTTTCCGTAAACGATCTCCCGGATCGTCACATTGCCCGCCAGCTGAAGATAGCGGCGTTTTTTCAGATCCAGCAACTTACGGCACGCAGTCCGGAAATCGCCCTTGATCCGGACTCTGCCGATGGAGATGCCGTCGATCTTTCGGGCATCGGAACCTTCGGGATAAGAAAGGATCACATCCTCCAGATCCAGTTCGGGGGATTCCATTTTCAGGGTTGCGTTCCGGTCCGTGACCGTCAGGATCTCAAAAACTGCCGAACCGTCACCGGTGGCGAACTTTTCCACATTCTGCCGGATGGCATCAGAAACAGCAGCGGGTGTATGCACGGTCTTATACCACAACAAAAAAGAAAAAAGCAGCAGCAATGTCAAAAGTCCCCCGCAAATGTACAGGGAATATCTCTGCCAGAGGGATTTCAAATTTTCCGGAAGGGCGGTCTGCCGATTCTTCTTTTTTGCACTCATTTACAAGGTCTCCGCTGTATATTCGCGTCCGGTCGCAGGGACGCCGTCATAATGAACGGTACCGGTCTCCCGGTCGTAGGCAAAATGTCCTGCTGCAAAATCGTCCACCACCTGCGGAAAAACGACCCAGTCGCCATTGACTTTCAGTTTTTCCAGATATTCGGCAGCGATCTGCCCGAGAGCATCATTTTTGTATTCTGCGCGTTTTTTTCCGATCCGGGCGGCAGCGGCGGCATCCACGGTCCGGCGCATCTCATCGGTCCAGTCGATGGGAACGGGAGCGGAAACGCCCAGGAGAGCCCCACCATCCACGCCGGTACTGCGGAAACTTTCCAGCACGATCACGCTGCTGCGCAGGTACGGCAGATGTTTCATAAGCGCCATTTCGACGGGGATGGCATGGAGTCCAACCAGCAGGCGTTCCCCGTTTTCATCCAACACGGTCAGGTCGCCGGGATGAATATTGAGACAGGGGAAGTCCTCCACGATGTCCGTCAGTGGAACAAATCCCGCAAAGATGGCAAAATCAATAGGATAGGGTTTCAGCATTTCCCGGAGGGCATCGGTCCAAAGTTTCCGGACGGCACGACCTTCTTCGGTGGCACAGCCGGTCTTTTCCAGTCCATGCGCCTTGTAAAATGCCACCAGATCATGGACGACCAGCGGGACATTGTATGTTTCAGCAAACCGCTTTGCCGCATCGCATCCGGGCCGTTCCGTCACAATCACGGAAGGAAGCCAGAGGGCGTGAGGATTTTTTGCATTGCGGGCGAGGATCTTCTCCGCATTGGTGCCGGATCCACTGAGAAAAACAGCGGCGGACAGGGCAGAACTATTTTTTTTCAGAAAATTCTGAATCATTTTTACAGCTTTCATTTGATTTTTTCAAGTTTTGTTATAATATATATAGGATTTCCCGTTTCGGCAAGCGGAAAAAGGAAAATTTTTCCAAATTCGCCCGTCGGGAGAATAAAATGGAAGATAAATAAGAACAGAACATAAGTAACATTGCAAAGGAGAATGATCTCATGAACTGCACAAAACACCTTATCGGCGCCGCTCTTCTCACGCTCGGCATGACCCTTTCCGCCCAAAACCTCAAACCTGTGACGGATGACACCCCGGAAGTTCCGGTCCCGGTCAAGCAGGAAACGGTTGCAAAAGCAGAAGTCCAGCCGAAATCTGCCGATCCGAGCGTGGCACAGGTGGATGCAAAAATTGCGAAAAAACAGGAAGTGGCAGAAAACAATAAAGCGCCGGAAAAACCGGTAAAATACAAGCAGAGCAAGCTGATCCCCACGGTGATCATTACGGCTGACTATGAAATGCCCCGGGTATTTGCGCAGACCGCCCGCCGCGACCTGAATATCCCGTACATTATGATCCTGAGCAATGCCAAAGATCCGGAAGCGGAACTGGTCTTTATGGCTCCGAAAGCAACCAAAGCGGTCTCCCTGAAAGCCAAAGATCTTTCCAAACTCCTTGCCTATCTGCGTGCAAGAGATGTGATCATTCTCGGCAATACGGAGTATGTGCCGGCATTCTACTCGCTGGCGATTCCGAAGACCTCCCGGAAAGTGGTGATCGCCGATGCTGACTGGCAGGTCAATGCTGTGAAGCTCTCCAATGTGCTGAACTCCGGCAAGATCTTTGATGCCTATCTGAAGTATGAAGCTGCCCGCAAAGCAGATCTGGAACAGAAACGTGCTGCTTATAAAAAGGCGGAACTGGAAAAAGCCGCCGCCATTGAAAAGGCGCGTCAGCTGAAGTCTGAAGTGATCGAAGCCGAAGCAAACTGAATCTGAATTGTTGCGGTCGATCCTGTGTCTGTATTCTTTTCTCTGACACGAAATACATTCCGTGAGTGCCTGCGGGAGCCGGTCTTTTTCCTGATCCTGGCAAGCGCACTCATGCTGATCCTTTCTTTTCCGCTGTTCACATTTTTTGCATTTCACCGGCAGATCTGGACCGTTCTGGAAAGCAGTATGGCGGCTGCCCTGTTTCTGGGTTTTGCCGCTGCGGTGATCTGTACAAACTCCTGTGTTCAGCGGGAAATGAAAAACGGCACGCTGCTCCTGCTGCTGTCAAAACCGGTCTCCCGGTTTACATTTCTGCTGGCGAAAGTGGCGGGGATCGCAGGCGGGATGATCGTTTTTTCGGTGATCTGCTGTACAGCGGTCATGATTATGTCTCTTGCCTCCATCAGCCCGTATCTTTTTGACTCGAAAGTATTGCTCACATTCTTCGGTGTCTGTGCGGTCTGTTGTGTATTCGGAGCGGTCAGAAACTATTTTTCCGGTGCATCGTTCACAGAAAACGCCATTCTTGCCCTGCTGCTGGCAATGCCGCTGTTCTATCTGATTTTCTATCACATTCTGCTGAACCGGATCGGCTCCCTGGATGCCCACGCTTCTGCAGGGCTGACCTTTGTCCACTTCACAACGATCCTGCCGTCCATGCTTCTTCTGCTTCTGGCGATCGTTCTGATGGGGATGATCTCCACTGCGATGGCGCTGCATTTTTCGTTTGCAAGCAATCTGGTATTCTGTTCGGCACTGTTCCTCGTCGGACTGGTGGCAGGACAGTGGATCAAATCAGTGTTCGGCGCCGGGTCGTTCTGGGGCGGATTGCTCAGCTCTCTGCTCCCGAACTGGCAGCTTTTCTGGATGGCATATCCCCTTTCCAATGAAACAGCAGTTCCCGCATCTTATGTAGGCTGGATGACTCTCTATGTAGTGGTTTACGGAATGATCTGGGTAATCTGGGCAGGAGTCACTTTTCAATGTACGGAACTGGCAAAGGACTCAAGAGTATGATCAAAATCGAAAATCTGAAAAAAAAATATGGCGAGCGGGAAGTCGTTTCCGATCTTTCCCTGCAGGTCCGGACAGGCGATGTCCTCGGCTTCATCGGACCGAACGGTGCCGGAAAGTCCACCACGATCAAAATGGTCAGTGGTGTTCTGCCGGTTTATGAAGGAAAGATCCTGATCGACGGCATTGATATTTCCCGTTCGCCCCGTGATGCAAAAAAACGGATCGGCTATCTGCCGGAAAATGCTCCGCTGCCGCCGAATATGACGGTCCGGGCATTCCTCAAATATGTGGCAGCCATGCGGGGGATCTCTTTCTTCAAACGGAAACAGGCGGTTCTGGATGCCGTCAGGAACTGTGCGCTGGAAGATGTACTGGATCAGGAGATCGAATCCCTGTCCAAAGGCTATAAACGGCGTGTCTGCTTTGCCCAGGCGATCATTCACAAACCGCAGGTCCTGCTGCTGGACGAACCGACGGATGGTCTGGACCCCAATCAGAAACGGGAGATCCGCAATCTGATCCAGACCCTGAGCAAAAACACGGCTATCATCATCTCCACCCATATTCTGGAGGAAGTTCGTTCCGTCTGCACCAAAGTTCTGCTGCTTGCGGGAGGAAAAATCGCATTTCAGGGATCGACCGGCGATTTCACTGCGCTCGAAGATCAGTTGAAGTGTGCCGCATTTTCCTTTCCGCCGGAGCAGCTCCAAGCGGCGGCAGAGATCCTGCAAAATACATTCCCCGGCAGCTGCCGTCTGGATGGCGAACGGATCGTTCTGCCTGCAGATCTGGCACTGATTCCGGCATTGGCACAATCGCTGGAACAGGCGGGGATCACGGAATGGAACTCCGTGGATTGCGCAGCATCGCTGGACGATGTTTTTGCTTATCTGACAAGACAGCAGAAAGAGGTAAAAACGCAGTCTGCGGCAGAAACTCCGGCTCCGGCAGAAACAGAGGAAGGAGAAAATGATGATGACTGATTACTCTCCCGGCAGGATCCTTGCCGTTTTCCGCAGGGAATTCTCCGCACTGACCGGCACGGTAGCGGCGTGGATCTTTATCGCCATGTTCCTGCTTCTTTCCGGATTTTTCACTTTTATGCTCAGTGACATCCTGGCGACCGGTCAGGCGGATCTGACTCCGTTCTTCCACTGGATGCCCTGGCTGTTCCTTTTTGTGGTTCCTGCGCTCGCCATGCCCCTCTGGTCGGAAGAACGCCGGATCGGAACTTTGGAACTTTCCCTGTCCTATCCGGTATCCATTCCGGAACTGGTTGTCGGTAAATTTCTGGCTGGTCTGACTGTTCTGCTGCTGGCACTTCTGTTCACGATCGGCACCCCCATCACGGTGGAATGTCTCGGCGAACCGGACTTCAATGCGATCCTTTGCGGTTACGTGGGTGCATTTATGGCGGGCACGATCTTTCTGGCAGTCTCCTGTTTCTGTTCCGCACTGACGAAAAGTCAGACAGCCAGCTTCCTTTTCTCCGTTCTGCTTTGCGGACTGATCCTGCTTTCCGGATCGGATAATATTTCCAACTACACCGCGCTCTATCTGCCTCAATGGCTTTGCGCAGGAATCGAAAAATTTTCCATTCTGCCCCATTATCAGGCGTTCCAGCGCGGTCTGCTGGATACCGTGGAAATCGCTTATGCACTCCTGACCACCGGACTTTTTCTCTATCTGACTGCGGCTGCGCTGCGTTTCTCCACTTCCGGGATCGGCGGACTATTCCTCCCCGGCGCTCTGGCAGACCGGTACACGTGGAAGCAGATCGCCCGGCTGACCGTGGGTGTCCTTACCGCACTTTGGCTGTATTTCTGTCTGATCGATGCCGCTGAAACCTTCTCCAGACGGTTTGACCTTACGGCGGACAAGGCATACTCTCTTACTCCGTTCACCAGAGAAATGGTCTCCAATCTCCGGAAAACCGTAGAGATCCGGCTGTATGTTTCAAAGTCCGAGGAAGAACGGTTCCGCCTGTTGGAACAGTATGCGAAACGGGTGGAATGGCTGCTCCGGGATATGGCAAAAAATTCCGGCGGAAAGATCCGTCTCTCGATCATCCCGCTGGAGCAGTGGTCCAACGATGAAGAACTGGCGAGGATGGACGGGCTGCAGCCTTTGGTAAAGCAGGAGACCGGCGAACGTTTCTATCTGGGGATCACCGTCTCCAGTGGTGCTAATGTGCTTCCGTTGAACAACTTGATCCCGGAACGGGAAGACCTGCTGGAATATGAGATCGTCCGTGCTATGCGCAGTGTGGTCCGGGACCGGAAACAGCAGATCGGGATCCTCAGCCCCCTGCCGGTCCTGCCGGACCCTGCCGACAAAAACAACAGCGGTCTGATGCGTTTCGCACAGGAACTTTCCGGCGACTATGATCTGCTGAAGCTGGATTTCCAAACAAAAAATCCCATTCCGGAGAATGTGGATGTTCTGCTGATCTATCATCCTTCCAAAATTCCGGAGGATACGCTTTACGCCATTGACCAGTACATTATGAAAGGCGGGAAAGTTGTCGCCTTCATCGATCCGCGTCTCATACACAATCTTTCCGGAACGCCCACGGAACGGCTGGAACGGCTCAGTTCCGATCTGGCACTGCTCACCAATGCCTGGGGCGTGCAGTTCGATCCGGAACGGTCCGCCGCCGATATGGACTATAAATTTGTTCCCAAGGCGCTGGACGGACAGATGCGGGTCCTGCCCCGGCTTTTGAGCATCCCGGCAGACGGGATCAATCCGGAAACACCGATGACCGGCGGGCAGATCTCCGAGATTCATCTTTATCACCCCGGTGCCCTGATCATCCGGGAGAAAAAGTCCGGGATCAAGTATACGCCGCTGGTCAGCACCTCCGCCAACTCCGGTATGTTTGACAAAAAATTGAGCGATGAAGAAGTTTTCCGTCTGTTCAGTACGCCGGGAGCGGAAGCAGACTATAAAAAAGGTCTTCCGGAAAAACTGCCTCTGGTGCTGCACCTCTCCGGCTCGTTCCCCAGCGCTTTCAAAACGGTTCCTGCTTCTTTCGGTATGGCGAAAAAAGACCATCGTCAGACCTCTGCCGGTGATCCGGAGATCGTTCTCTTTGCGGATAGCGATATGCTGTTCAAGGATGCTCTCTACCGGACCGAACTGGATGCCAACAATCAGCACCGGGAAGTCGGCAACAATGATAACATGACGCTGTTGCTGAATGTGTTGGAACATCTGGCAGGGGAAAGCCGTCTGGCGCAGCTGCGCACCCGTAAAAAGATGTCCCGCCCCCTGACAAAACTTCAGGAAGAGCGGGCAAAGATCGAATCGGAATATACGGAACGGATCAACACGCTGGCGCGTTCCTATCAGGAATTCAACCGTCAGGCGGAACGGATCCGCCAGAAAGTTGTGCGTCTTGGCAACAGTGCCGTTCTTTCCGAACAGGAAAAGATCATTCTGGGTGACCAGCTCCGGCGCGATGAAGAGTTCAAACGGGAACTGCAGGCGAGCAACAGCAAGCTGAAAGAGCGTCTTCAGGCGATCACCAGCAGAGCGAAACTGATCAATATTGTGCTGATCCCGGCGGCGGTCCTTCTCTTCGGACTTCTGCTTGCCCTGTTCCGCAGTATGAAAAAACCGCTCCGGAAAATCTGCCGGAAATTTTGCAGAAAGGGAGGTCGGGCATGAAAGAGCTGTTCCTCAAATTCCGTTTTTATTTTGTTGCATTGATCCTGATCCTGTGTGCGGCATTGATCCTGATCCTTGCCCGCAGCTGCCGGGAAAACCGCAGTATGGAAGTGCTGCCGGTAAAGGCGATCGAATCCCTGCCGGACTTTCAGGTGCAGGATGTGACGGAGATCGAACTGATCTACGGCAAGCACGTTGCAAAACTGGTCCGGGGCAGTGATGTCTGGAACCTGCATACCAATGGCAAACCGGTCGTCATTGCAGATCCGGCAAAAGTCCTGCTTCTGCTGGAAGACATTTCCAGAGCCAAACTGCTCCGGGAACTTTCCATTGATTCAGAAACAGAAGCGGAAGCCCTGGCGCTTTCCGGGGCAAACGGCGGAAAAACCATCGGATGCCGGGTGATTCTGCGCGGCAAAAACGGCGAAGAGATCCGTAATCTGCTGTTGGGCAGAGTTCATTACAGCGTGGGCGAGCAGATCGGCAGATACCGCACCAATATCCCGGACGGCAGATATGTCCGCCTTATGCTGGCGGGGAAGCCCCATTATTTTCTGATGTCCCGACCGATGCTGGATACGATCCCGCTTTCTGCATTCTGGGCAAATCCGGTCACCTGTCCGAATATGGGGATGCCGATCCTCATCCGTTATACCGATCTGGCAAACAAAAAGATCCTCTGGGAGGTCCGTCCGGAGGGAAACCAGTACAAGCTGACGATTCCGAAAGATAAAAAATTGAACATCAAAGAGATGCAGCAGAAGCTCGGCTTCCTGACTCAAGCGCCGCTTTCCCGGGATGTGGCAGCAGAAAATGTTGAATTCAAACCGGATTCACGCCTGGACATCATTTATGCGAACGGTTTTTCCTATTCGCTGGAGATGCAGAACGATCCCTTTGATGAATGGAAACGGCTCGGTCGTCTCACACCCGCATACGATCCCGAATTCACATTCCGTATGCAGCAGGAAACGGATGACGCACTTGCCAAACGCAAGAAACAGTATCAGGCAGAACTGGAACGGGAGAAGAAACTTTTTGGCGGACAGATCTTTGTTTTGCGTCCCAACCTGATCAATATTTTTGAAACCGTACCGGAAAAGTAAGAGGAACTCTATGGAACTGCAAAACCGCAATACAACCCGGAATCCGGAAAGGATCCCCGTTGCGCTGACCATTGCCGGCAGCGACAGCGGCGGTGGAGCCGGGATCCAGGCGGATCTGCGTACTTTTTCCGCAAACGGCGTGTTCGGCACGTCTGCGATCACTGCGGTAACAAGCCAGAATCCCACTGCGGTTGCACGGGTGGATGCCCTGCCCCCGGATGCCGTGGCAGAACAGATCCGGTCCGTGCTGGATGTTATCGACATCCGGGCGATCAAGACAGGAATGCTCTTTTCTGCGGGGATCATCCAACGGGTCGCAGAATGTCTGAAGCCGGTGAAACTGCCTCTGGTGGTCGATCCGGTGATGATCTCCACCAGCGGAACAAAATTGATGCAGGATGAAGCATTGGAAGCAATGATGTCCGATTTTCTTCCGCTCGCAACCTGGATCACCCCCAATATTCCCGAAGCAGAACTTCTCGCCGGAATGAAGATCCGTTCCTCCTCCGATGCAACGGCTGCGGCTGAAAAGATCGCCGACCGCTGGCAGACCGGTGTCATTCTCAAGGGCGGTCACGCGGAAAGCGACCGGATGGCGGAAGATATCGTCTGTTCAGACGGAATGCACTGCACGCTTGCTGCAGCCCGACTCCATCTTCCGCCGGGCTCTACTCACGGAACCGGCTGCACGTTCAGTGCTGCCCTTGCCGCTTTTCTGGCGAAAGGGGAAAACGCTCTGCAGGCAGTCGTTGCGGCAAAGGCATTTGTTCTCGGCTCCCTTGCGGAGGCAAGAGCCATCGGGAAGGATCGTGTTCTTGCGGCAATGTTCCCGCCGGAAAAACTGGAAACTTATCAAAAACAGATCCTGATCAGCAGACAATGAAAACAGATTGCAAAAAATTTTCCATTCTCTTGAGCTTTTTCACGCTGCTGACCGCGTTCCTCCTGCTGTGCTGTTGCCCGGCACCTGCCGCCGCACAGAACATTACCGATCCGGCTTATACGCCCATCCGCATCATCACCCACGAAAAAGTCCGCTATGTGAATCTGCAGGATGTGGCAAAACATTACGGGCTGAAACTGCGCATCCTCAAGGAAGGTCCCCTGCTCTTCTCCCAGACCGGACGGATCGTGTTTCAAAACGGAAAACGGAGCGGAACGATCAATAATATTGCGGTCACGTTTTATTATCCGCCTCTGTTCAAAAATGGAAATCATTATATTTCAGAGCTGGATCATATAAAGTTGCTCTATCCGATTCTGGCACCCAAACTGCCCTATCGCAGAGTCCTGAAAATTATGATCGACCCCGGACACGGCGGAAAGGACCGGGGCGCCGCCGGACCCGTTCAGCATGAAAAAGTGATCACGCTTCAGATTGCAAAAAAATTGGAAAAAGCCCTGAAAAGTTATGGTTTTCAAGTGATTATGACCCGGTCATGGGATAAAGATCTCCCGCTGGAAGATCGGACTGCGCTCTGCGCAAAACATCAGCCGGACCTTTTCATTTCCATTCATTGCAACTCCGTTGAAAACAAAAGTGTTACAGGAATCGAAACCTGGTATATCGGAGCCAGGGGCGGCGCTTCCGCACACGGCAGTAAAGTCAAATATGACAAAGATAAAGGAAACAACTTCGATCCCTACAACGTGCGGATCGCCTATGAAGTCCAGAAGGGGATGATGAAACAGTTTCCTGCCGCCAGCGACCGGGGCGTAAAGCCCTCCCGGTTCTTTGTCCTCCGTCATTCCAGCTGCCCTTCCCTCCTGATGGAAGTGGGTTTTCTTTCCAATAACAAAGAGGGAAAAAGCCTTGCTGCGGCAGCGACACAGGATAAGATCGTCAAAGCCGTTATTGACGGTATGATCGGCTACACCACGGCACTCCGTAAAACAAAGGTCTCCCGATGAAGATCCTGCACACTGCAGACTGGCATCTGGGCGCATCGTTGAACAACGTAAAGCGTTACCACGAATTCAATGCCATGCTGGATTTTCTTCTGGATCTGATCCGGAAGAAACAGATCCCCTGCGTGATCGTGGCAGGCGATATTTTTGATGTGCCGGTACCACCCAACCGGGCGATCGAACTTTATTACCGTTTTCTCACCGGCTGTGCTGCCGCCGGAGTCCGGGATTGCATCATCGTTGCAGGCAATCACGATTCCCCTTCCTTTATGGAGGCTCCGAAAGAACTGCTCAAGCGCCTGAATGTTCACGTTTTCGGCAGCTACAACAAAGAAGATCCCGCCTCCCATCTGATCGAGCTTGACGGCAAGGCGGTTGTCATTGCTCTGCCCTTCCTTCATGAACGGGATGTGCGCACCTCTCTTTCCGGAGAAACGTACAATGCTCAATGCAGCGCTCTTCAACAGGGTACGATCGAAACATACCGGACCCTCACTGCGCTGGCAAAGGAAAAATATCCTGCGCTGCCCCTGATCGCTACCGGTCATTTCTGGGCAGTGGAAAAGGAAGGCGAAGGGGAACCGGTGGGCAATACACACCCGATCCCGCTGAACAAATTTCCTCCGGAGATCGGTTATCTGGCGCTGGGGCATATCCATGGCGGCTATCCGGTGATCCCTTCCTGCTATTATTCCGGCTCTCCCCTGCCGATGAAATTTGACGAAGCAGAAAAGGAAAAATGTGTGCTGATCGTCGAAACAAACGATCTTTCCGCACCGCCGGAGATCGTGACGCTGCCCGTTTTTCAATCAATGAAAACGCTTTGCGGAAATATGGAGGAGATCGCAGAACAGATCACCGCCCTTGCCGGGACCGGTACAGGGATCTGGCTCCGGGTCGAAAATACCGGTGCATTTCAGCCTAATCTGCGTACCGATCTGCTGGATTTGATCAAAGATACGAAACTGGAACTGATCTCCTGCGGAAACCGGGAACCAAACCCTGCAATCCTGCGCCGGACTGTCGCCACTGAAAAACTTTCCGAACTGACACCGGAGACCGTGTTCACGCGCCTGCTGGCTCAGCAGCAGATCCCGGAAGAAGAACAGAAAGAACTGCTGGATGCCTTCCGTCTGGCAGAAGAAACGCTCCGGATCACGGAACGGGAGGAAAAAGCTGAATGAAGATCCGGAAATTGCTTATCAAAAATATCAACAGTCTTTACGGCACGTGGGAGATCGACTTCTCCGCTCCGGACTATGCTGCCGGGCTCTTTGCGATCACCGGAAGTACCGGAAGCGGAAAATCTACGATCCTGGATGCGATCTGTCTGGCACTGTTTGCCGAAACGCCCCGGATCGGACACGGTGACAACAAGGAAGTTATCAGCCGCGGCACCAATGAATGTCTGGCGGAACTTACCTTTGAATCGGGCGGAGAAAACTATATGGCAACCTTCTCCTACAGTCCGATCAAAAAAGGAAAACGCGCCGGACAGATAAACGATCTGTATGCACACCGCCTCGTAAAAAACGGAACGGAAATCGCCGATAAAACCAGTGCTGTCCGGAAACTCGTGGAGGAGATCACCGGGCTGGACCGGGAACGTTTCACCCGGACGGTACTGCTCGCGCAGGGAAAATTCGATGCCTTTCTCAATGCCGGTGACGGAAAAGCAGCCATTCTGGAGCAGATCACCGGCACAGAGATCTATTCCCGGATCTCCGCAACCGTCAAGCTGTTTTACGATTCTGCCAACGCTGAACTGGCTCAACTCAATGCTGCCTGCGGGGGAATCGTTCTGCTCTCTCCCGAAGAGGAAGACTTCAAACGGGAACAGCTTGCAGAACTGGAACAGACCAGGGCTGAACGGCAGAAAGAATCGCTCCTTCTTTCCGGACAACTCAAAATTGCAGAAACTCTGGAAAGAATTGCTGCCGATCTCAAAAAAAATTCTGCAGAACAGCTTGCACTCCAACAGGAGACAGAGGCTTTTCAACCCGATTCACTCCGTCTGACGCAAGGAAAAAAAACAGAACCCGCACGGGACCTTTATGTTGCGCTGAACGATCTGCAGAAAGCCAATGCGGAAACGTTTACCGAACTGGAGCAGCTGGAACAAACCTTCCCCACCTTGAAACAGCAGGCGGAACAGGCAGAAAAAACTGCAACTGATACCCTCGAACAGTTGAAACAACAACAACTGCAACATTCGGATCTGCTGAAAAAGATCAATACCGTACGGCTCCGGGATGCGGCGATCGGGGAAATCAAAAAACAACTGGAGCGGCTGCAAAAAAATATCGATAAAGAACAGGCGCTCCGTTCGACAGCAGAAAACCGGATCTCGGCAGCAGAAGAAGCACAGAAAAAACTGGAAGCACAGCATCGGGCAAGCGAACAATATTATCATGACCACGCTGCAGATTCCGTTCTGCCGGAAATGGCGGCGGAATGGGCAAGCATTCTGCGGCATCTCATGGATCGCAGAGCGGTTGCCATATCATTGAACCGGGAACGGGAACAGGCGGAAAAGGAAGTCACTGCGGCAGAAAAATCGCTGACGGCTGCAGAAGCTGCGCTGAAAAACGCAGAAGAAAAATGCAAAGCTCCGGCAGAACTTGTTGCAGAACTTCAAAAATCAATCGCACAACAGGAATCCCGCCAAGCCCTGACTGAAAAACAGCATATTCTTATGCGGAACATCCGCACCATCAAGGCGATCACGGATCTGGCCGCGGAACGGAACCGGCTGCAGAAAGGGGAACGCTGTCCCCTTTGCGGTGCAAAAGAACACCCGTTCGCCGACGATCCCGATGTGATCCCGACGATGGATCAAAACGAAAAAGATCTGGCAGAAGTCAGTGCAAAACTGGAACTGCTCAACTCATTGGAACAACAGCTGCATCAAGCGGAAAGCGCCCGGTTCTCTGCCGATGCCGAACGGGAAAAAGCTGCCGCCGCAAGAGAGATCGCACAGAATACATTGACCCATGCCATTGCCGGACGGGACGAAAAAACGCTTCTTTTTGAGGATGAAGTACGCGCGGGGAAAGCTCAATGGAACGAGCTGAAAAATATTCTCAAAACAGCCGGATTCGATCTGCCGGAAAAAGCTGATTCTCTCCCCGATGCCATCCAGGAACGGATCAACCGCTACCGGGAAGCAGAAAAGAGTCTGCAGGAGTTCAGCGGAAAACAGGCAGAAATACAGGCAAAAAGGACTTCCGCAGAACAGGAAAAACAGGGCGCGGAACAACGTCTTTCCGAGGCGGAAACAGAACAGTTGTCTCTGCGGAAGGATCTGGAAAGCCTCTCTCAGGAACGTTCCGCCCTGCTGGGCGACCGGGACCCGGATTTGGAACAGGCTCTGGCGGAAAAAGCGCTGAAAACAGCTGAAGATTTGCGTGTCCGGACAGAAAAAGATGCCGTCCGGACCGCCGGAGAATGGAACAATGCCCAATCCCGGCAGAAAGAACTGCAGGGGGAAGCCGGAAAGCGGTCTCTGGCGATCAATGAAACAAAAGATCTGCTGAACGAAACCTGCAAACAGATCGGAATTGCACCGGAAGATCTGGCTAAATCGCTGCTGGCTCCTGCCGAATTGGCGCGACTTTCCGCAAAAGAAGCCGATCTCGCCGCACGAAAAAATAATCTGGATGCAGAACTGAAAAAACTGACTGAAGAACAGAAAAACTTTGCCGCTCAACGGAATACCGAACAGGATACCGCTACGCTCGGAGAAGCACTCCGGCAGAAAAATGAAGAACAGAACCGGCTGTCCGGCACGATCGGTGCGCTCCGGCAGGAACTGGATCTGAACAGCGAAAACCGGAAGCGTCTCGCCGAAAAAGAAGCGGAACTGGAGATGCAGAAGAAAAAAGCGGCGCTGTGGGGCAGACTCCATAATCTGATCGGGAAAGGCAATCAGTTCCAGCGGGTGGCACAGGGAATCACACTGGATAACCTGTTGACCCTTGCCAACAGCGAACTGCGCAGCCTTTACAATCGTTATGAACTCATCCGGTCCGAAAAAGAACAGCTTGGAATTGATGTGATCGACCACGAACAGGGCGATGAGATCCGCACCTGCGCCAATCTCTCCGGCGGCGAACGGTTCGTCGTTTCCCTTGCTCTTGCATTGGGGCTCAGCCGCATGGCGGGCGAAAAGATCCGGATCGATTCTTTCTTCCTGGATGAGGGTTTCGGCACGCTGGACAGTGAATCGCTGCAGATCGTGATGCACGCCCTTTCCAAACTTCACAGCGGCGGCAAGCTGGTGGGCGTGATCAGCCACGTTTCCAATCTGGCGGACGAGATCCCGTGCATTATCTCCGTCACGAAAAACGGCGGTGGAAAAAGCACCCTCTCCGGCCCCGGCGTGACGGAAAAATAAAAAAACGGTCCCAGCCGATTGACCGGGACCGTTTGCAAGCGTTTTAAGGCGTCAGCTTATTTCTTTTTTGCTTTTGCCTTGGGAGCCGCTTTCTTTGCAACTGCTTTCTTTGCAGGCGCTTTCTTCGCAGCGGGCTTTTTCACTTTGCCTTCCTTGAATGCAAGCGCCAGTTTCCCTTCACTGACTTTCAGGGTGCGGTCGTAGTTATACACGCCGTTCTGTTCCTGTTCCACGTCGGTGAGCTGGGTGTAGCAATAGCCCGCGCAGCGATCGTCATTGATCATAATGGCGACCTGTTCCGCGATCTTGGCACAGAGTTCGTCCTCATTCTTGAGGTCCAGACCGTGATAACCCCAGGTATTGGCGGCGAACTTCTGCCGTTCGGACGGAATGTACATGAACCCGCCGAACTCGTCGTTGATGTAGGGCTGTCCGTTGTAGCCGGTTTCGTGTTCCATCATAAAGACGGGCTTGTCTTCGGGGTACATATCCTTCGCAAGGCTTGCGGCGTCCGGACGGTACAGGTGTACGGTCCAGAGGTCGGTTTTCACGTGATGATAACCGCTGGTTTCGTTGCAGGGACGGGTCGGGTCGATGCTCTTGGTCAGGTCATAGATAGCGGTCATCAGTCTGCGGTAAGCACGGATGTCACAGAAACTCCAGGTTTCGTTAGCGGGCGTCCAGGCGATGATGGAGGGGTGGTTGAGGTCCCGTTCCACGATTTCACGCCATTCCGCCATGAAGTTCCACGCACCCTGCCAGAAGGTTTTGTCGCCGCCGCGCATGGAGGCGTTGCGGCTGAAGCAGTAAAGACCCCAGCTGGAGCTTTCACCCCAGGTGAGATAGCCCAGTTTGTCCGCCCAGTAGTGGAAGCGTTCTTCAAAGACTTTCTGGTGGAGGCGAGCGCCGTTGAACCCGGCAGCCATGGAAAGTTCGATATCCTTCTTGAGCGCTTCATCAGAGGGGGCAGTCCAGATGCCGTCCGGATAGAAGCCCTGATCCAGCACAAGGCGCAGGAAGATGGGCTTGTTGTTCAGGTAGACTTTGCCGTTTTCGGTGTGGATCTTGCGCAGACCGGCGTAGGCGCTGACACTATCCACCACCACGCCGTTGGCGTCGATCAGTTCGTATGCAATATCATAGAGGAACGGATCTTCCGGGCACCAGGCGCGAACGGTCTTGCCCAGTTCCACAGTGAAGGGCATGGAGCTGTTTGCAGGCACGGATTTTTCCGCGACTTTCTTCCCGTTCGCCTTGATGGTCACACGCAGCGTACGGTTCTGGCTTTCCATGAAAAATTCCGGTGTGAAGTGGAAGGCTTTGGCATCCAGATCCGGCACGATCTTGCAGTTTTTCAGCCCGTCCATCGCCACGGGTTCCATCCAGACGGTCTGCCAGATCCCGGTGGTTCTGGTGTAGAAGCAGCCCATGCTCTGGTAGGCATAGCACTGTTTGCCGTGGGGCTGCACGGCGCTGCGCTGATCGTCTTCGATGGCAAGCACCAGATCATGTTTGCCGCCGGCTTTCACAAATTCGGTAATATCAAAAGTAAAGGAGCTGGTGCCGCCGTAGTGAACAAGTCCCGTTTCCTTGCCGTCGATGAATGCTTCGCAAGCGTAATCAACTGCACCGAAATGGAGCAGGATCCGTTTGCCCTTCCAATCGGCGGGGATCGCCAGTTTCTTGTGGTAGAACATGGATTCAATGAAGTCCTTGTGACCGACACCGGAGATATCACTTTCCGGGCAGAAAGGAACGGTGATCTTGTTCTTGAATCCGGTGTTGCCCTTCCAGATCTCGCGGTCTCTGCCGCTCTTTCCGAAGTCGAATTCATAGGTCCAGGTGCCGTTCAGATTGATCCAGTTTTCACGGACAAACTGCGGGCGCGGGTACTCACTTCTCGGGATTTTTGCACTCATTGTTTTTTCTCCTTGATTTTAAGGTTTGATGTAATATATTATCAAATACCATGATATCAAATGGAAAATATTATAAAAAACAAGGATTATAGTATCATGCACGAGAACATTCTCTACTTCCGCCCCGGTTCCATGCAGGGACCTGTGAAACTGCATCTGGCGGGAACATCATTCTGCGATGGCTCATACCGGATCGAACGGACGCCGCCGATCGTGACCGTTTTTGAGGCGGTGGAGTCCGGTCACGGCACGCTGGAGGTGGAGGGTGTGCGGTGCCATCCGGGTGCGGGTGATGTCTATATCGCACCGGGTTGGAAAGCGCATCAATATTACAGCAGCGGTGACGATCCCTGGTGCAAGACCTGGCTGAACGTATCCGGTCCGCTGGTGGAAAATCTTCTGAAAGTCTATCAAATTCACGGGACATATCACTTCCGGAATGCGGAGGAGGCATCGGCTCTGATCCGGGAGGGCGTGGCGGCGTTGAAACAGATTCCCGAACCGGAGCTGGAACGGTTTGTTTCGGAGCTGATCTTCAAGATCGTGCGCTCGCTGGGCGAACTGAACGGCATGGAAAAAGTCAATTCGTTGAGCGGTCCGGCGGAACAGATCCGCCATTATCTGCTCCGGCATCTGGAAAAGCCTATGCCGAGCCTGCAGGATATTGCGGATGTAATCGGCAGATCACCGGTCCAGACGATCCGGATCTTCCGTCAGGCGGCCGGTACAACACCTTATGATTTCCTGCTGGAAGAAAAAATCGCAGCCGCCGGAGAAATGCTCCTCCATACCACAAAAACCAGCAAGGAAATCGCATATATGCTGGGCTTCCGGGACGAATTTTACTTTGCCCGGCTCTTCCGGAAACGGCGCGGACTTTCTCCCCGGAACTACCGGAACCGGGGCAGAGGCGTCTGAGAAAAAACGGAAAAAAAATGGATTTTCTTTTGCAAACGCACCCGCGTGTTGTATATTAGGTGAATCAATATTGAATCTGAAAAATCAAGGTGATTTCATGAAAATTGCATACGAAAAAACATACGATGTTGCCGTGGTCGGCGGCGGCATTGCCGGTGTGGCGGCGGCGCTTCAGGCGGCACGCTGCGGTATGAAAACGGTCCTTATCGAAAAAACCGTCCTTCCCGGCGGTCTTGCAACAACCGGGCTGGTACGGGTCTACCTGCCCCTCTGCGACGGCAACGGACATCAGGTCTCTTTCGGGATCACGGAGGAACTGCTCCGCGCCAGTTACAAGTACGGACCGGGCGACATCCCGGAAAACTGGAAAGACGGAAAAAATGCACCCGAATCCGGGCGGTTCCGTGCCCTGTTCTCCCCCGCATCTTTTATCCTCGCATTGGATGAACTGCTGGAAGAAGCCGGCGTGGACATCTGGTACGATACCCTCGTGTGTGATGCCGAAGTGGAAAACAACCGGATCACGGCGATCCATTGCGAAAACACCTCCGGACGCGGCAAAATTCTGGCAAAACAGTTCATCGATGCCAGCGGGGACTGCACTGTGGCGCGCCGGGCGGGTGTGCCGTGTCATGACGAATACAACTTTCTCTCCCTCTGGGCAATGCAGTATGACAAAAATCTCAAGCGGGAAGACGACTTCGGTCCGGGCGTGGGCATCTATGTTGCCGGTGTTCCGTGGAATCCCGCCAAGGCGCCGGAAGGAACCGTTTTCCGGGGCGAAGACGGCAGACAGGTCACTGACTTTATGCTCAAGAGCCGCAAGCTCCTGCGGGAACAGTGTCAGCGGGCGTACACCAACGAACCGGAAAATTACAACCGGAACTCATACTATCCCCTGAAAGTACCCGCAATGACCCAGTTCCGCAAAATCTTCAGCATCGACGCTGAATATATCCCCGGCAGCGATGACCACGACAAGGATTTTGAAGACAGCATCGGGATCGCCGGAGACTGGCGCAGACCCGGTCCCGTGTGGGTCATTCCCTACCGTTCTCTCTATCCCGCCTGTCATCTGGGCGGTCTGCTTGCTGCCGGGCGCTGTACCGGAGCGAAGGATGACGCCTGGGAGATCACCCGCGTGATCCCCACCGCTGCGTTGACCGGACAGGTTGCCGGTCTCGCTGCAGTTCTCTGCATTCAGAACGGCGTGGAACCTTATGAGCTGGATGTAAAACTACTCCAGAATGAACTGAAAAACAAATACGGATTCCCCCTCACCCTCGCTGATGTGGGGCTGGCTCCGAAAGCATAAGAAAGGATCACCGGACTTATGGATGAACTGCAACTGACTCCGGCGGAAGAACGGTTGTTTATCGCCTGCAACAATGAATCGCGCATCAAACGGCATCGCCAGAAAACGGTGCTGGTAACGGTGCTTTATGCCATCGTGTTCGCAATGTTGACTCTGGTCATGCCCATCTCGCCCACTTTCGGTATGATCATTGCCGTGCTGTTGATCGTGTACGCTTTCGTGGTTACGATCGAACTGCGCCATACGGCAAATCTGATCTTCTGTTACCGGAGTCTCAACCGGAAACTGCTGCTGCAGCTGAAGGCGAAGGGCGCTGATCCCGATCTCTATGAAAAACGCCTCGCCGACAACGAGGACAGCTCCTTCGAGTTCCGGCTGGCACGGTTCGCCACCACACTCTCCCTGCTCTATGCCGCCGCACTGGCTTGTCTGCAGGTCTTTCTGCCGGAATATGCCAATAAAGCGACCGGTCCTGTGACCGTGCTTTTTGTGATTCTGGCTGCGATCTTCAAGGTCGCTGCCTTGAACCGGATCCAGGCACTGAAAAAAGTTGCATTCTCAACCGGAAAAATCCTGAACCAATGATCTCCCTTGTTTTTCCCACATACAACGAAGCGGAAAATATCGGTAAAACGATCTCCGCAATCCGCGCGCTGAACATCCCCGATCTGGAAATCATTGTCTGCGATGATCACTCGCCGGACGGCACGGCAGAAGCCGCTGAAAAAGCCAATCCCGAAACAAAAGTTCTGCTGCACGAAGGTCCCCGGGGACTTTCCGCCAGCGTAGTCTACGGTTTTGAACGGGCAAAAGGCGATCTGCTGATCTGTATGGATGCAGATGGTCAGCACCGCCCCGAAGATCTTCCGGCAGTCATTCAGGATGCCCTCGCCTGCGGTTTTGCGGTGGGATCCCGTTTCGTTCCGGGCGGCGGTTTTCAGGAACGCTGGTCCGCCTTCCGACTGTTTGTCAGCAGGGCTTCTGCCCTTCTGGCAAAAATCTTTCTCGGCACAAAACTGCACGATCCCATGTCCGGATTTTTTGCTGTCAAAAAGGAAATTTTCCGCTCGACTCTACCCTATCTGAATCAGGGCGGATTCAAGATCATGCTGGAAATGGCATCGATCGCCACGGCATTGGATCAGGATCTGAAGATCCGGGAGACACCGATCCGTTTCGCCCTGCGCCATGCAGGAGAAAGCAAGACGTCAGCAAGGATCGCTTTCCAATACCTCGTGATGCTCTTTGCGTGCAGAAAGGTACGCAAGAAACTGCTGAAAGAGAACCGCTGAAAACAGAATCAGGAACGGGATCAGAAACGGCACCCGGTGGCGCATATACACATGGACCAGCGTGTGACCTGCAAACCCGGACCCGATGATCATCAGGGCAGCCCAGAAAGCTGCCTTTTCTTTTTTCCAGAGGAAGAAAGCGCCAGCGATCCCCGCAAGGAACAATAACGATTCCAGCAGCGTCATTGCCCAGAACTTGAAAGTACCGTGGATATCCGGCAGCGGATAGGGACGCAGAAAATGCCACGCTTTCCCGGCAAAAAGCCGGATCACATTACCGGGTCCCATCTCCGCCAGCTCCTGTTTCGCACGGGTCATCATATACCGGTCGGCTTCGGCGGGCGTCGTATCTGCGGGCAGAGCCTGCACCAGCGAGATCGCCTCGTTCCAGCCCAGCGTCTGATGATGCAGAAAATCGTGTCCGTTATCCGCCGTATATGCCGCCAGATTGTGACGGTTGTTTCCCACATAAAGATTGTATCCGCCCAGATACCCGGTCAGGGAGAAAGAACCGGACTGGATCAGGCTGCGGATCCCTGCCGGAGCAAGGATCAGAAAGAACAACGCCGCATACACGCCCGCTTTCAGCCAGATCCGGTAATGGAAGGATCGGGCAAGGAAAAAGATCAGGCACACACCCGCCGGCAGGAACACCAGCGCCGTCGGGCGTACCAGAGTGGTAACGGCTCCGGCAACGGCGGCAAGAATGATCTGTTTCCAGCCGCGGTATGAGATCAGGGAGTAATAAAACCAGAGCAATCCCGCAGTAAACATAGCCTCCGAGCCGAACTGGACCGAATACAAGCCCAGCAGCGGATGCAGTTGATAAAGGATCAGAGCAAGATAGGAAGCACTCACCGATCCTCCGGTCAGACGGTAAGCGATCGCATACATCAGCCAGCCGGAAACGACCGAGATCAGTGCCAGCAGCAATGCCGCCGCAGCCGGCGCAGGGATCCGGCAGTACACCAGTGCCCCGTGCGCAACGGAAAAAATCTGGGTCCGGTACGCTTCCGGAATGATCTTCGACCGGCGCGGTTCATAGTAGCGCTGTTTTTCAATCACAAATTCGCCACGCTCGCCCAGATTTTTACCAAGTTCGTAATATTCTTCCGCATCGTTCTGAAAAAACAGAGCCGGTCTCTGATAAACAAGATACAACCCTGCAGAAAGATGAAACAGAAAGATCAAGCCGAGAGCAAGCAGCAGTCCGCGATTCATACCTTCTCCCGACGGTTGAAAACGGTTTGAAAAGCAATCGCAGCAAAGAAACAGAATACCGGCAGGGCGGGCAGCTGATAACGGGGCATCTGCACCGGTCCGGTCATCAGGGTATAGTACAGACCGAACCCGATCAGCAGAAATGCAGTCAGCCATTGTTTTTTGCAAATTGTCATGATCCAGCCTGCAGCGGCAGAAAGATAAAGGATCAGCACCATCAACAGCAGCGGGATCGTGGCAGCCAAAGCCCCGCCGTTGCCGTCAAAATAGTGCTGCACCGCAGCAAAGATCCCTTTCCGGTTCAAGACATCAAAGGTTCCCCGTTCCGTCCGGGTGATGCCCTGATTTTCCAGCAGCGTCGGGACATCCGGCAGGAATACCCAGGGGCGCAGCGAAAGGAAAGCATAAAGGAACGGATGGGCAAGGATCTTCGACGCCATCTCACGCTCCGTGTAGTCCATCCGCGCCCCGGCAGTCCGGTAACGGAACGGATCGGAATCGAATTCCAGATGACAAGATTCCTCATATCGGCGCCGCAGTTCTGCACCGTCGATCCCGGTTACAACACTTTCCAGCGCAGACGCATTGTGCATCATCGTTGTTGCACTGCTGGCATCCAGACGCCAGCCGGAACCGATGGCATGGTTACGGGCGATCCACGGGAACAGGACCGCAAAAAAGATCAGGCAGGTCACCGCAGAAAAGATCAGCTTCCGTTTCCGGGGAATGGAGCCGGTCAGGACCAATGCAACGATCAACGGTACAAAAAACAGCAGATTGACCGGACGGACCAGCGCCGATAACGCAGCCATCGTCACTGCCGAAAAGTAATAAAAAGGATCTTTCCGGATCCCGAACGCAAACGAGATAAAGAAAAACAGCACAAAAGCCGTCATCAGCGTGAAGAAAGTGTCGGAAAGCAGCATGGGCGAATGGGCGATCGCCGTCGGATTCAGAGCAAACAGCAACGCCGCCAGCGCACTGCCCGTTCTGGAAGAAACATATCGACAGGAACAGTAAACAGGAAAAACCGTCAACGCTCCCAGAACCAACAGAAAAACAGAAATCCAGACCGTATCCGCTTCCGACGCCGGACGGATACCGAATGTCACCAGAACCCCGAGAAACGCCGGCAGCCCCGGCGTCCGGTGGGCAGTCAGAGCGCCATCCGGTCCCCGGTACTCACCCCGCTCCGCCAGCGAAAGCGCAGGCGCCAGATAACCGGCAGAGTCCGGACGGTAAAACCGGGCAGCTTCCGGCTCCGAGATCCCACTCCACGCAAACAGCAGACGGCAGAACAACGCCACCAGAAAAACCGCAAATGCAGAGTTGAAAAAAGATATACGCCCCGGCTTGATAAAGGCAGCAGATACCGCCGCGGGCGCTCCGGCGTCTGCCGGGTCACCGGCAGACAAGCCGGGCATCAGCTCCGCCAGCGCCGCTGACGGCGTCAGCGGCGGCGGGGCTGCCTGCCCGGCTGCGGACCGCTCTGCGGTCCTGCCGGAGCGCCCTGCGGCGGTACTGCTGCCGGTTGCGGTGACGGAAGGCTGTGCTGCTGTGTTGTTCTTATTATCCATCGCTGCTTACATTGCCTGCGGCACGCCGATGGTCAGGGTCGCCAGACCGTCGGTCAGGATGTCACGGACGGCATAGCAGAGAGCGAGTCTTGTTGCCCGCACGTTGGCGTCATCGGCATTGAGGACCTGTTTCTCACGATAGAAGCGGTTGAATGCCTTGGCGAGATCCAGCAGATAGAGGACCAGCACGGAGCAGTCCATCTTTTCTGCGGCGCCGCGAATGGCGGTACGATATCTCAAGGCGGTGACGGCGAGGGCTTTTTCTTCGGGGCTGTCCAGCAGGCTCCAGTCGATCGTGCCATCGGTCAGCCCCCGTTCAGCGGCTTTTCGTGCAATGGAGTTGATTCGTGCGCAGACATACTGCACATACGGACCCGTATCGCCTTCAAAACGGAGGGACGCCTGGGGATCGAAGAGGATCGTGGTCTTCGGGTTGAACTTGAGGAGCATGAACTTGAGGGCGCCCATACCGATAGTTTCTGCCCGTTCTTCCAGGTCTGCGGGAGCTTCTTCGCCTTCGCCGAGCCGTTCCAGCGTTGCCTGTTTTGCCAGATTGTGCATTTCATCGAAGAGGTCATCGGCATCCACCACGGTACCTTCCCGGCTTTTCATTCTGCCGCTGGGCAGGTTGACCATACCGTAGGAGAGGTGATAAAGTTTATCTGCCCAGTCAGCGCCCATCATCTTCAGGATCTTGAAGAGCATCTGGAAGTGGAGATTCTGTTCATCGCCCACGACCCAGATCATGGAATCGGGATCGTGTTCGCTGTGCTTGAGCAGAGTTGTTCCGATGTCCTGCGTAATATACACGCTGGTACCGTCCTTGCGGAGCAATACTTTCTGCCCCAGCTTGCCCAGATCGGCGATCACGGCACCATCTTCCCGGTACTGGAACACGCCTTTTTCCAGATTTTCTGCGATCACTTCCTTGCCCAGCAGATAGGTATTGCTTTCCAGATAAGTCTTGACAAACTTCACGCCCATACGGGTATAGGTTTCCGCAAAGCCCTTGAAGACCCATTCATTCATTTTTTTCCAGAGAGCGACCACGTCTTCATCGCCGGCTTCCCACTTACGGAGCATTTCCTGTGCTTCACGCCCGATCTCCGTCTCCAGGAACAGTTCATCGCTGCTCTTGTCGGCAAGTTCCGGTTTCGCGGCTTTAAGGGCTTTGATCTCATCGGAAAGCATATTGTTGTACTTCACATAGAAGTCGCCAACGTAATGGTCGCCCTTGATCCCGGCTTCTTCCGGCAGCACATTGTTGCCGCAGCGCTGATAAGCGAGCATGGATTTGCAGATATGGATCCCCCGGTCATTGACCAGGTTCACCGGGACCATGTTGTGACCTGCGCGTGCGAGAAGGGAAACGAGAGACATCCCCAGCGTATTGTTGCGGACGTGTCCCAGATGCTGGGGTTTATTGGTATTCGGTGCGGAATATTCCACCAGGATCTTTTTTGTTTCGGATTCGGGCAGAGCAACATCCGCCATCAGTTTTTTCACATCGGCAACGGAGTCGCGGAAGAGTCCGGCGGCATTCAGAGTCACATTCACGAATGCTTTGATCTTTTCCACACCTGCCACATCGGTATGTTGTTCCAGAAAGTTCTTTGCCTCTTCTGCCAGAGCATCCGGTGCGCTGGCAAAATCCCGGGCGATCCGGAAACAGTTTACGGTAATATCGCCATTCATTCCAGCGGGACAGGGTTCCCAGAGGATCTCAAAGGAGGCGGTTGCTTTGCAGTTGGGGTGAGCCGCAATCAGATGATCACGCAAATCGTCAAGACATTTCAGATTCATTGAGTTTCTTTCCTGAATGTATGTTAAATGTTGCAAAAATTCTCAAAGGGTGGTACGGATCAAATCGGTTTCCACTCCGGCTTCCACCACGATCCTGTACTCTCCGCAGCAGGCAGGGATCAAAACCGATTCCCCGAACTGCACACGGGCCTGGGCGCCATCGCCGGTGATCACATCAAACGCCCGGTTGACTGCAGTCAGAATATGGCAGCTCTGCCCATTCCCGGTGGAATCGCGCCAGGTCGCCACCAGCATCAGTTCATCGCAATGGAAGTGGGGACACCGGTTCACCAGCGGATATTTCCGGTTGTGACTGGTCGTATTGCTTGCGCCGCAGATCCGGGAAACGGTGCGGTCCACAAAATCCATCGTAACGACGGCATCATGGGTGTGCAGTTCCCGTTTTTCTCCGGTCTCGTCCACCCGGTTCCAATCCATCAGACGGAAAGTTGTATCGCTGTTCTGTGAAACTTCCAGGATCAGATTTCCGCCACTCATAGAGTGAACTCTGCCGGCAGGAATAAAGTAGGCATCGCCCTTCACCGCTTCAAACTGCTGAAGCTGTGTTTCCAGTTCCAGTTCCCGGATCGTACTGAGAACGATCTGACGGGTTGCCGTGCTGCGCAGCCCGGAATAGATCATCGAACCGGGTTCCGTATCCAGAACGAACCACATTTCAGCTTTCGGTTCGCAGCCGGAAGCGTGCCTGGCACAAAATTCTTCCGTGGCATGGACTTGTATGGAAATCGGTTGAGCGGCATCCAGCAGTTTCACCATCAGGGGGAACGGACCGCCGGTATAGGTCTTGCCCACCAGTTCAGAGCCGTAACGTTCCACCAGTTCGCGCAGTGTCACGCCTGCCAGCGGACCATTGACTACCTCGCTGCTGATATTCGGGCGGTCGCAGATCTCCCATGCCTCCCCGATCGCCGGTGAATCCTCCGGCAGATCCCGGTGCAGCACGGTTCGCAGTTTACTGCCGCCCCAGAACACCTGCTTATACGCCGGTTCAAACAGCAGAGGATACAGTTTCGTTTTTCCAGTTATGCTCATCAGTTCCAATATTTCCAGGTTAGGTTCAATGGTGTTATTTTATTATAGTATAGCATTCCGACCGGAAAAAGCAACTCTTTTTTCAAATGTTTCGCAGAAAAATCAAGCCTTTTCCGGAAAGATGTTCTCATTTCCGGTTGACAAATCGTCTTTTTCATGTTACAGTTATGAAAATGTAGAAAACAGCAAACCATATACAGCAAAGGATTTTTCCGGATGAATACCACTTTGATGATCCTGTTCCTCCTGCTTCCGGCGTTCCCTGCGTTTACAGAGCTGTGGCAGAAACAGGAACCCATTTCGCATCTGGTGATCGATACACCGGAATATACCTCCCGCTATATGAGCGATGAGGAACTGCGCAAACAGGCAGATCTGTTGAAAACGATCTCCGATCCCATCACCCGGTCCCGGATCGTCCGGGACATTGGAAACAGCTGCAACCGGAATCTGTTTACGGTTCTGGACGCACATTTGGCGGATGAAAAAGATCCTGCGGTCCGGGCGGATATCCTTTCCACGCTGGCGAATCTGGCACAACACACCAGCCGACCTGTCAATCTGCCGTTTCTGGAAGTCCGTTGGCAGCCTGCCAATGCGGCAGAGTATGAAAAATCCCGCAAATCCACTTATCTGCCGGAAAAGCTGGCGGCGGAACGGCTGTTGAATCCCGATGCGTCTGCAGTGCAGAGCCATCCTGCCGTCCAAAATGAAATCACGGAAAAACAGCTGCATTTCTTCCGGCTGCACAACCCTTCGCTGCAGGAGTTGCTGGCGGTCATCGACAGCAATGAACACCCGTTGATCCGGCTGGAAGCGATCCGCTCGATCGCCGCACAAAAAACGCTTTCCGCACCTGCTGTAAAAAAATTGCAGATGATCGTTGAAAAGGATTATATCCGTTTTTCGATCGGCTCCGGTTTTGTAAAGAAATTTGACCACGATGCGGTTCGTGCCGCCGCTTATATGGCTCTGCTTGAACACGCAAAAGAACCCGTTGTGGCAAAAACACTGAAAGTCCTTGAACCGAAACTGGAGAAAATTCTTGCAAAAGGAAAAAATCCGCTCCTGCAGGAATATGTCCGGCAGATCCGGCTTGCAGCAAAGGGACAGAAAGCCGTTCCGTCTCCCCTGCTCCAGAAAGGTTCAAACCGGACTTTCCGGTTCAAAGAATGATCCGAACTCAATCAAAATATAACAGAAAACAGAAGGAAAAAGAACCATGTCCGTTGAAAGTGCAAAAGCGTTTTGTGTGTGTATGATGAGCGATGAAGATTTCCGTAATGCCATCGGCTGCGCTGCCAGTGTGGAAGCGATCAGCGACCTGATGAAAGCGGAAAACTACGATTTTACACAGGATGAACTCCTCCGTGTCATCGGCGAACTGATGGGCAACAGCCTCACGCTGGATGAACTCAAAGAACTGCTCAAGGAAGTCTACGAAGATCAGGTCGCGGAAAAAGGCGATGCCTACACCGCAAACCTCTGTGCCTGGCTCGATACCCTGGCATAAATCAATCCAACAAAAAAACGGAGTCATGTTTGATTTAAGGAGTCAACAGCAATGAATATGAAATCTTTTCAACAGGTGACGCTGGATGCCGATTTCTGTGTGGTCGGCGGCGGTATGGCTGGTGTCTGCGCGGCTGTCGCAGCGGCACGGCACGGTGCAAAAACGGTTCTGGTGCAGGATCGCCCCATGCTCGGCGGGAACGCCTCCAGTGAGATCCGGATGTGGATCTGCGGTGCCGTCGGGATCAACCTGAAGGAAACCGGTATTCTGGAAGAGATCCAGCTGGAAAATATGCGGTACAATCCCTCACGCCAGTACAATATCTGGGACCATATTCTCATCAATTTTGTTCAGCGTCAGAAAAATCTCACCCTGCTGCTGAACTGCTCCTGCGATGGCGTGGAAATGGACGGTTCCCGCATCAAGGCGGTCAATGCCTGGCAGCTCACCACCCAGAAGCAGTACACGATCAACGCAAAATTCTTTGCCGACTGCTCCGGCGACTCCGTTCTCCGTGTCTCCGGTGCCGAATTCCGTGCCGGTCGGGAAGCCAGAAGCGAGTACAACGAAAGTCACGCTCCGGAAGTTGCGGACAACAAGACAATGGGCAACTCCATCCTGATCCAGACCAAGCACACCAATGTGCATAAACCCTTTGAACCTCTGCCGTTTGCTCATATCTTTGAAGAAAAAGGCTATCACCGCCCCATTTCCGCCCGCGATAACTTCTGGTGGGTGGAAACCGGCGGGGAACAGGATACGATCGCTGACGCAGAAGAGATCCGGGACGAACTGGCGAAAATCATCTTCGGTGTTTGGGATCTGACCAAAAACAGCAGCAAGGGCGTCGCCAAAAACTTCGAGATCGAATGGATCGGCGTTCTTCCCGGAAAACGGGAAAATATCCGGTATATCGGCGACCACGTGCTGACACAGAACGATGTGGAAAAACAGGGCAAGTTTGATGATATGATCGCATACGGCGGCTGGTCCATGGACGACCACCATCCGGCTGCGTTCTACCACCCCGGCGCACCCACCATTTTCCACCCCGCACCGAAACCCTACGGGATCCCTTACCGGTCTCTTTACTCGAAGAACATCGATAACCTGTTCTTTGCCGGCAGAAACATCTCCGCCACCCACATGGCGATGAGTTCCACCCGTGTTATGGGCACCTGTGCCATCCTCGGTCAGGCTGCCGGTACAGCTGCCGCTCTTGCCGTCAAGTACAATCTCTCCCCCCGGGGCATCTACGAAGAAAAGATCACCGAACTGCAGGAAACGCTCATGGATGACGACTGCTGGATCCCATGGCACGCCCGTAAGATGTCCGATCTCACCAAAAACGCAACACTTTCCGCAGAAGTCTCTTACGGGATCGCTCCGGAAGTCCTGCGCAACGGGATCGACCGGGGTCTCGACAAAAAGCTCGATCAGGAAATCACCCTGGAGGAACTGCAGAAAAATGTGCCGGACGCCGGACTGGAACCCTATCGTTTCGTCACCGACTTCGGCAAGGCAGTGGAATACCGTTTTGAACAGCCGGAACTGATCACCGAAGCCCGTATGGTCTTTGACAGCAACGTGCGGGATATGGCGATCAAGCGTCTGGAATGTTACTATCCCGAAAACGGCTGGGATGTGGAACTGCCGGATACCCTCATCAAGGAATTTTCCATCCAGATCCAGACCGTCCCCGGCGGCGAATGGCAGGAAGTGGCATACGTGGAAGACAACTTCCAGCGTCTGGTCCGCATCCCTGTCGGCAGAAAAGCCGTCGCCATCCGTCTGATCCCGGAAGTCTCCTGGGGCGCTGACAAAGCGTACATCCACGCGTTCGACATCAAGTAAGGAGTGGCTTCTGCAGAAGCCGTGTTCTGAACTCACAAAAATATGATCAAACTGCTGAACAAACTGCGAATCCTGCTCCCGCCTGTCCTCAAGTGGCAGGCGGTTCTGCTGCTTGTGCTGATGGTCCTTGCCGCCTTTCTGGAACTGGCAGGGCTGGCAATGCTTATGCCCGCCGTGATGGCGTTCACCGATCCGCAGGCATTACAGGAAGGTTCCGGCGTGTTCAGCAGGTTGTATCAATTCAGCCGCGCGGGTTCGCCGGAACAGTTCATCTATCTCTGTGCCGGGGGGATCGCTCTTTTTTATCTGCTGAAAAACGGTTTTGCCATTCTTCAGATCAAAGCGCAATCCACCTTTGCCATGCGCCTTTCCAACAACATTGCGGACCGGCTGTTCAAACGGTATCTCAATGTGCCGTATCAGGTCTTTACCGGCATGGAAAGTTCCGCTCTGACACTGCGGCTCAACCGGGCGCAGGAGTTTTCCAGTGAGCTTTTTCTGCCCCTGCTCTTTGTCTGGACCGAATTGTGCGTGTTTGCCGTCATCGGGATCACGATCCTGCTGATGGAACCTCTTGCCGCCTGCTTTGTGCTGGTCGCTGCACTTGCAGCGTTTTTCCTGTTCTATCTGCCGGTCAAGCGCCGGATCGAACGGTACGGAAAGGAGAATCATGAGGCGGCGGAAGGAATGTTCTCTCTGCTGAGTCAGGTGTTCGGATCGCTGGGCATGATCCGTCTCACCCGCACGCAGGAATACTTCAGCAAACGCTTCCGGAACGTGCAGGAATGTCGCTCCGACCGCCAGAAACGCTCCTCCGACTGCGGACAGATGCCCCGGTTCGCCATGGAAACTTTCGGTGTGATCCTGTTGATGGGTGTGATCGTGATCGCGGTCCTTTCCGGAAAGACATTTTCCGGCAGCACGGCGGCAGGCGCCGCCTTTTTTGCCGCGGCGTTCGTCCGGCTGATGCCCGGTGTCTCCCGGATCCAGTACAATATGCTTCACATCCGGACATACAAACATTTGTTCGATGTTTTATCGAAGGACCTGACCGGTTTTCCGCAGGAGAAAGCCGCCCCGGAAAACGGAACAGATCTCACATTCCGGAAAGAACTGAAACTGGAAGACATCTCTTTCCGGTACTCCCCGGAAACACCGGTCATTCTGGATAAATTCAGTCTGACGCTGGGCAGACAGGAGGCTGTGGCACTGGTCGGCACCACCGGCGCGGGGAAGTCCACGCTGGCACACATCGCTGCCGGTTTTCTGACGCCGGATGCGGGGAAAGTCACGGTGGACGGGATCGACATTCAGGAGAACCTCCCGGCATGGCAGAAACAGATCGGCTGTGTACCGCAGAACATCTTTCTGCTCAACGGATCGGTGGCGGAAAATGTGGCGTTCGGCGTGGAACCGGAAGCAATCGATTTGGAAAAAGTCAAATCCTGCCTGGAAACGGCGCAACTGCTGGATTTCGCACTCGCTCTGCCGGATGGATTAAACAGCGTGATCGGCGAATCCGGAGCAAAACTTTCCGGCGGACAACGCCAGCGTCTTGCCATTGCCCGTGCCCTCTACCGGGATCCGGCGCTCCTCATTCTGGACGAAGCCACCAGCGCGCTGGACAGCGAAACCGAAAACGCATTTATCGACGCTCTCCGCAACCTCCACGGCAAAACAGCCATCCTCATGATCGCTCACCGACAGGAAAGCCTGCGCTACTGCGACCGCATCGTGAAGATTTAACTTCTTCCGCCTTCCGCCTTCCGCCTTCCGCCTTCCGCATTCCGCCTTACTTGCAGTATCCGTAGTTCACGTCGGAGAGGCGGAAAGTGACAGGCGGGAGATCCCCGCCCCGGAGGAAGGTTTTGGCAAGTTCCACGGCGCGGTCCAGTTCCTCCGGCTTCATCCAGTAGATGGGGAAGCCGTCCCGCTCCAACTTCCGGAACCAGGAATCCTGCCGTTTGGCGAACTGGCGGATCTTACCCAGCAGAGTCTCAAACATCTCCTCTTTCGTCATTTTTCCCTGAAGGTAGAGCGCCATGTGACGGTATTCCAGTCCCAGAAATTCCAGCCGTTCGTAAGAGACGCCCTGTTCGTGCAGGCGCACGGCTTCCTCCAGCATATTTTCCTTTTCGATCCGGTCCCGAAGACGCTGTTCGATGCGCTGTCTCACGGACTCCCGGTCCCGCAGCACGCCGAAGATCAGGTACTCCCGGTCCTCCGGCAGATCCGGTTCTTTGGCGAGGTCCGGATTGCCGCCCCGGGCGAGTTCAATGGCGCGGATGAGGCGGATCCGGTTTTCCGGCTCTTTCGCCGGGATGGGATTTTCCGGATCCAGCTCCCGTAACATAGTAATCAGTTCTTCCGTGGACAGCTTACGCAGTTCCGCCCGTCCGTCCGGGTCGGGTGCGCCGCCGTGAAGTTTGTATGCGCTCAACAGACCGTGCAGATAGAGGGCAGTTCCACCGGCAACAACAGGCACGGCATTCCGGACGCAGATCTCGTTGATCGACCGGTCGGAATCGGTCAGAAAATCTGCCAGTGTATATTCATCATTGGCATCGGCGACATCGATCAGGTGATAAGGCACCTGTGTTCCATCCGGCAGGGTATATTCCGAAATATCTTTTCCGCTGCCGATATCCAGTCCACGGTAGACCTGTCTGGAGTCTGCCCCGATGATCTCACCGTTGACAGCGGCGGCGAGGTTCACGGCAAAATGGGTCTTTCCGGTGGCAGTCGGACCAAGTACCATCAGGATTTTCTGTTTCATCAGTTTCTTTCTGTTATCTTTTCTGTTTTTTTCGTTATTTTTTTAAATATACACCCGTTTGGACTGGTAATCATCCCAAAATGGAGTAAATTATGAAAAAAATACGAAAAAACTTGATACAACAGAGAGATTGAAGCTTATGGATATGCAGAATACGGTAAAAACCGCCAGTTCGATCACGGGGATCGCACTGCATACCGGGGCGCGGGCAAACTTGAGTATTCTGCCGGCTCCGGAAAATACAGGAATCATTTTCCGCCGGGTGGATATGCCGGGCAGACCGGAAGTCAAAGCTGTGGTGGAAAATGTGATCGACGTCCGCCGCGCCACCACGATCGCCTCCCGGGAGACCGGCGCTTTTGTGGTCACGATCGAACACATCATGGCGGCGCTCCATGCCAGCAATGTGGATAACGCCATTGTGGAGATGGACGGACCCGAACCGCCCATTGCCGATGGCTCTGCCGGACCGTACTTTGATATGATCCAGAATGCCGGGATCCAACCGCAGAACGCCCCCGCCGAATACTGGACCGGCACTGCGCCGATCGTGTTTGAAGACGGCGCCTCCACCCTCGCCCTGCTCCCCGCAGACGACTTCAAGATCACGTTCACCGTGGAATTCGGTGCCACCCCGCTGGATCTGCAATACTTCTCCACCGTGGTCAACACGGAGACTTTTGCGAAAGAACTTTCCCGCGCCCGCACCTTTGCGATCTACCGGGAACTGGAACAGGTCATCGCCGCCGGTCTGGCGAAGGGCGGCAGTCTGGACAACGCCATTCTGATGCACGATGGCGCCATCATCTGCAAAGAAGGGATGCGCTACCCCAACGAACTGGTCCGCCACAAAATGATGGATATGACAGGAGACCTGTTTCTTGTTGGCAAGCGTGTGAAAGCACACGTTCTCTCGGTCAAATCCGGTCACCCGACCCATGTCAAGCTGGCACAGCTGATGCGTCAGCAGGAACTGGCTGCCGGTAAAAAATAAGCAATCGAAAACAAGATCAACTTTCCGCAAAACGAAAGGATTTAACATGTCTGAACGAATCATCACCCTCCCCGAGATCCGCGAGATCCTGCCCTGCCAGAACGGTTTTCTCTTCCTTGACCGTGTGCAGAAACTGGACGAAGATCACTATGTTGCCCTCAAGGCAGTGACGATCACCGAACCGCACTTTGTGGGGCACTTCCCTGCGCACCCGATCATGCCGGGCGTGCTTCAGGTGGAAGCTATGGCACAGCTGGCGGAAATCGCCGTATGGGAACGGCTGGACCCGGAACGGAAATATGACCTTTACATCAAGAGCATCAGCAAAGTGAAGTTCCGCAAGCCCAACGAACCGGGCGACCGTATGCTGATCGATGTGAAAGTCACTGCGATCACCACGGAAGAAGCCACCATCGTTGCCACGGTCACCAACAACGCCGGTCTTGCCTGTCAGGGCGAACTGGTTATGGGTATCCGGGAAAAGATCACGGAAATCGCCATGCCCGCTCTCTTCAATGAGTTCGATAAAACTGCGGAGATCGCCCTCAACGTGGATCAGGTCATGCAGTACATTCCCCACCGCTTCCCCTTCCTCTTTGTGGACTATGTGGCGAAGATCGACGGCTGCCACTTCACCGGCGTGAAGAACGGTACTGCCTCCGATCCGGCATTCCGTATCTACAAAGACGGTTACAGCGTGCTTTCCGGTTCCGTTCATCCGGAGATCGTAGCGCAGGCGGGCTGTGTCCACATGCTCACCAATGAAGCCAACAAGGGCAAACTCGCCTACTTCATGGGCATTGACCGCACCGACTTCTACGGTGCCGTTCTCCCCGGCGACCAGATGCGTCTGGAAGTGGAGATCCCGGATACAACCAAGCGTTTCGGCAAGGGCGAAGGTTACCTCTATGTGGATGACAAGGTCATCTCCAAGACCAACCTGACCTTTGCGATCGTGGACGCCTGATCCCTTACAAAAAAATCCAAAACGGGAAGGTGCGGCAAATCCGCCCTTCCCCCTGTAAATCATATCCTTGCAACACATGAGGAGGGTTTCCATGCTTCTTGCAGAAAAACGCCTTGCCTTGATGAAGATCGAACAGGGGGACAGCAATGCCCAGACCTGTTACGCCGCAAAGGAACTGAAACACTATCTGGAAATGATCACCGGGGCGGTCTTTGACATCGTCACCGAACCGGTCACGGATTCTCCCCGTATCCGGATTTCCCGTCAGGATGAGCAGGGATACGACACCTTTACCCTGCAAACTTCAGACGCCGGACTCGACATCACCGGCGGAATCCGGGGTGTGATCTACGGGGTCTATGAGTTTCTGGGAAAACTGGGCTGCCGGTTCTTCACGCCGCTGGATGAAAAGATCCCCGTCTGTGAAAACCTTGTGCTGCCGGAACTTTCCGAAACACAGAAACCGATCCTGGAATACCGTCTGCACAATACCAACGACCTGAGCCGGTACAGACGCTTTGCAGTCAAATCCCGCATCAACGGCGGCAATATTCCGGAAAAATTCGGGTCTTCCATGAAATATGCGCTGTTTGTCCACACGCTGGAGACGCTGATCCCCCAGAAACTTTATGCGGAAAGTCACCCGGAATATTTCCCGCTGATCGACGGCAAACGGTTTCTGCCGGAAAATCCCCATATCAACCAGCGTTGTCTCACGAATCCGGAAGTATTGCAGATCGCCATTGAAAATGTGCGTAAAACTTTGCTGGCAAAACCGGATTGCCGGATCATCTCCATCTCCCAGCTGGACAACTGCACCAACTGTCAGTGTGAGAAATGCCTTGCCGTTGACCGGGAGGAAGGTTCGCCCGCCGGGACGCTCCTGCGGTTCGTCAATGCCATTGCCGATGCCTTGAAAGATGAATTTCCGGAAGTGATTTTTGATACATTGGCATATCAGTACACCCGCCCTGCGCCGGTCAAGACGAACCCCCGTCCCAATGTGTGCGTGCGGCTCTGCTCCATTGAGTGCTGTTTCTCCCATCCCTTCGGCAAGTGCAGCGATACCACGAGAGGCGTGGAGCATCCGGACGGCACCCGCTCCGATTTTGTGACGGACCTCCGGGCGTGGGGAAAAGTCTGCGACCGTTTGTACATCTGGGACTATGTGACCAGTTTCAGCCATTATCCTGCGCCCCATCCCAACTGGCATACGCTCCAGCCCAACCTGCAGACACTGGTGGAAAACAATGTAAAGGGCGTATTTGAACAGGGCAACTCCCAGATCGGCGGCGGTCCGGATCTGGTGGAACTGCGGCAGTATCTGATTTCCAAACTGTTGTGGGATCCCTACTGCGATGCGGAAAAACACATCACCGAATTTCTGGACTATTACTACGGCGCCGCCGCTCCTATGATCCGGGAATATATGGAACTGGTCTGCAGAAAATGTGAGGATGAAGATATCCACGTGGGCTTCAATGACCGCCCGGAAAAAGCATTCCTCGCGGAAGATATGCTGGATCAGTACGACGCCATTCTGCAGCGCGCCGCCGATGCCGTGGCGGGCGACATCCTCCGGTCCGTCCGGGTCCGGAAAGTACAGTTCTGTCCTCAATATCTGCGTTTGAAACGGAAAGCTATGTTGCAAGGCAATACGGACACCGCCGAGCTCAATGCTTTCTTCACGGAATGGCGTGCTTACGGCTTCACCCGCATCCATGAATGGGTCAGTGCGGAAACAGCGCATCAGGCATTCCTGAAAGGGATGTGGCGCGGCGAAGAACTTTACAATCACTGGATGGAAGAAGGTCCGGAAGAACAATAAAACAACAAATCTGATCAAAATAAAGGAAAGATCTGCTGATCGAGCATCTCAACGATTGGGATCTGTATCTGGAGGCGCTGCAAACGGTCCGGCAGCTTGCACATTCCTGAGCGCATCCGTTGTCAGCGGCTCACCCCGCAGAACAGCCAATCGTGTCAGGTAATCCTCTGCGGGGATCTCAACAGCGCCGAACGACTCCGTCAAAGGCGTGACCATTTGAGTATCAATGAGTTCCACACCGCAGTGCTGCAGTATATCCATCATGCCGAGGAAAGCAAACTTGGAGGCGCCGCTGACGTTGAAGAACATACTTTCTCCGCAGAAGATCCTGCCCAGCGAAACGCCGTAAAGTCCGCCGCAGAGTCTGCCGTTCTGCCACGCCTCAAAACTGTGCGCGAATCCCTCCCGGTGGAACTGCCCGTAGGCGGCAACCAGTTTCCGGGTGATCCAAGTGCCATCCTGTCCGTGTCGCTCCGCCGCTGCGCAGGCACGGATCACATCATCAAAAGCAGTATCGATCCGCAGTTCAAAAGTCCGGTGATATTTTTTCAGTTCCCGTTTGACGCCGTGGGGGATATGCAGATCCGCCACCGGCAGGATGCCCCGGGGATCCGGGAAACTCCAAAGTACATTTCTCTCTTCACAGGGCCAGGGAAAAAATCCATTCCAATATGCAGTCCGGAGCATATCGGTATTCAGATCGGCAGAGATCGCCACGATCCCTTCATCGTTTTCCGGCACGGCATATAATGTATAATTTTCGTTCATTTTCTTTCCTTCTGATCGGCACACTATACCCCGGAACGATCAAAATTGCAAATCCGGTTCGTCACTTTACCGGATTTTTGAACTTCTAATTCAACAAAACGACAGAAAAACGTTTCATTCGCTTGCAAACAACTGATTTCTGTGCTACATTGCACCTGAAAAAGAAAATCTTGAATCAACAAGGAAATCGAATGGGCTGTCTGCTGAAAATTTTTCTCTTTATCCCGAAAATACTTCTGAAGATCGTCCTCTTTCCGATCAAGCAGTTGTTCTGCTGCCTGATGACTCTGCTGACGGTATTGATCATCCTCGCTGCGGTCGCCCTGTATTTCTACAAAAAAAATCCCGAAGCCGCGGAAAAACTCCAAGCCATTCCGGGCAAAGTGGAATCGCTCCGGATCCCGGAAAAAGTGGAAACGATCCGCACGATTCCGGAAAAGGCGGAATCTCTCCGTTCCGTACCGGAAAAGATCGAACCGTATATCCCGTGATTTTTCATCTTTCAGCCGTTTTCATGCTTGAATTTTCTGCCCCGTGCGCTATATTCAGAACAGGATTTAAACAAAAATTACCGGGATCTGCAATATGAAAAAATATGGTACTCTTGCCTGCCTTCTGCTCCTGCTCTGCCTGCTGACCGCCTGTGCATCCGACCGGATCTGCCTGGAACAGGACCCCAGCCTCGGCTGGTATCCCACCCGTGTGGAAAATGAACTCGCCGGACCGGATCCACTGGAGGGATTCAACCGTACTATGTTCACGGTCAACGATTTCTGCATGGAATGGATCGCCGATCCCGTGGCGCGCGGCTACGGTTCCATCATGCCCCGCCCTGCCATCAATGCCATGGAACGGGTCTGCCTCAATCTGGAATGGCCCGCCCGGTTCATCACCACACTCGGTTCTGCCGAGTGGAAAGGATGCTGGGATGAGACCTGCCGTTTCTTCATCAACACCACGCTGGGCGTTGCCGGGATCTTCGATGTGGCAGAATGGTGGTTTGACATCCATTCCACCGAATCCGATTTCGGGCAGATGTTCGCCATCTGGGGCATCGGGCCCGGCTGTACATTCATCCTGCCCTTCTGCAAGGGAACTAATGTACGCGATACCGTGGGATTTTTCTTTGACTGCGCGTTCGACATCAAGACATATCTGCCCTACACCTACCTCGCCACCCTCAACCGTTTTGTGGTGAATCAGCAGGCATACGCTCCTATTGTCAAGGGCAGCAGTGACCGGTACAAGACTTTCCGCTCCATGCACACGATCTACCGGGAGAATCAGCTCGCCCGCTGGAAGTATGCCAAGCTCAATCAGCTGGATGATGAAAAAGAAGCCATGCTGGATGAAGAAGGAAATGTCCTCCCCGCGCCGCCCCTGCCTGTCACGTTCGCCAAGCCCTGTCCAAAACCGGATGATCTGAAAGGAAACTGGATCGCCGCTCCGGAATACGACCGCCAGACTCCCGCCATCGAAACACTCCGTGCCGTCCTCACCACGCCCATCCGATCCAACGATTACTGGTGGCTGCCCCATACCCTCTGGGGGACCAATTTCTACCGGACGATCGACATCCGCAAGATCGACCGCGGTGAAGACCGGGAAAAAGCACGCTACGCATACTTCCCCCAGCCCGAACCGGAAGAAGGGGAAGTCCGCAAAAAACTGCCGCTGGTCATCATCATTCCGGGGATCGACGGCACTTACGACGGCAGCTCCACTCTCGCCGTGGCAGAAACCTTCCACAATGCAGGACACGATGTCATCTCGGTGGACAGCGTCTTTTTCTGGCGCGGCATGGAACAGGGCGCCGGCAATGATGCTTTCCCCGGGTACGTTCCCGCAGATGCGCAACGGCTCCGCAATTACTTCACCACCATTTTGTCTGACCTGAATTACAAAGGACCGGTCATCCTCGTTGGCTGGAGTTACGGCGCCGTCTGTGCTGCCCATATCATGGCAGCGGAAGAACAGAAAAACACCCTCGACATCCGCCGTGCCGTTCTCATCAATCCCCCCGCAGATCTGGGCTGCGCCATGCAGAAATTGGATGCCGGTCTGAAAAAATCTGTCCCGCTCTCCGCCGATGACCTGAAAGAAAAGATCCCCGGCACCGTGGGCGAACTGCTCCTGCTGAACAGCGCACACATCCCTGTCATGCCCGTGGAACAGAACGATCCCGCCGGACGGGTGGCACAGATGGCGTTCCTCGTTCCCCGGTTTGAAGAAAAAACGGCAGAATATATCGCATCCATCATGCTCCGCAGCGGCATCCGGGACATCCTGTTCCGCCGTCATTTGAAGTCGCCGCTGCCCGGCATCCGGAACAATACGGACTGGTCCAACCGCAACAGTCTTTACGATGAACTGGACCGCTTCGATTTTGAACGCTACGCAAAAACATTTCTCCTGCCCGAACTGGAACAGCAGGGAATCCGGAAAGATTTTCCCACCCTCGTACGGGATGCCGGGCTGTACCCCCTCAAAGATTTTCTCGGCAGGACGGATAAGGTCTACCTCATCCACAACTGGAACGACATTCTGCTGAATGAACAGGACAAACATTTTCTGGATCAGACCTTCGGCAAACGTGCCACCTGGTTCGATGCCGGCGGTCACATGGGCAATCTCTATCTGGAACGCTTCCGGAACGTTCTCCGGGAAAGCGCGGATGCCGGAAAGGAATACAAGTAATGGCTGAAAAAACAAATGCGATCCGTCTGCTGGAAAACGGAAATGTACCGTTCCGCTTTTATGAATATGATGTCAGCGACGGCAGGATCGACGGCAAATCCATCGCCGAAAAGATCGGGGAAAGCCCGGATCAGGTCTTCAAGACACTTGTGACACAGGCGCCTCCGGGAAAGGATTATTTTGTCTTCGTGGTCCCCGCCTCCGGAGAACTGGATTTGAAAAAAGCGGCAAAGGCGTGCGGCAGAAAATCCATCGAAATGATCCCCCAGAAACTGCTGTTCCCTCTGACCGGATACATTCACGGCGGCTGCTCGCCCATCGGCATGAAAAAGCTCTTTCCGACATACATCGACGAAACGGCGATCCTGTTCGACAAGATCTGTGTCAGCGGCGGCAGGATCGGTATCAATCTGGGGTTGGACCCGGAGGAACTCGCCGCATTCATAAACGCTCAATTTGTTGATCTTACAAAGTAACAGAAGGAATTTCAAAAATGGACTTCACACCGTACATTCAGCGCTACGAAAACGAACTCATCAACGAGGTTATCCCCTTCTGGGAGGATCACTGCGTCGACCACGAATTCGGCGGATATTTCACCAGTCTTGACCGGGACGGATCCGTCTATGACACCGAAAAATATATGTGGATGCAGTGGCGGATCGTTTATATGTTCGCCACCTTCTACATGAGCAGCTACCGCAAGGAAAAATGGCTGGAGATCGCAAAACAGGGCTTCGATTTCCTCACAAAATACGGCAAAAGCGAAGACGGCACTTACTATTTCGCCCTCAACCGGAAAGGCGAACCCACCATGGCACCCTCCAATATCTTCTCCGACTGCTTCGCCGCCATGGGTGCCGCCGCCATGTTCAAAGCCACCGGCGAGGCAAAATACAAGGCGGAGGCGGACGCCGCCATGCAGAACTATATCCGCCGCATGGACGCCCCCAAAGGTCGCTGGGAAAAGGCGCTCCCCGCCAAGCAGAAACGGCTCTCACACGGTCATTTTATGATTCTGGCAAACCTGGGCGTGGTTATGCGGGAATGTCTCGGCACCGATCAGTACGATGCCGACTGCGACCGCGCCGTCCGGACCGTTCTCGATATGTTCTGGAACGAAGAAATGCAGGTCCTCTTTGAGAACGTCAATCCCGATGGCTCCTTCGATCTGGAAAGCTGCGAAGGACGCTTTATCAACCCCGGTCACGGGCTGGAAAGTATGTGGTTCGTTATGAACTACGCCGAACGCCGGGGCGATCAGGAAATGATCGCAAAAGCCGCCCGGATCGTCAAGGCGCTGCTGACCTTCGGCACCGACAAAGAATACGGCGGGATCTACTACTTTATGGACGCCCTCGGCAAGCCCCATCTGGAACTGCAGTGGGATATGAAACTCTGGTGGCCGCACAACGAAGCGATCCTCGCCACCCTGTTCGCCTACCGGCTCACCGGCGATGAGTACTTTTTGGAAAAGTTCAGGGAGATCGACAACTGGGCGTGGGCGCACTTCAAGGACAAAGAGTATCCCGAATGGTTCGCCTATCTCAACCGTCGCGGCGAACCCACGCATATGCTCAAGGGCGGCAAGTGGAAGACCATGTTCCACCTGCCGAGATGTCTCTTTATCGCCCTGGACCAGATGCGCAAGATCCAGGCACAACAGAGCTGACCGGCACAGATACGCACGCACAAAGCAAGCACGCTATAGGCGTGCAAGATTATAGCCTGTGGGCTTGCCCACAGGTCATCAGCAACCACAAAAACATGCACGCTGTAGGCGTGCGGGAGAACTCCGAAAAGCGACTGTCTTCTTCTGTTCTGCATTTCGTTTTTTCGTAAAAGTAAGAAAGTCACCTTGCATTTTTACTCAACAAATGCTATCTTTATAAAAGCGATTTGAATATCGCAGCTCATTTATAGCCGTTATATTTCAGCAAATATGCCAGCAAACCGACCAAGTTAAAAAGCATTATTTGTCTTGCGAGTGGTTGAAATGTATCTGGTGAGATTGTGTCTACAGCACATCTTGCCGGATGTTTCGTTGTACCCGTGAGACAGGTTCTTGGTCGGACCCGCTGGCATGGTAAAACAGAGGCGTCCGGCTTTTTTTATGCCTTGCTCACAGCATGATTTTCCATTCCTGCGTTGCTCCGTCTCTGTTAGCGCTTGTCCATTTTCAACCAATAACAAGGAGGAGTATAATCACAAATAATCAGATTCCTAAACAAAAAGCACGCATACAACACAAAAAACAAAACAGGAAAGGATAAACCATGTTCAAAAAAATAACAGTCAATCTTGCATTGATCTCTTGCGTCTTACTCTTTATAACAGCTTGCGATGAATCTACCGAAAATAAAGTTAACTTAACAGAGAATGATAGTAAGGGAAATACTATTAGAATTATAGAACAGCGAGTAGCGATTATAAGAGTTTTAAATGAAGACCAAAACTGCAGTTCCTCATCAGCAGAAGCACAATTCAATAAGATGAGGGCTGTTTCTTTAGAGGGGTGCCCCCCAAGATTTACATCAGCATATTTAAAACATCTTGCAGCTTGGCGGCGCAAGGCTCGTTTGGAAAAAGAAATAGAAAGTTTCATTATTCGTTTTAATTCAGATGCAAAAATGATTGAAGCTTTCTTTCGTGGGTTAGTACTTGATTTTGGCACAATAACGGAAATGGAAAATGAGGCAAAACAACTAAGAAATGCAGAGCTGCAAATATCCAATGAAATCAGTACTACCTATATGGAATGTTTGAGTATTGCCGCTGAATACGATATTGATATTTCAAAGTACAAATAATCCCCCCTCTGAACCAGCAGGGCGCGGCAGCAGCCTGAGCGCAGCTCAGGCGCACCGCACACAAAAAAGACGCACGCTTTGCGGCGTGCATCTTTTTTTGTGCGGTGGAGCCACTGCGTGGCTCACTGCCGCGCCCCGGCGTCTGCTCACAGTGCCATGAAGTCGTCCCAAGCGTCTTCGATATCTCCGATGCGCAGTTCCAGCTGTTCGTACTGCTCCTCATCTTCCAGACGGCTGTCGCTGTTCAGAAGGGAGAGGGTGTCCACGATATCCCGGTGGATCGCCGCCAGTCGTTTGACAGTCTTTTCCGGCACGGGCTGACCGTTCAGCCGTTCCAGCAGGGACACGGAATATTCGATCCGAGCCTTGGTGAGATCCAGCAATCTGGTCCGCAACGGCGACAGCTTGGCGTCCTCGGCGGGGCTGAAATATTCGGAAGCGATCTCCCAGTTTTCCTCCAGAAAGTTGATGAAGGCGACTTCCTGTGCGTCGTCGGTGAACTTGAGTTCCATGAAGTCCATCAGTCTGGACCGGAATCCTTCAAACTGTTCTTCGCCGTTGGACATGGCATCGTAGATCATGGCGCCCAGTTCCACGGAGTTGATGGGCGCATTGAGTTCGGCAAGGATGGCGTCGATAGACTCCAGCGTACCGGTGGAGATGGAGAAATTATTGGGATCCAGATCCGGGTCCAGCGTGCGCTTGCCGGCATTCTCATCTTTTTCATGGTGGTGATGTCCACAGTCACATTCGCCGTGGTCGTGATCGTGTCCGCAGCTGCATTTTGCGTCCTGTTCCGCCCGGTTGCGGATCAGGCTCTGCTCGAACTGACCGGGGGTATCCAGATCATCCACCGGCACCAGCAGCCATTCGCTGCCGTCCCGTTTGATAGCGATCTCATTCATGCGGAGCCGGTACTCTTCCAGCGTCAGAACAGGGCGTTTTCTCAAATCCGTATCATTTTCGTATGCAAAGAGATATGCTTCTGCGATCTGTTGGGGGATCTCGATATAATCCCGGTCCTGTTCGCAGACTTTCAGCAGCGCCCGTTCAAAATCCCGCACAAACTGCTGTTTGTCTGCATCGCTGCTCTGTTCCCGACAGACGGCAAGGGAGAACACGCACTTTTCCCAGTCCTCCACGGTGACCAGAATGGCATCGCCCTCGTTGAACTCGTTATCCCGGTAGAAACTGCCCATATCGAAAGCGGTCAGCTTCACATTTGCCATCATCAGATCCCGTGCGCCGAAGAGGGTCAGACGGTTCTCTTCGCACTCGGCGGAGAGATAATCGATCACGCCGGAATTCCCCAGCATCATATACGCCGGAGCGATCTCGGAAAACCGGGTATTGATCGTAACGGTCTTCCGTTTCTTGCTCTTTCCGGTCTTCAGAACGAACTCATCGGCAAAGACTTCATCGCTGTTGCAGAATGGCATGAACGCAGCACCGGGCAACAGCACTGCCTTTTCGATCTCGAATGCGGTCGGAATGATCTTGAATTCCGTACCCCGGAAAAATTCCTGTTTCGGGTAAACTTTCCCCTCCGAATAGAAGAAACCATCCTGAGCGGCGAGGACCAGCTCCACTTCCTTCTCCACCCGTTTGCGATCGGCTTCGGAAGTGGGTTTCAGCGCAGCGATGGCGGCTTCAGTCAGTTCGGAAACGGGAAAGGAAAACAGCCTGCCGAAACGGTCGGCGAGCATATTTTCCACGGTTTCTTCAATGTGGTTTAGGCTCAGCATATCTCCTCCTTTTTTTGTGGATCAGAAGCTGGAAAAACGGACCATTTTCGCCAGTTTCCGGTGCAGATAATCATCCAGCCGGTCGGCAAGATCCTGCTGGGTCCATTCTTTCATTTCTTCCACAGAATAAGCGTCTTTGAGTTCAAACTCACCGCTCTGAATCCGGTTGAGCCGGAAGAGTGCGGCGCCGCAGCCCAGTTTCTGCCCCACATCGGCGCAGAGGGTGCGGATGTAAGTACCTTTGGAACAGCGCACCACAAAATCGGCATACGGCAGATTGATATTTGCCAGATCCACCGAATGGATCGTCACGGGCTTGGCTTCCCGTTCCACTTCCTTGCCCTGACGCGCCAGTTTATACAGCCGTTCGCCGTCCACTTTGACCGCAGACACCATGGGCGGGGTCTGCATGATCTCGCCGGTGAATGCGGCAAAGGCTTCTTTGAGCTTTTCTTCCGTCACATACGAGTAATCGGAAGTCTTGACAACGTTGCCGTCCATATCCTGGGAATCGGTTTCCGTTCCGAGGAGGATCGTTCCGCCGTAGATCTTATCTTCGCCGGAGAACTTCTGGCTCAGCTTGGTGAACTTGCCGATCACAATGACCAGCAGCCCGGTCGCCGCCGGGTCCAGCGTACCGCAGTGACCTGCTTTCACGATATTGAACCGCGCCCGCATGAACGCCACCACATCGTGGCTGGTCCAGCCGGCAGGCTTGTTGACAAGAATAATCCCGTTTTTCTGGAACGGGGGAAGACGGTGTTTCTGGGGATTGTTTCTCATTTTTTCAGTTCCATTGCTACATGGTTGAGCAGAATATCTTCTGCGTTTTCCGCACTTTTGGCAAAGATCGTACAGCCCGCCGCCATCTCATGACCACCGCCATTGAGTCTGCGGGCGACTTTGCCCACCGAAACGGCAGGATCTTTGGAGCGCAGCGATACTTTGAAAATACCGGGATTCGCCGTCGGCTTGATGACCGCCGCCACCGTAACGCCTTCGATCCCACGCACATTTTCGATCAGATTTTCCGTATTCCGGATATTGACATCATATTTTTTCAGCAGCTCATTGGTAATCATAAACCAGGCAAAAGAGCCATCCAGTGCAGTCCGCAGAGACTTGCAGAACAGTTCCGCCTCGAACTGCGCCATATTGAACGGCTTGGAAAAATATGCCCGGTCGATCACAAAATGCCGATCCGCACCGGCTTCGATCAGATCCGCAGAAACCCGCAACGCACGGGGCGTGGTATTGTCGAACCGGAAACAGCCGGAATCGGTCACAACGCCCAGCAGCAGCCGGGTGGCAGTCTCCGGCGTGATCGCCCAGTTGGCAAACTTTGCCAGATCGTACACCACTTCCGCCGCTGAACACGCCGTGGAGTCAACATAAGTAACTTGAGCAAACTCAACATGATCCGGATGATGATCCAGTGCTGCAAACGGCAGTTTGATCTGTTCCGGCTGCAAACCGCCCAGCCCCAGCCGCTTCGGCGTGGAGGCATCCACGGAAAGCACAGAGCCGTACCGGGAAAGATCAGCCGTTTTCAGTGCCGTTTCCGGCAGAAAACACAGATACGCATCCGGCACTTCATCCGGAAACAGCACATCCGCGTCGTATCCGTTGCCGTTCAACAAATGCCACAGGGCAGTGGCGGATCCGACCGCATCCCCATCGGGACGCTCGTGAGTCACGATCAGGACCCTGCCCTGCAACCTTTCCAGAATCGGTTGAAAATCAGATACTTTCATTTTCTTCATTTTCCTCCAGTTCACGGAGGAGCTGGATCACACGGTCCCCCTCCGCCAGATTATGATCTGCAAGAAAATGCAGAACCGGCGTATATTTCAGGATCACGTGTTTGGACATTCTGCGCTGGATGTCACCCTTGAGACGCGCCAGCGCAGCAAGGATTTCCTGTTCCCGGTCGCTGCCGGCTTCGATCCCGAACATACTTACATAGACTTCAGCCTGTTTCAGCGTAGTGGAACATTCCACCCGGGTCACGGAGACAAGGGCATTGTATTTTTCGCTGAAGGATTGACGCTGCAGCAGATCCGCGATCTCACGCTTGAGGATCTCGTTGACACGGGTGATCCGGTCAACAGAAACTTCGTTATTCTTACGCATGGAGACACCTCCGGGATCAGGTCAGGGTTGCCTTTTTCAGCTCGATTTCGTAGAGCTGGATAATGTCACCTTCCGTGAAGTCCATAAAGTTGTCCAGCCGGATCCCGCACTCAAGACCCTGATGCACTTCTTTCACATCGTCCTGATAGCGGCGCAGGGAACGCACTTCACCGTTGAAGATGAGTTCGTTGTTGCGGAACACACGGGCTTTCGCACCGGTGCGGGCAACACCTTTTTCCACCATACAACCGCAAATTTTCGGTCCCTTGGAAAGCTGGAAGATCTTGAGGATCTTGACCGTACCGATATCTTTTTCGCGTTTTTCCGGTTCCAGACGACCTGCGAGGGCGTCTGTAATATCTTCGATCAATTCGTAGATGATACTGTAAAGGCGGATCTCCACATTGGACTTCTTGGCGAGATCGTTCACGCCGGGATTCACACGCACGTGGAAGCCGACCACGATCGCATCCGAGGAGGCTGCCAGCAGCACGTCGTTTTCCGTGATCGCACCGACACCGGTATGCAGCACGTCCACCGAGATTTTTTCGGAAGGCAGCTTCTTCAGGGATTCCACGATCGCTTCGCTGGAACCGCGGACGTCCGACTTTACAATGACTTTCAGGCTGTTCTTCTTGCTGTCGTCCATCTGGGAGAACAGATCTTCCAGACTGGCGCCGGCAGTTTTGCTGGAAAGCGCTTCAATGCGGTTGGAATCGCTGCGGGCTTCCGCCAGCTGTTTTGCTTCGTTGATATTCTTGCAGACCGCCATTCTGGTACCGGCTTCCGGCACACCGGAGAGACCGACCACCTTGACAGGGGTGCTGGGAGGTGCAACGGCGACCCGTTTTCCGCGAAAGTCGATCAGGGTTTTGATTTTGCCGTAATATTCGCCGCAGATAATGGGATCGCCCACCCGGAGAGAGCCGTTCTTCACCACCACGCTTGCCGTAGCACCGAGCCCCTGTTCCAACTGGGATTCCAGCACATACGCCAGACCGGGACGCTTGGCATTTGCCTGCAGTTCCAGCATTTCCGCTTCCAGCAGGATCCGTTCCAGCAGGTCATCAATCCCGGCGCCGGTCTTGGCGGAAACGGGGATCGCCGCCACGGTACCGCCCCAGTCTTCGGACATCAGGTTATTCTGCTGCATATGGAGCAGGATCTTCTGGGTATCGGCATCCGGCAGGTCACACTTGTTCATGGCAACGACAATGGGAACTTTAGCAGCGAGGGCGTGATTCATCGCCTCAATGGTCTGGGGCATAAAGCCGTCGTCCGCCGCCACCACCAGAACCACGATGTCCGTCACATTTGCGCCACGGGCACGCATCTGAGTGAAGGCTTCGTGACCGGGTGTGTCAACGAACGTGATCGCTCTGCCGTCCAGCACCACGGAGGAAGCACCGATATGCTGGGTGATCCCGCCCGCTTCACCGGCGGCGACATGAGTCTTACGGATCGCATCCTGCAAAGATGTTTTGCCGTGGTCAACGTGCCCCATAAAGGTCACGATGGGAGGACGGGGCTTCAGATCCTTCGGGGAATCATCGTATTCCATATCTTCAGGATCGACTTCTTCCGTTTCTTCCTTCTTCTGGTGTTCGTCTTTGTCCCGCTTGCTGTCCACCACCAGAGTAAAGCCCATCTTTTCCGCCACTTTCTGGGCGACTTCCGTATCGATGGTCTGGTTGATGCTGGCAAGCACATTCATCATCATGAGGGAGGAAATGACTTCATTGGGGCGTTTCCCCATGGCATCCGCCAGCGCTTTCACCACCACAGGGGGCTTGATATGGATCTCGCCGCCTGCCGGGATATCTGCATTGCCGCCGTTGTTGTCACGCGGGGGGAACTTACCGCCCTTGCCGAAGTTTTTATCGCGTTTTCCGCCCTGATTCTGTTCTTCACCGGAGCGTTTTTTGTTTTTGTTCTGACCGCCGGAACGGGATTCCATACGGGACTCCACTTCTTCGATCAGTGCGCTCTGAGGGTTCCGCTTTTCCATCAGTTCATCAAAATAAGACTCGATGAGCGGCAGGTCCTCCATAGGCATATTGTTGGATGCGGTACGGATATTGTCATATCCCTGCGCCGCAAGTTCCTTGAGGACTTCTTTGGACGTCAAGCCGTATTTATCGGCAAACGCCTTTACTTTAATGGGTGTTGTTGCCATAATGTCACCTCATATCATACTCACAGGGCGTTAATAATGCTCTGAACCGTTGCGGCATCCAGTTCGCTGATCGCAGACAGATTATCCTGATCCGCACGCAGGTCTTCCACCGTGAGATACCCCTTGTTGACCAGAATTTCAGCGGCTTCTTCCGGAATGGAGAGCGTACCTGCCAGTTCGCTGACGGCATTGGCTTTCTGAGCCTTGAACTCGGCAGCGGGATCTTCCGTCACCAGGTTGATGCTCCACTGCATCAGGCGCTGTGCCAGTTTGATGTTCTGGGCTTTTCTGCCGAATGCGAGGCGGGAGTTTTCCGCATCCACATACACGGTCAGCTGTTTCTTCACTTCGTCGATCTCGATCCGGTTCAGTTTCGCCGGATGCAGCACGTTACGCACATATTCTTCCACATCATCGGAGTAGTGGATGATGTCCACCCGTTCGCCGCCCAGTTCGTTGGTGATGTTGCGGACACGCATACCGCGCATACCAACGCAGGCACCCACGGGATCGACCCGGCTGTCATTGCTGCGGACAGCGATTTTGGAGCGGCTGCCGGCTTCACGGGCGACGGCAACGATCTCCACCACGCCATCATGGATTTCGGAAACTTCCCGTTCAAAGAGTTTACGCAGGAACGCCTGGCTGGAACGGGAGAGGATCAGGCTGGGACCGGAGGTTTCAATATCCACCTTCACCAGCAGGGCATTGATCCGGTCGCCGGGGCCGTACTGTTCCGTGGGGATCTTGTCTTTCGGGGAGAGGATCCCTTCCGCCTTCTGGAAGTCCACGATCACATTGCCGGCTTCGATACGGCGCACATTGCCGTTGATGATCTCACCGATCTGATCTTTGAATTCTTCCTGCACGGTTTCCTTTTCCGCCTTACGGATCTGCTGGAGGATCGCCTGCCGGGCGGTCTGAGCAGCGATACGCCCGAAGTTCCGGGGCGTCACTTCCCAGTCGATAATATCGCCGATCTGGGCATCCGGCATTTTGGCGGAGACTTCTGCCAGCGTAATTTCATCGTTATTCGCAAAGGCGTCCACCACGCGCAGCTTTGCCCAGGCACGGATATCGCCGGTCTTCGGGTTCAGCTTCACGGTCAGGTCACTTGCCGGGTGAATGCTTTTGCGTGCGGCAGTCAGCAGGGCTTTTTCGATTGCATCGATCAGCTGTGCTTTGCTGATCCCACGGTCCTGTTCAATGTATTCCAGTGTTGCGAGCAGTTCATTGTTCATAGTTTCTACCTCCGGCGTTGTGTTTTCTATCTTCTTCCGATTATCCAAATTTCGATCTGCAAAGTTTCCCTTACAGAAAAACATAATCCCGCATCCCGTAAAACCCGGTCCAATACCGGATCCTGCGAAACGCGGAACCTTGCCAACGGACTTACTCTACATCCACTTTGCACATAGTGCAAGCCCCGATTCCCTCTTTTTTTAAAAAAAGACATACGCGACGCATGATCGCGTATGCCCGATGACCGTAAATCCGGTATCTGCCAGACGGGGATGTCCCCGTTCTGTTATTCAGCAGCGTTCAGAACGGCGGCGAGACGGGATTTCTTACGGCTCGCTTTGTTCTTGTGGATGGTGCCGACCTTGACAGCCTTGTCAAGAGCGCTGCACTGTTCCTGGAACAGCTTCTGAGCTGCAGCTTTGTCTTCCGTTGCAGCAGCGGCGCGGAATTTCTTTTCGCCGGTAGCAAGGGCATTGCGGCGGGATTTGTTTTTCACACGGGCTTCTTCAGCCTTGCGGTGGGTCTTCACCGCAGACATTCTCACATCTGTTTTCGGCATTGAATCTTTCCTTTCAAGTTTTTATCTTCAATTTGTGATCCATCATTCATGAACATTTAATATAGCACGCACTCCCCCCTTTTTTCAAGTCCGATCATAAAAATTTTCCACTTTTTTTCCACTTTTTTACGGCATGACCACAAGAAGTGCCCCGTAAACGGCGGGGATCAGACGGTCCAGAGCGGGATAAGCCGTCGCAAAAAACGGTCCTTTCTTCCGGCGGGAAAGGTGCATGATCAATGAAAGCAGCAGGATCAGGATCCCCGCTGCCGGCAGCCGGAAGTAGAACAGATTGATCATTTCCTGCGTCGCTTCACCCGCACGGTCGGCAAAGGTACGGATAAACCAGAAGGGCGAAACAAAGCAGATGACCGGTATGGCAAAGGTGATCAGCGGATCGAATCCGCGGAGCAGATAAGCCCCCCACCGGCAGCCGTACCGCTCAAAGCCGCCCGTAAACGCCCACGCAGCGGCAATCGCCATCACCGGCAGAAACGGCAGAAGCCCGAAGGCATCCACCCCGGCAAGCACTGCCAGGGTCAGCATATTGCACAGACGCAGATATTTCCAGTCGCCCGCGCGGTCTGCCGCAAGCGCTTTATTGACTGCGCTCAATGCCGGGATCAGGCACCAGAACCAGGGAATCAGCGCCAGCAGAAAGATGCCGGAAAGGGAATCCGCTGTATGGATCAGATATACCGGCAGAAGCGCATACTTCCCGAAGCAGATCGCAAGAACAAGTGCCGCAGCAGCACCCGCGAGATACAGGGCGGCTGTAAGCAGGAAGTGCATGGGCTTTTCTTCCGTCTTTCTGCCCGCGCGCATAATGATGCAGGAGACAACCGGAATCAATGCCGCCGGCAGGGTCGTCAGCATCAGGATCAGCGCCGATACCGCACCGAAAGCGATGGTGGCGAAGGGTGTAAACCGTTTTGCGGCACATCCGGCACAGGTAATCAGCAGTGTTAAAGCGAACGCCGCCGTAACAAGCCCTCCAGTCCGTGCCGCCATCAGGAAGGGTGGAAAAAGCAGCAGGATCCAGCAGGCAAGCAGTTCCACCGGTCGTCCGAACATCCGGTTTGCCGTTGCTGCGGTAAGGACCAGCGTCAGAAATGCGCCGCACGCCGCAAGGAGCATAGGGACGGAATTTTCGCCGGTCTTGTTCCAGAAGATCATCAGGAAGGCGCAAAGCCAGAACACAAGCCGGGGCTTGTCTGCGAGAAAAGTCCGTTTGAAATTGGCGTTACATTCGTGGATACGCCAGACAGTAAATCCGGTAGGGGCGGAGTTGGTCATCGGTCAGAATCTTTCTTTATTCGGAAAATACGATTGCTTCAAAAATGGTAAATGTAGCGCCGGACCGGAAATCATCCGGGCGCAGACCGGCTTTCAGGCAGAGCTGGGAAAGAGTCTGTTCCAGCGTCCAGCCCTGCTCCGGTGCGACCTGCGGGAGAAAGACTGCCGATCTGCCGTTCTTTGTCACGGTCATACCATGGCGGCCGATCTCGATCTTGCGCCAGTCGTCAATGGGTTCCGGCGGCGTCAGAGCAGAAATCTCCAGCCGGATGGACCCGAACTCACTCTCACGCAAAGAGAAGAAACGGGGATCCCGGAACGCCGCATCGCAGGCACGGGCAGTCACCGCTTCGTACAGCGGGCGGTACGGTGCGATCTCGCCGATACAGCCACGCAAAGCGCCGGATGCTGTGTGGAGCGTCACAAATGCCCCCATCACCTTGCGCATGGCAGGGGATGTTTCTTCTTTATAGGCATCAGGAGCCGGGGATCTGCCGGTCTCCAGTTTTTTCCGGATGGCTCGGCGGGCAAAATCCAGCAGCAGCGCTTTGTCATTGTCGGACAGGACCGCAGGATCGACCGTGGGGACCCGGATCCCGCAGGCAAGGTAACAGACAAAGTCCCGGTCGCCGGATGCGGACGCAGAGTTGCAGTAATGGAAGAGAGTCGTCTCAAAAACCGGGGTCTTCATCTCCAGCACCGCACGGATCGGCTCGGAACCGCAGATCGTGCAGTGGTTCCGTTCGATAAAACGGTGAAACGCCGCCGGATCGTGGTTCTGGATGTACTGGTACGCTTCAAAATCCACCAAACGCACATTCTCCTGAAAATCAGACTGGAACGGCGCATAACCGAAACGGCTGCCGTAATGCGTGAAGTCGGAACTGACGATCAGCAGCGTCTCCGGCGTCATCAGCGACAGCAGCAGATCCCCCAGCTTGGATGCAGTCGATGAGGAAAGTTTGCCCACAATGACCGGGAGGATCGTGAAGTCATCACCGAGAACCGTCTGGAGGAAGGGATACTGGATCTGCGTACTGTGTTCGTCCCGGTGGACCGGATCCGAATTCTTGACAAATGTTTTGGACCGGAACGCCGTACCAAGCCCCGGATCCAATGGAATTACCCCAAGCGGCGTGGATACCGCATCCGATTCCGGCAGAACAACTTGATCGTCCAGCCATACCCGGTGGGACGGCGCCAGCAAAAGCACCCGGCGGAAAGAACGGTTCCGCATCCGCCGGTACGCAAACGCCGCACAGGGACCACTGTAAACATAACCGGCATGGGGAACAATGAAAATATTACAGTCGTCACCCGCCGTGCGTCCGGCAGATTCCGCATCCGCCGAGGCAAGATATTTTTCCAGCTCCGCACGCAATTTCCCCGGATCCGATGGATACCAGGAACCGGCAATGGTGGACGTCAGGGGACGGCGCGGCGGGACGCCGGTCTGCGCTTGCGCGCCCGGCGTCTGCGGCTCACGGGCGGTGCCGGAAGCGGCACCGCCGGAGCCGTGCGCGGACTTTTCAGTCCGTGCCGCCGCGCCGTCCCCGGCACTCAACCGGATCGTAAACAGTTCGGGATTCCACTTTAAATTCATCGTTGTTTTACCTCACTTCAAAAAAAGACGGTCCGTCTTCCTGCCGGAGTGCGGACCGTCTGAAAATATTACAACTGAGAGCTGCTTATTCGTCGTCGGAGACACCGAGTCCGTCTTCATCCGGCGTTTCGCCCTGTGCCCAGATGGGGAGATTTTTCAGGAAGGTGCGTTTCGCTTCCAGTTCCTTGGTCAGTTTTTCCACTTTCTTTTCCTGACCTTCTTTCCCTTCGACCTTTTCCAGATCTTTTTCCAGCTTGGCGATTTCTTTTTCGGTTTTGGCGGAAAGCTGATCTTTCTTTTTCGTCAGTTTTTCCTGGGCCTTTTCAAGATCTTCTTTCAGTTTCTTTTTCTTCTTTTCGGTCAGATCTTTCGTTTCACCTTCTGCAATCTTTTCTTCCACCTTGGCGATCTTGTTCAATTCGCCTTTGAACGGATTGGCTTTATCATACTTTCTCTGGGGTGCAGCGGAAAGAACGGCAGTGAAGGCAAACGCCATCACGCAAACAAGCGCAATACGAAACAGTTTCATAAATCTTCTCCTGTAGTTATTTTTCGTTTTTCTCTTTTACTAATGACACAAAAAAACAAAAGTTCAAGGCGCAGTGTACGAAAAAACATTACTTTTTGTTCATACAAGCTGATCCAGTGTCATGCCGTCTTCCGGAATAAACTGCCGCCAGTAGCGGACGGAATCAATGATTTTGTTTTCAATATCGCAGGTCAGATCGGCAGTCCCGGCGAAAACTTCCAGCGTCAGAACGATGCTTTTGCAGGGAGCGGGCATACCGGCGGCAACCGGTTTGTCGTATGCCGCCTTGATCGCCTGAAGCACTTTCTCCCCGCGGATGATCCCGGTGGCATTGCACTTTTCGGAGAAGGGCTGATGCGCCGAGCTTTTGCCGTCCGTCTGCTGCAGATGAACGATGGGAGACCAGGTGCCCAGCTGTTCCAGCCAGCGGTAGGTATCGCCGTCTGCATCTTCGCTCCACAGCCAGGGGTTGGCGGTTCTGTCTTCCTTCACGATCTCCAGCAAAGCAGCATCACTGACGCCGTTCAGGGCGCCGGAAACGATGGCTCTTTCTGCAGCGGCGGAACCGAGGTAGATCCCTTCCGCTCTGCCTTTTTCCCGGATGGAGTTGAAGGCGGCGATGGTGGCGGCATCATCTTTCGCAGCGAACTTGCGCTGTCCGGACTGGTGACCGGTATCGATCGTCAGATAAAAATCCTTACCGTTCTTTGCGTAACAGTCTTTCAGAAGCTGTCCGGCGTTGGCGACGGTCCAGGGCACCTGATGGGGGGTGTACATCTGCTCCACGCCGATGGAATCCAGTTTCTTTTCGGCGGCGTATGCGGCGAGTGCAGCAAGCCGTTCCGTCAGATCGTTGTATGCAAACGCATAGCGGGCGGGATCGTTCAGAGTCGCCTGATCGAAGGCATGACAGAAGAAACCGAGACCGGCATTCATCTTCGCAGCAAGGTCCACCATCCGGTCCAGCCAGTCGTGATGGATCCGGTTCCGGACGCGCACATCCGGGTGGGCAAGCCCCAGCGTGGCATAGGTGCCGTGTCCGGAGTAGAGATTGGCGACTTTGACACCGGTCTTATTGGCATCCGCCAGAACCGCCGCCGCCCAGTCATCCAGATAATCAGCCGTGGTGTAAAGGGGGTCGATCTCGTTGTCGGCGCTGGCTTCCACGTAGTAAACACCGCATTTTTCGCAGAGGTTCATCCAGTGTGTCGGTTCGCACCAGCGCTTGCTTGCCACACAGTTGTCAAGACCGAGATAAATCTTCGGATACATTGTCATTTCTTCTTTCCTTCTTCTGATATATGTTATTGTTTCGCTCTTTTCTTCATCATTGCTTTGCCGCCCTCGCAGACTTCCTCCCAGCCGGGAAAGTTCCAGTAATACGGAAAATCCCGACACTGTTTCGGCTTGACCGGGTTGATGAGGCAGCCTGCACCTTCCCGGAAGAAGATACAATCCCCGTTTTCAAACTCGGTCAAAGTCAAGCCGGACCGGTCCGGCAGCAGATCGGTGTACTGATCCGTAAAGGCGGGAACTTCCATCTTCAGAAAATCGGCAATGGCGTTGACTTCCGCATCATTCAGACGCACGGTCCCGTGCTTGCGGCAGCATTTACCGCACCGTTTACACTCGAAATCTGCAAATATTTCATCCATAAAGCGGTCAATCCTGCTCCGGCTTCGCTTTCCGGTTCATCAGATCCGCCAGAACTTCCAGCGGCTTCCGGTTCCGGTACAGGACCTCATAGATCCCGTTGACGATCGGCGTTTCCACGCCTGCTTTCTGCGCCAGTTCGTAAGCACCTTCACAAGTCTTCACGCCTTCCGCGACCACCATATTCATCGATTGAATAATCTCATCCAGCGTACGACCTTTACCCAGTTCTTCGCCCACATAACGGTTGCGGCTGTGACGGCTCATACAGGTCACGATCAGGTCCCCAATCCCGGAAAGACCGCTGAACGTGCGGCGTTGTCCGCCCAGTTTCACGCCCAGACGCGCCATTTCCGTGATCCCGCGGGTCATCAGTGCGGCTTTGGTGTTATCGCCCATCCCGGCACCATCAATGATCCCGGCGGCGATGGCAAACACATTTTTCAGGGCACCGCCCAGCTCCACGCCCACGACATCTTTTGCCGTATAGACCCGGAACACATTGTTCATAAACGCTTTCTGCACCATCTTCGCCGCCGCGGTATCCTGCGATGCCGCAACAACGGCTGTCGGAACTTTGCGGGAGACTTCCTCCGCGTGGCTGGGGCCGGAAAGCACCACATAGCGGGTCCTGCCCAGAATGGACTCGCAAAGCTCACTCATCCGCAGCAGCGTGCCGACTTCGATCCCTTTGGAAATATCCACCACGATCTGATTTTTCCGGTCCAGATACGGCGCCAGTGCCGTCACGGTCCCCCGCAGATACTGGGAGGGAGAAGCAAGTACCACCAGCTGCGCACCGGAAACGGCTTCTTTCATGTCGGTGGTAAACGGCAGATCATGGGGCAGATCCACTCCGGCAAGGAAACGGTTTTTATGGTCCCGGTTGACTGCATCCACATTCTCCTGAAAGGCGCCCCAAACGATCACATGGTGTCCGTTATTGTACGCAGTCAGAGCCAGAGCCGTACCCCAGCCGCCATCACCGAGCACTGCAATTTTCATGACAGAGTTTTTCTTTCTGCTCATAACGCTTTCCCCTTGTTATTCCGCTTTTTTCTTTTTCTCAAAACGGTTTTCCGTTCCGTTCAAAAGGCGTTTGATATTGGAGGTATGTTTCAGGATCGCCAACACCGCAAGCACGATCAGCAGGAGCAGTCTCACCAGAGAGAAACCGCCGACTTCCCAGTGAAAAACATAGGAATAAATAAAACAGAAAACCGGCAGAGATGCCGCAGCAAAAATACTGGCGAGAGAAACGTAACGGGAAGCAAAGAAAGTAACCGCCCAGACGATCAGACCGCATACCAGTGTCAAGGGTGCCAGCGCAAAGATCGCTCCGGCTGCAACCGCGATACCCTTACCGCCTTTGAACTTCAGCCAGACCGGAAAAATATGACCGAGAACCGCAAAAAGTGCGCAGAGAACAGGGAGATATTTCAGCGTGACTGCATCCTTGCAGAAGAACAGAGAGAGCAGAAAAACCGGGAGACATCCCTTCAGAAAGTCGCAGGCAAAACAGAGGCGTCCCCAGCCTTTGCCCAGTACACGGGTTACATTGGTCGCTCCGATGTTGCAGCTGCCGTGCTGACGGATGTCGATTCCCTTCATCTTCCCGATCAGATATCCGTACGGCACAGAACCGGAAAGATAAGAGATCACTGCCGCCGCAACAAATGTGCAAATTTCCTGATTTTCCATAGTTGTTTCCTTGCGTTTCACCGGTTGACAAGATATATTGTTTCATTAAAATTTATTATCAAATTTCAATTTTACAAGTCAGGAGCCACTTTTTCTATGGAAAAAAGTCAAAACCGGGTCGGCAGACTCATCTCCGCAGGCAGTGCGGATTCCAATATTCTCTACGGCAGCGGATTCAATGCACATGACGAATTTCTCTACTATGAGGCTGACGGAAAACAGTATATCGCCGTCTCCGTTCTGGAACTCTCACGGGCAATGGACGAGGCGCACAGCCACGTAATCGTGCGGGACCGGAACGACATCATCCGCAAGACCGGAAAACGGGATATCCTCCTCGGTCTGCCGGAATATACCGGGATCAATGAGTGGATCGTGCCGGATTCCTTCCCCGTGGCGTATGCGGACCGGATGCGCAATGCAGGGATCATTGTACGTACGATGGATGGCGATTTTTTTCCGGAACGCGCTATCAAAAATGAGGAGGAGATCGAGAAAATCCGCCATGCCATGAAAACGACAGAAAACGCCATGCGTATGGTGCAGGAGATGATCCGGCAGGCAGGCGTGAACTGCCATAATATGCTCGTCCGGAAGGATGGAGAACTGTTGACCAGCGAATATGTCCGCAGCGAGGTGGAAGCCGAGTTCAAACGGCAGGGATATACCGCCGACCGCACCATCATCGCCGGCGGAAAACAGGGCGCCGCTCCCCATTGCATCGGCGAAGGCCCCCTGCGTGCCGGTGAACCGATCGTGTGCGACATCTTCCCACGCAGCGACCGGACCGGATACTGGGGCGATATGACCCGGACTTTCTGCAAGGGCAAACCCGTGAACCCCAAGACAGAACGGGCGTTTGCATCCGTCCTCAAGGCGGCAGAAAAATCCCTCGCCATGCTCAAAGCCGGCGCTGTGGGCGCCGATGTTCACAACTGCGCAGCCCGCAGCATGGAAGCAGACGGCTTCACCGCACATAAAAATGCCGACGGCATCCCGTGCGGATTCATCCACGGTCTCGGTCACGGTGTGGGACTGGATATCCATGAACAGCCGCGGCTCTCTCCCGGCAATCCCAATCCCCTGCCCGCAGGCGCCGTCGTCAGCGTGGAACCCGGGCTCTATGATCCGGAATGGGGCGGGATCCGCCTCGAAGATCTGGTCGTCATCCGGGAAGACGGATACGAAAATCTCTGCACTATGGAAAAAGAACTGATCGTGTAACGCACAGTCACGCGCAGGGCGCAGACCTCCGGAGCGTTCCGACGGAAAACCGTCGGAACGCTCCGGCTGCCTTTACCGGCGGGCGGCTTAGCCGTGCCGCCGGTAAAGGCGCGCCCGGCGTGTGCCGGGCGGGTCTGCGCCCTGCGCTGCCATACGGACTTTTCCTGATTTTTTCGTCATTATTTATATAATAGATTTGCCAAATGGCGGATCTGTGCTATATTATGCTTTAATTATTTTTAAAGAACAATAACAGAAACATAACATAAACGAAAGAAAGAGCACCATGTTCAAAGCAGTTTCGGGACATTCTGAATTCCCAAAGATCGAAGAAGCCACACTCCAGTTCTGGCAGGAAAACGGCACGTTTGAAAAATCACTTCAGAACCGCAAAGGAAATCCGGAATACATCTTCTACGATGGCCCTCCGTTCGCCACCGGTCTGCCCCACTACGGACACCTCCTCGCAGGTACGATCAAGGATGTCATTCCCCGTTACCAGACCATGCTGGGCAAATATTGCGAACGCACGTTCGGCTGGGACTGCCACGGTCTGCCGGTCGAATACGAAATGGAAAAAAATCTCCACCTGAACGGCAAGAAGGAGATCGAAGAATACGGCATCGACAAATTCAATGAAGCCTGCCGCGGGATCGTACTCCGTTACACTGCCGAGTGGGAAACGATCGTCAAGCGTATGGGCCGCTGGGTCGACTTCAAGAACGGTTACCGCACCATGGACATGGAATACATGGAATCCATCTGGTGGGTCTTCAAGCAGCTGTGGGACAAGGACCTGATCTACGAAGGTCACAAGATCCTCCCCTACTGCGCACGCTGCAGCACGCCGCTCTCCAACTTTGAAGCGAATCAGGGCTATATGGATGTGGTCGATCCCGCCATCACCATCCGCTTCAAACTGCTGAACGAAGAAAACACCTACATCCTCGCCTGGACCACCACTCCCTGGACTCTGCCCAGCAATATGGCGCTCGCTATGGGTCCGGAAGTCGATTATGTGAAGGTCAACGACAACGGCACGTTCTACATCATGGCGGAAGCACGCCTTTCCGCCTACTACAAGAAGGACGCTATGCCGGAGATCGTTGCCCGCTTCAAAGGCGCCGACTTCAAGGAAACGCCCTACGAACCCCTGTTCCCGTACTTTGCGGAGAAACGGGCGGAAGGTGCATTCCGGGTCATCAATGCGGAATATGTCAGCACGGAAGATGGTACCGGTATTGTCCACATCGCTCCCGGTTTCGGGGAAGAGGACGCGGAAGCAGGCAGAGCCAGCGGCGTCCCCGGTGTCTGCCCCATTGATGCCGAATGTAAATTCACGTCCGAAGTGCCGGACTACACCGGTCTCTTTGTGAAGGATGCAGATAAACTGATCATGGAACGCCTTAAAGTGGAAGGCAAACTGGTCCACCGCAGTACCATCAAGCACAGCTATCCCCATTGCTGGCGCGACGATTCCCCGCTGATCTACAAAGCGGTCTCCACCTGGTTCGTCCGGATCGACCGCATCAAAGAAAAAATGCTCCGTGCCAACGAACAGATGACGTGGGTTCCTGAACATATCAAGTCCGGCCGTTTCGGCAAGTGGCTGGAAAATGCCCGTGACTGGGCGATCAGCCGCAACCGGTACTGGGGCTGCCCCCTGCCCGTCTGGAAGAACGACGAAACCGGCGAAATGATCTGTGTGGGCTCCGTTGCCGAACTGGAAGAACTCACCGGTCAGAAGATCACCGACATTCACAAGCACTTCGTGGATGCCATGGAGATCAAATCCCCCAAGACCGGCGCCATCCTCAAGCGCGTGCCGGAAGTGCTGGACTGCTGGTTTGAAAGCGGTTCTATGCCCTACGCACAGAAGCATTATCCCTTTGCGGACAAGGAACACTTTGAAAGCGTGTTCCCCGCCGACTTCATCGCAGAAGGTCAGGACCAGACTCGCGGATGGTTCTACACCCTCACCGTTCTCGCCGCCGCTCTCTTTGACAAGCCCGCCGCACTCCATGTCATCGTCAACGGCATGGTTCTCGCAGAAAACGGACAGAAGATGAGCAAGCGCCTGAAAAACTATCCCGACCCCATGGATGTGGTCCACCGCTACGGCGCAGACGCTCTCCGCCTCTTCCTCCTCGAATCCCAGGTCGTCCGTGCGGAAGACCTCAAGTTCTCCGAAGACGGCATCAAAGAGATCATGCGCTCCGTTCTGCTCCCCATCTGGAACAGTTTCCAGTTCTTTATGACTTATGCCAATCTGGACAACTGGAATCCCCCGGCAGGTGAACCGGTTGCGCCCGAAAATCCCGCAAATCCGCTGGACCGCTGGATCCTTTCCGCTCTGGCAGATATGGTCGCAGAGATCCGGGAATCTATGGACAGCTATCAGCTTCAGAAGGCGGCAAACCGCTTTGAAGCCTTTGCCGACAACCTGACAAACTGGTACATCCGCCGCAGCCGCCGCCGTTTCTGGAAGAGCCAGAACGATACGGATAAGGCAGATGCTTACGCCACGCTGTACTATGTGCTGATCACCTTCGCAAAGGCTGCCGCGCCGTTCGTTCCGTACATCACGGAAGAAATCTACCGCTCCCTGCGCAACGATCAGATGGCGGAATCCGTTCATCTCTGCGATTACCCCGTGCCGGAAACCTGGCGCCGCGATCCCTATCTGGAAAAACAGATGGATCTCACCATGCGTGCGGTCTCTCTCGGAAGATTCCTCCGTACCCAGCGCAGTCTCAAGGTCCGCCAGCCGCTCGCACGGGCGATCGTGGTCTCCCTCGATCCGGAAACCAGAAAGATGCTGGAAGAAAATGCCTCCATCGTCGCCGAAGAACTGAACGTGAAGAAACTGGATATTCTGGCGGACGAAGAAGAACTGGTGAAACTTTCTGCCAAAGCGAACTTCAAGGCGCTCGGCGCAAGACTGGGCGCAAAGATGAAGGAAGCCGCCGCGCTCATCCAGAAACTGACCAGCGGCGAAGTGGCATCCATCCTCCGCGGCGAACCCAAATCCATTGTCCTCGCCGATGGCACCGAAGTCGCTCTCACTGCCGCTGACCTGAGCGTGATCCGGCAGGAAAAGGACGGCATCTGCGTGGCAACGGACAACGCCATCACCATTGCGCTGGAAACCGAACTCACGCCCGAACTGATCCGGGAAGGTTATGCCCGCGAACTGGTCAGCAAGATCCAGAATCTCCGCAAGGAAACGGATCTGGAAGTTTCTGACCGCATCCGGGTGACCCTCGCCACAGACAACGCAGAACTGCTGGCAGCCGCCAATGAGTTCGCAGCTGTGATCTGCGGCGAAACGCTGGCAGACAAGCTGGAAACAGCCGAAGCAGCCGGTGGTGATACCGATCTGAACGGCATCAAATGCACGGTCACGGTCAGCAAGATCTGAAGGAACAAAAAACAAAAAATAACATATTGATTCTGAAGGAGTTAGTAAAGAATGGCATACCAGATGCAATGCAGTAAGTGCGGTGTGATTGGTGAGCTTGAAACACCGGTCGCAGAATTTGAATGTCCCTCGTGCGGCGGAACCATGCTCCCTGTGGATGCAGCCCCCACGGCTGCTCCCGCAGCAAAAACGGCAGCTCCTGCCGGCGGCAAGAAACTCGTCTTCAATAAGGGCGGCGCACCCGCCGGTAAGAAACTTGTCTTCAATAAGGGCGGTGCAGCAAAACCGGCAGCTCCGGCAGCAAAACCGGCGGCACCCAAACCTGCTCCGACGGTCAAAGCGGTTCCCGTTGCACAGACGGTCCCTGTTGCACAGGCTGTTCCTGTTGCACAGGCTGTCCCCGTTGCACAGGCGGTTCCCGTTGCACAGGCTGTTCCTGTTGCACAGGCTGTTCCTGTTGCACAGGCTGTTCCCGTTGCGCAGGCAGTCCCCGTTGCACAGGCTGTTCCCGTTGCACAGGCTGTCCCCGTTGCGAAAGCAGAACCTTCTCCGGAAGAACTGAAGCTGGCGAAAGAAGCGGAAGAACTTGCCCGGGCAAAAGCAGAAGCGGAAGAAGCACTCCGCAAGGAACGGGAAGAGCTGGAACGCCAGAAAGCGGAAGCAGAAGAACAGGCTCGTCTGGCGGCAGAAGCGGAAGCCCGTGCAAAGGCGGAAGCGGAAGAACAGGCTCGCAGAGCGGCGGAAGAACAGGCCCGCAAAGAAGCAGAAGAAAAACTCCGTCAGGAACGGGAGGAAATTGAACGCCAGAAAGCGGAAATGGAACGGCTCCGTCAGGAACGGGAAGAGTTAGAACGCCAGAAGGCGGAAATGGAACGGATCCGCAAGGAACGGGAAGAGCTGGAACGCCAGAAGGCGGAAATGGAACGGATCCGCAAGGAACGGGAAGAACTGGAACGCCAGAAAGCGGAAATGGAAAAACTCCGCAAGGAACGGGAAGAGCTGGAACGCCAGAAAGCGGAAATGGAAAAAATCCGCAAGGAACGGGAAGAACTGGAACGCCAGAAAGCAGAGATGGAGGCAAAAGCCAGGGCAGAAGCAGAAGCGAAGGCAAAAGCTGAAGCAGAAGCCCGTGCAAAGGCTGAAGCAGAAGCGAAGGCGAAAGCTGAAGCAGAAGCCCGTGCAAAGGCTGAAGCAGAAGCAAAAGCGAAAGCTGAAGCGGAAGCCCGTGCAAAGGCTGAAGCGGAAGCACTCCGGAAAGAACAGGAAGAAATCGAAAAGCAGAAGGCCGAGATCGCCCGGATGAAAGCGGAAGCCGAAGCCGCCGCCGTTGCTGCAGCTGCCGCAGCGACTGCCGCAGTGACTGCTGAAGCGGAAAAAGAATCTCCGGAAATGGCAGAAATCCGCAAAGCGCGGGAGGAACTGGAACGGCAGAAAGCCGAACTGGAAGCGATGAAGAGCAGCGCTGCGAAACCGGAAGAAAAGAAGGATGAGGCAAAAGCACCGGTCCCTGTCGACGATAAGAAGGATGAGGCAAAAACGCCGGTCCTCGTTCCCGTCGATGATAAAAAAGGCGAGAAGAAGGACGAGGCAAAAACGCCGGATGCAGAAAAGAAAGAAAACGGCAAAAAGTCTGCTGCCAGAAAACCGGAAGGCGGCGTGAAAAAGCCTGCTGCCGGTGCTGCGAAAAAGAAATCTGCCGGTGCCGCAAAAGCGATTGCCGACGTTCTTGATGATCTGGCAGATGATCCGGAATATCAGGCGATGCTCAAGCGCAAGAAAATGAAAATGAATATGATCGTTTTCGTTGCCTGCTTCGTCATTACTGCGATTCTGGGGCTGCTGGTCTGGGGATTGAAGGGTTGCAGTAAAAGCAAGGGAAGTCCTGCGCAGAAACAGCAGATCGTGGAAAAACAGACCGGCAAACAGAGCAGCAAGGCAATTCCGCAGGTACAACAGCAGGAAGAAGAAAAAGGCGACCCGGAATTCAACAAAAAGTACAAAGCCCTGATGGAAGTGAAAGCAAGTGACCCCAGCAAATTTGAAAGCGATAAGCTGGACTTCATCACGTACTTCCAGAATGTGGCTTCTGCTGCCGGTCTCTCCAGAAAACAGTTGGAACAGTACAACGAACTGGCAAAAGATTACGGCATGGAAGTTGCCGTTACAGAAGAAACCGTTGCGGATGCCAAAACGGAAGGCGGCGAGGCCGGGGAACCGGCAAAGGCAGCTCCCACTCCCGGCGGAAATCCGGAAAAGAGCAAACAGTACAAAGCGGATTACGACAAACTGCTCAAGTATCTGAACGCCAACACGCACGTGACCCGTCGTTTCTCCAAGCCCGCAAAAATCATGGACGAGCTGGATAAGCAGCTGGGCATGATGCGCGAGTTTATGGACAACTGGGAACTCTTCCCCAAGACGGAAACGGAACAGAAATGGTATGATAATGTTATCCGGATCTACAAGAAGACCCAGCAGTCCCGTGATATGTATTCCATGTAATCAGAAAGTAAGTTAAAAATGGAACAGAAAACAGCTAAAAAACGGATCCTGACCGGCGTGCAGCCCTCCGGGATCCTGCACATCGGCAACTATTTCGGGGCGATCAGTGCCTCGGTGAAACTGCAGGAGGAGGCGGACGAATCCTTCCTCTTTATTGCGGACTTCCACTCCCTGACGGTCAATCCCGATCCGGACGCCCTCCGGGAACGGGTCAAACAGGTGGCGCTGGATTTTCTTGCGTGCGGGATCGATCCGGCAAAAACCCTCTTTTTCCGTCAGTCCGATGTACCGGAAGTGTGTGAACTTTCCTGGATCCTCAACTGCATCACCGGTGTCGGTCTGCTGGAACGCGCACACAGTTACAAGGATAAAATCGCAAAAGGGTTCTCCCCCAACAACGGTCTCTTCTCCTACCCCGTGCTGATGGCGGCGGATATTCTGCTGTACAAATCCACACTCGTGCCGGTGGGCAAGGACCAGAAACAGCATCTGGAGATCACCAGGGACATTGCGATCCGGTTCAACCAGATGTACGGAGAAACGCTGGTGGTGCCGGATGGCTATATCAATACGGATGTTGCCGTGGTTCCCGGTCTGGACGGACAGAAGATGAGCAAGAGTTACAACAACACTATTGAGATCTTCGGCAATCCCAAGGCGATCCGGAAAAAAATCATGGGTATGCCCACGGACTGCAAAACGCTGGAAGAACCCAAAGATCCCGATACCTGTAACGTGTTCGCCCTTTACAAACTCTTCAGCACAAAAGCACAGCAGGAGGAAATGGCGGAACGGTACCGTGCCGGAAACTATGGGTACGGTCACGCAAAACAGGCTCTCTTTGACGCATACATGGACTTCTTTGCCCCCATGCGCAAGCGTCGGGAAGAACTGGAAGCCGATCCCGGATATGTGGAAAGCGTCTTGAAGACCAGCGCCGAAAAAGCCAAGGCAGTAGCACAGGAAACTCTGCTTCAGGTCCAGAAAGCTGTCGGGCTGCGATAAAACAGAAGTAACTTGCGTGTTCTTCACAAGTCTTAAAATCGTCATAAGCGCCCTGCTTGCAACTGCGGTTCCGGAAAAAATGCCGGAACAGAAACAACCGCAGAAACAACAGATCCAACCGGACAGCACCGGGAAAGCCAATTCTCCGGTCGTCCGGTTGCCTGATACCATCCGGATCGAAGGGCGTTTTTATGACTTTGAAGATGAATTCTATTTTTACGACCGGTACCGGACAAGACGCTATCCCAAACACAAATATTATATTGATAACGGGAAAGCACATCACCGGGTCATCACGCCGGTACGGATGCGTTACGAACCCGCATTCCGACGGTATCCACAGCCGAAAGGCGTCAAGCCGCCAAAAGGTCGCCCGCCACGGAAACCCGGTCCGGTCAAACGCCACCGCAGATGGAGCAGATAGTCCGCAACGCCGCCGGGCGGCAGATCAAGAGCTGCAGCAGTTTTCTGCTGCGGCTCTTTGCTTTTTTTGCAGGCAAAAAAAGTGCGCAGTCACGCTCTGGTGACTGCGCGATCTGCCGCCCGGCGGCGTTGCGGTGGGGGGGAAGATCAATCAGCGGTTGACCAATTCGATCCCCAGATCAATGATTTTCGGTGCAAGGTCGTGAGCAGGTGCGGTTCTGCCCGGACGGGTTTCATATCCGCCGCCCCGTTCGTAACATTCCGGCAGACCGGTGTAACCGATATAGCCCATGGTCAGACCGGAGACCATCGTAAATTTGTAGGGAGACTTTTCCTTGATCGCCAGACCCAGTTCCACGAATGCTTCGGCAGGGATCGTCTGGATGCAAATATCTTTACCGATCTTAAATGCCTTCATGGTCTCGATCCGTTTTTCCGTGATGGGATTTTCACGGCAATCCACGATCCGCTGGGCAAAGACTTTCTTGGTATAGAGGCTGCCGGCTGCGATCCCTTCGCTGGTCAGGTCCTTATCGCCGGAGGGGCGGACATCTTTCAGTTCCTCAGTGATCTTCTTGGCAGCAGCGTAGTCTTCGTCGCTGATCTGCACGTAAGGAGCTTCAAATTCTTCGGAATCGATCTGCAGGGCATCGGCATCCACCTTCTTTGCCGCGTAGAGCATGGAGATGATGGAGGCAGCGTAACCCTTCCCGATCCGGCAGGCTTCCGCATAGTTGGTCTGGTCAAAATCATTTTCCACGTTGAAGTGGTTGATATTGCCCTGACATCCGATCAGCGTCATCACGGGGATATCGTAGCCGTAATGGTCCTGAATGGCGCGTTCCATTCTGCCGGGCCAGTCGGCGGAGACCATCTCATCCCCGATCGTATCGGTATGGTTGGAGATATTGGCAACGATCAGACGATCCATGCCGTCCTGTTTCACGATAAAGAAGGGGATCTCCGGATCAATGACGCTTTCCGGACCGACGATGTCCGGGTTCAGCTTGCCGGGATTGGTCAGCACGGAGCCGTCTTTCATCCAGAAACGGCGGTTGAAAGCGAGGCTGTGATTTTCTGCTTTACCGGCAAAGATCTCGGCTTCGTACAGGCTTTCCAGTGCATTTTTCACGGCATTGACCGTCTGGGCAGCCATATTCCGGATGTATGCTTCATCAACATAATCCACGGAAAAATCCATGCCCATATAGGGACCGGTATGCGTATGAGTTGCAGAGAAAAGCAGATTATCTGCAAAATCGATCCCGGCATTTTTCAGTTCTTCAATAAAGAACTGCACCACGCTGCGGGGTACCAGACAGAGATCGTAGGAAAGGATCCCGCCTTTGACACCATTGCACTCAAAGACGGCAGCCTTGACCATCAGAGCGTCGTGAGCGCCCACATTGGGACGGGGTTCAAAGTAACCGCACAGGGGGATCCCCCGCTTGGGCGTAATGTTTTCCTGAGCATAACCGAACTTGATCATAGGTTCACCTCATATTGTTATTGATTCATCAGTTTTTCAAGTGCATTCACAGTAGTTTGCAGAGCGCCCCGGTTTGCCAGGATCACGGTTTGCGCGCGCTGCCCCATCGCTTCGGCGGCAGGGCGGTCGGTAAGCAGTTCACGCAGGGCGGCGGCAAGCTCGCCATCGTTTCCGATCCGCCGGACAGCATCCGCCTTCACCAGCACATCCAGCGCCTGACGGAAATTTTTCAGCTTCGGTCCGGAGATGATCGGTTTGCCCATCAGAGCCGGCTCGATGATGTTCTGACCTTCGTCATTTCCCGCCATCGTCTTACCCATCAGAACGATGTCTGCACCCTTGATGAAAGCGGGCAGTTCGCCGGTGGTATCTGCCAGCAGCACATCCGGTTTTTCCGTACCGGTGCCGGTACTTCTGCGGAAACAGGTGAAGCCCGCATCCAGGATCTGTTTTTCAATGTCACCACCCCGTTCGGCATGACGCGGCACAATGGTCAGAGATGCCTGCGGGAATTCCTGCCGGATCTGTTTGAACGCATCCAGATGCAGCGCTTCTTCCGGGGAGTGGGTGGAGCAGGAAAGGATCATGGTCCGGTCCGGTCCGAATACGGAAGCGTAATCAAATTTTTCCCGTTCCGGCGCCTTCTGATCGAACTTGATATTGCCGCTGACGGACGCCGTTTCCTTCAGTGCGGGGCAGATGGTCTGCAAGCGATCCAGATCCATTGCAGTCTGGGCGAGGATGCAGTCAAAGGCTTTCAGCAGGGGCGCAAAGAAGAAACGGAACCGGCGATAACCGCCGAAAGATTTATCCGAGATCCGGGTATTGACCAGAGCCAGCTTGATCCCCCGTTTCTTCGCCATCAGCACCAGATTGGGCCACAGTTCGGTCTCCATGATCACAATGGCAGAGGGCTTCAGCAGGTTCAGGGTCAGCGTCACGGCAAGACAGGAGTCAATGGGGCAGAAAATGACTTTCACATTGTCCGGCGCCTTGTTCCGGGCGATTTCCTGTCCGGTGGTGGTCGTGGTGCTGAAAATATATTTCCGGTCCGGATTGACTGCGTTCCACTCTTTGAGCAGAGTCAGAGCCAGGTTTGTTTCCCCCACACTGACGGCATGGATCCAGATCGCCCCCTGCCAGTCCTTCAATTCTTTTTTCCGTTCTGAAGAAAACAGACCGAATCGCTCCCAATATGTTTTTTTCCAACCACTTCTGCGAATCAACTTAACAATCAATCCGGGAAGAAAGAAAAGGAATGCGATCGGGAAGAGCAATCGGTAAAAAAAGAGCATAAAAGATCTCCGGTTCGGGGTTGAATTTTTCCTTATTATAATATACATCAATATCCGGCGATTTTCCAACGGAAAACGGCAGAAGTTCAATTTTTCCTAAATAAAAGCGTTACAGGACTTTTATTTTCCGAAAAGTGTGTTATATTAAGGTTGATTGCGTGTTGTATGCAGTTATAAGATAAAATATATGAAACAGATTTGAGTATAAAACAAAACCCCTTAACAGGAGCAAGAACCTTGAAGATTCTACTCACAGGTATTACGGGACTGGTCGGAGCATCAGTCGTAACAGAAATGCTCCGGAAACATCCGGACTTCAAAATCGTGGCAGTGATCCGTGCAGGCCGCACCCAGACTGCCCAGCAGCGTGTTGAAGATGCAATCCGCGACCAGTGCGAATTTGACGGTACCCCGGAAGCATTTGATGCAATTATGAGCGGGATCAGCGTGATCGCCGGCGATGTCACTCAGCTGCCCTTCGATGAAATTGCGAAGTATGCCCCCTTTGATGCCATGTTCCACTGCGCAGCAGACGTGAACCTGGGCAAAGACCCGGAAGGCAAGACCTATGCCACCAACCTGAACGGCACCAAGCAGGCTCTGGAAGCGGTCAAACGCTTCAACATCCCCCTGCTCCACTATGTCAGTACGGCATACGTCGCCGGTACCAGCGTCGGCAGAGTTATGGAAGATGATATGCCTGCTAAAGGTTTCATCAACTCCTACGAACGCAGTAAGTTCGATGCGGAAAAGCTCGTCCGTGAATGCGGCGTTCCCCACACCATCTACCGCCCCTCCATCATTGTGGGCAGACTTACGGATGGCAAACTGCGCAAGCCGCTGGCGTTCTATCGTATTCTGGAATTCCTCGGCAGAGTCAAAAAGAACCGCTGCCTGAAGGCGGGGATCAATCCGGCAGCTCACCTGCCCATGACGATCCGTCTCCAGAGCCCCACCAGCGATAAGATCTACTTCGTGCCCATCGACTACGTTCAGAAGGCGATCAGCACCCTGTTCTTCAAGCCCGTCTGCGGCAAGACCTATCACATCACCGGTGACAGCCCGGTTTCCACTCAGATGATCTCCGAAGCGGTCTCCTCCACCCTGAAGGCAGATAACCTCTGCGTCATGGACAAAGTGGAAGATCCCACCCCGGACGAACTGCTCATCACCAAGATGATCGGCGACCTGATGCCCTACTTCACCACCCAGATCATCTTCGACCAGACCAACGTCCGTGCCGACCTGGGCGACGAAGCCCTGGATTGGAAGCTGGATGTGGACTTCCTCAAGATGATGAACTACGCTTACTACAAACAGGAAAACCCGGATGTAGTGGCAGATATCTGATCATCTCAGATCCCACAAATAGCAAACGGCGGCGACTGCAAAGTCACCGCCGTTTTTTTGTATTCCGCTCAAAAAAAGAAAACGCCGGAGAAACTTTCAGCAGAAAGCCGCTCCGGCAGAAATCTTAAAAATGTTCCGGTCAGCCGCGGATCAGAGCCAGGAGTTCATCCCGTTTTTCCGCCATCTTTGCCGGATCCTTTGCTTCCACAATGAGGCGCAGGAGCGGTTCCGTATTGGAGGAGCGCACATTGAACCACCAGTCGCTGTATTCCACGCTGATGCCGTCCAGTTCAAACTGATTGCCGTCCGCGTACTTTTCCCGGATGGCGGCAAGAATGGGCTGAACGTCTGCCACTTTGCTGTTGATCTCGCCGCTCTGATAATATTTTTTCAGCGGCTTCACCAGATCGGCGACTTTTTTACCGGTCTTGCAGATCAGGTTCGCCAGTTTGATCATGGAGAGCCCCTGGGATTCTGCCACAAAGTTTTCCTTGTAGTAGTAGTGCCCGGAGAGTTCACCGGCGAAAACAGCACCAACTTCGCGCATCTGTGCCTTGATGAAGGCGTGACCGACACGGGACATCACCGGCTTGCCGCCGTGTTCGGCGATACTTTCCTTGACTGCCCAGCTGGAACGCAGGTCGTACAGGATCGGCGTACCTGCCGGCACATCTTCCAGGGTATCCTGAGCGATCAGAGCGGTAAAGAGGTCCATGGGAATGATATTGCCTTCGTTGTCGATGAATCCGCAACGGTCTGCATCGCCGTCGAACGCCGCACCGAAGTCGGCACCGACTTCCACCACTTTTGCCCGGATGGCATCCAGTGTTTCCAGATGCAGCGGGTTCGCTTCGTGATTGGGGAATGTGCCATCCAGTTCCTTGTAGAGGGGCACGATCTCGAACAGATCTTCGATCCCCTTGATCTCATAGATCCCCATAGCGTTGGCGTAGTCCACCACCACTTTCGGCTTTTTGTCAAACTTCACGAAGGACCGGAGGAACTTGGCATATTCTGCCGCAATGTCATACTGCGTCACGGTCCCGACCTTTTCCGGTGTTTCCCATTGATCGGCGGCGACCAGTGCTTCGATATCGGCGATCCCGGTCACGCCGCTGATCGGAACAGCCTGCGCACGGCACAGCTTAAAACCATTCCATTCGCCGGGGTTGTGGGAGGCAGTGATCATGATTCCGCCATCGGCACCCAGTTTTCCGTTGGCGTGATAGCTCATCGGCGTGGAGCAGAGTCCCAGATCCACCACGTCGGCGCCCTGTTCGGTGATCCCTTTGGTCAGCGCCTGAAACAGGGGTTCGGAGTGGGGGCGCATATCTCTGCCGACCACCACTTTTTTCGCGCCGGTAAAGGTCACAAACGCTCTGCCGATCTTTTCGGCGATCGTTTCGTTCAACTGTTCCGGGTAGATCCCGCGGATGTCATAAGCCTTGAAGATTCCAGACATCTTTACTTTCCTTTCGTCTTATCTTTTTTACTTTCGTGTTTTTCGTATTTGATAAATGTTGTATTTTTCACGTCAAAGGGCTTTCCCCGTTCGATCACAATGTCATCCATCAGGGTGCCATCGTTCCCGTAACACTTCAGATGAATTTTTTCCCCCTCCACTTCCAGACGGACCACACTGCACTGCACGCCGCGTCCGCCGGGACCATCATTGATATAGACAGGGAATTTGATTCGATCGGTATCCCATATCGGGAGACCTTTACTTTTATGTTTTTTGTTATTGGGCGCCGGACCGGAACAGTCATCGGCAACCGGATCATAGCGGAAAGGAGAATGAACGTGACCGCAAAGCCAGAGGTCGATCTGGTGTTCGGGTTCTTTTCCGATGAAACAACCGGCGATCTTTCCGAGATTGCGTGCCATCCAGTGTCCGTACCAGATAAAAGGTGTTGCATGAGCCAGCACGATCCGCACCTTTGCGGTCTGGAAAAGATCGCTCTTCACCAACTCTTCCAGCCACGCTTTCTGTTCCTCAAAATAGATTTCCGTATCGGTCCGCCAGGTATAAGTTGCCTTTTCCCGGAAGGGTTTATCCTCCCCGGAATCCAGCACGATATACAGCACATTCCCATACCGGAAAGCGTAATAGGGACGCCCGAACCACTCCACATAGCGGTCCGTATCCCGCCCCCGGTACTCGTGATTGCCCCGGACAGGATAGAAAGGAGCCATCACGCCTTCCTGACGGAACACATCCAGAAACGAATTGAAATACATGTAGTGAAAGTTGTCAAACGTACTGGTAACATCGCCCAGAGAAACCAGCAGATCGGTATCTTTGAACACGCCGTTTTTAACAAACTTGCGGATGATACTCACCCGTTCCTCCGGTCCGAACTGGGTATCGCTGATCGCCGTCATCACGTGTCTGGTCCCGGCAGCAGGCAGAGTCTTGAACGAACCGGTGGGCGCATCCGGCTGCTCCAGTTTACCGGCAGGCAGGATTTCATAACGGTAAACCATATCCGGCTTCAGATCTTTCAGCTCGAAACGATGCCATTTTTTCAGTGCAATGGAGCCATAAGTCAGACCTTTGCAAAGTTTTTTTTCCGTTTCCTTCCCATCCTCCCAGTAACGGAGCCAGACCGCCAGCGGAATCTGATATTCCAATGCCACAACCGCAGAGTTGCGATCGACTTCAAATACATAAGGTCCGTATGTCACAAGATCCGAAAGATTGCAAACCGCAATATTCCAGCTTGCAATACCGGGGCGGGTATGCATTACGAAATAATTTTTTCCTTTCTTCAGCGCTACTTTATACTGGAGAACATAAAAACCGTTTTCGTAAAGATCCCCGCCGCCTTCCGGTTCAGATGTGGCGATCTGTTCCCCGTTCAGAAACAGCGTGAACCAGTAATCCACACCCACGCCAAGCACGATTTCCTCATCCTGATCCGCCGTGATCTCAAAGGAAACCAGCGCCGCATCTTTGATCGGGGTATAAGTTGGGCTCAATGTCTTCAAATTGTAAATAAACCGGTCGGGCATGAGGAATGTTTTTGCTTCGCCGGGCAGTTGCTTTTTCAGCGAGGCAGCTTTGGCATCCTCCGGTTTCAGGCAGTGAATATCCGCCCCCAGCCAGAGATGGATCTTGCAGGCGGGATCCGGTCCGCACAGGGGACCGGCGGCGATCTCCAGCCGTTCAATATAGTATTTCAGCTTCGGCACATCACAATCCAGCGGTCCGGCGTGGGAAAGGACGATCCGGTACTTTGCGGTCCGGCACGCTTCCGTGCGGATCATTTCCTCCACAAAGCGGCGCTGATCCCGGAACAGTTGATCCGTATCGGTCCGCAGCGTGTAGTGGTGCGGGGTCATGATCCTGTCCTTGTCCTCACCGGTATCCAGTACAAAGAAGAACACATCGCCATACCGGAATGCGTAGTACGGGCTGCCGAACCAGTGAAAATACTGGTCCGTATCCGTGCCGCGATACTCGTGATTTCCCCGCGCGATCTGCGCCGGAAGATCAAAACCAAGCTCTTTCAGCGGGTTGAAAAAGGTATCAAAATAGACTTTCTGAAAATTTGAAAATTCGCTGTCCACATCTCCCAGCGTAACGAAGAAATCCGCCTTTCCGAGACCGCAGTTCCGGTACAGATCCTTCATCACGGCGATCCGGTCTTTGTGGGCAAACTGGGTATCGCTGGTCAGCGTAAACGAAAAATTTGTTCCGTGGGCGGGAAAAGTCTTGAACACGCCGGTCGCCACCACCCGTTCCGCCGGTGCGGCTTCATCCAGCATCAACACTTCAAAGGGATATTCCGTATCCGGTTCCAAGCCTTCAATTTCAAAACGATGGACCCGTTTTCTCAAGCGGGAACCATACTGCCACGCCCAGACTTCCCTGCCGTTGCAGCGGATCCCGCCCGCAGCAGGCACGTTGAAGGAGAAAGAGATACACGCCCGATCGGTGGAGACATTATGGACCAGCGGACCGTTCAGCAGTTTCAATTCGCGGATCCGGTCCAGCAGCAGGTCACGGGTATCCACATCTTCCGGCAGATCCGCCATACTGGAGATAAGACGGCATCCGAACTGCCAACTTGCTGCCCCGGGGCGCAGATACACCGCAAAGCGATTAACACCTTTCTGCAGCCGGATCTTATACAGCTGATCGTAAGGCGAAACGGGGAAGCCGTTGTTGCCGACCGGTTCCGTGGTACCGATCTCTCTGCCGTTCAAAAATCCGGTCAGCCACCAGTCGGCACCCAGCCCCAGATAGCGCTCCTCTTCAGCTTCTGCAACGATCTTTCCGCAAACGATCCCTGCATCCGAAACGGGCGTAAATGCACCGCTGATATCTGCAAGATCGAATGTCCCGGCGGGCAAAAGTTTGAATGAGATCCCGCCCTCCGGCAAGTTACCGGAAGTGGAATATTCTCTGGCATCCTCCGGTGTCAAAGCCTGATCATGAAAGAATACGAATGTCTCTGCAAGTTCTGCTTTCGACAAAGGTTTTTCCGGCAGAGACATTATCTTTTCTCCTCACTTCAGAGCTGCAAGAGCACTTTCCACACGGGCAAGCTTTTCTTTCAGATCTGCCAGCTGGGCACGGGCATCTTCCACCACTTTCGGGGGTGCTTTCGCCACAAATCCGGCATTGTTCAGCTTGCCTTCGGAACTCTTGATCCAGCCGAGCAGATCCTTCTGCTGTTTTTCCAGTTTGACCCGTTCAGCAGCCACATCGATCAGCCCGGTCAGGGGCAGGAAGATCGCTCCCGCATTGCAAAGCTGGGAGGGTGCACCGGCACCGTCTTCCGCCTTGTAGTCGTCCTTACCGATGGTCACTTCCGAGGCATTGAGGAGGGACTTGACGCTGGCGATGTCCTGCAGCAGGAACGCTTCCGCTGCGTCATTCGCCGCCTTGATGTAATAGGCGATCTTTTTGCCCGGAGCAATGTTGCTGGCAAGACGCAGGCTTCTGCCCGCAGTGACCAGTTCGTATTTCTGTTCCACTGCCGTGCAGACGGCTTCGGATTTTTCCAGATCCAGTGCCGTGGGATAGGCAGAGTACATAATGCTTTCGCCGTCTTTCAGGAAGCCCATCTGGTGCGCCAGTTCTTCCGTGATGAACGGCATGAACGGGTGCAGCAGACGCAGAATGTTCCAGAGGGCGAAGTCCAGCACATGGAGTGCCTGGGCTTTTTCTTCTTCCGTGCCGTAGAGACGAACCTTGCTGGCTTCGATGAACCAGTCGCAGAAGTTGCTCCAGACCAGTTCATAGATCCCGTGAGCGGCGGCATGGAAATTGAAGCCTTTGAGTGCTTCATCCGTGCTGACGATCACGTCGTTGAGCTTGGAGAGCATCCAGCGTTCATCGGAGGTCAGTTTATCGGCAGGAATGGTCAGTTTATCGAAGTCTGCGGAAACTTCGCCCTGCATCTTGCGGAAACGGCAGGCGTTCCACAGTTTGTTGGCAAAGTTTCTGCCCAGTTCGCACTTGTCATTGCTGTAGCGGATGTCGATCCCGACGGGTGCGATATAGACCATGGCAAAACGCAGAGCGTCTGCGCCGTAGGTGGCAATCACTTCCAGCGGGTCCGGAGAGTTGCCGAGGGACTTGCTCAGCTTTCTGCCGATCTCGTCGCGGATGATGCTGGTGAAGTAGACATTCCGGAAGGGCAGCGCACCTTTGAACTCATAACCTGCCATGATCATACGGGCAACCCAGAAGAAGATGATGTCCGGACCGGTCACCAGGTCGTTGGTCGGATAGAAATATTCCTGTTCCGCTGTCTTTTCCGGCCAACCCATAATGGAGAAGGGCCACAACCAGGAGCTGAACCAGGTATCCAGCACGTCTTCTTCCTGATACCAGCCTTCGCCTTCGGGAGCGGTCATACCCACATAGACTTCCCGGTTTTCATCGTTGATATCGCCGCGATACCAGGCGGGGATGCGGTGTCCCCACCAGATCTGACGGCTGATACACCAGTCCTGAATATTCTCCATCCAGTGGAAGTAGGTCTTGGTCCAGCGTTCCGGATAGAACTTGATCGCGCCGGAGCGGACAGCCTCAATAGCGGGCTTTGCCAGTTCATCCATCTTGACAAACCACTGGTCGCTGAGGAGCGTTTCGATCTCCACGCCGCCCCGTTCGGAGAAGCCCACATTGTGGGTGATGTCTTCGATCTTTTCCAGCAGCCCCTGCGCTTCGATGTCGGCAACGCACAACTTGCGGCATTCGTAACGGTCCAGACCGGCATAGCGTTCGCCGCAGACCGCATTCATGGAGCCGTCACGGTTCATCACGTTGATGAACGGCAGATCATGACGCTTGCCCACCTGATAGTCGTTGGGGTCGTGGGCGGGGGTGATCTTCACGCAGCCGGTACCTTTTTCCGGATCGGCGTGTTCGTCTTCGATAATGGGGATCTGACGGTCCGTCAACGGCAGATTGACCGTTTTGCCAACCAGGTGTTTGTAGCGGGGATCGTTGACCGGAACCGCCACAGCCGTATCGCCGAACAGCGTTTCCGGACGGGTCGTGGCAACAACCAGATAGCCGGAGCCGTCTGTCAGCGGGTAACGGAAATGCCAGAATTTGCCCTTGACTTCCTTGTAGATCACTTCTTCATCAGAAAGTGCGCTCTGGGCGGCGGGGCACCAGTTCACCATGCGTTTGCCGCGGTAGATGTAGCCCTTGTTATACAGCTGGACAAACACCTGCTTGACTGCATCGGAAAGACCTTCGTCCATAGTGAAGCGTTCCCGTTCCCAGTCGCAGGAAGTACCCAGTTTGCGGAGCTGCTTGATAATCGTGCCGCCGTACTGCTTTTTCCAGTCCCAGACGCGCTCGATGAATTTTTCACGTCCCAGCGTGCGGCGATCGATCCCTTCCGTTTCACGCAGAACTTTATCCACCTTGCTTTCCGTGGCGATCCCGGCATGGTCCGTTCCGGGGAACCAGCAGACGGATTCGCCCATCATACGGTGCCAGCGGATCAGAATGTCCTGCAGCGTATTGTTCAGCACGTGTCCCATGGTCAGAATACCCGTCACGTTCGGCGGCGGGATCACGATGGAATAAGGTTTTTTACCCGGTTCAGGCTTGCCGCGGAACAGCCCGTTTTCCTCCCAGTAAGGATACCATTTGGCTTCGACTTCCGCAGATTCGTATGCTTTCGGCATTTCAGACATGACAAAAATCTCCAGTTTTATTATTAGTTTTAAATATCAATGCTCCGATAATATAGCACAGTTTATGCAATTTTCACGCGCCAATGATAATTTTCAGGCAAAAAAAGGGGAACGACCATTCTTTCCGGTCATTCCCCGTAAAATCAAAAGATAAACGATCCTCAAATCTTGAGATTTTCGTAAGCTTCCATAATGGTTGCTTCCGTTTCCTGCCATCCCAGACACGCATCTGTCAGAGAAAGACCGGGGATCATCTTGCCGTGGTCGGCATTGATGGGCTGATTGCCCTGTTTGATGTAGCTTTCCAGCATCACACCCGCAATGGATTGTTCACCGGCATTGATCTGTGCAACCACATCTTTCAGCACTTTCGGCTGATTTTCCGGTTTCTTGGAGCTGTTGGCATGGCTGCAGTCGATCACGATCGCAGGAGTCGCAACTTTCTGACGGCGCATCAGTTCCTTGGCAAAGGCAATGTGTTCGGATGTGTAGTTCGGCGCATGAAGTCCGCCGCGCAGCACAATGTGACTGTACGGATTGCCTTTCGTGCTGAACACACCCGTGCGGCCGTCATTGATCACACCCAAAAACGAGTGAGATGCAGAAGCGGCTTTGATCGCATCCACCGCCACTGAAACGGCACCATCCGTAGAGTTCTTGAACCCGACCGGCATGGAAAGACCGCTCGCCAGCTGACGGTGTGTCTGAGATTCACTGGTACGGGCTCCGATGGAAGCCCAGCTGATCAGATCCGCCACATACTGGGGGATGATCGGTTCCAGGATCTCCGTTGCTGCAGGCATTTCCATTTCTGCCAGCTGGATCAGAAGTTTCCGGGCAAGACGCAGACCTTTTTCAATATTGAAAGACTGGTCCAGATCCGGGTCATAAATCAAGCCCTTCCACCCGACGGTGGTACGGGGTTTTTCAAAGTAGGAGCGCATGATCACAAACATCTTGTCCTGCACCTTCGCCTGAAGCTGCTTCAAGTGCATCGCATATTCCATGGCGGCGGGAATGCTGTCAATGGAACAGGGACCGCAGATCATCAGGATCCGTTTGTCACGGCGGGCAAGGATATTTTCTGTCGTTGTACGGGCAGCGTAAATATGCTCAGTGATCTCGGTGGTCAGGGGCAGTTCGGCAAGGATCTCACGGGGCGTGGGGAGCGGAAACTCCCGCACAATGTTGACGTTTGAAACTTTTTTCATTTTGTCAGCTCAACTTGAATTTCATTGAACGGGACGGTTTTCTGGGAACCATCCGCCATATTTTTGAGAACGGCAACACCGCTTTCCAGTTCGGTTTCGCCAAGAATCAGCACATTTTTCGCTTTCAGCCGGTCCGCAGAGCGCATCTGGGACTTCATACTTTTCGGCTCATATTCCAACGCAACAGAAACGCCGGCATTGCGCAGATCGCCCGCCAGTTTTCCGTTATACGCAAGGGCTTTTTCGCCCAGAGAGACCAGAAACACATCTGGCGTTACACCCGCAGGAGCCATTCTGCCGGCTGCCTCACGGACCATAAGCAAGCGTTCCATACCGGCAGCAAAACCGACTCCCTGTACGGGCTTGTTGAAGCCGGGAACCGTCAGTTCATATCTGCCGCCGCCGGCGATAGCGTTCTGACCGCCCAATGCAGTATGGGTCAGTTCAAACACGGTATGCACATAATAGTCCAGACCGCGCACCAGCCGCGGCTCAACCTTGAACGGAACATTCCAGGTCGTCAGCATATCACAGACACGCTTGAAGTAGTCACGGGAACTTTCGCCGAAAAGGGACGCCGCATCCGGAGCATTGTCAATATGCTTCCGGCAACATTCCTGTTTGCAGTCGAGGATACGCCACACGTTCCGTTCCAGACGGTTGCGGCAGTCTTCACACATCTCATCAATATGCGCAGCAAAGTGTTCACGCAGAGCAGCTTCCGCCGGTCCGCGATCTTCTTTCACGCCACGGGTATTGATCAGCAGTTCAAAGCCACCTGCCCCCACTTCATTCAGATAATGAGCAAGCATGGCAATGGATTCCGCATCCAGTTCCGGAGAGACTTTTCCTGCGTTTTCCACCCCGATCTGGTGGAACTGGCGGCGCCGTCCGGCGGAGGGCCGTTCCCCGCGGAACATAGGTCCCATATAGAACACACGCTGTTCCACGCCGTTCATGGCTTCCGTACCGGAAAGCGCACGCATGACCCCGGCGGTCCCTTCCGGACGCAATGTCAGGCTTCTGCCGCCGCGGTCTTCAAAAGTATACATTTCTTTCTGAACGACCTCTGTCTCATTGCCAAGTCCCCGCTGAAACACTTCGGTAAACTCAAAAATGGGGGTACGGATCTCACCGTAACCATACAGGGAGAATACGCGCCGTGCGGTGTTTTCCAGTTCGAGCCATGCAGTTACTTCATCTGCAAAAATATCGCTTGTTCCCGGAGGCGGGGAAGACTTGGACATGATCAGGACCTCTTTCGTTCAGTATCGTTCAATGCCTATTACTTTTTGAGGGAAAGAACCCGTTTCTTCAGTTCCTTGCCCGCACGGAATTTCACAACCATGCGATCCGGAATGGGAACGGCGATTTCCGGCTTGTGCGGGTTTCTGCCCGTTCTGCCTTTGCGTTCTTTCACTTCAAACACACCAAAATTTCTCAGTTCGATCGTCTTGCCGGCGGCAAGCTCATCTGCAATATAGTCCAAAGATTTCTGGACAACAACCGCAACATCCTGCTGAATCAGACCAGTCTCTGCGGCAATACGGACAACCAAATCACGTTTCGTCATGTTCAAAGTTCCTTTCTTGCTTTTGACTTTGAGGTTTTACTTAATGTCTCTTTCGTGACGATTTTTATAATATACACGGGAATGTGTTGTTTTACAAGGTATTTTTTTCCTTTTTCCTGAAGAAAGTGGGCTTAATCCTGCGCTACTGCAATCGCGGTATTCACATTACCGAAGGGCGCACTCACCTGTACACCTGCCACCCGGTCACGGATCGCCGCAATGGCTTCACGGGCAATTTCGATCCCGACTTTGCGCTGATCTTCCTTCGTGGCGGGTCTGCCCATCCGTTCGATAATGGCATCCGGCACCACCACGCCCGGTACTTCCGCCTTCATAAATTCTGCATTCCGCAGGCTGGCAAGGGGCCAGATCCCGGCGATCAGCGGCGTAGTGGCGAGTTCAGGAACGGCATCCATAAAGCGCAGCAGCGGTTCCACATCAAAGACCGGTTGAGTGATGATAAACTGGGCGCCCGCCTGAATTTTTTCCCGGGTACGGCGGATCTCCCGTTCCATATCCAAAGCATTGGGATCAGCACCTGCCCCCATAAAGGCTTTTGTCACCGTGCCGATGCTTTTTCCTGCCACATCCAGCCCCTGATTCAGGCGTTTCTGCAGCTTCAGCATCCCGATCGAATCCAGGTCAAACACACCCGATGCAAAGGGATACGCCCCCAGTTTCGGAGGATCACCGGTAATGAAAAGAATATTATTCACATTCAACTGGGCACAGCCAAGCAGTTCCGCCTGCATCCCGATCAGATTCTTATCACGGCAGCACTGGTGCAAAATCGCTTCGATCCCCGCCTGCGCCTGGATCTGATACGCAGTCACCAGTGTGGAAAGTCGGGAGGAAGCACGGGGACCATCCGGAATATTGATGGCATCAAAGCCCGCATCCCGGCAGATCTTCGCCTTTTCGATCGTCTGTTCCAGCTGGTATCCCTGAGGCGGCACAATCTCCACATTGGTCACCCACTTACCCGCCATCAGTTTTTCTGCAAAGGTGGAACGTTGCGCAACGGGGAACTCCTCTTGCGGGGCAGCTTCTGTTTTTTCCGTAAAAATATCCTTCTGCGTCAGGGTCTTCGCCATGGGATGGACCCAGCGGGCAAGATTGGCAATATCTTCCGGCGTTGTCCCGCAGCAGCCGCCGACACCTTTGACGCCCAGCGCCACATAACGCATGGCATACGTGGCAAAATATTCCGGACTGCACATGGCGATCATACGCCCGTCCACCGTTTTTGGGGAACCGGCATTGGGCTGGACGATCACCGGATACGGCGAGATGGAAACGATCTTTTCCACCACAAAAAGCATGGGTTCCGGTCCCACTCCGCAGTTGATCCCGAAGGCGGTCGGCTGGATCGGAGCAGCCTTGAGAAGTTCAAAAACCTCCACAGCACCGGTACCATCCGAAAGCAGCGCTTTTTCGTCAAATTTACAGCTGAGCATATACGGTTTTTCCAGTTCAAGAGACTGGACCGCATCCAGCATCACAAGAATATCGTCTTTTGTCGAGAAGGACTCAAACAGAATAAAATCGCAGGACTCTGCCGCCAGAACAGCCAGCTGTTCCTGCAGGATCGCAGATTTCTGTTTCCGGTCGTATTCAATACCCTGCGGCAGCTCCCCGACAGGTCCGATATCCCCTGCTACCAGCAGGTCCGGACCGGCAGCTTTCCGGGCAAGCGCAACGCCCGCGCGGTTGATCTCCGCCACCTTGTCGCCAAAACCGAACTTATTGAGTTTGTTAAAGTTGGCTCCGTAAGTATTCGTGGTGATGATCTCCGCTCCGGCATCACGGTAAGCCACATGGATCGACCGCACCGCATCTCCGTTGTTCAGGCACAAACTTTCATAGGACGTATTGACAAAAAAGTTTTTCTTGTAAAGTTCCGTCCCCATTGCGCCGTCAAAAACAGCCACCCCGTTTTCCAATCTCGATTTCAGCCGGTTTTCCATATTTTTCTCCTGATCATAAGTACAAGCATACTGTACTATTATACTTGCAAAATGCTGATTTTTCAAGCAGAAAAGAAAAGTTTGAAACGGATTTTTTGATGACAAAATATATTTTACAGCCGGATCCGCCCGATCTGAACCGCGCCGTTTTCGCACCGGAGATCCGTCATAATGCCATACCGGGTAACCGATCCGGCAATCACTTCCCGGCCTTCCTCCGACGGACTGTGAACGTGTCCGCAAAGGGAGTATGCGATCTTCCCTTCCGCCAGCAGCTGACGCAGTTTTTCCGCCTGACGCAACCCCCTGCGCCAGGTACATTCCCGGACAGGAAAATGCCCACCAAGGATCAACGGAGCCGTATCACTTTTCTCTGCCTCTGCGACCGCAAGAGACACGCTTTCATCACTCAAATATCCACAGGACAGCCACGGCAGGGTGGGACGGGATTCCGGCAGCAGCAGCAGACGCACCGCATCATTTCCAGTCCCGATCCGGACACAGCGGGGCTGATCCACATCGCCGTTTCCGAGGGCGGAATAGAAGGATTCCATCGCCGCACGGCATTTTTTATTTTTCACATAAACATCATGGTTTCCGGCAGTACAGAAAAACGGGATCTCCGCCTTGATCAACGGCAGAAAATGAGGCAGCGCCGCTGCAAATTCCGCAGGGGCGGCAGTGCTGACCGCATCGCCGGTAAAAAGAACAGCATCCGGTTTTTCCGCGATCATCCGTTGGACCGCCTGATCCAGCAGCTCCTGTTTGTGCTGAAAACGCCGTTTGAAATGGCTGTTGCAATAGCCCAGCACACGCTTATCCAGTCCGCGGGGAAACACGGCTTCTTCGTGGCTGTCGGCAAAATGAATGATCCGGGTCATTTTTTCTGCAGCGCCTTGATGGACTGATAGTATGCCAGCACGTCCGCAAAATCTGCGTTGTCCGGCTGCCGTGCGACAGCTTTCTGCTGCAGTTTGATCGCGGCATCAACATCCCCGCAGAGATAGGCAACTTGCGCCCGCAAAGCGCAATGCAGCGCCACCCGGTTACTGTTGTACGCAAGAGTCCATGCGCACTTTTGGACTTCTTTCATCGGCAGCCACGCAAAGGGGGCATTTTCCAACACAAAAGACAACAACCGGGAAGTGCCGCCGAAGCCCCAATTTTTTCCGGCTGTTTCCGTAAAGGCAGTGCGGAAACCCGCCCGGTCGCCGCTCTGGATGAGGAAGTTGAGCAGTACGATCCGGAGTGTCAGATCATCGGGGACCGCCTTCACCCGTTCCTGCAGAAATGCCTTTGCCAGATCGGTGCGGTTGCGTCCCTGCAGCACATAAAGTTTCGCCTGAATGGCAATGGTATCGGCGGGATCGAGCGCCAGGATCCCGTCAGCCGCACGCAGGATCACTTCCGGCAAGCCGGACTGAACGCCGCTCTGCAGATCGTTGCGGAACTGTTCGATCTTCATCTGGGTCTGACGGCTGTATTTTCCGTTGCGGATCCGTTTCAAGGTGCTTTCGATGTCGGTGGGTGCACCTTTCCACAAAACCGTATCCTCCTTGTCGATGACCACGGCAAAGGGAATGATGACCTCTCCGAACGCATATTCTTTGAACACGGTCTTCTGATCGTTCTCCGTCAGAAGAAGGAGATTTTCCGGACGGAACGTGCGGAGTGCATCGGCTGCAACATCTTTCGTATTCCGGGCAACAGCAAGGACAGCAACATTACCACCCACCAGATTGGGAATGGAGTCTGCCATCTCAAGGATGGTTTGAGTCTGCGGCGCCAGCGCATCGAAGAACAGGATCACCGTGTGTTCGGGAGCCGGCACAGGCTTGCCCGACTTCAACAGAACGGCATCTTTTTTCACCAGTTCCGGGCTGAGCAGACTTTCGATCTCCAGCGCAGAGAGAAGTCCTGCCGTAAAAAGGAACAGAACGGTCAACAGTCTTTTCACGTTTTTCACGGCAGCCTCCTTCTTTGCTGTTGTTATACGGCGGGAGTGCCATCCAGCGCGGGACACGCGATCTCAAAGGCGCGTGCTGCACGGAGCAGGCGTTTCTCCGCCATGGCGGGTGCCATCAACTGGATCCCCACCGGCATTTTTGTTTCGGCATCCAGACCCGCCGGAACACTGATCCCGCAGTCGCCGGAAAGATTCAGCGCAGTCGTGAAGATGTCGGAAAGGTACATCTGGAGCGGATCGGACTTTTCACCGAACTTGAACGGCGGCACCGGGCTGACCGGCGTCAGGATCAGATCGCACTTCTTATACGCTTCCACAAAGTCGTTACGCAGAAGGGTACGCACCTTCTGCGCTTTCAGGTAGTAGGCATCGTAATACCCGCTGCTCAGCACATAAGTACCAAGCATGATACGGCGGGCAACTTCCATGCCGAAGCCTTCGCCGCGGGACATGAAGTAAGTTTCATCGATGCTCTTCGCTTCCGGGCTGCGGTAGCCGTAACGGATCCCGTCGAAACGGGCAAGGTTCGCACTGGCTTCCGCAGGAGCTACAATGTAATAGCACGCCATGGAATATTTGGTGTGCGGCAGGGAAACGGACACAAATTCCGCGCCCAGATCCGTAAAGATCTTCTTCGCCTGTTCAAAAACGGCGGTCACGCCCGGAGCAACCCCTTCCACACTCAGGTATTCTTCCGGCAGACCGATCTTCACACCGTCCAGACGGGGCAGTTTTTCAAACTCCACCAGATCTGCGGCAAAGCTTTCCTTTTCCTGCGGCAGGCTGGTGCAGTCCATCGGGTCTTCTCCGGCAATCACATCCAGCATGGCGGCAGCATCGTAAACCGTCTTGGCGATCGGACCGATCTGGTCCAGAGACGATGCAAACGCCACCAGACCGGAACGGGACACCCGCCCGTAAGTCGGCTTCAGACCCACAACGCCGCAGAAGGACGCAGGCTGACGGATGGATCCGCCCGTATCCGAACCGAGCGCGATCACACTTTCGTTCGCCGCAACGACCGCAGCAGATCCGCCGGAACTGCCGCCGGGGACCCGTTCCGTATCCCACGGGTTTTTCGTCTTGAGGTATGCGCTGTTTTCGCAGGAGGACCCCATGGCGAATTCGTCCATATTGGCTCTGCCGAGCAGCACAAAACCGGCTTCACGCAAACGGGTCGTCACCGTGGCATCGTACGGGGAGACAAAGTCCTTCAGGATCTTGGAGGCGCAGGAACACTGCTGTCCTTTGGCGCAGATGTTGTCCTTGAGCGTTACCGGGATCCCATCGTATTCGCTGAGAGGCGCACCCGCCGCCCGGCGGGCATCGGATTCAGCAGCAGCGGCAAGAGCCAGTTCGGCATCCACTGCAAGCAATGCGCCAATCTGCGGTTCAACGGCGTTGATCCGGTCAATAAATCCCTGCGTCAGTTCCACGGAGGTGATCTTGCCGCTGCTCAGAAGTTCAGCGGCTTCACGAAGTGTAATTTTCGGATTGAACATCATGCCATGCCCTCCCCGGGAAGGACCTGCGGAACCTTCACCAGTTCTTCGTTGACGGTATCCGGAGCGTTGGCAAGCATCGCTTCCCGGCTGAACGGGGTACCGGCAATATCTTTTGCCAGCACATTGACCCGTTCCACTGCGTGTGCTGTGGGTTCGATCCCGGTCACATCCAGTTCGTTCAGCATTTCCACGTAACCGACGATCGCTTCCATTTCTTTCTGGAGGCGCTCCGTCAGCGCGGGATCAAGATCCAGACGCGCCAGTTCGGCGACCTTGCGGACATCCATTCCGCCGTTGTTCTGTTCGGGCATGGCGTGTGTCTCCACTTATTCGTGTTCGATGCGGAGGGTTTCCGTGGTGATGTCACAGACTTCAGCAGGACCGAAGTACTGGATGGGACCCGGATAGACGAAGGAGGTCTTCACAGCCCATTCTTCACGGACAGCGGCATAAGCCTTGAAGGGCTTGCCATCCAGTTCAACCAGAGCCTTGCGGATCACGGGCTTGTCTGCACCGTGACGGCGTTCCACGTTCATCATGGCGGTCAGAGGCACGGCACCGGCTTTCCAGTCGGCTGCGGGCTTCGTGAGACCGCTGACATAGGACATATAGGCAGTTGCGCCGGAACCGATGATGGCGGCGGCGTTGTAACCGAGAGCATAGCAGTAGTCCGCGTCAAAGTTGGAGGGAGCGGAGCAGCGGCCTTCGTAGCCGAAGAAGTGGGTCAGAGCGGAGAATTTGCCCTTGAACTCACCGGCTTTCTTCATTTCGGCAAGACGCTTCTTGACCAGTTCAGCCAGCAGTTTTTCCGTTTCGATCTGGGAGACCTGCACGTTGCCGTGGGGGTCGCGGTCCATGGAGAGCTGGAGGCGCATCACATCCGGCAGGCTGGAGAAGACAGCGGCGGAGGCGGGGGAAAGCAGACCGGTGACGAATGCCAGCTTGTCGGCGTTGTCCACGATCTTGGCAAATTCTTCTGCGTTCTTGGCAAGAGCATCGTTCAGTTCCGCGATCAGGATCTTCATTTCCGGGATGAATTCGATCAGACCTTCCGGGATCAGCAGAACACCGAAGTTTTCGCCGTTGGCGGAACGGGCTGCGACCATCTTGGCAATGTTGTCAACGATTTCGGAGAGCGTCTGCTTCTTTGCTTCGACTTCTTCGGAGATGAGAGCCAGGTTCACGTGGGTCTTGAGCACACATTCCAGCGTGATGTGGGAAGCGGAACGGCCCATCAGCTTGATGAAGTGCCAGTATTTCTTGGCAGAGTTGGCGTCACGGGCAATGTTGCCGATAACTTCGCTGTAAACTTTGCTGGCGGTGTCGAAACCGAAGGAGGTTTCGATAAAGCTGTTCTTCAGGTCACCGTCGATGGTCTTCGGGCAGCCGACGACCTGGATGGGCACGTTTTTCGCCTTGTAGTATTCAGCCAGCAGGCAGGCGTTGGTGTTGGAGTCGTCACCGCCGATAATAACGATGGCGGAGATGCCGAGAGCCTGTGCATTGATGGCGCCCTTGTCGAACTGTTCGGGCAGTTCCAGTTTGGTTCTGCCGGAGCCGATCATATCGAACCCGCCGGTGTTGCGGTAGGCATCCATGAAGTCATCCGTGATTTCGACATATTCGTTATCGACCAGACCGCTGGGACCGCCCTTGAAACCGTAGAGCTTGGAAGCCGGGTTCAGGCTCTTGATACCGTCGTAGATACCGGCGATAACGTTGTGACCGCCGGGGGCCTGACCGCCGGAGAGGATCACACCCACATTGATCGGGTTCGCCAGCTTTTCACCGTTACCGGCTGCAAAAGTCAGGTCCGGCATATTGCTGGTGGTGGGGAAGAGGGCTGCGATCTTTTCCGTGTCGGCAAATGCCGGCAGCGGGTTGCCTTTGATCACATTGACGGATGCACCATTGCGAAGTGCGGCGGGCAGTTTCGGGCTGTACGCTTTGCGGGCAGCCTGCAGCGGAGAGATTTCCATTGTTTTGCTCCTTAACGGTTGGTTTTATGTTGAGAAAAAATGATATTCATTCTTTAAAGACAGTAATATATCACAGAACCGGAAAGAATCAAGGCGCAAAAAACAAATGAACCGAAAAAAAGGCGCCTACCTTCCGACACCCATGTACTGCGAACAGCCCAAAGGGCTGATTTATTATGAGAAGGCCGAAAAAACGGGATGACTGAAAAGTGCCTTGCTGTCCGAATTGTCCGAACCATGCGGCAAAGAAATCCCTTCGTGCCGCGACGAAACGAAGTTGAGTTGGGCGGCACAAGTAGGAGGGTGCTTTGCACCCCCTGTTTTTGACGGCTCCCCCCTACCCCCATTCATGCGACTGGTCGCCCGTCAAAAACAGACCCGTTCGGATCACCGGGGAACTTTTCCCCGGCGACACTAAGGTACGGCGCGTCAAACAAAACCATAAAAAATCTTTTTTCCGGCACGAAAAAACGCCGGACTTTTTACGGTCCGGCGTTTGGGATTCTGCGATCAGAACAGGATCTTATTTATCCAGTTCATCCAGCGCGGCTTTACGGCTGAGACGGATCTTGCCGCTGCCCTTTTCGATGTCGATGACCTTCACCGTCAGGTAGTCGCCTTCCTTGCAGATATCGGAGACCTGCTGGACGCGATAGTTTGCCATTTCGGAGATATGGAGCAGACCATCCTGACCGGGGAGGATTTCCACAAATGCACCGAAGTCGCGGACGGTCTTGACCACGCCGCGGTAGATCTTGCCGATCTCGGCTTCCGCAGTGTAGAACTGGACTTTGCGCTTGACTTCTTCCAGAACAGCCTTGTTCTGGGCGAGGATGCTCACGGAACCATCGTCGGCAATATCAACCTGAGCGCCGGTGCTTTCCGTGATTTCCTTGATGTTCTTGCCGCCGGTACCGATGAGGGCGCCGATCTTATCCGGATTGATCTTGACAACTTCCATCTGGGGAGCGCGGGGGCTGAGTTCCGGACGGGGAGCCGGGATGCAGTCACGCACAACGCCGTGGATCTTGGCGCGGGCTTCCTTGTTCTGCGCCATAGCGCGAGCAAGGGTATCAATGGAGATACCGGGGAGCTTCAGGTCCAGCTGGAAACCGGTGATACCATCCAGCGTACCGCAGACCTTGAAGTCCATGTCGCCGTAATGGTCTTCCGCACCGATGATGTCCGTCAGGATCAGTTCCTTGCCGGTATCATCCGTCACCAGACCGCAGGAAATACCCACGACCGGGCTCTTGATGGGCACACCGGCATCCATCAGGGCGAGCGTAGCGCCGCAGACAGAAGCCATGGAGGTGGAACCGTTGGAGGACATAATTTCAGACACGCAGCGGATCGTGTACGGGAAGTCCGCCGGAATGACCTGCTTCACAGAGCGTTCCGCCAGATTGCCGTGACCGATCTCACGTCTGCCCGGACCGGCAATTCTGCCCACTTCGCCCACACTGTAGTTGGGGAAGTTGTAGTGCAGATAGAATTTCTTGGTGGAGACACCGCCGGTGATGAGGTCCGTTTCCTGTGCGTCCTGGGGACCGCCGAGGGTGGCAATGACCAGCGCCTGCGTTTCACCACGACGGAAGAGACCGCTGCCATGAACCACCGGCAGCACGTTCACATCGGCAGTCAGGGGGCGGAGATCCGTCACGCCACGACCGTCCGGACGATAGCCTTTTTCGAGAATGGCGGTACGGATGATCTTCTGGACGAGCTTGTCAAAGCCCATCTTCAGGAAGAACATGAAGTCTTCTTCGCCATACTTTTCTTCGTATTCCGCCTTGAGGGCTTCCACCGCTTCCGCCTGGATCTCATCCAGCGCTTTCATGCGGGCTTCCTTGCCCGGGATCAGGCAGGCATTTTCCAGCTTTTCGCCGGTAACGGACTTGAGCGCAGCAGCCATATCTTCCGGCACGATGTGCAGTTCCGGATCTTTCTTGGGGCGACCGGCTTTTTCCATGAGTTCCACCTGGGCCGCGCACATTTTCTTCACGATCTCATTGGCAAAGCGCATAGCGCCTTCCAGTTCGGCTTCGCTGCATTCTTTGGCTTCGCCTTCGATCATGATGACTTTATCCGGCAGACCGGCATAGACCAGCTCGATGCTGCTCTTTTCCATTTCTTCGTTGGTGGGGTTGGCGATGTATTCACCATTGATCATGCCCACGCGGAGAGCACCGATGGGGCCCTGGAACGGCAGATCGGAAAGGCACAGCGCACAGGATGCGCCGAGCATGGAGAGAACGTCGCCGTCATTGATGCCGTCCGCTGCGAGAAGCAGACCGCAGACCTGAACTTCATCAAAGAAGCCTTCGGGGAACAGGGGACGGATCGGACGGTCCGCCATACGGCAGATCAGGATTTCCTTGTCGGAAGGTCTGCCTTCCCGTTTGATGTAGCCGCCGGGGAATCTGCCGGCAGCAGAGAATTTTTCGCGGTAATCGACCTGCAGGGGGAAGAAATCCTGACCTTTTTTCGCTGCGCCGGAGCAGGCAGCAGAGAAAACCACAGTGTCACCGAGACGGACCGTACACTGACCGTTTGCCAGCCCGCCGAGCTTGCCGGTGCCAAGGGTGATGTCCTTGCCCGGACCGATGTTGATCGTAACAGTTGTTTCCGGCATAATCATGCCTCCTTCTTCTTTGGGCACTTGCGCACCCGGGTGTATGTTTCTGCCGGACAGTTGGTCGGGATTGAAAAAACTGCTCTTCGCGACTGCCGCTTTTCCGGCGGAACCGCGACACCAATGCTCGAATGTTCCTGCACCCGAACCCTGATGTCGCCGGATTCCACAAAAATTGCGGTTTCACCCACGATCATACCATTTTTTCATCACCGGACCGTCCGGCAATTTTTTCAAGTCTCCGACAACCGGAGTCCTGAACTTGTTTCAGTTGTTTTTACCAAATCACGGCGAACCGTGAATACGAATCAAGCCGCCACCTGCAAAAAACGGTGTATATTACCGCTTTTCTCTGCCGGTGACAGCCTGTCCAGAGCCCTTACGGGCATTTGCGCAATGGAGATTCCGCACTTACTTCTGACCACGGATACCGAGGGCAGTGGAGATCTCAATATACTTCGCATGATCTTCTTTTGCGAGGTACTTGAGAAGTTTCTTGCGGTTGTTGACCATCATCATCAGACCGCGTCTGGAGCTGTGGTCATTCTTGTTTGCGCGCATGTGTTCGGTAAGTTCGGCGATCTTCTCGGTAAGAACAGCGATCTGGACTTCCGGAGAACCGACATCGCCTTCTTTACGTGCGAACTTCTGCATGATTTCTGTTTTTTTCGCTTTTTCCATAGTAGCCTTATGTCCTTAATGTCTTAGTTTTTTTCAGCACTCGAAACAATAATATACTTGCACTTTGCATTTTTGCAAGTTTTTTTTTGCAACTTCTCTAAAAAAAATCAAAATATCGCCTTTCTGAACATGAAATAAACTGCTCCGCAAAGGCAGAGCCCCGCCCAAACGAAGTCCCACGAGAACTTTTCCTTCATATAAAGAAGGGCAAAAGGAACGAACACGGCAAGAGTAATGACTTCCTGCATGATCTTGAGTTGCGCCAGAGAAAACTGCGTTGCGCCAAGACGGTTTGCCGGGATCATCAGTGTATATTCAAAAAAGGCGATCCCCCAGCTGACCAGCAAAGCAATGATGTACGGTTTTTCTTTCAGGCTCCGCAAATGCCCGTACCACGCAAAAAGCATAAAAAGGTTGGAGCAGCAGAGTAGGACCACCACACGTGCGGTAATGGGAATGGAATTAAAGAAGTTGAGGATTGCACTCATTTTTCAGATTTTTCCTTCAGTTTATTCAGTTTGTTCTGAATCTGTTTTATTTCTGATTCATTTTTAATTTTCATCTGAACCTCCATGTCTTTCAGCGCCTTCAAAGCACGGAGCCAATACAATTTTGCCTGCAGTTTGTCCCCAAGCGCCAGATAAATATCTCCTGCATGATGCAGTACCTCCACGCTTTCGGTATCATTTCCATCGAACATGGCAATTGCCTTTTCGATCGCAGCCGCTGCCTCCTTATACTTTTTCTGCCGGTACAGGATCCACGCCATCGTATCCATATATGCTCCGTTGCCGGGTTCTGCTTTCAATGCGGCAGAACTCATCCGGTAAGCCTGATCCAGTTTCACATTCTGAATTGCGTAGGTGTATGCCAGGTTATTCAGGATAAGAGGATCTTCCGGATGATCTTTCAGCCAGATCAGATAAAGTTTTTCAGTCAGAGCAAAATCTTTATACATATCCCCCAAAGCAGATGCCGTCATAAGGAACGCCTGTTCCTGCTGCGGATCTGCCGACCGTTCACCGGCAGCATACCGGGGAAGCGCCTGTTCTTTCAGGAGCGTATATGCCTCAGCAAACCTTTGTGCCTGTACCAGGATCTGGATCCGCCCTGACAATGCCTGAAAACTCTTCAGATGTTTCAATATGGCAGCCGCCCGGATCAGATCTTTATTTTTCAGGAAGATCCGGACCTGCTGTAAACAGAATTCGACTCCGGCTTTTTCCGGCAGATATTTGAAGTATTCATCCATAAACACAAGCAGATCATCCCAGCGTTTTACCCGATCCAGGATCTCAGCATTCAACAGGATCATACTTCGGTCTTTCTGTTCGGAATTTTTCAAGTAAGTCTGCATCAGAGCGATTGCATCATCATACCGGTTACTGAACGCATAAAAGATTGCCAGCAACTCCGTTTTTCCTGTCTGACGGGGCTGCTTTTTGAGTGATTTTTCCAAATCTGCAATAAAATCCGTCCGGTGCTCTCCGGAAACGAGCTGCGCACAAAGAACAAGATGCGGCGTACGATCATTTCCGGGGTCAAGAGTATCCAATCCATCCTTCAGGATCATCTCCAGATAACGGGAGCGGAGTTTCTTATAATAGGAAAGGATCTCTATTTTTCCCTGCGCCACATGAAACAATGGGTAGGCAATCAGAGACCGGATGAGGCTGATCTGAAATCGCAACTGCTCAAGTCCAGCATCATCGATCCAGTTGTGCTCTTTGCTGCAGCGGCGCATCAGCGCAGCAAGTTCCGGGTCCTGCCTCTCAACACTCCACACGCAGGAAAGCAGCAGGATATCCAGTACGTGTTCAGCCCCCATTTCCTCACTGGCAATCGTCTTGGGATCTTCCGTGTAAAGTTTCAGTGCATTTTTAAGGAAATCTGCCCCCCACAGCAACGCATCGGAAGTGAGCAGTTCCTGTTCCAGAATAAATTGATTCAGCGGAATGGAACGGGTATGCTTTTGCACCAGAAAAGTCACTTTTTCCCGTATTTCCTTTTGAGCGGCAGGATCCGCCTTGAAGAGGACGCTCAACAAGTTCAGCACTTCTCCGGAGTCCGGCCGTTCGTCCAGCAGAGCATAAAGGATCTTTCTTGCTTCAGCGTGTTTTGCAATATCCTCTCCCATAAGAAGCGCACAGGCATCAGCGAAACGGATCTGCCACTGCCGGTACGCAGGATCATCCGCAGCTGCCGGCTGCAGGATTTCAACAGGCGCCTCGTCCGTATAATCAGCATAGTAATGCGGTTCTGCTGCACAAAAAGAGGCAGCTGCAACACAAACTTGTGCTATCAGGATTTTGAAATTGAACTTCATATTTCCCCCTTTCGCCGGACATCCGGAATGAGCAGAAAAAAAAATAGGGAGATCCCGCAAAATGAGGCGAAATCTCCCGAACATTTGTGCCGAACAATTATTTGTTCTTATGGCGCAAAGACTTCAGCATTTTTTTGCGTTTGTGCTGAGCAATCTTGCGACGGCGTTTTTTTCTCAGGTTACCCATTTGTGTCTCTTCCGTTCGTTTCTTGTTTGTTTTTATCATTTGGAAACTTTATTGCTATTACTTTAGCACATCTTTTTATTTTCGCAAATGTATTTCAACTTTTTTTGAATTTTTTTTAAATTTTTTGATTTTTTCCTCTTGAAAGTGCGTTTTTCATGCGTTATATTTTTTGTCAACAGTATTGCGAGGGGAAACGCAAACGAAGACCTTACTAAAAGAAACCCTAAAAAAGGAGGGGCGAAATGGACACTCAAGTAAAGGCAAAAGAAGAAGAGCTACTTGCTGCATTCCGCAACGGTGACATGTCCGCATTCGACGGACTTGTGGAACTCTACTCAGCAAAACTCTACCGGGTGGCGTATATGCTGCTGGAAAACAAACAGGATGCCGAAGAAGTGGTGCAGGATGCGTTCATACGCGCATACAAAGCATTTCCTTCTTTCCGTGGCGATTCCAGTTTTGAAACCTGGATGCACCGGATTACGATGAATCTGGCAAGAAACCGTTTTCACTGGAACAAACGGCGCGGGATGGGACTGCACATCAGCCTCTCTGCTCCCCAGTTGAACGATCTGGATCAGACCGGACCGCAGCAGGATATTGATCTGCCGGATGTAACCATGCAGCCGGATCAGGAACTGGAAACTCACGAGTTGGAAAATGACATCGCAGCCATTATCAATGCTCTTCCGGAAAAGTTCCGTGAATCTCTGCTGCTGCGTCATCAGCAGGAGATGTCGTACGAAGCGATCGCCCTGGCGACCGGAGTACCGATCAACACGGTCAAAACCCGGATCAAACGCGCGCGTGAATTGTTGAAAGAAGGGCTCACGCAGCTGGAGTATGACAACCGGAAGAAGCACCGGTTCCATGTCAAAGGTTAAACAACAATACGGAACTGCCGTCCGTGCAGACTTCCGCAACACGAATGAAAAAAGCACAAAAAAGCAGCACTCCGGCTCGCCGGAATGCTGCTTTCTTTTTTTGTATCAGCTGAAATCAGCGGGTGCTGTCAGTTCTGCTCAAAGAGCGCATAGACATTCTTGAGGGCACGGACGCAAGCGGTCACGCAGTCTTCTGCGCCTTCATATTCGATGGAGAGGAAGCCGTCATAACCGGAATTCTTGATCAGCTTGACGATTGCAGGCAGATCCACATCACCTTCGCCGGTCACTGCACCACGCAGGAATCTGCCGTGAAGACTGCCGAAATAGCCTTCGCCGGTAGGCGGATTCTTGCGGACATAGAAGTCCTTGAAATGGATGAAGGATGCAAAAGGCAGGTTGTTCATTGCTGCGATGACCGGATCTTCATCGGCACACAGGAAGTTACCAACGTCCAGAGTTGTCCGGAAGTTTTCACGATTGACCGCAAGGACCACACGCTGCACGCGTTCACTGCCCTGGAAAAGATACCCGTGATTTTCAAGGCTGGTCACAATGCCGAATGTTTTGGCATAATCTGCCAGTTCCTGGAATGCAGCGACAACCGTGGGCAAATGCTTTTCAAAATTGGCATAGCTTGCCTGATCTGCAGGCAGCCAACCGGCATCATGACGCATACGCTTGACACCGAGGCGGGCAGCAACATCAATCTCGGTTTTCACGCGGTCGATCTCCTTGCGGACATCTTCCGGGTTTTCGAGGGCGAAGTTTGCACCGATCGTGTAACTGGAGAGTTCCAGACCGATCTTTTTGGCATGGGCAACGATCTGGTCGATCAGTTCGTTATTTCCATTCAGGATCAATTTCCCGCAGGGAACGATCTCCATGTGCTTACCGCCGTTCTCCACAATGTAATCCATTACCTGAAATACATCCATGCGGCCATCGTTGATGGCACGGCTCATACTGTAAGAGCTTAATCCGATCTTAATCATGTTTCAATCATCCTTATCTTGCTTGTTTATGATCTGCACATTTCTGCGCTTTTCTTACTTGATCGTGATAAAGGCTGCCTTATCTGCCTTATCGAAACGTTCCGTGTTCTGATTTCCGAGCGAAATTGCCACCGAGTCGCCACCGAACACATCATCACCATGGGCATAGGAGCTTTCCACTTCCACAGTTCCGTCTGCATCATCATCCAGAAACACAACGATCGGACGATTCCAGGCATCACGGACGCTGTTGAGGTTATCATCTTTCTTAAAGTAGTTCGGCGGCGGGTCAAGATACTGTTTTGCTTTTGTGTTGACATCCTTTACAGCGTCAGAAACCTGACTGGCGCTGGAGCCGTTCTTCGAGTGATCTTTATAAGTCAGAATATCAAAGAAAGTATAATATTCTTCCGTGGGTTTGATCCGGTCGATGTTACCGCCCCAGGCGCCGACACGCACGGGGATCGTACCACCGATGGTCGGCAGCATATTGTAGTCTCCCTTGAATACGCGGATCGCAGTATTGACACCGGTAAGGATCGTTTCTGTTTTTGTACGGCGGCTGTTGTTCTGCACTGCCAGCAAAGCAGGGAAGATCAAACCGGCAAGGATCCCGATGACCGCAATGACGGTCAGGATTTCAATGAGAGTAAACGTTTTTTTCTGCTTCATTTTGTTTCTCCTGTATATTGTATATATGTTTATCTTTCAAGTTGCTGTCAAGACTGAATTACCGGGCTTTGAAATTGGCGAGGTCATCCCCTTCGCCAAGCTGTTCGGAATACTTTGTTTCCCGCTTGTCTTCCACTGAAATACGCCCTTCCTGCCAGCGGGTATCAGGCTTTTTCTTACCTTCGCCGTTACCCGGCAGCATATTTGCCCCGGTGGAGATCAGGTCATAACTTCCGTTCATGCGGTAACCGGGTGCCATATAAAGGAAAGGCATACCGAAACCGTCCGTTACATACTGCAAGTCAACTTTGGGGTCATAAGCCAAGTTGCTCTTCAGCTGTTCGATCTCAAAAAACTGGATCATATTATTTTTGATGTTACCGGTACTTTCCTCATTACGATCTGTGATGTCATAATCATCAATAAAGAACGGCGTATATTGCGTCTTATATGCGCTGTCATACATATCCGGGGAAACGGGATAATTACCGCCATTCAGGTTGGAGTTTTTGTATTCTTCGATCGCATTTTCGATCATACTCATCAAAGCCTTTGTTTTTGCTTCGGATGCCTGCCGTGTAATCAAAGGTGCCACCAGGATCCCGACAGATACAAGGATCAGGATCACAACAAGCACCATCATCAATTCGACCAAAGTAAAACAGTTGCGTTTTCTGCGCTGTTTTTTCATAAAAAATCCTTTCTCAACTGGTGTTTTCTTTTTCCGCTCCGGTATTATAACACAAAATTATGCGCTTTGCAACCAAACTTTATTTGATTTTTTAAAAAAATAGCGTATTATACTCAAATTACATTTCAATTCATGCTAAATTACAACTGTATTTGAAGGAGAAACAGAAAAATGAACGAAAATCTCTGCCCGTGCTGTTCCGGAAAAAACTATGAAGAATGCTGCAAACCGGTCATCGCCGGAGAACGCAAAGCAGCCACGCCGGAAGAACTCATGCGCGCCCGCTACTCTGCATACGCAAAAACAGAAATCGACTTCATCATTGATTCCACGCACAAGGAAAAACGGGAAGAAAACGATCGCGGCGAAATCGAAAACTGGTCAAAAAAATCCGATTGGCTCGGTCTGGAAATCATCAAGACCGCCGACGATCCCGAAAAAGCGGACACCGGTTATGTTGAATTCATTGCAACTTATGCCGACCGGGGCGTAAAACTGGAACACCATGAACTGGCGGAATTCAAGAAAGTCAAGGACGACTGGTTCTTCTACGATGGTCAGCTCGTTGCCCAGCACCCCTTCATTCGCGTGGAACCCAAAATCGGCAGAAACGATCCCTGCCCCTGCGGTTCCGGCAAAAAATTCAAAAAATGCTGCGGGAAGTAATTATGATCTGTGATCACATCAAAAACCGGAAGAAAGTCACACTCGCTGATTCTTTCGACAAGGCATTCGCTTTTCTGGAACAACTGACCGACACCACTCCGGACGGCACCTACGAACTGGATGGACGCAAAGTCTATGCTATGGTCCAGAGCTATGACACAGTTCCGGGCGAACCGCCAAAACTGGAAGTACACCGGAAATATATCGATATCCAGTACACGATCTCCGGCACAGAAGTTCTCGCCTGGACCCCCTGCGGGGAAACGATCCCGGAAGAAACACCGTATAATCCGGAAAATGACGCTGCTTTTCTGCAGATCCCGGAAAAGACGGAGCTTGCCCGTCTGGAAATGAAACCCGGAATGTTTGCTGTCTTCTTCCCCGGTGATGCTCACTGGGGTAAAGTCCAGTCTGCAGCGGCAGGTCCCTCCTCCGTCCGGAAAGTCTGCGTGAAGATCGCAGCGGATACCCTGTGAACGCCCTGCTGAAAAAAGCAAAAAGTTCCCCCCGTGCGCTGAACCGGGAGGAACTGACCAGCCTCCTGCTCTGTACGGAGCCGGAGGAACTATTCCGTGCTGCGTACGAAGTCAAACTCCGTACGATCGGAAAACGGGTCAGTTTGCGCGGTCTGATCGAGATGGGGAATCTCTGCAGTAAGGATTGTCTCTACTGCGGGATCCGGAAAAGCAACTGCAATACTGCACGTTTCCAACTGGATGAAGATTCTGTTATCCGTATGGCAAAATGGGCGTATGATGCCCGCTACGGCTCCATCGCCATCCAATCCGGTGAGATCGAATCGGAAGCCCACACTGCCCTGATCGAAAGGATCCTGCTCCGGATCCGGGATTTTTCCGGCGGAAAACTGGGTGTAACGCTCTCTCTCGGCGAGCAGACAGAAGAAGTTTATCGCCGCTGGCGGGAGGCTGGAGCCCACCGTTACCTGTTGCGGATCGAAGAAAGCAATCCGCACCTCTACGCAAAACTGCATCCGGCAGGACACGATTACGCCCGTCGGTCCGCCTGTCTTGATCTGCTCCGGAAGCTGGATTATCAGGTGGGCAGCGGGGTTATGATCGGCTTACCCGGTCAGACGGAAACAGATCTGGCAAACAACATTCTTTTCTTTGCGGAAAAAGATCTGGATATGATCGGGATGGGTCCCTGGCTGCCTCACCCGGAAACACCGATGGGGAAAGACTTTGCTGACACATTGGATTTCCGGCAGAAACAACTGGATCTTGGCTTGCGTATGATCGCTGTTACCCGTCTTTATCTGCATAATGTGAATATCGCCGCAACCACAGCTTTACAAACACTTGCCCCTGACGGGCGGGAACGGGGGCTTCTCGCCGGTGCAAACGTCATTATGCCCAATGTAACCGATACACAATACCGGGCGAACTATCAGCTGTACACGGGCAAACCCTCTCTGGATGAAAACTCGGATGAAACCCGGCAGAAACTGCAGGCATCCATCCGTGCCATCGGTGAAGAGATCATCTGGGACCAACGGGGCGATTCCCCCCGCTATTTTCAACGGAAAGAACAACTGTAAACAGAAAGGATTTTGTCATGCTGCAAATTCCGTTTTTCTCTGGTTCTGCCGGCAAATTTCCGGTACCTTCTCCAGCTTCCCCGATCCTCGGTCTGAAAGGGGTTCGGCTTGAACTGCTGCAAAATACACTGAAAGAATTCTGCACACCGGAAAGTTCCCTTTGTAAGATTGATTTCACACTGGATGAGGCGATCTGTCAAGACTCGTATAAACTGGAACTTTCGCCCGCCGTTATCCGCATTTCTGCCCGCGATACCGACAATCTCTGGTTCGGGTTACAGACTCTGATCCGCCTGTGTGAAGCCCGTTTTCTGCCTGCCGGCACAGCAACAATGCAGTCAAAAGCCCGCTGCCGCGGGATCAAAGTCTACCTGCCGGAACCGGTACCCCGTTTTATGGATGAGTGGAAACACATGATCGATATTGCCGCACGGTATCACATCAACACCATTATGATCGAACTGGGCGGAGCATTGGAATACAAGTCTCATCCGGAAATCAATGAAGGCTGGCTGGAATATTCAGAATTTATGAACGAATACCCCGGAAAAACGAATGAGATCCGCCATCAGTTCAACTTTGAGAAAAACTCCATCCATACAGCAAACGGCAGGGGTAAGGTCCTGACACAGGAGCAGATGAAAGAGCTGATCGACTACTGCCGCGAACGCTGTATGGAGATCATACCGGAAATGCCGACTCTTTCCCACTGTGACTACCTGCTTACCCGTCATCCTGAACTGGCAGAGCGGACTGATGATCCCTATCCCGACACCTGCTGCCCTGCCAATGAAAATTATTATAAACTCATTTTTGATCTGTTTGATGAAGTGATCGATTTATTCAATCCCCGGATCATCAATATCGGACACGATGAATACTACTCCATCGGGCTCTGTCCCAAGTGCTGTAAGAAATCCGCCCCGCAGATTTTTGCAGATGATATTACCCGCATTGCAAATCATCTCCGGAACAGAGGAGTCAAGACGATGATCTGGGGCGAAAAACTGTTGGATTCCCACTTTCTGGATGGCGTTGCCATCGGCGGATCCGACCGGAATCTGCCAAGCGGGCAGCATATTCCCGCCACCTTCCCCGCCATTGATCTTGTCCCGAAAGACTTGGAGATCCTCCACTGGTACTGGTCGATCGACCGCACTTTTGAGCAGGAATATATCCAGCATGATTTTCCGTTCACGTTCGGCAATTTTGCTCCGGAGATCATGCCGGATTTCAACAAGCGCATGGCACAAAGCAAAGGGTATATCATCAGCAACTGGGGCGACGCCGATTTCCGTACCTTCCAACGGAACAACATCCTGTTCCAGATGGCATACGCCTTTGCCCTCACCTGGTCACAGGATCTGGATTCGGAAGACCACCGGATCACAGCCGACTGGAGCAAAAGGGATCTCTATCAGCTGCGGCATCTCCGGGAGCCGGAGGATGTGATCACAATCATCCACAACACCACTGCCGACCTGCCCCACCAGCATTTTGTGGATGGCAATTACATTGATGAACGCCGTTTTCTGATCGGGCATCACATCGTAAAAGATGAGACGGGAAAAGAATATGCCCTGCCTGTGATTTCCGGTTCCAATATCGGCTCCATGAAGTCTCACGGCAAACGGATCGATGACCCGGATTATATCTGCGACAGCTATCAGGTTGATGCACGATTCTGGGAGACCACCTGCGAAACCCTGCCAACGGTCACAGATGGGATCGCATGGTACCAATGCACTTATCCCAACCCGGCGCCCGGAACAGTGCTGACCTATGCAGAATTCCGGAATGACGGCGTGGTAAAAGGCGATGTGAATGTCAAATTGTTCCGTCACAAAGGAAGAGAACAGACCCTCTGGTCACCTGCAGAGAAAAAAGAATATAAAAACGGAGAATGAGGATGAGCAAACTGATCTATCCCGATATGAAAAAAGATGAACGGAAAAGCGTCTGGGTACCACCCGTCCGGATCGTCCATTATACGGGGGATGTAAAAGATGCAGAGCGCCTCTGCGGCAAACTGGAAACACAGGCGTATCTTCATTTTAATCCGGAATTCTGTACGATCCCCGCTGGCGGGAGTGTGATCTTTGACTTTGGAAAAGAACTGCACGGTGCATTCAGCCTTACATCTGTTTCCATGAAAGCAGTTCATGTGCGTATCACGCTGGGGGAATCGGTCTCGGAGACACTGCAAACGCCAACCACCGACCACGCTGTCCATCAGACAACAGTTCTGCTGCCGATGCTGGGACAGTTTTCCTTCGGCGATTCTGCGTTCCGTTTTGCCCATCTGGAGGTACTGGAAGGAGAACCGGAACTGCACCTGCTCTGCGCCGCTGTCCGGGCGATTTACCGGGATTGGGATTATGCAGGTTCTTTCCACAGCAGTGATGAACGGTTGAACAAAATCTGGCAGACCAGTGCTTATACCGTCCATCTGAACTGTCAGGAATATATTTACGATGGAGTGAAGCGGGACCGTCTGGTCTGGATGGGAGATCTTTATCCGGAAGTCCGTACAATGCTTGCCGTATTCAACGAGTATGATCTCATTGAAAGGAGTATGGATTTTCTCCGTACCCGCAAGCAGCCGGATCAGTTTATGAATGGAACACCCAGCTATTCCTGCTGGTGGATCCTCTGCCTGTACACATTGTATCTTCACCGGAACAACCGCCAATGGCTGGAAGAACAGAAAGGCGAACTGGATCATCTGCTCCGGCAATTGTGCAGTTATGTGGATGAAAGCGGGAGAGAGGATCTGCCCGCATGGCGTTTTCTGGATTGGTCTACCGAAGCCATGCCGGAGATCAAACACGCCGGTCTTCAGGGGTTGTTGGCATGGACATTGAAAACCGGCAGTCTCCTGGCGGATGAATTGGGAATGAACCGAACGGCAGACCTGTGCCGGAATACAGAAAAACAGGTTCGCAGGATCACGCCGGACTGCTATGGAAATAAAGTTGCAGCCGCCATGCAAACATTGGGGTTGGGAGTGGATCATACTGCGATCTTCAAACAGAATCCTGATAAAGGGATCAGTACTTTCTACGGCTATTTTGTTCTGCTGGCACGGGCGGAAACCGGTGATCTGAACGGCGCTCTGGATCTGATCCGTACCTATTGGGGCGGTATGCTGGATGCAGGTGCAACCACATTCTGGGAAGATTTTGAAACCGATTGGCTCAACGGCTCATTCGGGATCGACTCCATGCCTGTCGCAGGCAAAAAAGATATCCACGCTGATTTTGGCAAATACTGTTACAAAGGGCTGCGACACAGCCTCTGTCACGGCTGGGCAGGCGGACCGGTGGCATTTCTCAGTGAAAAAGTACTTGGGATCACTCCGGTCGAACCCGGTTTCCGGAAGGTACAGATCAAACCGCAGTTGGGCGGATTGGATTACATCAGCGGAACCGTTCCCACGCCATACGGTCTGATCACGATTGAAGCGGATAAAAAAGGACAGAAGATCTGTCTGCCTGATGGCATCACATCTGCATAAAAAACGGGGAGAGTTCCGGCGAACCGTATTACTCTCCCCATACCTTACTGCAAACTGCAGAATTCCGGATTCCGTATAAAAATCAGCGGAGGGCGTTGATCTGATCCTTGAGTTCCTGCGCTGCTTTTCCTGCGGCTTCTGCGAAATCGGTGCCATTGGAGGCATAAATAATGCCGCGGGAGGAATTGATAACCAGACCGGTCTTGTCGGCAGTCAAACCGTTTTTCAGCACACCGGCAAGGTCACCGCCCTGAGCGCCGATCCCCGGAACAAGCAGAGGCGTATCGCCGACGATCTTGCGGATCTCGCCCAATTCTTCCGGGAAAGTGGCACCGGCGACCAGCATGGTATTGCCATTGTAGTTCCAGTCGTGAGAGATCAGTTTTGCGATCCGCTGGTAAAGCATTTCGCCGCTTTCCAGACGCAGTTCCTGAACTTCCTTTGCGCCGCCGTTGCTGGTACGGCAGAGAACGATCACGCCCTTATCGGCACGATCCAGAAAAGGTTTGAGTGCATCCATGCCCATATAGGGATTGACCGTGATCGCGTCTGCGTTATACCGTTCAAACGCTTCTTTTGCGTACATGGCGGTGGTGTTGCCGATGTCCGCCCGTTTGGCATCCAGGATCACCGGCACTGCGGGGGCAACTTCATGGATGTAATCAATAGTCATACCCAGTTCTTCATCTGCATTCATCCCGGCATACATGGCAGCCTGGGGTTTGTAAGAGCAGACGGCATCCTTGGTGGCATCAATGATCGCCTTGTTGAAAGCGAAGATGGGATACTTTTCATTCTTGACACAATCCGGCATTTTCTTCAGGTCCGGGTCAAGTCCCACGCACACCAGAGAGTTGTTGATCTTCCACGCATTTTTGAGCATTTCCATGAAGGTCATGATCGTTTTCCTTTCCATTGATTATATATTTTGATCTGTATTTTTCTTTGTGGATTGATGGAGAAATTCCCGCCACAGGGAGTCATCCCGCTGCAGCAGTTTTGTGAGTTTGCTGCGACTCGTTCCCAACTTGACAGCCGCCTCTTTCAAGTCCCAGTTTACTGCGGCAAGATGATCGAATATCATAGCGATCCAATGAGGGTAGTTCTTATTGGAAACGGAAGGCGCCGGTTCCAGCTTGAAAGTCTCCTGTCCGGTCAGATCGCAACGCTCCGAACAGGCGATCCGGAACCGCAACTTTTTCAGCGCCAGATGCCGGTTCACACTTTGGCTGCGGGATTCCAGGCAGTTCACCGTGATCCCCGTTTCCGGATGAAAAATACGCACGGCGGATGAAGTCTTATTCAACTTCTGCCCCCCGTTTCCTGTTCCCTTCCGGAAGTCTGCGGCGCAGGTCTCCCACAGGATTTCATCTTCTGCCAGAAGCAGTTTTTTGCGTTCGGCAATATCCATCTTATTTTACCCTCTTGATCTTGTACTGTCCGGTAAAAAGGATTTTTTTCTCATTCAATTTCCGCAGGTCGATCCGGATAACATCCTTTTCCGCCGGAGAAAATTGCAACAGATATTCCACCTTCTCCGGGACCGGTGAGATCGCTCCGTTTTTTGCCAGCTCCTCAGGGATGCGGAACCCGATTGCCAGGAGTTCTTTATCCGGGAGCGTAAACTCACAAGCCACATCCGGTTTACGGATACCATTGGCGGTAAAAAAGAAGATCAGGTCGCTGGATGCGAGTGTTACAATTTCATCGGGAGTGTATGCCGGTGCCGTTGCGGACTTTCCATCGGGTGCGGGAGCGATCGGATCTGTGGGCAGCGGAGCATCCCCGTAGACCAGATCGTGATACCAATCCGCAACACAGCAGGAGGTGGTGCAGCAGAGCAGCACCGCACTTGCAAGGATGTTCCGGAAAATATGTTTCAGCATTTCAGTTCCTCATCGCTATCTTTTATCAATGGGATATACTATACTGTTCCGCAATGTTTTTTGCAAGTGTCCGGCGCAAAAATACAGGCAAGAAAACGGTCAACCCCGTATTGATCCTGCAGGATTTTTATTCCGGTATAACAATTCTGCGTCCGGGCGAAACCGGCAAGTGCCGCACCTTGCTCTTCCCCCATTTCAAAGAACAGCGGCGCACCCGGTTTCAGATAGCGGGGAGCTTCCAGCAAAGCGCGCTCGATCAATGCCATACCTTCGTGATCCGCAAAGAGAGCAAGCGAAGGCTCGTAATCCCGCACATTCCGGGGGAGAGTATCCCGGACCGCCTCCGGAATATACGGCAGATTTGCCACCAGCAGATCAAACTTTACATCCGGGTCAAACGATGCAAAAAGATCACCCCGAACGATGGATACATTATTCAAGCCGTACTTCTTCCGGTTGGACTCCGCAATGGCAAGGGCGTCGGGTGAGATCTCACTGGCTGTGATCCGGGAATCCGGTCTTTCCTTTGCGATAGAAAGAGCGATCGCGCCGCTGCCGGTCCCCAGTTCGCAGGCGTGTCCGTTCCGGGGCAGCGCTTTGAGGACAAAATCCACCAGTAACTCCGTCTCGGGACGGGGGATCAGACAACCGGGGGCAACATTCAGTTTCAGTTCCCGGAAGTCCTCCCAGCCGCAGATATACTGGAACGGCTCGTGAGCAAGACGCCGCATCATATAGTCTTCCGCGCGGGTCTGTTCCTCCGGTGAAAGTCCCCGTTCCGACTCCGTCCAGAGCAGATTGTGGCGGATCCCGGTTACTTCCTCCAGCATATAAGCAGCTTCGATCTCCGGGGAATCGAACCCGGCAGACCGGAAACGTTCTTCACTGTTTTTCAAAAGGTCGATCAGTTTCATGGCAGAAAAAAGGCGGACATCACCTGCCCGCCTTCAACAGATCATTTTTTTTGCTTGCGGCTTATTCGTAATCCGCAACCGATTTGACCGTGGGGTCAGCTTCTTCACCGACACCGTAGACCACATTGGTGTATCTGCCGAAAATACCGAGGTAGTTTTCGATGTGAAGCGTGGTCCAGGAGATCTTCTTCATGTTACCGGCCTTGGCAGCCAGGTTGTGGGAAGCATTGCCGCCGGCAAACCAGCCGAGGAAGTTGTAGCAGCTGACATAGCCTCTGCAGTTGTACTGCATTTCGCCATCCCCCAGAGCGCCGGGCATATAGACATTGGTGTAGAGGCAGCCCAGCGGGAACGGGGTGCCGCAAGAAGTGAGCATCATAGTGCCGGAAACGAGGACTGCAGCCAGCAGGATCGCCTTGAAGAGAGATTTCATTCTGTTTTCTCCTGTATTTTTGATTTTTTGATTGATTACACGCTTTCCGTGTAAAAATATACCCCGAACTATCAGCAAATCAAGCCATTTTTTGAAAAAACACGAGTTTTTTTCAGTTTTTACTTTATTTCATAAAAAAAATGTGCTATATTGTCAGGGTGACAAAACAACTTTTATCAAGGAGAAGAAGGATCATGGCACTTTGGGGCGGAAGATTTTCCGAAGATACCGGAAAGAATGTTCAGGATTTTACCGAATCCATTTCATACGACAGACGACTTTACAAGCATGACATTATGGGCAGCAAAGCCCACGCTGCCATGCTGGGTGCTGCGGGGATCATTCCGCAGGAATCGGCACACGCGATCCGGGAACAGCTGGACAAGATCCTGCTCCGGATCGAAGCCGGTGATTTCACTTTCACGCCTGAATTGGAAGACATCCATATGCACATTGAAAGTGCGCTGATCGAAGCGCTCGGCGATGAAGGCGCCCGCGTTCACACCGCCCGCAGCCGCAACGACCAGATCAATCTGGATATCCGCCTCTACCTCCGGGATGAGATCCGGATCATCTGCGATGCCGTCAAAGCGCTGCAGACCGCACTGGTCAGCAAGGCTGCCGCCTACCCCCGCACCATTATGCCGGGATTCACACACCTGCAACACGCCCAGCCGGTCCTTTTTGCACACCACCTGCTTGCTTATGTGGAAATGTTTGAGCGTGACCTGGGCAGACTGGAGGATGCCCGCAAGCGGATCAATGTTCTTCCTCTCGGCAGCGGCGCCATCGCAGGAACGACTCTGCCCATCGACCGGGAATTTGTCCGGAAGGAACTGGACTTCCCCGCTATGAGCCGGAACAGTATGGATGCGGTGGCTGACCGGGATTTCTCCTGCGAACTGCTCTCCGCTCTCGCCATCTTTGCTATGCACATCTCCCGTCTCTCCGAGGACCTGATCCTCTGGATGAGTCAGGAGTTTTCCTTTATGGTCTTCTCTGATGCCTACTGCACCGGCTCCAGCCTTATGCCTCAGAAAAAGAATCCGGATATTGCCGAAATCAGCCGCGGAAAGACCGGTCGTGTTTACGGCGATCTGGTGGCACTGCTGACCCTCTGCAAAGGGCTGCCGCTGACCTACAACCGGGACCTGCAGGAAGACAAGGAGCCGCTCTTCGATGCCATTGATACCGTCCTCGGCATTCTCTCCGTTTATCCCGGTATGATCGACGGCATGAAGCTGAATGAAAAGGCGATGCTGGATGCCGCCAGTGACCCCGGACTGATCGCAACTGACGTGGCGGAAGCACTGGTCCGTAAAGGCGTTCCGTTCCGTCATGCCCACCACAAAGTCGGCGCCCTTGTCCGTTATGCGCAGGATGCCGGAAAAGCACTGGATCAGGTCACCTTGGAAGAGATGAAAAGCGTCTTCCCCGAAGCCGATGAAAGTATGCTTGCGCTGTTCTCTCCGGAACGTTCCGTTGCCGCAAGAGATGTATTCGGCGGCACCGGTTATGATCAGGTGGCAAGTCAGATCACGTACTGGAAAAAACAGTTGGAGTTGAACTGAGTTATGTGGAAAAAAATCATCCTCGCAAGTCTTTTGGCAGGAACGGGTCTTTTGTGGAGTCAAACACAGGAGAGCGCTTCCGACACGCCCAAGGTGGTTTACCGTCCGGCGGATGAAGTCTTTGAGGATGATGCTACCGGCATGAAGTTCGGCAGCCGGATCGGCGGCTATAACAAGTTCGCCGTCAGCTGCAACGTGAATCCGGTCTACGGCACGATCATCCGATACCAGAACGAGGTCGCCTGCGGAGATGTTTACATCTACAGTCTGGACTCCCAGGGGAAGCCGGTGACACAGAAGGCACTGGATCAGGAGTTCGCTGCGGTGGTCCGGTCCATCCGGACTATGCCGGAACGGAGCAGTCTGGTGGAGTCCGTGACCGTGAAGCAGGAGACCGGTCTGAAACTGCCGTCCGGCGTTTCCGGGCAATGTTTCAAGATCTGTTCCAACGGCGAAGAAATGCACTCCCTTCTGCTTATGTTCCTGTGTAAAGGGAAGATCATTAAACTCCGGGTATCCTGTCCGGCAGATGACCTGCAGGAAGTCCAGGAGGCGCTTCTGTTCTGCAAAGAGATCCTGAAACTTTCCGGTCGGAACTGACCCGGAAAACAAGTTTGATTTCTCTCGCCGGAGACGGTTGCTCTCCGGCTTTTTTGTCTTTATTTATTGTTCTTGTTTGACGCGCCGCACCTTAATGTCGCCGGGGAAACATTCCCCGGTGATCCGAACGGGTCTGTTTTTGACGGGCGACTGATCGCAGTATGGGGGTAAGGGGGAGCCGTCAAAAACAGGGGGCGCAGAGCGCCCTCTTACTTGTGCCGCCCAACTCAACTTCGTTTCGTCGCGACACGGGGGGATTTATTTGTCACGCCAAAAGGTATGGAATGCAAAGCGCCCTCTTACTTGTGCCGCCCAACTCAACTTCCTTTCGTCGCGGCACGGGGGGATTTATTTGTCACGCAAATCGGACAAAATCGGATGGAGGGAGCATTCCAGGCATTTCCACAAAAAAAGCACGGCGTGGAAACCGTGCTTCTCATTTATTCTATTGAGGGATCGCTCAACGGATGTTCAGGACCGTCCGGACAAATTCCTCACCGCTCATAAAGCCGAGGGAGCCGTTGGGCGCATCCTTTTCGGAATATTTTTCCACCGCATCCGGCTGGATATGAGGTCCGCAGATGGCGACCGGAACAGGGGTCCGTGTATGCGCCCGCAGTTTCAACGGAACCGGGTGGTCCGGCAGAACAGCAAAGGTGCAGTTGCGTCCTTCCAGAGCCTGCATAACGGGCTTGACAATCTTGTTTTCAAAGTCACTGATCGCCTGCATCTTCAGTTTCAGGATCCCTTCATGACTGGTTTCATCAATGGCTTCCAGATGGACATACACAAAGTCGTGGTCCTCGATCGCCTTGATGGCGGCAGCGGCTTTTCCGGCGTAGTTCGTATCAATATATCCGGTTGCGCCTTCCACCGGGATCACATCCATACCGGCGCACTTACCGATACCGGAGATCACATCCACTGCAGTGATGACCGCCCCTTTCTTCGCCATATATTTCTGTTCAAAGGGGGTAAATGCCGGGGTCTTTCCGGGGCTCCAGGGCCAGATGGCGTTTCCTTTTGCCGTACCGGACTTGACCAGCGGGTGTTCCGCCAGAAATGCGGCACAGTCAGCGTACAAACGGTTCAGCATATCGACCGTATTTTTTGCTTCGATGCTGTCATCCAGCGCAGTCCAGGGCAGATCGGCAACGGGCTGATCCTGAGAAGAATCCGGCTTGAAGTAGTCGACCTTTGCCGAAAATTCTTTTCCGTGAAGGATCAACAGGTTCCGGTAGCTGACACCGGAATAGAAAGTGACTTTATCGCTGCCGAATTTTTCCTGCAGGGCATCTATCAGGATCCTGGCGTGTTCCGGCTTGATATGTCCGGCAGAATAGTCCCGGAGGATGTCGCCTTCCACATAGACCAGATTGCAGCGGAATGCAATATCATCCGGTCCCAGCTCAATCCCCTGACTGACGGCTTCGATGGGACCGCGTCCGGGATAGAACTGTGCGAGGCTGTAGCCCAGTACAGACATATTGGCGGCATCGGAAGAAGTGGGGAAACCTTCCGGCAGGGTCAGGAATGTACCGCTTGCACCCTGCTTTGCTATGCTGTCCATAAAGGGCGTTTCCACTGCTTCCAGCGGCGTTTTTCCGTTCAGTTCTTCCACAGGCATATCTGCCATGCCGTCCGCAAGAAAGACGATCGCCTTTCCCGTCAGATCCATCCGATCCATGATATGATCCTTTCCAAATTCAAGAGTAAAAGTTCAACATTTCGCTATAAATATAACGCCCGAACGGGAAAAAATCAAGGGAACAGAAAAAAGACATCTCACAAAATGTATTTACATATCACATTTTGCACAGCTTTAACTATTTGAAAATGTGCACAAGGTGAATTATCTTACGGAGAGAAAGATTTTTATTTTGTGACTTTAACCTCAAATCACTAAAATCAAGGAAACAAAAAAGATGGCAAAAGCAACAGCAAAGAAAGCCGCACCTGCCAAGAAGGCAGCAGCCCCGAAAGCAACAGCAGCCAAGAAGGCAGCTCCGAAGAAAGCAGCTGTGAAGAAGGCTGCAGCTCCGAAGAAACTGCGCGTGGCATTTATCGGTTGCGGCGGTATTTTCACGACCCACATGGCAGCGTACTCCCAGATTCCGGAAGTGGAAATTGTGGGCTACTGCGACATCAAGCCGGATCGTCTGGAATACGTCCAGAAGCAGTATGGTGCGACTCCGGAAATGTGCTTTGAAAAGTGGGATGATATGTTCAAGGCAGTGAAGCCGGATGCCATCGACGTCTGTACTCCGAACGGTGTTCATATGCCCGCAGCCGTTGCTGCAGCCAATGCCGGCTGCCACGTGATGGTGGAAAAACCCATGGCAATGACTCCGGAAGAATGTGAAAAGATGATCGCTGCCGCCAAGAAGAACAACGTGAAGCTGGCAGTTGGTTTCCAGCACCGTTACAACACCAAGACGGACTACCTGATGAACGCGAAAGCCCGCGGTCAGTTCGGTAATCTGATGTTCGTGAAATGTCAGGCACTGCGTCGCCGCGGTATTCCGAACTGGGGTGTGTTCGGACAGAAAGAACTTCAGGGCGGCGGTCCGCTGATCGATATCGGCGTTCACGTGATCGAAATGGCTCACTACTTCATGGGCTCCCCGAAACCGGTTGCCGCTACGGGTAACTGCTGGACCTACCTGGGCAACAAACCCTGCAACGTTTCCTGCGACTGGCCGAACTGGGATTACAAGACCTACACGGTGGAAGACCTTGCGATCGGTCACATCCGTTTCGATAACGGCATGATCATGCAGATCGAATCCTCCTTTGCAGCACATCTGGAAAAGACGCTGACCTGGACCTTCACCGCAATGGGTGACAAGGGCGGCTGTACCTGGGATCCCCTGAAGATCTTCACGGACCAGGATGGTGCTATGATCACCATGGCTCCGGACCACCTGCTGCCGGATTGGAACCACGACTGGGTCTACCTGTTCAAGCGCAAACTGCAGAACTGGGTGGATGCGATCCTGAAGGGCACCGAACTGCGCGCTCCGGGCGAAGCCGGTCTCATGATCCAGAAGATCCTGTGCGGTATCTACCAGTCCGCTGAACAGGGCGGCAAGGAAGTCAAGCTCAGCTGAGTTTGATTTTTCAAAAGCGCAAACTTGCAAGGCTTTCCGCAAAAGAAAAATGCGGAAAGTCTTTTTTTGTCAAAAAAATCACATTTTTTTTACAATAAAGTTTGCAATCAATATGTTATATGTGTAAATTATCCAATCGAAAAACAACTGGATGTCGGGCACCCCACACTGGCATCCGCAAAGATACGGAGTAAACCATATGACGATCAGACAGCTGCTCGCAGCCGGTACTGTACTGTTGTTTGCGACGACCCTTTCCGCAGCGGAACCGGTGCGTGCAACAGAACAAAAGGGTGCCGACATAAAAATCACCATTGACGACATCAATGCAGCAAAGGATGCCGCCAAGAATAAAAAAGCGGTCATGGAACAGATGATGCGCTTTTTTCTGGAACGGAAACCGCCCGCCTTTATTGCCGGCAAACCCCTGATCGAATCGAAACCGGAATTCAAGATCATCCCCGGTCAGGACGGTATGGCAACCCTGATCTACCGTTGCCGTTATATCGATCCGGAATATCTCACGGATGCCCTTGATGCGCTTGTGACCGATCTGGGTTATGTGGAACTGGTCAAGAAACTCGGCTCTGAAACCAACGAACACAGCATGATCGTTGTTTATGACAAGATGGAAAAGATGGACGAACTGAAAAAAGTTCTGGAAAGTCTGGACCTTCTTCAGCCGCAGGTACTTGTGGAAGCACAAATCATCGAAGTCTACTCCGAACAGGGAGCAGAACGGGATGTGCGCCTGACCTATCAGTACTACGATGCAAAATATGATACGACCAATAATTTCGGATTCAATCTAGATTCTCCCGTGCAGAACCGTCTTGCCGGTCAGGGCGGCGGGTTCAACTTTGTTCCCTTTGCTCATAAGTCCTCGGACGGCTCCAATGGTCAACTTACAGCTGCGATCCGTTGGCTGAACACCAGCCGGAATGCCCGGATCCTTTCCGCGCCGAACGTGATTGCAGCTCAGGGCGCAGATGCCACGATCACGACTGCAGAAGAATTGCCGATCCCGGAATCCAGCACCAGCAGTTCCAGCACCAACCTCTCCATCAAGTACAAACAGGTGGGTGTAACGTTGAAGATCACACCGGAACTGATCAATGAGAAAACGGTTCAGCTTTCCGTCAATCCGCAGGTACGCTCCGTGCTCCGTTACGAAGCGTTCTCCATGAATGATGTAATCAGCAATATTCCGGTGATCTCACTTCGCAGCGTCGATACAAAATTGACGGTTGCAGATGGAGATATTATTGTTCTCGGCGGTCTCTACAACAGTGAAAAATCCGAAACGCTCCGGAAGATCCCGTATCTGGGTGACATTCCTGTTCTCAGCGATCTGATCAATGGTCGTGACTCCAGCAGCGTGGATAAGCAACTGCTGTTCCTTTTGAAAGTCCACATTATCCAGCCCGGAAAAATGCGTTCTCTTGATCCGGATGCCACTGCAGAAGAGATCCACAAGACCGCAGAAATCCTGGAACAGTCCCGCCAGCTCTTCACCAACAAACCTGCAACAAAGTTTGTTGATGTGGAAGGCGAAATGAACGAAGAAGCGAAACGGCGTCGTGAAAAACTGGAAAATGAACGTGCGATCCTGAAAGAACTGGATCAGATTATGGAACAGAAAAAAGAGGGCAAGTAAGCCATGAAAAAAGTGATCCGTAAGATCATTATCCTTCTGGTTCTGCTTGGTCTGGCGGGAACAGGCGGATATTACGGGTGGCGCAGCTGGAAGAACAAGCAGCAGGCGATCCTGGAAAAGAGCGCAAAGTCACCCGACAAGTTGTTCACAGTAAAACGGGGCGATCTGCCAATCGGCGTACTGTTGCCCGGCAGCATCAATACCAGAGTCAAACACAAACTGTTTCTGGAAGTTCCGCTCTCCACAAAACTGGTATCTGTGGTTGAAGAAAACGAAAAAGTTTCCAAGGGCGACATCATTGCCCGGTTTGAAACGGAAACACTCCAAACCCAGATCGATGACTTGAAAATCAGTATTGCCGACGGCGAAAAGACTTTGAAGCTGGCACGGGAAGAACTTGCGATGCTGATCAGTGCCAATAACGCTGACCTGAAGTCCGCCAAAGACAATCTGGATGATGCGATCAGTGCATACAGCAAGTACCGCAAGCTGGACGGACCGAAAAGCAAGAACCAGCAGGACCAGTCTGTCAGTAACGCATACCAGTCATTGCGGGATGCAGAAACCGCATACCGGACTGCGTACGACAACTATTACAATCCGACGGAAGTTGCGAAGGATGAAAACGAAGTTGCCAGCCGGAAAAAGGCTTATGAAGCGGCGTTGAAATCCTTGAAAAGTGCCCGTATTTCCTATCGGAATACCATTCTTGACCGCAAAAGTTTCAAACGTTATACCCAGCCGAACAACTACAAAAATGCCAAAGATAAAGTTCTGCGTCTGGAACTGACTATGAAGAAGGAACAGATCCGGACTCAGTCCAGTCTGGCACAGAAGAAAAGTACGGTTGCCAATGCGGAAGTGAACCTCCGCCGGAAAGAACGGGACCTGGAACAGAAGCTGTATTACATGACGAAAATGCAGTTGGTCGCGCCGGTGGACGGCTTTGTGACATACGGGGATCCCGAACGGAACCGCTGGGGGAAAATCGATGTAAAAGTCGGTATGGACGTCCATCGCCGACAGACTCTTGCCACGATTCCGGATATGAATACACTCGTTGTCGATCTGGATATACCGGAACAGTACCGGTCCAAGGTCAACCGGGGCGCCCAGGTGATTATTACGCCCGGCTCTGTTCAGAATCTGAAGCTTTACGGCAGACTTTCCATGATCTCACCTCTGCCGATCCTGTTGATCCCGTGGGACCCGAACAGCCGGAAAGTTTATAAATCCTCTGTTGATTTCTCCAGTGATGATCCCCGGATCGTCAGCGGGATCAGCGTTGATGCCGAAATCATTTCTCAGGTCCTGAAAGATATTCTCTATATCCCGGTGGAAGCCGTGTTTGAAGAAGGGGGCAAGTATCATGTTTATACAGATACGCCATCCGGTCCGGTCAAAACACTGGTTGAAATCGGTCTGGCAAATGATAATTATGTTGAGATCAAAAACGGACTGAAAGAGAATGACGTGGTCTACCTCTACCGTCCGTTCCAGCAGGAAAAATCGGAGTGATCCATGCCTGATATTCCTGTGGCAAAATATGCGCTCTCCATGGAAAATCTGCTCAAGACATACCATGCAGGGGAGTTTGATGTACCGGTTCTGAAAGGGATCAACCTGCACGTGAACCGGGGCGAATTTCTCGGTATCATGGGATCATCCGGATCGGGAAAATCCACGCTGTTGAATATTCTCGGACTGCTGGACAAACCCACCGGCGGCACATATCTGCTGGACGGTCAACGGGTGGAGACCATGGATGATGCAATGCTGACCGAACTGCGGAATATCAAAATCGGCTTTATTTTTCAGGCGTTCAACCTTTTCCCCCACCTTACTGTGGAAGAAAATATTGAAGTTCCCATGGTTTATGCCGGCGTTGCAAAAAAGATCCGGAAAAAGATTGCAAGAGAGAATGCCGAACGGGTGAAGCTGGCGCATCGCCTTGACCACCGTCCCACACAGCTTTCCGGGGGCGAAATGCAGCGTGTTGCCATTGCACGGTCCCTGGTCAACAAGCCAACCTTTCTGCTGGCGGACGAACCGACAGGGAATCTGGACGAAAAGACCGGGGATGAGATCATGGAGCTGTTCCACGAACTGCACAGGCAGGGCGTAACCATTGTTATGGTCACTCACAACCCCACCTACGAACAGCATTATGACCGGGTGATCTATCTCCGTAACGGTCAGGTGGGCAAAGAAATCGATGTAAAGAACGGCAAGATAACGGAATTTGAGGTAAAGCAGTGAAATTCAGCGACCAGATCTCCCTTTCTTTTCATAACCTGATGCTCCACAAAATCCGGTCTGTGCTGACCTCGCTCGGCATCATCTTCGGGGTGGGCAGCGTGATTTCCATGCTGTCGATCTCCCAGGGGGCGAAGGAACAGGCGCTTGCCTCCATTGAAGCAATGGGGATCGATAAGATCATTGTTTCCTCCCGGAAACCGCCGATGGAAGGGAAGGATACCAGCAATGCCTCCGCCACCACGCAGACATACGGTTTGACTCTGGCGGATCTGCAGCATATCCGGCAGATGGAAAACGTAAAGCGGGTGACCGTCGCCCGGAACACCCGGCAGAAAATCATGAAAGGTATTACACTGTTGGAACTGACTCTGATCGGGGTGGATCCGGCATTTTTGAAAGACAGCAATTCCAATTTGATCCAGGGACGCTGGCTTGCGCCCGGAGACTATCTGATGAAGGCACCGAACTGCGTGGTTGGACGGAACGTAAAACGCAAGCTGTTCAATCTGGGTGAACAGAATATTATCGGCTCCAGAATCACGGTGGAAAACCATGTTTACAATGTTGTGGGTGTGATCGAAAACAATCACGGAACCAACATCCTCGGTATCGGCAAGCCGGATGATATGATCATCATTCCTATGACGACCAGTCAGGCGAAATACGGCAACCGGTCCTCCACGGTATCCACCGGCACGCTGCAGGTGGAAGAAGTGGAATACGATACCTTCATCGTGACCGTGGAAGATACCTTCTATATTGATTACACCAGCAAGCGGATCGCGGCATATCTGGACAAAACGCACGGAGCCCGTCGGGACTGGGAAAAGCTGGTGCCGTATGACCTGCTGCTGCAGAAGGAAAAGACTCAGAACATCTTTACGATCGTGATGGCATCCATTGCCGGGATCTCGTTGCTGGTCGGGGGGATCGGGATCATGAACATCATGCTTGCGAATGTATATGAACGCCGGAAAGAGATCGGCACCCGCCGTGCGCTCGGCGCAAAGAAAAACGATATTATTATCCAGTTCCTGCTGGAAACGATCTTCCTCACCTTCCTCGGCGGTGCCATCGGCGTCGGTATGGGGATCGGTATTGCAGAAGTCGTGGCAAGATATGCAGGTATGCCGGTGGCATTTTCTGTCTGGTTCATCCTGCTGGCACTGGTAATCTCGGCAGCGATCGGGATCCTGTTCGGCACCTACCCCGCCTGGAAAGCCGCCCAACAGAACCCCATCGACGTCCTCCGCGCCGAGTAAACATCCCCAACGGTTTTGCTGCAGTTCCACTTGCTTTTTTTTAAAAGTATGATATATTATTACTCAAGTCGGCGTTGCCGGGTCCGCCCGGAACAATGATGAAACAAAAAATCTTTCAACCTTCTTGAACGGAATCCCGGACCGATGGCAGACTGCCGGAGGCAAAGGTCACCGGAGAAAAGTCGGTCTCTCAAGCCTGCTTTTCCCTTGTCCCCCGGGTGGAGGAAGTCAAAATGGAAACAGCAGAAGAAAACCGCATTGCGCTGGCGGGGATCATTGTGGAAGATCCGGCGGCAGCCAATGAAGTCAACCGCATTCTGCACGATTTCTCACAATGGATCGTAGGCAGAATGGGAATTCCCTACCGCAGCCGCGGTGTCAGCATCATCAGTGTTGTCCTTGACGCACCCCAGCCGGTATTGAGTTCGCTCTCCGGCAAACTGGGCATGGTGGATGGCGTCAGTGTCAAGACCGTCTGTTCCAAAGCAAACAAGTGATCAAAAATCCAACAGGAGTTAAAATATGTACGACCCGAAATCAAGCAAAGCGGAAGAATTCATCTGCCATGAGGAAATTCTGGAGACCCTCGCCTTCGCGGAATCGAAGAAACAGGATAAGGAATATATCGACAGCATCATCACCAAAGCCGAACAGTGCAAAGGTCTGACACACCGGGAGGCACTGGTGCTGCTGGACTGCGAACTTGCGGAGGAAAACGAACGGATCTTCGCATTGGCAAAACGGATCAAACAGGAGATCTACGGCAACCGGATCGTTATGTTTGCGCCGCTGTACCTTTCCAACTATTGCGTCAACGGCTGCCTGTACTGTCCTTATCATTATAAGAACAAACACATCCCCCGCAAAAAACTGACGCAGGAGGAGATCCGGGCGGAAGTGATCGCTCTTCAGGATATGGGACACAAGCGTCTGGCACTGGAAATGGGGGAAGACCCGGTGAACAACCCCATTGAATATATGCTGGAAAGCATCAAAACGATCTATTCCATCAAGCATAAAAACGGTGCGATCCGCCGGGTCAATGTGAACATCGCCGCAACCACCGTGGAAAACTACCGGAAACTGAAGGATGCCGGGATCGGTACTTACATCCTCTTCCAGGAGACTTATAATAAAAAGGAATATGAACGGCTGCACCCCACCGGTCCGAAGCATGACTACGCCTGGCACACAGAAGCAATGGACCGCGCCATGGACGGCGGGATCGATGACGTGGGCTGTGGTGTCCTCTACGGTCTCGGCACCTACCGCTACGATTTTGTGGGACAGCTCATGCACGCGGAACATCTGGAAGCTGCCAAGGGTGTGGGCCCCCATACCATCAGCGTACCCCGGATCCGTCCGGCGGATGACATCGACGCCAAGGACTTCCCCGATGCGCTCAGCGATGACATCTTTGAAAAACTGGTCGCTGTCCTGCGGATCGCCGTCCCCTACACGGGGATCATCATCTCCACCCGGGAAAGCCGGAAGGCACGGGAACGGGTGCTGGCGGTAGGCGTCTCCCAGATCAGCGGCGGATCCCGTACCAGCGTGGGCGGATACACCACTGAAGAACGGCACGATGAAACAGCGCAGTTCGACATCAGCGATACCCGGACACTGGATGAAGTGGTCAACTGGCTGCTGAAGCTGGGTTATATCCCATCTTTCTGTACCGCCTGCTACCGGGAAGGCCGGACCGGCGACCGGTTTATGCAGCTGGCAAAGAACGGTCAGATCGCAAACTGCTGTCTGCCCAACGCCCTGATGACCCTGAAAGAATATCTGGAAGATTACGCTGCGACGGAAACCCAGACGCTGGGCGAAGATGTGATCCGGAAAGAAGTGGAAAACATCAAGTCGGAGAAAGTCCGGTCCATTGCAAAAGAATATCTGAAGGAATTGCACGATGGTAAACGGGACTTCCGTTTCTGAGCGGGCGATGCAAAAAAATAAAAAAAAATATTTTTTTGCGATTTTTTTCAGACTTTGATTTGCAAAAGAGAAAAACGGTGATAAATTATTAGTTCCGAGCGTTATCATCAGGAAACGTGGACCCTGTTGATCATTCCAAGCGCTGCGGAAAAGTAAAGAATGAACCCGTGATCTATCGAAAACACGGGGTCGTTTATTGTAAAAACAGTCAAAAACATTAAGAAGAATGAGGCTGACATGAAAGTTACGTCGTCGATCAAACGCAGGTGCGAATCCTGTCAGATCATCAAAAGAAAAGGCGTGATCCGGGTGGTTTGCACCAATCCGCGCCACAAACAGAAACAAGGCTAATCGGAGAATCGCAAGATGCCCAGAATTTTAGGTGTAGACATTCCGGTCAACAAGCGCGTTACCTATGCGCTCCAGACGATTTATGGTATCGGCCCCGCAATTGCCGCTGAAATTGTTGAAAGAGCAAAGATCGATCCGCAGATCAAAGCAAGTGAACTGACGGACGAAAACATTGCTGCGATCACCGTTCTGCTTCAGAACGATTACACGGTTGAAGGTGACCTGCGCCGTGAACTGGTGACGAACATCCGTCGTCTCCAGGTCATCAACAGCTACCGTGGGATGCGCCACAAAAAAGGTCTGCCCTGCCGTGGTCAGCGTACCCGCACGAACGCCCGTACGAGAAAAGGTAAGAAGATCACCGTCGGTGCTATCCGTGACAAAACTCAGCGTCGTGTTGCAGCGTCCGCAGCGGATGCAAAGGCAGCAGGAGCCGCTCCGGCTCAGGGCGCGAAGAAGAAGTGATCTGCCTGACAGGTCACCTTTAAACGAGCAAAGATACTATCGAAAGGTTATCAAACGATTATGGCTGAAGAAATCAAGGAAACCGCCGTTGAGGCACAGGCTCCTGCAGCAGAAACCGCTGCTCCTGCCGCTGCTGAAGCGAAGCGTAAAAAATCCGGCAGATATGTTCCGTCCGGAATCGCCTATGTTCAGGCGTCGTTCAACAATACGAAAGTCACTTTCACCGACCTGCACGGCAATGTTCTGAGCTGGTCCACCGGTGGTAAGAACGGCTTTAAGGGCTCCCGCAAGAGCACGGCATATGCTGCCCAGGTGGTTGCTGCTGATGCTGCGAAGAAAGCAGAAGCCCTCGGTATGAAGGAAGTGGAAGTCCGCATCAAAGGTCCCGGCGCGGGTCGTGAATCTGCTGTCAGAGGCATTGCCTCTGTCGGTATGGAAGTGATTGCCATTAAGGACATCACTCCGGTTCCGCACAACGGCTGCAGACCGCCGAAGCGTCGTCGTGTCTGATATTTTCCCGGACCGCTTGAACTGTTTTTTGAACTGGAAGCGGTTTGGAACATATCCGTGCTAAGATTTAACTAACAATCCGGAGGATTATACAAATGGCTGCTGCATCCAATTTTCCGATGCCCCAATCCATTGTGATGGACAAGGCGACTGCTACTGACAAATATGCAAAGTTTGTTGCTGCCCCGTTCCAGAGTGGTTTTGGACACACGGTGGGCAACGCGCTTCGCCGTGTACTTCACTCCTCGCTGGAAGGTGCTGCGATCTCTGCGGTCCGCATTGACGGAACGACGCATGAGTTTGCCTCACTGCCGAGCGTTGTGGAAGATGTAACACAGATCATTTTGAATCTGAAGAAAATTAAACTGAATCTGAATTCAGATCAGCCCAAGACACTGGAAATCCGCAAGAAGAAAGCCGGTCCTGTGCTGGCAGCGGACATCATCAGTGATGGCACTGTTGAAATTCTGAATCCGGATCAACTGATCTGCACGCTGGACAAAGATGTTCCCTTCCGTGCAGAGATTGAAATTGCCAAAGGCAGAGGCTGGTGTCCTGCGGAACGCAACAAGCGTCCGGATCACCCGCTGGGAACGATTTGCGTGGACTGTCTGTTCAGTCCTGTGACGCACGTGAGCTACAAAGTTGGAGCTGCCCGTGTTGGTGAAGAAACCGAAATGGACAGTCTGACGATCGAGATTGCCACCGACGGCAGAATTTCGCCGAAGGATGCGCTTGAAAAGGCGGCAAAGATCCTGAAGGATCACCTCAAGCCGTTCCTGGGCGCACAGGCTGGCGAAGGCGATGCACTCTCCAACATCAGCGAAGAAGAACAGAAGATGTTTAAGCAGCTGACGCAGGATGTGGAAGTGCTTGATCTTTCTGTCCGTGCGATGAACTGCCTGAACAATGCAGGGATCAAACTTCTGGGTGATCTCTGCATGAAGAGCGAATCCCGTATGCTCAAGTACCGTAACTTTGGTAAGAAGTCTCTGGATGAGATCAAAGAAAAACTTGCGGACCTGAATCTCTCGCTGGGTATGACTTTCAGCGAAGAACTTTCCAATGCAATCCTGGCGGAGGCGGAACGCGCCAAAGCCGTTAAGAAGGAGGAGGCGTAATCCCATGCGTCACAAGAAACATACTGCGAAACTGAACCGTAACTGCGGTCATCGTAAAGCCATGCTGGTGAACCTGGCATGCAGCCTGATCGAACACGATCAGATCAAGACCACGGTTGTCCGTGCGAAAGAACTGCGCCGTTTTGTGGAACGGCTGATCACCACTGCCAAGGGCGGTGATACTGTTCACCACCGTCAGCTTGCTTATGCAACGCTGAAGATCAATACTCCGATGGAAAAGGTGCAGACCAAGAAGCTGGTTCTGGACAAGCTTTTCACGGATCTTGCTCTGCGTTTTGCAAAGCGTCCCGGCGGTTACACCCGCATCATCCGTCTTGCACACCGTATTGGTGACGGCGCTCAGATGTGCCTGATCCAGTTTGTGGAAGCGGACGCAGTGGAAGCAGCGGCTGAATAAGCCCACTGTTCTACCAGTCTACAAAGCGCGGAGTCCGGCAAGGGCTTCGCGCTTTTTTCTGTTCCAACGGGGGAAAAATAAAATGCGGTTTCTTTTTACAATCATTATTCTGAACCTGGTTCTGATCCCGCTGTTCTGGCTGCTGCCGACCGTTTACCGGATCCATATTTATACGATCACAGCCATTGCGGATGCGGTTTCCTATCTGGTGCTGACCGTTCTGTTTTTCATCCGTCTCCGCCGTTCCGGCAAAGAAGCGGAACCCGGTATGACGCTGCATTTTGTATTTCTGCAATTACTGCTTCTTTTCAGTCTTTTTCTTTTCAAACTTTCCGGTTTTCTGCTTCTGAAGCATTGTATCTGACAAAAAATGGTATTTTTTTCATAAACCAGCTTGAAAAACTGGTTTTTCAGCGTTAAATTGACCAAAACGGTAATCATTTTTCTCAACCACGAAACAAGGAGAACACGATGAACATTGGTGCCTATTGCAAGGAAACGCTGGACCAGATTCCTCAGAACTGGCAGGGAGTTGTGACTGAATACAAAGAAGCCACTGCCGGAAAAGAAATCGGTACGATTCTGCAAGATTGGTTTGAAATCCTCAAGAAAGATTATCTGAACTTTGAGGGGACAGTCAGCCGTAAAGATTATGCAGTCTACTTTCTTCCGGCGTTTATTGTCTCCCTCATTCCCGTGATCGGTTCTCTTGCCGTGCTTCTTCCGAACATCGGTTTCGGTATCCGCCGTCTGCGTGATCTGAACCTTCCGATCTGGCTGATTCTTCTTCCGATCATACCGGTTGTGGGTGTGATTGCGTTGCTGCTTGTCTTTTTAAGAAACAAGTAACGATCTGATACAGACTGTTTTACCGGGCTTACTCTGACTTTCGGAGCGAGCCCGGTTTGTTTTTGCCTGCGATCAGCTGTGGAGGAGTTTCCACACGCGGTAGAACTCGGACATACCCCACGCTTGAGCATCACATCCTCTGGGCTTATGGGGGGCATTTCCGTCCACGATCTCCGGCAGCTGTGTGATACATCCGTTATCCATAAGGGAAACCATAGATGCCAGGTACGCGCGGGCGGTCTTTTTTCCTTCCTCGCCATAGATCATATAATATGCTTCGGGGAAAGACGGGAAAGGCCAGGTCCATGCGGTACCGTTATGATACGCCGGTTTTCTGCGTGTATCTTCATCGCCTTCATAGGTACCGAAATAGGGGCGGTTGGGATCGTTGAGGCAGCGTCCGTCGGCGCCGTAAACGGGGAGTGCGTATTCAGTCTTCTGATCTGCCAGCGACCGGATGGCGCCGGGGATGAGGAGAGCAGTACAGGCTTCCAGAATACCGGCTGCCTGTTTCTTATCCCGGACAGAGCCGAGGGTAACAGCCAGGAGCTGATTGGAACGCAGATGATCATCCGCCACCGCTTTTGCGGCGGGAACGCCTCTGGAACAGTGCAGACAATCGGAAAGATATTTTTTTCCGGGCAGCGTAAAATATTTGAGGATGGAAAGGCGGACCTGTGCGGCGCGTTCTCTCCAGCAGTTTTCGCCGGTCACATCCGCCAGGAAGTTGAGGGCAGCGAACCAGAGCGCCTGAATCTCAATGGGATAACCTTCCCGCGGAGTGCCGGCGGGATAATTGGTATCCATCCATGTAAAATGGGGAGGACTGAACATGAGGAAACTTTCGGGATCCACGCTGATACCGTTTTCCGTGCCGCGGATCAAACCTTCCGCCAGCCGGATCAGGACCTGTTTGAAGTTCTGTCCTTCCCGGACAGGAGTTTCCAGGAAATCCCGATTTCCTTCGGAGCGGCAGAGGTCGGCAGCTGCGGTAAAGAGCCAGAGGGGAGCATCGGAAGTATCCCTGTTTGCGGCATTGTTTCCTGAAATCATATTGGGTATGGTACCGTTTTCTTCAAAGCGTGCGAACTGGATCAGGATCTTTTTCACATCATCCCGGAACCGGGGAGCAGCGATCAAACCGCGTGCGGCGATGAGGGTATCCCTTCCCCAATCCAGGAACCAGGGATAGCCGGCAATAACCGTTTTCAAATCATCACGCTTGACGATGAACTCTCCGAGGGAGTGAAGTGCGATTTGCTCAATATTGTTTCCGATGCAGTTGAACGGATCCTGTTCCAATGGGGCGGGTGTGATCTTTTTCTGCGTCTGCGGGGTGATAATCTGTCCGGCAATATACGTTGTATCGTTTCCGGACAGAGCGAAACGGAATGCACCGGGGCTGAACAGGTCGCTGTCCGGATCAAGTCCCCGTGCGGCTTCGTGTTCCATCCAGTTCATATAAAGCCATTCGTCTTTGCGTTTGAAAGACCCGCTGGAAACAGTCAGGGAGAGGATGCGGTCGGGTGCCGGAGCGAACTCAAAGCCCTGTCCGTTCACGGTGATCCGGTCCTTCCAGTAATGTTCGGGACCTTGCGCCGCCTTGGTATTGTAATGGAAATTGCGGTCTTCAATATCGGGTCTGATGATGATCTGCACGGGGACCTGATCGGGGAGACGCTTCGGCGACTGACAGGACTTTCTGTGAACGGTGAGGATCACAGCATTTTCGCCCTGAACGATCTCCATTTTAATGCAAAGTTCCAGAAAGAGCCCGGTACCGACGGGGACATGGTACTCCCAGACACCGCCGCCATCCGCAGCGAGGTGGAAAGCGTGGAGATGTTCGTGCTTGACTTCCTGACGGCGTGCGTGCCATAGGACCCAGATACGGATCCTGCGCCACATAATGTGCCGGTCTTCCGGATATTCGGTGCTGAGGTTTGCCAACAGGATGGCATCGTAGCGGCTTTTGAGCTGTTCCATCTCAATACGCTGATGGATGAGAGCGCCGCGCCCGTTTGCCTGCATAAAAGCCCTGCTGTGGCCATAAATGGCGTTCCGATCGAAACGGACAGCCGCCGTCTTTACATCTTCGGGCAGCAGCACGAGAACAGAACTGCCAGCCAGCGAGTGATCCTGTGCATAGGACCGGATCTGGAAGATCAATCTGCGGGGCTGACCGGTTTCCGGCAGGGGCGGGATCAGGACAAAATATCTGCCGCTTTCATCCTTCATAGCGATGGCACGGGCCAAAACTTTTTCCCCATTTTCGTCGAGGATCCGACAACGGAAACGGTGGGGAGCTGTGGCAAAGAGAGCGGTATCCGGCGGCAGCATCACATCCCGTTTCAAATCTTCGGGGAACTGCCAATGCACAAAGGAACAGCCGCCGGAATTCTGCGTCAAGTCCTGCATAAACTGTTCGGGAGAGCGGAGGAGCGCAGCGGCGGCAGAAACGGGATCGAATGCGGGATCCAGCACCACAGAATGGCGATGCCATACGGTCATTTGAAGAGCCACTGTTTCAGCCTCCTGTACCGTCAGGGGCTCGATCGCCAAATCGTAGTCCGTTTCGGCGGCAGTGATCTTATCGAGCCAGCTTCTGCTGCAGGAAATACACATAAACTTTGCCGCCCCGAGAACCAGACGCAGTTTATTTTCCGGCGTTCTTGCGAGCGTGACATTCTTTCCGGAGATGAGATCCAGCGCTGTACAGGAGACCATTTCCGGCGTGTAGGTGGCACTCCATTCCAGCGTGGCGGTCCGTTCGCAATCCAGATTGACAGCGACCAGGAGATCGTTTCCATCGCCGTCAGAACGGGTAAACAGGACGGCATTGACACCGCCGCAATCCAGGAATTCCATCATAGCGCCGTTGCGGAACGCCGGATGAAGAGCAAGGAGCAGGTTGAGCCGCCGGATCAGAGCATTCTGATTTTCAGCAGCGCCCCAATTCAGAGCGGATGCCTCGTGGACATCGATTTTCTGTGTAGCGAACCATTCCACCCCGTTTGCGAAACCGAAAGCACCGGAAACGGAGCTGAGGGCAGAAAGGGCAGTACGCATGGAGGCATAAGGTCGAGACACGGCGGCAAGGCGGTTGTTGTCGTGTGTCTCGGCATAATGGATCATCAGTCCGTTTCCGGAGCTTTCACTCCATGCGTAACGCAGATAGCCTTCGATCTGTTCCCGTGAATAGTTCTGGAACAGTTCGGAATATGCCCAGTTCAAGTTTGCCTGATCCAGCAGTGCTCTTGTAACAGCCGGATCGCCGCCAAGCCCTTCCAGCAGGAAGATCGTTTCCGGGAATTCCTGTCGCACCCGTGCGGAAATATATTCCCATGCCGGAGCGGGGATCATATACCCGGCATCGCAGCGGAAGCCATCCACCCCTCTGCGGCACCAGACGAGGAAAACATCCGCCAGATATTTCCAGAGGTCCAGTTTACTGTGGTCCAGTTCGGTCAGATCGCCCCATGTGACGCCCCACGCACCGGGGGAATGAATGGTTCCATCCGGCTCCCGTACCAGCCAGTCCGGATGAGTCTCGTGGAGTTTTGCAGCCCATCCGGTGTGGTTGATGGCGATATCAATAAAAAGTTTTGCATCCCGTTTGTGAATTTCATCCGCCAGCTCAACGAACTGATCCAGTGGTGTTGCCTTGCGGTCGAACTCCGCCAGAGAGGGATCGATCGCCGTAAAATCGAGAGAGGCATAAGGACTGCCGAAGCGCCCCATACGCCCATAGACGGTGGGTGTGGGATTGACCGGCAGCAGATGGATGATCCGGCACTTGAGATGGTTTACGATGTGATCCAGTTCTCCGATCAGATCCCGGAACGTACCGGATCCGGGGATAAGGGCATAGCCATGATCGTCAAACTTCTGCAGTTCATCCTGCGTGATACCTTCCGCCAGCGTGGAGACCGGTTTGTTCTTGTTCTCACCGAACTGCCGGACAAAGGCGCAGTACACACTGTTGGAACAGCAATAGGCGGCAGGTTCCACATTCACGTGAACATTATGTCCTTCCGCCCAGACCGTTTCCGAGCCGTCATCCGGCACGAACGAACACTTACATTCAAAATGTCCGGGTTCCGTCAGGGCGAGCCGGATGGAGAATGTATAATCATTGATTTGCTGCATGGGTATGTCAGACCAGTCGGCGCCGCCGGCAGTGATCCGTTCTTCCACTTCCTCAATGATCTCTGCTCTGCGCAGGGCGGCATTGCCCAGATTTGTGCAAAGGAAGGCTTTACCGGGAACGATCTTTCCGGTAAGCTGCACTTGAAATTCCATCGTATCGCCGGTATAGCGGATCAGATGTTTTCCTGTTTCGGGAAATTGTTTGATCTTCATACTTTTTCTGCCTTATTTCAAAAGGGTCGTCAATCTGCAAAGATCAGCTCTCTGACCTTACCCTGTTTCTTTCTCAACCGTACTTCAAAAACCAGCGGATCCGCCTTGACCGACCGCAGGTTCAGTTCCACTTTCACCGCCAGACGGCGCTCCACTTTCTTCAGCGGTTCCGTCAGCAAAATCTCTGCAGGTACATCCAGCATCAGATTGTTTCCGGGCGCCAACGCCACCGGCTGACGTCTGGGGTTCTTTTCTTTCTTCCCGGCAGGCCAGATCTGTTTCCAATCCTGCTCCGACACTTTCTCCCCGCGGCGTTTGACCGGTGCAATGCTGATCCGGATGTTGTTCCGCTCCTCCTGGAACCATTCATCAATGGAAATGACTTCCAGGTTGTTCCGGTTCAACACCTTGAAACTCAGGATCGCCGGCGTGAGTTTTCCCTCTTTCACAAAAAACACATCATTCTGCAGACCGCGCTGGAGGGTAAGAGGTTCTTTCACTTTTGGAAATATCTTTGCCGTTTCGGGATCTACAAGCATATAATCCGGTTTGTCATCGTCCTTTTTATCCTTTGCGGCACAAGGCAGTGCAAGTGCCGCCGCAAACAACAGGAAGAGCAATTTTTTCATTCTGACCTTCATCTTTCCTCCGCCGCAACCGGCAGATTTCATAATTTTTTCACATTTTATAAATATAATGGCTTGAATCTTAATATCAAGGGCGTATTGTTATAGAATGAAAGATTTTTTTACGGAACAGAAGAGATGAAAAACAATCCAAGACTTGCCCGGAAAACACCGCCGGTTGCTGCGATCCCGATCAAAGTGATCGAGCCGGAAGACGAAACGCTGCAGCTCTTTCTCCGTTTTCTGGAGGGGGAACGGAACGCTTCCGCACACACGATCAACTCCTATCGGATCGATATTCTCCAGTTTGCCGAACTTTCCCTTGACTGCAAGGCGGATCAGAAGCAGATCCCGTGGACAGGCGCCACCGTTGCCGATGCACGCAGTTTCGTGGTCAAACTGCAGGAAAACGGTGTGGGAAAAACTTCCACCACCCGCAAACTTTCCGCACTGCGCAGCTTCTACCGTTTTCTGGAACGGGAGGACATCACCGACCAGAACCCTTTTTCCGGTCTCACCTCCCCCAAACGGGAAAAACTGCTGCCGAAATTTATGACCGTCAAGGAAGTGGATAAACTCCTCGGCGCACCCGCCGCATACTGGCGGGAACGGCTGGAAAACGGTGTGGCAATGACCGAAGACAGTGCTGAACTGGGTGAAACACGGGACGCCGCCATTCTGGAAGTCATCTACTCCGGTGGACTGCGTATCAATGAGGCCATGGGGCTGAATATGGGCGATCTTGACCTGCTTTCCGATGTTATGATGATCCGGGGAAAAGGCAAGAAAGAACGCTACGCCGCTCTGGGCGCACCTGCCGAACGGGCGCTGCGAACCTATTTCCAGATCCGTGCCATGTACACATCCGACCGGTCAAAAAATGCACCCGTCTTTGTCAACAAACACGGACAACGCCTGACCGCACGCAGTTTTCAACGGAATTTCAAGGAATATCTCAATCAGGCGGGTTTGCCCTCGGATATGACACCCCACAAGCTGCGTCATTCTTTCGCAACGCATCTGCTGGATGCCGGAGCGGACCTGCGGAGCGTTCAGGAATTACTGGGACACGAAAATCTCAGCACGACCCAGATCTATACCCACATCACCACAGAACGGATGAAACGGATCTACAACGCCGCCCACCCCCGTGCGTAAACGGGCAGTTTGTCACAGTTTCGGCGCACTGATAACTGCGCCATTTTGTCACATATCCCACTTTTTTCTTACTCATTTTATCATTGGCACGCTTTTTGCTTTATTGATGTTGTCAAAGAAAAGAACAACCGCAAAATGAAGGAGAAAGCACTATGGATATGCAGAAACTGACCGAAAAATCCCGTGCTGCCCTGCTCCAGGCACAGGAACTGGCTCTGGAACTGGGGAACAGCGAAATCACCGCCCTGCATCTTTTGAAATCCCTGATCACTCAGGAGGAGGGTCTGATCCCATCCCTGCTGAAGCGTATGAGCGTTCCGGCGGCGGATCTTTCCGCAGCGGTGGATGCCGAACTGAATAAACTTTCCAAAGTCAGCGGATCCGCAGCGAGCCAGCCTTATACCTCCCGTGAATTCAGCGAAACACTGCTTGCCGCCCGAAACAAAGCCACCGAGATGAAAGATGAGTTCATCAGCGTGGAACATCTGTTCTGGGGACTGATGGAAAAATCGTCTGTCTGCGCAAAACTTCTTGCCGGATTCGGTATCAATCCGGACTCGTTCCTGACCGCATTGAAAGCGGTCCGGGGCAACCAGCGGGTCACGAACGAAACGCCGGAAGCCTCCTTCGAGGCACTGGAAAAGTACGGTCGTGACCTGACCGCCCGGGCAGCCGAAGACAAGATCGATCCGGTGATCGGACGGGATGATGAGATCCGCCGCGCCATTCAGATCCTTGCCCGCCGCACGAAAAACAACCCGGTCCTCATCGGGGAGCCGGGGGTAGGCAAGACAGCGATCGTGGAAGGACTTGCCCGCCGGGTCGTCCGGGGCGACGTGCCGGAAACTTTGAAAAACAAGCGGATCATCGCACTGGATATGGGGGCACTCATTGCCGGTGCCAAGTACCGCGGCGAGTTCGAGGAACGGCTGAAAGCGGTATTGAAAGAAGTATCGTCCGCGCAGGGTGACATCATTCTTTTCATTGACGAACTGCACACAGTTGTCGGTGCGGGTGCATCCGAAGGCAGCATGGATGCAGGCAATCTGCTCAAGCCTATGCTGGCGCGGGGTGAACTGCATTGCATCGGTGCCACCACGCTGGACGAATACCGGAAGTACATCGAAAAAGATCCCGCGCTGGAACGGCGTTTCCAGTCCATTCTGGTGGAAGAGCCGGATGTGGAGGATACGATCTCCATTTTGCGCGGACTGAAGGAACGCTACGAACTGCACCACGGGGTCAAGATCCGGGATGCAGCCATCGTCGCTGCCGCCACGCTCTCCGATAAGTACATCGCAGACCGTTTCCTGCCGGACAAGGCGATCGACCTGATGGACGAAGCCGCCGCCAAGCTGCGGACCGAAATCGACTCCTGTCCCACCGAGATCGATGAACTGGAACGGAAAGCCATGCGTATGGAAATCGAACTCTCCGCCCTGAAAAAGGAAAAGGATGCCGGTTCCCGTATGCGCCGGGAAGAACTGGAAAAAGAGTTTGCCGACATCAGCGAACAGATCAAGGCACTCCGGGCGGCGTGGGATGCAGAAAAACAGGCGATCGATGAAACCCGTACTCTGCGGGAAAGTCTGGATCTCGCCAAAGCGAAACTGGACAAGGCGGAACGGGATTCCGATCTGGAACGGGCAGGCGAACTGCGCTTCTCCATCATTCCCGGTATTGAAAAACAGATCAAAGCCGCAGAAGACCGTGCTGCTGCCGCCAACACCTCTGAAGCCCGTCTGCTCAAAGAGGAAGTCACGGAGGACGACATTGCGGCGATCGTCAGCCGCTGGACCCATATTCCCGTGGCGAAACTGGTGCAGAGCGAACGGGAAAAACTGCTTCATCTGGATGAAGAACTGCACAAACGTGTGGTCGGTCAGGAAGAAGCGGTCACTGCTGTGGCAGATGCTGTCCTGCGGTCCCGGTCCGGGCTGAAAGATCCCAACAAACCGACAGCCAGCTTCATCTTCCTCGGTCCAACCGGTGTCGGCAAGACAGAACTGGCACGGACTCTGGCGCAGGAACTGTTCGATGACGAGCGCGCCATGATCCGGATCGATATGTCCGAGTATATGGAAAAATATACCGTCTCCCGGCTCATCGGCGCCGCTCCCGGTTATGTGGGTTTTGAGGAGGGCGGACAGCTCACCGAGGCGGTCCGGCGCAAGCCCTACTCTGTGGTCCTCTTCGATGAGATCGAAAAGGCGCATCCGGATGTGTTCAACATCTTCCTGCAGATCCTGGATGACGGTCAGCTGACGGACTCCCACGGGCGGACGGTCAGCTTCAAAAACACCATCATCATCATGACCAGTAACATCGGCAGTGATCTGCTGCTGGAATCGGCAAACGATACGGAAAAAGTCCGGCCGGATGTGATGAAACTGCTCCATGCCCACTTCCGCCCCGAATTTCTCAACCGGGTGGACGGGATCCTTATGTTCCATCCGCTGGACCGTACTCAGGTTCGGAAGATCCTGGATATTCTGCTGTCCCGCCTTGCAAAACGATTGGACGATCAGGGGATCCGGCTGGATGTTTCGGAACAGGCAAAAGATTATCTGGCGGAAAAAGGCTACGATCCCGGCTTCGGGGCAAGACCACTGAAACGGGTGGTTGTCTCCGATCTGGAAACGCCCCTCTCCCGCCTCATTATCTCCGGACAGCTCCACGGCGGTATGACGCTCCGGGCGGACTTTTCCAAAGCACAGAACGCCTTGTCGTTCCAGTGTGTGGAAAACATACCGGAAACCGTTTGATTTTCTGCAAATATGCTGTATATTAAAAGGGAGAATTCAGAACAAATGCGAAACAGGAAAAGAAGATTATGACGAACGAAAAAGATATAGCACAGGAAACCGCAGCTGCGGAACAGGTCGAAGCGGAAAAAGAAACGCTCGAAACACCGGAACAGGAACAGCCCGCAGAAAAAGCGGAACCCACGCCGGAGGAAATCATTGCGGACTTGAACGCAAAACTGGCAGAAGCGGAAACACAGCGTCTGCTGGCTCTGGCAGAAATGGACAATCAGCGCAAACGGACAGCAAAGGAACGGGAAAACCTGCGTGCCAATGTGGAACAGGATACACTGGAGCCCTTCCTGCAGGTCTTTGAACATTTTACCATGGCAGTTACTGCGGCGGAAAAAGCACAGAATCTGGAAACACTCCTCAAAGGTATGGAAATGATCCAGGCGGAGTTCGATAAGGCATTTTCCGAACTTGGCGTGGAAAAGATCGACGCCATAGGCAAAGAATTCGATCCGAAACTGCATGAAGCCGTGGCGCAGGAACCCTCTGATACAGTCCCTGCCGGAACGGTTATCAAGCAGTGGAGTTTCGGTTTCAAAAGCGGCGACCGTCTGCTCAAACCGGCAATGGTCATCGTCAGCTCCGGGAAACCGGAATAAAAAGGTCTTCTGCTGTAAAAATTGAGGTGAGGGAACATGGCAAAAGATTATTATCAGACTCTTGGCGTGGCGAAAAACGCCTCTGCGGATGAAATCAAAAAAGCATACCGCAAGCTCGCCGTCAAGTACCACCCGGACAAAAATCCGGGCAACAAGGAGGCGGAGGAAAAGTTCAAGGCTGTCTCGCAGGCATACGAAGTGCTGAGCGATAAAGAAAAACGGGCGCAGTACGACCAGTTCGGTGCCGATTTCTTTGAAAAAGGCGGCGGCGGACGCAATCCATACGGCGGCGCAGGCGGTGCCGGCGGATTCTCCGGGTTCAGTGACCCGCGGGATATTTTCAGCCAGTTCTTCGGCGGCGGCGCAGGGGGCGGTTTCTCCTTTGAAGACATCCTCGGCGGTCGGGGCGGCGGAAGAGCCCGCAGCCACGCACAGAACGGACAGGACGCCACGGTCAATGTGACCATTACACTGGAAGACGCCCTGCTCGGCACAACAAAAAAAATGCGGATCCGCAAGAATGATCACTGTCCCGAATGCGGCGGCAGCGGTGCGGCGCCCGGTTCGCAGCCCCAGACCTGCCCCAACTGTCACGGTTCCGGTCAGGTCATGATGAATCAGGGCTTTTTCCAGGCACCGGGACAATGTCCGCAGTGCGGCGGCACCGGGAAAGTCATTACCAACCCCTGCAAACATTGCAGCGGCAGCGGCAGAGTCCGCGTGGAGAAAGAGATCCAGATCAACATTCCGCCCGGCGTGGATACCGGTTCCAAACTGCGAGTTCCCGGCGGCGGCGATGCAGGAATCAACGGCGGCGCACAGGGCAACCTTTATGTTGTCATCACCGTTGCAGAACATGATGTATTCAAACGGGATAAAGAAACGATCCTCTGTGATCTGCCCATCCCCCTGACCACTGCCATCCTCGGCGGGATCGTGGATGTGCCGACCATGACCGGAAAGACCCGTATGAAGATCGCACCCGGCACGCAGAACGGCACTCTCCTGCGGATCCCCGGAAAAGGGATGCCGGCACTCAAAGGCGGCAAACGGGGCGATCAGCTGGTCAAGATCCAGGTGGAGATCCCGGTCAAGCTGGACAGCCGTCAGAAAGCGGCGCTGGAAGCGTTGGATCTGAAAGAGAACAATCAGCCTTTACAGGAAAATTTCCGCAAAAAGGCTGCACGATTTATGGAAAACTGATCATGGCGAAAAAAGACGAAAACACCGCCTGCGCGGACAATGATGTGATCGCACGGAACAAGAAGGCGTATCACGATTTTGAGATCCTGGAAAGTATGGAAACCGGGATCGAACTGCGTGGTACCGAAGTCAAGAGCTGCCGGATGCGCTCTGTGCAGCTGCAGGACACCTTTGCCCGTGTGGAAAACGGGGAACTTTTCGTCTTCGGGCTGCATATTTCTCCCTATTCCCATGGTAACCGGTTCAACCACGAGGCGGTGCGGCGCAGGAAACTGCTTATGCACAAGAAAGAGATCCTCAAGCTGTTCCAGCGGGTACGGGAGAAAGGCTTTTCGCTGATTCCTTTGAAGATGTATCTGAAACGGGGACGGGTCAAACTGGAACTGGGTGTTGCGAGGGGCAAGACCTTCGGTGATAAACGCGAAACATTGAAAAAACGTCAGGATGATCTGGATGCGCGCCGCCATCTCGGCAGCCGCTGATCCTTCTGTCAAGAGAAACACCTATGTTATTTGAACGCAACCTTTTCGACCGTTCCAAGCCGGGCAACTTCTGGGAAGTCTTCCGGATCGCCCTGCCCCTGATCCTCGCCAATGCCGGACACAGCATCAACCTTTTTACAGACCGTTTGATGCTGCAGAATTTTTCCAAAGAGACCATGTCCGCCGCCTTCCCCGCCGGGTTGACCCATTTTACCCTGATCTGCTATTTTGTCGGGACCGTCGGTTACGCCAACTCCTTTGTTGCTCAGTACTTCGGAGCAAAGATGTACCACCGGGTCGGCGCGGCGGTCTGGCAGGCGATCTATATGGCGCTGCTGGGCGGTCTGTTCTCCATCGCGGCATACTTTTACGCTCCGGCACTGTTCCGGGCGTTCGGTCATGCGCCCCATCTGGTGGAACTGGAAGTGGCGTATTTCCGGATCCTCGCGCTGGGGGGATGTATTCCCCTGCTGACGATCGCACTCTCCACATTCTGGGGCGGACAGGGCAAAACGGGCATGATCATGTTTGTAAATCTGCTGATCACCTTCTGTAATATTCCCTTCAACTATGCGCTGATCTTCGGCATGGACTTCGGCTGGTTCAAGATCCCGGCAATGGGGATCCTGGGTGCGGCGTACGGCACACTGGCGGCGGGACTCGTGGGACTGCTGGTCATGGTGGGATGTCTGCTCGGCTCCCGTACCAATATTGCCCGGTTCCGCACGTGGAATATGCGCTTTGATAAAGATATGTTCCTGCGTCTGTTCAAGTTCGGCGGACCGAACGGGGTACAGCTGTTTCTGGACCTGGCATCTTTCAATCTCTTTGTGGTGCTGCTGGGGAAGATCGGGCAAGATGTGCTGAACGCATCCGGCGTGGCGTTCTCCCTGAACTCCCTCGCCATGATCCCCATGTTCGGATTGGGTCAGACCGTCTCCATCCTCGTGGGACAGGGGATCGGTGCGCAGGATATTCCCTTTGCGGAACGGGCGGTCCGCAGCGCACGGCTGTGGCTGTATTTCATGCTGATCATCCTCGGTATTCTCTTCCTGTTCTATCCGGAACCGGCACTGACTCTGTTCCAGCTGGAACCGGGGACGCGGGCGTTCGATCTGGCAAAGATCATGCTCCGGTTTGTGACCGCATACCTGATTTTCGACGGCACCGGGATCCTGTACGGCAGCGCCATCAAGGGCGCGGGCGACACCAAATTTTCCATGTGGATCGGATCGACTTTTGCGTGGCTTCTCTTCGGGATCCCGTGTCTGGTCACATTCTACATCTTCGGTCTGCCCTCTGTCCGGGAAAGTCTCGGTCCGGACCGGGCGGATACGTACAACCTCTGGACCCAGTGGACCATTATTGTGGCGTATATTATGATCCTCGGCACGACCTTCTACCTGCGCTATCTGGGCGGCAAGTGGAAAGGGATGAAGGTGATCGAAAGCGAAGCCAACGACCACCCCCGCGGCGCCATCCCCAAAGAAGTCGGCGTGGATTCCTATCTGCCGTAAGCAACGATTCCTTATGCCACGGATCGTACAGCGGGACAATAAGAAATATTTCCGGTTGAACAGCAACTCCGTGCATATCCGTATACGAAAAAGCACGGTATGATTCAATCGCACCGTGCATACGCATTATAATCTGGCAAGTAGGAACTTAATGTTGTTCCAAAATGCCACTTCTTTATATGCAATTAAAGCTTAGCGTGTATTTGACCAACCAGCAGAAGTTCCCTTGCTGTTATAATGATTGGTGTTGATCGTATTACCGATTCTGCTGGATGATGACCAACCTGCGGAAGTTCCCTTGCTGTTATAATGATTGGTGTTGATCGTATTACCGATTCTGCTGGATGATGACCAACCTGCGGAAGACCCATTACTATTATAATGGTTCGTGGTGGTGCTGTTACCGATTCTATTGGATGATGACCAGCCGGCGGAAGACCCATTACTGTTATAATGGTTAGTAGTGGTGGTGTTGCCGACTCGGGTTGTTGTTGACCAGCCGGCAGATGTGCCATTTGCATTGTAATGGTTGGTGGTGATAGTGTTGCCGACTCGGGTTGTTGTTGACCAGCCGGCAGATGTGCCGTTACTGTTGTAATAATTTGTTGTTTGAGCAGCAACAAGTCCAGTAACCATAATAAAAAAGAGTGTTAAAGTAGATTTCATAATGTCGTTTTCCCCAATGGTTAATTTTTCTGCTTGGAATAATAAAGAAACAATCAAAAAAGCAGTGTCTTTGATTTCTCTAAAACTTTTTAATTGAAATATTTTCGTAGCAAATCAATTGCTCCACGCTGTCCTTGACTTGCCGCTTTTCGTAGCCAATATTCAGCTTTTTGCCAATCTTTAGAAATACCAAATCCCGCCATGTAGCATACGCCGAGTATACTTTGTGCATCAGCAATTCCTTGTTCTGCTGCTTTATGGAACCATCTTACTGCCTCTGTTGTATTTTTGGTGACTCCTATACCTTGAAAGTAGGAGCACCCCAAATGATATTGTGCTTCTGCATCTCCTTGCGCTGCAGCTTTACGGAACCATCTTACTGCCTCTACTGGATCTTGGATAACGCCAATACCTTGAGCGTAGCACTCTCCAATTTTGCGTTGTGCACCAGCATGTTTTTGCTCCGCGGCTTTGCGGCACCATCTTACTGCTTCATCATTGTTTTGTTTCACCCCTATGCCTTCAAAATACATCAAACTCAGCAAAAATTGTGCATCATCATGTCCTTGTTCCGCAGCTTTACGATACCATACGGCTGCGATTTTATGATCTTGTGTTGCACCCTGCTTGCCATTCGAATAAAATAAGCCAAGCGTATATTGCGCTTCTGCATCACCCTGTTGTGCCTTTCGTTTCATTTGTTGGAATTGCAAAGTTTCCTGTGCTCCGCAAAGCCCACCATAGATTAACAGCCATAAAACAATGACCACACGTGAAATGTTTTTTTTCATTTTCTTTTTCCTTCTGTTTGCAGTTTCTAAGTTTTGAGAATTGCAACTTGTTATGATTGGTAACTAATTCTCGGTTTTAAGCCTTTAATTTTTTAAGTCGAGTTTGTAATTTTCTCCTTTTTGTTTTTTTGCATAAAAAAAGGCACATTCCGAAGAAGTGCCCTAACTACGCCTACCACAGCGTTGCAACATACACTAAATCGAAATGTGCCATGCAGTTTGCATGGTCACTCCGACTATAAAGATATGTTGCTGTACGTCAATTATGAAGTGGTAGTTCAGTTAGGACGTTTACAATCAGCTTGCCAATTTTTATTCAGTTATTTTTTATTATTGCATCCTTTAGTTACATTCTGCATCCATTTGCAGAAATTTTGTAATAAAATATCATCAATATTTAATAATTCAAGTGATCTCCATGTTTTTTTGTAAAAATAAGAACAGTGTTCTTCAGCCTCTTTTTCCTTAAAACAAAATCCGGGATCGCGGACGTGGAAAGTGTGTCTGCGATCCCGGTGATTTTTTGAAAAAGGAAATTACTTCTTCAGGTCTTTGACGGCCTTTTCGGCGGCCTTGATGAGTGCGTCTTTGTTGGGCATTGTGCCGTTGAACTTGATCGCATCGGCGGGTTCATCAAAGAGGAACATATACCACACACAAGCCTGCAGAAATTTGCCCTTATCGTTCAGGTGGATCAGGTCGCTGGTCAGATGTTCTTTGCCGTCTTTTCCGACTTTGATTTTGGTATAGCCGACCACATCGCCGCAGGCGGCATCGTAGTTTTTATCTTCCTTGAGCTTCTGAAGAAGCTGTTCCTGAGAAAGAAATGTAAACGGGGGAAGGCCGGCGCGGTAGTTCTGGACCGCATCGCCCACGGGGATCAGACGGAAGCCATACTTGGCGGCAAGGCTTTTGTAGTTATCATTGAGCAGATCGTACATTTCGTTCTGATCTTTGTATCTCTTCTTGTCGCCGGTAAAAAACCGGTGATCCGCACGATAGGACCATGTCTGATGGACCACGATCTCTGCCTGGGGCGCCAGTTCCCGGACAGCAGCAATCAGCTTTGCAGCGTCTGCATGGGTCTTTTCCTTGAGGGGGGACTGGGGGCTCGCCTGCTGGATCGTGATAATGTCCCACTTATCCGACTTGATGGCGTCGGAGAGCTTGATGGATGTTCTTGGCTGACCGGTCACGTAGAAACCGTAAGGCTTTCTTTCGGGATGGGTCTTTTCATTTTCCAGATTTTTCAGATGTTTTTCAATGGGGCATCCGCCAATGTATGTGGTGGCGAATTTCAGTTTGTGCTTACCGCTGTCCACCACGACCTTTGGAAAATATTCCAACACGCTCAGGGAGAAGCTGTTGCCGATGGCAAGGACTTTCAATTCTTTCGCACTGACAACGGTCGCTGCCAGAAGCATCAAGAGGACGAGACATTTTTTCATCTTGTTTTCCTTTCATTAAAAAGCCGCCGTTTCCGGCGGCATGAGTTGATCTTATTTTCCGGTTTCGATGAAACGCTGCCGGAGATACTGCGTGCGGATCTTGTCCGCCTTGTACTGGAAGTCGAACCACGCGGGGACAGCTTCCACCCAAAGTTTTTCGATGGTGGCATCGTCCATATCATCCGTGACCAGTTTGGCGAGTTCATCGAGGCGGTCCACTTCGGGCTTGAGCGCCTTTTCGTAGAATTCCGGATCGCCCAGTTCCGCATCCTTTGCAATAGCGATCTTGCCGCCGGCATGAGCAGATTTCTGCCGGTTGTAGCGGGCGAGTGCTTTATAGATGATGATCTTGCGGATCTCGCGCAGGACTTCCGGAGTCATGCCGTCAAATTGGAGGCGTCCCCAGTTGCCGATCTGCCACACGCTCTTGCCGCCCCAGGTCACGCCGCCGCCGCGGGTCCAGCGGATGATCTCAAAGGGCCAGAGGTCGCCGTTCTTGGGCAGACGGTCGTATGCCAGTTCCCAGCTGAAGTTCATGGCGGTAGCAATGCCGTTCTCCACCGGGCGGGAAGTGATGTCCACAAAATTGCCGAAGTGGCGATAGTATTCGTGGGGGGAGTTCCAGGGCGGCACAACCTCAAACTTGCTTTCCGGCTGGGAGAAGAGCCACTGATAGGAAGGAGAATTTTCGCCGAGCGCGATATACATTTCGTACCCGCTGCCGCCCAGTCTGCCCGCCATCACGTCCTTGACCTTGCTGTCCACGCCCACGAAGAACAGATGCAGACCGTATTCATCATAGCAAACATAGAAGTAAGTCTCTTTGTCCGCCTGAACGTCACTGCTGCCCACATTTCTGCCCGCTGCCATCACGTCCGTCACCAGATTGGCGGCTTCCTTTTCGCCGTACTTGTTGGTGACATCCGCCCGGTTTGCGGAATCTTTCAGGAGGGGGGAGTTGAGCCATGCGCCTACATCGGTGGGAGCGTTTTTGACATAACGGATGGTCAGCTGGTTGCGCTTTGCCGGAGCAAAGAGTTTCTGGCGTTCGGCATAAATCTTTTCCGCCAGATCGTTTTCGTTAAGGGAGACCGCAAACTTTCCGGCAAGGGCGATCACGCTGGCGGTCTGTTCATCGTTCAAACCGTATTCCTTTGCGATCTTAACCAGATTTTTGTAATTGGCAGGATCTTTGAGAAGGGCAGACATCATGGCGAAGCGGGCACGATCCGCCTTGCTGAACTTCATGTTCGCTGCCATTTCATCCGCTTTGGCAGCGGCATCGGCTTTGCTGACGCGGGCGATACAAGTGACCTGCGGGACCATATACTGGGTATCGACCCAGTTGCCCTTCACATAGGAGGCGCCGGGGATCTGCTTGTAGTAGGCGGCGGCTTCTTTGAAGTTGTTGCGCTGGAACTGAAGCTGAGCATATCTGCCGGCGGCGTCGATGGCACCGGGATTTCCGGCTTTCAGTTCCGCATCCAGCAGCGCCTTGGCACGCTTCAGGTCCTGTGCGGCAAAGAGCGCATCAAACTTGCGCATCTTCGCCCACTGCACCCGTTTTTCTTCCTGCGCAAGGGCTTTGGCGGCTTCATCCGCATAAAATTCCGCCTTCTTGTAATCCTTCGCTTTGAGGCAGTTGGCAATCATGGTATTGTACGGGATCTGACGGAAGTGCAGATTGGCGGACGGCGGGTCCATGAACAGGATCTTTGCCGTGTTGTCAAGCGCTTCCTTCGCACGATTTTCAGACACCATGCACTCAAAGTAGAAGCGCGCCGCCGCCTGCCGCTGACCGTGCTTGACCGGGCTGAGACCGATCTCCAGATAAAGGGGGATCGCCTTCTCCGGCTGGGAAAGACGGCGGTACATCTCCGCCTTCTGCATCAGGATTGCGATCTTCTGACCATCCGTCAGCTCCGGATTTGCTTTCAGGAAGTCGTCATGACAGGAGATCACTTTCTCAAACATTTCATCTTCCAGATAACTTTCCGCCTCATTACGGAGCAGAGATGTCTGAACATGGAAGGGCAGTTCGCCCATGGCTTTGACCGTGGCGATCACCTCCCGGATGTCCGCCGTGCGCTTGGGGCGGAGGATCTTGCTGATCAGCTGGGATGCCGCATCGACCCGGAAACTCAAGGGGTAATCTTTATTGTTCATCACATCCCGGAGGAGTTTCTCAAAGAGGGCAACATTTTTCTTGTCGCCCCAGTAGGTATCTGCGATCCGGATATCAGCGGCGGCCCGCAGTTTGATGTCTTTCGGATCCAATGCGGCGTAATCTTCCCACGCTGCACGGGCACCGGCTTTGTCCTTTGCGTGAAACAGCGTCCATGCGTAGCGCTGGGCGATATGAAGTTTCTTGTTGAAGTTGCAATCCAGAGCAAAGATCTGATCACGTAACGGCTTGATCTTTGCCATTTCTTTTTCCTTGACGGCAGCTTCAAACTGTTTGGTCAGGGCGTCAGCCTCTTTGTCTGCAAGCGCCCGTTTTTCCTTTTCCGTCAGGGGCTTGGCGGCAACAGGTTTCGCCGTTTCCTTTTTGTCAGCCGGAGCGACTATTTCCGCGACATTGCTGCTGCACGCACTGAGCAGGACCGAACCGGCAAAAGCGATGGCAGTATATTTCAAAAACTGTTTTGTTTTCATAGTGTTATCTTTCCTTTCTCCGGTCACTTGCCGAGCATTTTGGAGAGTGTGAGGATATGGCAGATCATCTCCATGCGGGCGGCATAGAGACAGGCTTCATCTTCCTTGAGCAAGGCAAGAAACTGCATAGCTTTCTTGCCAGCATAAACCTGATCCGTCTTACCGGTGGCGACCGCATCCTCTGCCAGTTTCAGCATACAGGTGGCATAGCGGATGTCGTCGATCCCTTCCCGGATCCCTTCCCAGGCGAGAGTGTCGATGATGCCGTCCCGCACATACTGCACCAGATTCATATTACGGTATGTGTTGGTATGGAAGTCGTTCCAGCCGCCTTCGTGGTAGCCGTAGTTATACATCATGTCGTAGTCCTTCTTGTAAAGACCGAGACCATGCTGACGGCGCATATAGTCCGGGTTTTCGGGACCGGTGTGAGGACCGGCGTAGTTGCCGATGCGTCCTTTGATGCGGTGCATGAAATCGGCTTCCTTGAACCGGGCAAAGCCGCCGCCCACGCGGAATTCATCGTTGTACCCGGAGAAGTTCCGGCGGTCGCCGCCGTTGCACATCACGTGCATATCCATGTCATGGACCATTTTCCAGTTTCTGCGGGCACCGACGATTCTGCCGTAGCCGGGTTCCTCCCCGCCTGCAGGCCAGAGGTTGGTATGTCCCAACAGATCTTTGAACGCCTTTTTTGCGATTCCGGCGTTGCGTTTCTGGTGGAGGAACGCTTCCACCGAGCTGGTGGCATGGCAACCGAACGCTTCAAAGAAGGGATCCAGTTTCATACCGGCTTTTTTCGCCAGAGCGATGCCGTTTTTGACATTTTCATAGCCTTCCCAGCCTCTCCACAGACCGAGATACAGCGGGTACTTCACATTGTGATCGGACTGGTTCTGGAAACGGGCGAGCGCCACTTTGTCCGAAAGGGCTTGATCGTTACCGTTGGTGCCGTAATACTGTCCGGATCCGGGCACGCAGTAAAGCATGGTGTAGAAATCGTAATCCGTGTTGTAATAGGTCTTGGGGTCGGGCAGAACGACCGGGAGGACGCGGACACGGACCGGCACATTCATCCTGCCGCCGAGGCTGATAGTGCCTTCATAAAGTCCGGGAGCGGTCTTTTCTGTGGTCTTGACCGTCACGAAGAACTGCTTGAACTCACCGGCAATGAGCTTTACCGGCTGGAGCGTTTTGGCATCGTAAACCGGTTCCCGGTGCTGGGCGAAGCCGGGGTCGATCTGCTCCGGCGCCGAACACCAGAAATATTTTGTGCCGAAGTCGTAATTGACCCGGAGATAGTTTTCCTGTTTGACCCGGTCCACAAGGATCATATTTTCATCGTTGAGGAGCAGTTCCGGCACCAGTTTGTGACTGAAATCGCCGAAATAGTTGTACCACGCATTGCCGTTCTGATACCAGACCTTGATGACTTTCAGGTCCACATCCGCTTTCGGGATAACCTTGCCATCTTTGCTTTTGAGGTCCGTCACGGTCAGCTGGACTTTCTCCACATCCTTTGCAGAATAGAGCAACAGCGAACCCGGCTCAAACTCACCGCGGCACATCACAATATCCAGCGGACAGAGCGCCGTGCCGTCCACCGGGTACTGGTCCGGCAGATACTGCACATTGGACAGCGCCGGAACAGAATAATACACCAGATCCGACTTCTTTCCGGCAAGATCCTGCGCCACACGCAACGCATTGTAACGCTTGAGATCACTGTTCTTTTTGTCAACAGCAATGGCCTTCAAAGCATCCGGCGCATCTTTCAGAATGACATCCGCCTGCCGGAACAACCGATTCTGTTCCAGCTCGTTGGGTGCCTGAGCGAACAGGACGCCACCGCACCAAAGCACGGCAGCTCCGACAGCAAGGCGAGAGAAAAGGGACATATTTTTTCTCCAAAGTTATGATTAGGGACCTACGATTCTGAAGTAGTATAACTGCCCCGGAGAAGAAAATCAAGATAATGCTGTGAATTTTTACCGTTTTTTACTGCAAAAAACTATGATAGACTGATAAATACTATGATAAAAACAAAAATATGATAGATTTTATTGCATAAATGTATGATAAAGGCATAAAAAAAGCGCCACGGGTTCAGCCGTGACGCAAAGATTTCAACGCAAAAAATGATTTACCAGCGGATCAGAGCAGCTGCCCAGGTAAGGCCGGCGCCGAACGTCGTGGCAAGAACCAGATCACCTTTCTGCAACTGTCCGGAACGGCTCAGCTCATCCAGGCACAGCCCGATGGAAGCGGCAGAGGTGTTGCCGTAGTTCTGGATATTTACATATACATGATCTTCCGTCACATCCAGACGGGCAGCCACGGCATCAATGATCCGCTTGTTCGCCTGATGGGGAATGACCCAGCGGAGGCGGTCGGCAGGGATATTGGCGTCTGCCAAAACAGTTTTAGCCGCACTGACCATAGCAGGAACTGCGTGCTTGAAGACTTCCGGACCATTCATATTCAGCGCATTTTCATGGGTGTCCACATTTTCAGCCGTCACAGGGATCGCCGTACCGCCGGCAGGATGGAGCAACAGACTCACACAGGAACCATCAGCCCCGAGATCCGTGGCAAGGAGACAACTTTCATCGGAGCCGTCATCCACTTTTTCCAGAATCACAGCGGAGGCGGCATCACCGAAGAGGACGCAAGTGGCGCGGTCCTTCCAGTCAGCCAGATAAGAAAGTTTTTCCGCCCCGATCATCAGACCGTAACGGTAGTTTTTATGTCCGCGGAGCAGGTTTGCCCCGGTATCCAGCGAGTAAAGCAGCCCGGAACAGGCAGCGGAGATGTCAAAACACTGGCATTTTTTCTTCATCCCCAGTTTTCCCTGCAACACACATGCCGTGGAGGGGAAAGGATGGTCACCGGAAGAAGTTGCGACAATAATGAAATCCAGATCATCGGCAGAGATTCCGGCATTTTCGAGAGCATTTTTTGCTGCGGCAAGAGCCATATCGGACGTGGGCATATCTTCGGGAGCGATGTGGCGGTTCTTGATGCCCGTGCGGGTGGTGATCCATTCATCAGTTGTATCAACGATCTTTTCCAGGTCCTGATTTGAGAGCACTTTTTCCGGCACAAAACAACCAGTACCTTTGATTTGAATCGACATGATAACCTCTGTTTGTATCTTTTTGACTTATTTTTCAGCAGATGTTTCGGTTGCAGTTTCGTGAATGTGAGCGGCGGTTGCAATACCACATTCAGCAACACGTTTTGAGATCAGTTCCGGCAACGCATTGCGGGCAAAACCATCCGCCACCCGGATCGCACTGACCACCGCTTTCGCCGTGGATGCGCCATGACCGATGATGCAAACGCCATTGATCCCCAGCAGAGGTGCGCCGCCATACTCTTCATAATTACTTACATTTTTCAATTCTTTAAAAGCGTTCTGCGCCAGGACCGCTCCGGCTTTGCGGAACACATTTTTCATCAGAGCTTCTTTCAGCCAGTAGCCGATGGCGTGGGAAATACTTTCCACCGACTTCAGCACAACATTCCCGCTGAAGCCATCGCACACGACCACATCTGCGCCCAGATTGAACAGGTCATGCCCTTCCACATTTCCGATGAAGTTAATCGGCATTTTGGAAAGGATCTTGAACGTTTCTTTGGTCAAAGCGTTGCCTTTGACATCTTCGCCGCCGACGGAGAGCAAGCCGATCCGGGGATTTTCGATTCCCAGAAAGAACTTGGAATAAAGCTCACCCATCACAGCGAACTGCGCCAGATTCAACGGCTCGCAATCCGTATTTGCTCCGGCGTCAACCAGAATAAATTTACCACCGATCGCCGGCAGAAGTGCCGCCAATGCAGGGCGTTCCACCCCGGGCACCATGCGCAGACGCACCTTTGTGGCGGCGACAGCTGCACCGGTGTGCCCGGCAGAAACGATGCCGTCCGCTTTTCCGGCTTTGACCAGCTCGGCACAGACGGTAATGGAAGAATGTTTTTTGCTGCGGACAGCATTTGTGGAGGGTTCCCCCATCTCCACAACTTCCTCAGCGTGAACGAAAGACAGACGGGGAGATTCCTTCAGGCGCGCTTTCTCAAGATGATATTGTATCTTGGGAAGATTGCCGACGAGAAGGATCTCAACATCGGGCAGCTCTTTCAGTGCGGTGGCGACAGCCTCAATGACTACCGCCGGCGCAAAGTCGCCGCCCATGGCATCAACTGCGATTTTCATACCCGGTCTGACCTCCGTCTCACGGAAAAGGTCAATCGACCGTGATGATCTGCTTGCCTTTGTAGGTTCCGCAATGTTCACAGACGCTGTGGGGAGCTGCGGGTTTGCCGCAATTCTTGCAGAAGTTCGCCTGCACGCCTTCATAAGCGTTTGCAGCCTGACGCTGACGCTTTTTCATCTTGGACTGTTTTCTCTTTGGAACTGCCATTGTAGTACTCCTGATTATTAAAAAGTTTCGATTTCAATCTACGGAAAAATCAATATAGCACAACTTTGCAAAATTTCAAATCACGGAAGTGCGGATGTCACTTTTTTTTGAAAAAAAATGCGTTTTTTGCTGTTTTTCTGCATTTTTTTCGCATTTTTCAATTTTCCAACAGGACCGTGGCGACAGCATATTCCTTTTCGTGGGAGATGGTGATCCAGATTTTTCCAACGCCCTTTTCTGCCAGGAACGCCGCCGTTCTTCCGACGGGATACACTTCCGGCGCCCCGGAGTCATTGTTGCGGATCGTGATCTCGGAAGGGGAGCAGTTTCCGCCGAGCCCGGTACCGAGGGCTTTGGCAAGAGCTTCCTTTGCAGCCCAGCGACCCGCAATAAATTCCGCCCTTCCCCTGCCATTTCTTTTTTCCACCATCGCGATCTCATCCTGTGAGAGGATGGTAAACAGGAATGTAATACCGTTTTTTTCATAAAGGCGCTGAATCCGCGCCACTTCCGTGATGTCGTTACCGATTCCGAGGATCATAATTTATCCGGCTCCTTTCCCAACGGTCCCAGCATCCGGAAAGCGGGCGGTCGTTCCCGATCGGCAAAACGGTAGCTGTGATAACCATATTTTGAAACGATGAGGTGATCCAGCAGGTTGATCTTCAGGGGCTCCAAAGCGAGGCGGACTTCGCGCGTCACAATGTTATCCTGTTGTGACGGAGAAACGATCCCGCTGGGGTGATTGTGACACATTACGACCGATTTTGCCGATTGCAGCAAAGCGTGCTTCGCCACTTCCGTGGGAAACACCACAACGCAATCGGTTCCGCCGCGACTGATGATTTCCGTATGGATCAGCATATTTCTTGCATTGAGGTAGAAGACCAGCATATTTTCTTCCGGCGCCTCACCGAGCCGGGTGCGGGCATAATCACAAAACGCCTCGGAATCTTCCATAAAATCCTCCTCCTTGATCCGTTGACCGAGATACCGGACCATAAGAGACCGGATCAATTTGATGAGGATTGCGGAATTTTCACCGATACCTGGAGTGGAAGCCAGATCCGAAACTTCTGCATCAATGATCTTATCCAGACTTCTGTATTTTTCCATCAGCTGTTTTGCCATAGGCTTTACATCGCGCCGTGCCATGGCATAAGAAAGGAGCAGTTCCAGGATCTCATAATCCAGGAAAGCGTCCGGTCCGGCAAGCAGATATTTTTCCCGCAGCCGTTTCCGGTGTCCGATACGGGTATCCGCGTTCACCGGCATAGTCAGCACTTTCTCCGCAGGACGGTCATCGTCTCGAAGTGAGCGGTGGCGGGGAACAGGTCAAAGAGCTGCACATCGCACACTTCATACAGTCCGGAGCGGGTCATGATCTCCAGATCCCGCCGGAGCGTATCCGGAGCGCAGGAGATGTAAAGGACCATTTTCGGCTTGTATGCCAGGATCTTTTTGCAAAGTCCGGCAGACATACCACAGCGGGGCGGGTCCACCAGGATCATCGTCTTTTCCGCAGGCATGGACCGGGCAAAGGACTGGAACTGCGCTTCTGCATCGCCCGCTTCATAACGGCAGCGTGCGGCAAGACCATGCCGGGAAGCATTCAGCTTCGCCGCCTTGATCGCCAGTTTATCCAGTTCGATCCCGCGCACTTTGAGGGAATCGATCTTCTGCGCTGCAGCGATCGAAAGAACACCAACGCCGCAGAACAGTTCCAGCAGAAATTCCGCACCGCCTGCTTTCACCCGGTCCGCAGCAGCAGTTGCCAACTTCGATGCCATAGGAACGTTGATCTGAAAGAACGAATTTTCCGGCACAAAAAAGTCACCGTGAGCGCCCAGCTGCTCGCAGAGAAAACGATCGGAGGGAGTCTCTGTATTCGGACGGATCTTCACGCCGTCCCGCAAAGTCCAGCGGAAAGTCAGGTGGCTGGCACCGGCAACGGGTTCACCCGCCCGGTACGCTGCAAGAGCCTCATTGATACTGCGTCTGGCGAGGGGACATTCCGGCACATCCAGCACAGTGGTATTGTCATCGCCTTTGTACCCCAGTTTTCCATTTTCGGCAGTCAGGCGGATCTTGTTGCGCCATCCATACCGGGCGGGAGCGGGGACCGGCGGACGGAACCGGCTGCGTGTGGTCAGCCCGCTTCGCAGAAGGAACCCCTCCAGCTGGCGCTGTTTCCATGCCAGTTCGGTTTCGTAATCCACGTGTCCGTAAGAACAACCGGGGCAGCACATACCGTTATCTTTTCCATTGATCGCCAGGGGACATTCGGGAGTGATCCGTGTCCGTACAGTCTGCACCACGGAAAGGAGCTTTCCGTAAGCGAAACTGGACTTATCATCTGTCACCTCGATGGAAACTTTTTCACCGGGTGCGGCACCGCGCACGAAACACACTTTTCCATCGGGGAGTTTTCCTACGCCGGCACCGCCGAACGCGAAGGCATTGATATCAATTTCAAAAACGTCTTTTTTCATAATCCTGGCACAGCAATCTGTTTTCAAGCCATACTTCATGTACAGTCTCAGGGAATAATATGCACTGTTTTTCAGAAAAATCCAATTTAAAAGGCAAAAAATTTTATTCTTTTTTACCGGTGCGCAGTTGCTTTTTCTCCGATTTACAATTATAGTATAGGTTGAACAAAAATCTCATACGATGGGAGAAAAAAATGATAAACAACCTGATCAAAGATATACCGAAGACATCACAGCTGGAACAGAAGCTGCTTCAGGCAAGGATCAAAGAACTGGAATCGCTCCCCCTGCCCTCCTGTACTATGCTGGAACTTTCCACGATCCTCAAGACAGAACCGGTGGATCTGACCGCCGTCGCCAACTGTTTTGCTCATGACCACGTGATGCTGGCGCAGATGCTCCGGATCTTTTACCGTTCCTTCCCCGGCGTCAACCCCACCTCTCCACTGGATGCAGCCGCCATGCTGCCCATTGACCGGATCCAGACGCTGACTTACGTGCCGCACATTCTGGAAACATTCGGTGACCGGGAAGTGCAGGAATGGAATCACGCATACTCCTGCCGGATCCTTATGGAAAGTATTTTGGACGACAACGGGATCGACAATCCGGAACTGATCCGGGCGGCACATTTGCACGACATTGGTAAAAACGTATTCCGGGACTGGTCTCCGAAAAAGTACAAGCTGGTGGAAAATCATGCCAATGCCAGCAGCGAAGTTCCCCTCTACAAGCTGGAAAATGCCGTGCTGCAGATCGATCATGCAAAAGCCGGTGCCGAACTGCTCAAAGCATGGGGCTTCAGCGAAGCTGTCTGGCGGGTCGTGGAACAGCACCATAATCACGATGACGATCCCCCGGAAACATTCGTTTTTGAAACGGCATTGCTGCAGTTCGTCAACTATATCGACTGCAAAGTACGGGGTATCCCCTGCGAACCGCCCTCTGCAAAACTGATGAAAAAAGCACGGATCGCAGAGATCGACGAAGAAGGTTATCTCGGTTCCCAGAAAGCACTGATCGACCGTCTCCGTGCCAACGACAACGAGGCGATCCGGAAGTCTGTTGTAGTCAAGATGCTCGAACAGGAAAAGCTGGCTCAGGCACAACAGACAGCGGAAGAACCGGAAACTCCGGCAGCAGAGGAAACCGTTTCCGAACCGGAAAAGAAGGAAGAACAGGGAATCGCATTTTCCCCCCGTTTCCGGTCTGCAAGTTTCTCCATCTCCGCAGGTAACGGGTTCACGCCCGCCGTCACGCCGGAGGAAAGTCTTTCATCCGCACTGGATGAAGCGGATGACGTGCTGGAAAATCCGGATTTTGACCCGGAGCAATACAATTCTTCTGATGTTCCCGCTTCCACAGCGAAAAAAGAAGAGGAACTGCTCCGGAAAATGGGCTTGAAGTAAGTTAGAAAGATTCTAAACATACAAACAAATATCAGGCAGAAATCCCGCAACGGACAGACGCCGGAAAGAACAACATGAGTGAAACAACCACAGAAGCACCCGTGAATTTTATTCACGCGATCATTGAAGAAGATCTGGCAGCAGGAAAAAACGGCGGCAAAGTCATTACCCGTTTCCCGCCGGAACCGAACGGTTATCTCCATATCGGTCACGCAAAAGCGATCTATATGGACTACCTGACTGCAGTCAAGTACGGCGGTAAATTCAACCTGCGTATGGACGACACCAACCCCACGAAGGAAGACACGGAATTTGTCCAGTCCATTCTCAATGACGTGAAGTGGCTGGGAGCAGACTGGGAAGACCGCCTCTACCACGCATCCGACTATTTCGGGCAGATGTATAATTACGCTGTGGATCTGATCAAACAGGGCAAGGCATATGTTTGCGAACTCACGGACGATGAGTTCAAAGAATACAAGGGCAACCTGACCACCCCCGGCAAGCCCAGCCCCTACCGGGACCGCTCCGTGGAAGAAAACCTGGATCTCTTCACCCGGATGAAAAACGGTGAGTTCCCCGACGGCAGCAAGGTCCTGCGTGCAAAGATCGATATGGCTCATCCCAATATGCATATGCGTGACCCGGCGATCTACCGGATCCGTCATGCCGAACATCACAACACCGGCAATACCTGGTGCGTGTACCCGCTCTACGACTTTGCGCATCCGCTGGAAGACGCCATTGAAGGGATCACCCACTCCATCTGCACCCTGGAATTTGAGATCCACCGTCCCCTGTACGATTGGTTCATCGAAAATCTGGATACCCCGTCCAAGCCCCGCCAGATCGAATTCGCCCGTCTTGCTCTCTCCTACACGGTTATGAGCAAACGCAAACTCCGTGAACTGGTGGAAACACACTACGTCAACGGCTGGGACGATCCCCGTATGCCTACGGTCTGCGCCTTCCGCCGCCGCGGCGTTCCCCCGGAAGCACTCCGGGATTTCTGCGAAAAGATCGGGATCACCAAATTCAACAGTCTGACGGACGTTGCGCTCTTGGAACACTGTATCCGGGAAAACCTCAACAAGACATCCCAGCGCAGAATGGCGGTCATGAACCCGGTCAGACTGGTCATTGACAACTATCCTGCCGGTCAGGTCGAAGAGATGGAAGTCATCAACAACCCGGAAGATCCGGAAGCCGGAAGCCGCAAAGTGCCCTTCTCCGGTGAACTCTATATTGAACGGGACGACTTCATGGAAGAACCCATCAAGCAGTTCCACCGTCTGGCTCCGGGCAAGGAAGTGCGTCTCCGCTGCGCCTACTTTGTGACCTGTACCGGTGTGGAAAAGGACGAAAACGGCGAAGTCAGCGTGATCCATTGCACCTACGATCCCGAAACAAAGGGCGGCAACGCTCCCGATGGACGCAAGGTCAAAGGCACCATTCACTGGGTCTCCGCAGCCCACGCAGTAGACGCCGAAGCACGCCTGTACGACCGCCTGTTCACCATTGCCGATACCAATGCGATCCCGGAAGACAAGGACTACAAGGAATTCCTGAACCCGGAATCCCTGAAGATCGTCACTGCCAAACTGGAACCCTCCCTCGGCACCGTCGAACCCGGCTTCAAGTGTCAGTTTGAACGGATCGGCTACTTCTGTGCAGATGAAAAAGATCACGTTCCCGGCAGCAAACCGGTGTTCAACCGCACGGTCACCCTCAAGGATTCCTGGGCAAAAATCGCCGCAAAGTAAGGAGAAAACGAGATGAACAGCGAACTCAGACCGGTCAAGAATTTCTATCGCCGGGAGATCCTGCTGGACCTTCCGCCGGGATCCAATTTCATGTACCGCCAGTGCAACAATATGGGCTTTCTGGCAGAACCCTCCTGCACCATCTACACCGCCGGTTTCGACACCGAATATACCAGCGATGACGTGATCGTGGTGGGGGATGAAGTCAGCAACACCTACCTTCTGGCGGGCGCAGTGACGGCATACCGTTCGTTTACATTCTTCACCCTCATCAAGAAGGCGGCGAACCAGCACAAAATCGAAGTGCGTCAGCCGGATATCATGGAAGGCGAAACGCCGGAAGAAGTGGTCGTTCTCCGGGGCAATGACTGGAAGAAACTGCTGGAAGACTACGCAACGATCGTGGCAGAACGGAACAATCTGCCCAAGTTCGGCGAAGGCAAAAACCTCACCGGTTACTGCACCTGGTATTACTACTATGCCGATGTCACCGAAAAAGATCTGCTGGAAAATCTCGACGCCATGGCAAAGCATCGCTCCTCCTGCTACGCTGCAGATGTGGTGCAGATCGACGACGGTTACCAGACATTCCAGGGCGACTGGAACGATCAGGACGAAACCTGGCCCACGCCCCTGCCGGAAATTGCAAAACGCATGACCGATTCCGGTATGCGTGCCGGGATCTGGCTCATGCCCTTCCTCGCCTCCACCGCCAGCCGCGTCTTCCGGGAACATCCGGACTGGTTCGTGAAGGACGAAAACGGAAACCCCAAAGTCAGCAAAGGCTGGTCTCCCCCGCCCGATGACCTGTGGGTGTGTCTGGATACCACCATCCCCGCCGTGCAGGAACATCTCAAAAATGTGTTCCAGACCTTCCGGAAGTGGGGGATCACTTACTTCAAGATGGATGGTCTCGGATTCGGTCTGATGGACGGCAAACGCAGCGATCCCAGCGCCACGCCTCTGAGCGCATTCCGTCTGGGTATGAAAGCGATCCGCGAAGCCGTGCCGGACAGCTATCTGCTGGGATGCTGTCCCCCGTTCATGGCGTGTCTCGGTTATATCGACGGCGCCCGTATCTCCAACGATACCCGCGCCTGCCGCAACGCCATCGATCACGTAACAAAGACCAACTTCGCACGCTGGTGGATGTTCGATAAGTTCTTCCGCTGCGATCCGGACGTGGTCATCGCCCGTCAGGACCGGTCCACCGCCAGTATCGGCGACAACCGTCTCTCCATTATGACCGGCATCATGACCGGCGTTTCCATTACCAGCGACAACCTGAACACCATCGCCGCCGACCGTCTGGAACTGCTGGGCAAGTCCGCGCAGATCCGGATGCGGGATTTCCGTCCCGCCGGTCACTGGGGCACAGGCTGCTGGCCCGTGGCATTCTCCGGAACCATCGACGGCAGAAAAGCCGGCGCTGTACTCAATACCACCAATGAACCGGTCACGGTCAAGTTTGAGGATATGGGGCTGGATCCGGAACAGGACGCCGAAGAACTGCTGCAGGATCTGGGCAAACGGAAATATGTCATTACCGTGATGCCCCACGACGCCGCACTGCTGAAGCAGTAAGGCGGTTTTGACGGGAAAACGGATAAGATTTCGCGGGGCAAAGACCTTTTGCAAAAGGTCATTTTCCCCGCACCCCTTTTTCCAAAAACATTTACAGGGATTGCTCCGCCTTACGGCGTTCGCAATCCCGATTTTGTTTTAAAGGAGTGTGGATGGGTGCGGACTGCCGCATGAAGATATGAAGTTGTGCCTGACGGCACGGTGAAGGGAAGACTTGCGTCTTCGTTTTTTGTGCCCTGAAATCAGGGCAAAAAAATGGAGGCGTGAGTGGGAGTTGCCGTATCAGCCGATACGGCACCATGTCGGATGACATGGTGAACCCGTTACTCTTCCGGGCGGGGAAAAGTTCTTAAAAGATCGCGGAGTTGCTGGTGCAGAAGACGCTTTCCCTCTGTTGTTTTCAAAAAATGTTCCCGGCGTCTTGCATCCGATTCCAAAGCATAGGCTTCGTAATGGATCAGCTTCACCGGAAGATGCTTAGAGGTAAAATCTGATTTGCCATTCTGATGTTCGTGAAGGCGTCGTTTCAAGTCGGCTGTGTACCCCGTGTATAACTGATTATTGGCAAGGTGCAGAATATATACGTAGTACATCGGTCGCATCCGGGGTTTAAAAACAAAATGGAGGCGTGAGTGGGAGTTGAACCCACCAGAACCGGTTTTGCAGACCGTTGCCTTAGCCGCTCGACCATCACGCCTCAAGTAGAAACTGTGTATAATATAGCCCGATTGCGTCAAATGTCAAACGGGTTTACGGAAAAAAAGTAAAAAAAGTGCAAAGTTGCCGCAGAACGGGATTCGTTTTACTGCTCACCAGCCGAAAAGGGCAAGTTCTTCCGCCGTCAGTTCCCGGACACTTCCGCAGGGCAGAGTTTCATCCAGTTGCAGTTCCCCGATGGCGACCCGCTTCAGAAACAGCACATTTTTTCCGACCCGTTCGCACATCCGTTTGACCTGATGGAACTTTCCTTCCGCGATCTCCACATACACCTTTTTCGGGTCGGCGGGATCGATCTCCAGTCGTGCGGGCTTGGCGGTAAATTCCTTGAACTCCATCCCGGCGGCGAAGGAATCAATATCCTCCGGAACTGCAGGGGCGTCCAGTTCGGCATAGTAGCGTTTATAAAGATTTTTCCGTGGCGACATAAGTTCATGGTCGAACTTGCCGTCGTTGGTCAGCAGAAGCAGACCTTCCGTGTCCTTATCCAGTCTTCCCACGGGGAACGGGGCAAAATGTTTCAGATCCTCCGGCACCAGATCCACCACCACAGGATCGTGATCGTCTTCCGTGGCGCTCAGGTATCCCTGCGGTTTGTTCAGCATAAGATAAATAAACTTCCGGTAGCGGATCGTTTCGCCATTGACGCTGACGGTATCCGCCGTCTCATCCACCTTCATATCCGGTGTTTTGGCGGGGGAACCATTGACAGAAACGGCGCTGCGTTTGACCAGCCCGCGCACATCTTTTCGGCTGTACGAGCTGGCTTCGGAGAGAAATTTATCCAGTCTCATCATTCGGCAAGTTTCCGTTTGTTTTTGAAGACCCAGTGTTCACAGAATACGATCAGGGAGAATGCGACCAGCGAAACCGGGATCAGCACCACGGCTGCGCAGGGAGACTTGTAATAATCGCCCACCACGCCGAAGATCCAGGTAAAGAATCCGCAGCCGGGGATGCCCCACGCAGAGAAGTAGATGTAAAGCAATGTGGAATCCAGTTCCGGCATATTGTTGACACCGTGTACCTGCATGGTGGGCCAGTAGGGGGCGATCCCGATCCCGCAGAGGAACAGCAGCACGAACACGGTTGCATACATAAGTGCGGCATTGGGGAACAGATCCGGTTTGAGGAAGACCAGCGCCAGAGACAGGGGGATCGTGCCGAGCCCGCAGGCAAGCAGGATCTTCGGGAGTGCATTTTTGCTGGCAAAATAACCGAATACCGTTCTGCCGAGGAACATCCCCGCCGCAATGGCTCCGGTACCGAGACCGGCAACAAAAGTGGTGGCGGCAAAATTCAATTCCAGATATGCGGCTGCCCAGAATGTAAGGCAGAATTCGGAGCCGGCACCCATGAACATTCCGGCGCAGTACACCCAGTAACGGGGAGTCTTGTGGATTTTGACCGTCTGCTGCCAGACTTCTTTCAGGTTCACTTTTTCTTTCCGTTCGGGATATTCTTTGCCTTTGGTCTCTTTCCAGCAGACCAGCAGCGACGCCAGCAGAGCAAGGACACCACATCCGCCGAGAACGATCCGCCAGTCAAAACCGAGGGTGATCAGACCGCCGGCAAGCAGCACACAGACCAGGATCCCCACCGACCAGAAGGAGTGGGCAATGTTCACATAGCGTTCCGGCTGATCCGGGTGCAGATTCTGAACGAACGGAGTCGCCACGCCCTCGCAGATCCCTTCCCCCAGACCGGCGATCGCCAGCAGAGGCAGCAGCAGCCAGTAGACCGGAGAAAGCGCACAAAACAGCACGCCGATCCCCATAAACAGCATCCCGGTGCCGAGGGTCAGACGGTTACCGAAGCGTCCGGCAATGGGACCGCAGAGGAGCAGGGTCACGATCATGGCAATACTGCGGACCAGATGAAGTGCGCCGCCCTGCGCCATACCGCCCTCCGCCAGCGGGAAGTCCAGGTCCTTCGCCATGGAAACGATCACAATGGGAATGGCGAGAGAGCAGAGAGCGTAAGCGGTAAAGGATGCGTATGCGGCAAAATCGTATCGACCGAGGGTGAGATTGGAAATTTTCATAACTGGTATTTCTTTCTTGACAAGTTCTGAAGTATTCTTTAATATACTGCAAAATCAGCGTTTTTTCAAGCACCGGCACTTGAAAGATGGCGTCTTGCGTGGTAAATTGCTCTATTATGCGAAAATCCGACCTGAAAAACACATTGCTTGCGATCTATGAGAGACTCCACGCCCGCTACGGGGAACTGGAGTGCTGTCTCGACCATTCCACGCCGTTTCAGCTGCTGGCGGCAACGATCCTTTCCGCTCAATGCACGGATAAAAAAGTCAACAGCATCACGCCCGCCTTATTTGAGAAATATCCCACCCCGGAAGCAATGGCGGCGGCAGATCAGAACGAACTGGAAGAAATGATCCATCCCTGCGGATTTTATCACGCAAAGGCGACTAATCTCATCGGTATGGCACGGGGGATCGTGGAACGTTTCGGCGGAGTTGTGCCGCAGCAGATGGAAGACCTGATCACCCTCCCCGGTGTGGGCAGAAAAACCGCAAATGTGGTGCTGGGCGATGCTTTCGAGGTGCCGGGTCTGCCGGTGGATACCCATGTGATCCGGCTCATCAATCTGATCGGGCTGGTGAAAACGGAAGATGCCGTGGAGATCGAACGGATCCTTTGCAGCGCCCTGCCCCCGGAATACTGGAGCCAATTCTCCCACCAGCTGATCATTCACGGGCGGACACGCTGCCCCGCACGGCGTCCGGACTGCACCAACTGCGAGATCCGGGATCTGTGCAAAAACTTTAACCGGAAGACAAAAAAATGAGCGAAGAAAAAAAAGAAAAACACGGTTTCAAATATTGGTTCCGGCAGATCAAAAAATTTCCCTCCTGGATCTTTTTCCTGCCCGCAAAAATACTGGATCTGCTCTCGGTCATCATGCGCCACGAGATCATTGACCCAAACAAACTTCTGGACGAATATGATAAACCGGACGGACATCAGGTCATCGGGGTCGTTTGGCACAACCGGCTGCTGTTTTATCCCTCCATGTGCCCGCGGAAAGCACGGCGGAGAACGGTTGCAGTGATCAGCGCCTCCCGGGATGGTCAGTACATTGCGGACCTGATCGCCCAGTTCGGGATCAGAAGTGTGCGCGGAAGCTCCTCCCGCAATGCGGTGAAAGTGCTGTACGACGCATTCAAGTCACTGAAAGGCGGCAGTTTCATTGCCATGACGCCGGATGGTCCCCGGGGCCCGAAGTACCAGATGCACAAGGGAGCGATCCAGCTTGCCTCAAAAATGGGGATCCCCATCGTACCGATGGCGGTCAATTATTCTTCCTACTGGGAACTGAAAAGCTGGGATGGTTTCCAGATTCCGAAACCATGGTCAAAAATCACCTTGGTAGTAGGCGATGAGATCATGATCCCTGCCGATCTGACACCGGAAGAATTTGAAGCGTACCGGCTCAAAGTGGAAAACGCCCTCAACGCCATTACGGTGGATAAAAAGTAAATTGAACCTGCTTTATTTTTTTCGGGCAATTTTACATTGCGGGGATCCAATCCATCCCAGCCACATTTTTGTCCATTTGGAGTCAGGATAATCCGTGTATAGGCTATTCAGTATGCTATATGCCTGTTTTTTGCTTTCGTCAGTACCTTGTTCCTTCAGATAAAACGCAGCAAAAAACATTGCCTCTGCACGAACAGCCGGTTCATTTTTATACTTTTCAACAACCACAAGAAAATGATAGATCGCCCTGGTATAATCCGGTTGATAATTCTTTCCCATCTGTTTTGCCTGCCGACTTTTTTCTTCCTCAATCCTAACACAAACATAACCGGCAAGAACCCGGGCTTTAGGAATTGTTTTACTGTCCGGGAACTCCGAAAAAAAATGATCCAATTTCAACAGAGCATCGCTCCATTTCTGGTTTCTGCAGGCAATATTTATTTGTGCAACAGCAGTTTTTTCCCGGTCGCCCGGTCTTTTCTCAAGTGCAAAACACACACCAAAAAAGAAAAAAAAGATGCAAATGAAAAAGCGACCGCTACGCACAAATCCTTTAACAGAAGCCATAGAGATAAGTATTCCTATCTTGCGTTGAACACGCCGGCGTAGAGTCCGGCGGGCTGGACTTTGCCGTTGGATTCCGGGATCAGCATTTCGCCGGATTCGATCTGTTTTTCCGCTTCCGGGAAAACATCTGCCAGACAACGCCCCAGACTGGAGGCGGAGAATCCCTGAGAGTGACAGCTCAGCAGAATGAAGTACGGCTTGGAAAGATCCAGGATCTTTTTGCAGTTGTGCAGGATATCCGCCAGACCATCCTCGATCTTCCAGACCTGCCCCTGCGCACCGCGCCCGAAACTGGGAGGATCCAATACGATCCCGTTGTACTTGCTGTTGCGGCGCTGTTCGCGGGAGACAAATTTCATGGCATCATCGCAGATCCACCGGATATGATTGGCGGTTTCCGGATTGATCGTCTGATTTTTCTTCGCCCAGTCAATGATCCCCTTGGAAGCGTCCAGATGGGTCACATCCGCCCCCGCCTGTGCCATTGCAAGGGTGGCACCGCCGGAATAGGCAAAAAGATTGAGGGTACGGGCATTTTCCATAGCGGAAACACATTTCCGCAGCCGCGCCCAGTTGCCCGCCTGTTCTGCAAAAAATCCAAGATGTCCGAAGTTGGTGGGCTTGACCGTAAGATTGACTCCGCCCCAACGGACGATCCACTCGCCGCCGGTGTGATCCGGAGCCTTGCCCCGCTTCCAGTCCCATACGCCGCCGCCGGAACTTTCCCGGGAGAAAACGGCGTCCGCCTTCGCCCATTCCTTTTCGGGCATGGAGGGTTTCCAGAAGGCGTTGAGAGCGGGACGGATGATCCGGTAGGGACCGACTTGCTCCAGTTTCCGGCAGTTACCGGAATCCAATTGCTGATATGCGGGGTATTCTTTCATCTCAAATTTCTTTATTGTAACTGGTTACGATTTACGGTAAATAACCTCGCCACGAACCACGGTGGCACGGACCTGATTGGTCTTGAGGTCGAAAAAGACGATATCCGCCCGTCTGCCGGGGAGCAGTTCGCCCCGGTTGGTCAGCCCCAGATTGGCGGCGGGATTGACCGTAAAGCAGGAAGCTGCAAGGGAGGGTTTCATTCCGGCGTAGGAAATCAGGTGTTTCCAGGAATTTTCCAGCGTCATGGTGGAACCGGTAATGATGCCGTCCGATGTCGTGACAACATCCTTGTTATCCTCTGCGGCGACGGGAGTTTCCAGCGATGCCACACCGTTACTGATGCCGATGATCTTATCAGGCGGTTTGCAGCGGGTGGTCAGGTCCACAAAACGGGGGTGAATGTGCAGACCGTCGCTGATCATCTCGATCGCCACCCGGTCGTCACAGAGCGCCACACTGGTAAGACTGGATTCCCGGTGGTAGAGCTGGGGCATACCATTGAAAATATAGGTGCAGCGGTGCGCACCGGCATCGATGCAGCGGTATGTCTGTTCTTCTGTAGCGAGGCTGTGCCCCATAGACGGGATCACATTATGTTCCAGCATAAGTTCCACGAGTTTATCGGCATTTTCCAGTTCGGGCGCAAAAGTCATGATCCGGATCTTTCCTTTCCCGGCTTCCATGATTTCACGGGCAAGTCCGAGATCGATCGTTTCCAGAATCGCCTCGGCGTCCTGCGATCCCCGTTTGCTCATACTCAGAAAAGGTCCTTCCACGTGAATACCGGCGATATCCGCCCCTTCCACGCCGCGGTCGATCATCTCCGCCAGCGCCGACGCAACATGAAGCATCTCTTTTGCGGGACGGGAAACCATGGTAGGACAGAATGTGGTAACACCGTGCCGGACGAGGGCAAGGCTCATTTTTGCCAGGGTCTCGCCGGTGGGATCCGGGTTGGAGGAATCGAAGGTGCTGATCCCGTGAATATGGCTGTCAATAAAGCCGGGAACGGCATAACAATCGGTAAAATCGTGGATCTCAAGACCTTCTTCCAAAAGAGAAAACGCGGTTGCGCCGCCGGTGCCGATGATCCGGTCCCGTTCGCAGAGTATACCGCACGCCGGGATCCGCTCCAGCGGTGTCAGGGCGTAATCGGTCAGAAAAAGTTTGCGGCTTTTTGCCATAAAGTTCTCCTTCGGTCCTGTAAGTGTCTTTCCTGCATAATATGCCCCCTTCCGGCAAAAAAACAAGTCTTTCTTTCAAAAAAATGGAAAAATGGTTTGACAACATCCCGTTTTTATGCTATTTTTACAACAGAAACTGCAACCCCGGGAACCAATTATGAAAACATTGAAAAAACTGCATTTTACCCTGATTGAAATGATGGTGACCACTGCAAAATAAAACGGTTTTCATGAGAAAAAAATCTCCTCCCTTGTTTTCTCCCCGGACTTTTACAAAACACAGCAAAAAAATCGCGGAAATCCAGCCTTTTTCACCATTTATTCATCATCATCGGCGGGACGGCTGAAATATCCGTAAGGACCTTTCAAATCTTCTGATGCGGTCTGCCCCGGTCCCAACTGAAGGCTGCCCACTGTTTCCACCGGGATTGCCTCTACATGACCATCAAAGAAGCCATGCAGGGTCATACCGTCATGCCTGCCCTCTTTTATATCCTTGTCGACCCTTTCAAATTGCTCCGGAGTCAACTCGCTGATATTTGCGGCATAACCGATCTTTTCCATTTTTTCTTTTCCGATTCCTCCGCCCCCCATACCGGGAATGAAGCCTCCATTACCAGTACCGGGACGATTGTCTTGTCCATCTCCTCTATCAATCGGATCATTGTAAAGCGGGTACATAACATGACTTGTGACCTGAGGAGCGGTTTCAGAAACTTCAACGATATAGGCACGTCTATCAGGACTTGGGATGCGGGACATATGCCCCACTTTTCCGTATCGCCCATTGTCGCTCACTTCCGTTTTATACTCCAAAAGGAGTCCATTCGTATTCGTTCCGAAATTTCCCAAAGGATACAGAGGTCCGGCTTGTTCTCCTACCATATACCATGGTGCCCCGACGGGACCGGCAGGATTTACACTTGCCCAGCCCTCCCGGACATAATCAGAGGGATGGTCAGCGTTATATGGTATTCCGGAAGGAGTTGCAGAATATGCTCTGGTCCACCCCGGCAACACATTTGTACATACAAAACCACGCCATTCCTCATCTTTTTTTCCTAATTTATCCGGCTTCACAACCGCCATAACAAGCTCCGGGAAATTGAATTCGTCAACCAATTTATATACAGGATGATAATTGACTCCTGAAAATATAACACGGTTATCGTAAAGACTTGATGCAAGAAACGCCATTTCCGTTGATCCTTTCAGACGGGTAAGACACTCTACACGTTTTGCTCTTTCCTTCACGGAGTTCAATGCGGGCAGCAGGAGCATAAAGAGAATCACAATGATCGCCATAACGACCACTATTGCAAAATAGTACGGTTTTCAGTCAAGACAGTTTGAAAAAGTACGGACAAGTATTAAATTAAGGACATTGGGGTAAAACAATGCAGGAAAACAAGAAGCGTAAAAAAGCAGTAGCCTATTACCGGCAGAGCAGCGGTGGGGATGATGTATCCCTGAGCATAGCCGACCAGATCATCCAGTGCAGGAACTGGGCAGAAGCCCACGGAGTTGAAATTCTGAAGGAATTTTCTGATTTCAATACACCGGGAGAACTTTATCCGAACACGCCGGAGGCGCGTGCTTTCTGCAACACAGACAAAGCCTGGCAGGTATGGCGGAAATCCCGGGCATTCACGAAAGATTACCGCCGGCAGCTGGGAGAACTTTTCACCTGTCTCCGCAACAACAGTGTGGATTATGTGATCGTTCACGAGCGAACCCGTCTTTACCGTTCACCGAACAACAGTTTTCTGGATGGTTTCATTACCAACGAACTGGCGGAAAAAGGGATCGCCATCGTGGATGTGACCAGCGGAAAAGTGGACAATCTTGATAATGTGATCGATATTGCCGTTCAGAAACTTCTGGCGACCTATGAAATGAGCAAAATTGATGAAAAAGCAGCCCAGAGCAAGCGGGTCCGTGCCGAACAGAAGGAAAAGGGGATTTACTATTCCAATGCCTTCGGAGTCGGCTGGGTCGATAAAAAGATCGTATTCCCGCCGGATTGCCGGGAAGCACTCCGGATGGTCTTTGACGGTGTTGAAAAAGGGTGGAGTTACGGAAAGATCCTGAATACCCTGAACACCCATTATTTTCATCTGCGAACCACCCGGAACGGGAAACAGGCAAGGTGTTTTTACGAGACCAATATCTACAACATTCTGAAAAATCCCGTTTACTGCGGATATTTTCTGAAAAATGGCGAATATACTGCGATCGCCAATATGGGTTGCGAACCGATCCTTCCCCTGCATCGTTTTCTCGAAATCCGGCAACGGGTTTCCGACCGGAAAGGAAAAAATACAAAACAGAAACTCAACACTTCCAAACCGACCCGTTTTCTGCCGTTGAGCGGCCTTCTGGTCTGCGGAAATTGCGGGAAACGCCTCTCGGCAGCCGGAGAAAACGGTGTTGTTTATTTCTGCAAACATACTTCCCTTCTGAAGGATAAACAATGCACTCAAAGCCGGATCCGTATTTCCACTCTCCGGAAGGAAACAGATCAGCTGCTGACCATTCAGGCGTTGTTTCCGCTTTATCTTTATCACCGGAACAATCATCCGGATCCCGGCAATAAACTCCAACAGGCAATCCGGGAGCTGACAGAGGAGATCGCCGTCAACCGGAAAAATCTTGCAGGAATGATCGACCTGCATTTCAGCGGTTTGCTGGATAGAGAAACATTCAAATGGAAAGCAGCTGATCTTTCCGGACAGATCCGGCAGAAAGAAAACCGTTTGCTGGAATTGAGAAGCCGGGCGGAGGATGCCGCAGAAAACCACTTTGCTCAACACAGGAAAGAACTGGAAAAAATAGGTTATACCGGTTCTCTGCTGACGCCGGAACGCTACTTTCTGCTGGCACGGGCTGCAATCCGGGAAATCGCCGTTTTTGCGGAACAGGTCCGGATCACGCTTTTCGACGGAAATGTGTTCTGCTTACCACGGATCACCGGAAAATACCGTTCCAAAAGACTTCCTCCCGGACAGGTGCAGATCGTTCAGGAACAGACAGATTACAAGGTGACCGTCTTTTTTTATGACACCGGAGAAGTGTGCAGAAAAATGAAAGAGAAAATTCTGCTGGATACCCCCTGTTACCGGATCATTCTGAGAAACGGCACGCCGGGATCAGGTATAAAAAAAATAAAAACAGATGAAATCTCCGAAAAACATAAAAAAATAATTTGACAAGTCGTTGCATATATGCTATTTTAGTGTTGATAAAATGCAACATTATGGAGAGCTGCTTTATGAAAAACAGATTCAGATCACACTATTTTACCCTGATTGAAATGATGGTGGTCATGGCAATCGTCATTATTCTTTTTATGCTTCTGCTGCCCGCATTGAACTCCGTGAAGGAAAGAGCCAAGCAGGTCCAATGCCTTTCCCGCGTGCGTGACGTCTCCCAGCTGGGAGCAAAATATGCAGCACAAAACAATGGTCAGGTTCCCATCTCTGCCCGTTACACGCACAGTGACGGAGTGTCCGAACCAGAAGACTGGAGCGCCCGTATTATGACCAGTCTGATCCCCGAAGCGCGGAACAAACGGGATCCGCACTGGTGGATGTTTATGTGTACCAATGTGCTGCCGTACTGGAACGCCGGTGCAACGATGAACGCCAACGGCTATGTCAAAGGCAAAAAGAACGTCATTCTGGAACCTGTCTGGCAAAAGATCAAACCGGGTAATCAGGGCAGCCACGGGGACATCGGGTTCGTGATCGGCGGCAGTCAGGGTACGCAGGACGCCGTTTACTCCTTCGGGAACTTTGCAGTCAATATGAATGGTGACATTATAACCCGGAATGTGAACAATCTGCCGGTCAGCTTTCTGCATATGAGTCAGATCAAGAGTCCCGGGAAGCGTGCCTTCATCGTGGAAGAAGGGGAAGCGACCAATCAGGATAACGGTACCCATACCGTTCAATATGTCAAGTACAATGAAGCCATTTCCCGCGGTGAATTTTCCAAGGGGACTGCCACCGGTTACATCCCCGGTATCGGCGGCGGCGGCATCGGTCTGGAAAAGATGGAACGGATCGGTTATGACAGCACAATCTCGGAAGATGAGCTGGATGGCGAACGCCTTGACCTGATCAAGAAGGATGTTATGGAAGGCAGACACAGCGGTATGACCCTGCACGGATTTTTTGACGGTCATGCGGAAGCGATCCCGGTGGAAACTGTGGGCAGTCTGCAACTGGGCCCCAGCGATACACAGGCAGACCTGAAAGGTCCCTACGGCAAGGTCACAGACGCTGCTGACGACGACGAAGGCTGATCATCTGCGGGTGACTTTCACACCGCAACAGCAAACACTTCACAGTCCGCCCTCAACAGGGAAATTTGCCCATCACAAAATTGTCTTTCTGTATCCGCCGGGAACTCCGCCTCTTACAGAATGCTGTCTCCCTGTTCCTCCAGAGTGCCGTCGGCGATCGCGCCGCAGATCCGCTCCATAAGTGAAAGGAAATAATGCAGGTTATGGATCGTGAGCAGGCGGATACCGAGGATCTCATCCACATTCAGCAGGTGGCGCACATACGCCTTTGAGAAGTTCCGGCAGCAGTAACAGCTGCAACGGGGATCCAGGGGTTCATCCAGCACTTCCCGGTACCGGGCGGCTTTTGCCTGAACGTTGGTTCCGCCACGAAGGAATGCGGATCCGTGCCGCGCCAGACGGGTCGGCATCACGCAGTCAAACATATCGATACCCCGTTTGACGCCTTCCAGAATCTGTTTCGGGGTACCGACCCCCATCAGGTAACGGGGCTTGTCTTCGGGCAGATAGGGGGCAGTCCATTCCATAGCGTGGAACATTTCTTCTTCCTTCTCACCGACCGAAACGCCGCCGATGGCATAACCGTTGAAATCCAGCTTCACCATCTCCTGAACCGCCCGTTCCCGCAGATCCTTGAACACACTTCCCTGAATGATGCCGAACATCTGCTGTCCGTCATTCAATGGCTGATTCCGGGACATATCCGCCCAGCGCAGAGTGATCTCCAGAGATTTTTCCGCCGCCTCGTGCGTACACGGATAGGGCGTACATTCATCGAACGCCATCACAATATCGGAGTTCAGATTCCGCTGAATCTTAATGGATTCTTTCGGACCGAGAAAAAAGCGTGAACCATCGATATGCGACGCAAACTCCACGCCGTCCGGCTTCATTTTGCGGAGCGGAGAAAGGCTGAACACCTGAAATCCGCCGCTGTCCGTCAGGATTGGATGCTGCCAGTTCTCAAACGGATGCAGACCGCCTGCTTTGGCAATGAGTTCATCCCCCGGTCGCAAAAACAGGTGATAGGTATTTCCCAGAATGATCTGTGCGCCCAGTTCTTCCAGTTCGTACGGCGCCATGGCTTTGACCGTGGCTCTTGTGCCGACCGGCATAAAGACAGGCGTCCGGATCGTTCCGTGCGGGGTTTCCAGCAGTCCGAGGCGGGCGTTGGATTTTGCCGATTTTTTCAATAAAGTATAGTGAGAGATCATGCATTCACCATCATTCCTGCGTAAAGTTGAGCGATCTGTTCTGCCGTGAAGTCCAGAGCCAGAGCAATTTCTCCGGCGAAGTCAAAGGAGGCGCCGGGACCTTTTCCGGTCACAAGATTTCCGGAGCGTTGCGCCGGAGCGCCGGAGAACTTCAGCGTTTCCGAGCCGGAAAGGCCTTCGCAGCCGGAGTATCCGGTCACTTCTCTGCCGTGGATGATCCCTGCACATTCCAGCACGATCGGTGCTGCACAGATGGCGCAACAAAGTTTTCCTGCACGATTCCGCTGGCGCAGGATCTCTGCCAGAACAGCGCTGTCCCGCAGATTGGTTGCTCCGGGCAGACCACCCGGTAGGATCACGGCATCCGCCGCAAGAAGATCAGCTTCCGTCATAAGACAATCGCACAGGATCCGGAAGCCATGGGCGCCGGTGACCTGTTGTTGATCCAATCCGGCAAGGATGACCCGGCATCCCAGGCGTTTCAATACATCGGCGGGTGTCAGGGCTTCGATCTCTTCAAAGCCATCGGCAAGAACGATCACAGCTGTTTTCGGCATAGCGGTTCCTTTCTGTTTTTATCTGATCCGTATCCAGCAGAAATTTACAGCTCTTTTCCGTTTTTTCAAGTTGAAATGGTTGCTTTTTTCCATCTCTACTGTATTTTATAGAAGGAATAAAGAAGGAACCCCATAAATATGACGTCCAGACCATTACCAGCGCCTCTGTCTCTGCCTCTGCCGGACGGCTCCCGGATGCTTTGCCGGGTTCGTCTCTCGGAGCGCGCCCGGACGATCCGTTTGCGGGTCCTGCCGCCCGAAGGCGAGGTGGAACTGGTCCTGCCCCGGCATACAGATCCGGAGACTGCCAAAAAATTTGCACTCTCCAAACTGGACTGGATCATCCGTTCACGCCAGTCGGTACTCCAACAGTATGCCGCAAAAAAGAACGACCGGAAGAATGATCTTTTTCCCAAAAAACTGTCACTCCGGTATCTGGGCGGCGACTTCACCGTGGAATACGTGTTCCGCTCCTGCTCCTGGACTGCGGCAAAGTGTGAACCGGAGCACCGCCGTATCACCGTAACCGGAAACGTGCTGGACCACGACCGGGTCCGGGATGCCCTCAAGGATATGCTTAAACGCTGCACCGCCGATTTTCTGATCCCGCACGTTCAGGGACTGGCAGAAAAATTTTCGTTCAACCCCGGAACCTGCACAATCCGGATCCAGAAAGGACGCTGGGGCAGCTGTTCCTCCAGAGACGGCGCCATTTCCCTGAACGCAATGCTGTTGCTGCTCCCGGAAGAAATCGTGGAATATATCCTGATCCATGAGCTGTGCCATCTCCGGCAGATGAACCACTCGGAGCGCTTCTGGAAAGAAGTGGAAAAATATTGTCCGGAGTTTTTAGAATGTCGTCGAAAACTGCGGAAATTGGAAAAGGAGCTGCCGGATTATTTTCTGTGAAATCTGCCAAAACTGCCAAATACAACGCAAATAAGAATCATTATCGAAAGGTAAACAACTTGTTCTGAAGTGGCGTTTTTTTGACGTATCTCTTTGGAAAAATTTTTTTTTCAGCACAACGAAAATATTTTCCATATTTTTTCAAAAATCGACTTGACTTTTGACGTTACTGCATTCCGATTCCAACCGTTTTTCAAAAAGTCATTTCAGCACATTTTTTGCTAAATCTGCAGTTTCTAATACCTTCCGTCAGCGTCAAGAGGGTTTTGAAAAAATATTTGTAAAAAATTTTCAGAAAAACACTTGAGAAAAACGCTCTTTGGTGGTACATTGTAGTATGTTGATAACACGGCAGAAAAATCGGACCGGCCGGGTACTTTCTGTATTCCTGCCTGCGGAAGTTTTGTTTGACGCGTGGCGTATCCGGAGACGGGTCATCGGCATTTGCTGCGCCGTGTGACATCAGCATAGCAGGTAGTCAATTTAACGAAAAAGAACAGACAAATGGAAATGACGGTAACAGACGTTCAGCGCCTGTGGGGTAATGCTTGCGCTTTTCTCAAAAGCAAGTCCACATCGCTGTACGAAACATTTTTCAAAGGCGTAGCTGCCCTGTCCCTGGAGAAGGGTGAACTTCTCCTGGGGATCTCCAGCGAGTTTCTTGCGGACTGGATCCTGGACAATGAAGAGGCAAGCGAGCAGCTTCAGGAAGCGATCACTTATGCGTTCGGTGAATCCTTCCGTTTCCGCTTTGAAATCGGCTATGTGGCAGGTGAAGATGCCACAGCCGGAGTGGACAGCCTTTATGATCAATCCCTGCCCCTGGTTGAAGAAACACCGGCGGCAGTTGCAGAGGAATCCCCCATTGCGCCGATGGCATCAACAGACGGGGAACTTGCCGGTCTGACCCGTGTCACAGCGGAAAAATGTCTGCCGGAAAATACCTTTGAAAACTTTGTGGTGGGCGAAGAAAACCGTTACGCTTACACCGCAGCCACCACGGCAGTGAAATCCCCCGGTATGTGGAACCCGCTTTATATCTACGGCGGTTCCGGCATGGGCAAAACACACCTGATCCAGGCAGTTGCCAATGAAATGGTCTCCCAGAACCGGAAGGCTGTGATCCGGTATGTGACCTGCGAAGAATTCCTGAACGAATATGTGGCATCTCTGCGCAGCAAAACAGACTTCAAGTTCCGGGAACGGTTCCGCAATGTTGACCTGCTGCTGATCGATGACGTGCATTTCCTCAGCGGCAACAAAACCCAGCTTCAGGAAGAATTTTTCAATACATTCAACTCCCTGCACAATGCCGGAAAACAGATCATTCTGACCAGCGATAAACAGCCTTCGGATATCCCCGGACTGGAAAAACGCCTGGTCTCCCGCTTCCAATCCGGTATGACCATGCAGATCACGGAATCCACCTTTGAAACCCGTCTGGCGATCCTCCGGCAGGTACAGGATTCCATGACCTGTAAGTTCCCGGATGCAGTATTGAACTTCCTGGCAGCACGGATCACTTCCAATATCCGCCCCCTCAAGAGCGCATTGATCCGGCTTTCCGTCTTTGCTGCTGCCGGTATGGAAATCACCGTGGATCGTGCCGGCGAACTGCTGGGCGACCTGTTGGACAAAGAAGCGGAAGAAAAGAACAGCCGGTTGAGTATTCACCAGATCCAGAAGGCAGTAGCCGAATATTTCGATCTGCAGGTTCGGGATCTGACTGGAAAAGCCCGTCCGCAGAAGATCGCAGAAGCCCGTATGATTGCAATGTATCTCTGCCGGAAACTGACCGATAATACCCAGCAGGACATCGGTGCGGCATTCGGCGGAAGGACTCATTCCACCGTACTGCACGCCATCAATCAGATCGAACAGGATTCTCACACGAATGAGGATCTGAAACATAAAATCTCCAATCTGCAGCGGCGACTCCAGTACAGCTGATCCCGGATCAGAAAACGGTGCGCCGGAAAGGCAAGGTGAACCATGGCAAGCGCAAACAGCAAACGGAAATACGCGGATCTTCATTCCCATACCCCGTTGAGCGGACACGCTGCCGGTGAAGCGGAGGAATACGCCGCACAAGCCATCGCCGCCGGACTGGCATTCTACGGCTGCAGTGACCACTTCCCCCTGCCGGAAGGCTATCCCACTCGCTGCTGCATCCCCTTCGATCAATATCCCCTCTACCGGGATGACTGGATGCCCCGGCTCCGCAAGACGCTGGAAGGTTCCGGCGTGGAACTCCTGTACGGCACGGAATTCGATTTCCTGCCCGGACGCATGGAACGCACCCGTCCCGCCATGGAAGCGGAACCCTTTGACTATCGGATCTCCTCCATTCACTTCATCGGTGAAGTGCCGGTAGACAATACCGTGGAGGAATGGGATGCCGTTGGCGGAACAGAAAAGATGTGGGAACTTTATGCTGAATATATGGCACAGATGGTCAATGAGGGCAACTTCGAGATCATCGGTCACATGGACCTGCCCAAAAAATTCAATGTCTACCCCGCCGACCGCACAAAGTATGTGCTGGCAATGCACGACATCCTCAAAGTCGCCGCAGAAAAAGGCATTTGTATGGAATTGAATACTGCCGGTCTGCGCAAGGCGGCAAAAGAGATCTACCCTGTGCCTGCTATCGTAAAAATGGCATTCGATGCCGGAGTGGGTCTCACCTTCGGATCCGATTCCCATCTGCCGCGGGAAGTGGGACAGGACTTTGATCTTGCCGAAGAACTCGCCCGCAGTGTGGGGTACAAATGTATCAACACTTTCCGGCAGAAACAGCGGATCGAACTGCCTTTTGATTGAGCGGGGTCAGTATGGAACCCATCGCTAAAAAATGGCTTACTCAGGCAGAAAATTGCCTCCGGATCCTGAACGATGTTTGCACCGCATTGAAAAACGGAACCCCTGCAGACCGGACACTGGCAAGGATCTACCGGGAAAACCGCTGCTACGGATCCAGAGACAGACAATTCTTTTACCTCGCTATTTTCGCCTGGTTCCGCTGGTACGGATACCTGCAGAAGATGCCGGATGATCCGGCAAAACGGCTGCTGGCTGCACTGGTGACGGACGGCGTTGACCCGATCCCACCTGCCATGGCGGCACTCACCGGAGATCCCGCATTCGATTACCCCCGCCTGCCCACACCGCAGGAACGGTTCAAAGCATTTACCGGCATCGATATAACCGGTGTCCAGCTGGTACCGGAATGGACGCTGCCTCTGTTTGCAGAGGGCGCAGAAGAGCGCTATCTCCCACGACTGGAATCCCGGTCTCCCCTGTGGGTCCGGGTCCTGCCGGGCAGAGAAACCGCCGTACTGCAGGAATGGCGGGAAGCCGGATTGACCTTTACGCCCCACCCCGCCATCCCCGGTGCGTTCCGTTTTCCCAACGAACGGGTGAAGTTCGACACGATGAAAAGCTGGAAAGCCGGCTCTTTTGAAGTGCAGGATCTTTCCAGTCAATGCATCGGCATTGCCGCCGGAGCACAGGAAGGAGAACATTGGCTGGACGCCTGTGCCGGTGGCGGCGGTAAAACGCTGCAGCTCGCCGCAATGATGAACGGAAAAGGTACGATCACGGTCTATGACATCCGGGAGCGGAAATTGGATGAACTGGAGGAGCGTGCTACCCGGACGCCATACAGCAAAATGATCAAAAGAGAAACAAAGCAAAATACTTACGATGGTATTCTGATAGATGCTCCGTGCAGTTCCTCCGGACGTTGGCGGCGAAATCCCGACGGTCGCTGGGGGTTGACACCGGAAAAGGTGGCAGAGATCAACCGCACGCAACTGGAAATCCTTTCCCATCGGGCAAAACAGGTCCGACCCGGCGGAAAACTGGTGTATGGAACCTGCTCGGTCTTTGCGGTGGAAAATGTTTTGACAATTCAAAAATTTTTGGCAGAACATCCTGATTTTGAACTGCTTCCGTTTGTATCGCCCTGGACCGGAACATTCACGGACGGAATGTTGCAGACCTTCCCCGGAGACGGAGATTGTGACGGCTCATTTGTCGCCGTACTGCGGAGAAAAATATGATCGGACCGGCACAGAAATATCTTGATTTGCATACACATCACGCCGTTGCCGGACCGGATATTTTTGCGTTGCAGAGTTGTCTTATGCCCGCGATTCCTGATACCGGATTTTTTACTGCGGGGCTCCATCCGAAAGATGCAGAACAGTTTGAGATCAAAGATTTTGAAGCAACCTGGAACGATCCCCGCTGTCTTGCAGTCGGCGAGTGCGGCATGGACCGGAGATATCCGGATCTTCCCAGACAATCTGCGCTCTTCCGGGCGCAGGCACAGCAGGCGGAAATCCTGCATAAGCCCCTGTTGATCCACAGTGTGCGGACACATGAAGAGATCTGCCGTGCGGCAAAAGATCTTGCGCCGACCATCCCCTGGATCATGCACGGATTCCGCGGGAAGGAGCGCACCTTGTTCTCCCTGCTGGACGCCGGTTTCCTCATCTCCTTCGGGGCGGGATTGCTGAAAGATGCGGGAAATCTGGAACCATTTTTCAGCCGGATTCCCGCAGACCGTCTCTTTTTTGAAACGGATGATGACCCAAGCACCGACATCCGGGCGATCTATGCGCTGGCAGCTTCCATGCGGGGTGTTCCGGTGGATGAACTTTGTGCAGCCGTGCAGGCAAATTTCAGGAGGATTTTCCAATGATGAACGATCAGGACTGGCAGAGCCGGACAAAACTTTTACTGGGTCAGGATGCAGCGGACCGCCTGTTTCAAGCTCATGTGCTGGTCGTCGGGCTTGGTGGTGTCGGCGGGATCGCAGCGGAAATGATCGCCCGCGCCGGCGTGCGGGAAATGACGATCGTGGATGGCGATACCTTTGACATCACGAACCGGAACCGTCAGATCGGAGCATTGGTCTCCACCTCCGGCAGAAGCAAAGTTGCAGTGATGGCGGAGCGTCTGCGTGACATCAACCCGGATCTGGTGCTGCATGAGGCGGAAGTTTATCTGGAACAGGAGAGGATCACAGCGCTGCTGGATGCGGCGCCGTACACCTGTGTATTGGATGCCATTGACAGCATCACGCCCAAAGTCCAGCTTCTTCAGCAGTGCGTGGAGCGTTCTCTGCCGGTGGTCAGCTGTATGGGATCGGGTGCCCGTCTGGATCCGGAGCAGATCCGGTGTGCAGACATCTCCAAAACGACTCATTGTCCGCTGGCAAAGGTCGTCCGGAGTATGTTGCGGAAAGCGGGGATCGAAAAGGGGATCCGTGCGGTGTTTTCGCCGGAAGATCCGGTACCCGGTTCCGTGGTGGAATCGGCAGATGCCGGACCTTACAAACGCTCCATTACCGGCACGATCTCCTATATGCCAAACCTGTTCGGCTGCCATTGTGCAGCAGCAGTGATCCGGCTGATCACGGGCAGATAAAAAGAACGGTCAGCGGATCCTGCGGTAGGTGCCGTCTGTATTCCGCTTGATCCGGCACATGATTTCCAGTGCGATGGCGGCAGAAAGCAGTTCCTGTGCGGGGAATCCGGTTTGCGCCGCCATGGAATCCAGCGAAAGATCCCCTTTTTTCAGGACCTGCAGAACGGCATCCGCAGCGGGTCCGAGGTGGATTTCATCCGGCTGATCATCAAATCCGGCAGGCATTTCCGGTGTTACGCCCGGTGCGGAATCGTCCCGCAGGACAGAGAGACTTCTCAAGGTATCAAATCCGGGCAGGAAATCAAATTCTTCCAGAATGTGATCGAAAGACTCCACCAGCACTGCGCCTTTCCGGATCAGGGTATTGCATCCGCCGGCAGCACCGGTATCCACATTGCCCGGAACGGCAAAGACCCGTCTTCCCTGTTCGATCGCCTGCGCCGCCGTGATGAGCGAACCGCTGTTCAGCCCCGCTTCCACCACAACAGTCCCTTGAGACAGACCGGAAATGATCCGGTTCCGCATAGGGAAAGTATGGCGTGTCGGGGACATCGTCATAGGGAACTCGGAGATCACCGCCCCGCCGGTTGCAATAATATCCCGTGCCAACTGCAGGTTCTCCTGCGGATGCAGCCGCGCCAGACCGCTGCCCAGCACGGCAATGGTCTTTCCGCCCGCATTCACGGTACTCCGGTGGACAACCGTATCGATCCCCACTGCCAAACCGCTGACCACCACCCATTTTGCGTATGCCGCCGACTCCGCCAGATGCCGTGCCATCTGTTCTCCGTAATGGGAAATATGGCGTGTACCGACCATGGCAATGGCGTGGGTGGCAGTTTCCGGCGGGATCGTACCGCGGACATAGAGGCAGATGGGCGAATCATGGATCTCCCGCAAGGGCTGCGGGTATGCTTCATCGCTGCGGATCAGCACGGTAACGCCGCCCCGTTCGATGAGGCGCAGTTCCTTTTCCAGGTCCACGTGATCCGCCCAATGGCAGAGTTTGTGTGCCAGCGATTCACTGATCCCGGGGATCCGGGCGAGTTCCGTTTCGGAAAGGGTGAAGATCTCTTCCACAGAATCCACAAATTCCTGAAGCGCCGCCAGCCGGACCGGACCGATACCGCTGAGCATATTCAGAACAAGATATGCCTCCCGTTCAGTCACGGCACGCTCCGATGGCAGAGAGGATGTCTTCATCGGCAATATCGGCAAAGATCTCACAATTTCCGATCCGTGTCGGCAGGATCAGGCGCTTTTTGCCCCCCATATTCTTTTTATCGCCAGCCATTGCATCCAAAATCTGTTCCGGGGAAAATTCGTTGAGTGTAACCGGCAGTTCATAGCGCCGGAAAAGATCCGTGATCCGGTCGGCTTCTGTACGGGAGAGATGTCCCGTCCGGCAGGCGAGTTCCGCCGCAACAGCCGTACCATACGCCACGGCAGCTCCGTGAGAAAAGCCGCAGAAATTCTGGAGTTTTTCCACGGCATGACCGAAGCTGTGCCCCAGATTCAACAAAGCCCGTTGAGCGCCTTCCCGTTCATCGCCGGAGACCACCGCCGCTTTCAGGGAGCAGGACCGGGCAATGATGCGTGCTGTAAATGCGGGATCTTTCAGGGAGAGGAGCGTTTCTGCTTCTGTTTCCAGCGTTTCAAAAAGTTCCGGATCAAAAAGGACAGCGTGCTTCAGCAGTTCAGCCAGTCCGCTGCGGAGCTGATCCGGGGGAAGTGTTTGAAGCAGATCCGTATCGATCAGCACCAGTTTCGGCTGATGGAATGTACCCATCAGGTTTTTACCTTCCGGCAGGTCCACGCCGGTTTTGCCGCCGACAGAAGAATCGATCATAGCAAGCATACTGGTGGGGATCTGGATGAATTCGATCCCCCGCATATAAATGGAAGCAGCAAAACCCGCCATATCGCCGGTCACGCCGCCGCCGAGAGCGAGTACGATCCCTTTCCGGTCCAGTTTTGCCTGACACGCCGCGCGGCAGATCTGTTCCACCGTGGCAAAGTTTTTGGAACTTTCCCCGGCGGGAAAAATATGCAGGGAACAACTTGCCGGATTCATCGTCCCGACAAGATCAGTGATCTTTTTACCGTAAAGAGCGCCGGTATTGCTGTCCGCCACCACCAGGACACCTCTGCCTTCCACGAAGGGACGCAGGAGTTCCGGATGACCGGAAAGGAGTCCGGGAGCGGCATAAATATCGTAAGAGCGGTTTCCCAATTCAACACGTACTTTTTCGGGAGTCGGATTCATGGGGATCACGCTTTCTCTTCTGTTTTGGCATCGGACTGCATTTCCACTTCACAGCCCCATTTTTTCAGACGGGATGCAATGAAATTCACCACGGCTTTATGTTCTTCTTTACCGGTCCCCTTGACTTCCGTGATCGGTTCGCCGAATTCAAACCAGATGGGACGCTTCCGGCGGATGGGTCCCAGGTCTTTGAGCAGCTTTCCGTTCTGCAGGAAGTCGGTACGCAGAGCCAGGGGCAGGATCGGCACTCCGGCGTGCTTTGCCAGTTTTACGCCGATGGTATTGAAGGTTTCTTCCTGAAATACAGCGGACCGGCTGTGCTGGGGGAAGATAATAACCGTTTTTCCTTCTGCAAGGCGTTTGGCGCCTTCACTCATAACCACTTTGAAGTCGTCACGGGGGTTCTGGCGGGTGACCGCGATACATCCCAGTTTGCGCATGATGTTTCCGAAGAACGGCACATCCAGCAGGGATTGTTTGATCACGAAACAGAAATCTTTTCGCGGGCGCAGGAAGGCATGGATCACCGCTGTTTCCAGCAAACTCATGTGGTTGGCAATGATGACCGCCGGACCATGGACTTTGTCAATATTATCCAGACCGCGCAGGTGGATCTTTCCGCCGCAGCTTTCAGTGATCTGCAGATTTTTGAAGGAGTAAAGAGTCTGGGTTTCCGCGGTAAATTCCGTATGTTTCGCCAGATAACCGGACCGGCAGAACACGAAGAAATTGCGGATGTAAAAAGAAAGGCGCGTCCCCAGCAGCAGATATTCCCAGATGGATTTCCGGGTATTGGCAGGGGTATCGTAAGAATCATTCGGGAACGGATTGAAAGAAGAATCAGCCATGGTGTTCACTCCTTGTCTCTTTCATCAGGCTTTTGTTGCGATGTTCAGATCAGCGAAGGTAACACGACCGTCATACAGTGCCTTACCCACGATTGCCCCTTCCAGATTTGCTTTCCGCAGTGCGTTCAGGTTGGCAATGTCTTTTGCAGAGGAAACGCCGCCGGAGGCGATCACATGACATTCCGGGATCAGGTCGCACAGATTAGCCACGCTTTTCAGGTTGGGTCCGCAGAGAGCGCCATCCGTGGCGATATCCGTATAGATGATCCGGGAAACGCCGAAGAGATAAAGTTTTCTTGCCAGTTCAAAGGCATCGGTGGAGCTGGTCTCGATCCAGCCGCGGGTCGCCACTTTGCCGTCCTTGGCATCAATTCCCACCACGATTTTTTCGGTACCGAACTGACTGATGAATGATTCTGCCAGCTTGGGATCATCGCAGGCGACCGTTCCGAGGATCACCCGTGAGATTCCCAGATCCAGCACTTTTTTTGCATCTTCCACCGTGCGGATCCCGCCACCCAGTTCGCAGGGGACTGTCACATTTTTGCAGATGGCTTCAATGGCTTCCAGATTGACCGGATGTCCTGCTTTGGCACCATCCAGGTCCACCAGGTGAATGATCTCAGCGCCGGCATCCTGCCACGCTTTTGCCTGTGCGGCGGGATCGGTGCCGTAAACGGTTTCCCGGGCGTAATCGCCCTGAAAGAGGCGGACGCAGTTGCCGCCGCGGATGTCGATTGCAGGAATGATCTTCATATTGTTTTTTCCTCTGCTGTTATGTTCAATACAAATTTTTTCAATAATTCAAGCCCTGCGCTCTGACTTTTCTCCGGGTGGAACTGGGTCGCCAGAAGATTTCCCCGGGCAATGGCGCAGGTAAAAGGATGGATGTAATCGGTCACCGCCGCGGCAAGTGTCCGATCAACGGGATCGATATAGAATGAATGGACAAAGTAAAAGTGTTCCTCCGGACCGGTGAAGAATGGTGAATTTCCGGTTCCGCAAACGGTATTCCAGCCCATATGAGGAACTTTCATTCCGGGCGTATCGGGGAAACGGCGTACCTGTCCTTTGAAAATCCCCAGACCCGGCACACCGGGCGATTCTTCACTTTCCTCCAACAGCATCTGCATACCGAGGCAGATTCCGAGGAAGGGGCGGTCCGCTGCGATCCATTGGCGGATAAAATCGCTCCAGCCTGCAGCATTCAGGTTCGCCATGGCATCACCGAAGCTGCCGACGCCCGGCAGGATCAGGGCGCAGGCGTCCAGTGCTTCTGCGGGAGTTGTAACGATCCGTACAGAGGCGCCGGCTTTTTCCAGTGCTTTATTTACGCTGGAAAGGTTGCCCATTTTGTAATCGATCAATGCAAAAAATGACATAAGGTTCTTTCTTCTGGTATCTGTTGTCTCAATATGTAATATATCATACGAATTGCATTTTTAAAATAAAAGAGTAAAAAGAGTTTGATTTTTTCTGTTTTATCGCTATATTTAGTAGCTGTGATGCAAAAATCTTAACCGGGAAAGGCTGTTTGCCATGCTGAAAAAAACGATCCTGATCCTTACCGGACTTTTTCTGCTGCTGCCGCTGTCGGCGCAAGCCCAGCAGATGAGGTCGGAATATGTCTTTGCCAAAGTCTATCGTGCGGAACAAAATCCCGCAAAATATAAGGATCCGGGCAAAGCGAAAGAACTGCTGGAAAAACGCCGTGCGATCGTTTCAAAGCTGGGGTCCCTGAAAAAGAAACTCGTCAAAGAAAATGCGGAACTGGGAAAGCTGCAGACGGAGTTTGATGCCTGTCTGTTGAAACTGGGTAAGACGCTCGCCGGAAAAGAAGCTGTCCGCACCATTCAAAACCGGATCGCACTGCTGGAAAAAGAGGCGCAGACTCTGCCCCGGACAATGGCAGACCGGGAAAAGCAGCTTGCCGCCGCACGGGAGTCCATAAAATCTTCCGATGCCAAGATCGCTTCAGAGGGCTATAAGACGGTGGAAAAACTGCAGAAGGAAATCAAACAGCTGCAGAAGGATCTGGCAGAGATCCCCCGGCGGCGTGATGCGTTGCAGAAAGACCTGCGGAACACAATGCGCCGGGTCATCCGTCAGGATCATCTGCCGGAAGTCGCCCGTATGAAAGAGATTTCTGCGGCAATGACCCTGATCATCGAAAGCACGGAAGAAGCGAAGCAGATCAACCGTGATCTGAAATCCGTGGATGCCGAACTGGATAAACTGCTGAAAAAATAATTTTTGAATATACCGGATTGGAGAAAGTTATGATCCCTGAAGAAAAACTGATCGACGGCAAGACGATCTCTGCAAGCGTCAATGCGGAAACCGCTATGGAAGTGGCTGAACTGAAAGAAAAACACGGCATTGAACCGGCACTGGCAGTGATCCTGGTGGGGGAAGATCCCGCATCACAGGTTTATGTGTCAAGGAAGGCAAAAATGTGCGTGGAACTGGGCATCCGCTCGGAAAAGATCGTGCTGCCGAAGGAAACGACGCAGGAGGAACTGCTTGCCGTGGTGGACCGCCTGAACAAGGATGCCTCCATCCATGGGATCCTGGTCCAGTCTCCCCCGCCGAAACATATCGACGAAAAAGCGATCGTGGAAGCGATCGATCCGGAAAAGGATGTGGACTGTTTCCACGCTCAGAATGTGGGGCGGGTCCTGATGGGCGAACGGGATGGATTCCTGCCCTGCACTCCGTGGGGCGTTACCGTCCTGCTGGAACGGTCCGGGATCAGTACCGCCGGGAAGAATGTGGTCGTTCTCGGCAGATCCAATATCGTGGGTAAGCCCATGGCGGCACTGCTGCTGGGCAAAGGCGTGACCGGAGATGCCACTGTGACGGTCTGCCACTCCCGGACAAAAGATCTTGCAGACTACACCCGCCGCGCCGACATCATCATCGCCGCCATCGGCAAGCCCGAATTTCTGAAGGGCGATATGGTCAGCGAGGGCGTGGTGGTCGTGGACGTTGGCATCAACCGCGTTCCCTGTGAAACGGCAAAGACCGGCTTCAAACTGGTGGGCGATGTGGCGTTCGATGAAGTCGCACCCAAAGCAGCAAAGATCACCCCCGTCCCCGGCGGTGTCGGTCCCATGACCATTGCCATGCTGATGAAAAACACCATCCGCGCCTGCCGCAGACAGAACGGGTTGTAAGACAGAATATTACGGCATAAAAAAATGCGAAGTTCAGTCTCAACGGCTGCGCTTCGCATTTTTGTTTTTCAAGGTGAGGAACCAGACTCAGAACTGGACCAGATCCGCCACTTTGACCGGAAGTCCGGTTTTGATGGACTGGTTCGCCGCAATACCGGTCAGGATGGATTTTGCACCATCAATGTACCCGGCGGCATGACCCAGCGGGTCGTCTTCCGCACCAACAAAGATATGGTGCAGCAAACGCACATCACCGCCGCCGTGACCGCCTTTGTCGTTCTGTTCGTACGTGATGACACGGGGTTTGCCCCACAGCGGCTGGAAGATGATCTCCGGCACCAGGCTGGCTTTCGGATGTTCCAGCTCACGCATCCCCGGCTGGTTGAAGTCTTCATGTCCGCCGGAAACATAGCTGTTTTCCACCACATTGAATTCCAGACGGCCGTTGGTGCCGTTGAAGCAGACACGGTAGCCTTCCCACGGTGCGTGAGCATAAAGACAGTAGTTCATGGTGACTTTGTTTTTATAACGGACCATCACATTCATATTGTCTTCAATGGAGATGCCGTCGCTGAACACGCTCTGGTCCCGGTAGTAGCTGTCTTCATGTTCTGCGTTGTAGTACAGCCCCTGCAGGATCTCATCCGTATCCCGGATCTTGATGGCAAAAGGATCTTTTTCCGCCAGTTCGCTGCCGCGGGAACGGGAATAAAATTCCGTAACGCCCCGTTTTTCCGCATTTTCTTTGCCGTAAAACTTCAGATCTCCCATAGCAAAGACCGTTTCCGGCATAGAGTCCAGCCACCAGTTCATCAGGTCAAAGTGGTGCGTGGACTTGTGGACCAGCAGACCACCGGAATTGTTCTTGCAGCGGTGCCAGCGGCGGAAGTAGTCCGCTCCGTGACTGGTATCCAGCAGCCATTCAAATGTAACACTGGTGATCGTGCCGGCGATCCCCGATTTCAACACTTCTTTGATCTTCGTGTTGCGGGGAGAATAACGGTAGTTGAACGTGACAGTAACGTTTTTGCCGGTGCGCTTCTTCGTGTCGATGATCTGCTGGCACTTTTCCGCATCCACAGTCATAGGCTTTTCCGTAATGACATCGCAGCCCATCTCCATCGCTTTGCAGATGTAGAGATGGTGCGTCCGGTCCATACTCGTCACAATGACTTTATCCGGCTGCTGCTCCGCGATCATCTTTTCAAAGTCCGCCGCCTTGTACATCGCCGGACGGGGCATATTATACTTCGCTTCAATGCGGTCCGCCCAGAATTTCATCCGCGTGCTGTTGGTATCGCAAATCGCCAGCAGCTCGCCGTATTCCTTGAAACCATTGCTCAAAGCATCAATATACATACCACAACGGCTTCCCGTGCCGACCAGAACATACTTCAGTTTCATCATAATTTTTTCTCCTGACAGGTTGAGCTGATATGTTAATGTAATGCCGCCGAAGCTTTTTTCAAGCAGAAAGACAAAAAAATGGTAGATCGCCGCAAAAAAAGCAGGGCGCGGTGCCCGGCAGCTCAGCTGCCGACCGCATAAAAAAAGCGCGCTGGCAGGATGCGCGCTTTTTTCATGCGGAGCAGTCCGGTCAAACCGGACTGCGGCACCGCGCCCTGCTTTTTTTGCGGCTTCTGTGCTGGCGTTGTGTGTGTAAAAAAAGCGAAGCGCAGACTGTGCCGTCTGCGCTCCGCTGGAAAGAGCTTCGGGGAAATTCCCGATCACCCGACCTTATGCCAGTTTGAGGACCTGGACGGTGGACTTGGCGATCATAAGTTCTTCGTTGGTGGGCATGATGATGACCTTACCCTTGCTGTCATCGGTGGAGACGATGCCCTTCTTACCGAAGTGTGCAGCATTCTTTTCGGCATCCATCTTGAAGCCGAGGGATTCCACGCCCTTGATGATCTCTTCGCGGATGCCGACGGAGTATTCGCCGATCCCGCCGGTGAAGACGATCGCTTCTGCGCCGCCGACCAGCACGAAGTAGGAACCGATGTATTTCACCACGCGGCGGACAAACATCTTGAGAGCCAGCTGAGCGCGTTCATTGCCGCCTTCCGCTGCGCCGATGATGTCGCGCATATCCCCGGAGTTGATACCGGCGATGGCGAAGAGACCGGACTTCTTGTTCAGGATCGTATCCACTTCGGATGCGGTCTTGCCCAGTTCCACCATACGCAGGGCTGCGGCAGCGTCGATGTCACCGCTTCTCGTACCCATCATCAGACCTTCCAGCGGGGTCAGCCCCATCGTCGTATCAACGACTTTACCATTCTTGATGGCAGCCATACTGCAGCCGTTGCCCAGGTGGCAGGTGATGATGTTGGTGTCATCCAGGCTCTTGCCCAGGAATTCAGCGGTGCTGATGGTCACAAAGTGATGGCTGGTGCCGTGGAAACCGTACTTGCGGATGCCGTGTTCGGTGTAGTATTCATAGGGAATGGCATAGAGATAGGCTTCCGGAGCCATGGTCTGGTGGAACTGCGTATCGAACACGCCCACATTGGGAACACCGGGGAACAGTTTTTCGCAGGCTTCGATACCCATGAGGTTTGCCGGGTTGTGCAGGGGACCGAGGGGGAAACATTCCCGGATGATCGCCTTGACTTCTTCCGTCACTTCCACGGGCTGAGTCACTTTTTCACCGCCGTGCAGCACGCGGTGACCGATCGCAGCGACTTCGCTCAGGCTCTTGAGAACGCCGTGTTCGGCATCCACCAGTTCATCGCAGATCGCCTGCAGACCGGCGGCATGGTCGGCACCGGCGGCGAGGGTGTGTTCTGCCTTGAAGCCATCCGGACGCTTGTAGATCACGTTCGGCTTATCGCTGCCGACGCGTTCCACCTGACCGCTGGCGATGACACTGTTTTCAGCACCCTGCATATCAAACAGAGTGAACTTGAGGGACGAACTTCCTGCATTGAGAACGAGGATTTTCATTTTTTTGTACCTTCGTGTGTTATGTTGAATGTTGTAAGAAAAGAATCGTTGAGAGCCAGATCACAGCCCCGGAGATCAGGGGGATCGAAAAATTGTCATCCATATGCAGCTGCTTTTCAAACAGTTCCGCCATGGATGCGAGAAACACGCCCAGCACAGCAGCGGCTGCTGTCCATCCGTTCAACAGACCTGCGCAGTACAGAAGCCAGCACGCCCAGAGACTGCCTGCGATACAAAACGCCAGCACGCCTTCCAGCGATTTTCCGTTTGCCACTTTGTGTTTGCCGAAACGGCGTCCGATCAATGCCGCTGCGGTATCGGCAATGAGCATCACGCCCAATGCGATCGCAGCGATCTTCAGCGGGAACAGCAAAGTCACCAGTGCCGCCGCCGCAAAGACCGGAGGACTGCCGCTGACCACCCACTGTCCGCGCTTCACATCCCCCCGCAGCATATTTTTGAAGAAAAAGGCATAAAGGGGCGTGATGAACCGGACCCGGCAGGAGTATGCGTATTCACAGAGCAGATTCAGCACCAGACAGATGGCGAACCCGTAAAAGAGCAGCAGTTTCGGAAATGGGAAGAACCAGATCAGCACCACCATCCAGAGGGAGCTGAGGTGGATCAGTTTCCGGAAAACTTCCTGCGAATACGGGATCGCGGCTGTCGGCGTGTTTTCAGTCATTACTTACTCAAAACTCAAATTTTGCGTCTGCAAGGCGGTTTGCAAATTCAGCCAGCACCCGGTCTTCTTCCGCCTTGCCGCCGCGGGCGACAAAGGTGGCACTGAAGCGGACATAGGGTCCGACATCATCCCAGGGTACGGAGCTGATCAGTTTCGTCTTGATGAGCCACTGGCTGAAGTCTTCACCGGTGGCAAACTTCGTGCCGTCGGAGGAGGCTTTCGGCGCCTTCACGTAGAGATAGAAGCTGCCGGCGGGGACTTTGGCATTGAACCCCAGCTTCTTGAGGGTGTTCACCATGCTGGTCAGACGGCGTTCGTACTTTTCGCTGATGGCGGGCGTGATCGCAGCCTGATCGTCCAGAGCGGCGATGGCAGCTTTCTGGATCGCCAGGAACTGACCGGAGTCCGCATTGTCCTTCACCGTTGCGAACGCCTTGACAGCCAGTGCATTACCGCAGACCCATCCCAGACGCCAGCCGGTCATGTTGAAGCCCTTGGACATACTGTGCAGTTCCACAGCACAATCCATAGCGCCGGGGATGGACAGGATGGAGAGGGGCTTGCCCTTGAAGTTCAGCGGTGCATACGCAGCGTCACTGACGATGAGGATATGGTTTTCCTTTGCAAAGTTCACAGCCTTCTGGAAAAATTCTTCCGTGGCAGTTGCGCCGGTGGGGTTGTTCGGGTAGTTCAGATAGAGCAGTTTCGCCCGTTTCTTCTGGTCATCCGTGAGGGAATCCAGATCCGGCAGGTATCCGTTTTCTTCCAGCAGGGGCAGATTGATCACTTCGCCGCCCAGATACTTGGTCCAGGTGCCCATAACGGGGTAGCCGGGAATGGTCAGCAGAGCGATGTCACCGGGGTTGATGAAGCAGCTGGGGAGCAGAGAAAGGGAAGACTTGCTGCCGATAGAGTGGCAGATCTCGGTATCAGGATCCAGTTCCACGCCGTAAAGTGCTTTCATATAGCGGGCGGCGGCAGCCTTGAAGTCGGCACAGCCGTTATCGGCGTAGATACGGTTTTCCCACTTTTCCACTTCGCTCTTCATGGCATTGACGACCGGGGGGAACGCCATATCATCCGGTTCGCCCACACCCATATCGATCAGTTCCACGCCGGGATTTTCCGCCATAGCGGCACGTTTGGCGCGTTTGATTTTTTCAAACTTGTAGATCTTGGTATCTTTGCCGAACTGATCGCCGCCGATCCGGTTCGCAAAATTGCTCTGAAGGAAACTTTCTGCCATGTTTTTTCTCCTGATTTGGCTGTTTTCTGTTTCAATCGTCTCTTACACGCATATAATATACACTTTAATTGGTAAAATACCAGTTCCAACGCATTTTTTTTCAAAAACTGCTTTTATTTTCGGAAAACGGCGATATTTTATACGAACAGATTTCAGCTCTTTTTCTTTGTATGATGATGCAACTCAAACAGTTTTTTCTTTCCTGCCTCCGGAAGATCGTTCCGCTGGATTGTCCGCTCTGCGGCGGAAAGCCCGGTGATGGCACAGCCAATACCCTGTGCCGGGATTGTCTTGCCCAGATCGAATTCATCCAACCGCCATTTTGTCCCGGTTGCGGCGGCACACTGGACGGGATCTTTGAGATGTGTACGGACTGCATGAAAGAGGAAGCACGGCGTCCGTGGAAAAATGCCTTTACCGTTTTCCGGATGCGGGGTGCGGGGAGAGAGTTGGTCCATACCTTCAAATATCAGTCCCGTCCGGATCTTGCCAGGGCGCTGGCATCACTTGCCCTGCTGCGCTGCGGTGAAGCGATCCGGCAGGAATCTTTTGATCTGATCGTACCGGTACCGCTTCACTGGTGGCGGAAAATGCGGCGTTCCTACAATCAGGCGGAGGAGTTCGCCAGAGCATTCGGAGCTGTTGCCAATATTCCGGTCAAGTCCATTTTGAAGCGGAAAAAAAGGACCGGTCAGCAGTCCAGATTGACCCGGAAACAAAGAATTTCAAATTTAAAAGGCGCTTTTTTCATAAATCGTTCGACAAATCTGAAAAGCTGTGCTATATTATTGGTGGATGATGTTATGACGACCGGATCCACACTGGCGTCAGCGGCGGAAACGCTGCTGAAAGCCGGCGCGGCAAAGGTCTGTATTTTGACGCTTGCAAGACGCCAATAATGCCGTCGGCAGGCAGAAAGGACAAAAAAATATGGCAGAATTTTTTACAAAAGCGAAGTATTCGACGATCAGTCAGGATACCGATCAGAGCCCGACTCCGGTTCCTCAGGAAGCCCCGCTTCCGCCTCCGCAGCACCCCGGCGCCCTTTCTGAACTTGTACCCCGCCGCGACATTCCTGAAGGACTCTGGGAAAAATGCAAACAGTGCGATGAAACGATCTTCACCCGGGAACGGGAACAGAACTGGAACATCTGCCCCAAGTGCGGCTATCATTATCCGCTGCCCGCCCCCCGCCGGATCCAACTGCTGACCGATGAAGGTTCGTTCAAGGAAATCGATCCGGATATGACTGCGATCGACACCCTCAAGTTTGAAGGGGTTGCCTCCTACACGGAAAAGCTCGCCTCCAATCAGAAAAAGACCGGTATGAAAGATGCCGTGATCTGCGGTGAAGCCACCCTGAACGGGATTCCCTATGCGTTGGGCGTGATGGATTTCCGTTTTCTCGGTGCCAGTATGGGCGCGGTCGTCGGCGAAAAAATCACCCGTCTTTTTGAATATGCCACGGCGAAAAAACTGCCTCTCATCATCGTGACCGCCAGCGGCGGCGCCAGAATGTATGAAGGTATGATCAGCCTGATGCAGATGGCGAAGACCAGCGGAGCAGCCGAACGCCACAAAGAAGCCGGGCTGCCCTATCTGGTCATTATGACCCATCCCACAACAGCAGGGGTCACCGCCAGTTTTGCATCCCTCGGCGACCTGATCATTGCAGAACCGGAAGCCCTGATCGGCTTTGCCGGTCCCCGTGTGATCCGGGATACCACGCAGGCACAGCTGCCCGAAGGTTTCCAGACGGCAGAGTTCCTCCTGAAGAAGGGACTGATCGACCGGATCGTGGATCGTAAAAAAATGCGTGAAGAAGTGGGACTTTTACTTGAATATTTCGTTTCACGCTGTAAAGTAATAAAGAACGGCAAAAAAGCCGTAAAAGCCGAATAACGCTGAATAAAGCGGTAAAAATGGTAAATTTGCCGCTGACTGCCGGAACTTGTGCGACAGATTCCCGTGAACCGGGTCAGGTTGGGAACAAAGCAGCCCTAAGCGATGAATCTGTGCGCCGCAGGAACTCTGTCAGTCAGCGGCTTTTCTTATGAAAAAAGGATAAAATCTATGGCAAACAATACAAAACGGACCGACGGCAGAGCGTGGGATCAGACACGCAAGATCAAAATCACCCCGGATTTTCTGGCACACCCCATCGCTTCAGCTCTGATCGAAATGGGCGGCACAAAAGTCATCTGCTCCGTTTCTTTTGAATCCGGCGTGCCTTCCTGGATGCGTGCCCAGAATGTTTCCGGCGGTTGGGTCACCAGTGAATACGGTATGATCCCCGGCAGCACCGGAAGCCGTGTCCAGCGGGAAGCCTCCAAAGGCAAACAGAGCGGACGCACCATGGAGATCCAGCGGCTGATCGGCAGATCCTTCCGCAGTGTGATCGATCTGCAGGCGCTCGGTCAGAACACCCTCTACATCGACTGCGATGTGATCGATGCGGACGGCGGTACCCGCTGCGCCAGTATCAGCGGTGCGTCTGTGGTCCTTCAAATGGCGTTCCGCCGTCTGCTGGAACAGAAGAAGATCCCCCGTTTCCCCATGCGGGAGAATGTGGCGGCAGTGTCCGTCGGGATCGTAAAGGGCAATCCTGTGCTGGACCTGTGCTATGAAGAAGATTCTGCTGCCGATGTGGATATGAATGTGATCATGACCGAATCCGGCAAATATATTGAGATCCAGGGTACCGCAGAAGAAGAACCGTTCTCCCGGGATGAACTCAATAAACTGCTGGATCTGGCAAAGATCGGTACGGATAAGATCTTCGCAGCTCAAAACAAAGTGCTGGAAGCATTCCCCATGCCCGGTTCCAATGAACCTTTCGGCAGTTTGGGTGCAGCGTTCGCAGATGTGAAGCTTTGAGATCCCGGAAGCGTTTTTCTGCCGGTGGATGTGCAAAAACAGCAGATCCGCCGGCTTTCTTATTTCAGCGTTCTCCGGAATGATGTTGTTTCCGGTAGGCGGCAGGGGAAATGCCGGTGATCTTCCGGAAGACCGAGGAGAAATAGTTGCTGTCGTCAAAACCGCACAGAGAAGCGATCTTTCCAACGGTATATTCCCGATGCAGTTTCAGAAACACTTTTGACTCCTCCACCCGCCGTTCCGCCAGCAGCTGACGGAACGTCTTTCCGAATTGCGCCCGGATCCGTTCCCCCAGATAACCGGTGTGACAATGGAGTTTATCCGCCAGATCCTTGAGGGATGCGCCTTCCGTATAGTACCGGTCCAGATACAACTGTACCCGGTCTTTCAGGGGAATGTCCTTCGTCTGCCCGCCCAGTTCATTTTCGTATCCGGCGAGCAGAAATTCCAGCTGCAGATACTCCAGCATGAAGCGTCCGGCGGCATGAATCTTTTTCATCACGGTCCCATCCGGCATTTTTTCGCAGCCGAAGTAGCAGACAGCCGCCAGTTCGCCGTTGAACAGAAAGGGAAACGCGATCTCCCACCAGCCCCGGGGACAATATCCACTGAATACCCTGCCCCGCCGTGCGATCTCCAGACTGCGCTGTTTGTTGCAGCTGCATTGGGGCTGCAGCGCTTCGGTCAGTTTCTTTTTCCGGCAGAACGGGGAGTGATGCAGCTTCTGTTCCGGTCCCACCTGCAACGACCGGCGCACACGGAATGCAGGATGCAGCGTCTCCACCGACACACTGCAGGAGCTGCGTTTTTCAGATAGCAGGATCAGTTCCTGAAAAGTCATAAAAATCCTTTCATTTTCTCATAATGTAAGATTTTTTCCGCAGTTTTCAACGGGATTTTTCAACTTTTTTCCATATTCCGCACATTTTTTTGATGTTTCACATAATTTTGCTATTGATTCTCAACGATCCGGCGTATATAATACAGCACGAAAGGAATATTCCTATGAAAATTGAAAGCACACCCAAACCGGTTCTCGGCACAAACTCCTACGACTGCTGGAGTCTCTACATGACGGAAGAGATCGCATTGCGTGCGATCGATATTTTTGTAAAGAAACTGAAACCACACGGATATGAATATTTCTGCTTTGATGCCGCCTGGTACTGCGATGATCCCTTTCACGCAGAACGCGATCCGGAACGGAAAGGCTCCAATGAACTGGATGAGTTCGGTCGCTGGAATGCGTCAAAGGTCAAGTTTCCCCACGGACTCAAGTTCATTACGGACTATTGTCACGCCAACGGAATCAAGTTCGGGATCCATTTTTTCCGGGGTATTCCGAAGCTGGCAGTGGAACGCAATACAAAGATCATGGGGATCGATCTGCACGCCGGGGATATTATCGACACCATCAACACCTGCGAGTGGGGCGTTCCCAACTACGGTGTGGATATGAGCAAGCCCGGCGCCCAGGAATATTACGACAGCGTGATCCGGTACTTCGATGAAAACGGTGTGGATTTTCTGAAAGTGGATGATATTACAGAATCGCCGGACGAGATCGCCGCAGTGGGCAGAGCCATTGAAAAAGCCTCCCGCCCCATCTTTCTGAGTCTCTCTCCCGGTGACCGGTCCTGCCGCTGCAATCTGCCGGTTTACCGGAAGTATGCGAATATGCTGCGGATCTCCGGGGATGTGTGGGATCGCCCGGATGATATTCACAAACGTTTCACCCGCTGGGATATTTTTGAAAATCAGAGCGGACCGGATTGCTGGATGGATCTGGATATGGTCCCCTTCGGCGAACTGCAGTCCTACATTCCGGAAGGTGTGGTGCTGGATGTGCCGCACGATCTGGACCGCCGCCGCAGAAGCCGTCTGAACATGGAACAGAAACGCACGTTCATCACCCAGCACGCACTTTCCGCCACGCCGATCCTTTACGGCGGCAATCTGGAAAAAACAGATGACGATGAATTTGCATTACTGACCAATCCGGAAATGCTCAAGTGCAATCAGAACGGGATCATGGGAAAGCAGATCTTCGGTCAGCGTTACCTTTCGATCTATCAGACACCGGACCGGAACGATCCGGCTCACGGCTGGCTGGGATTGTTCAATATCGGTTGGGAGGAGCGTCCCATCCGGTTCAAAGTGTCCGATCTGAATCTGCCGGAAGGCGTTGATGCGGCATCTCTGAATGATGTATGGACCGGCAGAAAGCTGGAAGTCAATGGCGACACAGTCACGGTCACGCTCAAAGAACTGGAATGTTATTTTATTGCCTACTGAATAATGAAACCACAAGGAGAAAAAAACTATGGCAAAAATCGTATTTATGGGTGCCGGCAGCACCGTATTCGCACGGAATGTGATCGGAGACTGTATGTGCCGGGAGGCGTTGAAGGATTCGGAATTTGTGCTGTACGACATTGATGCAGAACGGCTGAAAGAATCCGAGTTCATCCTGAATGTGATCAATAAGAACATCAATGACGGTCGCGCAAAGATCTCCACCGCACTGGGCGTGAAGAACCGTCGGAAAGCCTTGCAGGGGGCGGATTTTGTGATCAATGCCATTCAGGTCGGCGGTTATGAACCCTCCACCGTGATCGACTTCGAGATCCCGAAAAAATACGGTCTGCGTCAGACCATCGCCGATACGCTTGGGATCGGGGGGATCTTCCGCGGTCTGCGTACCATCCCCGTGATGCTGGATTTCGCCCGTGATATGGAGGCAGTCGCCCCCAACGCCTGGTTCCTCAACTACACCAACCCCATGGCGATGCTGACCGGTGCCATGCTTCAGGGCACCAGTGTCAAGACCGTGGGTCTCTGCCACTCCGTGCAGGTCTGCGTGGAAAGTCTGCTGGGTGCGCTGGGGCTGGAAAACACGCAGGAACGCCGCGATAAAATCCAGTCCAAGATCGCCGGGATCAACCACATGGCATGGCTGCTTGAGATCACGGAAGACGGCAAGGACCTGTACCCCGAGATCAAGAAGGTCGCCGATAAAAAACTGAAAGAATGGCTGAAGGGTCCGAAGGATCAGAAATCCTGGAACATGGTGCGTCTGGAAATGATGCGCCGTTTCGGCTACTATGTGACGGAATCCAGCGAACACAATGCGGAATATCTGCCCTACTTCATCAAGAGCGGCTATCCGGAACTGATCGACAAGTGGAACATCCCGCTGGATGAATACCCGCGCCGCTGTATCAACCAGATCGCCGGCTGGAAGAAACAGTACGCCGAACTGAAGGAAGATCCGAAGCTGGGTCATACCCTCTCCCGCGAATACGGCTCCGGCATCATCAACGCCATCGTGACCGATACGCCGTACCGGATCGGCGGGAACGTGCTGAACAATGGTCTCATTCCCAACCTGCCCCAGAAAGCCGTGGTGGAAGTGCCGTGTCTCGTAGACCGGAACGGCGTTCAGGGTACTTATGTTGGCGATCTGCCCGAACAGTGCGCCGCTCTGAACCGGACCAATATCAATGTGCAGCTCCTCACTATCGAAGCCGCCCTCACCGGAAAGAAGGATAAGATCTATCAGGCAGCCCTGCTGGATCCCCATACCTCCGCCGAACTGCCCATCGATTCCATCATCAAGATGTGCGACGACCTCATCAAGGCGCACGGCGATATGCTTCCGAAGTATAAGTAAGAGAAGGGGATTCTGCCGGGGAACTTTCTGAAGAAAGCTTCCCCGGCACCCCCTCAAAGACTTCTGCAGCGAAGCACGGAGTGTTCACTCCGTGCTTCGCATTTTTTATCTGCGTATAAAAAATGCGAAAGAGCAAAAACTGCGTTTTGCTCTTTCGCTGTAAAAATCTTTGGAAAAAGGGTGCGGGAAAAGAACCTTTCCTGAAAGGTTTTTCCCGCCTGATGTCTTTCTCTTATTTCGCCGCGTACTTGGCTTCGGCTTTATCGACCAGTTTCCGCAGATAGACGATGGTCTTCATGATGTCTTTGGTCTGCTGTTCGCCGCCGATTTCCCGTTCGATGATCAGGTCGCCTTCGTAGCCGATCTCTTTCAGTTTCGGAATCAGTTTGCTGTACTGGCTCTTGCCCTTGCCGACGGGCACTTCGTGACCGAGGTTGCGTCCGTTGGTGGGGTACATACCGTCCTTGGCGTGGAGACAGCGCACGTACTTGCCGAAGACATCCAGAGCGTCCAGCGGGTTTGCTTTTCCGTAAAGGATCACATTTGCGGTATCGAAGTTGATCCCCAGGTTATCCAGTGCCAGATCTTCGATGACACGCAGCAGGGTGGTGGGCGTTTCCTGCCCGGTTTCAAACCAGAAGCCGAGACCTTTTTTCTTACAGTATTCCGCCACTTCGCCGATGGCATCCAGCGTGCCCTGATACAGGGGGTCGGCGGGATATTCCGGGATGAAACCGCAATGGGTCACGATAGCGGGAGCGCCGATCATTTCGGCAAAGTCTGCGCCCTTCTTCAGGTCGGCGATGCGCTGTTTCCGGTATTCGGGGGGAACCAGACCGAGGGTGGTGGGACCTTCAATGAAGTTCCAGACGGCAGGACCGGTATAGCCGGACCAGAACGAGTTGATCCGGATCTTGCTGTCCTTCGCATACTTCTTGATCTTCTTTGCGTTTTCTTTGGTCCACAGATCGACCTTCCAGTTGCACACCTGGGTCACATCAACGCCGTGACCCACGATCTTTGTGAAGGGATTTTCCAGTTCCGGACCGAAGCCGGAAAGGACGCCCACGATCATTTTTTTTGTTTTCATATTTACTCTCCTGTTGAGTTTCTCTTCTAAAATAGTACGCACCTGTTATTTTTTCAAGTGTGTTTTTTATTTTTTCAGCCGCCGGTAATGACCGGGCGAAACATGATGGACCGACCGGAAACTGCGGATGAAATAAGTGGTGGAATGAAATCCGCACTGCCATGCGATCTCACTGACTGTCAGATTCGTTTCATTCAGCAGACGTTCTGATTTTTTCAACCGTATCAGACGCAGATATTCTTTGAATGTCGTACCGGCATACCGCCGGAACAGTCTGGAAATATACGTTTCTGTCACCTCAAATTCTGCGGCAAGTTCGCTGCGTGTCGGATCGGCATCATAATATTCTTCCAACCGCTCGGAGATCCGGCACCACAACTGGAAGGATTTTCCGCAATCGCAGATCCGGGATCGTTTCAGGTCTTCTTTCAAGAGCGTAAAAACCAGATACAGCAAGTCGGACATCGTACTTCGGGAGTCCCGGTCATCTTGCAAATGGAACAGGGCGGAAAGGGCATGGTGTGTACTGGTGCGGAGCGTATCCTTCAAGTGATAAAAATAATGCCTGCCATCCTCTGCTTCGCAGTAAAAGATCCGTAAAAATCCGGGACGGCAGACAAGGCCGAACGCTTCGCAGCAACTCCCCGGTGCGAAAGCCGTCGTACAGAACGGACGCATCATCAATGTCGTTCCGGCAGAATAAACTTCCTGCGTGATCTGCCTGCCGCTGCCGACTTTCAAACAAAATTGCCCATCCAATACACAGGTCAGACGGTGAATGGGCAGGATAACGGCATCGGACACATCCCCGTTCCCGATATAGTGTTCCGCAAAACGGAAAGCGTTCAGCGGACGGTCTGAAAGGATTTTTTCCAATACTGAAACAATCTTATCTCTGTCTTCCGAGAGATTCATATATTTTTGTTCCTGTTTGTATGATCAATAACTTTTCCGTATGATTGAAAACAACATTCCGGCGACCTAAAGTTACAATAGCATCCAACCATTCATCTTTCAAACAGGAGATAAAAAAATGAATGTAAAAAAGCTCAAAACCGGAAAAATCACATTGAATCCAACCTATCACGGCTGGCCAACCGTGGCAATTACGGAAAGCGGCGAACTGCTCGCCGTCTGCTCCGGAAACCGGGAAGGACACATGTGTCCATACGGACGCGTATTTTTCTATCGTTCCAAGGATGGTGGAGAAACCTGGACCGCTCCGGAATTTCTGAGTCAGGGGCCACTGGATGACCGGGATGCGGGAATCTGTATTGCAGCAGACGGCTCAATTCTGGTCAACTACTTCACCAGTGTTGCCACCATTCTGGAAAAATGGGGAAAACCCCATCCATGGGATGTGGTTGCACGCAGTATTTCACTCGAAACATTGCGGGATGAACATGGTCTGTGGATGCGTCGCTCCACGGATAACGGGTTGACCTGGAGCGAAAAATACCGGACCGCCGTCAACAATCCCCACGGACCGGTCCTGTTGAAAAGCGGTCGTCTTTTCATGCCCGGAAAAGTACACTCCTATTATCCGGTCGATTCGGCAATGATGAAACCGGAAATGGCAGCCAGTATTTCCGATGATAACGGCAAAACCTGGCAGATCATCGGGCAGATCCCACCGCCGCCGGAACACGAAAATGCGAATTGTCACGAACTTCATGCGGCGGAAACGGAAAACGGGGATCTCATTGTCCAGATCCGCGCCTGCAGAAAAGAGGAATGTATTACACGGACATGGCAGACGGAATCAATGGATGGCGGTGCGACATGGAGTGAACCGCATTACATCTGCGACGGTTTTCCTTCATTCCTGCAGCGTACCCGAAACGGGAATCTGCTCATGACATACGGCTGGCGCAAAGAACCATTCGGTGTCCGGGCAATGTTTTCAGCAGACGGCGGCAAAACCTGGGGAGAAGAATGGATCATCCATGACCGTGGGCTGAACAGAGATCTCGGATATCCTTCCACCGTCGAAATGCCGGACGGCACATTCTTTACGCTCTGGTATGAACACAACGGAATGAGCGCAGAACTGAATTACTGCCGCTGGACTGTTTCCTGATCAGAAACACCATTCGCCGAACCGGAAGACGGGAATCTTCCGTCCGTCGGCTGTGATCCCGGTGATATTGAGATCCCGACAGCCGATCATAAAGTCCACATGGATCATGCTGTCGTTGACGCCCATGGCGCGGAGCTGTTCCTGGCTGTACTTGTCGTAATCGGCAACGCAGTTTTCAAAGCCGCGTCCCAGCGCCACATGACAGCTGGCGTTTTCGTCGTAAAGGGTGCTGTAAAAGAGGATCCCGGTCCGGTTGATGGGGGAATCCCAGCCGATGAGGGCACATTCGCCCAGATACGCCGCGCCCTCATCCATGGCGATCATCCGTTCCAACGCTTCCTGCCCTTTCTCCGCTTTGACCTCCACGGCTTTCCCCTTCTCGAACCGGATGGAAAAGTTTTCGATCAGGCTGCCCTGCCAGGAAAGGGGTTTCGTAGAGACAAGCACCCCTTCCGCCTCGCCCCGTTTCGGGCTGGTGAAGATTTCTTCGGAGGGGATGTTCGGGTTAAAGATGCGTCCGGAAAGATCTTTTTCCGCGCCACCGGCAAAGATGCCCTGCTCCATCAGTCCGACACGGAAATCCGTGCCGTTGCTGCTCTGATACTCCAGTGCGATAAACTTATAGTCGTTCAGGGCGCTGCAGCGCTCGTGGATGACCCGGTTGTGTTCCTCCCAGTTGGCGATGGGATCCCCTTCCGCGCGGGCGGTGGTCAGGATCGCTTCCCACAGTTTTTCCACAGCCTCCTCCGCAGAAATACCGGGGAAGACTTTGCACGCCCATTCCTTTCCGGGGACTCCGGCGATACACCACTGAAAGCGGTTTTCCATGGCATCGCGGTAAGGTTTGATCTTCGGGAAACGAGCCATCTGAGCGCGGGCACGCTTGCCCTGATCAATGCCGTCCATGCCGTCCGGATCATCGGAATCCAGCCAGAGAAAAGCGGGCAGTTTTTCCACGCGCCACTTGAGTTTTTCGATCTCCCAATCCTCGATGGATCCGAGTTTTTCCTCAGTCTGATAGAGCTGCGCCAACTTGTTCAGGGGCATATCCTGCCAATCCACAGTAACTTTTGCGGCACCGGCACGGTAACATTCTTCAGCGACCAGCCGCACAAATTCCGGCTGATCCAGAGCGGCGAGAATGATCACTTCCTGACCGGGATCGGGGTTAAGCCCCTTCTTCACGATCAATTCGGCATAGGCTTTGAGGCGGGTATTATCCATAAAAAATCTCCTTCGGGTAATTTCCTTTTGTGTTCACGCATTACTTTAAACCGTGATCCGCCCCGGTTCAAGCCTTGACTTTTCTTTTTTTTGCTATAAATTACAGAAAAATAATCTTTACCGGAACAAGGAGCAGCAAATGAAAGTTTTGAGCAGACAGCGCAACAGTAAAATGTGCATTATTTGCGGACTTGACAATGAATTCGGTGTGCGTGCCGCTTTTTACAACATGGAAGACGGCAGCGTAATGACGAAATTTCAGTATCACCCGAATCACCAGAGTTATCCGGGGCGTGTTCACGGCGGGCTGATCACTGCCATGCTGGATGAACTGGGACTGCGGGGACTCTGGGCATATCACGGCGGCGAAGAAAAAGATTTCGGTGTCACCATCAACCTGACCACAAACTACCGCAAGCCGGTCCCCTACGCAACTGACCTGATCGCAAAGGGTGTGGTTGTGCGGGAGACCAGCCGTTTTGTGGTAGTGGAATCCCAGCTTATGGATATGGAAGGGACCGTACTGGCAGACGGCACGATCAAATATATCAAACTGGATACAAAAGTGATCTCCGGCAATACGACGGTCCACGAGGAGATGCCGTATCTGATCGACGACGGCGTAACAGAACTGTAATACGAACACAAAATATACGGACAAATATGAGTCGGAAATGGGTCAGTCTTTTTTTCTGTGCAGCTGCACTCCTGCTGCTTTCCGGCTGTTTTCTCTTTGTCCTGCCCGATGAACCGACATTCGAAATCGCAAACGCAGCAAAGCATCAACCCGGTAAAAAAACATATCACTTGTATGATGACGACTGGTTCTGTGCGCTTCAGATCTTTTTGCCGGCAAAAACAACCAAGCCCGTACCGGCGGCAATCATATTCCCCGGCGGAGCGTACGGGGTGCTGGATTTCCATGTGGAAGGGACGGAATATGCAAAATTTCTTGCGGCGAACGGCGTTGCAGGGATCGTAGTCAAATATCCGCTGGGCTCGATCTTCGGTCATTTCCGGCGACACCCCGCCATGCAGCAGGCGGCACAACATACGGTGCGGCTGATCCGTATTCATGCCAAGGCGTTGAACATTGATCCTGCGAAAGTCGGCACGATGGGTTCATCGGCAGGAGGACACCTTGCCGCGCTGACCGCACTGGGCAATACGGAAGGTGAAAAAGATGCCGCAGATCCGGTCAAACGGTTTTCCGCCAAACCGGACTTTGTGATCATGTGCTATCCGGTCGTTACCATGGATACAGCTGCCCACAAGACCAGCCGGAGCAATCTGCTGGGAAGCAATCCGACCCCGGAACAAATAGATGCTCTTTCCCTCGAAAAACAGGTCGCACCCGGTTTCCCACCCACTTTTCTGTGGCTGACACTGGAAGACCAATGCGTTGATCCGGAAAACGGAAAACAGATGGATGCAGCATTGAAAAAACATAATATCCCCCATAAGACATTGATCTTTCAGCACGGTCCCCACGGAATGGGACTCCTGAATGAAAAACAAAAACAGCTTTATCCCGAAACGGCGGCGTGGTCCGGAGAATTGCTGAAATTTCTGCAGGAACAGAAGATCCTCAACCACGATGGAAAGAGAGAAGAAGAAATATGAAAGAACGGCGGATCGTCATTACCGGTATGGGCGCAGTAAGCTGCGGCGGAAATTCCGTGCAGGAACTGTGGGAGACTCTGTCCCACGGCAGAAGCGGGATCCGGCAGATCTCCCTTTTTGAACCGGAACCGAAACTGCCGGTGACCATTGCCGGAGAAGTGCGGGATCTGGTTGTGCCGGGCATGACCGTGAAAGAAGAACGGCGCACCGCCCGGTTCACACGCTTTGCCATTGCTGCCGCACACGAAGCCCTGACGCAAGCAAAACTGCTGGATGCAGAAACGGCAAAAATCACTCTGCCGGACCCATTCCGTGCAGGTGCTCTGATCTCATCCGGTGCTGGCGGGGTGGAAGTCTATGACAAAAACGCAGCGGCACTGGCACGGGGAAGCGGGCTTTCCGCCTTTTTTGTGCCGTCCTATATCACCAATACCGCTTCCGGATCCGTGGCGATCCGTTTCGGGCTGAAAGGTCCGAATTTCAGCGTATCCTCCGCCTGTGCTTCCTCCTCACACGCCATCGGGGAAGCCTTCTGGCAGATCAAACGGGGCGATGCCGATCTGATGTTGGCCGGCGGTTCAGAAACTTGTGTGACCCGTCTCCTGACCGGCGGTTTCGCTGCATTGACGGCACTCAGCCTTCAGAACGGAGAACCGGAAAAAGCCTGTAAACCCTTTGATCTGAACCGGGACGGCTTCGTGATCGCAGAAGGTGCCGCCCTGCTGGTACTGGAAGAGCTGGAACACGCAAAACAACGGGGTGCAACCATTCTGGCAGAACTGATCGGATACGGTGCGACCTGCGACGCCTGGCACATCACCAGCCCCGATCCCGAAGGTACCGGCGACATCCGGGCGATGCAAATGGCAATCGCTCACGCAGGATGCAGACCGGAGGATATTACCTGTATCTCCGCTCACGGAACCGGCACAATAGCCAATGACAAATGCGAAACGAAAGCCATCCGGGCAGTCTTCGGCGCTCATGCGGATAAAATCGCAGTCAGTGCAGTCAAAAGTATGATCGGACACGCCTTGGGAGCGGCGGGCGCACTGGCGGCAGTCGCCTGCGTAAAAACGGCTGAGACCGGGCTTGTACCGCCCACGATCAATTACACCACACCGGACCCGGAATGTGATCTGGATGTCACTCCGAACATTGCGCGTCAGGCAGATCCGGAATTCATCCTCAGCAACAGTCTCGGTTTCGGTGGACACAATGCCGCCCTCATCTTCAAAAAATATACAGAGTGATCAAATAGAAGGATAAACTGAAATGACAGCAGAAAACAGCAGAAAAGCTCTCGTGATCGGCGGTTGCCGGGGAATCGGAAAGGCAATTTCGGAACGCCTTGCAAAAGATGGATTTGAAGTCACTGCGACCTGCCGGAAACAGGGTGCAGATTCTGCTGCGCTGGTCGAAGCGATCACCGCTGCAGGCGGGTGTTGCAATATTCTGGAACTGGATGTCTGCGACCGGGCGGCGGCACGGACCGTTCTGGCTGAAACGTTCCCCACAGAAAATCCGCCGGATGTGGTCGTTTACAACTCCGGGATCGCCAAAGACAACCTTTTCGTGTTTATGGATGACAACGAATGGGAAAGCGTGCTGGATACCAATCTGAACGGATTTTACAATACGGTCCAGCCGCTGGTCTTCGGGATGCTGGCAAAGCGTCGCGGGCGGGTGGTCATTATCAGTTCCGCCTCCGGTCAGACCGGACAGGCAGGTCAGGTGAACTATTCCGCCACGAAAGCGGCGTTGATCGGTGCAGCAAAGGCACTTGCCCGTGAAGTAGGCAGAAAAGGCGTCCTTGTGAACGTGGTTGCTCCCGGCGTGATCGAAACCGATATGACCAAAGATCTTCCGAAAGATCAGATCCTGCCCCTGATCCCCCTGCACCGGACCGGGAAAGTGGCGGAAATCGCCGGAACCGTGAGTTTTCTCTGCGGACCGGACAGCACGTATATCCACGGTCAGGTGATCGCCGTCAACGGCGGTCTGGTGATCTGATCCGATGCGGCGGGAACGGACCAATATTGTCTGCGGCTCCGGAGCCGGCGGCTTGACCCTTGCCCTGCTTCTTGCCCGGTCCGGCAGACCGGTGACGCTGATTGAAAGTCAGCCGGAGATCGGCGGCTATCTGCGGCGTTTTTACCGGAACGGGATCCCCTTCGATACGGGCTATCATTTTTCAGGCGGATTCAGCCGGAACGGAATAATGGAACAGATGATGCAGGTGCTGGGGCTGTCCGATGCAGTCGGCAGCACCCCGATTTCCAACCGGATCGTACTTGCCGAAAGCGGGAAAGAGATCCTGCTCCCGGCGGATTGCGGTCATACCGGAGCGGCGGAAGCCTGCTGCAATGCGTTTCCGGATGAAGCGGAAAAGATCCGGGAATTTTTCCGGATCGAACAGGAGATCTGGGATACGACTCCCATGCACGATCTGCGGGATCTTTCGCCATTGACACCCGATTTTTCCCGATATGATCTCACGACTGCGGGAGAGATCTGTCAGTCTCTGGGACTTTCTCCGGCAGCAACGGCCTGTACCGGATCTTTTGCCATGTGTCACGGCACGCCCCTTTCGGAAGCACCAATGAGTTTTCACGCACGGGTGGGGTACGCCCTGCACACCGATCTCGCCCGTCCGGACGATGGCGGTGATGCCATGATCCGCGCCTTCAAACGGGAAGCGGAAAGGTACGGGATCGACATCCGGACCGGTACGGAACTGCTGAAATTCACCGCTCCCGATTCCGACGGTGCTTGCCATGAAGTCCGCCTTTCCGACGGCACAACACTGGATGCGGAACATATTTTCTTCACAACGCATCCCCTTGCGATCCAGAATGTTCTGCCGGACGAAGCAAAAACGCCGTCCCACGAACGGCGGATCCGGCGTCTGAAAGAATCCTGCAGCTTTTTCTGTTCCTATTTTACCGCCGACGAAGCGGTACCGGAAGGGCTGGTCTCCTATTTTTCCGGCAACGATATCGATCACATTCTGACCGACGGCACCCGCGCTCACAGCACCGGGATCCTGTTCAACCGGGAAACGGATCGGACCGGCGTCCTGCGTCATACGGTCTCTGCATTCCGGACGATGCGTTTTGAAGGGATGCCGCAGGGATTTTCTGCCACTCACCGGGAACGGCAGAACGATGAAGCGTATCAGACATTCAAGGCGGCGATGGTGCAGGAAGCAGCGGCAGAGATCGAAGCGGTCCACCCTGCGCTGAAGGGAAAACTTCATGTGGTTGCCAGCGGCAGCCCGTGGACTTGTCTGGACTACGATCCGCCCACCGGAAGTGCCTACGGCGCAAGATGTATCTGCGGTCAGGCACGGATCTGCGGTCAGCTGCCGGTCTCCAACTTTTTTGCGGCGGGACAAAGTGCGCTGGTACCGGGTGTCATGGGAACGATGCTTGCCTCTTTTTCCGTTTTCCGTCAGGTGCTGGGAGAAGACATCTACACCGGTTTGATCCGCCGTTTTCTCTGAAAAAATCCATACTATGTCTTATCACGCCTTGATTTTTTCTGTTTTTACAGTATATTTTGTTTTTGTAAAGTAAAAATAAAATAACATACGCAAAAATTGCAGACAGAAAATCTATGAACAGACGCGCAGTTGTAACAGGGATCGGGGTCATCAGCCCGCTGGGGAACTCGGTAAAAGAACTTTGGGAGGCTCTCCTTGCGAACCGTTCCGGAGTCCGTGCCATGCCGGAATGGTATGATCATTTCGGAAAAAACATTGCCAATGCACCGGTGAGTGTGGATCCGGTCCAGGTCAAAAAGATCAACCGGAAAGTCCGCCGGACAATGGGCAATGCGGCATTGTTTTCGGGACTTGCGGCGCAGGAAGCAGTTTTGAGCAGCGGTCTTGATCCGGCACTTTTCACCACGGGCAGAGTTGCTTGCGTTATCGGCAGCACCGTGGGCAGCGCCTCCAGTATGACGGATGCCTGTACCGCTGAAGCCGAGGGAAGACGGGATGATCTTTCCGCCTGCCACTTTTTCCGGTTGATGAGCCATTCTTCCGCGTTCAATGTGGCGGATATGTTCGGGATCAACGGGATCCAGCTCGCGCCCTGCTCCGCCTGTGCCTCCGGTCTTCAAGCCCTGGGTGCGGCACAGGAGCTGATCCGGCTCGGCAAGGCAGATGTGGTCATTTCCGGCGGTTCGGATGAAACGACCAGTCTTGTGGCATCCTCTTTCCAGCTGCTTTATGCGCTGGCAGAACGGGAAACGCCGGAACCGGAAAAGCTGGCACGCCCCTTTGACGCCAACCGGGAAGGACTTGTCTGTGCGGAAGGAGCAGGGATTCTGGTGGTGGAAGAATACGAACACGCCAAAGCCCGCGGTGCCAATATTCTTTTTGAGCTTGCCGGATACGCCACAAACTGTTCCGGCTGGCACGTGAGCCACTCCGATGAAGTACAGATCGCCAACTGTATGCGTACCGCCCTCGCCGATGCGGGGATCAATGCAGAAGATGTGGACTATGTCAGCGCCCACGCCACCGGCACAAAAGTAGGCGACGCAGCGGAAGCGGCGGCGATCCGATCCGTTCTGGGCGACAAAGTTCCGGTCTCCAGTCTGAAGGGGCATCTCGGTCACACGCTGGGTGCATCCGGCGCATTGGAACTTGCGGCGGTCCACGGGATGATGCAGAACGGGATCGTACTGCCAACCCGGAATCTGGAACAGGTGGATGACTGTGCAGGGATCCTGCTGCCCCGTCAGCTGATGGATCACAAAGTACGGGTGTGTATCAAAAACAGCATTGCCTTCGGCGGTGTGAATGCAAGTCTGGTCTGTAAATCTGTTGACTGAAACAAGAATAACATACATTTTGAGGAGAAAAAACGATGAACCGTGATGCGATCGTGAAAGCAGTGAACTCAATTTTTATTGAGCGTTTTGAATTTGAAGAAGCAGACCTGACACCGGAAAAGCACATTCTGGATGATCTTGGACTGGACAGTCTGGATATTGTGGATATGATCGTAGGACTTCAGCAGAAGTTCGGGATCATGCTGCGTGAAAACAAAGAGATCCGGGAAGTCAAGACGCTGGAAGATGTTTACACGCTTTTTGAAAAACTCATTGCAGAACATCCGGAACTGGCAGAAAAACTGTGAGCAGTGAACCGCAAAAATCATCTGCGCTTTCCACCTTCTGCCGCAGCTTTCCGATCTATTTTCTGACGGTCTTCTGGACTGCGTTCTACTGGACCGCCATGCTGCTGCCGGTGGGAATCAGCCTGCTTTTCCCCCGCAGCAAACGCCGCCATTTTATGCGGTTTCTGCTGTTTCTGTTCGGCTGGACAATGGTGCGGATCATGTGGCTGCCCTTCTTCCGGGTCCGTTACGAAGATCTTTCCGGATGCGGGAAGGATCGTGCGCCGGGGATCGTGGTAGTCAATCACCGGGCGGCAACGGATGCTTTTCTGGTGGCAGTTATGGGAGAAAGTTGCGCCCAGACGGTCAACGGCTGGCCCATGCGTGCGCCGGTGATCGGTTGGGGAGCGAAACTGGGCGGTTATCTGGACATCACAGGTTGGAACTTTGAGACATTGGAGAAAAATGCTGCGGAAGTGATCGCAGAAAATGATGTGATCGTGGCATTTCCTGAAGGAACCCGGTCCGAATCGGAAAAAATGAATGCCTTTCACAGCGGGATCTTCAAGATCGCACTGGATCTGGGATTGCCGGTGTATATGCTTTGTATCGCCGGCAACGAATATATGCCGGACCGGAAATTCCGTTTCCGTATGTTCCGGGATCTGCTGATCCGGCGTCTTACCCCGATCCCGGCAGAGGAAGTACGGCAATGCGCCACGGCATTTGTCCTGAAAAAGACCGTTTTCCGCAGAATGGAAGAAGAACTTGCAAAAATGGATGAACTCCTGAAAGAGAAAAAGTCATGAAAACAAAATTTGAACTGAAGGATGATATTTCTTTTCTCCCCGCAGCGGAGATCCGGAAAGAACAGGACTGTCTGCTGGCGGAACATATCCGTTACTGCCGGGAAAATTCCCCGTTCTACCGGAAACGGTTTGCCGGATTCGATCCGGATAAGGTGTTTGACTATGACTCCCTGCAGGAGCTGCCCACCACCAGCAAAAGTGATCTTGCGGAACACAACGAAGAATTTTTTGCCGTACCGGAAGAACAGATCGCCGATATCTGTTTCACCAGCGGAACGACCGGGAATCCCTGCCGGATCGTGTATTCCGCCGGTGACCTGGACCGCCTGGGCTACAACGATGCAGTCGGGTTCAAGGCTGCGGGGATGGTCCCAACGGATAAAGTATTGCTGACCTGCACCATTGACCGCTGTTTCATTGCGGGGCTTGCGTACTATCAGGGCGTGGTCAAAGTGGGTGCGTCCGCTGTCCGGAACGGACTGAACACCATTGCCAGCCACGCCTCGATTCTTTCCATGGTCCATCCGGAAGGGATCGTAGGGGTTCCGAGTTTCATTGCGAAACTGGGACAATATCTGAAAGACAACGGGATCGACGGCAGCTGTGTCAAACGGATCGTCTGCATCGGCGAACCGATCCGGACCCGCGATATGAAGTTGACTCCGCTGGGACAGAAACTGGAAGAATTCTGGCCGGGAGCGGTCCATTCCACTTACGCCTCCAGTGAGATCGTCACCAGCTTTACGGAATGTTCCGCCCGTTGCGGCGGACACCCGCCCGCCGATCTGGCGATCGTGGAGATCCTGGACGAAAAAGGAAACCGGGTACCGGATGGCGTGACCGGTGAAGTGACCGTGACTCCCCTGCAGGTCTCCGGGATGCCGCTGGTCCGTTTCCGGACGGGCGACATCAGCTTCATCATTCCGGAGAAATGTTCCTGCGGCAGAAACACGCTGCGTCTCGGTCCGATCCTCGGACGCAAAGCCCAGATGCTGAAAGTTCACGGGACAACTCTTTTCCCCGGCGCCTTTTTCAATGTGCTGGACGGCATTGACGGGGTGTCGGAATATTACATGGAAGTCAGCGGCAGCGCCCTTTCCGATGAGATCAGTATGTTCGTTGCGTGCAAAGCCGGGCATACGGTGGAAAGTCTGAACATCCGGGAACAGCTTTACAATCGGACCAGGATCCATGTGCCGGTGATCGGGGTCAGTGAAGAAGACGCCCGCAAACGGGTCTTCGGAGTCTCACGCAAGCCGGTCCGGTTCTTTGATCTGCGCAAGGAGTGAATCATGATCCCTTTTGACAAACATAAATTTGATTTTACGATGGAGGAGATCCGGGAAACCGCCTCAAAACGGGGACTCCTCACCATTGAAATTGAGTTCAACCGCACCTGCAACTACCGGTGTCCTTACTGCTATGCGGCAGGTGGTGTGACCAATGTTTTTCTGGATTCGGCAAAGGCGGATGAAGTGATCCGTCAGGCGAATGCGTTGGGGGCGCGGAAGATCGTGATCCTCGGCGGTGAACCCATGCTTTATCCGGAACTGAAGGAAAAGATCAAACTGATCACCAGTCTCGGCATGGTGGCGGAAATCTTTACCAATGCCGCCCTGATGACAAAGGAATGGGCAGAATTTTTCCACGAATACGGCTGCCGGATCGTGGTCAAACTGAATACCCTGAACCCGCAGATCCAGGAGGAACTGACCGGTGTGAAAGGGGCATTGGATAAAGCCCTGAACGCCATTGCGCTGCTGAAAGAGGCGGGCTTCGATTCCAATACACTGGTTGCCAGCTCCGTGATCTGTTCCGCCAACGAAAAAGAAGTGGTGGACCTGTGGAAATATCTGCGCCGGAACGGGATCAAACCTTATCTGGAAATCCTGACACCGCAAGGCAGATTGCTGGAAAACCGTCAGCTGGAAGTGGAACCGGCACGGTTGAAAGAGATCTTTGAGGAGATCGCCGCCTTCGACCGGGAACAGGGCTATGACTGGGAACCGCAGCCGCCGCTGGTCGGTTCAAAATGTATGCGGCATCAGTTCTCGGCAGTCGTTGGTGCCAACGGGAATGTGATCCCCTGCGTGGGACTGACCGTAAAGATCGGGAATGTGTACGAACAGGATCTGGCAACGATCGTTCAGACCAGTGTGGTGCTGCAGAAACTGCGGGACTTCCGGTCCACGATCAAAGGTCCGTGCAAAACTTGCGAAAAAGCGGAAAGCTGTTACGGCTGCCGGGGTGCGGCGTATCAGCTCACCGGCGACTACCTTGCCTCCGATCCGCTCTGCTGGCACAACAGCGAACTGCTGCGGCAGAAACCGCCCGTCCCCTGCGATGCACAGCAATGGATCCCGCATCGTCCGCCGATGACTATGGTGGACCGTTTGATCGAATTTGCGGAATGGAGCGTGGTGGAGTCGGAGATCAAGCCGGACAACCGTTTCCTGAATGGAGCGGGGATTCTGGACAACGAAGCGCTGCCGGAGATCGTGGCACAAGCGTGTGCCGTCATTACCGGCTTTGAAAAGAATGATCACAATCTGGGCGGGATGCTGACCGGAGTCCGCAGCATCCGTTTCATCGAACCGGTGCGAAGCGGAGATCTGCTGCATATCTGCATCCGGGAATCGGGTCAGATCGACAACTATCACACGCTGGATTTCAAAGTCAAACGGGCGTCCGATGACACAGTCTGTGCCACGGGAGAACTTTCCATATGCGAACTCTGATCCTGACTGTTTTCTTTCTTCTGTTGTGCGTTTCTCTGCCTGCCGCCCAACCGCTGGCAGAGCGTCTTGCGCCCCTGAAAAAAGTTAAAGTCACCACGGCGGATTACACTCAGATCCGTACGATCGCCGATCTGGAAATGCAGGTCACGATCCAGGGCAGCATGATCTATGAAAAAGACGGCAGATTGCGCTGGCAAGCGGATTCTCCGGTCCGGACGATCACCATCATCGGGCAGGAAAGTTTGCAGAATTACGACTGCGAGACAAAAAAACTGATCACGCTTGATGCAAAAAAATTTCCCTGGCTGAAACTGATCCGGGAATGTTTTACCGATTCTTTTACCGGCGATCCGGAAAAATTGCAGAAACGCTTTCAAATCAAAGAGATCACGCCGCATATTCTGGAACTGAAACCGGCAGATCCCCTGCTCGCTGACTGGGTCCGGACGCTGCAGCTCACCTTCCGGCAGGACTTTACTGCCGTGGAAAAAGTTGAAATTCAGGAAAAGAGCGGTGATAAACTGGAAATCCTTTACCGTAATATCAAGATCGATCCGGTTCTGCCGGAAACACTCTGGAAACTGCCGCCGGAACAATGAAACAATATTTTGAACAGTCCATTTCTTACACGATCCGCCACAAATGGCTCGTTTCCGGGCTGGTGGTTCTGTGCGTGATCGCCTCCCTGCTGATCCTGCTTTTCACCCGCTACACGAATGAACTGCATCATCTTTTCCCGGCATCCGGAGAAACAGGAAAGACATTCCGGATCCTGAACCGGAGCCACCTTGCTGACACGGTTCAGCTGGAATTTCTCTGCAGTGGAGAAAAAAAAGTAACAGATTTTGAAGATTATCTGGACTCCGCCGCAGCCGGGTTGAGCGCTCTTCCACAGATCCGGCAGGTTGTTTTCCGTTACCGTTCCAACGCTGTGACGATGCCGGATCTCACCGGTCTGATCACATCCACGCAAGATCCGGCTGCAGTGTTACCTCTCTGCGATCCGGATCAGGCTGTGCGGGATGCCCAGAAACAACTGGCGTTGCCGATGTGCGATGTAAAAGCACTCCGCAACCGGGCATACCCGGTTATGAGTCAGGGACTTCTGCAGAATCTGAATCTTCTGAACGAACTGGGTGCGATGCGTTTCGCTCCGGATTTGCCGTACTTCGCAGATTCGGCAAAGAAACGGGCAATGATCCTTTTTGAAACGGATATTCCCATCGGAGACGCAGATGCCGTCCGGTCGCTTTACGCCGCAGTGGATCAGGCGCTATCCCCTCTTCCGGACGGACTTTCCTACCGGATCATTTCCGGCTGCAATCACACGCTCGGCAATGAAAGTGTACTGAAACGGGATGCCACCGTGGCGGGGATCCTTTCCGTGGTCTTTTTTGTGCTGATCTTTCTCTTTTTCTATCATCGGGACCTGCGGGCGCTGTGGATTCCTGCGATCCCGCTGATCGCTTCCGCTCCGGCATTGGGGATCACGGCACTGTTCTTCGATGAAATCTGCCTGTATGTGGTAGGTCTTGGCAGTTGTATTGTGGGACTTGCCATTGACCAGGGGATCCATATTTATTCTGCCTGCCGTGAACCGGGAAACAAGATCCGGAATGCGGCAAATCTGGCGGCTCCGCTGCTGCTTTCCATGGCGACATCGGCGCTGGTTTTCGTTTTTCTGGCATTTACGGGGATCGAAGCGTATATGCAGCTGGCGGTCTTTGCCGGACTTTCCCTGCTTTTCAGTGCATTGCTGGCACTGTTTGTTCTGCCCGCTCTGCTGCCGGACGCCTCCGGGAACGGAAGTAAAAACAGTCTGATCCTGCCTCTGCCCGATCCGAAATATTCCCAGACCGCCTGGGGAACGCTGATTTTTCTTCTGATCGTGACCGCAACGCTGCTGCCGAATCTGCGTTTCGATCTGAGCGCAGAATCATTGGACGGCACACCGACAGAAGTTCTTGAAGCAGAACAGGATTTCAATGCAGTATGGCGTGATCCGGAAGTCCGGACAGCCATTCTTTCCGCCACAGACAATGCCAGCGGGGAAAATGCGCTTCAGAAACTGGAAATGATCCAGACCGCACTCGCAGAACGGGGGATCTCTCTGGCTATGCCGCCCCTGCCTTCGGAAAAACGCCAGACAGAACTGCGGACAAAGTGGAAGGCGCCGGAAACGCTCGCTGCCATTCAGAAGCTGGAACAGCAGACAAAAACAGCGCTTCAGGCAAAAAAGATGCCTGCAAAGTTTTTTGATCCGTTTTTTACATCACTGCGTACGGAGAAATCAGACAAGCCGGAATTTTTCCGCTACATCGAAAACAAAATGATCAAAGAACGCACAAACGGAGCCACCGCCCTTGCGATGATGGCGGAAACGCCGGAAAACATTGCTGCAGCACGGGATGTGCTGCGGGATATGCCGGATTGCGCCATTATCTCCCGTGAAGCGTTCAGCCGGCAGATCCGGCAGGATTTCGGCAGCCGGTTCTTTGTGCTGCTGTGCTGCAGTATAGCCGGTTCGTTCCTGCTGGCGTTTCTGGTATTCCGGAATATGCGGTCCGTTCTCCTTGCCATAATGCCGATTCTTTTTACGTTCGCCCTGCTCGGAACACTGGGTGCCGTGACCGGATTCAAAGTCAATGCTGCTTCCGGTTTTGCACTGGTACTGCTCGCCGGACTTGCCATCGACTACGGCGTATATGCGGTCTATCAGCTGAAAACGCCGGAAAATCTGTCGATCCGCCGCTCGGTTCTGCTTTCCGCCGCCACCACCGTTGCGGGCGCAGGAGCACTGATCTTTTCCCGTCATCCGGTTCTTTTCGGTACGGGGATCGTACTTTCGCTGGGGGTCACCGCCGCCTGTTTCTGCGGACTTTATCTGGTCCCGCTGCTGGCAGGTTTCAAAGGCAGCGGAAAAACAAAATTGTTTCTTCTGCTTCTGCCCTGTTTTCTGCTGACAGCCTGTGCATCGCCTCATATCCCGCTGCAGAATTTTGAACAGAAAGAGACCATTTTGAAAGCCGCTGCCGTATATCCGCAGAAAACGCCGTATAAAGTCCGTGCCAATGCCGTATGGGAGATCTTCGGAAACGAACTGACGGCGATCCTGGTATTTGAGCTGGATCCCGCAGACGGATCTGTGAAAGCATCGGGGATCCTGCCGGCAGGGACATTGCTTTTCCGGACAAAGGGGCAGGAGATCGTTCTGGGGAACGGTATCCCGGAAAATGCAAAGCATCTTTTCAAAAATATCCGGATCGATCTGCAACGGATCTTTCTGCTGAATCCCGCCGGCGCCCTTGCCGTTCGGGATGGGGAAACGATCCTTTTACGCACAAAGGATCAGGTGGACTGGGAACTGACGGGGGACACCCTTGTTCGCAGGAGCGGCACATTTCCCTGCCGGAAGTGGGCGTGCCGTTTGGAAAACAACGGCAAAAATGCGGTTTATGAAAATTTTGATCAATATTACACACTCCGTCTTTCCGGAGTAAACTTTGTGACAGGAGGTCCGCAGAAATGAGCAGCAATGACTCTATGCTGGCACAGGAACTTCAGACCCGTCTGCAGGATTGCAGAAACACGGGGGAAGATCTTTCCGAAAGCACCATCTTTTTTGATCCGGAGTACCGTGGATTTGACGGACATTTTGAAGGGAATCCGGTGGTGCCGGGCGTTTGTATTTTTCAATGGATCCGGGTACATCTTCAACAGATCCTCGGTCAGGAACTATCTCTGGCAGGGATCGACCAGTGCCGTTTCCGGAAACCCCTGCTGGCAGGTATGACCGGGACCTGCCGGGTAAAGATCCTCAGCAGAAATAACGATCAGATCTGCGTTCAGGCAGACATTCTTTCCGATGGCGAACCTGCCTGCCGCATCAAAGGGAAACTGGTGACACGATGAAAAAACGGCGGAGCAAACACTATTTCAGCACAGAGCCGGGTATGCCGGAGCCGATTTCCGTGGACGTGAAGCGGCGTCTTGCGTTCAGTGAAGTGGATGCCATGGCGATCGCATGGCACGGGAATTATCCCCGTTTTTTTGAGGCGGCGCACACGGAACTGATGCAGAAGATCGGGCTCGGTTTTCAAAATTATGCCGATGTCAATGTAGGCGCCCCCATGGTGCAGTGTCATGTGGATTATCATTCCCCGCTGATGCTGGATGAAGCGTTCACCGTCCGGGCGGAACTGTTCTGGAATGAAGGTGCCCGGCTGGATATTGCCTACACGGTAACCGGGTCCGATGGCAGAATCTGCGCAACCGGATATACCGTACAAATGTTCTACGATCTGACCAGCCATGCACCATTCATGTTTCCGCCGCCGATCGTAGCTGAAATGCAGGAACGCTGGAAACGGGGAGAATTCCATGTCTGAAGTGAAAGGGGCAAGCATTGTTGGTACAGCAGCCGCCACTCCGTTCGGAACGGAATTGGAGCAGAACTGCGCCGCATTTTTTGAGGGCAGAAATACATTCTGTACGCCCCGCCACTACGACAGCAAAGGACTGCTTGCCGGTGTTGATCCGGATCTGGATGAAGATGACGGAACCAGCCGTGCGTTCCGTCTGCTCCGGAAACTGAAGGATGCCATCACGTTCCCGATCCCGCCGGAGACTCCGCTTTTTCTTGCCACCACAGTCGGAGCGATCGACCTTTTGGAACAGGGAAGCGACTGCAATACCACCTCTGCACTGCTGGACGAAGCGAAACAGATCTTCGGGCTGAAAACTGCAACTCTCGTTTCCGCCGCCTGCGCCTCCGGTCAGATGGCAGTCAGTCTGGCAATGGAACAGATCCGGGCGGGGAACTGCACGCACGCACTGGTGGTGGGGTGTGATATAGCCAGTGAATTTGTAACTTCCGGCTTCACAGCGCTGGGAGCAGTTTCTAAAACGTTCTGCCGTCCTTACGATAAAAACCGGGATGGTCTCGTGCTTGGCGAAGCCGCCGGAGCCATTCTGCTGACCGCATACACCCCCGGAACCGATGCCATTCTCAGTGCCGCAGAAAGTTGCGATGCCGCTCATATCACAGCCCCCGATCTGGAAGGAACGATCCTGAAACAGGCAATCACCGCTGCAATGGCGGGTCAAGGCACCATTGGCGGCGTGATCGGACACGGAACCGGAACCATCTACAACGATCTTGCCGAGATCAATGCACTGAATGCTGTCTTTTCCGGCAATATTCCGCCTCTTTACTCCCTGAAAGGGAATCTGGGGCATACATTGGGGGCGACCGGGGTATTGCAGATCATTTTCGGGCTGGAATTTTCCCGCCGGGGCATGATGCCGCCTCAGGCAAACCTGCAGGAACCGGCAGTTGCAGCGGTATCAAATCAAAGTCAACCGTTGCTGTCACGCCGTCTGCTCACGCTGAATGTGGGCTTCGGCGGTCTGAACAGCGCCCTGATCCTGGAGGCAGCACAATGAAGATCATTGCCGGTACTTATATTGATCCGGAAAATTCGGCAAGACTGCTGAACCGGAAATATCATACGCCATCCTTCAAAAGTCTGAACGAACTGCGTCTGCACATGCAGAGCCTGGATTTTATCCCGGAAGGAGATCTGGACGACTTCGGGCGCGGCAGTATTGCGGTCCGTTATTCCCTGCTTGCCGCCATGTTCACTGCCGGAGATTACGGCAAAACGCTGCCGGAAAATACCGGTGTCTCCGGCTGGAACGGACGGGGCTGCACCGCAGAAAATCGCCGTTACTGGCAGGATTTTACTGCCAACGGGCACGAAGCGGGCAGAGGCGGACTTTTTGTTGCCACGCTGCCATCGATCCCCTATTGCGAAGCGGCGATTGCCCTGAATTGTCACGGTCCCGCCTCTTATCTGCAGACAGAACGGTCCACGCAGGCGTTGTTCCGGTTGTTGCAGGCGCGTCCTGCCGGACTTTATCTCATCGGTGAGATCGAAGAACAGTCCGCCTGTATGCTGCTTGTCGATACGACTCTGCCGGATGAAGATCTGCCGGACTTCACCACGCTGGAAGAACTCTTTTCCCATCTGGAGAAACAGGCATGAAGACGGCGTGTATCATTCCCCATTACAACCATCCGAAAACGGTTCTTTCTGTAGCGGAACGGGCGAAACAGTATCTGGATACGGTCTGGATCGTGGATGACGGCAGCAATGCCGAACCGGAAAATTTTGAGGAACGCGCCGCCGCCCTGGGGGTGCGTCTGATCCGGCACAACCGGAATCAGGGGAAAGGCGCAGCTCTGCGGACCGCCGCCGCCGAACTGGAAAAAGCCGGATTCGACTATATGATCGTCATTGATGCGGACGGTCAGCACAACCCGGATGAACTGCCCCGCTTTACGGCGTTACTGGAAGAAAACAACGATTGCGTCATTGTTGGCTGCCGGGATTTCGACTCCGTGGAAGTTCCCGGATCCAGCCGGTTCGGACGGAAATTTTCCAATTTCTGGTATTGGCTGGAAACCGGTGTCCGCTGCGGCGATACCCAGAGCGGTTTCCGGGCGTATCCGGTCAAGCCCTTCTCCCAACTGCAGCTTCATTGCGTACGCTACAACTTTGAGATCGAAATTCTGGTCAAACTGGTGTGGGCCGGCTATAAACTGCTGGAAGTTCCCATCAGCGTCACCTACGAAAAACGGATCACCCACTTTCATCCGTGGAAAGATAATTTCCGCCTTTCCCTGCTGCACAGTTATCTTGTCACGCGGCACCTGCTGCCCATTCCCCACCGGAAACTGGTCCGACAGGAGGACAAGCATTACCGGGAGATCCTGCGTCATCCCCTGCAGTTCATCAAAAAGCTGCTGAACGAAGATGCCACGCCCGGCGGTCTGGCACTTTCTGCGGCGGTGGGAACTTTTCTTGCCGTTCTGCCGCTGATCGGTGTTCATATGCTGGTGATCCTGTATCTCTGCATCAAGTTGCGCCTGAACAAAGTAATGGCTCTGGCGATCCAGAATCTTTTTATGCCGCCGCTCTCCCCTTTCCTCTGTATCCAACTCGGCTACTTTCTGCGGCACGGGCACTGGTGGACTGATTTTTCCATGAAGACCTGTATCTACGAAATGCACCACCGTGTCTTGGAATGGCTGCTGGGAAGTCTGGTCCTCGCTCCGTTGTGGGCAGTATTGATCTATGGGATTGTGTACGCACTTGCCGCACTGTTTCAGCGGAAAAAAGAAGAAAGCGCTCCCAACCTCAGCGCCAAACGTGGCAACTGGATCGGGATCGGGTTCTTCAAAGTGCTGTTGTTCTGCGGCGGATACCGTCTTTCCCTGTTTTGTGCGTGGATCGTCACCTGGTTTTATGCCGTGTTCGACCGCACTGCACACAAAGCGGCACTGCCCTATCTCACATTGCGTTTTCCGCAGGACGGAACAAAGAAAAAGCATTTTCACCGTTTGATCTATGAACTGGCGAAGGGGCTGATCATCTCTTATCGCAGCGGACTTGGCAGAAAGATCCCGATCCGGGAGGAAGGCAGGGAATTTTTACAGGAAGATCGGGGGCAGATCCTTGTTCTTGCTCATTTCGGCTGCTGGCAGAGCGCAATGACACTCCTCGGTACGCCCGGACATACCGCCAATATTATGGCACGCCCCGATAAAAACGGAAATCTGGATAAATTTCTCGCTCTCGGCGGTGACCGGCAGTTCCGTGTGATCTCCACCGAAGGTTTCGCCGGCGGAATTTTAGATGCTGCCGATGCCCTCGAACGGCAGGAAACCGTCATCATTATGGGCGACCGGGCAGTAGATGGCGCACCAGCCATCACGGTTCCGTTCCTTTCCGGCGAATTGGAACTGCCACTCTCCCCGTGGCAGCTCGCCGCCCGTTGCGGCAAACCGGTGATCCCCGTGCTGGTGTTCCTGCAGAAGAAACCGCTGCAGCTGATCCTGCGCTACAGCAAGCCGATCGTTCTGCCATCTGCCGGTGACCGGAAACCGAAAACCGAGGATCTGAAAACCGGGGCGATCGCCTATGCAAAAATTCTGGAACACGCCGTTCAGGAACAGCCTTATGCGTTCTTCCGGTTCGGGAATGAGAAGAATTGAGAAAAGAACACTCCGGCAAGTTGTAAAATCTTATTTTTATGCTATAGAGCCAATTTCAAAACGTTTTGGCTCATCTTGTTAAAAAGTTGATTTTTTCAGCGTCAAACCAATTTTGACGCATCGGCTGTGATTTTTTCTTGAAAAAGTCACGAAAAATCATGTTTCAGGG
>SUVR01000007.1 GCA_015061915.1 Lentisphaerota bacterium | reverse complement strand
CCCTGAAACATGATTTTTCGTGACTTTTTCAAGAAAAAATCACAGCCGATGCGTCAAAATTGGTTTGACGCTGAAAAAATCAACTTTTTAACAAGATGAGCCAAAACGTTTTGAAATTGGCTCTTTTAACTGAAAATAAGGAATCATTATCATGGGGCAGGATTTTGCTGCTACGTTGTGTGATGCCGACCGGAAAAAATACAGAAGATATGCGCTTTTTTCCTGTCTTGGCGGCTGTGTGGCGGAAGTTGTGGTCGACACCAACGTGTTGATCATTCTTTATCAGAAATATCTGGGGGCTGAAAATTCCAAGTCAATGTTCGCAACAGCAATGAGCGGGCTTGCGTCGGTGCTGCTGCTGATCCCGTTTGCCGGGATCACGGATAAAATCGGACTGAAAAAGGCGGCATGGCAGTCCTGTATCTGGGCGTTTGTGGCGTTCATGATCATGGGTGGCGCCCCGTGGATCTTCAGCGACTCCATTGCAAGTACCATTGTACTGATCGCCCTGTTTATGTATGGTTTGACCCGCCCCCTGTATGCTGCGGCGTGGTTTCCGTATATGGATAACTTTCTGCTGCCGAAAGAACGTGCCGGATTTTTCTCCGGTATGCGTTTTTTCTATACCCTGCAGAATGCGGCGCTGATCCTGTTCCTCGGGCAGGTACTGGTCCGTTTTGAAGCACCGGTATGGCTGCTGCAGCTGACCCTTCTGCTGGCGGGAGCTTTGCAGCTGGTCCGTTATTACTTCATGGCGCAACTGCCAGTCAACCCGGATGAAAGCAAAGGCAAGGAGAAGTATAACGTTCTCAAAGCGTTGAATATTTCCATCAAGAACTCGCCGCTCGTTGGGTTCTCCATCTACCGGTCCATGCTGGGCTTTGCCATGGCGTCCGTGATGCCATTGACCTATATCTATATGAAGACGACACTGAAACTGCCGGATTCACTCATTGTCTATGTGACAGTTGCCGGTATGTTCGGCTCTGTTCTCGGCTACTCTCTGGCGGGCTGGTTCATCCGGCGTTACGGTTCAAGGTGTACGATCCTTGTTTCGCATCTGACCTATATTGTGGCGCCATTTATTCTGCTTTCATCCATTTTCTTCAGCAATATTTACATTATGCTTGGTTTGTTTATTGCAGGGGATTTCGTCCTCGGGATCATCAGTGCCATCTGGGGCGTGCAGTCTTCTGCGGAAATGCTGGCACTTGCCCGTCCGGGGAACAAGGTTATGGCAATGGCATTCTGCGGTACGATCACAGCGATCGGCGGAGCGGTCAGCCGGATTTTTACCAGTGTTGCGCTCGGTGCCGGATTTTTTGCTGCAACCTGGCAGTGGGGAGAAGTTTACGGCACGTGGTATCACGGGCTGATTATTGTATTCTCTCTGCTGAATATGCTCTTTACGATCCTGCTGCTGGTGGTCCCGGCGGTGGTGCCGGAGCATGAGGATTATTATAATCCGTAAGATTCAGAAATATTCCACCGGACAGCGCGGAATGGAATAGAGAAAGTTTCTGCCGTAGGACCGTGATATGATCCGGGGATCAAGCACGACAATGATCCCCTTATCTGTCCGGCTGCGGATGAGTCTGCCGATCCCCTGCCGGAATTTCAAAACGGCATCCGGGACCGAGTAATCCCGGAAGGGGTCACCGCCATCTTCCGTGATCCGTTCACAGCGAGCCTGGATCAGCGGATGATTCGGCACCGCAAAGGGCAGCTTGGTAATGATCACATTGCTGAGCGCATCCCCCGGCACATCCACGCCGGTCCAGAAACTGGAAGCCCCGAAGATCACGCTGTTGCCATCCCGCCGGAACTCATCCAGCATAGCGGATCGGGACATTTCGTCGCCATGAGTCAGCAACTGTATCCCCTGTCTTGAGAAATGGGGTGCCAATGAATCAGAGCAGTATTTCAGCATCGCAAAACTGGTAAAAAGCACAAATGCTTTTCCGTGAGTCAGTTCCACAAAATCCCGGATCTTCTCCACTGCGGCATCGTTATAGTCCCGTTCATTGGGTTGCGGCATAGAACGGGAGAGATAGAGCGTGACTTGCCTGCTGTAATCGAAAGGGGAGTCCAGGATCAGTCCTTCACCACCGCAAAAGCCGACACGGGCGGCGTAATAATCCAGCGATTCTTTCACCGCCAGAGTCGCACTGGTCAGAATCACAGGAAAGTCTTTTGTAAAGAGGATCTTGCGGAGGAGGTCCGCCACGTTTAATGGCGCACTTATCAGTTCGATATTCCGGTAGCGGGCGTTGGCGGTATCATGCCCTTCCACCCAGTACACTTGATCGTTCAATGACATTTTAATAAAGGAATCGATCTCATCCCGGAAGGCACGGCTGCGTTCCAGTTGTGAATTCAGTTCTGTTTTGAATTCCGGACTTTCCTGCTGGTCAATATAGTCTTCCAATATTTTCTCAAGATCGACAAGCTGTCGGGTGAAGTTATTTTCGTACCGGCAGTTTTTCGGCAGGCGGAGACAGTCTTCCCGATTCCGTTCCAGATCCATATCAAACTGGGAGAAAAAGATTGTCAGAGCATCATGGAGTGCAGAGATTTTGCCGCGGATCATCATAGAACTGGAACCGGATTTCATCATAAGTCCCCGTCCATTGGCAGGATTGAACAACCGGTTGAGAAAGAAGCGCAGAGAGGAATTTGAAACGTGGATCCCCAAATGATTTGCGGCATTGTCTTCCAGCGTATGGGCTTCATCAAAGACCACGGCGCCGTAAACGGGCAGTGGGCAGTTTTCCTGCTTTTCCAGCTCCCGGATCTTCAAGTCTGTAAAAAACAGTGCGTGATTGGTCACCACGATGTCTGCCTTATCCCAGGTCTTCCGGTTTTTCCAGTAAAAACATTCATGATAGAACGGACACTTCGGACCGAGACAGTTTGCTGTTTCGCAACAGACACTCTGCCAGAGCATCGGGTCGAGGCGGAATGAGATTTCAGACTTACTTCCGGTTTGTGTGCCGGATGCCCAGGAACGGAGCTTCTGCACATCATCATCCAGCAGTACCGTGGGCAGCATTTCTGCTCCGTATCCGCCGTTCGTTGCAAGCTCCAGTCGCCGTTTGCAAAGATAATTGCTGCGTCCTTTCGCCAGCACGAAGGTAAAATCCAGCCCCGTCAGATCTTTGAGCAGCGGCAGGTCTTTGTTGAACAGCTGTTCCTGCAGCGTGATTGTTTCCGTAGTGACCAGGACCGGCGTTCTGGTCGCGCGGGCGTGATAGATCGCCGGGACCAGATATGCAAAACTTTTTCCGACACCTGTGGGCGCTTCCACGCAGAGATTATGATTCTCTTCCAGGGCTTCTGCCACTGCCACTGCCATCGTTTCCTGTTGGATCCGCCGTTCATAGGTACGCCCGCCAAACTCGGCTGCCCGTTTCAGCGGGGAGCGATCCGAGAAAAACTCCTGCGTCCGCACAACAGAATCGGAACGGACTGCTTTCAATTCTTTTCCGGCAGACATAATCATCGTCCAATCAGCTCCCAGACGGTATAGGCTTTTGTGAGATCTTTCAGCTCTTCAGGCGGCAAGACCTGCCGGAATTGCGTCAGTCCTTTTCCGGTATAAAATTTCCGGTACACGGCATTCGGCGGGATCTCTTTTGCATTGGCAATATACCGGTTGGAATAGACCCATTCCGCCGTTTTGACTGCCTTCAATTGTTCGTTCTGCGGCGTCTGTTTCAGATTGATCTTTTCAAGCTGTAAAATTTCCGGTGTTTTATCCGGATTGACCATTTGCATAACGATGAATGTTGCATTTCTGCGGCGGCAGTAATCCGCCATTTCTGCTTCCGTTCCATGGTAAAGAGTCTTCAGAAATTCCTCCGTTGCATCCCGGATGACCTTGATCCCGAACTGGGGATTGATGACTACGCCGGTTCCTGCGTATGCACGGAGCATAGGGCAGATCGTCATATTGGCAACGACACCTTTGCCTTTGAATTTTTCCGGCTCACTGCGCATCCATGCAATCAGGTCTGCAGTTTCCTTCATCGCCACATCACCGGTATAGCGGCGCTTCATAGAACAGGAGTTCACGGTTTCATAAATCAGCAGAAGCGTCATGAACACCACCGGAAGAAATCGCCAGACTTTGGCGATGCCGTGCTGGTACAGAATAACGTTTCCGTCATCCCGTGGACGCAAGGCGTTCCAGTAATCACGGGAGAGCAGGGCAAGAGCCATTGAAAGAAAGATGATCAGAAATTCATGGTAGCGGATGATATAGATGAACCCGACAAGAAAACCGATCGTATAAAGAATCGGCAACAGCGTGCTTTCACTGTGGCGTTTGACCTCTTTTTTAACTGCGGAAAACAGAAATGTGCCAGCCAGCAGGATCGAGAAAAGGAACAGAGAGCAGGGAAGGTATCCCGCAAAAAAAGCCACAACACGGTTCTTGTGTTCAAAACTTTTCAACCCCGGGAAAAATGTACCAGCGCTTTCCCATGTGGTGGATGTCATTGATGGTGTCCAGAGCAGGCGGGCATCGTAAGAAAGCTGTTCCGGATCGGTGGGTTTGACATTCCAATGAGTGATCTTTGCATTCATTGCTTCGGAAAAATGGCTGTAATTGGAGGCATATTCCGGGGTGTTGATGAAAGATGACCAGATCAGATGAAAGACAAGAAAAGCCCCGATCGCAGCAGCAAGTCTGCGCCAGAAAATCTGTTTCAGCTTCGGACAAAGCCAGTATGCGGCAAAGGCGAGGAACAGAACGGGCAGGGCGGTCCAGACCGTTTGACTCCGCCAGAGAGAATAGACCTGATTGAACGGCACAAAAGCAATGTTGAAAACGATCCCTCCGGCAATGGCACACCAGGTATAAAGACGGGGCTTTGTCATGCGTCTGCCCAGCACGAAACGAAGGATCTCATACACTGCAAAGGTGCCGAAAAGCATCTGGCACAAGTCCCATGCGGCGAAGGCAAGAGCAGTAATGATGAAGAGGAGGATATATTTCCAGAGCCGGGGAGTCTTTGCAGTGGAATAAAGCAGAAGAATCGCCCCGATGATCAGGGGAATACAAAACTCGCCGCGAACAATGTCCTGTCCGGTCGACCGTGCAATCGCAGCAGGTGATACGGCATGAAGCAAGCCGCCCAGCAATGCAAAGAATTTCGGACATCCCATAACAATGAGCCAGAGAAAAATCAAACCGGAAGTCAGGCTTGCCCAGAAACGCAGTTGACCACTCATCCATTGAGCCATCCGGGGGTGATCCTGATATTTCAGTTCATTTTTTGATGGTTCCGGGTCCGGGGCAACTGCGTTCTTGAGTTTCCAGCCCCAACCGAGGAACCATTCCAAAGCCATATTCATCTGACCGTAGGGAGGGATATGTTCGATCCCGTTCAGCAATTCATCACGCTCCGGGACTCCTTTGCCTGTCGCCACATCCTGTGCGTACGCAAACATCATTCCGCTTTCGATGGTGAACGGCGAGAAGTTTTTGTGATATTGCGGCAGAAAGCCGGGTTCTGTCAATTCTGTTTCCGGGACATCACCAATGACTTTTCCCAACTGGTAAACTGCCTGGTTGTAGTGCAGGGTGCGCATAAAAAATGCAGTCAACACGCAAATCAGAAAAAGGGCAGTGATCCAAAGTTTCTTTTTCATCAGCGATAGACCTTCCGCAGTTGAGATGAGGCGATCCCCAGTTCTTCCCGGTATTTGGCAATCGTCCGGCGAGCAACGGTAAAACCCTGTTCTTTCAGGATCGCTTCGATCTTGCTGTCAGAGAGAGGCGCAGTCGGATCTTCTCCTGCCACCGCATCTTTGATGATCTCTTTGATCCCGCGGGATGAGATCTCGCTGCCGTCCTCCTGACGGAATCCGCTGGAAAAGAAATCCCGCATTGCCACCGGGCCACGGGCAGTCTGCATATATTTTCCAGCGACAGCACGGCTGACGGTGCTTTCATCCCGTCCGATTTTTTCTGCGATCTCCCTCATAGTCATGGGTTTCAGCGCTTCCGGTCCAACCGTAAAAAAGTCATGTTGGTTTGCAACGATCAGTTCTGCGACCCGTTGGATCGTACTGGTCCGTTGTTCCAGATTATACATCAATTGTTGTGCCGCAGCGATTTTTTCCCGGATGTAACTTTTTGCATCATCGGGTGTAAATGGATCATCCAGCATTTTCAGATAACGGGAGACAAGCCGGAGTTTCGGGACAAAGTCCCGAACCGGCAGTGCGTCAAACTCCCCATCTTCTTTTTGTTCCACCAGAATATCCGGCTTTACATATGTAATACCTCCGGGAGTGATGCCGGACGCCGGATGCGGTGCCAATTTTTTCAGCTCCGTCACCAGCTTCTGCAGTTGGTCCAGGGGCAACCCCATGGCTTTTGCAATCTGGGGCAAACGGTTTTTTGCAATATCATCGAGATAATTTTCAATCAGCTCCGGAAGACGGGGACTGTACTTTTCCGGTTCGCGGGCGATTTGAAGCAACAGACATTCCTTCAGATCCCGTGCGCCGATTCCCGGCGGATCAAAGGTTTGGACGAATCTCAACGCTTCCTCCGCCGTTTCGATACTGCATTGCATTGTTTGGGCGATCTCTGCTGTGGCAGAATCAAAGTAGCCGTTATCTCCGATATTTCCAATGATTTCTTCTGCAACCGGCCGTAAATATGCAGGTGCATCCGAAAGATTCAGTTGTTCCAGTAATTGCTGTTGAAGCGATTTTTCAGTCGTCAGTACATCAAAAATACTGCCTCCTTGTTTCTCGTCACTGAAAAAATCGGTCCCATTTTCCAGAAAACGCTCCAGAGATTCACCGAAATCGTCCCGGTTTTCATCCAGATTTTCCGTTTCATACGATGTAGTTTCAGAATCATCGAGATTCCCGGACAGTGGCAACGAGAGTTCGTCTTCGGTTTCATCCTGTTCGATTTCAGTATTTTCAGAGATCTCCAACACGGGGTTTTCTTCCAGCTCTGCCGTGATCCGTGCTTCCAGTTCCATCCGGTTGGCAGCGAGGATATCAAGACTCTGCAACTGATGCGGCGCAATGGTATGCTCCAGCGTCATATCTGTTTTTTGTGAATGCAGTAAGCCTTGATTCATAAAAGTATCCTTTCCAATATATACAATAATATAGTCCGGCACACACGAGTTTGCAATATGCAAGTGCAATTTTCGGATAAAAAAGTGAAAAATAAAAATCTTACAGAATGTATAAAAATATTTCTGCACTTTTTTCGGAATTTTTGCTTGCAATTTGTTTCGGGGGATTTATAGTTTACATATCAAATGACGAATATTCAATTCATCCAAGGAGAAATTACAGATCATGAAAAAAATTCTGGTGGTTCTGTTTCTTGCTGTAACAGAGGTATGCTTTGCAGCGGAACCGGTCCCTGTTCTGGTCGATCCCGATCGGGATGCGCTGAATGAATGGGCTGAAACAAGACCGGACGTGCGGGAATTCGCAGCCGCATTCCGTATTAACTTCCCAGCCGTTTTCGGGGCTAAACGGGCAGATTTCGGTTTGTTCAAGTGTTATGTGGACGATGACGGTTTTCTTGCCGTTGAGATCTCCCCGAAACGCACGGAAATGTTGAAGCCGCTGATCCTGACGTCAAAAATCAAAGTCAGATCCGGCACCTGGTATCACGTGGAAGTCTCCAATTCCATGAACTCCCGGCGTGCTGCATTATACGTGGATGGACATTTTCAGACGGAAAACGATCAAGTTCTGATCCCCGCTCCCGAAGCACTGCCCATCCCTGCAAATGCAAAGTTCGGCGGAGAGATCCGGGATCTCAAAATCTATAACGCTGCACTCTTTTCGGAAGAATTGGCTTATGCCGATGTTTCCGATTATACCTTGTGGCAGAAACGGGCTGCTGCGGTTGCTTCTCAACAGAAGAATCAGTATCTGGCAGCCTGGGCAAAGGAACTGGCAGACCGTTTTGAAAAGGCGGATCGCACCACGATCTCTATTGCTGCTTACAAACGCTGGAAGAATGCAATCAAAAACGCAGAACAGATTGCGAAAGAAGAAGATCTGAAAAACGAACCGGTGAAGATGATCGTTACACCTGCCACGACACAGGCGCTTTATCTGCCCTATGATCGACCGGAATCCATTGGCAAATCGGTGGATCTCGTAATGGCAAAGGATGAATATGAAAGTGCCTCTGTGATCGCATATCCACTGGTTCCGGTCAAGAATTTTACGATCCGTATGACTCCTCTCCGTGATGGCAGCCGTGTTTTGCCCGCACCCGACATCAAACTGGTCAAACGCTGGTTCCGTACCGGCGGTGCGTGGATGAGTTATCACACTGACCTGTACGCCCGACTGCTGACGCCGGATATGCTTTTGAATTCGGATAAACTGGTAAAAGTGGATGAATTCCGCCGTACAAATCAGGTGTTGATGAAATATCCCACCGGTGAAAAATATCAGGATGTCAGTGACTTCGGTTACAGTCGTCAGTGGCTTGACGGCGGATTGGAGCATTATTTTACAGATGCTCCCACTCTGCAGCCCTTGGATCTGACCGAATCCGGTAGAAATCAGCAGTATATCATTACCTGTCACGCCCCCGCAGATGCAACTCCGGGAATTTATTCCGCCATGCTTGAGATGCTCGCAGATGGGAAAAAGATCGGGTTCATTCCTGTGCGGGTCCGGGTACTGCCTTTTACGCTGCCCCAGCCTGCGGCGTATGATGACACGGACAAAACTTACCTCAGCCATGTCAACAGCCACGATGGTCTGGAAAAGAACCTGATCAATGCGAAACAACACAATCTGATGCACCTTTCCAGGGTCGCCTCCACACCGGAAAGGATCCGGCAGGCAATCAAAAACGGTTATCCGCTGGAGATCATCTTCGATATGGTTGTCCGCCGTTACAATCTCGGAAATATGATCTTTGATGGTCCCGTATCTGCCTGGACAAAAGAGGTTGACGAGCAGTTGGAACGGATCGCGCTTCTGCCCTATCTCCGTTTTCAGAAAATGTTGAAAAAATATGGAAATCTTGACCCGAAGGATTACATTGTCTACCGTTGCCAGACCAGCGAGACCAGCAACTACGGAGCAATCAACCTGCATCCGGACCGGCTTTCCAACGTGCTGCGCGAAAAGACCAGCGTTCGTCTGTTCTCCCACGGTATGTCCGATGCACTCCCAACTTTCTCTCCCGGTGTGTATGAAATGGATTCCGCCGCCAGTCATATTACGGCAGATGTCTCCCGGATCTGGCACTCCTTCGGCGGTCGTTCGATCACTTATGCCTTCCCGTTCCCCGGTCCGGAAAACCCCGGTCTCATGCGCCGTGCTGTGGGACTGGAACTTTATCACACCCAGCGGGCTGACGGTCACATGATGCACGGATATGTAGAAAATCAACTCAACGAATTTACCAAGTATCCCGGCGGTGACGGTGACTACCGGACCTTCTGTCTTGCTTACAGTTCCGGCGATTCCTGTATCAACCGTATCGCCATTATTGGCTGCCGGGAAGGATATGACGATGTTCGCTATGCCACACTGCTCAAGCGTCAGGCATTGGCTGCTCTGAAATCGAAACACGTTTTGATCGTTCGTGAAGCAACCCGCCAGCTTGTCTGGCTGGAACGGATCGACGGCAGAAAAATGGATATGGATGCGTTCCGGACGGGTGCGCAATACCGGATCCTCACCCTTATGAAACTGATCAATCAGCTGGAAGGCGGTGCAAAATGATGAAGCGTTTTCTTTCTGTTCTTGCCGGTTTGCTCTGTTTTACAGCAGTTGCCGGAGATAAAAATGTGGCACAGGTTGAATACCGTGTCCTGCCGCCGGACTTTGAAAAACTCCCCGTGGAAGAAACGGAAAAATGGCACTTCGGGTTCCGTCCGTACAGTGCCGAATCCGCCTCCTTCCTCTGGTCGGACCCGAACGTGATCCGTGATGTGACCAGCGGTGCGGATACCAGCGATAAACACCTTGCAACCGGGCTTTATGTCGTTTGTAATGAAGAAGAATTCTCCTTCCTTGTTTACGGTGCGCTCCGGGACAACGCCGCAAAACTGGAAAAAGGTCAGAATGCAGAAGAACTCTTGCTGGAATGTTTTTTTCTGCCCGGAGATGCAGACGATCCTGCGATCGAAAACTATCAGCACTTCGGTGTAACCTCTCAGACGCCCCATTTGCGCTGGAAACTTTCCTGGATGAAGGAAGACCGCAATGTACGGTGGATGTTCGATGCAATGAAAGTGGAACCCCGCTACACCTCCAACGGTGTTGTGCTGCGATTCTCCGTTCCCTGGGAAGTTCTCTGGGATAAACTGCCTGTCTTCAGCAAGAAGAAGGACAACCACTGGCGTCTTTCCGTGATCCGCTGGGGCGGCAGTCAGGGCGGCGAGACCTGGGGCGGTGTAGTCCATGCCCAGAGCCGTTGCGGCTACCTGCGGATGCCGGATTTTACGGAAGAACAACAGACTGCCATCATGAAGACCACGCTCCTGAAACTGTGGCGTCAGTATCAGCTCTGTAAGAACCATACACGCAACAATCCCAATCTGGTTCCGGAATCGGTAAAAACCAACCGCTACCGCCAGAGCCTTGCCCATTTTGCCCATACTTGGGCAAATGTGAACGAGGACAGAGCCTTTGTGGATCAGTGGCTGAAACCTGCCATTGCTGAACGGGATGCCATTGGCAAAGGACTTGCGACCTTTGAAAAAATGTCGCTGGAGGAACAAAAGGCGTTCTATCTGAAAAACGCCCCGCTCCTCGCCAACTTCCAGTATGATATTGATGACGCTTATGCCGCCTTCTGCAAGGCAAAACTTATGGGAGCTGAATAATGAAAAAATCTCTACTTTTCCTGATCGCAGGCTCTCTGATCCTGACAACAAGTCTCTCCGGTGCCAACCTGCAGGATCACCTGAACCTGTTTCAAAAAACAGTGGCGGAGAATAATCTCGCCCGCGCAGAAAAACACGCCAACGATGTCATTCTGCTGCTGCACACTCTGAAACCCCAGAGTCTTGTGCCGGGACGTTGCGATATTCTTCTGCGCCCCTATCTCAACACAAAAGATTTCAAGACGGTGGATAAACTTTACACCGCCATGATCTGCAACACTGCCGGAGATCCCCAGGCGATCCTGCTGGACCGTTACGCAAAATTTCTTGAAAAAGAAAAATTTGCAAAGCCGGAAGTGATCGCAAAACTCAAGGCTGACCGTTATAAGGTCAAGGATCTTTCCGCCGCGCTGAAAATTGAGTTCCTGGTGGGCGACAACGATCTTGAAGCGGCAGCAAAACTGGCAGAATCTATACCGCATGATGCAAAGACGCTGAACCACCTGATCACGATCTTCCGGAAGAAAGGCGTTTTCGGTTCGCCCTATGCGTTGAAGTTCTACAAAAAACTGCTGGATCAGACAACGAACGCAGATGAAAAAATCCTTGTGATCCAAGGTTATACTGCATTCTGTCTGGAATTCGCATTCATGACGGATGAGGAAGCGGAAGTCCTGTTGGCGACCCGCAGTTCGCTCCCCGGTCTTACCGATACCGGGCGCTGGAATATCAAGCAGTATGACTTTACCACTGCACCGGAGCAGGCGGCAAAAATCCAGATCATGCAGGAAATGGCTGCTATGTGCAAGACAAATGATCAATTTGCAAAAATCAGCAATATGATTGGACAAATGCCGCCATCGCCGGAACTTTTTGCAGTCTATGAAAAAACGATCCTGCCCAATCTGGAACCCTATTCACTGCAGAGACCCGTCGAATTTTATGTACGGGCAAGCCGTGCTGCAAACCGTTACAAAGAGGCGATCAAATTCCTTACCGATCTTGCAGTTGCAAAGAAAACTCCTTTGCATTACTGCGCACTTGCCACCGCTTACGAAAACTTTTCCAAACGCTACTACGCTTCAAACGATCCCATCCTGCTGGAACGGGCAATGCTGGCATATCAGACGGCGTATGAAATGCTGCCGGTGGGAGACTATAACAAGCGTTTGGAACTGTTGCTGCGGTTGACGAATCTTGCCTGTCAGCGCAACAATCGCACAGAAACCGAAAATTTTGCAAAAACGGGCATGAATTTGGAAATCCCCGCAAACTTCCGCAACAAAACGAACTGCGAAACTGCGAAATTATATCTTTTTGCGGTTCCCCGGGCAAAAACGGCTTATGCCCACAACGATTTCAAGGCTGTAGTTGATATTTTGAAGCCGGTCCTCGGCAAGCGCGCCCATTTTCCCGGCGGTACAAGTCCGGACTGCGCAGAAGCGTATGAGATTTTCGTGCGGTCTCTCGTGGCTCTCGGCGAATATAACGAAGCATTGAAATATACGGACGCAATGATTCGGACAGCTCCGAACTATATGCGTAAACGCCTGGAGATCCAAGTGAATGAATTGCGGGAACGGGCAGCAAAAAAGAAAGATTAAGGTCTTATGAAATTTATAGTGCTTGCGGATCTGCATCTGCCGGACCGGACAGACACGGTAAAAGAACAGGTCCTGAATTGGATCGTGGATGTGGTCAAACAGGAACAGCCGGATTATCTGATCGGGGCAGGGGATCTGACTGCCTGCGGCACGATTCCGGCATCGGAACGCCTTGTGCAGAAACTTAAAAGCACCGGAGTTCCTTTTCTTTTGACCCCGGGCAATGCCGAGTTGCGTTCGCCGGAGGTCGCAAATCAGGTGGCACAGATCCTGAAAAGCATTGATGAGAAAGAGACGCCATTCCGGATGATCGATACATCCGGAGGATGGTTGATGTATCCGGAACAGCTGCAGGATCTACCTGACGGTGCGATTCTGGTGACCCATTCGCCGTTGGGGTGTCTCTCGCAAAAAGATCGGGAGACTTTCTCTCCGGCACTGGAAAAATGCGATCTGCTTATTACCGGACATCTGCACAAAGATGAAGTCAATGGCAAATGCCACATTGTCCGCGGGCTTGACCCGGATAAAGCGATCGGCGGCGTACCGGCGCTGGTCATTTTTGAACAGAAAGCCAACGAATGGATCAGACGGGATGTCTCCTATACTGCCGCCGATCCCGGTAGTTGGACGCCCGAAGAACGACAGGACTTTCTGGATCATCTCGGTCTTTCAGCGATGTATGAAACAATGGATGTGATCACCTTTGCAACGGAACAGAAGGTCAAGTGCCTGGAGATCCGTTTTCAGTTGTTTGATCCTGCTGCTCTCGAAGAGCTGAACCGGGCAATTCAGAAATGGCGGGCAACTGGCGGTAAACATCTCTCCTATCATATGCCGGATATCGGCTGGCGTGAAGGCTCCGTTTCCGGTGTAACAAACGCTGTGAAGGCTGCGGAACAGGTGATCGCCATCGGATGCGATCGTGTGACATTGCACGTGCCGCATTTCTCTGTTGGGATGGCAAAAGATGCAAACATTTATCAGTCTGTCCTGAAAGAAACCGCAAAAGTGGTTGATTTTCTGGTATCTTCCGGTGTTTGTGTCGGCATTGAAAATATGCACATGACTCCCGGAGAAAAACCGGATGATGATCGTAGATATGGCTACACCACAGCGGAATGTCTGCGTTGGATCAATGACCTGCGTGCAATGGTCTCCAAGCCGGAACGGGTAGGGTATCACTTTGACATTGGACACGCCCGCAACAATGCTCCTTATTCTTCACAGGAACCGGTCAGCAGCTGGCTTGCTGCCATGGGACCGGATTTCAATGGAATGCACCTGCATCAGATCCGGCATAATCCGGATGGTTCTATGGAAAACCATACGCCTCTCTTACAGCTTTATCAGCCTCTGATTTCACTGGCATCTCTTTTCCTTGCGTGGCACAACGGAACGATCCGTCATTCCCCGATGTTTCTGGAGATCCGGGGAGGCACCGGACCGGAATCCCTGCTGGCATTGCGGCGTCTGATCGGCAAAAACTGATATTTTTGTTGTTGTTCATTGTGATTTTTGCTTGAAATAGTTGTCTTCAGGTGCTATATTTCGGCTGAACTTTTTTACGGATTATATAACCGAAAGGAAAGAAATATGCCGGATAATGCACTTGACAGAGATATGTTTCGCGTCGATACCATCGGCGAGTGCAAGATCGATTCTCCGTTGAGGGGTACAAAAGTACACTTTACATCAGACGAGGGGCTGGTGCTGGTGGATAAACACTTTTCCGAACTTTCCACCCACTTCAAGAAAACCGGAAAGATTCCCGTTTTTGAAGAAGCCGGTCCACGGGAAAAAATCTTCCATGATCCCCGCTGGAGCAAGGCCGCTATCCTGACTGCCGGTGGACTCTGTCCCGGACTCAACAGCGTGATCAAGGGCTTGACAATGACCCTGAAACAGACCTACGGGGTACCGCTGGTCTACGGGATCCCTTATGGCTATGCAGGTCTGAACCCTGCCAGCGGTTATGCTCCGGTCGTACTGGATGAGGCTGCTGTCGACAATATTCACGAGCAGGGCGGTACGATCCTCGGATCCTCCCGCGGGGCACAGGATACAGATGTTATGCTGGAAACCCTGATGCGGCTCGATATCAATATGCTTTTCTGTGTCGGCGGTGACGGCACACTCCGCAGCGCACATGAACTGGCGGAAGCTGCAAAGCGTCGCAGTCTCAATATCAGCATCATCGGTATTCCAAAAACGATTGATAACGATATTTGTTTTATGGACCGTACCTTCGGTTTTGAAACTGCCGTTTATGCAACGAATAATGTAATCACTGCCGCTCACAACGAAGCAAAAGGCGCTATGAATGGCGTTGGGTTGATCCATGTGATGGGGCGTGACAGCGGATTCATTGCCGCCTATGCCTCTCTTGCCAATACCCACATCAATTATTGTCTCGTTCCGGAAGAAAAATTCAACCTCCGGGAAGGCGAAAATGCCCTTTTTCCTGCGCTTTTTGAGCGTCTGAAACGCAGACATCATGCCGTCATCATCGTTGCGGAAGGCGCCGGTCAGGAGCTGATTCCGGGTGAACGGGATCTGGACAAATCCGGTAATGTCCTGAACAAAAATATTGGTGAATTTCTCAAGTCGGAGATCAAAAAATACGGCAAAGAAACGGGAACGGAAGTCAATATCAAATATTTCGATCCGACATATATGATCCGCGGCGTTCCTGCCAACGGAACGGATGCTGTTTTCTGTTACCTTCTGGCACAGAATGCCGTTCACGCAGCATTCGCCGGACGAACCAATATGGTTATCGGGCACTGGTCGGATACATTCACCCATGTGCCGATTTCAATGGCGGTCCGCGAACGGAAAAAGATCGATCCGGAAGGCACGCTCTGGCGTAGTGTTAAACTGAATACCTGGCACTGATAAGGCAACGGCAAAATGTTGAACTGGAAAAAAATCACAATCCTTTGCATCGCAGGAGGCTGCAGTCTTTTTTCAGCAGCCTGCGCTTTGCTGGATGAATCTGCTGTACTGACGCCGGAACAGCGGCAGGAACAGGAGTTCAACGCTGTGATGTCCGCACCCGTGGAAGGTGCTGTTTCCATTCATACAATTCTGAACAAAACCGATGATCCGTCCAAGGGCTTGATGGTTCATGGTTTTTATGGCGAAAAGATCACCGTTGAGAAACTCCCCTGGCTGACTTCCCTCGAAATTCAGGATATTATCCCTGTAGAACGGCCGTTGAAGGTACGCGGGATTTACGACCTGAAACTGCAACTCTCCGATAAAGGCAGAAAGCAGTGGGATGCCATGGTGCAAAATGATTCACCGGACAGCGACGGCTATGCTGTCTTGATCGATGGTGTATTTTATATGGCATTTCATCCCCGCCGCTTCTATAAGACAAGTGCCAGAGAGATTGTGTTGGATGGACCTTTTGATCAGATTGTTGCTACAAAACTGAATAAAAATGCCCCGTTCAATTTCTTAAAATTGAAAAAAGCAGCTGCTGCGCAAACAACAAAAAAGCCTGCCGCAAAATAAATGGAACCGAGGTGTAATATGCAAAAAAACTTGAAACGGACTCTTTTGACAGCGGCGGCATTGTGCTGTACGCTGCTGCTTTGCGGGTCTCCCAGTTCCTGTGATCCGAAGTATTGGATGGATCCGGAAAATTACGAAGAACTGCAACGCCCCCCATCCTCCCGATTCACGATCCACAAAATCGTAAAATATCGTCAGGGAAAAGAAACGGAGCGCACCATTCCCACCTATTCCCGCCGGGAAGTCACGGTGGATATGCCCTGGTTTTCCTCCAAAGATGTGGAAAAAATTGAGGCGATTCCCCGTCCATCAAAGCCCGGCTATTACGATTTGAAACTGACTCTCAGTCCGCAGGGAAGAGCGCCCTGGATCATGCTTTCCAACTCTACCGCCCATATTCATGAAGATGTGGCATTTGTGATCGACGGCTACTTCTACCGCGCATTCCGCCCCCGGCTTCTGATGGAAGAAAATGATCTTACGGTCATTATTGATGGTCCATTTGATCAGGCAACGGCAAAATCTCTGGAATATCATTCTGAATTCAACTATATCAAACTCAACAACAAGTAATTGAGAAAGGAACAACAAATGAAAAAGTCAATTGTTGCAGGTTCTCTTTTCGCCGCTATGGGGTCCATGCCTCTCGCTGCTGAAAGCGTCCTGGACAAACTCGCAGGCAAAGGTCAGGAAGCGGCAGCTGCCGTGGAAGCCTCTGCCAATGAAGCAGTTTCCGGTATCACTCCGGCATTCTGGATCGCTCCGGTCTGTGCGATCGTTGCGCTGATCGTGGCAATCGTCTGCTACAAACTCATGATCAAGGCTCCGGAAGGCAGCGACACAATGAAGAAGATCGCGGGCTTCGTCCGTGAAGGTGCTATGGCGTACCTCCGCCAGCAGTACAAGACGGTCGGAATCGTGTTCGTGGTCCTTTTCGTGATCTTCCTGATCCTTGCGTTTTGCGGTCTCCAGAACCCCTTTGTGCCGGTTGCCTTCCTTACGGGCGGTTTCTTCTCCGGTCTCTGCGGGTTTATTGGTATGAAGACGGCTACTGCCGCCAGCAGTCGTACTGCCTGGGGTGCCAGTGAAAGCCTGAACCGCGGTCTGCAGGTTGCCTTCCGTTCCGGTGCCGTCATGGGGCTGGTGGTTGTCGGCTTCGGTCTGCTGGACATCACCCTGTGGTACATCATTCTGGACAAGGTTGTTTACACTGTCGACAACATGGTCAACGGTTTGAGCATCTGCGGTCTGCAGCTGGTTCCCAAGAATTTTGATATGAGTCACAAATTCATGGAAATCACTGCCACCATGCTGACCTTCGGTATGGGTGCTTCCACGCAGGCTCTCTTTGCCCGTGTGGGCGGCGGTATCTACACCAAGGCTGCTGACGTCGGTGCTGACCTGGTCGGTAAAGTCGAAGCCGGTATCCCGGAAGACGACCCCCGCAACCCGGCTACCATCGCTGACAACGTGGGCGACAACGTGGGTGACGTTGCCGGTATGGGTGCGGACCTGTACGAATCCTACTGCGGCTCCATTCTTGCGACTGCCGCTCTCGGTGCTGCCATCCCCGGTGCGCTCGCTGATGCTGCGGTCCGTGTCAACGCTCCTATGATCATTGCCGGTGTTGGTATCATCCTCTCCATCCTCGGTATCTTTGCGGTCCGCTGCAAAGAAGGTGCCAGCATGAAGACCCTGCTGAACGCTCTGCGTCTCGGCACCTGGGGCAGCTCTGCTCTGATCGTTGTTGCTGCGGCGATCATGGCTCTCTGCGGCATTATCACCTGGGGTATCTTCGGTGCCATTATCGCCGGTCTGGTTGCCGGTGTGGTGATCGGTTACTCCACCGAATATTACACTTCTGACGAATACGCTCCCACCAAGAACCTCGCCGGTCAGGCTGTTATGGGTCCTGCCACCACGATCATCGATGGTCTTGCGGTCGGTATGCTCTCTTCCGCTGTTCCGGTGATCGCCACGGTGATTGCGATCATTCTTTCCTTTGCGTTCGGTGGCGGTTTCTCCTCCACGATCAGCGGTCTCTACGGCATCGGTTTTGCTGCTGTCGGTATGCTTGCAACACTGGGTATCACGCTGGCAACGGACGCTTACGGCCCGATCGCTGACAACGCCGGTGGTAACGCCGAAATGTCTCATCTGCCGCCGCAGGTCCGTGAACGCACCGACGCTCTTGATATGCTTGGCAACACCACGGCTGCTACCGGTAAAGGCTTTGCCATCGGTTCTGCCGCTCTGACTGCCATGGCTCTGCTGGCTGCTGAAATTCAGGAAATCGAAATCTGGGGCAGAAAATTCAAAACCTTCTCTGCCGATGTTATGGTTAAACTGGATACGCTGGGTATCGATAACTTCACTACGCTGGTTGACCTCTTCAAGATCAACATCATGAACCCGCTGTTCCTCTGCGGTCTGTTCATCGGTGCCATGGTTGCCTTTGTGTTCTGCGCACTGACGATGAAAGCAGTCGGTCGTGCAGCCGGCAGCATGGTGGAAGAAGTCCGCCGCCAGTTCCGCGAAATCCCGGGCATCCTGGATGAAACGGCAACTCCGGACTACGCCCGTTGCGTGGCGATCTCCACGGAAGGCGCTCAGCGCGAAATGATCCTCCCCTCTGTTCTGGCGATCCTGATCCCGGTTCTGACCGGTCTGATCCTCGGTGTGCCGGGTCTTATGGGGCTTCTCGCCGGTGGTTTGACCTGCGGCTTCTCTCTCGCCTGCCTGCTGAACAACGCCGGTGGTGCCTGGGACAACGCCAAGAAGCACATTGAAAAGGGCAACTTCGGCGGTAAGAAACTGCCGAACGGCGAAAAGAACCCGACTCACGGTGCTGCGGTCATCGGCGATACCGTCGGCGACCCGTGCAAGGATACTTCCGGTCCGTCCCTGAACATCCTTGTGAAGCTGATGAGCATGGTTGCGGTTGTCTTCACTCCTCTCTTTGTGAAGTTCGCCCCGACCATTCAGTCCTGGCTCGGTTTCAACTGAGATTGAGCTGAACAGCTGAAAAGTTCAAAGCCCTCCGGATGGAAAGTCCGGAGGGCTTTTTCGTATCTTGTATTGAAATTGTTTTTATTCTTCGCTGTTGGCAGTATACCATTCCGGCGTGATCCCCAGCTTGTGGATCTTATAATGGATCACGCGGGGAGACAACCCCAAAGCCCTGGCAGCGGCGGACATATTGCCGCCGTACTTCTTCAGGGATTCGACGATCAGTTCCCGCTCGTAGGAGTCGACCAATGTATTCAGTGAGGCTTTTCCTTCCGGCAGCAACTCCGTACCATTTTCCTTTCCGGTCTGGAGGGAAGGGGGCAGATTGTAGCCGTGAATACAACCATCAGTTGCGGTCAGGACCGCCCGCTCCATACAGTTTTCCAGTTCCCGCACATTGCCGGGCCAGTGATAGCTCATAAGCATATTGATCGCCGGAGTTGAAAGCCGGGTGATGGTTTTATTGTATTTCAGGTTCAGTTTTTCAATAAAGTATTCTGCGAGCAGAATAATATCACTCTTCCTCTGTGTCAGTGGCGGCAGGACAATGGGAAAAACCGTTAACCGGTAATAGAGGTCCTGGCGGAAGATCCCCTGACGCATCAGTAATTCCAGATCGTGACTGGTTGCGACCATTAACCGAACATCCGCTTTGACCGGGGTAATACTGCCTGCCCGTGTGAATTCACCATCCTGAATAAAGCGCAGTAATTTGATTTGAGCCTGCATACTGAGTTCGCCGATTTCATCAAGAAAAACGGTTCCGCCATCCAGTTTTTCCAGCAACCCGTTCCGTCGGGAAGTTGCTCCGGCAAAGGCATTTTTTTCATAACCGAAGATTTCATTTTCTACGAGATCGGCAGGCATTGCGGCACAGTTTAATGTTGCAAAGGGACTTGCTTTACGCGGAGAAAGGTTAACGATCGCCCGGGCGGCGAGTTCTTTGCCTGTTCCGGATGCGCCGCGAATCATCACAATGGCATTGGAAGGTGCCACTTGCCGGATCTGGGCGGTAACCTGCTGCATTGCACTGCTGTTGCCGATGAATCCGCCTGTATCGGCGGTCAGCATGGCGCGCAGTTTCTTGTTTTCTTCCAGCAGTTTCTGGTGTTCTTCCAGCTCCTTCTGCCGAACACCGACTGCATCTGCCGTCAGATTTCCGATGATCTCCAATAAAGCTGTATCGTTTTCCAAGTTGGTCTCCGGCGTAATAAGCCGGTCAATACTCAAAGTACCGATTACTTTTTCCAGAAAGATAATAGGAACACAGATGAACGCCACCTGCCGGTTGTAATTGCGGGATTTTGTCCGGTTCAGAAAACGGTTGTCATTGCGGATATCCGGTACCACATGAGACTTTCCGGTTTCTGCCACATGACCGGTGATACCTTCACCAATCCGGTATCTTCCCAATTCCCGTTCGGCGGCATCAAGCCCGTGAGACGCTTCGATCACAAGAGTATCGCCCCGCAGAAGCGTAAATGTCCCGCGCAGCATCCCCATTCGCCGGTTCAGAACATCCAGGATTCCATAGAGCAGGGCGGTGACATCCTTTTGGTGAACGACAGCGGAACTGATTTCCTGCAGAACAGTAATTTCCTGTGGTAACGAGTTCGTGAAGGACATATTTCAAAACCTTTCTGTTTTACATTTTTGTAATATAAAACAGAATTACAAAAAGTCAAGTATTTCTCTCTTTGAAAATACCGTCTTCAAATCCCTGGATCGTTTGGTCCTGTGCCGCCCGTTCCAGCCGTGCCGCCGCCCAGAGGCAGTATTCCTGATTCATCTCGATACCGCAGAAGTGGCGTCCCAGCTTTTTCGCTGCGACCGCAGTTGTACCGCTGCCGAGGAACGGGTCAAAAACGAAATCACCCGGATCCGTACTTGCCAGAATCAATTTTGCCAGCAATTTTTCCGGTTTTTGTGTTGGATGATCCGTATTTTCCGGCATTGACCAATAAGGAACGGTGAGATCATCCCAGAAATTTCCGGGGCAGGTGAGGCGGAATTTTCCGTTTGCATCCTCCTGCCAGTCTTTCGGTTCGCCATCCTTTGTCCGGTAAGGGGCTATAACTTTTTTGCGTATCTTTACAGCATCCAGATTGAACTTATAATCGTTTCCAATGGTAGCGAACCAAATATCCTCGCAACTGTTTTTCCAGTTTGCAGCAGCGCCACGCCCTTTTTCACGCTGCCATACGATCCGGTTGCGCACGACACAATACTTTTCAAGGACTTCAAAAATCGCGGCGGAATTTTTCCAGTCTCCGCAAAAGTAGATGGAAGCATGAGGCTTCAAGGTACGGAGCAGAGCAGGGAACCAGGATTCAATCCAGGCACGGTATTGTGCGTGATCCATCTTCTTAAAACGGAAACCATTAAAATTCTTATCCAGATTATACGGTGGATCAAGGAACAGCATATCCGCAAATTGATTTGGCAAAGACGGCAGAGAATCAAGGAGTTCTGCATTTATCAGGGCGTCATTTACTGTCTTTGGGACTTTTGTATAAAAAACAGAGGAAAGCCGCTTGCGGTCAGCTTCAGAGAGAGTTAATGTTTTATTCCTTTGTGCGCGCTGTTTCATCATACCGTAAAATAGCTTAATATATTGATTTTTCAAGTTGATATTTGAAAAAAAAGAAAAATGTGTTATATTATAACGCATAAGACAGGAACAGATTTCAAATCAGGAGAAAAATATATGGAACGCAGGACCGTGACGATCCGGAATAAAGCGGGAATCCATTGCCGCCCTTCGAGTGCGATCATGACAGTTGCCGCAAAGTTTTCCGGACATGAATTTACGGCAGAATCCAAACGGGGCAAGGTGCGCTTGAACAGCATTCTTGACCTTCTTTCCATGGGGCTTCAAAAGGGGGATGAAGTTACGATCGAAGTAAAAGGACCGAACGAAAAAGAAGCCTGTGAAAAACTTGCTGAACTGTTTGCTACAGAATTTGATTTTGTTTGACCATTTCACCATTGAACGGGAGTGGAACAATTATGAAGATAATCGTAATCGGAGCAGGTGAACTCGGAAGGCTTCTGGCAAAGACCCTTTGCGAACAGGGGCATGATGTTGTAATTCTGGACAGCGATTATGAAGAACTGGAACGGCTTGGGGATAAACTGGATATCCAGCGAATCTGCGGCAGCTGTACCAGTATTGAAACGCTGAAAAAAGCAGGAATTGAAACGACAGATGCCCTGATTGCGGTCAGCGGTGATGAAGCAGCGAATATTCTTTCCTGCCAGCTTGCTTCCCGTTTCGGTATCAAGCAGACAATATGCCGTCTTTTCCGCTCGGACAGCATATCCGAAAAGGATGGTATCACTCACGACGACTTCGGGATTTGGGCAACTTTTTCCACCCCGGAGTCATCTGTCCGGAAAATCTTTGAGGTCCTGAATAACAATGCCGTGCTTGAAAAGATCCGGTTCGGTCATCCGGATGCCTGTATGGCAATCGTCCGGATCAGCAGCTCTTCTCAGTTGCTCGGTATGCGCTTGAGTGATATTGCCTGCGGTTCCATTTTTGAAAATGTCCGTATTGCAGCAGTCCTGCATGGCTCTCAATTTTTGATTCCTCACGGGAACACAATTCTCGGATCGGATGACAAGATCTATATTGCCGGACGCCGGGACCATGTGGAGACTTGTATTGAATGGGTCACCAGCCCTTCCGAACAGATCAAGCACGGCAGAATTGTAATCGCCGGAGCAGGGGTGACCGGGATGATGCTTGCTCGAAAAGCAGCATCCTCCGGCTATGATGTGCGACTGATCGAACCAAACAAGCGAATCGCAGAAAGCGTTCTTGATGATCTGGAATCCGGAATCATTTTGATGCATGGAGACCCCACCGATGAAGATTTGCTGGACGAAGCTGGTGTTTCCGCCGCCGATGTTTTTGTCAGCGCTGCAGATGATGACGAAAACAATATTCTCTCCTGCATCATCTCCAAACGATTGGGGGCGGGAAAGGTGGTCGCCTTGACCCATAAACCGGAATATATACGGATCGTCCCGACGATGGATTTGATTGATTGCGGTTTCAGTGCTACACTTACTTCCGTGAATACGATTCTGCGTTTTCTCGGCGGCGGGACATTGCGTCTGGATGCAAACTTGATGAATTTCGGAGCCCGTCTCGCAGAATTTAACATTTCCTCCCGCTCCCCTTTGCTCGGCAAAGCATTGAAGGACTGCGTGTTACCTCCTTGCACGGTTCTTGCGCTGATCTTCCGGAAAAACGAAGTAATCACCCCTACAGGCACCACTTGCCTTGAGTTGGGGGACACCGTAATAACGATCGTGACCCGAGATACAGCAAAACGTTTGGAACCGCTCTTTCCCAAAGAAAGATCATAACACATGAATAAAAAAATCGTATTTTTTTTGATTCTGGTGATTCTTTCTGCCGTTTCGATCGCAATGTTGGGGGCAGGGCTTCTTTCTTTTTGTATGGACCCGTTTCCCGTTGCTGTTAAACTGACAGTTTGCGCACTCGTTCTGCTGGCATTATCCGGCAGCGGTGCGATTCTGCTCCGTCCCCAGAACGAACAGGACCGTAAAGCCGGTATGCGCGAAGGGTTCGCTATTGTCGGGCTTTCCTGGCTTGCCGCAACACTCATCGGTCTGATTCCTTATATGCTCACCTGCGGTATGAGCTTTTCCGATGCATTCTTTGAAACAGCTTCCGGCTTCTCTACGACCGGAGCATCTGTGATCGATCGCAATCTTGTTTTGTCAAACGGGGCAGTTTTACAGCAGGGCGTAGAAAGTTTACCGTTCGGAATTCTTTTCTGGCGAAGTCTGACTCAATGGCTTGGCGGTATGGGGATCGTTGTTCTTTCGCTTGCCATCCTTCCTTTGATGAATATCGGAGGTCAGCTTCTCTACAATGCAGAAGTCTCCGGTATAAAATCCATGGAAAGCAAGATCGCCCCCCGGATTGCAGATGCAGCTAAAATTTTATGGATCGTTTATGTATTGATGACTCTGACCCAGACACTTCTGCTGCTGTGCTGCGGTATGGATTGGTTTGATGCTCTGAACCATGCAATGACAACCCTTGCGACAGGCGGTTTTTCTACAAAACAGACAAGTATAGCATACTGGAACAGTCCGGTCATTCAATGGGTTATGATTGTTTTTATGACTCTTGCCGGTTGCAATTTTGCACTGCATTTTCAGTTTTTTCGCGGCAATTTTCTTTCCTATAAAAAAGATGAAGAATTCCGTTTTTATATAGCTGTAATCCTGATCACCAGCGCATTGATCGCGGCAGCGCTGTATTTTACGGAGGCTGGCGGTGTCGATGTTTTAGGCAAAACAGAGTATTACAAAAATCCGGGGGATTCGATCCGGGCAGCACTGTTTCAGGTCGTTTCCATTATTACTACGACCGGCTTTTCAACAAGCGACTACAATGTTTGGCCAAGCTCAGCCTGCGTTATAATCTTTATTCTGATGTTTATCTCAGCCTGCGGAGGATCAACTTCCGGCGGGATCAAATGTGTACGGATCCTTTTGCTTGGCAAATACGCCTATTCTGAGATCCGTCGCTGTTTATTTCCTCACCAGTTGCAGGACATCCGGATCAATCATATCCGCTGCGAGAACAGCACGATCCAAAAGACGATCGGTTTTTGTGCCATGTTCATTATGCTCGTTTTTCTTTTTGCATTGATCGTGGCATTTGTAACCCCCGGAATTTCATTGGAAACTGCTGTTACTGCTTCTGTTACTGCGCTTGCCAATGTCGGTCCCGGTTTTGGAGAGGTCGGACCGGCATATTCATACAGTTGGATGCCTGCCGGAACAAAAGTGATTCTGGGACTTGAAATGCTCCTGGGGCGTTTGGAACTTTACACAATGCTGGTCCTGCTGCTGCCCAGCTTCTGGCGCCGTTGAACCATCGCCGTTATTGCGCAGGAACGAGATCTCTGCGAACAGTCAAAGTTTTGATCTCAACGATTTTTGTTCCGGAAAAGATCGGATTCGAGTCCAGCATCATCTTATCAACACATTCCATCCAATCCATAATATAGGAAACGGCTCCTGTATTTTTTGCGTCGACAACCGGAAACAGATAAGTCATATTGATCCGGCAATCATATCCGGGGATGCGATTGGTAAAGAGATTGACATCAATACGATTGACAAAAACATCAAAAAACTTTTCCTGTCGGGTAAACAGCACTTTGGAATCCCAATCGCTCTTGTTGACGGTTGAGACATCCCGGTTCTTTGCGATTGCAGAAATCAGCTGTTCATCGACTTGCCAGAAATCACCTGTTTTCCGGATGGCATCAGGACCGAGTATTGCATTCGGTTTTGCACGAAGCGATCTTCCCAACTGCAAAAGAGCATTTTGCAAAGCAGGAGATATGGTGATCCGTTCTGAATCCGGACGCTGATCCGGAGCAACCCTGCAAAGCCGCAAAGCACCTGTTGCATCCAGAGCAACATCAATGCCGACTTTCCGCAAGGCTTGTTCATTTTGCTGTTTTCCTGCGTCCAGCCAGATAAAGGAATCCGGAATAAATTGAAAAATAAAAGCCTTTTTGTCGTTTTGACGGATTTTCAGAAGCCCGGTCAATACAAAATCTGTTGCAGCAACTTGCACCGGAGGTTCTTTTGCGCCGCGAATCTCCATCTTCCGGCTGATATTTTCTTTGACAGAAAACGTACAAAGAAACTCTTTGCCAGCCGCCGGTGTACCGGAAAAGACCAGATTTTCAGCCTGCAACATTCCGGTTGTCAAAAGGAAAAATGATAAGATTATTTTTTTCAGGACCATTTGAAACCTCCGTCCGGGAGAATATTATCCCGGAGAAACGCAATCGCTTTTTCAAAAGCCCGGGCACGATGACTGATTTTATCTTTGACATCTGCACCAAGTTCAGCAAAAGTCTTGTTGTAACCGGCAGGGATAAAAACCGGATCATAACCAAAACCTTTACTTCCGGCAGGGGATTGGGCGATCGTACCGACGACTTCGCCCCGGAAGGCAGCGATCCTTTTTCCGCAATGAGCAATGGAAATCACACAGACAAAACGGGCAGTCCGGTCAGCAACCCCCTTCATTTCGTTCAAAAGTTTTGCGATCCGGTCGGCATCCGTTGCATTTTCTCCGGCATAGCGTGCGGAATAAATACCGGGTGCGCCATGGAGAGCATCCACCGCCAGACCGGAATCATCGGCAAATGCAGTCATCTTTGCAAATGCGGCTGCCTGTTCAGCTTTCATTGCGGAATTTGCCTCAAAAGTTTCTCCGTTTTCAATCAGTTCAGGAAAACCGGAAAAAGTGGATGGATTCACAATTTGTATTTCCAGATGATTTGCGGTAAGCATCTCCTGAAATTCTGCGATCTTATGTTGATTGTGGGTTGCGGCAAGAATCTGATTCATAATATTTCTCCTGTTTGTTGCTTGTTATAATTTACAGCAGAAGCCAAGAAAAACAAGAAAAATGATACATTTTTTTCTTATTAACTTTCAAAATCAAAGATTATGGTGTATATTAAACGAGTGGCAAACTATTACGAAAGGTATAAAAATGCAGCTTGAACTTCTGAAAGGCAAAATTCACCGCGCAAGACTGACTGCTTGTGATGTTGATTATGAAGGCAGTCTTGAAATTGATATTGACTATCTGAACGCAGCAGGAATCCTTCCCTACGAAAAGATCCTCGTTGTGAATGCAACAAACGGCAACCGATTGGAAACCTATGCAATCCCCGGTCCGGCAGGCAGTGGAACATTCTGCTTGAATGGTGCAGCAGCTCATCGCGGAGCAGTTGGGGATATTGTCACAATTATGTGTTTTGCCTACTTTACAGAAGAAGAAAGCAAAACTCATCTCCCCAAAGTCGTAGTGCTGGATGAGAACAACACAATCGTAGCAAAACGGCTTGGCAGACAAGATATTTCTATTTAAAAGCAACTTTTTTTGCGAGAACGGCTTGACAGCGTAAGTTTTATGTGCTATTGTTTGCCAGATAGATAAGGCAACAGATCATGCACAAGCACAAAAACAGAAAAATATGTAGTGGACAAGTTATTGCAGAATATGCTGTTATGGCGGCAATTTTTGTAGTAGTTTCTCTGTCCCTCCTGTTTTTACTCGCAGCTGTTACCGGCCATGGCTGGAGAGTCCTTTCTCTTCTGGCGTGGGAACCGTTTTCGTAAAAACTGAAAAATTCACTATAACATCAGGAGAAAAACAACATGAAACAGAATCTTCTCAAGAAGTTCCGCAAAACCCAGAGCGGTCAGGCAATCGTTGAATACATTATTATCGTGGCACTTGTTGCGATCGCTGCAATCACCGTGATTTCTCTTTTCAGTGACCGTATCCGTGAAATGTTCAGCGGTGCAACAGAAGAACTTGGCGGCGAAACAGAAACGATCGAAAGTTCCAAAGACAGTCTGAAAGATCTTGGGAACGACTGATTCTCTGTTCGTTATTCTCTGTTGACGTTTTTATGCACGATATACGTTCATCAGCAACGAAAAGATCCGGCAGAACCGGTACTTTCAAAAGGATTCGGAATGCCTCCATTCTTGAATCCTTTTTTGCATTGTTTGTTTTGCTGATCGTTTTGTTCGGCATCCTGCAACTATATCAGTTTATTATGGCTGCAATGGTTACAGAGTATGCTGCGTTCCGGGCTGCACGTTCTTCAGCTGTCGGTTTTTCGGATTATCTGGTAGACCGGGAAGCCAGGGTAAAAGCAATTCCTGTTTCCGGAGCGATGGTTCAGCCGTATTCTTCCAGAGAATTCGGGGCCGGTCAAACCGCCGCAGAACGACGCGCGGTTGAACGCTACATGGCAGGTGAACGTTATATGGACTATGAATACTGGCACAGCGAGATCGTTTCCCATAAAAGTTATCGTTGTCCGGATTACGGAAAATCCATGCTCGGCGGCAGTTGCAGTTTTTGTAAAGCAACACACGTTGACAGCACCAGCCTTTCTGTAAGCCAGCAGATTTCCGGAGATAAAACAACAGCAGAGATCAGCTTTAACAACTACCCACTGACAATGCCGCTCTATGAGATCTTCTCAGAAAAGGGCAATATCACGCTGACCAAATCAGCAGAGTTGACAAATCACGCTTCGATTTTTCTTGAGGAATAGTGCTGCATCATGAATTACGGAATCATTAAACAATGCAGAAAAGGGCAGGGCGGGCAGGTTTTGGCTTTCGCCTTGATCCTGATGATCATTGTTATAGTAGCAGCATTTATTCTTTTTGACACCCAAACCGTAATACGGGGTAAAGTCAAGGGGCAGAATGCGGTCGACTCAGCTGCTCTTACCGGAGCAACCTGGCAGCAGCACAGCTTGAATCTCATCGGTGAACTGAATCTGGTCAAAGCGTCAACGGTCCTGCTCTCCGATTCTCTTTTCGGTATCACGGAACAGGATGGACAAATCTATTGGGCAACGCACGTACTGGATGAAGATGGATATCGCGTCGTTGCAATGAACAAAGATGGTTCAGTCATGCGGGATGAAGACGGCGAGATTGTTATGGCGATCGACCTCGCGCATATCGATGCAGACCTCCGCCGTGTGATCCGGGAAAAAGCAAAACTGAAAGTTGCAGTCGGTCTGCTCTCCCAGATGCAGACCCGTATCTCTTTCGTCCTCCCCCTCATCGGGTACGGTGCCGCTCAGCAGGCGGCAAAAAACAACGGCGTCACATACAATGCAGACGCCAATGAAACCTTGAAGGATCTTCGAGACGATGTTCTGGATGGCGAGTTTTACGGCGACCCGGATGTTGCTCCGCAAATCATCAACAATTATTCTTGGCGTATTCCTTATGCCAATATGTTGGATGCCATTCTCAGAACCGGCAATCAATCTTCCGGCGGCAATCAACGCGGCGTTGCTGTTTTTTCAAAAGTCAACTGGCTCGGAGCGCCGATCCTCCGTGCAGATGATCCGAATGCACTGACTCATTATATCGGACAGAAATGGTTTTACGAAGCAATCCTTTCCAATTCCTGGTGCGAACTCAAAGATATCCTTCTCGGTGATTATGATTTCAATGGCGCTTGGTGGGGAAATTTCGATTGCGATTATACCGATACTTTCCTCGAAGAATCTGAAATCCTGCCTCTTCATATCGATTTCTTTACCGGTGCGGCTCCTTATCACAACGCAAATCTGGAGCAGGTCTTTCCAAACCGTTACAAAGATAAAAACGCATTCGCCGGAGATACTGCCCTCCTGGGGCCTTATTATGATACTTATGACCCGTACAAATACACGATCCTGGATGATGGAAGAATCCAGATACAGATTGCTCCCTTCCTGAATCTTAATGATACCGACCTGAATTACAATATCCTGCCCGAGTTTACCTGGTGCGTTTATGATTCTTCCTGGACCAGATACAACGAAGAAATGAAAAACTACTGGAAGATCTATCTGCGGGATGATTTCAGGGAAGGGTACGACTACTACTCCGGTGCACTCGCCTGGTTCGGTATGGAACAGCCCACAAAAACCATCACCGGGAATATGTTGAATGAAAAAGGGGGAGGGGACTTGGGAAAACCGTTCAAGGGAATGGAAGCCGCAGATGATATTTCTGCTGCACAGAACAACTTGAAACAAGGCGTTCATGACATTGAAGCAGATGCTCTTGCCAAGCCGCTCGGCAGAATCAAAACGGAAGACAGCGGATACAAACCGCCTTTTGCAGCAGGAAATCTTGTGTTACCGGTCTTTACCGAAGTGGCGCTGATCCCGGTATCTCTGGAACCGGTTTCCGGTTTTGAACAGAATGACAAAGGCTGGATCATCTTCCTGACAAAATATGTACCGCTGCTGGGCGACAGCTCTACACTGGATGAAGCCTGGCAAAAAATGATGAAAGAACATCCGGATGATGCCCATTACTGCACTCGCTACCATAAAGCGCTGGAAAAAATCAGCGATCCTCTCTGGCGCGAACAGGGAAAAAACTGGCTTGAAAAACCGGTATCCTTCGATAAAGAAGGCAATGCAACTTCGTTTAATAAAGACCACTGTAATGACTGGCCCGGTGGTGGCTCCGGACACCGTAAGGGTCCAGGAAACCTGCACTGATAAAAGGGAAGGGTACTATTATGATCGATTCGCAAAAATATATTCAGGTTATCCCGGTCGGAATGCTCGAAACAAATTGTGTTTTGATCCAGAATCCGGCATCAAACATTCTTTACATTATTGATCCGGGAGGAGAAGCTCAGAAGATTTTACGAAAAATCGCTGAATTTGAAAATGTTACCGCATATCGAATCATTTTGACTCACGCTCATTTCGACCACATTTCTGCTGCAGGGCAGGTGGCTGAGGCATTGAATTTAGATCGACTCTATGTAAATGCTGCTGATATTCCCCTTTATCTCAGCCCCGATAACGCTTATCCGCCTTATTTCCCGGCGGCAAAAGACCTCCCCCGTCCGGACAGCAATTTTCCGGAAGATAAAGGCTTGATTATTATACCATGCCCCGGACATACACCCGGTGGAGCTTCTTTCTATTTTACAGAACTCCATACGGTTGCTGCCGGTGACACCCTCTTTTATTGCGGTATCGGAAGAACGGATTTCCCCGGCGGAAATTACGAGCAGATCACTGACTCCATCCGGAATCGTCTTTATCAGCTTCCGGATGATACCCGCGTCATTGCCGGACATGGCTCCGACACAACGATCGGTTTTGAAAAGAAGCATAATCATTATATCCCCGCACTGTAACGATTCTTTGTTTTTTCCGGAACGATACCAAACGCTCCGATCCGGTTTCTGTTGTAGAATGTAAAGGAACTTCACTTTCTCAACAGGATGATTATTGCTCAAGTTTTCACTTCAGCAATTCGACTTTCAAAAATCTCTGACTGATCCATTGTTTTGTTGCCCTAATTGCCCCCTCTTTTTCTGTTTTACAATGTCGCATAATATAGATTATGTAAAATCGAAAATAAAAACAGAGCAGGGGTTATTGGATTATAATCCATTATACAGCATTGTGTTACAAAACACAAAGAATAGATTGTCAATAACTTTTTATAACTTTTGACGATAAAAGTCAATAAACATAATGCAATGTCTGGTTACGGCACTGGAGATGATATAAAGAATCCGGATGGAGCCGCCACACGGGTAAAAAAACAGAGAATAATAGATTAGAGACTTGAAAGAATGGAAATGACGGGTTATATTGTATGGATAATTATTTACTAAATATAAAACATCAGGAAGGAGTTACACTTTATGGGTTACGATTTTGCAGCCATCGAGAAAAAATGGCAGAATTATTGGGACGAAAATAAAACATTCCACGCAGAGGATCTTTCGCCGAAACAAAAGCTGTATGTTCTGGATATGTTCCCGTATCCGAGCGGAGCAGGTCTCCATGTCGGCCATCCGGAAGGTTACACGGCAACGGATATTTTCTGTCGCTTCAAACGGATGCGCGGTTACAATGTATTGCACCCGATGGGGTGGGATGCATTCGGACTTCCTGCTGAACAGTATGCGATCGAAACGGGAACTCATCCCTCCGAAACAACGAAAAAGAATGTGGCAACATTCAAGCGCCAGATCAAATCCCTTGGTTTCAGCTATGACTGGGATCGTGAAATCAACACGACCGATCCGGGATATTACAAATGGACACAGTGGATTTTTATGCAGCTTTATAAAAAAGGACTTGCATATATTGATGAAATTCCTGTCAACTGGTGCCCTGCCCTCGGTACCGTTCTTGCAAATGAAGAAGTGATTGACGGTAAGAGCGAACGCGGAAATCACCCTGTGATCCGCCGTCCGATGAAACAGTGGGTTCTCAAGATCACAGAATATGCCGAACGTCTTTTGAAAGACATTGACCTGCTGGATTGGCCCGAAGGGATCAAAGATATGCAGCGCAACTGGATCGGCAAGAGCGAAGGCGCAGAAGTTACATTTGAGATCGAAGGAACCGGAAAGAGTGTTACTGTTTACACCACCCGCCCCGATACCCTCTTCGGCGCGACCTATCTGGTACTCTCTCCGGAACACGCATTGGTCGACCAGATCACAACTGCAGATAAAATGGAAGAAGTCAAAGCATACCAGAAGTTTGCAGCATCAAAGAGTGACCTCGCCCGTACCGATTTGAATACGGAAAAGACTGGTGCATTTACCGGCGCTTACGCCATTGATCCCGTCAACGGCGAAAAAATCCCGGTTTGGATCGCAGACTATGTATTGAGCAGCTACGGGACCGGCGCCATTATGGCTGTTCCCGCGCACGATACCCGCGACTTTGAATTTGCAGTGAAGTTTGGAATTCCTGTAAAGTGTATCATCGAACCCACAGAAGAAGATTGTGCTACAGCAAAGACCTGCAAGGCAGATGTTCTTGCAGGGAAAGCCTGCTGGACCGGTGACGGCAAGAGTATTTTCTCTGCCAATAACGACGGTCTTGACATCAATGGTCTGGGCGTCGTAGAAGCAAAAGCCAAGACGATTGCCTGGTTGGAAGAACGCGGAATCGGTAAAAAAACGGTGAACTACAAACTGCGTGACTGGCTGTTCAGCCGTCAGCGTTACTGGGGAGAACCCTTCCCCATTATCATTATGGATTCCGGCGAAATCCGTCTTGCTGATGAAAAAGATCTGCCGATCACTCTGCCTGATCTGGACACATTCAAACCGACCGGTAACGGGGAATCCCCCCTCGCCCACGCAACCGATTGGTTGGACTATATTGATCCGGTGACGGGTGAACACGGCAGACGCGAAACCAACACGATGCCCCAGTGGGCAGGATCCTGCTGGTATTACCTGCGCTATATCGACCCGAAAAACGACAAGTGTTTTGTAGATCCGGAAAAGGAAAAATACTGGATGCCGGTTGACCTTTATGTGGGTGGTGCAGAACACGCTGTGCTTCACCTGCTTTACGCACGGTTCTGGCATAAAGTCCTCTTTGATATCGGTGTTGTTTCCACACCCGAACCCTTCCAGAGACTTGTCAATCAGGGCATGATCCTCGGTATTTCCTATAAGGACGGTCGCGGAGCCCTGATCCCGACCAACCTGGTTGACTTTACAGATAATGGTCCTGTCCACAAAGAAACCGGCGAAAAACTTACCGAATTCCCTGCCAAGATGTCCAAATCTCTCCGCAATGTGGTCAATCCGGACGATGTGATCCGTGAATACGGAGCAGACAGTATGCGCCTCTATGAAATGTTCATGGGACCGCTGGAAGCAGTTAAACCGTGGAGCACCAAGGGCGTGGAAGGTGTGTTCCGTTTTCTGAAGCGTTCCTGGAAAATGATCGCCGAAACACCGGTTGATGCAGTGGAATTGACAAAAGACCAGAGACGCCTGCTCCATGCCACGATCAAGAAAGTTACCGAAGATACAGAATCCCTGAACTTCAATACCGCGATCAGTCAGATGATGATCTTCCTGAACGAGTTTTCCAAACTTTCTGTCATGCCGCGTGAAGCTGCAGAAGCCTATGTGCTGCTGCTTGCCCCCTACGCTCCGCATATTGCAGAAGAAATGTGGGAAATTCTCGGAAATGCAGCACCTGTTTCCCTCAAGGATTGGCCGACATACAACGAAGCGTTCATCAAAGAAGACGAAGTTGAAGTTTTGATTCAGGTTCTTGGGAAGCCGAAAGCCCGGATTATGATGCCGGTTGAAGCAGATGCCGCTGAAATGCAGCGTCTTGCAGAAGCAGATGCAACTGTACAGAAGGCTTTGGAAGGCAAAACTGTGGTTAAGGTTATCGCCGTTCCGAAACGGGTTGTCAACTTTGTTGTCCGCTAAGCTTTTTTGATTATGCTTGCCATCGCAAAAAAAATGCTGGAGAGTTATTCTCCGACTGAAATTGTATTCGGAGAGAATGCTTTTGACCGACTGGAACAGGAAGTTTGCTCCAGAACGCCAAAGAGTGTTCTGCTGATTTGCGGTGGCAGGAACTCCTTTCTCGGCAGTGGAGCCGCAGAACGCCTTGCTGCAGTATGGCAAAGATCTGGCATTACGCCTCAGATCTTCTCCGGAGTTCCGGCTGAACCGGATACGAATACGATCCGTTCCATCGTAGAAACGATGAATGCGGTCAGTCCGGATTTCGTTATTGCGGTTGGTGGCGGCAGTGTTCTTGATGCGGCAAAAGCGGCATACCTCTCCTGGCAGACAGAAATGGATATTGTCGATCTTTTCGGTGCCAATGTTGCCTCTGAAAAGTTCCCTCAAAAGACATTTCAGCGCGTGATCTGTATTCCGACCACGTCCGGAACCGGCTCTGAAATCACACCTTATTCCAATATTGTCTGTCGGGAGAAAAATCTGAAATATATCATTGTGGACAAACAGATCGTTCCGGCATTGGCGATCCTTGTTCCGCAACTGACATATTCTATGGACAACGCTCTGACCGTTTCAACAGCATTGGATGCGATGACACACTCGATTGAATCGTTGCTGAATTTCCGGGCAAAAGATGCGGCTCCGGAAGCAGAAAGTTGGGCATTGAAAAGTATTGAACTGATCAAACACGCCCTCCCCTGCGCCGAACAGCCGGAAGCCCGGTCGATGCTTGCAGCAGCGGCAGCATTGGGTGGGATGTGTATTGCGTGTCGTCCGACCGCCCTGCCCCACCTGTGCAGTTACTCGATGTGGGGCAAAGTGCCTCATGGATTTGCTGTGGCATTGTTGTTGCCGCATTTCTGGCGATACTATTTGGAAGGCGGTCTTCCGGAAATTGTAAAACAAACAATGAAATTGCGTGCAATCTTCAATGGAGAAACGCCGGAAGATATAATCCGTTCCTGCGAGCATTTTATTGCAGAAGTATCACCATTCCAAAAACTTTCAAAAGTTGATGGTTTCGATAGTGAGATGGTTGAAAAAATTGCAGCCGATGCAGTATTGAATCCGGTAAAATTACAGACTGCACCACGCCCGGTTGCGCTGAATGATGCCAAAGAAATTATCTATGAGATTTTGAGGAAAGCAATATGAAAATCATCCTTGCGCCAGATAAATTCAAATCGAATATGACCAGTCCGCAGATCTGCGATATCATCAAAAAAACATTTCACGAAGTCTGTCCGGATTGGGAGATTATTTCTCTCCCCCTTGCCGATGGTGGTGACGGCACAACCCGTGCGCTTGCAGCGGCAACCGGAGCGGAGCTGAGATCTGTCAAAGTCAAAGGTCCATTGGGAAGTGAAGTTGAAGCGGAGTATGCCTATAACCCGGCAGAGAAAACAGGTGTTATAGAAATGGCATCTGCCAGCGGGATCGCTCTGGTCGACCGTAAAGATCTGAATCCGCTGAAAGCAACAACTTTTGGCACAGGACAATTGATCCGTCAACTACTGGATGATGGTGCGACAAAAATCACGATCGGTATTGGCGGCAGTGCGACAGTTGATGGTGGCGCCGGTATGGCACAGGCTCTCGGTTTCAAGTTTCTTGATAAAGCAGAAAATGAACTTGGACTTGGCGCAGAATGTCTTGCAAATTTGGATCATATCGATTGCTCTGACGTTGATCCCAGATTAAAAAACGTAAAAGTTTCAGTTGCCTGCGATGTAACCTCGCCTCTGCTTGGTCCGGAAGGTGCAGCTTATGTTTTTGGTCCCCAGAAAGGTGCAACACCGGAAATGGTGGAAATACTGGAAAACAATTTATCAATTCTTGCACAAGTATGGCTGAAACAGGGCTTTCTTGAAACAGTGAACGAACCGGGAGATGGTGCTGCCGGTGGTTTGGGGGCAGGATTGCGTGCATTTTGTAATGCTGTCAGCAGCTCCGGAGCCCGTTTGATTATGGAGGCGTCTCATTTCTATGAACATCTGCGGGGAGCGGATCTTGTTATTACCGGCGAAGGACAGACAGACTCGCAGACAGAATCCGGAAAACTTTGCGGTGAAGTGGCGACTGCAGCCCATGAAGCCGGAGTTCCTGTAATGCTGCTTTCCGGTGCGCTTGTCGGTGATCTCGCAAAATTCAATCATCTTTTTGACTATGCTTTCAGTATATCCAGCGGGCATATCTCGCTGGAAGAAGCGATCAAAAACGGACCGGCAGATCTTGCATTTTTCTCCCGCAATCTGGCAAACCTTATAAAAGGATTCTCCAAAAAATGAATACAAAACGCAACGGAATGGTTTTGATCCTTTCCGGACCGAGTGGTTCCGGGAAATCGACATTATACAAAAAAGCCCTTCAGTCGACCGGCGGCTTTGAATTTTCTGTATCCTGCACCACCAGACAGCCGCGCGAAGGCGAGCAGGATGGTGTGGATTACCATTTTGTTTCCCGGGAAAAATTCAAGTCGCTGCTTGATCAGGATGCCTTTGCAGAACACGCTGAAGTCCATGGGAATTTTTACGGAACCCTGAAAAGTGAATTAGTCTCACGGATGGAACGGGGGATGGATGTCCTTTTGGACATTGATGTACAGGGAGCGATGCAGTTGCGCGATCTCTGCAGAAAAGAACCTTTTTTTGCCGAATCCTGCGTTTTTGTTTTTGTGATGCCTCCATCTTATACCGAGCTGGAAAAACGTTTGCGGGGCAGAGGATCAGAAACGGAAGAAACGCTTGAACGCCGGTTGAAAAATGCCCGCACGGAAATGGAATACTGGAACCGGTATGACTATGTAATATTGAACGACGAACTGGAAAGTGCAGCAGCCCGTTTTACAGCACTGATCGAATCGCAGCGTCTTGCAGTAAAAAGAATGAAGGAGTCTCCTTTCTATGAATGAATCGACTGAAAAGCAAACGGTTATTCTCGGTGTGACCGGAGGGATCGCCGTATACAAAGCGGCAGATCTTTGCAGTAAACTTGCAAAGAAGTATAATGTCCTCGTTGTGATGACCCCCAATGCGCGTAAATTGATTTCGGAACGGATTTTTTTTACGCTTTCCGGCAATCCTGTATTGACTGATTTATTTGCGACTCCGGAATGGAAACCGGCTCACATCGCTTGGGCACAGCAGGCAAAGCTGCTGGTTGTTGCACCTTGCACTGCAAACTTTATCGGAAAATACACGCATGGAATTGCAGATGAAGCATTGTCCACAACTGCCCTTGCATTCCGCGGAAAAGTCCTGCTTGCTCCGGCTATGAATACCGGTATGCTGGAAAGTCCTGCTTATTGCGACAATGTGGAAATCTTAAAGAAGCGTGGTGTTTTCTTTATCGGTCCGGAGAGCGGACATCTTGCCTGCGGAGACAATGGAAAAGGCAGAATGAGTGAACCGGAAACGATTTTGCAAGCCATCGACAAATTGATGATGAACTGTTGAACATGAATCTTTTACTTATTCAGCAAGATAAAATTGACGATTCCGGCATTTTTACAGCAACGCCGGAGCAGTCTCTGCACATTGCCAGTGTGCTTCATGGTAAAGCAGGAGACCGGATCAAGACCGGTGTACTGGATGGAAAGATTGGAGAGGCTGAATTGATCGTTCCATCCAAAAAGGAAGCCCGTTTAAGAATTCTTAATCTGGATAAAGATCCGCCGCAAAAGAAAAAATTGAAGTTTGTGATTGCCCTGCCCCGTCCGCAGAGCTTCAAAAAATGCCTGCATTTTCTCGCATCTGCGGGGATTCCGGAAGCCACATTTATTCAAACGGAAAGAGTCGAAAAAAGCTACTGGAACAGTTCGGCGATGATGCCGGAAAATATTGCGAATGAAATATTTTTGGGACTGGAACAGGGTGTTGACACCATTGCCCCACAGTTAAAATTCTTTCATTCCTTTCGTGAGTGGCGTGAAAAAGAAGCTGAACACATAACCTGCCGCCGCCTTGTTGCCCATCCGGTCGATGCAATTCCCTGCCCCCGCGATCTGGGAGATCAGGAACTCGTTGTTGCAATCGGACCGGAAGGCGGTTTTATCAAAGCAGAAATTGAACGCTTCCGGGAGCTTGGCTTTGAGAGTGTAGAGCTTGGCAGTCATATTCTCCGGGTGGAATTTGCACTATCTTATATCACTGGACGGCTTTCCTGATATGTTATCGTATCTGAAACAGATTTGTTACGCAAAAACGGATTCTACGGCATTACAAATTTTCCGTTATCTTTTTGTCGGAGGAATTTCTTTTGTTGTCGACTATGCCATTCTTTTTTTTCTGAAAGAGTATTGCGCCGTTAATTACCTGCTTGCTGCAGGACTTGCTTTTTGCGGTGGAGTTGTTGCCAATTTTATTTTTACGAAAATTCTTGTATTTAAGGTGACCTTACAGAACAAGATGCGGGAAAGATTGATCTTTTTCCTGATCTGTTTTGCCGGGTTGTTTTACACGGAGATCATCATGTATACATTGACCGATTTATGGGGTATACATTATCTGCTTTCCAAAATCGTTGCGACTGTAATCGTTTTCTTCTGGAACTTTTTTGCAAAAAAGCTTATTCTTTACAGAACTCAAAAGGCATCTGTATGAATTCAGCTTCCGGATGCTGATGTGCGAACCAGGTAATCTGCCGTCTTGCAAACTGCCAGGTTGCAATGCTGATTGATTCCAACAGTTCAGCCCGGTTCATTTTTCCTTCAAGGAACTTTGCAATGAGAGAGTACCCCAGTGCCTGCCATGCGGTGGGTGTCTGAAGCAACCCGTTACGGATCAACAGCGCGGCTTCATCGATCCAACCGGTCTTCAACATTTCTTCCGCACGCTGCCGGATACGTTGTTTCAGAATATCCCGTTCCCAGACAAGAACAAAGCTTTTTGCATCAGAACGCGGAGCTTTATTTTTCTGCACATTTTGCAGATGGGTTATTTGTTGACCGGTCAGCATATAAACTTCACAAGCCCGGATCAGTTTTCTCCGGTGCTGATAAAATTTTGCACAATCATCCGGACAATGCTTCTGCATAAAGTCGACCAATTCAGGAAAATGTTGTTCATTATCATATTTTGCATCAAGCTCGTCCCGGAGCGTCTGATCAGCAGGGAGGGGATCAAGTCCATAAATAAGAGCCCGCAGATAAAGTCCACTGCCGCCGACAACAACAGGCAATTTATTGCGGGAACGAATATCTGCTATTGCATTTTCCGCATCCGTGCAAAAACGGAAAATATCCGACTTTTCCGTAATATCCATTATATCGAGAAGATGATGCCGGACTGTTTTTTGTTCTTCGGCAGTTGGCTTTGCAACTCCAATCTCCAACCCGCGATATAATTGCATGGAATCAGCAGAAACGATCTCACCACCGCAAAGCGAGGCAATTTTTAATGCAAGGGATGATTTTCCCGATGCCGTTGGTCCCATAATAATGGGCATTTGTCCGTCTGCACGAACAAAATCACGCAGCGTTCGTTTTTGCATCTTTTTTTTCTGATTCCGGGCGAATAAAATTAGACAGGACAAACAATCCGACACCGATACAGATCGCCGTATCTGCAACATTAAAAGAAGGCCAGACAGCCCAGCGAATATTTCCGATATGGAAGGACAGGAAGTCAACAACTTCACCATCGCAGAATTTACCATAACTGCTTCGGAAGATCCGATCGTAAGAATTTCCCAGAACGCCGGATACAACAAGGAGCAGAGCATAATAACGTTCGCGCCATCCGTCACACAGTTTTCTGAAGAAGAGGATCATCGCCACAACAACAGCCATAGAAATCGTCAACAATAAAATGCCCTTCCCCTCCATGATTCCCCATGCAGCGCCGGGATTTGTAACGTAGGTCAGGTCAAAAAAGCCGGGTATGACTGTTTTTTTTGAAAATTTCGGGATCGTATCAATTACGGCTTCTTTTGTGATCTGATCAAAAACGGCAAGAATGAGACAAAGCATAATTGCTCTGCCGATCGTTTTGCGCTCGTCAAGCGAATTGCACTCTATTTTTTTATGAACCATAACGATTAGCGATGCCGTCTGGAAGGATCTTCCATTTCTTCATACATTGCTTTGCATTTTGTGCAAAAACGGGCATACGGTTTTGCTTCCAGACGTGCCGGGCTGATCTCGCATCCGCACTCAATGCAAATGCCGTATTCGTTGTTTTCGATTTTCTGCAAAGCCTCATCGATCATCAGAATCACGTCACCTTCTTCAGAAAGAAGTCCAAGTTCCAGATCGTGCCGGAAATTATCGCTGCCCAGGTCTGCCATATGTGTAGCCATTCCGGCACGTTCTCCTGCGGCATCTTTCTTGGATGAAAGTGCTTCGTCCTGATGATAACGGAGCTGACTCATGAACTCTGCACGCAGTTTCATAAGAGTATCGACATAATGCTTTTTCTGCGTTTTGTTCAGCTTGAGCTTTGGCGTTTTTTTGGTACTGCTTTTGCTCGCAGCACCTTCTGAAGATGTCTTTTTCATTATCTTTCCGACTCCCGGTAAAAAAGTTGTTTCTTTTAAATATTTTGTTAATATAGCACCGGCAGGAAAAATTTGCAACTCTCAAAAAGTATAATATTGATTTTTTTCAAGATAATGTTATATTATGCTCAACTGAAAGGCTGGAATTTAAATGCTTATTGAACGAAAAATTGACTTACATACACACAGCACCGCATCTGACGGGTCGGACTCTCCAACAAAACTATTGGAGAATGCTGTCAGCGTGGGACTTTCGGCAGTCGCGCTCTGCGACCATGACACGATTTCCGGACTCGAAGAATTTGAACAGGCTGCAAAAGAGATGCCAATCGAAGCGATCCCCGGAATTGAGATCTCCACCTCTCTTTTCAGCAAAGAGGTACATATTGTCGGTCTTTTCGTGGATCGCACTTCAGAACATCTCAACGCCCCTCTTGCACTGTTGCGGCAAAATCGTGATGAACGCAACAAAAAGTTGATTGAACGACTGAATACTGCCGGATTTGACATCACACATAACGATGTCGCCGAATTTGCACAAGGAGAAAGTGTCGGTCGTCCTCATATTGCCAGAGCATTAGTAAAAAAAGGATACTTTGAATCTGTCCAGAGTGCATTCGCAAAGTGTTTGAAGCGAGGAACACCTTTTTATATTCCCAGACAATACTTACCTCCCGACGAATCGATCCGGATCATTCATCAGGCGGGAGGTCTGGCTTTCTGGGCGCATCCGATGCATGACCGCCGCGGTGACCGCGCTTTTTTGCGTAAGTTTTTGAAAGAACTGATACGATGGGGGATCGACGGGGTCGAAGGGTGTTATTCGCTCTTTACGGAACGGCAACAGGCAATCAGTCAGTCTGTCGCTGCTGAATTAGGTTTACTGTTGTCCGGCGGCAGTGATTACCACGGCAACAATCAACCTACAATTTCTTTAGGTACCGGTATGGGCAATCTTCACGTTCCTTACGAGTTTCTGGAACGGATCAAGGCAAAGAAAAACGGCGTTGCTCTGATGTGAGCAAACGCCGTATTCTTCGCTGTACAGAGTTGTTTATTCGCCTGTTACAGGAACAACATCTTCTGCCTGGAGTCCTTTCGCTCCAGTCTGGACCGTGAATTCAACTTCCTGGCCATCTTTCAGCGTGCGGTAACCTTCGATCTGGATTGCACTGTAGTGGACAAAAATGTCATCTCCCTGTGCACGCTCGATGAAGCCATAACCTTTGGAATTGTTGAACCACTTTACCTTGCCGCGTTCTCTTTCTGCCATCTTCTTCGTTCCTTATGTTGTTTTCCGGAAAGTATATGTTTTAAGCTCTTTCCGGTTGTATATCTTATGTTATACCACAAGTTTAGCAATTTGTAAAGGGGTAAAAAACAAAAAAATGAAAAAAAATGAGATTTTTCTTGATTTTTCATTTTTTTCTCACAACATTCTGTCAATCATTAAATAAAAGCAGTTCCCGGAATCCGCAGTTCTTAAAATGTTAATCTTTTTTTGTTTTTGCGTTTGAAATTCGTAAGATATTGTATTATATTATCGGTTGTGAATGGTTCATTCCAAATATAGCAAGAGAAAAAAATACTTTACTCTATGGAGGTGCAGAATAGAGGATTGAAACAAAAAAACGCAGAAGTGCGTCACGGGACGCAGGTTCTTTACGCTAACAAAAAAACTCAAGGTACAAAAATCAATGTGTTGCAAAAATTTGTCTGAAGCAGCAGTTGCCAAGTTTGCTGAACTGGATCAGTTCATCGACGGACTTGGTATTGATCGCAACGATGATCGCCGTCAGGGGTGCCTGATCCAGGTTCTCCACAAGGCACAGGCCATCTTCGGCTATCTGCCCCGTGAAGTCCAGGTTCACGTTGCGCAGAAGCTTTTCCTCTCCGAAGCTCATGTTTCCGGTGTCGTCAGTTTCTACAACTACTTCACCACCGAACCGAAGGGAAAATATTGTATTGATATCTGCATGGGTACTGCCTGCTATGTAAAAGGTGCTGAAAAGGTCCTTTCTGAAGTGGAACGCGTACTCGGCATCAAGGCTGACACCAATCCGACTCCGGATGGCCTTTTCTCGATCAGCGCCCTCCGTTGCGTCGGTGCTTGCGGTCTTGCCCCGGTTATGATGGTCAACGGCAAAGTGTACGGTAAAGTCACTCCTGCCAAGGCTGTCGAAATTGTCAACGAGTATAAGAAACTGGGGTAAAATGATGAATAAGATCACTTGCAAAGAAGCTCTGATTGATGCTTACAACGGCTGCAAAAACAAACTTGCTCTCCGTTGCACTTCTGAACATGACATTCACTCTGCGAAAAAAGAAATCCTCTGCTGCGGCGGTACCGGTTGCCATGCGTCCAACGCACAGCAGCTTATGGACAACCTGAACAAGTACCTGAAAGAAAACGGTCTGGAAAATGATGTTAAAGTCATTCAGACCGGTTGCTTCGGTTTCTGCGCACAGGGTCCGATCGTGAAAGTCATGCCGGACAACGTTTTCTATGTCCAGGTCACGCCCGATGATGCAAAAGAAATCGTTGAAAAACACATTGTCGGCAAAGAACTGGTGGAACGCCTCCTGTTCATCGAACCGCTGCTGAAGACCCGCGTGCAGGACTACGCCAAGATGTCCTTCTACGCCAAACAGGAACGTATCTCCCTGCGTAACTGCGGTCTCCTCGATCCGGAAAACATTGAAGAATACCTGGCAAACGAAGGTTACCAGGCTCTTGCCAAGTGCCTCTTTGATATGCAGCCTGCAGATGTTGTTAAGGAAGTCCTTAACTCCGGTATCTGCGGCCGTGGCGGCGCTGGCTTCCCCACCGGTCTGAAGTGGAAGATCGCTGCCGGTGTCAAGGCGGATGAAAAATACATTGTCTGTAACGCTGACGAAGGCGACCCGGGTGCGTTCATGGACCGCTCCATTATGGAAGGCGACCCCAACAGCATCATCGAAGCAATGGCGATCGGCGCTTATGCCATCGGCGCACAGCGCGGTCTGGTGTATATCCGTGCGGAATATCCGCTGGCTGTCTCCCGTCTCGAAACTGCCATCAAGCAGGCTCGTGAACTGGGTCTCCTCGGCGACAACATTATGGGCACGGACTTCTGCTTTGACATCACGATCAAGCTGGGTGCCGGTGCGTTTGTCTGCGGTGAAGAAACTGCTCTGATCCACTCTATGGAAGGTCAGCGTGGCGAACCCACCACGAAACCGCCCTTCCCCGCCAACATCGGCGGCGGTTACTGGGGCTGCTCCACCAACGTGAACAACGTGGAAACCTATGCTGCGATCCCCATGATCCTGCTCAAGGGCGCTGCCTGGTACAGCAAGATCGGTAACTGGAAAGCTGAACTCGATGAGAACGGCGACTTCAAGCGCACGATCAGCGGCAACTCCGGTACCAAGGTCTTTGCTCTTGCCGGTCAGATCAACAACGTGGGTCTGGTGGAAGTTCCCATGGGTACGACGCTCCGTGAAATCATCTATGAAATCGGCGGCGGCATCAGCGGCGGCAGTGAATTCAAAGCTGTCCAGACCGGCGGTCCCTCCGGCGGCTGTATCACCAAGGAAAACCTGGATACCCCGATCGACTACGGCAACCTTTCCAAGATCGGCTCCATGATGGGTTCCGGCGGTATGATCGTTCTTTCCGAACACGACTGTATGCCTGCCATGGCGAAGTTCTATCTGGACTTCACCAAGGACGAATCCTGCGGCAAGTGTACGCCCTGCCGTATCGGTACCCGCCGTATGCTGGAAATGCTGGAAAAGATCTGCGACGGCAATGGCGATGAAAAGATGCTGGAAGAACTGGAAAATCTGGCTGTCACCATTACTGATACTGCGCTCTGCGGTCTCGGTCAGACTGCCCCGAACCCGATCCTCAGCACACTCCGTTACTTCAAGGATGAGTACATCGCACACGTCAGAGACAAAAAGTGCCCGGCAGGTACCTGCCGCAAGCTCTTCACGCTGACGATCACCGATGCCTGTATCGGCTGTACCAAGTGCAAACGTATGTGCCCCGTCGGTGCCATCACCGGTGAACTCAAACAGAAGCATGTTATTGATACTGCAAAGTGCATCAAGTGCGGTGCCTGTATCGATGGCTGCCCGAAGAAAGCAATTATCAAGGACTGAGGTGCGAAACTATGAATACCGTCAATCTTACCATTAACGGAAAGCCGGTCTCTGTTCCCGCCGGTTCCACGATTCTTGATGCAGCAAAACAGCTGAACATCAAAATTCCGACTCTCTGCTACTGTGAAAAGCTCGGCTGCGGCATCGGCAACAAGCCTGCCTCCTGCCGCATCTGCGTGGTGGAAGTTGAAAAACGCCGTAACCTGGCACCTGCCTGCGCGACTCCGGTCATGGAAGGCATGGTTGTCCACACCAATACCCAGCGCGCTCTCAAGGCCCGCAGAACCGTTCTGGAACTGATGCTCAGTGACCACCCGAACGACTGTCTCACCTGCCCGAAGAACCGGGAATGCAGCCTCCAGAAACTTGCTGCTGAATTCGGCATCAACGAAGTTCAGTACAAGGGCGAAGTCAACCAGTTCCCCGTTGACAACTCCAGCGAAGCCATCATGCGCGACCTTTCCAAGTGCATTATGTGCCGCCGTTGCGAAACGGTCTGTAACAAAGTGCAGACGGTCGGTGCTTTGACCGGCTACGGCCGTGGTTTCAAGGCAAAAGTCGGCACTGCCAGCATGATCCCGCTGGCGGATACCTCCTGCACCTTCTGCGGTCAGTGCGTCAATGCCTGCCCGGTCGGCGCCATTACCGGTATCAGCTATGTGAAGAAAGTCTGGGCTGCGATCAACGATCCCAGCAAGACGGTCATTGTTCAGACTGCTCCGGCAGTCCGCGTTGCGGTCGGTCAGGAATTCGGTTTTGAACCGGGTGTTGCCATCACCGGCAAACTGGTTGCCGGTCTCCGCGCTCTCGGCTTCGACAAAGTCTTTGACACCAACTTCTCCGCTGACCTGACGATCATGGAAGAAGGCACGGAAATCGTGCAGCGCATCAAGGAAGGCAAGAACCTGCCGATCCTGACCAGCTGCTGCCCGGGCTGGATCAACTTTATCGAACACAACTTCCCCGATCTGCTCCACATTCCGTCCAGCTGCAAATCTCCGCAGCAGATGTTTGGTGCGATCGCCAAGACCTACTACGCAGAAAAGATCGGCGTTAAGCCGGAAGATCTGATCGTGGTCTCCATTATGCCCTGCCAGGCGAAGAAATACGAAGCTGCCCGTCCGGAATTCTCCAAGGACGGCGTCCGCGATGTTGACTTTGTGGTCACCACCCGCGAACTCTGCCGTATGTTCCGCGAAGCCGGTGTGAACCTGGCGAACATGGATGACGAACAGTATGACAGCCCGCTGGGCGAATCCTCCGGTGCAGCCGACATCTTCGGTGTTACCGGTGGTGTTCTGGAAGCAGCCTGCCGCTCCGTCTACTTCATGCTCAACGGCAAGAATCTGGAAGGCGATGCCATCAACTTCCGCGCGGTCCGCGGTCTCGACGGCGTGAAGGAAGCAACGGTTCAGATCGCTCCGGGCAAGTCCATCAATGTGGCTGTCTGCTCCGGTCTGGGTAATGCCCGCAAGGTTCTGGAAAAAGTCCGTCAGGAACCGGATCGCTTCCAGGCGATCGAAATTATGGCTTGCCCCGGCGGCTGTATCAACGGTGGCGGTCAGCCGTTCCTGCACGGTCACACCGACCTGCTGGAAAAGCGCATGAAGGGTATCTACAGCGAAGACGAACGCAAGACCCTGCGTCTCTCCCATGAAAACTCCGACATTCAGAAGCTCTATGCTGACTTCCTGGGTGAACCGGGCAGCGAAAAGGCTCACCACCTGCTGCACACGACTTACCACCAGAAGTAAGTCGCCCGACAACAAGTCGAGTTTCAAAGGCTCCGGCAGTGATGCCGGGGCCTTTTTTTTATGTGCAGGAGCCGGACCAGAAAATGTCCGGGATGAAAGTTTTTTGTGTCATTTATTTGACGCGCCGTACCTTAATGTCGCCGGGGAAAAGTTCCCCGGTGATCCGGACGGGTCTGTTTTTGACGGGCGACTGAACGCATGAATGGGGGTAAGGGGGAGCCGTCAAAAACAGCACCCCAAAGGGGTGTTTTAATTGTGCCGCCCAACAACGCTTCGCTTGTTCGCGGCACGTGGGGATTTATTTGCCATGCCAAAGGCATGGAGTGCAAAGCACCCCTTCCTGTAGTGCGGCTTCCGCCGTCGCTGAAGCTATGGCGGGACAAGCAGCTTCGCAAGCTCGCTTGCCGCTCGGGGGGATTCATTTGCCAAAAAGGTATGGAGTGCAAAGCCACCTTTTTATAATGCCGCCCAACTCAACTTCGTTTCGTCTCGGCACGGGGGGATTTATTTGCCGGACAATCCGGACAGAGAAGTGTTCCCCGGTCCTTTCAGAAAAAATGAGCGCAAAAAAAACTTTGATAAAAAAATCACTTTCACAGTTGTAAATTTTAAAAATTGGAGTATATTATATGACCAAATTTCAGAAGACACTCATAACAAAGGATACTGCATCATGACTTCAAGCGCGGAAATGAATCTTACACGCTTTGCCAAGACCTCTCTTGCGGCGGATTTTGTAAAAGATCATCACGGAGAATGGAATCACCGTGACTGGTTGGAATTCTGTGCCTATCTGGAAGATCAGGGCTATACGCCGATCGACCTGGATCAGGTGGGCTTGCTTTTGGAAAAAAACAAAACGGATTATTTCAATGGCAAACTCTGAACAGACGGGCACACTCTCCCTTGTTGCAACGCCCATCGGAAATCTGGAAGATATCACCCTGCGGGCGATCCGGGTGTTGCAGGAGGCGGATGTGATCTATGCGGAAGATACCCGTCGCAGCCGGATCCTGCTGGATCATTTTGAGATCAAAAAGAAACTGATCCCCTATCATATTTTCAACGAACACGGCAAAACGCCGGAACTCATCGACCGCGTTCTTTCGGGGGAAAAAGTCGTTCTTGTGAGCGATGCGGGTATGCCCTGTATCGCCGACCCCGGTTTTCTGCTGATGCGGTCCGCCGTTGAAGCCGGGATCGAACCGGTGATTGTGCCGGGGGTCTCCGCTCTGACGTTTGCCGTTGCAGCAAGTGCCCTGCCCTCGGACCAGTTCATTTTCTGCGGTTTTCTGCCCGTGAAAAGCGGAAGACGTGGTGCAGCGTTGGATGCCATCGCCGCCAGCGGAAAAACCTGTGTTATCTTTGAATCTCCGTTCCGGATCGAAAAGTTGATGAACGAGATCGCCGAAAAAATGGGACCGGAGACAAAAATCTCCCTGACCCGTGAAGCTACAAAAGTCCATGAAGAGATCCTGCGGGGAACAGTGGGCGATGTGCTGGCACGCACAAAAGGACGCAGTTGGAAGGGCGAATGTGTGTTGCTGGTCTATGCGGACCCGGATGTAGAAAAAGACGCGGATTGATCAGTCGTTGTCGTCCGTTTCAAAATTTTTCCAGGTCTGCCCTTCGGGGGAATCTTTCTGAAGCTGGAGCAGGACCGTTTCCAGATCTTTGAGCTGAGCGGAACAGTAATCCGAAAGTTCCATACCCTCTTTGGCGAGAGCCGTCATATCCGCAAGAGAAAGTCCGCCTTTTTCCAGTTCGGCAGCAATTTCTTCCAATCTGGTAAGGGCATTTTCAAAGTTTTTCTGCGAATCGTCCTTGATTTTTTCCGTATCCTGTGGCATATTGTACTCCATATTCATTTTTGATGAGTATAAAATAACATAAAAAAATTGAAAATCAACTTTCAGGAGTGAAAAATGACAAAAAAGATCCTCTTTCAGGGCGATTCCATCACGGATTGCGGCCGCAGCAGAGAAGATGTCGCCGGATTCAACAGCTTCGGCGTCAGCCCCGGTTATCCCGGTATGGTGGCAGCCGATTTGTGGAGCAAATACCCGCAGGAATATGAAGTGGTCAACCGCGGCATCAGCGGCAACCGTATCGTGGACCTCTACGCCCGCTGGAAAGCGGATTGCCTGAACCTGAAGCCGGATATTCTCAGCATCCTCATCGGCGTCAATGACACCTGGCACGAATTCGGTAACAAAAACGGCGTGGAAGTGCCGCGCTATGAACGGATCTTCCGTGAACTGCTCCAGTGGACCGTGGATACCCTCCCCGGCGTCCAGTTGATCCTGATCGAACCCTTCCTCGGTACATACGAACCGAACTACGTGATGATGGATGAAGTCCGCGAACGCGCTGCCGTCGTGAAAAAACTGGCAGAAGAATTCAATGCCATCTTCATCCCCGCGCAGAGCCTCTTCGACGAAACCGCAAAACTGGCTCCCTCCACTTACTGGCTCGGCGATGGCGTCCATCCCACCCCGGCAGGACATCGCATCCTCGCCAACGCCTGGGAAAAAGCGATGGGATTGTAAGATCCACAAGTACGCCCGGAAAGGGCGGCGGTCACAAAAAAGCCGGAGCGCGGAATGGCGCTTCGGCTTTTCGCTTTTTTACCGGCGGGCGGGCGCATTTGATGTGCTGTCCTCACGCCGGTAAAAAAGCAGGCTCCACAGAGCGATGCTCTGCGGAGCCGTGACCGCCGCCCTTTCCGGGCGTACGATTGCCTTATCCGTGGATCAGATCAGTCCACGATCTTATTGAGCGGATATTCCACGATACCTTTGGCGTTGAGCGCCTTGAGTTCGGGGATCAGATCACGCAGCACGTGTTCGTCCACGATGGTTTCCAGTGCGAACCAGGCAGGATCGGCGAGCTGGGAGACTGTCGGATGTTCCAGACTGGGCAGTTTTGCGATAACCTGTTCCAGATCATCTTTGTGGACGTTCAGTTTCAGACCGACTTTGCCTTCGGCTGCGAGAACCGCCTTGAGCATCATGGAAAGTTTTTCGATCTTCTGCTTCTTGAACGGATCCTGCATCGCTTCCTTGTTTGCGATGAAGCGGGTGGTGCTGATGCAGAGGGTATCAATGATTTTCAGGCGGTTTGCACGCAGGCTGGAACCGGTTTCGGTGATTTCAACGATGGCATCGGCGAAGCGGGGCGGTTTGACTTCTGTTGCGCCCCAGGAGAATTCCACCTTGGCATTGACGCCGTGCTTTTCCAGATAGCGCTTCGTCATACCGACAGCTTCCGTAGCGATACGTTTTCCTTCCAGATCGGCGGCGCACTTGATGTCGGAATCTTCCGGCACAGCGAGGACCCAGCGGAGCGGGTTTCTGCCGACTTTCCCGTAAACCAGTTCGGCGGCTTCCACCACATCGGATCCATTTTCCTGAATCCAGTCAAAGCCGGTAAGACCGCAATCCAGGATGCCTTCTTCGATATATTTGGACATTTCCTGAGCGCGGATGAGCATACATTCGATTTCCGGATCGTCGATCGTGGGATAGTAGGACCGGGAGCTGATCTCGATCTTGTAGCCCGCTTTTGCAAACATAGCGGTCGTAGATGTTTCGAGGCTTCCTTTCGGAATACCGAGCATGAGTTTATTGCCCATGTTTTTATTCTCCTTGTATAGTATTGTATTGTTTTGTTTTCAGTAACGATTACGGGCATAATATAGCATACATTCTGAAAAATAAAAGTGCGGAAGCGTATTTTTTGCATTTCCGGGTTGAATTGTCGAAAAATTGTGCTAAATTTATGGAGATAGATAGAAAAAGAACTTAAAATACAGGAGATTCAAACCATGAAAGCAGTCATTTCAGTTATCGGTCGGGATTCGGTCGGCATCATTGCAAAAGTCAGTGCAGAATGTGCCGCCTGCGGAGTCAATATTCTGGATATTTCCCAAACTGTTCTCAAAGGCTACTTCACTATGATCATGATCACGGATATTCAAACGATTACGGTTCCGTTCACGGAGTTCATCGACCGCATGAATGCGCTGGGCAAGGAAAACGGGCTTGAGATCCATGCCATGCACGAAGATATTTTCAACACCATGCACAAGATCTGAGGTGCGCCATGCCCGAACATGAAAATATCCTTGAAACTTTGAATATGATCCGGGAGGAATGCCTCGACATCCGGACCATTACGATGGGTGTATCTCTCTGGGATTGCCGTGCTACAGCACCCGGATTGCTGGCGGATCAGGTGTATGACAAGATTATGTACTCCGCAAAGGACCTTGTCCGGACCGGCTGCGAACTGGAAAAAATGTATGGCATCCCCATCGTCAACAAGCGTGTCAGCGTGACGCCGATCGCTATGCTTTGCGGCGGACTGAACCGGGATGGTGCTGTGCTGCTGGCAAAGACCCTTGACCGCGCCGCCCACGAACTGGGCATCAATTTTATCGGCGGTTACAGTGCGCTGGTTCAAAAAGGCTTTACCAACGGCAGCCGGGTTCTGATCGATGCGATCCCCGAAGCCCTGACCGCCACAGAACGGGTCTGCTCCAGCGTGAACGTGGCTTCGACCAAAGCCGGGATCAATATGGATGCCGTCCGTGAGATGGGAAATATCATCAAAGAAACGGCGTATCTGACCCGTGATAACGGTTCGATCGGCTGTGCAAAACTGGTTATTTTTGCCAATGCCCCGGAAGATAATCCCTTTATGGCAGGTGCGTTCCACGGCATCGGCGAACCGGAAACCGTGATCAATGTGGGTGTATCCGGTCCGGGCGTGGTGGCATCTGCGATCCGTCGTGCGGGGAACTGCAATCTTTCCGAGCTGGCAGAACTGATCAAGAAGACCGCGTTCAAGATTACCCGTGTGGGACAGTTGATCGCCCGTGAAGCCTCCAAGCGGTTGGGCGCACCCTTCGGGATCGTGGACCTGTCCCTCGCACCCACTCCGGCAGTGGGCGACTCCGTGGCGCATATTCTGGAATCCATGGGCTTGGAACAGTGCGGCGGACCCGGTACAACAGCCGCTCTCGCCATGCTGAATGATGCGGTCAAAAAAGGCGGCGTGATGGCGTCGTCTCAGGTGGGCGGGCTTTCCGGTGCGTTCATCCCCGTCTCCGAAGATGCCGGTATGATCGCAGCTGCCCGCAGCGGCGCACTCTGTCTGGAAAAACTGGAGGCAATGACGGCTGTCTGCTCTGTGGGACTGGATATGATCGCCATCCCCGGCGATACCAGTGCCGCAGTGATCTCCGGAATCATCGCAGACGAAATCTCCATCGGCGTGGCAAACACCAAGACGACCGCTGTCCGGCTCATCCCTGCCTACGGCTGCAAAGTGGGCGATACGGTCTCCTTTGGCGGTCTGCTGGGCGAAGCCCCCATCATGCCCGTGCGGAATCAGTCGCCGGAAGTCTTCCTCGCCAGAGGCGGTCACGTTCCCGCCCCGATCCACAGTTTGAAGAACTGAGTTTGGAAAGAGAATGATTGCGGGGGAAAGACCTTTTGCAAAAGGTCCTTTTCCCCGAACCCCTTTTTTCAAAAACATTTAAGGGGATTGCTCCGTATTCTGCGTTCACAATCCCGTTTCTTTATGTGCGGTTTTACCGTTTGATGCCGAAAAGCTGATCCGCCCGGTCGATATAGTGCGCGAAGTCTGCTGCAACGATATCGTGTTTCCCGATACGGCAGTAGTAACTCAGTTCATTTCCCACCGCTGTTTCCGGCGGGGGCGGAGTTTCACTTTCCGGACCGGACATACCGAAAAGCCGGAAGACCGGACCGGCATAATACGTGGAAAGATATTCACCGGTCGGGTCCGCCCACTGGTCTTCCGTTGCACTGTGGACCGCGATATACCGGGGCGCAGCAAGGGCGATGAGTTCGTTCTGTTCCACCGGGAGTTTTTCGGGCGTGAGACAGTATTCCTTCATCAGCGGAACGAACCAGAAGCCGAATTTGTTGCAGTGTTCCATGGAAAAGAGCGTCTCTCCGTAAAGACGCCGGTTCAGGGCGGCGCCGCCGCAGCCGGAATCGTTGACACACGCCATCTTGAAGCGTTCGTCCCGCGCCATAGTCCAGAGGGAAGTTTTGCCCAGCCGGGAATGTCCGCAGACGATGGCTTTTTCCGGATCGACCTCCGGCACAAATGCGGTCAGACAGTCCAGCATCCGGGAAAGCCCCCAGGACCAGGCGCCGATGGCGGAATATTTTTCCGGATCCAGCTGAAAGAGTTTCGTACAGACACTGTTCTGCCAGCCGGTATCCTGATCGTCAAAAAAGATGTCGTGGTGCGTGACAGCGGCGATGGCATATCCCTTTCCGAGGATCAGGTCCAGCGGATAACGGCGGGAAGCAGAGCCGCGCTCCGTTGCAAGATCACCGATGTTTCCTGTGGGGATAATGTCCGGATCGGCTTCAACCACATGATTGCCCACGAAGTTCAGCGTTGTAAAAACGGGTACATCCTTCTTTCCGGCAGGGAGATAGACCAGCATGATGATCTTATATTCTGCGCCGGATGTCATAGAAAATTTCAGTTCGATCTGACGCCGGATGCCAAGTCCGTTGAGAATCGTTTTCTCTTCCAGAAGGGTATATTCGGTCTTGTCCGGCAGGGGTAGTTCTTCGCCGTAAAAATATTTGCGATACGCCGCCATCAGTTCCGGTCTGCGTTTGGAGAACCATTCTTCGGGAGTCGTGATTTTTGTACCATCGAAACAGGTCAGGGGATCGGGGATCTCGTGGGGCGGGATGGCATTTTCGTCGTAATTGGGAGTCCAAGGAAGCTGCTGAGTATAGTAATTGCTCATATTGAAAACCTTTCGTTTTTGATTAAGGTAGTGCATTGTAAAAAATTTGCAAGAGCGGTGGTCAATTTTAAATTAGAAAAAAAACAGAAAATGCGGTTGAAAAATCAGAAAAGTCGGCTAAAGTATAAGTGAACTATTTTTAAATGAAAAATGCTCCGGAAAAACCGTGGTCCGGCGGCGCAAAAAAACAACACGGTTCAAGGAAAGAAAAACATGGCAGTTTCAGTGCTTGTTGGCGTCCAGTGGGGCGATGAAGGTAAAGGCAAGATCATTGACGTTCTGACGCGTGACGCCGAGATGGTGGTCCGTTTTCAGGGCGGGAACAATGCCGGACATACGGTGGAAGCGGAAGACCGGAAACTGGTTCTCCATCTGGTTCCCTCCGGGATCCTGCGTGAAGGCACGGCGTGCGTGATCGGCAACGGCGTGGTTGTGGACCCGATCGGTCTGATGCAGGAAATGAAAGGTCTGACCGATCAGGGGATCAGCGTTGCGAATGTTCAGCTCAGTGACCGCTGCCACCTGATCATGCCGTGGCACAAGCTGCTGGATGCGTACAATGAAGGCAAAGCAGCTCCGGGCAAGAAGATCGGCACCACCAAGCGCGGGATCGGTCCTGCCTACGCCTCCAAGGCGAACCGCACCGGCATCCGCGGCGTGGAGATCCTGAACAAGAGCCGTTTTGAAACGCTGTTCCGCGCAGAAGCGGCAGAATACAACAAGCTCTACCCCGCACACGGCTCGGAACTGCTGGATGTGGATAAAGCCTGGGAAGAGATGTCCGTTGCGATCGACTACCTGACGCCTTATGTGACGGATACCACGGTCTCCATCAATGCTGCCTACAAGGCAGGCAAGAGCGTTCTTCTGGAAGGTGCCCAGGGTGCGTTCCTGGATATTGACCACGGGACCTACCCCTTCGTGACCAGCAGCAACACCACCAGCGGCGGCGCCTGCACGGGTGCTGCACTTCCTCCGCGTGCCATCAGCAATGTGTGGGGCGTTCTCAAAGCGTACACCACACGCGTTGGTGAAGGTCCCTTCCCCACGGAACAGGACAATGAGATCGGCAGCTTCCTGCAGAACAAGGGCGGCGAATTCGGTGCAACGACCGGTCGTCCCCGCCGTTGCGGCTGGCTGGATATTGTTGGAGCCCGTTACAGCTGTATGGTCAACGGCGTGGATCTGCTCGCAGTGACGAAGCTGGACGTGCTGGACGAACTGGATGAGATCAAGATCTGCACCGCCTACAAGATCAATGGTGAGATCCGTGAAAACTTCCCCGCCGATACCACTCTGCTGGATCATGTGGAAGCGATCTACGAAACGCTCCCCGGCTGGAAGAGTGATACGACCAAAGCGAAGTGCTGGGAAGATCTGCCGGAAAAAGCTCAGAAATATCTGCTCCGCGTGGCAGAACTTCTGGATGCAAAAATCGGGATCGTTTCCGTTGGACCGGACCGCGATCAGACTTTCCGTACCGCCTGAAAACGTCTCTGATTTCAGGACGGGGTAAATATGGGAAAGCTTTTTTCCAGACTGAAACCGGATGTGCGGCAGGAGGAACTGCCGGAGCATCCGGTTTCTTTGTTGTTACGTGACCTGACCGGGCGCTTTGACTGGCTTCAGATCGTGCCGATGTTTCTTCTGCTGATCACCGGTGCGTTGTTTATCTACGGGACCGGTCAACAGGTCGGCGGGATCCATGCGGCATTGATCTGGAAAAAGCAGCTGCTATTCATGGGGATCGGAATTGTAATCTGGTTTTTTCTGATTTTTTTTGATTACCGCTGGTTGATTCCCGGCACGTTTGTGATCTATCCGTTTTCCCTGCTGCTGCTGGTCATAGTTCTTCTGTTCGGCACAGAACTTTACGGGGCGAAACGCTGGCTGTCTATCGGGGGATTCAGTTATCAGCCCTCCGAACTGGCAAAACTGGGCGTGATTTTGAGCGTCTCTTTTCTGCTTTCCCGCCGGAAAGCCAATATCAACAAACCCCTGTGGGCATTGGGTGTGATCATCCTGACGGCGATCCCGTTTCTTCTGATCTATAAAGAGCCGGATCTGGGGACCGCACTGGTACTGCTGCCGATCGTGGGAGCGATTCTTTTTTCCGCCCATCTGAAACTCCGCTGGATCCTGGCTTTGCTGATCCTGCTGATGGCGACTGCGCCGGTTCTTTATATGAATCTGAAGCCGTATCAGAAAGAGCGGATCTATACATTTCTGAACCCGGAAAGTGATCCGACCGATCTCGGCTGGAATGCGGTACAGGCGAATCTTGCCGTGGGACGCGGCGGAGTGACCGGTAAGGGTTTTATGGAAGGGACGCACTGTTCTCTGGGCTATCTGCCGCGAACGGTTGCCAACTCTGACTTTATTTTTCCGGTAATTGCAGAGGAAACCGGATTCATCGGAGCATTTCTCCTGTTGATGTTGTATGCGGTATTGATGTTTTCGATCCTGCGGACAGCGATGCTGGCACCGGACGATTTCGGGCGGTATTTGTGCGTGGGGATCGGCGCTTTGCTGATCACTCACGTGGCAGTCAATATCGGAATGTGTATTCAGTTGCTGCCCATTACGGGGCTGCCGCTGCCGCTTGTCAGCTACGGGGGGTCATTCATGGTTTCCATGATGATTTACCTGGGGATCATCCAATCCGTCTATGCACATCGAAAACAGGATTCGTTTCTTTCGGAGTAAAACCATATTTTTGACTTGACATAGACTGGATAAAATGTATATTACATTAAATATCAACGAAACTCAAAAACAGGAATAAAAACAGAGAACAAATTTATGGTACGCTCTTTCTGTTGCATCCTTCCTGTCTGTGCCGGAGCAGACCCTGTAACGATCCGGCAGGTGATCGAAAGAACACTTGCCGTGACATCGCATCTGCTTGTAGTGGATGATGCCTGCAGAGATCCGGAACTGGTTTCGTTCTGCGCGGAAAGAAAAGTTGAACTGATCCGCCAAAAAACGGAAACGGGGATCAACGGGATTTTTGAAACGGCGCTTTCCATTCTTTCCAAACGGGGAATTTCCTGTATGATCACGCTGGACCCGACAGGACAATGTTTTCCGGAGGATCTTCCGCGTTTTATCTCTTATCTGCACAAAAAAGAACCGTATACGATCACGATCGGTTGCCGGGATTTTCTGGTGCCGCCACAAAATGTTATCCGTGAATCGTGGAAGCGGAAGCTCACCGGTATCTTCTTCCGTCTTGAGACCGGGCTGAAATCCAGCGATGCCGGATCCGTGTTCTGCGTTTACCCGGTCAACTTTATTAAACGCCTGAAAATCAAGTCTGATGTGAAGGATTTTCAGACGGAACTTCTGGTCCGTTCTGTGTGGGCGAATGCCGAGATCCGTTCCCTCCGGGTCCGCTTTGCAGTCAGCCCGGAAACGGGACCGGAGAAAGTCAGTTGGCTTACCCACTTAAAACTGATCGGGCAGCGTCTTCTTCCCTGCAAAAAACAGACCTTGCGCAGCCGGGAGAAATTCCATTTTTCCCTGTTGCATCCGAAACAGTTTTTTTCTTATCTGCTCAAAGAAAATGCCTCTCCGGGAGAACTTGCTGCCGCCGCTTTCACAGGGACATACTGCGCCGTTCTGCCGTTGTTCGGGCTGCATACGCCGGTGGTGTTGTATTTTGCCACGGTATTCCGGCTGAACAAATTTCTTGCATTCATGATCCAGCACCCCTTTGTGCTGCTGCCGATCACACCATTTTTGTGTATTGAACTGGGCTATTTGATGCGCCACGGACAATGGCTCACAGATATTTCCCTGCAAACGGTTTTTTATGAAATTCATTACCGGATCCTGGAATGGCTGCTGGGCAGTCTTGTTCTGGCACCGGTTTTTGCTGTACTTTCTGCTGTCATCACCTATTTTTCAGCGGCATATCTTCAGAAGAAGATCCGCTTGAACTTCTGGGCGAAGCAGCGTAAGATCCTGACGGAAAATAAAACTGAAACAAAAGAATAAAAACGAAACAAGGAGCAAGAAAAATGAATCCGAATGTTGAACTTGCCTACAAACTCGCCAAAGAACGTTATGCCGAAATCGGTGTGGATACCGATGCAGTTCTGAACATTTTGAAAGATATCCCCGTTTCCGTTCACTGCTGGCAGGCGGATGACGTGATGGGCTTTGAAGTGGATCAGGGCGCATCCGGCGGGATCCTCTGCACCGGCAACTATCCCGGCAGAGCCAGAACTCCGGAAGAACTGCGGGCAGATCTGGATCAGTTCCTTACCCTTATGCCGGGCACGATCCGGCTGAACCTGCACGCGATCTACCGGGAATCGGAAACGTTTGTGGACCGGGCAAAAATCACGCCGGAACATTTCAAAAACTGGATCGACTGGGCAAAACAGAACAAGATCGGGCTGGATTTCAATCCCACTTACTTTTCCCATCCGAACGCCAGTGACGGGCTGACCCTTTCCCATCCGGACAAGGGGATCCGGGATTACTGGATCGAACACGGGATCGCCTGCCGCGAGATCGCCGCCGCTATGGGGAAAGAACTGGGCAACCGCTGCGTCATGAACACCTGGATCCCGGACGGGTTCAAGGATACGCCGGTGGATCGTTTCGGTGCCCGTAAACGGCTGGTGGACTCCCTGGATCAGATCTTTGCAAAGCAGCTTGATCCCAAGCATATGCGCGATGCAGTGGAAAGCAAACTCTTCGGGATCGGCGTGGAATCCTGTACCGTCGGCAGCAACGAATTTTATCTTGCTTATGCGGTTAAAAACAACCTGATGCTGACACTCGACTCCGGTCACTTCCACCCCACTGAAGTCATCAGCGATAAACTGAGCAGCGCCCTGCTCTTTACGGATGAGCTCCTCCTCCATGTCAGCCGTCCCGTCCGGTGGGACAGCGACCATGTGGTGACCTTTGACGACGAACTCCAGCAGATCGCTTCCGAGATCGTCCGCTGCGATGCGGTCAAACGGGTCAACATCGGTCTTGACTACTTCGATGCCACGATCAACCGTATGGCGGCGTGGGTCATCGGAACCCGCAATATGCAGAAAGCACTCTGCAAAGCACTGTTGGAACCGGCAGCCGCTCTGAAGAAAATGGAAGAAACCTTCAATTATACCGAACGGCTTGCTATGCTGGAAGAACTCAAGGCGATGCCCTGGCAGGCTGTTTATGATTACTTCTGTGCGATCGCAGACAAACCGGTGGGCGGCAGTGTGATGCAGGCGATCCGCAAATATGAAAATGATGTTCAGAGCAAGAGAGGCTGACAATGAGCAAACATCTGGCTTTTGACCTGGGGGCGTCCAGCGGGCGTGCGATCGTGGGTTGGGTGGAAGGCGGCAAACTGCAGCTGCAGGAAGTCCACCGTTTCCCCAACCATCCTTATGAAAAAGACGGCAGATTCTACTGGAATTTCACTGCTCTCACCAACGAGTTGAAGGAAGGGCTGAAAAAGGCGTGCGCCGCATACAGTGATATCAGTACATTCTCCATTGACACCTGGGGCGTGGACGTGGTCTTTTTCCGGAATGGCGAACCGATCCGGGAACCGTACAGCTATCGTGATCCCCGGTTTGTCACAGCAATGAATGATGTCCACAAAATTCTTCCGGCAGAAGAACTTTATGCCAAAACGGGAATCCAGTTGATGTCATTCAATACGGTTTATCAGCTTTTTGCCGATCATCAGGATCATCCGGAAGATTTCCGGGACGGCGCAAAAGTTCTTTTCATGCCGGACGCCTTGATGATGATGCTGACCGGCGAAGCGTTGACCGAATATACGATTGCATCCACCGGAGCCCTGCTGGATCCGTACACCCGGACCTGGCAGAAAGAAGTGTTCAACAAGCTGGACATTCCGGTGGATGTTTTGACGCAACTGGTTGAACCCTGTACCCTTTCTGCTCCTTTGAAGAAGGAACTCTGCGAAGAACTCGGCGTTCCCCGGATCACAGGGATCCGCTGCGGTGCCCACGATACGGCAAGCGCCGTTGCCGCCCTTCCCTCGGATGCCCCGGAAAAAGCGGCATATATCAGCCTCGGTACCTGGGCACTGCTGGGTGCGGAAATCCGCCAGCCGGTTACCGGACCGGACGCGTTTCAGGCAAAATATACCAATGAAGGCGGAATTGACGGTACGATCCGTTTTCTGACCAATATTACCGGGACCTGGCTGCTGCAGGAAACAAAAAACGCCTGGAACGAAGCCGGAGATGCCATCACATTCAATGAGATGTGCGATCTTGCCATGTCCGTTGAAACGGAAAAACGTTTCAATCCCAATGATCCGGCATTCGCCACACCGGGCAATATGCCGGAGCGGATCGCAGATTATTGCCGAACCAACGGTCAGGGGGAATTTTCCGGCAGAGCGGAACTGTTGCGCTGTATTTACGAATCTCTGGCGCAGTGTTTCTGTGAGAAACTGCACGAATTGGAAAAAGTCCGTGGCGGAACATACGAAAAATTGCACATTCTCGGCGGCGGCACAAAGGATACCTTCCTGATGCAGCTGACAGCAAACCGGATCGGGATCCCGGTTCTCGCCGGACCGGTGGAAGCGACTGCAGCAGGTAATCTGCTTGCTCAGTTGATCGCCTCCGGAGAGCTGAAAGATCTGGCAGAGAGCCGCAAATTGATTGCTGCCTCATTCCCGTTGAAAGAGTATCAGCCGCAAAAAATGCTGTAATAAACGCCTGAATTTTTTGTAAAACACCAAAATCAGGTACAAAAAACGAAATTTATGCAAAATTTTTTGCATTTTTTTGATTTTTTGATTTGCATTTGAAATAATGTGGTGCATATTTACCATTAGACGGGCACGAAAGTGCAAATAAACAAACCCCAAAACCAACGTAGGGAGTCGTAAGAATGAAGTTCTACAACGTCAAGAAAAGAGCCGCCGTGGTGATCAAAGACGACAAGTGCGAAAAGATCATCTACAAGAGAGAGACCGCAAACGGTATCCAGGAACGCTATGCCGCAAAGGCAATTGATGATGACGGCACCAAGCTGACTGCTTTCATCACAAAGGCTGCTTATGACAAGCTGAAATGCAAAGAAGGCAAGGCAAAAACCGCCAAAGCCAAAAAGAAATAATTTCTGCAGAAAATTTCGCGAAATTTTTAACCGGCAGCAATGCCGGTTTTTTTGTAGCGGTACCGTAAAAGAAGGATATGAATAAACGATGTTGAATCATTATGCTCCCTCAAAAAGTTTCATCAATCAGGATGTTTACCGTGATAAAGTCCTCGGTTGCTGGACCGGCAAGAATATCGGCGGCACCCTCGGCGCGCCGATGGAAGGACAACGTGAAATCTTTGATATTTCATTTTATACTCAAGACCTTCAGGGGAATCCCGCCCCGAATGATGACCTGGACCTGCAACTGGTCTGGTTGAAGGCGATCGAAGAAAACGGCATCTTCAACATCAATGAGCGCCTTCTTGGAGAATATTGGCTGGGCTACATCACCGGACCGTGGAATGAGTATGGCGTTGGTAAATTCAATATGAGAAACGGTCTGCTTCCGCCGCTCTCCGGGTTCTGCAACAATGACCAGTGGAAAAACAGCAACGGTGCGTGGATCCGTTCCGAGGTCTGGGCGTGTCTCTTTCCCGGCGAACCGGATGAAGTGGCGCCTTATGCGTGGTACGATTCCTGCGTGGATCATGCGGACGATGGGATCTATGCGGAAGTCTTCACTGCCGTACTGGAATCTGCCGCATTCATTGAAAATGACCTGCGCAAACTCATTGATTATGGCTTCGCACGCATCCCCGCCGATTGCCGGGTCGCCCGCAGCGTCAAGATCGTGCTGGATTGCTACGACAACGGCGAAGACTGGAAGACAGCTCGCAATAAAGTGGTGGAAGACAGCGCCGATCTGGGCTGGTTCCAGGCGCCCGCCAATGTGGCATTCGTGATCATCGGACTGCTTTACGGCGAAGGCGATTTCGGCAAATCTATCTGCATTGCAGTAAATTGCGGCGATGATACCGACTGCACCGGCGCAACCTGCGGCGCCATTCTCGGCATTATGAAAGGCAGATCCGGTATCCCGCAGGAATGGATCGATCCCATCGGCGAAACAATCGTAACCGTATCTTTCACTACGCTCCGGATCGAACCGCCCCGGACCCTCTCCGAACTGACCGACAGGGTCATCGCCTGCAAGAAGATCATGGATCAGGAAGCTCCCACTCTGTTACGCCTCACCGACGGGGAAACTGTGATCGAAGATGAAATGATCCGCCGTCTCGGCGATGGTGATACCGCTCTTTACCGGCTGACACACCGCTCATCCCGTACGCTGGAATACCCCCTGCCCTTCGGTATGCTCTCGGTGGATTACGGCACAAGTCCGGTGACAAAACCCGGCGACACTCAGGAAATCACCCTTACCTTCGAGCAGTCCCGTCACGAAAACTCCGTAGTCCAGATGGAATGGCAGCTGCCGGATGGGTGGAGTTTTGCAGAAGGTCCGGTCCATCAGATCATGGGCTACTACGATTCCCGGATCTCCCTGAAAGTCCACCTGACCGCCGGAGATTTTGCGTCGTCTATGGTCCATATTCCAGTGATCATCACCCTCAGCGAACGGAATTATCCTACTTACATCACGGTTCCTTTCCAACGGGAGGGAACCGTGGAGGCGAACTGGAAAGATTTTGCGATCCGTTACTTTGACAGACGCTGCCGCATCCTGCAGCGGACAAAGTAAAGTTAACAAACACATAACGATGGCTCACGGGATCCGGTCCAATCGATCGGATCCCGTTATTTTGCCGGAAAAAGTGGAAAAAAATTTGTTTTTCCGGAAAAGTATGGTATCTTATAGGTAACTTGAATCAACCCGGATGTGAGTAAAATGAAAATATTTCTGACTGGCAGACATCTTGAAACGCTTGCTGCGGAACTTTCAACGCTCGGTTTTACCGTGGCAGAAAACGCAGCAGAAGCGGATCTGATCCTATCCCACGGCGGCGATGGCGCAATGCTCGGGGCAGAACACGCCTGTCCGGGAAAGCTGAAATTTGCCCTCCGGGATGTGGAAACTGCCCCGCTCTGCCCGCTTCACCAGCGACAGGATCAGCTGCTTGCGCTGAAAAACGGTCTTCTGAAAACGACATTCCTGCCGAAAGTCACGGCGACCTGCAACGGTCAGACTCTTTCCGGGATCAATGATGTTTTTATCCATAACAGCAACTATGTGAGTGCGATGCGTTATAAAGTCTGGATCGATGGCGAACTTTACGGGCGGGAAATCGTCGGTGATGGCGTTGGGCTTTCCACGGTTCACGGAGCTACCGCTTACTACCGGAGTATCACGCACAGTATTTTCCGGACGGGGATCGGTCTGGCGTTCAGCAACAGCACGGAAGTTGTCAACCATCTTGTGCTGCCGGAAAGCTCTGTGATCCGGGTGCAGATCCTGCGGGGTCCCTGCGAAGTTGTTGCAGATAACGCACCGGAAAAGATCCAGATTCTTGCCGGTGACGAAGTGGAGCTGCGCCTCAGTACAGAAACCACGCCCATTCTCGGTCTGGAAAACTTTATGTGCCCCACCTGTCGTGAACTGCGTCACTCCTTGAGGAACAGTACGCAAAATGGCTGAAAAACTCAAATTATTGATCACTGCCGGTCCGACCCGTGAAGCCTTGGATCCGGTCCGTTTTATCACAAACCGTTCCAGCGGAAAAATGGGCTATTCCCTCGCAGCAGCCGCTGTGGAGAAGGGTTTTTCCGTGATCCTCGTTTCCGGTCCGGTGGATTCCTCTGTGATCCCGCCGGAAGGGCTGACGGAATTTGTCCCGGTCGTCAGTGCAGCAGAGATGGCAGAAGCAGTCAAGAGCCGATTCCCGGCAATGGATGCTGCAATTCTGTGTGCGGCGGTAGCGGACTACCGTCCAAAGATTATGGAAACGAATAAGATCAAGAAAAAAGAAGGCGCATTTTTTCTGGAGTTGGAACGGACGGAGGATATTCTTTTCTCCCTCGGTCAAATGAAAACATCTGCTCAACGGCTGATCGGTTTTGCAGCAGAGACAGAAAATCTTGCCGAAAATGCGCTCGGTAAACTGAAACGGAAAAACCTTGACTGGATCGCCGCCAATCAGGTGGGCTTACCCGGTCAAGGTTTTCAATCGGATCGCAATGAAATCACCCTTTACGGTGTCAATGGCGAAACCGTCCAACTTCCGTTAACAGAAAAAAAACTCCTTGCCAGACAGATGCTGGATGTGATTTTTCAATAAATCCCGTTCTGAATTTTCTCTGCGACCAAAGCCTGCAACTCCTCATCCGTGAAAAGGCTGCTCATACCGCCACCCAGGAGCTGTAAAGTCCGCTGATAATGTTTCAGCAGATCTTCCTGCGGCAGAAGACTTTTTGCTGCAATGGCTTCATCTGCGGCGGCAATGATCCGCTCCGCAATGGCTGCGTGATATTTTTCCAGATCCCGGTCGTGACGGACCAACTCATCCATACCGTTGATGATGAGATTGACCGTGCGTGGATAAGCGGAGATCATCAGATTCCACGGCACAACGGCACCGGGTCGCTCCACACCGTTCCGGAAATCCGTCCGGAAAAGGACAGCAGGGAGATCCAGCATTTTGGCGCAGCAGAATTCGGCGACCGTACCGGAATCCAGTTCCACGCCGTCGAAGTTTGCCACGATCAAGTCGCACGCCATCAGGAGTTTATAGTCATTATTGCGCACGGACGTGGCATCGGTTTGTGCCGACTCAAAATCCTGCGGCAGCAGGACCTGATAGCGTCCGGCGGAAAGTTGTTCGATTTTTTTCGCAAGCAACATATTGCCTGCCAGTTCCTTGTGATCGAAAAGACCACCGGCGAAATAAATCTTTTTTGTCATGCGTTCACCTGCGGAAGTTTGGCGAGACTCTTTGCGATCTCGTCATCAGTGGGGATGTAATCGGACATAATGCCATCGTTGAATTTCTGGTACGCATACATATCAAAATATCCGGTTCCGGTCAGACCGAAGACGATCGTCTCCTGCTTTCCGGTCTCGCGGCAGCGGACCGCTTCATCAATGGCAGCCCGGATCGCATGAGAACTTTCCGGCGCGGGGAGCGTGCCTTCGCAACGCGCAAAGAACGTGGCAGCCTCAAAAACCTTGCTCTGTTCCACGGAACGGGCTTCCATCAATCCGTCATCGTAGAGCTGGGAAAGGATCGAACTCATACCGTGATAACGGAGTCCGCCGGCGTGGTTGGCAGAGGGCATGAAGCTGCTGCCGAGTGTGTACATCTTTGCAAGGGGACAGACAGCGCCGGTATCACAATAGTCATACGCATAGGCGCCACGGGTCAGACTGGGACAGGAAGCAGGTTCCACCGCAATGATCCGGCAGTCCGCAACGCCTTTGATCTTATCGCCCATAAACGGAGCGATCAGCCCACCCAGATTGGAGCCGCCGCCCGCACAGCCGATGACGATGTCCGGTTTGACACCATATTTATCCAGTGCAGTCTTCGTTTCCAATCCGATAATGGACTGATGCAGAACGACCTGGGAAAGGACCGATCCCAGAACATAGCGGAACCCATCCTGACTGAGGGCAGATTCCACCGCTTCCGAAATGGCACAGCCCAGACTGCCGCCGGTACCGGGGTGTTCAGCAAGGATCTTTCTGCCGACCGCCGTCGTCTCCGAAGGAGAAGCAGTGACCGATGCGCCATAGGTGCGCATAACTTCACGGCGGTGAGGTTTCTGTTCGTAGGAAACCTTGACCATAAAGACTTTACAGATCAGATCGAAGTAGGAACACGCCATGGAAAGCGCCGTGCCCCACTGCCCTGCACCCGTCTCCGTAGTGACGCCCTTCAAGCCCTGTTCCTTCGCATAGTATGCCTGTGCGACAGCAGAATTGAGCTTGTGACTGCCGGAAGTGTTGTTGCCTTCAAACTTGTAGTAGATATGGGCGGGAGTGTTCAGGGCTTTTTCCAGATAGTAGGCGCGGACAAGCGGCGCCGGACGGAACATACGGTAAAAATCCCGGATGGGCGTGGGGATGTCGATGTACGGCGTGGTATCATCCAGTTCCTGCCGTGCAAGCTCATCGCAAAAGACTTTCCGGAGCTCTTCAAATGTCATGGGTTTGTGTGTTTCCGGATTCAGCAGCGGTGCCGGTTTGTTCTTCATATCGGCACGGAGGTTGTACCACCGGGTCGGGATCTCATTTTCGGTCAGGAGCAGTTTGTAGGGGATCGTGTTGTTATTCATAATAGGATATTCCTTTCAAAAATTTTTAATGGTGTTGATGGTGCGGAAAGAGCCGGAACCGCTTTGCCATCGATAAAAATCATATTCAGTAAAAAACATCGTTTGTGTCCTGTCCATAAAAAAAGCGGATTGAATTTACCTTCAATCCGCCAGAGTTTGCTGTATTTTTTTGACAATACGAAAAAGCCGCCCTGACGGATCACCGCCAGCGCCACCAACCAAAAATGTTCGTAATGTTCAATGTCAATGTTTTCATAGTATCAGTAATTTACAACGGCGACAGAAAAAAATCAAGAGAGAAAAAGAAAAAAATCAGATTTTTTGCAGGGACGCCGGGGGGGCGCACCCCGTCCGGAGGCGCGGACCGAAGGTCCGCCTGAGCCTCCGGACTGTTCTTTTTTTTCCGGCGGCGGAAGCGCCCGCCGGAAAAAAAAGAATGCGCGCCGGCAGCTTCTGCTGCCGACGCGCAGGGGTGCGCCCGCCCGGCTGGGGCTGACGCTGCCATCAAGCCGGATCAGCCAACCTTGACGAAATCGTCTTTACCGACGCCGCAGGTGGGGCATGTCCAATCTGCCGGGACGTCTTCCCAGGCGGTGCCGGGAGCGATACCGCTATCCGGATCGCCGACTTCGGGGTCATAGATGTAACCGCAGGCTGTGCATTCGTACTTGTCCATGGTTCTTACTCCTTCTTGGGTTTTTTATGATTATTCGGAGGCGAGAGCGACCAGTTTTTCACCGATCGCCTTACCCATTTCAAAACACTGTTCCAGATCTTCTTTGCCGGGGATGTACTTGATCTTGAGACCCGGGTGGACCAGTTCCACTTTCATAGCGGTCAGGTACTCATTGATCCTGGCGACGGATTCCCCGCTCCAGCCGAAGGACCCGAAGGCGGCGCCGATCTTGTTCTGCGGACGCAGCCCTTTGATATAGGTCAGCACATCTGCCGTTCTGGGGTACATTTCGTTATTGATGGTGGGGGAACCGACAACGATCGCACCGGCATCAAGGATCTCTGCCACGACGTCGCTGCGGTTGTATGCTTCCAGCGGCATTACGCGTACATCTGCGCCGGCGGCACGGATGCCATCGCTGATCTCCATTGCCATTTTTTCGGTGCTGTGCCACATGGTATCGAAGAAGACGACCGCCTTTTTCGTGGGCTTCTGCGCTGCCCATTTTGCATAGAGTTCCAGCGGTTTGGTCAGCAGTTCGCCTCTCCAGCAGGGACCATGGTCCGGAGCGATCACATCAATATCCAGATTGAGGCTGGGGAATACTTCCAGCAGTTTGATCGCCTGGGGTGCATAGGGAAGCAGGATATTGGCATAATATTTTGCCATTTCCCGTTCCATATCCGGCCAGTAGTTTTCGTCTGCCCAGATTTTTTCGGTAGCGAGATGCATCCCGAAACCATCCTGAGAGAAGAGGACTTTTTCGCCGGTGAGATAAGCGAACATACTGTCCGGCCAATGGAGCATACGAGTTTCCACGAACTGGAGCTGCATATTGCCCAGGTCCACACTGTCTCCGGTCTTGACAGCGGTCAGTTTATCGGCGATTCTGAAATGAGCATCCAGCGCCTTGACGCCCATTGTGGAGGCGTAAACGGCGGAGGGTTTCACTTCTTCAATGACTTCCGGCAGGGCGCCGGAGTGGTCCATTTCCGCGTGGTCGGAAACGATGATATCGATCTTCGTAATATCGCCGATCACAGACTCGATGCGGGAATACATTTCCTGTTTGAAGGGAGCCTTGACCGTATCGATCAAAGTGATCTTGTCCGCCAGGACCAGGAATGCGTTGTATGTGGACCCGCGGTGCGTGGTATATCCGTGGAACTCCTTGAGTCCCCAGTCAATGGCACCGACCCACCAGACTTTTTCTGTGATTTTTACAGCTTTCATTTCAGAATCGCTCTTTCTTTGTTATTGTACTTCCGCCACCCACAAACCATGCAGGTTGCAATATTCTCTGACGATCGAGCCGGGCTTGAGTTCCATACAGAACTCCGCTTCAGCAGGAGCATCATGTTTCAAATATTTCCGGCAGACCCGGCGACCACAGGGAGAAATGACTTCGATCCACTCAATATGATGTTCTTCCGTCATAGGATGCGGCACAGAACCGACCGTGATTTTTGTGGAACATCCATCTTTTTTCCAAACGGGCAGATGTTTTTCCTTTGCGCCATCTTCCATTTTTGCCTGCATTTCCTTCATAGGTGCGCCGCAACAATGAGGGACGCAGACGGGTCCCTTGGTGCAGTCAACGACTTCTTCCAGGATTGCAGTACATTCGGCACATTTCCAGAGTTTTGTGGGCTTCTTCATTTTGCTGTTCATCGTTTCCTCCTTTTGTTGTGAATGAATTTTCTCCGGGCATCGCTGCCCCGGAAAGTTTAGACATTCTGCAACTTGCGGAGTTCATGACAGGAACGGCAAAGGCCGGAAAAGCTCAAATCAAAATTCTGTACGCGCCGGGTCACCTTGTCTTTCAAGAAATCTGCGATTTCCTCCCGGGAGAGGGGCAGATCCTCGATTGCCTTGCAATGAACACAACAGAGATGAAAATGCGGCTCCAGTTTTGTTTCAAACCGCGCCTTTTCGCCGGGCAGTTCCGTCTTCCGGATCTTTCCGGCAGCAGCGAGATCCGCCAGATTCCGGTACACGGTAGCCAGACTGATCTTCGGCAACCGCAACCGTACGATCTGAAACAACTCATCAGCAGTGGGATGATTTTTCAGGAGGCTCAATTCCTCCACGATCACTCTGCGCTGTATGGTGTGTTTTTCCGTCATTGCGAAACGCTTTCATCTCGTGAATATCCGTTGTAATTTATATCATATTATAGAAAAATCAAGCATAACGGATAAGAAAAAAACGCAAAAAAGCGCGCAGACGATGTTTCCTGTTGTTCCCCTCCCCTGAAACACCGGAACAGGCTGCACGCTCCGCTGTCATTTACGGGCGTTTTTTCCAGAAATCCACGATCGTTGCAATGACCAGCGCCAAAATCAGGATCCCCCCGATCAACCCGATCACCGGCAGGATATATGAAGTCCAGCTTCTGTGCGGCACGGTGCTGAGTTCCCCTTCCCCGATCCTGTGTAACGGCGGCAGCCGCAACATAAAGGTTTTTCCGGAAAAGCTCACAAACATGGCACCGGCAGATTTGATACATTCATTTGCCGGAGCAACGACCGCCCGGACAGTCCATTTATCTGCGCCCCAGCCATAAGCATCAAAGAGGATCTGTGGGTCAGAAACGGGGGTAACGCCATCGGACCACACAAAAGCGACGGCATCCGGTTCTTTATTCCACGGGACAGCGAATGTGGCGTTCAGCTCCTGCATATTATCTTCAATGGTGATAAAACGCGGAGCCATTGTCATCGTTACCGGCGGATCTTCACGGATCACGATTTTATATTTCCAGTATGCGGCGCCGAAAAAGATCCCGAAAAGCAACATGATCACAAGGAAAGCGATCCCGACCGTTTTTAAACCTGATGTATCCATTTTCCCTCCTTTTGTTTGGTGAACAGGAAAAATTGACAGAAAAAACATCAAAAAGTTCAAAACGGGAATGAAAAATCGAAGTTCGGGTGTATAGTAAGGCAAGGAGCGAAATTATGAGCAATCTTGATCAGGAAGTACAACAGGCACGACAGCAGTTTATTCTTACAGCCGGAGCAGTGGCTTGTTTTCTGTTTCTGCCGATTCTTTTTCTGCCCCTGTTTCATCTGATCCGGAACAGACCGCTGCAAATTCTGATCAGCCAGTTGATCCCCCACGGAGGAACGATCCTTTTTATTATTCTTTACTCCCGGAAATGCAAACCGGAAACATCCCTGACCGGGCGGCTGAACCTGCAAAAGACACCAGCTTATTCAAAATTGCGCACACTGCTGTTTTTTCTGTGGATGTTTCTGCTGACCAGCGCGGCGACGTTGATCGTTCAGACGCTGTCCAGAATGCTCTCCCTTGATCTGCCGGAACAGTCAATCATGCAAGAGGCAAAATGCGGGTCCTGGTGGAGTTTTGCAGCGATCACCTTCGGCGCGCTTGCACTGGCTCCGGCAGCAGAAGAACTGCTGTTCCGCGGCGTGCTGTTTCAATCGTTCCAAAAGCTTCTGGGCAGGAACGGGGCAATATTCGGCGTTTCCCTGCTGTTTGCCCTGCTGCACTGGAATGTGCTTACTTTTCTTTCCCTTTTTCTGATGGGGATCATGCTTCAGAAAGCAGCAGAACAGACCGGCACCCTGCGTACTGCGATCTGGATGCACTTCCTGAACAATCTGGTTTCGGTACTGTATCTGCTGTCTATGAGACTTGCCGGACCGTACTTCTGATGTCCGGTCCGGCACAGTAGTTTATTATTTCTTCTTCCCTTTGCCTTTTTTCGGTTTCGGGGGAGCGACCTTTTCTGTAAATGTGCCGCTGTTGCCATCCATAATGACAGTGGGCATTTTTTCGCAATCTTTCGTAAGAGTGGAATCTTCGATCTTGCTGTTTTTTACGGAGACCAGCCCCGTGGTGGGACCGACAACCGCATTGACATTTTTCAATTCGCAATCTTCCAGGCAGATATAGGTACCGCTCAGCTCCTGCACATTGATGAATTTTTCCTTTTTCAGTGTCAGAGGCAGCGTGCGGACAGCCTGACCTTTTTCCTTGCGGTAGATGCCGTCTGCCACGCCCTTGTTATCGTAAAAGACCGTGATTCTTTTGCAGTTCTCGTAGGTGTTGCCCTCAAAGGTGGCGATCCCGGTGCGGGAACCGAAAGAGACGATCCCGTCTTTGATGTAGTTGTTACGGAAGATATAGTTGTACGTGCGGCCGTAGAAGACGATCCGGTTGGGACGCCCGCCATCGGCTTCAAAGCGGTTGTTCTCAAAAAGCAGTTCGCTGCCTGCGCAGATCACGATCCCGCCGGAAACGTTGCCCTTGAACAGGTTGTTGCGGAAGACTATGTCCTGCGTCAGTTCCCAGCCGTCTTCCAGGTCCATACCGTATCCGGGAGCGCATCCGCCGTTGCCGATGACCTCGTTATTTTCCACGATCCAGCGCTGACCGCCACTGAGCCCGAAGCCCAGATTGCGGTTGTTGATGAGCTTACAGTCATGCACGTGTACGTCTGTAGGCGGCAGGAAGTTGTTGATCCGCAAGACCCAGCCTCCGGCAGCGGCGCCGAAGTGGGCGGGTTGATCCGTCACTTCCGGCTGATTGAACTCCAGGTGCATGAAAGCAGCATTTTCCGGGCGCTTGATCTTCCGGTACTGCAGACATTTCTGCATCCCGATGAAGTTTTTGTCTTTATCGTAAAAATAGATCTGGTACACTCTGCCGAGGACAAAGGGGAATCCCTGATAACCGGCGAGATAACCGATCTCGAACTGGTCCTCAAACTTGGCAAGATTGATCATGTTGATGGTGCGGGTCTTTTCCGCAGAAACGATCTTGTTCCCCTTGGCATCGAACGCGCCCTGCTCCAGATGCTTTTTCGGGTAGATGCTCATGAAGATACGGGAGAGCAGTTCCGGACGGGTCCTCGTTCCCGATGTGCTGGAGCACAGCGCGGAACCGGTACATTCCGTAATCGTCAGGTGGTCGATCTCGATCTGTTTGCCGCTGTGGAGCACAAGACCTGCACACCATTCGTGGCTGCCCTTGACCGTGGTAAAGTCGTGCTGATAGCGTTCGCCCCGGATCGTGCCGTTGGTCAGGCGCAGATTCTCCGCACCGTTGATGATCTCAACGATCTGGTAAGACTGCCTGCCGTTGGGTTCCATGATCAGTTCCGCGCCGTTCAGGTCGATGATGGTGTTTTTGTGATCAAGAATAACGGGCTTGCCAACGGCGATGAGATACTTGCCTTTGGGGAAGATGATCCGGTTGTAGCCCTGCTCTTTCGCATACTGCAGCGCGGCGTTGAGTTCATCGGAGACAGTCACAGAAGCATCGTTTTTGATCTTGAATTTTTCCAGATCAATGGTCCAGACTTTTGTAAACTTGCTCATGTCCGCCGTGGCTTTCGGCAGATTGGTGAAGGTGACGGGCAGGACGATCCGTTCGCCGCCATCCGCCACCTGATCCGTGGCTGTGGCTTCTTCCGGCATCCACGCCGCCCGTTCCTGTGCGGAGAGAGAGGCGGCAAACATCAGCGCAGTCAGCAGAAAACTCTTTTTCATAGCTCACTTTCCTTTGTTTTTGAAGGTTTCGATTTTCTTTTTCAGATATTCTCTCTGGTGGGGATAACAGATCTTGTGATTGAATGCCAGTTCCGCCGCTTTTTCCAGATCGGCAACGGTGGTTTCGGGCAGGACCGCAAGGGCTTCCACATAGTCAATGACCATACGGGGTCCGAACACGCCGGTGGGAACTGTGGGGTAAAGTTTGCTTTTCAGATATGCCACCGTTTCCCGTGCGTAGGCAATGGCGCCTTCTTTGTTGCCCTGTTTCAGTTCATAGTTCATGATCCGGTTCCGGATCTTTCCCACATCATAGAACGGAGCAAGAGGAAGCTGGGCTTTTGCACAGTTGACCGCCTTTTCCGCCTTTCCGATCCGGGTATAGTAGGCGTAAAGGGCTTCATTGACCTCATAGAGATAACTGCCGGAAGCAAGGTTCTGTGTCAGTACCGTTTCCGCCCAGCGATCCACCTCCTGTTCTTTCGTTTCAGGCTTGGCACAAAGAGCGGCGGTCTTCTGAACGACGGCGGTATACTTCTGTTCCTGTATGACATAGGGCGAGGCGATCACTGCGTCGTTGTCTGCCAGAGCAGCAGCGTAAGTTTTCATTCTGCCGTAAGCAAAGGCACGGCGGACCAATGCTGCGGTGCGGTAGTGTTCCGGCAGATCTTTCTTTGCCAGCGCTTCATTGCACGCCTTGACCGCATGATCCGGTCTGCCGATCATGAGGGATTTGACAAATGTTACATATTCTTTGTGGGCAGTCCGGGGCGTCAGATCCTTGCTGAACTCCGTTTTCAGCAATGCTTTGAGGATGGCTTTCCCATACTGGAGAGCGGTCTTTTCGTTGTAGTTCGGATTGCCGCTGGCGTAAGGGATCTCAAAGGTCATACCGTAAACGGTGGTGGGATTGGTGGCAAAATACCGGGCATTCGGCACGCCGTTCACGCCGTCCGGCGGTTGCGGATTTCCACCGCCGAGGACCAGGATCGCATTGGCATCGGCAGGACGTTCCGCATCCAGCCACGCCTTGAATTCAGCGGTATTCACTTTGTTGGAGGGAGTCTTGAATCCGGCGAAGTAGATCGCTTCGTGAATGTCATTCCGGACGGAGGGCGCGTGCATATCCAGCGTAATAAAGAACTTCTTTTCTTTGTCAAGCGCCTGAAGGGCTTTGATCTCGGGGTAGATTGTGGCATCGCCCAGCGCATAATCCCGGTTGTGATCGTGGGGTGCCCGGTTCTTGCCCTGATCGCCCGCTTCCACGCCATCGAGGTCGATGAACGGAACAACATACAAGGTGTATTTTTTACGGAACTCTTTTCCGGCGGGGGAATTGCTCAAGGCTTCCGTAACAAACCCTTCCTGCACATAACTGGCAATGGCTTCGCAGGCATGATGGCGGGCGGTAACAAGAATATTTTTCGGACCGCTGCCGATAATCAGCATGGGGGAATCCACTCCCTTGCGGGTTTTTGTCAGAACAGTGCGTTTCATATATGGAACCGCCTTGTATTGTTCATAGAAAGTCTCAAAACGCTCTTTCTGATACGGGATCCCCTGTGCGAACCGGACTTTTTCTCCGGCTTTGGAGAAGGTCCATTCAAAGCGGTCCCGGCTATCCGTTTTATTGCGGAAATGAGTCTTTGCCTTGCCCAGCCACTGCCAGGTCTTACCGCCATCGGTACTGACTGCCGGGCCCTGCGCACTGATCTTGCTCTGCCCTTTGGGGAAGCAGAAGTGGACCGTGCCGGGCTGGGTGGCGACGGCATCAAAGTTCCAGTAGAACCAATCCAGTCTGTTATCCCGCAGATCGGGTGCGATTTCAGCACAACCCGGCTGAATCTTGACGATTTTTACATTTCCCCCGGGGTAATCACAAGAAAGGGAAACAAGCCCTTCTGCAGCACCGAGGAGCGAACCGGCAGTCAACATAACTGCCGCGAACAGGATTTTAATTTTCTTCATAAGTTCCGGGTTCCCTTGGTATGATGTTGTAGATTTCTCTGGAATATTCGTTCAGTTCTTTTGCCAGTTCAGCAGGCAGCGCACGGACCGCCGGGGTCGCCAGCAGATCGCGTTGTTTCATTTCTTCGATCCAACCGGCAAGGTCCGGTGTTCCGGCAAGGATCGCAGTCTTGATTCCGGCAGCCCGGTATTTCTGCTGTATCATAGCATCAGGTGACGCCATAACTTTTTCGCAAAGAGAAAGATCTGCTGTTTTTTCTGCAACATTCAGCATGGCGGCGATCCGGTAATGCTCCGGAATATCCGTGCGCACGATGTCGGCAGCTCCGGCAGTTGCGCAGAATGTCAGATATTCTCTATATCCGGGGCGTGGTTCGCCATCTTTCCGGAAGTCCGTTTTGAGGACCGCACGCAGGAATGCCTGCCCGATCCTACGGGAACTTTTTTCGTTGTATCTGCCGTTGACCGTGGCGTACGGGATCTCAACGGTTGTGCCGTAAACGATATCCGGTACGATCGTGAAGTAAAGGCTGCTGGGGATTCCCATATCACCGGTAATCGGCAGCGTGACCGGGGGGATGTTGTCCTTTTCCGGATGACGGTACAGAATGGGGTTGATCTCTTCCGGCAGTTCTTCATCCACCCAAGCCTTGAACTCACGGGTATTGGCACGGTTGGAAGGGGTACTGAAACCGCCGAAATACAGCATTTCGTGGGCATCATAGCGGACTGCCGGATCGTGCAGGTCCAGCACCAGTTTGAACTTCTTTTCCTTATGAAGCGCCATGACAGCTTTGTTTTCCGGATAAATCGGATGCAGCAGACCGTAATCCCGGTTCTGATCGTGAGGCGCACGGTTCTTGCCCTGATCGCCCGCCTCCGCACCGTCAAGGTCCATAAACGGCACCACATACAGCGTATAATTGGAACGGAATTCCACGGCGGCGGGAGATTCGGAAAGTGCTTCCGTCACAAAACCTTCCAGGGCATAACTTGCCATTGCTTCGCAACAATGATGACGGGCTGTCAGCAACATATTCTGCGGTCCGTTCCCGATCGTGAGCAACGGCAGCTCCCTGCCCTGCCGGGAGACCGTCAGGACGGAGCGCTTCAGATAAGGCGAGTTCCGGACCGTTGAATAATATTCTTCAAAATCATTCAGAAGATAGGGAATCCCTTGAGCGAAACGGACCTTTTCGCCGGTGCGGGTAAAAGTCCAGTCGAAACTGTCACGGGTATTGACTTTGGATTCCGAGCCGTTGAAAGTGGTATTCTCTCTGCCCAGCCAACGCCAGGTTTTTCCGTTATCTGTACTCACTGCGGGTCCCTGACGGCTGATCATCCAGCGTCCGGCGGGAAACTGAAAACGGACCGTTCCGGGGGTTACCGCTTCCGCTTCAAAGTTCCAGTAAAACCAGTTTGTGGGTGTATCACGCAAATCGGCATCCACATTGGCATAACCGGTTGTAATTTCATGTACTTTTACATTTCCACCGGGATAGTTGCAGGAAACAGCAACGACACCATTCAAATCCGGAGACATCATAATTCGACCTGATCCTTTCCGTAAATTCAAGTTCTTCTGTAAGCTACTTTCGTTCCGGAAAAAATCAAGTATTTTTGCAAAAGATTTTTTGTATAATCTTCCTGTTTTATTGCATAATACGATCACCGGCTGAAAAACAGTAAAAAAAACAGGGCTGTTGCTCACCTTTTGAGGTTTTGCAACAGCCCGGAATAATTTTTGTCTGCAGAAGAGACGCTCAGAGCTGCATACCTCCGGCGACCGGAATATCGGTGCCGGTGATGTAGGATCCGGCATCGGAAGAAAGCAGCAGAGCAAGTCCGGCACAATCTTCCGGCACACCGAAACGTTTTGCAGGGATCACCGTCATAAGTTTTTCAACCGTAGCGGGATCAGACAGCGGTTCCCGGTTCCGGTCCGTCGCCATCACACCGGGCGCAATGGTGTTGAAAGTGATGTTGTCACAAGCATATTTCCGGGCGCAGTTCTGCATCACATTGGAAAGAGCGGACTTGGTAGCGGAATAGATCACCAGCCGGGGCGATTGCTTCCACTGGTTCACGCTGCCGAGAGCGATAATGCGTCCAAAATGTTTTGCCTGCATAGACGGCAAAAACGCCTGGATCAGCCGGAGAGAATGTTTCACATTCACATCAAAGTGCGCGTCAAACTCCTCCGGCGTAAACTCTTCCAAAGTCCCATACTTCTGCGCAGACGCATTGAGGATGAGGATGTCTGCCGGAACCGTTGCGGCAATGATCTTTTCCAGATCATCCGCACACCCCAGATCACCGGTCACAACCTCCACACTCCAGCCATTGGCGCGGGCGGTTTCCAATGACTCCGTCAGCGCGGGGCTGTCCTTTGTGCCATGCAGGATCACGTGGGCGCCCGCCTCCGCCAGAGCATACGCCACCGCCCGTCCGATGCCCCGGCTGGAGCCAGTGACGAATGCCCGTTTTCCTTTTAATGAAAACCGTTCTGCCAGAGGTGTCATATCAATCCAACTCCATGAACTTCATGTGGATCTCGCCTTTGGGATCGGTCCAGGAGATCCGGTAGTTTCCACGGAAGCCGCGGAACTGGATCCTGCCGCCCTTTTCCGCTTTGAGATCGGCTTTGGTCTTCCACTCGTTGTTGATGAGATCGTTCAGGACGAAGTATGCGGGCTTCGGCTCCATATTGCGGGTGAAAAGTCCGGAAACTGCCGGTTCGCCGGGTGCGCCGCAGCCATCCACCACATTCCACCAGGTGATGCCCATCATCTTTTCCGTGCTGAACCAGAGGCGATAGAGGTTGTATGTCATCACAGCCTGGATCGCCTGACCCCGTTCGTCGTTGTTCGGGGAAGTGATGGTGATTTCGGAAAGGTGGATCGGCAGGTCCGCCTGCGAAAGACGCTTCATCGTCTCCATAACGATCTGCGGATCCTGCAGGTCACTCTTGCCGTCGGCGATGTCCAGACAGTACTGCTGATTGAAGAGGTGCATCTGGGCGCCCATAATATCGATCTTGCAGCCGCGCTTTTTCAGGTCGTTTGTCTGATCGGGGTACGGCTGCCCCATGTGGTAATCGTTGATATTCAGTTTGACCCAGTCCGGCAGCAGGGATTCCGCCATTTTGAAAGAGCGGTATGTGTAGTCACCGGGCATGAGACCGTACACGCTTTTGCAAAGTTTGGAGCCGGGAACCATAGCGCCCCGTTCAAAGTCCACTGCACTTTCGTTGCAGACGTCCCAGCTGTGGACGCGGTGTCCGTACCGGAAAGCGATCTCTGCAAAGCGCTTCGCCATGGTGGACTGAAGCTCAACGGCGTATTCGGGAAACATCTTTTCCAGCTGTTCGGCGGAGTAAGCCTCAAAAAGTTTCGCCTGATTCGGCACTTTTGAAAATTCGTTGATCTCAAAGCGGTCACGCCATTCGGCGGGAAGTTTCTGAAGCATCCAGTCCGGATACATCCATCTGTTGTTGCCCCAATAAAGCGGATGACCGTGGATGCGGATGCCTTTTTCTTCACAAAAATCAATGACCGGATCGGGAGCGGGGCGACGCCAGTGGGGTTCAGCGTTCGGATCTTTCACCGTGTTCCAGAACTCGGCGGTATCCCGATATTGAGGAGCAAAACGGGGATTGCCCTCCTCCGGTTCCAGCGTTTTCCAGTAAAACGCCACCGTGGCAGAGTTGAACAGCGTACCGTAAAGGGCTTTGTACTTTTCATTCCGTTCATCCGTGCCGAGCTGATCAAAGTTGAAGATGTGGGCGCCGAAGATAAATTTGTGGCTGACCTGTTCCACTTTAACATCGGTCCCGGCTTTCAGTCCGTCGATCTTCCAGTCGGCATCTGCCTTGCGGTATTTTTCAATATTTTCATCGATCTGCTTCTGGATTTTCCCGTTCCAGCGTTTCCAGTAGCCCGCTTTCATTGCTTTCTTCAGTTTTGCATCAAGTGCCATGATTTGATCTCCTTGTATTGATTAAAAATAGCCGCCTTTGGCAATGATCTCCTGAATGCTGTCGCCCTGACGCACCCAGGAAAAGATGTCGATTTCATTCTTTTCGATCCCCTCCGCACGGAGCAGAACGGGGTAAGCGATCTCCCGGGGGATGCAGAGAACGCCGTCAATGTCCCCGAAAATAATATCACCGGGTCGCACGGTCACCTTCCCGATCTTGACCGGGACCTGATAGTGGGTGATCATACAGCGACCGAGAGAGCCATTGCTTGTGCGGTACTTGTAGAACACGGGGAAGTCCTGCTCCAGAATCTGTTTGGTATCCCGGATTCCCCCGGCGATGACGGCACCGCGGATCTGCTTGCTCTTGGCTGTTGCAGTCATGACACCGCCCCAGAGAGAGGCTTCCGTATCGGCGGAAGTGTCCCAGACAACCACGCCCTCCGGCTTCATTTCATCCAGCATTTGAGCCCGGAATGTCATTTCGCCCTCGATCATCACATTGGGAGCGCTCTTGACGGTGAACGCCTCACCGCAGACAACCATGTGATCCCGCAGCGGCATAATGTCGCTGGGCAGATTCTGGTCCAGCAGGCAATTTTCCCGCAGGACATCGTTGATACAACCGGTATAAAGTTTTTCGTAGCGTTCGCAAAGTTCTCTCACGGGGATGGGGAATTCGGTCGTCGGAATGTGCTGACGCAGCTTGATGAGTTTATCCAGTTTCATCAAACCGGCTTCCTGCGCGCGTTCGCGCATATCCTGCAATGACGGCATAAATGCTTCCTTTCCTGTTATTTCAAACTTGTGTTTATATAGAATCGTCCCGGATTTTTGCCGAAGGAGAACGAGCCTTTTCTGCCGTCCTCCGTGACCACGTCATAATCGCCGTAGAATCCCTTGAACACCACTTGCCCTTCCGCGTCGGACTCCGCATCCAGCTCGGTGTGCCATTCTTTTGTGAAGAGATCCCGGATCATGTGGTAAGCGGGCTTCGGCGTAAAGTCGAACCGCAGCAGACCGCCGTGATAGTAATTCTCTCCGGCAGTCATATCCCCCGGCTCCGCATTATAAGCATAGCCATCAATGAGGTTCCAGTACAGGATCCCCTCCATGGCGGCATGGCTGAACCACATGGAATAGATGGTGCGGATGATCTCCGCCTGCAGTTCTTCATCATCTTTCCCGTTGCTGTATGCCGGGATCGTAAGTTCTGTGATATGAAGGGGTTTTCCCAGTTTTTCATAAGTATCCATCACGTCATAGACCCGTTCCGGATCGTAGAACGGCGCGGCAAGTTCCGCCTCCTGCTCCGCTCGGTAGAACATATGATACTGCATACCGATGGAATCGATCCGCGCCCCTTTGAGCATGGCGCGTTCGATCTGCATGTAATAGGGGCTGCGGTCGTAGAAAAAATACTCTTCCTGCCAGATCCGGCTGTGGGCTTCATTGATGGCGAGACGGTTTGCAGGGAAATATTTTTCAGCCGTCTTGAAGCTCCACTCCACAAAATCAGGCTGGTGGTAGAACGGACAACGGAAACCGGTCCCCCCCCAGAAAGTTTCGTTGGTCACTTCCCAGAGATCGATCCGGTGCTTGTAGCGCTCCGCCAGTTCTGCAAAACGTTTTTCCAGCGCCAACTTGATCCCGGTGATATCTTTCGGCGCCCACTCCGGCGTAAAGACGGCGTAGTTCAGACAGTGCGCCTTCGGTTCGATCCCGTTTGCTTCGCAGAAATCCAGACACAGATCCGGAGCGGGTCTGCGGTAAACATTCGGGCTGTCTGCGGCGAACCGGGGCTTGCCCTGCTCCGGTTCCAGATCGCTCCAGTAAAAGGGCAGCGTGGCAATGTTGCAGCCTTCGGCAAAATATTTCCGGTACAACTGATTCTTCTCAGCGGAGTCGAACTCATCCAGCATGAAAAGATTTGCCCCGTAGCGGAACGCATGATTTTTCTGGACCAGCTTCACTTTCGTGCCGGAAAGCGCCTTGCCTTCTGCATCAGTCAGCGTCACATGGGCAACGCCTTTGCGATTGGTCTCAATTCCGTCTTTGATCCGGTCTTCCATGTAGGAGCGCTTGGCATTGACAAAACGCAAAACTTCATTCCGTTTGCTCATTCTTTTTCCTTTCTTTGAAATGCCGCGAATCCAAATTTCGGCAGTATCACTTTATTTTCAAGTTGTTGTGCGTTTTTACTCTGAAAGAAAACATCCGCTCCGGCGGGAGTAATGATCTCCTGCTTCTCCTGTCCGAGATTGACGAAACAGAAGATTTTTCCGCCGCGATTGAAGCACAGAACATCATTTTCCACACTGATTGCGTCCACACTTTCCTGATAAAGTTCCGGGGTTTTGAGGCGGAGTTGCGTCAGAGTTTTGATGAAATTCCGGCGCTCTGCTGCGTTGTTGGAACGGTCGATTGAAAACTCGCGGGGATTGGCAAAGATGCTGTGCCGCGCGGTATCGCAGAACTCCACGCCGTTGTAAAGAAACGGCACGCCATCCAGCATAAAGTCCATGAAGAGCAACGCCTCAATTCCTTCCGCGCCAATGACTTTTTCGATCCGGCTTTCATAGCAATCGTTCGCAAAGTCGTGGTTCTCAAAATATCGGGCGCAGGGATAACTTGTGAGCATCGGGCCGGTGATGGCGGAGACTTTTTCCGCTCCGGTCCGCAAGATCTCATGCCGGATCTGGGACCAGCTCCAGTTGTAATAGAGATCAAACACGCCCAGCTCCAATTCATCATCCCGTTGGGGGACACCTTCACAGAACATGATCAGATCCGGCTTGATCTTCCGGAGTTCTTCTGCGGCGGACTGCCAGAAATCCAGCGGAACTTTATCCCCCATATCGCAGCGGAAACCATCGGCATCCAGTTCAAAGGCATAGAAACGCATATTGTCCCGCAGATATTCGCAGACGGCGGGATTGGAAAAATCCAGTTCGGGGAACCGGTATTCCGTCAGCCCTTTTGCAAAGCCGGGGTGATCTTTCAGGAAGGAGGGTCCGGCGTGACAATAGACCAGATCCAGCAGCACCTTCATCCCCAGCGAATGAGCGGTGCGGATAAAGGATCTCATATCATTTTCCGTGCCGTATTCCGGGTCGATCTTCGTATAGTCGGAGATCCGGTAGGGGTTGCGGGGATTGTTGCAGCCGGAGGCAATCTGACGGGGCGACCAGTTCTCCTGATCCATGTCATCATCCGCCACCGCCACGGGGCAGAGATACAGGATCTTCACGCCCAGATCCGCCACTTCCGGCAGGCGTTTTTCTGCGGCGGCAATGGTCCCTTCGGGCGTAAATGGGCGCAGGAAGAGCTGATAAAGCGTTTCGCCGTTGATCCTTCGCTTACAGTTCATTTTGTCAGCTCCACTGGCGGTCATTTGCCCATTCTTTATCCCACTGTTCCGTACTTTCCCAAGCCACGGGGAAATCGGTATGGAGTTTTTCCGCGATCAGTTCTTCGTTCAGTTCATCGAAGCCGAGACCGGGCTTATCCGGCACGGCGATATAGCCGTTTTCGATCTTCAGCGCGGGCTTGATGAGATCCGCCCACCAGGGCACATCCACGGAATGGACTTCCAGCGCCATAAAGTTCCGGGTCGCCGCCGCCACATGAACCGCCGCCATACAGGCAATGGGGCTTTCCGCCATATGAATGGACATCTGAACGCCGTGTTCTTCGGCGAGATCGCCGATCTTTTTCGTTTCCAGAATACCGCCCGCCGTCAGCACATCGGGATGGATCACAGCAAGGGCGCCGCTCTGCAGCAGAGGCAGGAACGATTCCTTGAGGTACATATCTTCCCCCGTCCCGATGGGTGTGGTGGTGGAGTTGGCAAGGCGGACGTACTGATTGGTCATCTGCCAGGGTACAGGGTCTTCCATCCAGGCAAGATTGAATTTTTCCAGACGCTTCGCCAGCTTGATGCAGTCTTCCAGCGGAATATGCCCCAGATGGTCGATGGCAATGGGGATCTCGTATCCGGTCACGGCACGACATTCCGCCATATAATTTTCCAGATAATCCAGCCCGGTTTCGGTGATGTGGATCCCGGTGAACGGGTGGGCGGTATTGAAGAGGTCATACGCCTCGCCGCGCATGGCTCTGGGATCAATGGAGCCGTGGGGCGTGCTGAAAACAGTCTTTTTGTACTCCCGCATTTTTTCCAGGAATCCCAACGGTGCAGAGAGCGCCCCCGGCACATCCATCAGCAGTTCGATCCCAAGGTCCATTTTCAGGAAGGTGTAGCCCTGCTTCATACGGTCGGCAAGCGCTTTCCCCATATCACGTCCGCCGCCTTCGGAATCGGTGTCACAGTAAATCCGGATCTTATCCCGGTATTTTCCGCCGAGGAGCTGCCACACAGGAACACCCCACGCCTTCCCCGCCAGGTCCCACAGAGCAACTTCGATCCCGCACACGCCGCCCGCCTGACGGGAATCACCGCCGAACTGTTTGATCCGGCGGAAGATCTTTTCCACATTGCAGGGATTTTCTCCCAGAATACGGCTCTTGAGCATAGCAGCATAAGTCCGGCTGGAGGCATCCCGCACCTCACCATAACCGATCAACCCCTGATTGGTGTAGATCTTGATGAGCGTACAACGTTTCGGGGCGCCATCGATATCCGCAAAACGGACATCAGTGATTTTCAAGGTGGAGGGATCGATTTCAGGATTCATTGCTTATCCTTTCTCTGTTATGATAAAAATTGTTTTTGTGCTTGAGCAAGCGCCTTGAGCAAATGCGGCAGGTTTTCGTTTGCAAAGTCTTCCGCCACGCCGAGCAGCGTCAATGCTGCAACGATCTTTCCCGCAGGGTTCCGTAAAGGAACGGAAAGAGCGCCGATCCGCCAGCGATTGTGATCCGTATTCAGAATATATCCCTGCTGTTGTACCATTTCCACCGATCGCTCCAAAAGGTCACGATCCTTCTTTTCTGGAATATCCGCCGTGATCGCCCGCAGAAGTGCTGTCCGTTCAGACTTGAGCGAATCAGCGAGCAGTGCCGCCCCCACCGAACCTTCCACGATCGGAAATCCAACACCGGTCTTGCCGGATATGGAAAAAGGTCCGGGGGCTTCGGCGCGGACAAGTACATACTGCTCCAGTTCCCCTTTGCGAATGGAAAGTTTACAGGAAAGTCCCGTTTCTGCGGCAAGCGAATCCAGGATCGACTGAGCATTTTCCCAGTTTTCCCCTTTTTGAGAGACCACCCCCAGAGAGAGAGGAAGCAGCCCGCCGGAAAGAGAAAAAGAGCCATCCGCTTCTTTATTGATCCAGCCGTATTTCATCAGACTGCGCAGGATCCGGTAACAGGTGCTTGCGGTAATGCCGCACTCCTGCGCCAGTTGAGCATGAGTTAAACTTCCGTTCTGCTGTGCCATCCGCTCCAGAATGGCGATCGTCTTCTCAACTGCCGGAATTGTGTGTTCATTTTTCATATTTGAAAAATATTCCTTATGATTTGAAAATCAAAACAAAGAAATATATCCCGGCAATTTAACTTTTACAAGGATTTTTTTGATTTTTTTCAATTTTTTTCTGCAAATACGGACAACAGAAGATCACTGCCCACCTGACTGATACAGCAGAAAAAAGTGGATCAACCGGATTTACGGGCAAGGATGATCCCGTAAGCGGCGAAGACAACTGTCGGCAGAAGACCGGCAATCACCGGCGGAAGCTGACCGCTCTTGCCAAGCATAATAAAGACGTCCGAGATCACCTGATACGCCACGATCACACCGACCGCTGACATAATGGAAGTAAAGATCCCGGACCGCTGATTTTTCGCAGCAAGGGGCAATGCCAGGAACGCACAAAGAAAACACGCCCACGGGAATGCCAGATGGCGGTAAAGATAGGTCTGGTACAGGGCACGGATCGGCTTGGGCAGGTCCGGATTCTGTTCCAGAAATTGATAGATTTCAATGGAAGAAAGCATTTCCGGATTCGTGATCGCCGTTTCGATCATATCCGGTGTTTCCGGAATATCTTTGCTGGAAACAAAAAGCTCATCGTGCTGTTTCGGCAGGTTGAAAAGACCGTTTTCCTGAAGGACCGTTTTTTCGCTGCATTCGTAAAATTTCCAACCTTTTCCGGCAATATACTCTGCTTTTTTCGCATTCAAAACCCGGTCCTGCACCCGTTGGATCGAACCATCCGGAGCTTTTTCTTCGCGGAAAAATTTCAGGCGCACGTTGAACTGGGTATTATCTTCCGTAAAGTTGCCGAACATCCAGCTGCGCATATTGTCTGCAGTCTGATACTGAACAGACTTGTTTTTACGGTAGGTATTGTCGTCATCATCTTCCCCGATGGACCGCATAATGCGTGTTGTTTCCATGGTGCAATTCGGCACGATCGCTTCGCTGAACCAGAAATTCACCAGCATCACGAGAAACGCGATCACGAAGATCGGCACGCTGCAGCGGAACAGGGAGATCCCGGAAGCACGCATAGCTGTGATCTCAAGACGGCGTCCCATATTTGCCAGCGTATACATACAGGAAAGCAGAACCGTGATCGGCATAACGAAGAGCAGATTTCCCGGCATCTTCATCATAAAGTAGCGGATCGCTAACCCGGTACCGGTGTCTTTTTCGATGAATTTATCCACATCATTGAACACGTCACCGATCAGAAAGAGCAGTGTAAACGCAAAAAGCAGAACGGAAAAGGGAATCATAAACTCCCTGACCACATAAAGATCCAGTTTCGGCATCCAGAGGAATGTCCGTCTGGCTGCCGTTTGTTTTGTCTGCTGCTGTTCCACGTTGCTTTCTCCGGTTGTTTCCATAATGTACTTCAAAAACAGTAAAACTCAAGTAAAAATAACGATTTTTTGAAAAGAAAACAGATATTCCGGCATCACACCGGAATATCTGCCGTTTTTTATGGATCAGCGCAATTCCACGCCGAGACCGCGTTCCAGTTTCTGACGCAGTTTTTCGTAGGAAGAATTGACTTCATCATCCGTCAGCGTGCGTTCTGCAGAACGGAAAATCAGGCTGTATGCCATACTCTTTCTGCCTTCGCCGACCGCTTCACCTTCAAAGATGTCAAAGAGTTCGACCCGTTCCAGATTCGGCAGGTGCGCCTTCTGGATGAAATCGACCACGATCCGGTGTTCCAGTTCTTTCGGTGCGATAAACGCCACGTCACGACTGGTGGAGGGGAACGGAGAGATCGGATCGTACAGAAGGGTACGTTCTTCCGCTGTCAGCAGTTCTTTCAGCTGGATCATCGCCACAAAGAGCGGCGTGGAAAGACGCATTCCTTTGGTCAGAGCCGGGACAACTTCACCGAAGACACCGGCAACCCGCTTGTTGACCAGCACTTCTGCGCAATGGCCCTTGAGGAACCGGGGATCTTCCGCCGCACGGAACTGGAAGTTTTTGACTTTACGGGCGGTCAGCAGGGATTCCAAAATCCCCTTAAGATCATAAAAGTCTGCAACCACAGCACGTTCCGCAGAGAAACGTTCCGGGTGGATCCGACCGGTGACCGCAATGGAAAGTTCATCCCGTTCTTCCGGGAACTTTTCCGTATTCTTGCAGAAGACATGACCGATCTCAAAAAGAGCCAGATCCAGATTTTTACGGGCGATATTGTGGCGCACCGTATTCAGGATCCCCGGCAGCAGCGAGGGACGCATCACACCCAGATCAAGGCTGATCGGGTTGTAGGGCCGGATCAGTTCTTCCGGCGTGAACATCTTATCGGCAGTGGCAGATTTTTCATCGATCATACTGCCGCAGACAATTTCATCCAGACCAATCCCGGTAAGCTGATTGCGCAAACTTTCGATCACATGGCAGCCGTCCAGTTTGAAATCATCCGTAATCGCACGGATGGGCACGGCAGGCAGCTTGTCAAGCCCATAGATACGGGCAACTTCTTCCGCCAGATCCGCTTCACCGACAACATCATAGACACGCCAGGAGGGAACAGTGAAAACGCCGGGAGCTGTCATACCGAAACCGAGACTGATCAGGATCTTTTCGATGTCGCTGTCCGTCACTTCCAGACCGAGCAGACCGCGGATCCGGCTGTAATCAGCTTCAATGGTGCGGACTTCCGGCGCAGGTGCAGCAACTTCACAGCAGCCGACATATTCACCACCGGCGATCTCCAGGATCAGCTGCAGCGCACGGCGACCGGCGGCAAGAACCGCATTACGGTCAACTCCGCGTTCGTAACGGTAGGAAGCATCGGAGGAAAGACCGAGCTTGCGGGAGGTCATACGGATGGAATCGGGATCAAAGAAAGCACTTTCCAGCACAACTGTAGTGGTATCCGCCTGGATCCCGGAGTATTCGCCACCCATGACACCGGCAATGGCAACCGGCTTTTCCGCATCGCAAATGCAAAGGTTTTCGGGCGTCAAATCGTACTTCTTACCGTCCAGCGCCACAATGCTTTCGCCTTCAGCAGCGCGGCGGACAATGATCTTTTCCCCGCTCAGATTGCGGATGTCAAAGGCATGAAGGGGCACACCCATTTCCATCATCACATAGTTGGTGATATCAACCAGATTGGAGATGGGACGGATACCGACAGCGGAAAGCGCTTTCTGCATCCATTCCGGAGAATCGCCGACCTTGACGCCGCGGATGATACGGGCAGCATAGATGGGGCAGAGATCCGGATCATTCACCGTAACCAGTCCGGGGACGACCGGGGCATCCGCATTGCAAATCTCCGGCATGACCAGCTTGGTATCCAGCAGCGCCGCAATGTCACGGGCAACACCGATGTGGGAGAGCCAATCCGGACGATTGGGCGTCACGGAGCAATCGTACACCACATCGGAATCCATCAGTTCACCGAAAGGAACGCCGATTTTTGTATCGGCAGGAAGGATCAGCAGACCATCGTGGTCATTGCTCAAGCCCAGTTCCCGGGCGGAACACATCATACCGAAGGATTCCACACCGCGGAGTTTGCCCTTCTTGATCGTAAAGGTACCTTCCCCATCCTTGAAAGTGGTCCCGATGGTCGCCAGAGGAACGATGTTCCCCGCATCACAGTTGGGCGCACCGCAAACGATCTGCAGGACTTCGTCGCCCTTATCCACCTGACAGACCGAAAGGTGGTCGGAGTTTTCGTGGGGATTACGGGAGAGGATCTTCGCCGTCACAACGCCTTCCGGGATGCTGCCGGTCTTTTCGATCCCTTCCACTTCCAGCCCCGCCATGGTCAGCTTTGCAGGCAGTTCATCGGCGGTCAGGGAAAGATCAATATATTTTTTCAGCCAATTATAGGAAATATTCATAGTCTTGTTCCTCCTTCGCTCAGAATTGATGCAGGAAACGCACGTCGTTATCGGAGAACAGACGCAGGTCGTTGATCCGGTGCTTGATCATGGCAAGGCGTTCCAGACCGAAGCCGAAGGCGTACCCCTGAACTTCTTTCGGATCGTAACCCACATTTTCCAACACTTTCGGGTTCACCATCCCTGCCCCGGCGATTTCCAACCAGCCGGAGTTCTTGCACACATTGCACCCTTTACCGCCACACATAACGCAGGAGAAGTCGCACTCCACACTGGGTTCCGTGAAGGGGAAGAAACTGGGACGCATACGCACTTCGATCTCTCTGCCGAAAAACTCGCTGGCAAAGGTCATGAGCGTGCTTTTCAGGTCAGCAAGAGAGACCTGCTTGTCAATGTAAAGTCCTTCCAACTGGTGGAAGTGGACACCGTGGGTGGCGTCCGGCGTATCCCGGCGGTAGCAGCGACCGGGAGAGACGATCCGCAGCGGGGGCTTTCTGCCCATCATCGTCCGGATCTGAACTGCACTGGTCTGGGTGCGGAGAAGTCTGCCATCTTCCAGATAGAAGGTATCCTGCGGGTCGCGGGAGGGGTGCGTCAGGGGCGCATTGAGGGCATCAAAGTTGTGCCAGACATCTTCCAGTTCGGGACCGGTAACGGCAATAAACCCCATACGGCGGAAAATAGCGCAGGCATCTTCGATCGCCTGACTGACCGGGTGTTTCGTGCCGATCGCCCAGCGGCGGCCCGGCAGAGTCACGTCGATCTTATTCTTTTCATCCACCACGGATTCCAGTCTTTCACGGGCGGCATTGAGGGCATCCTGAATGGCAGTTTTTGCCTCATTGAATGCTTTACCTGCATCGCGCTTGGATTCGTTCGGAAGTTTCCCCATCATGGAGCTGAGAGCAGTGACCGCACCATTGCGGCCAAGCGTACGGTTTTTGACGGCATCGATGTCCGCTTCCGTCTTCGCTGCTTCCAGATCTGCAGCGGCGGAGGCAGTGATCTCCCGCAGTTTTGTCAAAAGTTCCTCAAGCATAACTTTCCCTGATCTTTGCTACTTGTTTTGTAAAAAAGGAAAAAGCGCGGCCCTCTCTCTGCGAAAGAGACCGCGCAATAAATTTCAGTGATGTACTGATGTGATTCAGCAGGCGGCTTTCGCTTTTTCAAGCAGAGCCGTAAAAGCAGCAGCATCGTTGACTGCGAGATCAGCGAGGACCTTGCGGTTCATTTCGATGTTGGCTTTCTTAAGTCCGTTCATGAACTTGCTGTAAGTCATGCCCTGCAGACGGCAGGCGGCATTGATACGGACGGTCCAGAGTCTGCGGTACTGGCGCTTCTTCTGTTTGCGACCCACATATGCGTGGGCATCAGCCTTGTCGATTGCATCATAGACTGTACGGATACGCTTGGAACTTGCACCGTAAAAACCTTTTGCTCTCTCCAACGCGCGACGACGACGTTTTCTGGACGGAACTGCAGCTGTAACTCTCATTTGTAAATGTCTCCAGTGTTAATGTTTTGCTTTTTGCTTACCCGTAGGGGAGAGCCTTTTTCAGTCTCTGAGCGTGGGCAGTGGAAAGGACCCCTGCGCTTCTCATCTGACGTTTCTGTTTGCCGGTCTTACCAGTCATGAGGTGGCGACGGCCCGGTTTGCAAAACTTGTACTTCCCGGAGGCAGTACGTTTCACGCGCTTTGCGATACTTTTTCTTGTTTTCAGCTTCGGCATCTTTTTCTCCTTGTGTGTTGATTAAGGTTTTCGTTTATCCTTTGAGGCGGCAGACGCCATCCGGCCATCCTCAATGGTTTCCCTTCGGATTGAAGGAAATTTGAATATTTTTACCGAACAACTTCGCGGGGGAATCGACAACGCAATCCTCCTTGAGGTCCTCGATCACTCGATTGATCAGTTCAAAGCCCATTTCCTGGTGAGCCATTTCACGCCCCTTGAACATCAGCGTCACGCGCAGCTTGTTGCCATCGGCAAGAAATTCTTTTGCGTGTTTGATCTTCACACCGTAGTCGTTGGTATCAATGTGAAGTCTGAACTTGATCTCTTTCGTTTTCTGCGCAGCGGAGTTCTTCTTCTGGTCTTTCAGTTTTTTCTTCTGTTCATAGACCAGTTTCCCGAAGTCCTGAATACGGCACACCGGCGGTGTGGCGTTTTCTGCAACCAACACAAGATCAAGCCCCGCCTCACGTGCCTTCTGGCACGCCGGAGCAAGTTTCATGACCCCCAGCTGTTCGCCCGTTGCGCCGATCACAAGAAGATCGACGTCGGCGAAAGCCCGATCGTTACTTTTCAGCAGCTTGGCGATGGTATCGCCCTCCTATATTAAGGTGTTAACAGAGTTCCGAAAAATCGTAATGAGCTATAATGTAGCACATCAAAAACGATTTTCAAGCTCCGAATTTAATTTTTTTACAAAAGTTTCAAGATCCATCTCGCCGAGCTGGTCTTCGCGGCGGGTCCGGACGGCAAAGGTCTTGTTTTCCATTTCCTTATCGCCCACCACAGCCATGACCGGGATACGCATACCGCGGGCATCCTTGATCTTGGCACCCATACTTTCGCTGCGAAGGTCAACGGAAACCCGGAATCCGGCTTTGCGGAGTTCCTTCTGCGCTTCAAGACAGTATTCATGCTGTCTGTCTGTGATGGGGATCAGGCGGACCTGATCCGGGGAGAGCCACAGGGGGAACGCACCGGCATAATGTTCGATGAGGATCCCGAAGAAGCGTTCCAGAGAACCGAACAGCGCCCGGTGGACCATATACGGCTGGTGCTGCTGACCATCGGCACCGATGTAGTGGAGGTCAAAGCGTTCCGGCAGGTTGAAGTCAAACTGAATGGTGGAGGTCTGCCATTCACGACCGAGAGCATCTTTGATCTTCAGGTCGATCTTGGGACCGTAGAATGCACCGCCGCCTTCGTCCACCTGATAATCCAGCCCGCTCGCCTTGATGGCATTTTCCAGGGATTCGGTGGCAGTCTTCCAGAGTTCCGGATCGCCGACCGCTTTTTCCTTGCCGTTCTTTTCTTTCTTGGGACGGGTGGAAAGATATGCCTGGATCTCGGTAAAGCCGAATGTTTTCCAGATAAAGAGGCAGAACTGGAGAACTTCTTTGATTTCATCCATGATCTGTTCTTTGGTGCAGATAATGTGGGCATCGTCCTGCGTGAACCCGCGGACACGGAAGAGACCGTTCAGCGCGCCGGATTCTTCATAACGGTACACCGTACCCAGTTCCGCCCAGCGGCAGGGAAGATCCCGGTAGGAGCGCAGACCGCTCTTGTAGATCTCGATATGGAACGGGCAGTTCATAGGCTTGGCATAGTAATGAGTTTCATCGATTTCCATGGGGGCGTACATGCCTTCCTTATAGAAATCCAGGTGGCCGCTGGTTTCCCAGAGCTGACTGCGTCCGATATGGGGTGTGTAAAGCAGTTCATAGCCGTGATCCAGATGTTCTTTGCGCCAGAACGTTTCGATCACATTGCGGATGTAGGCTCCGCGGGGATGCCAGAGAACAAGACCGGGACCGACGGTCTGGGAAATGCTGAACAGATCCAGTTCTTTACCCAGTTTGCGGTGGTCACGCTTTTTTGCTTCTTCGAGGCGGTTCAGATAGGCTTTGAGTTCTTTCTTATCGGCAAACGCCACGCCGTAGATTCGCTGGAGCATTTTGTTCTTTGCATCGCCGCGATAGTAGCTGCCGGCAACATTCATCAGCTTGAAAGCACCGATCTGGATCGTGTTATCCACGTGAGGACCACGGCACAGGTCGATGAAATTGCCGCACTGATAGAAGGTGATCGGGGCGCCATCCGGGATGTCCGCCAGGCGTTCCAGTTTGTAGTTCTGACCGCGTTCTTCAAAGAATTTCTGAGCTTCTTCGCGGGTCATTTCGGTACAGGTAAAGGGCAGATGCGCCTTTGCAATCTCTTCCATTTTTGCTTCGATCTTCACCAAATCTTCGTTGTTGAGTGTTGTAGCGATATCGAAGTCATAGTAAAAGCCGTCAGCAGTCGCGGGACCGATGTCAAACTTGACATCCGGGTAGAGTTCCTGAACAGCAGCAGCCATCACGTGTGCGGCGCTGTGCCGGATCGTTTCCAGAGGGAATTGTGCCATTTTATCTGTGTCCTTTCCAACAAGGTTTAAAATATCATTAAAGCTCTTACTATACACGCATTTCAACAAAAGTGCAAGCAGCTCGGCAAGAAAAAGAGGAAAAATCCCGATTATTCTGTAATCTCAGCCGCCAGAGAGCCATCCGGGAGGATCTTTCTGCAGATGACCGGAACGAGCGTTTTCGGCTCTGATTTTTCATCTTTAAACTTGATCTTGATGTAGTTGCCGGACCAGCCTTCACAGACGCCGTTGGAGCGTTTCGTCTCCACCAGAACAACCTCCCGCTGTCCGAGCATGGATTCCGCAAAGGCAGAGGCAGATGCAGATTTGATCTCTTTGAGTGCTTCCAGCCGTTTGTCCAGTTCATCGCCAACCACCCTGCCCGGCATTTTTTCTGCGGGCGTCCCCTGACGGGGTGAGAAGGGAAATACATGGATATTGGAGAAACCGATTTTCTTCATGAAGGCGCAGGATTCCTTGAAATCAGCTTCTGTTTCGCCGGGGAAGCCCACGATCAGGTCCGTTCCGAGGTGGAGATTCGGGATCAGTTTCCGTGCATCAGCGATCATTTCCGCATATTCCGCTGCCGTATATTTTCGCCCCATTTCCTTCAGGATCCGTTCCGATCCGTTCTGAAGCGGCAGATGCAGGAAAGCACAGATTTTTTCCGGATTTTCCGCCATACACCGGACAAGCGCCGGAACAATGGGACCCGGCTCCGTGGAGCTGAGGCGGATCCGGTAATCACCGGGCACTTCCAACAGGCGTTCGATCAAGCCCACGAGATCTGTTTCGCCGCACTTGTAGTTGCAGATGTTGACACCGGAAAGGACGATTTCCTTGAACCCGGCAGCAACCAACTGTTTAAAGTCAGCCAGCGTTTCTTCCAGATCCCGGGACCGTTCTTTTCCGCGTGCATAGGGAACAATGCAGTAGGTACAGAAATTTTCGCAGCCTTCCTGCACTTTCAAGATTGCACGGGTCTTGAACGGGAAATAAGTTTCAGTCTGTTCATTGAAGATCGTCGACTCCGCATCCGTTTTTTCCGGCTTGGTATTATTGGAATCAAGATATGCCAGATAACGGGGCAGGATGTATTCGATCTCTTTTTTCTGTTCATTGGAAAGGATCAGATCACACTCATCCAGCTTATTCAGTTCTTTGCCGTCGACCACAGCCGAACAGCCGGTCATTACGATGAAAGACTGGGGGTTTTCACCCCGGATCGCTTTCAACGCCTGCCGGGACTTTTTGGATGCCACGGCAGTAACTGCGCAGGAGTTTACAATGATCAAATTGGGGCTGGAGGGAGCATCTGTGGAGACGATCTCAAAGCCAAGTTTCCGTAACCGGTCGCTCAAAAGAGCGCTGTCCGCCTGATTCAACCGGCAACCGAGCGTCATGATTGCCGCAGTTTTCTTTGTCATCATTTTATTCTGTAATCCTAAGGATGTTGCTGTTTAGGAAGAAAAAAATCAAATTCAGCGTATTTGACCGCTGCCGAAAATTTTGTACTTATAGGTTGTCAGTTCCTGCAGTCCCATCGGACCGCGCGCATGGAGTTTATCGGTACTGATCCCGATCTCTGCCCCCATACCGAACTCACCGCCATCCGTGAACCGGGTGGAGGCATTGGCATAAACGGCGGCGGAGTCCACATAATTGAGGAAGTATTCCAGCGCTTCCGGATCAGCAGCAACAATCGCGTCGCTGTGTCCGGAACCGTATTGATTGATGTGTGCGACGGCATCCTGAACCGAGGGAACCGTTTTTACCGCCAGGATCAGGGAGAGATATTCTGCGCTCCAGTCATCATCCGTGGCAGAATTGAGTCCGTCTGCGAGTGCAAGGACATCCTGCGAAGCCCGCAATTCCACACCTTTCTCTTTCATCAAAGCAGCGAAAGCAGGCACAAAATCTTTGGCGATCGCTTCGTGGATCAGTACCGTTTCCACCGCATTGCACACGCCGGGACGCTGACATTTGCCGTTTTCAATGATCTTGAGGGCAGTATCGAAGTCAGCAGTCTTATCCACATACACGTGACAGACGCCTTTGTAATGCTTGATCACAGGGATAGTGGACTGCTCCACAACCGTGCGGATCAACCGTTCACCGCCGCGGGGGATGATCAGGTTGATACAGGAATCCATTTTGAGCATCATCGAAACGGCGGCATGATCCGTGAACGGGATCAGCTGGACCGCTCCGGCAGGCATACCGGCGGCGATCCCGGCATCCGAGATACATTTTGCCAGGGTCATATTGGACTGGAATGCTTCCGAACCGCCGCGAAGGATCACGGCATTCCCGGACTTGAGGCAGAGACCTGCGGCATCCACGGTCACATTGGGACGGGATTCAAAGATAAAACCGATCACACCGATCGGCACAGAAACTTTGTTGATTTTGATCCCGTTGGGGCGTTCCACAGAGGAAAGCACGTGACCGACCGGGTCTTCAAGGGTGGTCACATAACGGAGAGCATCGGAAATCCCCTTGATGCGGTCCGGTGTCAACAGGAGGCGGTCCAGCATGGCACTGGACATTCCTTTTGCTCTGCCCCGTTCCATATCTTCCGCATTTGCAGAAAGGATCACTTCGTGGGATGAATCCAGAGCATCAGCCATTGCAAGGAGCCATTGGTTTTTGATGGCGGCAGGCGTATTTGCAAGGATGGCGGAAGCGGCTTTTGCGCTTTTTCCGATCTCCATCAGTGTTGTCTTCATAGTTCGTTCATCTGTCATTTTTTCGGTCTCCGGAATTGTTGAGATGAAGTTTTGCTAAAATATATTGCAACTTTCCGATTTTTTCAACTCAAAAACTGTGATTTTTTTATCAAAAATCGTGTTCTCTTGAAAAAACACCGGATCTATGGTATATTATAAGGAAAGACTAACTTGCAGAAAGGATAATCCGAGATGAATGAGACGGTAACGGAAGACAGCCGTTTTTCCCGTTTACGGGTTCTGTTTTGCGCCTTTTTCCGGATCTCTATGGTTGCGGTGGGCGGCGGTTTGACAATGCTGCCGCTGATCGAAGCGGAATTTGTGGAAAAACGCAAATGGATGACCCATGAAGAAATGGTTGACATAGTGGCAGTGGTTCAATCCATGCCGGGGATCATCGGGTGCAATATGTCCGTTGCCATCGGGAAGAGCATCGGGGGGATCCCTGGTATTTTTGCAGCGACACTGGGGATGGCGATGCCGCCCTTTGTGGTGATCGTACTGATCGCAATGTGTTTTCTGAATTACAGTGATGCTGCGTGGCTGAACGATGCGTTTCTCGGAGTCCGGGCAGCGATCTGCGCGCTCTTCGTTCTTGCCGCGCTCAAGCTGGGAAAAAGTGTTCTGAAAACGCCCTTCCCCATTGTGCTTTTTGTGATCGCATTTTTGATTCTGGTGCTGTTCCCGCAGCTGAATGCAGTCTGGGTGATCCTCGGCGGAGCGGCGGCGGGTCTTATCAAATATTTCTGCTTTCCGGCGAAAGGAGAAAAGAAATGATCGAAACGCTGACCGGTTCGCTGTATCTGTTCTATATCTTCGCCAAGATCTCTCTTTTCACCTTCGGCGGCGGCTATGCAATGATCCCGCTGTTCCAGAGCGAACTGGTGGAAAACAGTGCCCTGCTGACGGCAGATGAGTTTGCCGATCTGGTTGCGCTGGCACAAATGACGCCCGGTCCGGTGGGAATGAACGCTGCGACCTATATCGGGTATCAACAGCTCGGTCTGACGGGTGCGATCTTTGCCACATTCGGCACGATGGCGCCCTCGTTGGTACTGATGACACTGGCAGTGACGTTTCTGACAGCGTTCAAAGAAAGCCGTTTTGTCAAAGCGTTACTGGGCGGGATCCGTCCGGTAACGATCGGGTTGATCGCTGCCGGGGTGATATTTTTCGCCAATATTTCCATATTCACCGCTCCGATCCGGAATCTGTGGACAGGTGCAGCAGATCAATTCGGTCTCTGCTGGCAGGGCTGTGTGATCTTTGCGTTGATCCTGTTTCTGCAGCTGAAATGGAAACTCAATCTTTTTCTGGTACTTCTGATTGCCATCGTTCTGGGCATGATTCTCTGCCGTTTCTGAAAAAATCCTCTTGAAAATCTGTGTGTCTGTTGTATATTATGGGAAGTATATACCAGAACTCCATAATATAATCAGGAAGTATTCGGAAGATGGAACTTGATGATCTGAGAAAAAAAATCGATTCAGTCGATGAAAAAATTGTTGAACTGCTGAACGAACGTTACCAGACCGTGATCGAGATCGGTTCCTGGAAGAAGAGCAAAACCAGTGCGATTTATGTACCGGAACGGGAAAAAGCTGTTTTTGAACGGGTTATGAATCTGAATAAGGGACCGATGAGCAACGGCACGCTGAAGGCGGTCTACCGTGAGATCATGAGTGGCGCGCTCTCTTTGGAATTTCCCCTGCGTGTGGCATATCTCGGTCCGGAAGCGACATACACCCACCTTGCCGCCATGTCCAAATTCGGCAGAAGCGTGGGCTATGTGGCAAAGAGCAACATGGCAGAAGTGTTCCGGGATGTGCGGGAAGGCAAAGCAGATTACGGCTGCGTTCCGGTTGAAAACAGTACGGAAGGCGTGGTGAATAATACCCTGGATATGTTTGTCGGTGCGGACGATGTGATCATCTGCTCTGAACTGAATATGCGGATCCACCACTCACTGCTTTCCAACAGCCAGCCCTCCGAAATCCGGAAAGTCTATGCGCACGCTCAGACTCTTTCCCAGTGCCGCTGCTGGCTGGAAGAAAATCTGCGGTCCGTGGAGCTGGTGGAAACATCCTCCAACACGAAAGCTGCAGAAATCGCTGCAAACGAAGAACATTCTGCGGCGATCGCCTCCACGCTCGCTGCGGAAGTCTACGGTCTGAACATTATCTGCGAACGGATCGAGGACAACGTGAACAACACCACCCGTTTCCTGATCATCTCTGCGAAGAAAGATTTTTCCAAACCGACCGGCACCGATAAAACCAGCGTCTGCTTCTCCATCAAGGACCGTATCGGCGCTCTTTATGACTGCCTCCTGCCCTTCAAGGAACATGAGATCACCCTTTCCATGATCGAAAGCCGTCCTTCCAAGCTGAAAAACTGGGAATATGTGTTCTTCATTGACCTGCTGGGGCATATCAGTGACGAACCGGTGAAAAAAGCTCTGGATCACCTGGAACAGCTGACCGGCGAAATGCGTATTCTCGGCAGCTATCCCCGTGGAAATGAGGCGGAATAAGCATGGCGAACGGACCTGTTCTGAAACTTTTATTTATCGGTGATGTTGTCGGGAAAGGCGGCAGAAAAGCGGTTCACGCCCTGCTGCCGGAGCTGAAGAAGGAATACGGCTGCACATTTGCGATCGTCAATGCGGAAAATTCCGCAGCCGGTGCAGGCATCACAGCGACCTGTCTGGACGAAATGCAGGAAGCAGATGTTTTCACCAGCGGCGACCACGTGTGGGATCAGAAAGCCTTTGAAGAAGAGATCCGGCGCTACAAAAATGTGCTGCGTCCCGCAAACTTCAGTGAACGGCAGCCCGGCAACGGCTGGGGGCGTTTCCGCAATCCTGCGGGCGGCGATGTGGCAGTGATCTCTCTGTTGGGCAAAGTCTTTATGAAGGACAGTGCCTACAATCCCTTCGATACGGTGGAGCAGATCCTCAAGCAGATCCCCGTGACCTGCAAGTGTGTGGTAGTGGATTTTCACGCAGAAGCCACCAGCGAAAAACTCGCTATGGGCTGGTTCCTCGATGGCAAAGTGACCGCCGTGATCGGTACCCATACTCACGTTCAGACGGCAGATGCCCGCGTATTCCCCAACGGTACGGCATACCTGACAGATGTGGGTATGGTCGGCGGCAACGATTCCATTCTGGGAAGAAATGCGGAAGATGTGATCCGCAAATTCCGCACCGGAATGCCCACCCGCCTGAACGTAACTGAAGATAAGATCCGGCTGGATTTCTGTGTGGTCTCTTACGAAATGAACACGGGAAAAGCCGTGAATATTGAAGCACATTCCAAACTTTATCAGCCTGAAACGGAGGTCTGAATATGAGCAGCAAAATCCACCCCATCGACTGGAAACGGGTCGATATTCTGATCGATCTCGCCCTGGAGGAAGACCTGGGCGAAAATGGCGACATCACGACGAACTCCGTGATCCCCGCCGACCTGAAAGCGAAAGCCGTACTCCTTGCAAAGCAGGATCTTGTGATCGCCGGTCTGCCCGTGGCGGAACGGCTGTTCCAGAAGATCGATCCCGCTATCACCTTTGTGGCGAAAGTGCAGGATGGTGCCGTCTGTAAGAAAGGCGATATCCTTGCCGAAATGTACGGCAGCGCCCGCGCCCTGCTGACCGGGGAACGGACTGCGTTGAACTTCATTCAGCGGCTCAGCGGCTCCGCCACCATGGCGAACAAATACCAGAACCTCGCCGGAGACAAAGCCGAGATCCTGGATACCCGCAAAACCACTCCCGGCTGGCGGAATCTGGAAAAATATGCGGTCTCCGTCGGTGGTGCCCACAACCACCGGATCGGTCTTTTCGACCGGGTCATGATCAAGGATAATCACCGTGAACTTGCCGGACTGGAAGGCTCCGGCGGGATTCTCCGCAGTGTGGAACGCGCCCGCAAAACATTCCCCGGCTTTGAAGTGGAAGTGGAAATCGACTCTCTGGATGAACTGCAGGAAGCACTGGATTCCGGTGCAGAATATATCCTGCTTGATAATATGTCCAACGAATTGATGGCGGAAGCCGTCCGTATTACCGCCGGCAGAGCGAAACTGGAAGCCAGCGGCAACATTACGGAAACCCGGATCCCCTCCATTGCGGAAACCGGCGTGGATTACATTTCCTCCGGCGCCCTGACCCACTCCGTAAAATCGGCAGATATTTCTCTGGACATCATTATTGAAAAGTAATGATTCCCGATACAGAGAAGCCACGGTGTTTTCAAGAACAGCCGTGGCTTTTTTATTTGACTTCAGAATCGTTTTTTATTCATCGCCGAGGAATTTTCCCGGCTGGAGATATACCTGAATGTCATCCTTGATGGCATCTTCCAGACTGGTGGGTTCTTTCGTATAGCCGGCAGCCCGCATCTTTGCCATATCTGCGCAAGTGTAATACTGGTACTTGCCCTTCAGGTGTTCCGGCATTTCGATATAATTGATCTTAACTTCTCTGCCCATTGCGGCAAACGCTGCGGACGCCAGCTGATTCCAGGTTTCCGCCTTGCCACTGCCGATGTTGTAGAGACCGGTCAGGTTCTTGCGTTCCAGCAGGAAGAGAACCATATCAACGGCATCTTTCACATAAAGGAAGTCGCGTTTCTGTTCGCCGTCTGCGTAATCCGGATGATAGGACTTGAAGAGGTTGACGCAACCGTTATCCCGGATCTGCTCGAAAGACCGGCAGACCATAGAGCGCATACCGCCCTTATGCAGTTCGTTCGGACCGTACACATTGGTGAACTTGACACCCGTGATCTCCTTCAGCAGTCCGTTCTTCTTTGCCCACAGATCAAACATCTGTTTGGAGTAGCCGTACATATTCAGAGGACGGAGTTTTTCGATCTGGCTTTCGTCATCCTTGTACCCCTGCTCGCCGTCGCCGTATGTGGCGGCGCTGGAAGCATAAATGAAACGGATCCCCTTTGCGGCGGCGAGTTCCGCCAGGGTCTTGGTGTATTCAAAATTGTTATGGACCAGATAAGTGGCGTCCGTTTCCGTGGTGGAGGAACAGGCGCCCATATGGATAATGCCCTGTACGCCATCAAGGATATCCCCTTGAAGCAGATACTCCATAAAAGTATCCCGTTCCATATAATCCGTGAAACGGAGCGCACGGAGATTTTTCCATTTTTCGGAAGTGCCGAGGTGGTCAACAGCAAGGATATCATGTTCACCGGCTTTGTTCAACGCCCAAACTGCCGCACTGCCAATCAGCCCGGAGGCTCCTGTAACGATATATTTCATATCTTTTCTCCTGTTTGTTGAGAGGTCTTAATCTGTGTAACTTTCTCTGCGTTTTTCCTGCTGTTCCCGCAGTTTATCACTGCGTCTTCCGCCATCCCGCCAGTTAAAAATACTGGAATCGTCATTGAGCAGGACCGGTCGGGAGGGATCGCCGAGTTTTTTGCGTTTTACTTCGCTGTTCCGTTCAAAAAGCGGAGATTTTTTATCCGTGATCTGAGTTCCTTTGTGAGACTTGGCAGGAATGATCCGGTGTTTTTCTTCAATTCGTTTTCTGGCACGCTGGAGCGCTTCATAATTTTCCCGTTCTTCCGGAGTCATCCGGCTGAAATCGACTTCCGGTTTGGGAGGCGGCGGAGCCGAGGTGCAGGCACCGGCAAACAACAGTGCCGCAGCTGCAGTTGCGATAAAAAAGATCGTTTTCTTCATAAAATCATTTTTCCCTTCTGTCAGAGACGGCGAATGATAACAACAGTCTGGTCATCCGCCTGATCCGTGGAGCGTTCCGTAAAGTCATCCACTGCCGCCATGAGGCGACGGGTGGAAACTTCGGGCATCTCTTTTGCGAGACAAGTCCGTGTAAAGTTTTCCTTGATCCGTTCCACGCCGAACTGTTCACCGAAGGGGCTGACCGCTTCATTGATCCCGTCTGTAAACATCATAATTTCCATACCTTTGGAGAATTCAATGCAGAAGGTATCAAAATCCGCCAGTTCGGATGGCAGCAGCCCAAGTCCTGCGCCATCCGGATTGATGGTTCGGATGTGATTACGCACATAGATCAGCAGCTCCGTATGACCTGCACGGGCATATTCCAGCGTGGATTCTTTCTTATTCAACAGGCAGATACCGAGAGTGATATAACGTCCGTCACCGGTGTCCCGGTAAAGATTTTCATTCAGTTCGATCAGAAGATTTTTCAATGTTGTGAAACGGTTGATATTGGCGCGGATGAAGCTGCGTGTCATTGCCATGATCATACAGGCGGGGATCCCCTTACCGCAGGCGTCACCAATCACCACAAGAGAACGGTTTTCATCAATCTCCACATAATCGTAGAAGTCGCCGCTGACTTCTTTTGAAGCGCGAGTAAAAGCGTGGATCCGGAAACTGCCCCAGTCCGGGAACCGTTCCGGCAGGAGAGAACTCTGCAGACTGCGTGCGAAGTCCAATTCCTGATTCAGACGCTGCTGTTTCCCCAGATTGGAATACGCCGCAAGAATGTTCTGTGCAAGCACGATCTGACCGGCAATAAACTTCATACGGTTGAACTGGTCCGTCTCAAAGGGATTGTCCGGAGAACGGCGGTTTTCCACAGCACAGATCACGCCGGTACACTTGCCTTCATAGATCATGGGGACCGCCATAAGAGTTGTTACAGGATCGACCGCCTCCAACCCGGCAAGTCGGGGATCGTTAAAAACATCGATCAGCACCGGGTTCATTGTAGCGGCGACAGTTCCGGCAATATTGCTTTCATCGCCGACCGCAATTTTTTCCCGCCGGACCGCCTCCAATGTATATTTCGGCTTGATCCCGTTCTGAAGTTCCACCGGACGGAGCAAGGGAAACGCCCCCACGATACCGGCAGCCTTCAACTGATTGCTTTCGGGTTCCAATACAAAAATACAGACACTCTGGGCTTCCACCAGGTCTGCCACATAGCGGGCTGTGACATTCATCCAGTTTTCTGCGTTATCCATTTTCTGGATATTCCGGGAAAACAGGTTCAGGAAGTTGGCGATCTCCGCCTTGTTATACATTTCCGCCCGGAGCCGGACCCGCAAAATCCGGATACGGATACGGCAGTAAACAATGACGATCACTGCTGCGATCAACAGCGTCACCAGTAGAACTGCAACCAAAGCGGGCATATTTTTTCATCTCCGAACTTGACATTTTGGGTTTATTATGGTAACTTTATACGCAAAACAGCAAAAATCAAATAAAATTACATAGAAAAGACAGAAAAATATGAAAAAAATACGGGCAGATCTGCTTCTTTGTGAGCGGGGACACTTTGAAACACCGGATGAAGCAGCTCGTTTCATTATGGCTGGCAAGGTGCGGCTCAATGCCGATATGCTTCTGCGCAAACCTTCCGAGATGCTGGATCCGGAAACACCGCTGCTGGTGGATTCCGCACTGGAATATGTAAGCCGCGGCGCATTCAAACTGGTGGAGGCGCTGGAGCAATTTCTGCCGGATCTGACCGGAAAGACAGCGCTGGATATCGGCGCTTCAACCGGAGGATTCACCGATGTGATGCTCCGTCACGGTGCCGGAAAAGTTTACGCCACCGATGTGGGAAAAGGTCTGCTCCACGGCAAACTGCGGAACGATCCCAGAGTTGCCGTCCGGGAGGGGATCAACATCAAAAATTTAACAGAAGATGAAGTGCCGGATCCGGTGGATGTGGTGACTGCCGATGTTTCTTTTATTTCCGTAACAAAAGCACTGGAACCGGCAGATAAACTTATGGCTCCGGGCGCACACGCATTCATCCTCGTCAAGCCCCAGTTTGAGGCTCCGAAACGGGATGTACCGCCCGGCGGCGTGGTGACCGATGAAAATGTACGGCAGGCTGCCATTGAAAAGGTGGTAACCTTTGCCACGGAAACGCTGCATTGGGAAAATCTTGCCGTTCTCCCCTCCCCCATCAAGGGTCCGAAAGGGAATCAGGAATATGTGGCGGTCTTCCGGAAAGCGTAATTATCGAAAAATCTTACCGGTTACGCTTGAAAAACGGGATTTGCCCTGTAGATTATATCATTGCCTTGCATATAACAAAAAATCAATATCAAATTGAAGGATTGATCCGTTATGGCAGAAAAGAAGAAAGAATTGCGGATCGGTGTCATCGGCGCCGGTGGTCGCGGAGGGCTCTCCAGAAACGCTCATCATGTCAACGGCGCAAAAGTGGTTGCCGCCTGTGACATCAAGGAGGAAGCACTGAAGAGGTATCAGGAGTTCATTGATACCAAGAACAGGGAAGACGGTACGAAGGATACCCTTTACAAGACCGACGACTACAAGAAGCTCCTCGCCCGCAAGGATGTGGATGCCGTATTTATCACCACGCCGGACTACTGTCACGAAGAAATGGCGGTCGCCGCTCTCAAGGCAGGAAAGACCGTGTACTGCGAAAAGCCTCTCGCCATCACCATCGAAGGCTGCGACCGGATCCTGAAGACTGCCATGGAAACCGGCAGCAAACTTTTCGTGGGACACAATATGCGTCACATGGATTATATTCTCAAGATGAAAGAACTGATCGACTCCGGTATCATCGGTCAGGTGCAGGCGTGCTGGTGCCGTCACTTCATCGCATACGGCGGCGATGCCTACTTCAAAGACTGGCACTCTGAACAGAAAAATACCACCGGTCTCCTGCTCCAGAAGGGCGCGCATGACATCGACGTGATCCACTGGCTCTGCGGCGGCTACACCCAGCGCGTAGTCGGCATGGGCAGACTCTCCGTCTACAACCGCACCACAAAACGCAGAAAACCCGAAGAAGACGGGATCACCACCTGGAGCAACGATTTCTGGCCCCCGCTGGAACAGGAAGGATACTCCCCCGTCATCGACGTGGAAGACGAAAGCACCGTGATGATGCAGCTGGATAACGGGATCGTGGCAAACTATATGCAGTGTCACTACACGCCCGATGCCTGCCGCAACTACACCTTCATCGGCGACAAGGGCAGAATCGAAAATCTGGACGAATCCCATATCGGCGTCTTCACCAACCGCTACTGGAAATTCGGTGATCCGGATATTGTTTACAGAATGCAGCCATCAGTAGGTGGTCACGGCGGCGCTGACCCGGAAATCGTCAAGGCGTTCATCAAGTTCGCCAAAAACGAAGGCACCATCCCCAGCAACTCCCCCATCGCCGCCCGTAACTCCGTGGCGACCGGCGTGCTGGGCAGTAAGTCCATCCGCAACCGAAACGAAGCATTCGATATTCCGCCCGTGGATAAAGAAGTGCTGAAATATTTTGCAAACGGTCAGAAAAAAGCAGCACCCAAAAAGTCAGCCGCTAAAAAGCCCGCAGCAAAAAAAGATGCCGCTAAAAAGAAATAAGCGGTAAAGAATAACAGGCGCAATGCCCCGCACCCGGGGCGGCGCAAAAAATATGCCGGCACTGCGCCGGCATATTTTTTTGTGCGTATTTTCAGCAGCGGAGTGATCCGCGCTGCTGAAAATGCGCAGTGCCGGACTGGTCACCAGTCCGGCGGCGCCGCCCCGGGTGCTTTTCTGCTTGAAAATGCGGCATTCTGTGCTATATTATGCAAACCCGGACAATTAACCTCTTTTCAAGGAACATCACAATGTCACCTGCCCACTGGACTGAAATTTTCCTCATCGGCGTAAGTCTTTCCATGGATGCGCTGGCTGTTTCTGTGGCGTTGAGTGCTGCCGACGGCAAAAATTTCACCTGGAAACGGATTCTGCTCACGGCAGCCATGTTCGGTCTCTTTCAGGCGCTGATGCCTCTGGCCGGGTGGTTTGGCGGAAATCTTTTCGGCTGTGTGATCCGGACCTACGGAAAATATATTGCTGCCCTGCTTCTTGCGGGAATCGGCGGGAAGATGATCTGGGACTGCGGCAAGGAGGAAAAAGTCTCTTTCGGCATCAAAGCGCTGCTTCTGCTTGCGGTTGCGACCAGCATTGATGCGTTTCTGGTGGGGATCTCTTTCGCCTGTCTGGGTGAGGTCCACATTATCCCGGAAGTTACACTCATCGGTATCACGACTTTTCTGATCTCTCTGGGCGGATGCTTCGGCGGACGGTTCTCCGGAAAGCTGTTGGGCAGCAAATGCGAAATCGTTGGCGGTTTGGTTCTGATCGCTCTGGCAGTCAAGACACTGATTCTCGGCTGATTTTTTTCAAAAAAAATGTTTCTTCCGTCTTGCAAAATCCGAACAGGGCTGTATTTTAACCTTATATCTTGTTAACAACCACTGGAGATTTCTCATGAATCAGGATTTTGTTGAAAGATGTCAGGAAGCGGCAGACCGTCTGGCATCCATCCGTATTATCCCCGTCCTTGTCCTCACCTCTGAAACCAAAGCGCTGAAACTCTGTGAATTGCTGATGAAGCGTGGGCTCGGTGCGGCAGAGATCACGTTCCGTACGAAAGAAGCGGCATCCATCATCACCAGTATTTCCAAAAATTTCCCCGAACTTTATGTTGGCGCAGGAACGATCCTGAATGTGGCAGACCTGAAGCGCGCCTTTGATTCCGGTGCCCGTTTTGCGGTGGCTCCCGGCTTCAATCCCCGTGTTGTCAAAGCAGCGATCGAGGGCGGACATCCCTTTGCACCCGGCGTCTGCACGCCTTCTGAAATCGAACAGGCTTGCGAACTGGGCTGCCGTTTCCTCAAGTTCTTCCCCGCTGAAGCAGCCGGCGGCGCCACCATGCTCAAAGCGGTATCCGGTCCTTACAAACACCTCGGACTGCGCTTCATGCCCACCGGCGGCGTCACCAGCAGAAATGCGGCAGACTACCTGGCGATCAAGGAAGTCGCAGCAGTCGGCGGCACCTGGCTGGGCAAAGCGGAAGATCTTGATGCAGACAATTGGGACAAGATCGACTCCCTTATCGCAGAAGCCGCTCTTCTCGCAAAATAAATTTGAAGCTGTATAACGGCTGTTGTTTATCTTCAAAAGGTAAACAGCAGTCTTTTTTTGTGCTCAAAACAAAAAAATCGCAAAATAATCGTTTGATTATACAATAATTCGATTTCCGAAGCGTTATTGTTTATGAAAGGACCGCAAGAGGCGATCCGGAAAACAAAAACCTTCAATCAAGGAGATCGGATTATGACGAACACAAAGAAAGCAAAATGGATCGGCTGCCTGGCAGCAGTGGCAGTATTCGCAGTGGCAGGGACCGCAACGGCAAACGCCAAAGATCATCACCGGCATCATGACGGCGGCAACACAGCAGTGCAGATTGTAAGAGCAATCGTGGATCTGCTGGATGGTCCGGACATCGTGGTGGCAAACAATCCGGCACCGGTCATTGCACCGCCCCCGGCATACGTTCAGCCCGCTCCGGTGATCGTTCACCAGCCCGCACCGCCGAGACCGGTCGTGATTCACAAGCCTGCACCCCGCCGGGATTTCTTCCGCCCCGCGCCGCCGCAGAAGCACGTGAAGCCCGCTCCGCAGCGGCACGACAACAGAGGCAAAGCCCCTGCTCCGAAGCACAACAACAAGAAGGACAAAGGCGGACGCCGCTGAGAAAGGAGAAACCATGACCGTATGATGTACAATAATGATGAAGAAGCAGAGATGTTTCAAATGCAAACTGCGGGGAAAGTCCTTGAAAAAGGATTTCCCCGCTTTCTTTTTATCAAAGAAAAAAAGGAATAGACTTGTATTCAGTTAAAGAAATGCTATCTTGATAAAAATTCAATACAGAATAAGGAAAACAGCATGAAAATACCGAATGTCTGGAGCGAGGGATTCAACAGTCACGAAGGGAAAAAACTGGAACTGCTGGCGGCGGAATATTCCCGTCTGCACGAACTTCCGCAGGATCTTGCGGAATGGGATCCGGCAGAACTGCGCAAAAAAATCTGGAAATCGCTCGGCGTCACGATCGACCACAAACTGGATCTGGACGTCCGGACGACCGGGATCGTTCAGCGGGACGGCTACTCCATTCACAAGATCTGTTACCAGAGCCGGAAAGATTTTTATGTAACCGCCAATCTTTACATCCCGGATGGCGAAGGCCCCTTCCCCGGAGTCATCAATATGCACGGACATCATCTGGATGGACATCTTGCCGGACGGGTTCAGGAGCGGGGACACGCCCTTGCAAAGCTGGGTTATGTTTGCCTCTGCCCGGATGTATTCGGTGCAGGAGAACGGAGCATCGAACACGGGACATGGGATTATCACGGTTTCAGCCTCGGTCTTTCCCTGTTGAATTTCGGGGAAACGCTTATGGGGATCCAGGTGGTGGATAATATGCGGGGTGTGGATCTGCTCTGCTCTCTGCCCTGTGTTGATCCGGAACGGATCGGCGCCACCGGAGCCAGCGGAGGCGGCAATCAGACGATGTGGCTGACCGCGCTGGACGAACGGATCAGGGCGTCGGTTCCGGTAGTCAGCGTGGGGTCGTTTGAATCGTACATCATGACCTCGAACTGCGTCTGCGAACTGCTGCCGGGCGGGTTGACCTATACGGAAGAAGCGGGCGTGATCGCCCTCATCGCTCCCCGTGCGGTAAAGATCTGCAATGCCCTGCACGACATCTGCCGCGCGTTTGCACCATCCGAAATGCTCCGGACTTTTTCACGGGCGGAAAAGATCTATGAACTGATGGGCGTACGCGATCATTGCACCTACCAGATTTTCAACACGGAACACGGCTACTGGCAGGAAATTCAGGAGACGATGCTGGGGTGGTTTGAACTGCACCTGAAAGGGATCGGACACGGGCTGCCGGTGAAGCGTCCGGAGTTCACCCTCATGACCGAAGAAGAAGCGCTTGTCTTCCCCCTGAAGGAACGCCCGGCATACATCACCAATATTGAAAAATATTGTAAAAAGAAGGCGGCTGAACTGGCTGAACTAAGTCATTCTGTCAGCGAAGTTGAGCTCCGTCAAAAACTGGGACTGAAAGCCGTAACCTGTTCCGGTAGTAAACGATATACCACGGTCGATGGTTGGGAACGCTATGCCCTCCTCGGCAGCGACGGACGCCTGATCCCGCTGTTGCTGAAGCGGGGAGCAGCCGGAGAACCGGTCACGGTCTTTGCCGGTCCCTGCGGAAAAGAATCTCTCACCGGAACGGAACTGTTCCGGGAAGTTACCGGAGGGAACGGCAGCATTGTCCTGTTCGATCCATACGCCTGCGGAGAAAACAGTACAGAAAATGCGTATGCCTCCAACTTTGCCGAATACTCCCGCTCTCTCCTGTGGCTCGGCATGACCCTGCAGGGAAAATGGGTGGAGGATTACAGGATCGTTTGCGATTTTCTGAACACGGTTCTGCCCGGAACTGAAATCGTGATCGCCGGATACAAAGATCTTGCTCCTGCCGCCCTGCTCTACTCCGTTTTTCAGAACAATCCGATAAAAACGATTCTGGAAAAAGGTCCGGCTTCACTCACTTATCAACGGGAGCGGAAAGACTTTTTTACGATGGGACTTTATGTGCAGGATATTCTGAAGATCGCAGACATTACCCACCTCTGCCGGATGGCAAAAGGCACCGTCCGGCAGATCGATCCGGTATGATTACAGAGCCAGCATTGCTTCGATGGGGCGGACGGCAGACTTCATCAGGTCTTCCGGCAGTTCGATCTGTTCGGACATATTTTTGAGGCAGTCACGCACATTTTCCAATGTGATCTTTTTCATATCCACACAGACCAGTTCCGGCTGGAGCGAGTAAAATTTCTTGCCGGGATTTTCTTTCCGCAGACGGTGCAGAATACCACATTCCGTGCCGATAATGAACTCGGTTTCCGTCGATTCGCGGACATATTTCAGGATCCCGCCCGTACTCAAAGCGTGGTCACAGGCAGCAATCACATCCACCTGACATTCCGGATGAACAAGCACCACTGCACCGGGATGCGCTTTACGGGCTTCTGTGATCGTTTCCACTGTAACTTTGTTGTGGATCGGACAGTAACCGCGCCAGAGTTCCATACTGCGTTCCAGCTTATTCACCATATTGCCGCCCAGATTGCGGTCCGGCAGGAACATAACTTTTTTTTCGGCAGGGATGGAGTTCAGCACCTTTTCCACATTGCCGGAGGTACAGCAGATATCCACATTTGCTTTTACGGCGGCGGTGCTGTTCACATACGCCACCAGCAGGGAATCGGGATTTTCCTTCCGGAAAGCGGCGACTTCACCGGCATCCGCCATATCCGCCATGGGGCAACCGGCATCGGAATTGGGCAGCAGGACAATAGAATCCGGGGACAGGAGCTTGGCAGTCTCCGCCATAAACCGGACACCGCAGAAAACGATCACGGGCGCTTTCACATCTTTCGCCTTGATGCTCAACTCCAATGAGTCGCCGCAGAAATCCGCAATATCCTGAATCTCACCGTTCACATAGTTATGGGCGAGGATCACCGCATTGTGCTGTGCCTTGAGCTGCCTGATCTCATCAATGATCGTCATTTTTCTCTCCTGTTCGTATGGTCTGTGTTCAACAGGGATACCATACCCTGCTCCAACCGAAATTACAATATCACCCGTGACTTTTTTTCCGGAAATATTCCAGAATCGCCTTTTCCTGAATCAGCAGAAGCACCCCGATCAGGATCAGCACGATCCCCGCACCGAGGCGGATCGTCAATTCTTCCCCGAATACCAGCACCCCGATCGCAACGCCGGTCAGGGGTTCCAGCGCCCCCAGGATCCCGGTTGCAGTGGCTCCGACAAAACGGATCGCCAGCGCTGTCGTATAGAGGGAAACCATCGTAGGCAGCAGCGCCAGCAGAATGGCACAGGACCAGGCGAGCGCAGTCGGCGGCAGCATCGGAATTGAGCAGCCGAAGTCCTGCCGGACAATAAAACCGACCGTTCCGACAGCCAGGCAGTACATTGTCAGGGTATCGGACGGCATATTTTTCAGCGGGGAAACTCTCACGCACACGATATAAATGGCATAGGCAAGAGCGGAAAGGATCACATAAAGGATCCCGCGCCAGCTTACATTGTCACCGCTGCTCAATGCCGCCACCCCGGTAAGAGCGATCACAATACTGGCAATCGCAATCAGAGACATTTTTTCCCGGAAACCGATGGTCATGATCACTGCCACCATAACGGGGTAAACAAAAAGCAGCGTGGAGGCGATCCCCACATCCATTACCTCGTAACTGAGGAACAGGAAAAGAGAGGAAAGGAACATCAACACCCCGTTGAGCAAAGCCCAGGGCATTTCATTGCGTTTGATCCGGAAGCTGCTGCCATTGAGTTTGACCATCAGCACAAGTCCGATCAATGCAAAGACATAGCGATAAAACAACACATTATCCGGTGTCAGACCTGCCTTGTAAAGAGGCTTGGCAAACAACGGATTCAACCCGTATGTAACAGCGGCAATGATCCCGCAGAAAAAACCTTTGGAGCGTTCCGTAACAAGCATGATCCATCTTCCGGTAACAGAGTAATTTTATAAAGCAAATAATATACTCCGTTATCGCAAAATTTCAAGTTTTATTCCGGACGCCCGCCATAATTTTACCGGATTCCGTAACGGGCGCGATCCCCCAATTCCTCTTCGATCCGGAGCAGACGGTTGTACTTGCAGATCCGTTCGCTGCGGCTGGCAGACCCGGTCTTGATCTGCCCCGCATTGACTCCGACAGCCAGATCTGCGATCGTGGTATCTTCCGTTTCGCCGGACCGATGGCTGATGACAGCGTTCCAGCCGTTTTTCCGGGCAAGATCGATCGTCTCAAGAGTTTCTGTCACCGTGCCGATCTGATTCAATTTGACCAGTACGGCATTGGCAGCATCCAGTTCGATCGCTTTCTGAACGTACTTCACATTCGTCACGGTCAGATCATCGCCCACGAGCTGGAATTCCCTGCCGAGGGCATGACGCAGAAGCTGCCACCCCGCCCAGTCATCTTCCGCCATGCCGTCCTCAATGGAGTCAATAGGATACTGCCGGACCAGTGTCTGAAGATACGCCGCCTGTTCCGCAGAGGTCCGTTTTCTGCCCTGCCGCTCTTTTCCGTACACATAAAGACCGCTTTCGCGCTCGTAAAACTCACTGGCGGCACAGTCCAGCGCAATCGTCACATCCTTCCCCGCCGTATATCCGGCAAGTTCAATGGCGGAAACGATCAGATCCAGCGCTTCCGCGATCCCGTGGACACCGGGCGCAAAGCCGCCTTCGTCTCCAACTGCAGTAGAGTACCCTTTTCCCCGGAGGAGACCTTTGAGGTTCTGGAAGATCTCAACGCCCGATCGCAGGGCTTCCCGGAATGTCGAAAATCCAACAGGACGGATCATAAACTCCTGAAAGTCAACAGGCGCATCCGAGTGGACACCACCGTTGAGAATGTTCATCATCGGTACCGGCAGTACAACGGCATTTTCACCGCCGAGATAGCGGTACACCGGCAGATTGCGACTGGCAGCACCCGCATGAAGTGATGCCAGAGATACCGCAAGAAGCGTGTTTGCACCGAGCCGGCTTTTGTTCTCCGTGCCGTCCAACGCAATCATAGTGCGGTCGATTGCAGCAAGATCACATACATCTTTCCCTCTCAACGCACCTGCAATCTCGCCATTGATATTTTCCACTGCTTTCAATACCCCTTTCCCGCCGAACCGCTTCGGGTCGCGGTCCCGCAGTTCAAGGGCTTCCCCCGTCCCCGTTGAGGCACCCGAGGGAACGGATGCCCGCCCGGACACGCCATTGCTCAACACGATTTCCGCCTCCACTGTCGGATTGCCCCGGGAATCGATGATCTCCCGGCCGGTAATTTTTGCAATTTTGGTACTCATGCGTTGTCTCCTGTCTGATTTATTCCTGTTCACAGTACATTAGCATCTGTTTTTCTTTTTTACAGACAAAAAAAATTTATTTCCTGTTTTTTTTGAAAAAGCATTTGATTTTTATTTCGGGCTGTGTAAAGTATAACAAAGGTACAACATAAAATAACATCCGTAAGGAGTCAAAATATGAAAATCCTGCTTCCGAACACACAAAAGATCTTCCGGATCGCCGCTGAAACCTTTGCTTCCTATTGGAAAAAAATCACCGGAACAACCCCGGAGATCGTTGCAGAACCGGATCCCGCCGATACAATGATCGTTCTCGGATCTGATGCAGAAAATGCCTATGTCCGAACACTGATCGAAGAAGAAAAACTCCCGCCCCACGGGATCCGGATCGGTTCGGATGAATACCGGCTCCTGTCCCTCAAAGAAAACGGCAGAGATCTGCTGATCCTGATGGGCGGCTCAAAACGCGCCATTCTCTACGCCGTCTATGACTATTTTGAACGGTTCGGCAACTGCGCCTATTTCTGGGATGGTGACCGTATTCCGCAGGCTGAAACGCTCCCCCTCTCCGGGATCAATGTGCTGGAACGCCCCCGTTTCCAGTATCGCGGACTCCGCTATTTCGCTCACCGCAGCCTGACCCGTTTTCAGGCGGAACAATGGGACTTTCCGGACTGGCAGAAAGAACTGGACTGGTGTCTGAAAAAACGCTTTGACTTCTTTATGCTCCGAACCGGGATCGATGATCTTTTCCAGCGTGCCTTCCCGGAGATGGTGCCCTATCCTGAACGGGATCAGAAAGCAGCAGAAAATGCCCCCCGTACTTACGATGACCGCACGTTGTTCTGGAGTCTGGAATATCGGGGCGAACTCCGGAAGAAAATTCTTGCATACGCCCGGGAACGGGGCTTGATCTCCCCCGAAGACTGCGGAACTATGACCCATTGGTACAGCCGGACTCCCCGGGAATTTCTGGACACCATCAAGCCCCCGTTTGTCCCGCAGAAAACCAACAATTACGGAGAACCGAGCGGACTGGTCTGGGATATCCGGATCGATCAGTATATGGATTATTACTGGAAACTGACCGAAACCAGCATCCGGGAATACGGCGCAGCAGATATGTTCCACACCATCGGTCTGGCGGAACGGGGCTGTTACGCGGATCCGGCAAAGAATCACGAAATGAAACTTTTTGCCTATCGCCGGATCCAGGCAAAACTCCGGGAAAAATATCCGGATGCCCCGCTCCTGATCGGTACATGGGACTTTGTTTATGACTGGAATCCCGCCATGGTTCAGGCTCTGCTCAATGAGATGAACCCGGAAAATACCATCATCTTTGACTATATCTCCGATACTTACGACGAGATCAACAACTTCACCAACTGGGGCGTTATGCACAAGTTCCCCTACTTCTTCGGGATCTTCCACGCCTATGAATCCAGCTCGGACATCCGGGGCAACTATGCCGTGATCGAACGCCGTCTGCCCAAAGCCGCCGCCGACCCCATGTGCAAAGGTATGGTGGCGTGGCCCGAAAACTCTCACGCAGACACTTTTATGCTGGAATATCTCGCCGCAAACTCCTGGAATCCTGCGCCCGAAAATATCAAAGCGGAATCCTTCCTTGAAAAATTCATTGCGAAACGCTGCGCCGCTCCTCAGGGCGACATCCTTGCAGACGCGTGGCGGACCTTCTTCCCGCTGGTCCGCACCCATTACTGGCGGACACGGGCGGACGAACGCTGGCGGGATATTTATCCCGATCAGATCTTCACCCCCATCGGATCGTGGATGTACTTCACAGACGGCGTGGATTGTCAGGAAAATTACATCTACCAGACAAACGAAATGGCGCCATACATCGACCGGGCACCGGAAACTTTCCGCAAGCTGTCAACGCTGGACTTCAACGGGATCGACCCCATGCTCTTCCGGGATGCACTTGACCTCGCCCGTACCGCCGCTCTCCGGATGTCAAACTTTGCCGGATTCCGCACTCAGGTTCTGCTTGACCGCTGGAAAAAACATACGGAAGGAATCGAAAATGAAACGCTGCTGGACTGCATCTCTGCCATTGGCGATCTCATCCGGAAGCTGACCGATCTCCTTGCAGCTCATGAAGATTACTCTCTTTACGATTCGCTGGAACGGCTGAAGAAATGTCAGCCCACCAATCCGTACTTTGAACGGACTCTCAAGGCAAACGGCGAGAACAATTATTGCCGGTCCTTCATCCATGAACTCTTCAAGGGCAGCTGTATTCCCGAATATGAGGCACTGGAGGCGGAGATGAGAAAACGCATCCTTGCCGATGACCGATCTTTCGGACCTCAGCCACAATCCCTGCGGGACATCCGGGAAGAGATCCGGAAAAACTACTACGAAACACCGCTCAAAGATCTTGCGGCAGATCACACAGCAGCGACAGCCGCCCTGCCCGACACGCTCAAATCTCTGGCGGAGATTTCTGAAAAACTGATCGGGCATCTGAAGACGATCTGAAGTACCCGGATCCGTCCTTAAATCGCAACAGGCGCGGCAGAACCGGATTATTTTGCTGCAGGAAATCCGGCGTATGCACTGCCGTTCGCCGGTTGTGTAACATCTGTTTTGAAAAGTTCAACGGCAACGGGCATAACGCAGGGAGGAACCGGAACATCTCCGGTACCGGATCGTCCGGAAGGTAAAAATATCATAAATTTTCCCGGAAGAGTGTTTGCACTTTACGCGCACGTGTGCTATATTGCATAGAATATAGTAAAAAAGAAAGCGTAAAGATGGGCAAAAATCAGAAGAAGACGGTTCTGGTCGAAATTACCAGCCTCGGCTGTGCAAAGAATCTTGTGGACACGGAAGTGGCGGCGGCATCCCTGATGCTGCACGGTTTCGGACTCACCCCCGAGGAGCGGGAGGCAGATGTCAAGTTCATCAATTCCTGCGCTTTTCTTGCCGCTGCCCGTGCGGAACTGGAAGAACACCTGCACCACGCTGCCATCTGGAAAAAACGCAAAGCATCTGTCCGAAAGATCGTTGTCGGTGGTTGTATTACTGCGTGGGACAAAGACGGCTCTTTCCGTGCGGCACACCCGGAAGTCGATCTCTGGACCTCCATCAAAACGGCGGCGGAACTGGGCTCAACGCTGGCGGACCTGCTCTCCGGCAATGTCGCATCCGGCGCTCTCTGCGATGCCGGAATCGAACTGGATCATACCGTCCCCCGCCTGCAGCTGACTCCGCCACATTACGCACACCTCCGTGTCTCGGACGGATGCGACAACCGCTGTACTTATTGCAAGATCCCGGATATCCGCGGACCCCTGAAAAGCCGTACGCTGGAGGATGTCCTCGCTGAAGCAGTGAATCTTCTCTCCAATGGGGTGAAGGAACTGATCGTGATCGCACAGGATACCGCTGCCTTCGGGCGGGATCTGACCGGCAAACCGCAACTGGCGGAACTGCTGGATGAACTGGATAAATTGGACGGTGATTTTCTGATCCGCCTTATGTATCTGCATCCGGCAAGCGTGAACGATGAGCTGATCGCCGCTATGACGCGCTGCAAACACCTGATCCGCTGTATCGAAATGCCGCTCCAGCACATTTCCGATCACATTCTGCACGCGATGCACCGGAAAGCAGGCGGAGCAGCCACACGGGAAGTCGTAAAAAAATTGCAGTCATCCGGTTTTGCGATCCGTACCACATTTATGGTCGGGTTTCCCGGCGAAACGGAAGAAGATTTTGCAGAACTGCTTGAATATGTTAAAGAAACAAAATTCTCTCGTCTCGGTGCGTTCACATTCTCTGCCGAATCCGGCGTTCCCGCAGCAAGTCTGCCCGATCCGGTGCCGGATGCGATTGCTGAAAAACGGATGGAAACACTGATGCAGGCACAGGCGGAGATCTCCCTGAATTCCAATCTTGCCCTGATCGGAAAAACCGTTGATGTGATCCTGGATGCCGTTCTCACCGGCGGAAAGGGATACGGGCGGATGTTCACCGATGCACCGGAGATCGACAATACCGTACTGATCCGGGGCTTGAACGCACGCAAGCACACAGAAGGCGATTTCGTCCGGATGCTGGTCGAATCCGCCACAGAATATGAGATTAAAGGAAAACTTATCAATACAGGAGCTGAAAAAGCATGAAAAACCTCCCCAACCAGCTGACAATGAGCAGAATCATTCTGATCGTTGCGTTCGTCATTCTGGCAAATTTCGATGCACACAATGCAAACTGTTTCCAGGTATCGGAATCAACCGCAACCGTTTGCCACTGGATTGCGTATATCCTTGCGATCATCGGCGGTTTGACCGACCTGTTTGACGGCTACCTCGCAAGAAAGTACCACTGCGAAAGCGATTTCGGCAGATTGATCGACCCGCTGGCAGACAAGATGTTCATTATGGCGACCTTTGCGATGATGGTGGATTACCAGTTTATGCCGGCATGGATCCTGATTGTGATCCTGGGCAGAGAATTCATGGTCACCGGGCTGCGTACCCTTGCCGCCGCAAAAGGGATTACGATCTCGGCAGACAAATGGGGCAAGCTGAAGACTGCCAGCCAGATGGCGGCACTCGCTTTCGGCGGTGCTTCCTGGGTCGGTCTGATCCCGGATCTCCGTCCGGATGGTGTTCTGCACTATGTGTGGCTTGCGATCCTCGGCGTGGTGGCGGCTCTTACCATCCTTTCCGGGGCATCTTACTTCATCAAGCACAAAAAGCTTTATCTCGCCTCTCTCTTTGTTTCGGAGTAAAACGGTATGGGATATATCGCCAAAAGTACTGCACCGATCCGCCTGAAGGCATTTCTCGTTGGCTGTTGTGATGCCAACGGGTCCCTTGCCGATGTGCGGGAATACCTTGCCGAACTGGGCGAGCTGGTGGATACTCTCGGCGTGGATGTCTGCGGCGAAATGTCGATCCGGATCCGGGAACCGAACCCAAAATTTTATATCGGCAGCGGGAAAGCGGAAGAACTGAAAGAAGCCGCTGCAGCGGCGGAAGCGGATGTGATCATCTTTGACGACCCGCTGGGACCTTCCCAGCAGCGGAATCTGGAAAAACTCTGCCGCCGGAAAGTGATCGACCGCCAGGAAGTGATCCTGGATATTTTTGCTGACCGCGCCCAGACAAGAGAAGCCGTACTGCAGGTGGAACTGGCTCGCTGTCAATATTTTCTGCCGCGCCTGACCGGTGCGTGGAGCCATCTTTCCAGACAGCGCGGCGGCGGGACCGGAGCCCGCGGTGACGGGGAAAAACAGATCGAATATGACCGTCGTCAGCTGAAGGACCGGATCGCAGAACTGGAACGCGAACTGGGCGTTATCCGCAAACAGCGTTCTGTTCAGCGGAAAGGCAGATTCCGCAACAATATGCCAACCGCAGCGATCGTCGGTTACACCAATGCGGGAAAATCCACGCTGCTCAATACCCTGACGGCGTCCAGCGTTCTGGCAGAAGATAAACTCTTTGCCACCTTGGATCCGACGACCCGGAGGCTGGTTCTGCCGGATAACACAGAAGTTCTGCTGACCGATACCGTGGGCTTTATCCGGAAGCTGCCTCACGCACTCGTGGAAGCATTCAAGTCCACGCTGGAAGAAGCGATCCTGGCAGACTTTATTCTGTTGATTCTGGATGTTTCCAATCCGCAGGCTCACGAGCACTGGGAGACCACGCTTTCCGTTCTCAACGAACTGGGCGCTGCCGAAAAAACGATTCTTGCAGTCTTTAATAAAATGGATCTTCAGCCGGACCCGCTTGCTCTGCTCCGGATCAAAAGCCTTGCGCCGGACGCATTGTTCGTCTCCTGCAAAGACGGCACCGGTCTGGATGAACTGAAAGAAAGACTTATGCGTCAAGTCAACGGCTCGGCGCAGATCATGACATTGCAAATCCCGCCCGAAAAGGCGGAACATATCGCTTTGCTTCACGCAAAGTGCCGTATTTTTGAATCGAATTACAGTGACGACGGCAAATTCTGTGCTGTCGCAAAGATCGCACCGCAGTATCTCGGTCTGTTCGGTTCTTATTCATTGAAAAATAAACAAGATCATTCAATCAGGAGTTGATCAAATGTCAATCATAAACAGAAAGATTCTGCTCGTTGCAGTCCTCTCCGTCGCCGCTGTTCTCTCCGGCTCTGTGTCTAACCTCAATGCCCAGCAGCGCCTGCACCCGGTCCGGACATCCGACCTTTCCGATGAAGACTGGAATTCATGGCGGATCGGCGTCATCACCAGCGAAGAAGCCGACAAAGCGTACACATCCCGGAATTACACAAACGCGATCGCCCTTTATGACAAAGCGATCGCCCTTTTCCAGAGTGTTCAGAAAAACAAACCCTCCTGGAACAAAAAAGGCATTGCCGACCGTATTGCCCAGCTGGAAAAGAAAAAACTTTCTGCCGAACGCCGCAGAGAAGATCTGCTTGACAAGAAACAGACTCCCGAAGACCAATCCATTCAGAATAAGATCGCTGCAGCCAATGCCGATGCCGTTGCAGAGATCTCTGAACTGAAGATCGCTCTCGAAGATGCACAGAAGAAAAATCTGCGCTACAAAGAAAATCTGGATCGGGCAAAAAAGTCCGCTGCACAGGTTTCTGCCCTTCTGAAAGAAAAAGAGGAATTGGAACAGAAACACACTCTGCTCCTGATCCAATACAATGAACTGCAGGAAAAAGCTGCATCCGGTGAGATCAATCAGGCAACCAAAGCAGCGTACGAAGAAGCAAAAAAGCGCAGCGAAGCGCTTGCCGCCGAACTGCAGGACAACCGGGTCCAGACGGAACAACTCAAGAAAAACCTTGCGGAACTCGCCCGCGAAAAGAATGAGTTGAGCCGCAAAGCCGCCGATCTGCAGAATCAGGTAAATGCTCTTTCCAGAATGGAAAAGGAAATCGCCGATCTGCAAAACAAACTCAAAGCAGATATGAAAACTTCTGCCGGTGAAAAGTCACAGCATCAGGCAGAAGTCGCCCGTTTGAAACAGGATCTGGCAAAGAAATCGCAGGAAGCCGATCTGGCAAACGAAGCACTCAATAAACTGCGTTCCTCCATGAACCTGAATGATGCCGCCCGCCAGCTGGAACAGACGGTGGCTGCACTCCGGGCGGAAAACAGCAAGCTTCAGAAGGAACAGGCAAAACTTTCCTCCGAACTTGCCGCAGCAAAGAAACAGATCGCCGATGATGCCGAAACCATTGCCAAGACCGGCGCTCTTGCACGGAATCTTACGGAACAGAACAACCTTCTCAATGCCGATATTGAGAAAGCAAAAAAATTGCTCGCAAACCGGAACAGCGAACTGCAGAGTCTCAATCGGGACCTCAAAAATGCAAAAGCAGATGCAGACCGACTGAGAAAAGAACGGGATTCCTTTGCAAAAGAAATCGCAAAAAAACCGGTGGACGGTACAACATCATCTGCCGCGGAACTTGCACAGGCAAAAGCACTTCTGAAGGCATTGAGCGCAGACAACGAAAAACTGAAAGCAGCTCACGCCGACGCCCGGAAACAGGAAGAATCGTTCAAGAAACAGATCGCTGCGCTGGAAGCCTCCGGCAATACAACGGCGGAAAAACTGAAAAAAGCTGAAGCCGAACTCAAAGCGCTGCTCCAGAAAGATTCTGCTCTCAAGAAAGCAACTGAAAAATCGGCGTCTCTGGAAAAACAGCTTTCCGCCGCCGATACCCGGATCAAACAGTTGGATACCGCCCTGAATAATGCCAATATCCAGTTGGCGAAAGCCGCTCCCCTGCAGGCGGAACTCAAGTCGCTTCAGCAGAAACGGACAGAGCTGGAAAAAGCACTTGCTGCGGCAAAGAAAGAAAGCGCAGACCAGAAAAAACTGATCGAATCCGCCAGGATGTTCGAGATCGAAAAGCTGAAAAAACAACTCCTTGAATTAAATAAGGAATATACCGCAGCTAAAACAAAACTTGCCGAACTGAACAAGCTCACAGCAAGCGCGGTTCAAATGGAACAGGAACTTCTGGCGATCCGGGAATCCGTGATCCTGCTGGAAACCGAAAAAGCGGCTCTTGCATCCGAAAAAGCACAGCTTCAGCAGACTGTTGCGTATCACGAACGCAAGGCAAAAGATTATGAAAGTTCCGCCGGAAACGATGCACTCACCCGGTCGCTCCTGCAGGAAAACAAGATCCTGAAAGTGGAACTGGAAAACGCCAGAAACATCAAGCCGGATGAAAAATTTGCCGCTGAACTTGCCGCTGCAAAAGAAAGTATCGAAAATTATCAGAACGAGTTGCAGAAGAATCAGGCAGAATATGTTGCCGTCAAGAACAGTCAGCTGGAACTGCGTCTGAACATCGTTGCGCTCGAAAAGGAACTGAAGGCACTGCAAACGGAAAACGCCGAACTCAAGAAAAATCCCGCTGCCACTGAAGCACTGAAAAAACAGCAGGCAGTTGAAAACGAGAAAAAAGCTCTTCAGGACAAGATTACAGAAAACGATCACAAGATCGCCAGTCTGGAAAATCTCCTTGATTCCCTCAAGAAAGAACAGAATGCCCAGATCCGCGTGGCGGAACTCCTGAAACAGGAAAATGCCAACCTCAAGAAAAAACTGGATAATGCCGCCCCTGCCCTCAAGGCGTTGGAAGAAAAAGTCGCTGCCGCTGAAAAAACTGCAGGCGAGCTGGTCAAACAGAATGACGATCTGAAACGGGAAAACCGCGAACTGAAAGCACAGATCGAAAAAGCGATCGCAGATGCGGGGAAAGTCAATCTTGACCTCAAGGATGCTTCCGGAGATGCGGCTGCGGCTCAAAAAGCAGCAAAAGATCTGCAAACACAGAATTCCCTGCTGAAGGGCGAAAACGACCGGCTGAAAAAACAACTGGCGGACCTGAATGAAGCGATCAAAAAGGCGAAAGCAACTCCGGTTCAGGTCAAAACAGAAGTCAAAACGGTTGTCGATACCAAAGCGATCGATGAACTGAAGAAGCAGAACAGCGATCTGCAGAAACAGTTGGCGGATGCAAAGAAATCTGTTCCCTCTGCAACCCCTGCGGTCGATGCGGAAAAAGTCAAAAAGCTGGAAAAGGATCTGGCAGACCTGGAAAAAGATCTGAACACCGCCCGTGCAAAAATCGCGGAACGGGAACAAACGATCGGCAAACTGCAGGGCGACCTGAAAAATATCCGGGAGACCATGGACAAGCTGGCGAAAGATTCTTCTGCGGCAGCCAAGGCTGAAATGGCAAAGCTGCGGGAAGACAATCTGAAGCTCAATGAAACGATCCGCAGTCTCCGGAATGAAAAAACGACCGCAGGAGAAAATCTGATCCAGACCAAGAAAGAACTGCTCTCCGTCAAGGCTCAGCTGGAAAAACTCCGCTCGGAAGTTACGGCAGACGTCAAGGGCAAAAAGCTTGCCGCCGAACTGGATACCATGACGAAAAAAGCTGAAAAACTGGAAAAAGATTACAGCACCACTCAGGTCTCTCTGGAGCGACTGAAACAGGAAAAAGCAAAACTTTCCAGCCAGAACAATCAGTTGGAAAAACAGCTGGATGCAGCACTCCGCAAGACCAATCTTCTCCAGGCGGAGATCCAGAAGTGGTCCGCCGGAAATGATACGGTCATCAAAGGCAAAGTGGCTGAAAAAGATAAAGTGATCGACCAGATCATGAAAGAACACATGGCACAGGCGCAGGAGATCGAACGCCTGAAAGGCGCGCTGGAAAGTGCTGAAACCCTTGCCGCTGCCGCAAGAAAAGATGCGATCAAGGCACGGGAAGATCTGGAAGAGATCAAAGAACTGCAGCGCAATACGGAAGCACTGACAAAAACCGTCACTACGGGGATCCGCATTACCCCCGCCGGTAAAAAAGTGGAAAAGCCTGCCTCCGCTCCGGTCGTAAAACCGGTTAAACCGCAGCAGGTTACAGTTCAGAAGCCCGCTCCTGCCCCTGCTCCGGTCGTCACGCCGGAACCGGCAAAACAGGAGCTTTCTCCGGAAGTGCTGAAGCAGTACAACGCCGCCTTTGCCGAAGCGGAAAAGCAGGAAAAAGCCGGCGAACTGGATGAAGCCATGTGGAAATATCTGATCGCGGCGGACCTGAATCCGGAAGCGTGGCAGCCTCATCTGGCGATGTCACGCCTCTACCTGAAAGCAGAAAAGGCAGCCAAGGCGAAACAGGAATACGAAAAGGCACTGCGTCTCGGTATGGACCGCAATCCGGCGTATGAAAAGCAGCTGGATCAGGCGATCCAGAAAGCGAAAAAGTAAGATGCAGATCCCTTTTCCCGGCGCACTCGCCGAAATGATGGAACTCTTCAAGACCCTGCCCGGCGTGGGCAAACGCTCCGCCGAGCGTATGGCTCTTGCTGTGCTGAAGTGGGACGACAGCAAACTGATCGCCTTTTCCGACATCCTGAGGACGCTGCGGGAACGGGTGGGGATCTGTTCCATCTGCGGGAATCTTGCAGACGGGACCGGTGCCGATGCGCTTTGTCCCTTCTGCGCCTCCACGGAGCGGGATGTTACCAGTCTGTGTGTGGTGGAAGATGCGCTGCAGATCCGTGCCATCGAAGCGGGCGGCGTGTTCAAGGGAGTCTATCATGTACTCGGTGGCAGGATCGCGCCGCTGGAAGGAAAAGGTATCGAAAGCCTGACCATCGACAAATTGGAAAAGCGTCTGGATGAAGGCGTGATCAAGGAAGTGATCCTTGCCCTCAGCCCGGATGTGGAAGGACAGGCAACGGCGGTCTATCTGGCGAACCGCTGGAAGGACCGGGATCTGCGGATCAGCCGCCCTGCCCGGGGACTGCCCGCCGGATCAGACTTGAGCTATGCGGACCCTGCCACCATCGCCGCCGCCCTCTCCGGCAGAACCGATTTTTCCCGCTGAAAAGGCTGTTTTTCAATATTCAAAGTACATCATAGAAGTGCCGGGGGCGTCTTCCGTGACTTTGCCGTCCGGAGCGATCACAATGCGGTCGAATTCCAGCTGATTCCGGTCCAGACAGCGTACCGTGATGCTTTCAGATGTCACCGCGACTTCAAAACTGGTAAACTGCATATTTTCGCCCAGGCGTCCCGTCGGTCCGCCGGTGGCAAGGACAGGGAAGTTGTAGTTGTTCCAGGCATCCGGGATGGCATCGCCGTGAGGGATCTTTTCAGGAGGGACAGCAGAATAAAACGCCCGTTTTCCGGGGATACTGCGGAAGGGACGGTGGATGTGTCCCCCCAGCCACAGATGGATCGGGCAGACCGGATCACTGCCGCCGAAAACGGGATCGATCACCTGCCGGACGTGTCCGGGTAAATATTTCTGTGCATCGCCGGAGGGGAGACCGTGCGCCAGCACGATACGGTATTTTGCATTCCGGCACATAGGCAGTTCAACGGCTTTTTTCAGCCATTTGGCTTCAGCGGCGATGTACGGTTCAAAGTCATGGAACTGACGTGTGGAGGGAGCGGCGACCCGTCCGGCATCATCGCAGAAATCCAGAGAGAAGAAACACACATCCCCCCAGCGGAACATATAGTACCCTTCCCTGCCGGGATACGGGGGTGTGAAATATTCAAAGTAGCGGTTGGAATCTTTCCCGTAGATTTCATGGTTGCCCCGGGTCATCACCAGCGGCATCGTTCCATCTGTGATCTGCCGGAAGGGAACGATAAAAGAATCCATCACCTGCTGATCGAAAAAGGTCGTCCATTCCAAATCGCCGATGAACGCGAAGAAATCCGGCTTGAAGTCGCTCTTTGTCAGGATCTTCTGCATATATTCTGTACGGAGATGGGGCAGTTGCAGGTCCGCCGTGGCAGTAAAGGTGAAATCTTTTCCCGGAGCCGGTGCGGTGCGGATCGTCCGGACTTCGCCATAAGTCTCAAACCAGGACCGGATGTCATCCAGAAGCACCGGACGGTATTCATACACGGTATCCGGCAGCAGTTCATCCAGCCGGACGCTGTGGACCGCACGGTCATGCCGGATCTGCCCGCCCAGATTATCATAGACCCGCAACCATTCATCCGCTCCGGGGATCCGGTAATCGACAGCGGCGGGAGATTTACGGTTTCCGGTAAAGATGACAGAAAGCGCATTTTCATCCGCATCGGGGAAGGCAACGAAGGCTTTGTATTTAAAATCCAGCGGAAGAGGCGACTCCACGATTTTCAGGGTGGTATCCATTCCGCCGCCGATCCCCCGGCGCCCGAAGGTACTGAAGATCTCAAAGACCACCTGATTGCGTCCTTTCTGATACGCCAGCTCCACGGTATGATTTGTATAATGGATGGGGAACTCACTGTTGGAACATCTGCGGGCATCCAGCAGCATTTTTCCGTTGAACCGGAAAGACCATTGCCAGTCAGCCGCCAGACCGACAGTCAGAACGCCGGGTTCGTCTGCATCGAAATCAGCGGTCAGAATGGTCCGGTTCAAGGGGGTTCCTTTTTCAGCATCCGGAATCACATCAAAAACGTTCATAAATCCTTCCGGATAAAAATCAAAGGGCTGACCGGTCACCTGCGTACCGTTGCCGAGATCAAGCGTTTCATCAATAAAACCGGTCACATTTTCCAATACGTCCGGCATTCCGGGTGCGAAAAAATATCTCCACTTCCAGTTGACAATATCCTTACGAAAACTCATCTTGTTCGCCTTTCCATTACAGTTTTGAGTTTGAGCATTACAGAAGTAATATACTGCGGCATCCGGCGTTTTCAAGAACAGAAGAAAAAACGGCTTGTTTTTTTACGGAGAGCGTGTATAGTTTTCAGCAAAAGAAGATAACGGGATAACAGATCAGGAAGATTCCATTCGGGGAAATCAATATGCGTTTGACAATATTGAAAAGCGGAACGATCCGGACATGGCGGCATCTGCTGGCGGGTGAAACAGAAACGCCGGAGCGGATCGAAGTGCCGGTGCCGTTCTTTGCCATCGAACACCGGGAATGCCTGATCCTTTTTGATTGCGGACAGCAAATGCCGGAAACGCCGGTCGCGGATTCGGCAGATTATATTCCCGTGATGACGGCGGAAGACTCACTCCTCCGGCAGTTGGAGCAGCACGGACTTTCTGCGAAAAAAGTATCACATCTGATCCTTTCCCACACTCATGGCGACCATTGCGGCGGCTTGGCAGATCTGGGCAATATCACCTGTTTTTTCCAGCGGAAAGAAGTCGAAACGCCCGCCGGAAAAAAGTTGATTTCTGCGTTCCCGGAAAAGAAATGGCAGATCCTCGACGGGGAAACGGATCTGTTCAACGACGGCAGGATCATCGCCGTTCCGACGCCGGGACATACCCCCGGACATCAATCCCTGCTGCTGACATTGGATGACGGGACCCGGATCTGCCTTGCCGCCGATGCCCTCTATATGGATTGCGCATTGGATGATGACCGGGAAATACGTTTCACTTCCCCGGAGACAGTGGAATATTTCAGGCGCCTGCGTGAGGATGGCTTCCATATCATCAGCGGTCACGATCCGGCATCATTTGCCCGGGCAGTCCATCTCACGGAATGATGTTTCCGCCCCGGTTCAGCGGCTTGCCGAAGTGACAATCCGTAATTCCGGTATCGGAGTCGTTGTAGCTCACGATGCCGTATTTCCAGCCCGGCAGATCATTCCACTTGATCCGAACCCGATGAAGACGGACATCCCGTGTATGGGCAATGTAAAACGCTCCTTCGGATTGCGTTTTGCCCCATTCGCCGTAAGACGCCGTGATGTCATCGGAATGAGGGTGGGAACTGCCGATGCACTCCAGCTCCATATCTTCCAATGAAATATTTTCCACGCCGGTCCCCGCACAGCCGCTGATCGATAGATTTTTGCTGAATGTTCCTCGGATCTGACGGAGCGAGATGTTCCGGATCATCTTTGCCGCCGGTTCCGGCTGTGCGCCGTTGACGTTGGAAAGAAGGAACAGCGGACTTTCCGTTTCCATCTGAATATTGGAAAAGGAGATGTTTTCGATCTGCACGCCCGTGTCCGGTGTGGCAAGATAGTTTGAGATGATCGCGATCCCCGTGCGGGACCGGTTGATCACAATATTGGAGAAAGTTGCATTCCGGACAATGCCGTTGCCCACGCCGATGCGGATGGCATTGCAGTTGGTATGCAGCACACAATTTGTTACCGTCACATACTCACAGGGCAGTTTGTTTTTCAACTTCCGTTCCGCTCCGCGCAAGGTGATGCAGTCGTCGCCGGAATCAATAATGCAGTCGGAGATGGTCACCCGGCGGCAGCAGTCAATATCGATCCCGTCGCCGTTGCGGGTGCGTTGATCGTTCAGGATCCGCAAAGAACGGATCTGAACATCCTCGCAGCCGTGGAGGAAACAGGTCCAGTACGGGGCGTTGTAAAGTTTCAGGTCGGCAATGTGGATGTCTTTACACTCCACAAAATAGATCATCTGCGCCGGACGCCAGGAGTTGATCAGTTCCTCTCTGGAAAATTTTCCGCTGCACTTTTCGCAGTCCGGCTCTGTTTTGTCGCCGTAAAACGCCTGCCGGTTGCCGTCGATCTTTCCGGTGCCGGAGAGTACGAGATTTTCCTGCTCCACCGCCACGATGAAGTGGGCGCCGCTGACATACTCTTTGGAAAAAACGGCGTTCTGCGGACAAAAATCATCTGCATTATAATCTGCCGGATCGGGAGATGCTTTCAGCGTTGCACCGTGCTCCAGATGCAGACCGCCGTTGGAGCGCAGGTAAAGGGTGCCGGAAAGATAAGTTCCCGGCGGGAAATAAACCACGCCGCCCTCATCGATCGCCCGCTGGATCGCCGCCGTATCTTTCGTGATGCCGTCGCCCTTTGCGCCGTAATCTTTCACATTCCGCATATCATAATTCTCCCGAATGGATATTCTTTCCTTGCAAATGTCGAAGCACTCTTCAACGCAGTTTTACGGTCTTGAACGGCGCTTTCATATCGCCGGTATAGAGATCGCAAAAAACGCCTTCATCGCTGACATTCAGCATATTGAATCCGCCGCCGTACCGGTGATAAACAAAATCTTTCAGCCGGGACTCAAAAAAGGGCTTGAGCGGTGCCAGTTTATCCGGCTTGTCAAGTTTCCGGTACAAATCAAAAATACTTCCTCCGATAACAGTATATTCCTGATGCAGATCCCGGGGAAGACTGTAACTGACAAGCTGCACGATGTCCCCTTCTTCCATCTCACAGCGGATCATGGTTGTGATATGAACGTGTGCGCACAACACGATCGCTTTCCGTTTTGCCAGTGCCTTGAGAAATTCCGGGCGTTCCGCCTCGTCCGGCACAAGCCCTGCCGCATTATGACCGGGCAGAACAGGAATGTGCGTCAACAGAAATGTGTAGCGGGCATCCGGATATTTTTCAAGCGCTTTATATACAAAATCCACATCCGGCTTCATGCAGTCAAAATAAATGTAAAGGTCGCCTTTGTGCATAACGGCAAAATTGGCTTTCCGGTTTTTCGGGACCGGCTGCTTCAATACCTGGCTCATATAGGGAAGCATCACGGCATCGTACGCAGCGTGTGCGCCCTTCCCCCGGATATCGTGGTTTCCTTTGATGGTATAAAAGGGGATCTTCAGTTCCTTCTGAAAGATCTCCAGCACATTGCGGAATGATTTTTCCTGCAATTCTCTTGCCCCGCAGTCGCCTTGCGTCAAGTCTCCCAGCTGAACGGCAAAATCTGCATTGGCATTACCTTTTTCAGCGGCTGCTTTGATGAGAAGAGGCATATTCGTTTTCCAGATCTCCAAATTGCGTGCCAATTCAAGTTTCTTGTTCCGGGTCAGTTTTGTTTCCACACGGACGTCTTTGGAATCGTAGTGGGTGTCCCCGAAGACAAGGACGCTGTATTTTTCTCCGCAGACAGCAGCCGTACAGAGAGAAACGAGGGCGAGAATAAAGATTTTTTTCAACATTTTTTCGTCTTCTTGAAAAATGTTTTGGTATTACAGGATATTTTTTGATTACAAGCCCAGCAGCACTTTCCCATCGTTCCAGATGGCAGAGGCGGTATCGTTCAGCAGTTTGATTGCTTTGGTGCGCTTGCCCTGTTTCAGCAGGGCGCGGGCATCCGCCTGTGCTTTCTTGTAGGTTGCAAGGGAATCGGCTTCAAACTTGGTCCATTCTTCCGGGATCGGAGCAGAGAGCTTCAGTTCCTTGAACCGTTTCCACGAAGCGGCGTCCCACTTGCCGTTCAGCATTTCCGGCAGGACCTGGACCTGTTCCGTACATACGGGCAACGGGATATAAACGGTATGCCGGGGGTGTCCGATCGCCGCATAAATGGTGGAAAGCACATCCGGGTATTCACGGTCGACTTCCATACTCACGGCGGAGTTGGTCGCGCCGAAGCAGAGGGAGCGTCCCTGAGAAGATCCTTTCGGCATTTTGTGGCTGCGGGAAAGCTCAAAAATGTCCAGCAGCTCAATCTTGCCTTTTGTATCCAGAAGCTCATTCAAACCGGAGTACGCCCGATACATCCGCGCGGCGCTGTCCAGATAGTTGCTGACCGTATTGCGGGAATAGGTCTGCATACCGGGATTCATCCAGATATTTGCCCGCACGGAAAAACCGGATGTAATGTGCTGGACCGTAAAATTTTTCGCTGTGAACTCGCAAATATAACCTTCTTTTGCGTCCAGAAAGAAAAAGATGGAGCCTTTGTCCTTGCACCAGTAATCACCGGCGGCGAGCAGTTCTTTGCACTTTTCGACCGCCTGCGCTGCAGTATCGCAACTGTCCAGTATGGCGCGGAAAAATTTCAGCGGCGGCTTTTTCTTGTTGTCGGTGGGGGCATTGATGCACAATTCCCCGCTGTTCATTGCGCCGGCAAGACCGGTCGAAGTCATCCCCATAGCGGTTTGACCGCCGTCCCCGATGGCGATCCACTTGCGCCGCGAATTTTTCGGGCTGAATATGACGCAACTTTTTCTGGAGAGAGCATCCCGGTTTTTGTGCAGGATATTGGTATTGTTTTTGGTCAGATCGGAAAGCACGATCCAGCTGGTACATTCGTGCTGCAGTTCCGTGATCTCTTAATCTTCAGCCGCCACCGCAACGCCGGAGCAGAGCAGCCCCGCAAAAACGACCAATCCCATCCAACTGATTCTTTTCATAAGACACTCCTGTAAAGTTGTTTTGTTAAGACAGTCTATGGGTAATATAACGCATATACCATATTATGCAACACCAACTTTGAAAAAACTGTTTTTTTGTAAAATTCAAGCACATTTTTTTGAAGATTGATATTGCTTAAAAATGGCAGTTCCTACTTTAAAAAGATTTCTTATCAGAATAATAACATATTCCACAAAAATTTACAAATTTCCCGAAGAAAAAAATTACTCAACTTTTGTCAAATAAAAGCACTCATCTGCCGAAAATATCCCCAAGCGTTTCCCTGTTGTATAACGAAATGCCGTGATGCCGTTTTCTGTTTTACGTGACCAATCAATACTTTTCCAGACCACCTCAAAGATAATATACTTTCTCCCGCAGGTGTTTACAACTGCAAAAAATTGCTGTGGTAAAATCAATCAGCTTCACTTTATATTATGTGCTTTTTGAAAGTCAGAAACTCTTTTCCGGTATGATTCCAGATCCTTTAACGGTAAAGCCCCGGCTTTCCATTCCGCTTCTTTTATACGACAGAGGTGATTCAGGCGTGTCCCATATTCTTTTATCAACAACCCTTTTTCGCGTCCGGTCAAACTTTTATCCGCCATCAGAATATCCAACAAACGCATTTCTTCATCCAATACAGAATCCAATGTGTCTGCTCCGGAATTGAACGCCAGCGTTACAAGCCTCAATGATTCGGCTTGATGTTCCAATGCATCAAAATCAGCTTTGCCATGTTTTACATAATCCGGGATTTGCACTGCAATCAAAAATTTTTGCAATGTTTCCGATATTTGCCGTTTTTCAATACTTGCCTGAGGCTCCTCTATTTTGTTAAAGGTCAACCTTATTCCGTTTTCCTTTGGAGAAAGTTGCTTAAAATCTGTGGTCAATCCATAGTTGCCGAATTTTACAAAATATTCTCCCGGTGACACCGGCTGGTTGTAGTTCCAAATATTTGGATACCGGCGAAGATCCTCATTGATATTGCCCATCGACCAATGCTGCATTTGCCCGGAATTACCCAGTAAAAGCCTATATTTTCCCAAGAAAAAGAGTTTCCCGCCATTCTTTAAGTCGGCAGAATTTTTAGCGACGCACCAGCTTGAAACAGTTCCATTGGTGTGGTATTCGAGATACAGCGGCTTATTTATATCTCCGGCGTTGATTGGAGCGACGGAACAAACGCTTCCATTAAAGGCGAAAAAAAATCTTTTATATTGGGAACACTCTTCCAACTCTTCTTTCAGGTCACTGTTTTTTATCCATAAAGCAGCAATTACAGAGCTTAAAACAAGAATACTTATCAGGAAAACGGCTGTAAATCTTTTATTTTTCATATTCTGTTCCTCCATGCCAAAATTAACCGACGTTGGAATATACCATCTTCCGCAGGCGTTTACAAGTGCGGATTATAGATTTTCGATAATTTTCTGTAAAAATTGGTTTTTATGAAAATTTTTGATTTAATCAAATTGTCAGATGATTTTTTTGATATTCGATGATAAAATACAATAACAAAGTGTCAGAAATGCCGCTTGATAAAAGCACAGCAATAATGTGTTATTTAAGATTCTGTTTCGTGGTGTTGATTGAGGCAATCAGAGTTATTCTGATTTCACGACAGTGAGTTTCCAACTGATCATATTCAGCCGGTGAAATAATATTTGTTTTGCTCAACAACAACAGCCAGTAACTTGTTTCATTGGCTTCTTTCAAGGCAATTTGCAGTTTTGAAACAAAATCAGCTTTCCCATGTGCATATTGCGCTTCGTGGATATTGGCACCAATACTGGTTCCTGACCTGCCGATTTGATTGCGGATGATCGTTTCTTTTTGCTCTTTCAGGAATTTGACTAAATTCAGAATTTCAACTGCAAAGGCAACCGAAAGATCAACGAGTTTGTTTGAAGCTTTTTCCATGAGATTTTCCTTTCCTCCGAATAATATAGCATAGGCAAGGAACGTTTGCAAACACAACTCTCATTTTTCATTTTCTAATCATATGAGCGGAGCGAATGCTTCATATTTGAAGTAAAACGGAAAATGCTTCATAGCGGAATGAAATGCAGCTGCTTCATCTGGCAAGGCTGTTTTATGAAGCACGCCTGTCGGCGTATGAAGCGGCACATTGTGCCATGAAGCGCACCTTTCGGTGCATGAAGCGAAGCCTTGACAGGCTTCATTCACCATTTTTGCCGCTGGCAAAAATGGTGGGCGTCAAGCTATCCGAACCTTCGACCTCTCTCCGCTACGACTGGTCATGAGTGGCTCATGAACGACCAAAGTCGCACCGCCGGAATGATCTTTTATTTGCTCATCCGGGAACTGCCTGCGATCAAAGCCGACTGCCAGCCGGAAAGGGCAGGAATGCGGAAGCAAAGTTCATTTTCGCCTGCCGTATACGGAACCAGTTTCACCGGCGGCTGCTTGGGCAGGATAAGTTCATACTCCTGATACTCCGGATTGCGGATCGCCACTTCCAGCTCCGGGGTGGCGCCGATGGAAAGATTGAGCAGAAACGCTCCGGCAGTTTTGCCGCTGTCAGCTTTGCGGGCGATGACATTGACCGCAAAGCCGTTGGTCAGCAAACGCACTGCCATTCCGCCGGGAATAACCGAATCCAGAGCATCCAAAATGGCTTTGCGCCGGAAGCCGTTGAGCATAAACCGGTTCATATATTGTATCAACACCACATTACCGCCGTATTCTGTGGGGATGGTGCAGATGCCGGCGGCATCGCTGTTGTTGGTAAAGGTGCTGAAACTTTTGACATCTCCGGATTTGGGATGAATGAGCTTGCTGAAATCCAACGCCTGGAACTTTCTTTCAAAACACTCATAAAGTTCATCCGCTCCGGCGGCTTTGGACGATGCAGAAAGAGCCTCCAGCTCCACTTTCTCCGGAAACTTCAAACCGGGGAAACCGGCTTTCAAGGCTTCAAAGGCTTCAATATCCATCAGCACCGTGGAGGCGAAAAGTTTTGGCAAATCCGCCCCTGCAAGCTCTTTCACCGCCCGCTGATTGAGCATGAAAAATTCACATTCGCAGCTCTCTCTGACGATCGGCACACCATTGCTCATCCAGAAAAGCTCATCCTCATCGGCAACGGAACACCAGTTTTTTCCGGCAGCAAAATTGCCGCCATGAAAAAAGGTTCCCCCGGCAAGATGCGAATTTTTGCAAGCGTCCCGTATCGCCAGAAAATATGCCTTGTACTGCGCCAGTGTGTCAAAGTAAAATCGGTAATTTGCTTCACCCTCATCATTTTTATCCGAACCCCAATAGAGCGCAAGGGAATCCATGCCCCGCGCCAGCATCAGCGCACACTCAATCATCTGCGCTTCCGGACTTTTCCGGGCGGAGATGTGAGGCCAGTTTTCCGCTTCATAACAGATTTGACCGCCGTTGTTGTACGCTTTGCAGCGGGCGGCTTCCTCTCCGGCAGAGAGCGACTTCATCAGCATCTCCCGGGGGGTGCGTTCATCATAATAACAGGCACCCGGGCGCACGCCAACCGGCGCTTTTTCCGCTCCGGCAAGAGCTTCGATCATCGGGCGAAAATCATCACCGTCATAACGCCAGTCGGAATATACTGTCTGAATCCCCAGACGGCACCGGGGCAGCACTTTGGCAACTGCAGCGCGGAAAAGTGCTGCAAATTCACCCAGCGTTTCACCGTTGAATTTCATCCACTGCCGCCGCACTCCGGCATCCGGCATATCGCCGAAAAGGGCCTCTTTCAACTCCTGACGGGTAAAACTTCCGCCGAAACGCCGGTTGAATTCAGCAATACAGCGATCGCAGAAACAGTAATTTTTGCCTCCTTTGCAGTAGAGGCGCAAGTCATCATCGGGCCAATAGGAGTCCGGTTGGAGCAGAGCAAGGAACTTTTCGGCTGTTTCAAGGGTGTATTGCCGCGCTTCCGGAGAGTTGGCGCAAAACATCCCCCAGGCGCGTTCACCGTCGATATCCACCGCCCACGCTTCCGGAGAAAAAATATCCGCATGGTGTTTCCCGTCGCCGGAGTGATTCAGCGTTATCCCATGCTGATAGGAGAAGTCGATGCCCAGCTGGCGGCACTCATTGCGAAACGGCAGCGATTGTCGTGCCAGCAGCTCATTTTGCTGCCACGCCTCCAATACATTGCCGCTGAACCATATCTCATTGACCAGACCGGGATATTGCTTCTGGGCAGCAAATACCGCAGTGATAAAAGAGCGGTTTTCTTCACCGGTACCGTAACAGCGGATGATGATAAAAGGAAATGCTGAATCACTCATATTCCAAGCTCCTGCAATCATTTTTCAGCGTATAGCGTTCTCAATTGAATTTGTCCGACCCCCTTGCAAAATACCTTTTTTCAACCTTTGAATGTGGGATTGAGCGGACCGGCGGTTCTTGCTCCGTCAACTGCCATATCACTGCCGGTCACGAAAGAGCTGTTGTCGCTGGCAAGATAGACGATCGCTCTGGCGATATCGGCACCTGTCCCGGTTTTACCGATCCAGGTCCCGGTGGTCTCTTTTACCACATCATCGATGAGTCCGGGAGAAACACTGTTAACGGTTATTCCTTTTTTGGCAAGTTCCATTGCCATTACTTTTGTCATCATCTGAACTCCTGCCTTGCAGGTGGAGTAGGCGAAATATCCCGGCAGACCGCAGATTCCGGCAATCGACCCAATGTTGATGATTCTGCCGTACTGCTGTTCGAGCATAGAAGGCAGAAATGCCTTGGTCACTCTGAATACGCTGCTCAAATTGAGCTCAAGCGAAAAGTTCCACAACTCATCATCGGTGTCAATGAGACTTTTTTGAGGCCACGAACCGGCATTATTGACCAGAATATCCACTTTCCCCGCACTGCGGAGTATTTCATCAGCTGCATTGCGGATGCTTTCAAGCGATGTTACATCCATCATCACCGCTGTGGCATCAATATTTTCGGCAGCAAGTTCCTTGACAAACTCCTGAAGCGCATCAAGCTTGATGTCAGCAAGATAAAGTTTGACTCCCTGCTTTCCGAGAGCCAGAGAAGTGGCTCTGCCGATTCTGCCTGCGGCGCCTGTGATGACAGCGGTGCGATTACGAAAAAGCATAATGACTCTCCCTATACAAACTCATTGATTTTCAGAAATACCGGATATATTTCAACCCTTTTACTCTACTCTGGGTTATGATAAATACAATGGCGATATACAGAAAAACTCAAAAATTTTTCAAAGAATGCCGTTTGGCAAAAGCGTGATCACTGCCGGATTTAAGATCGTGTTCAAAATCGAAAGCACAGCGGCGCACCGCAACCACAATATAGATGATGCCGTTTCCGCACATTTATGGTGGTTCAGCGGAGCGCTTGTCGGCTTAAGGCATATATGAGGTTGGATGTCTTGTTTGATCAAAAAACGACATCTGCCAGCATTGCAAATGAAGCACTTATGTCACAAAACAGAGAAAAGGGGATAAATGTCTGTCACCCCCGAAAACGGATGTCGGTATGAAAGGCGGAAAATCTCTGCTTGTCGAAGCAGAGCTTTTGGCGGTAGGAATTATCCTGCCGCCTTTTTATTTTTCAAGAGGATATTTTTTGATAAAAATCAAAAATGCCGTTTGATGAATGCTCTACCGCAATGGGTTATTTAAGATTCTGTTTCGTAGTGTTGATTGAGGCAATCAGAGTTATTCTGATTTCCCGGCAGAGAGTTTCCAACCGATCATATTCTGCAGAAGAAAGGATATTTGTTTTTCCCAATAGCAGCAGCCAGTAGCTTGTTTCATTGGCTTCTTTCAAGGCAATTTGCAGTTTTGAAACAAAATCAGCTTTCCCGTGAGCATATTGCGCTTCGTGGATGTTGGCTCCGATACTTGTTCCGGCTCTGCCGATTTGA
>SUVR01000019.1 GCA_015061915.1 Lentisphaerota bacterium | reverse complement strand
TCCTCGCCGATGACGGTGAAGTCGATGCTTTCGTCGTAGGCGCGGGTGTGCAGATCCTCATCATCGGGCAGGATGCCGAACGGATTATTGGAGAAGTCGTGCAGATCCTTCATGTCGTCTTGAGCGTCCTGAATTTCATTCGCCGGGGATGCGATGATCTGTTCGGATTTATCGTAAGACTTCAGCAGATCGGAGAGCGTGTGAGCGTGGATATCCACGTTTGCGCCCCGGGGAGCGTTGTCGCCGAAGGCGCCGGTGGCATCGCCGAGCTGCTTGTTGCTGACGCTGAACAGGAATCCGATGCTGCGATCGTTCTGATGTTCCAGCGTGGGAACGGACTCATGATGATCGTAGCTGTGGATCGTGCTGTGGACCGGAGCGTCATACACGCCCGCAAAGTTGCCCGGATTGTTGTAGTTCGGGAACTGGTGGGCATCCTGACCGCCGCCTTCCACCGTCAGCACGCCGCCGATGAAGGTGATGTCGTAATTGTCGCCGAGGGTGAGCGTACCCTGCGTGATCTCGAAGTCGCCCGGCTTGGAGCCGTCGCCCTCGGATGCAAGTTCGCCCGTAAAGGTATCGGTTCCAACGAGTTCACCGACGTAGGTGTAAGTGAACACCGGATCGTCACCGGTATCGATTTCCAGATCATCCGCCTTGACCGTGATGGCGCGTTTGCCGATGACCACGTCCACATCGCCGTGGAAGCGGAACTTGAAACCTTCCTTGGAGATAAGTTCGTAAGCTGTTCCGGTTGTGGCGTTTTCGATGGCATCGTTGCCCACCGCCCAAGTCCAGCCGAGGTCATCCGCCGTACCTTCGCTGATCACATCGCCGTTGCCGTTGGTGACGGTGATATAGACTTCGCCGAGGGTATCGCCGTAGATGATTCCTTCCGCCGCAACAAACACATTACCAACGAGATAGACGCCGGTGGTGACATCATCTGCATTGTTGGTATCGGCGTTCACGTAGAGATAACCGTCTGCGCTGCCGGTATTGTTCAGGGCAATACCGTTGAAGGTGGTTCCGGCGATGGCGCTGCTGGGCGCATTGTCGTTGCCCGCGTCCTTAACCGTAAGAGATGCAAGGACATCTGCCGCATCGCTCTGGAGCGTGGTACCGTTGGCGGTAAAGGTGTCGTTGACCGTGGTGGTATTGGCGCTGTTCAAGGTCTTGGTGCCGTTGGCGAGTGCAAGATTATTGTACGCGCCCGCGAGGATGTTCTGATCCGCCGTGCCGTCGTAAGTGACGGTTCCGGAGTCAGTTGTGGTGGAAATCGTACCGGTTCCGGCAACGTCGCCGCTGATGGTCAGATCCTGTCCGGCGGTGTCGATATTGGCATCGGCTGTCAGGCTGTCGGTCACGGTGACAGCGCCCGCAAGGGACTTGTCGCCGCCGGTCAGAGACAGATCGGAGTACGTACCTTCGACCACGTTCTGTGCTGCCGTGCCGTCGTATTCCACCGCGCCGAGATCGGCACTGGTTGTGGCAAAAGCGCCTGCGACGGAGATACTTCCGCTGTTGGCGAGTGCGCCCGCATTCAGATCACCTTCCGCATCCAGCGTGCCGCTGTTGTTGGTGGTATTGGCGGTGAAGGTGCCGCCGACCGTGAGAGCGGAGCTGTTGTCTGCGGTGTCTGCGGTGAGGTTGCCGCCGACGGTCAGAGCCGCATCGGAATCGACCGTGCCGGTGGCGATCAGGTCGCCCGTGATCGCCGTGTCGCCGGAGAGGGTCGCATTGTTTGCAGAGGCATTGCCGCCGACCGTGAGGGCAGCCGTGCTTGCGAGATCGCCCGTTGCAGTCAGGTCGCCCGTGATCGCCGTGTCGCCGGAGAGGGTCGCATTGTTTGCAGAGGCATTGCCGCCGACCGTGAGGGCAGCCGTACTCGCGAGGTCGCCCGTGGTGGTCAGGTTGCCGGTCACATCCATGTCGCCGTTGCTGGTGATGTTGCCCGTGGCGGTCAGATTGCCCGTGATCGCCGTTTCAGCATCATTCTTGACCGTTACCGCAGAGATGTCGCCGTTGGCGGTCGCCTTACCGGTGGTGGAGATGACCAGATCTTCGTACGTGCCCGCGATCACTTCCTGATCGGTGGTGCCGTCATAGGTCACATCGCCCAGGGTGCTGCCCGCATTGGCGGTGTTGGATGCGCCGGAGAGCGTCATCGCACCGGTATTGGTCACCGTGCCACCAGCGAAATTGCCGCCGACGGTCAGGGTCTCGTCGTTGTTCGTGGAGGCAGCGGAGTAATCGCCGCCGACGGTCAATTTTTTCGCGTTGTAAATGTTATCAGTAGCGGTCAGGTCACCTGCAATTTCCAACGCATCGAAGTTTGCAACACTTTCCACTTCCACGTCGCCACCGACTTTCATCGAACCGTAAGCGGTCAGTTTTGCGTAAGCAACGATATCACTGTTGAGCGTGACATCGCCGGTGACTTCCATTTCGCCGTAATTGACAAGCTGCTGAGCTTCCGCCGAACCGCCGACACTCAAGTTGCCATCAGTCCAGTTAATGATCATGTCACCGGCTGTCATATCTCCGGAGATTTCGGTTTCGGCGCCGATGGCGATGTCGCCGTACGCTTTCGCATTTCCGCCGACGGTCAGAGCTGCAGCGCTTTCAAGATCCTCGGTTGCGAGGATGTCGCCGGTAACTTCCGTTTTGCCGGAAGTGGTGATATCTTCCGCTTTCACATCGCCGCCGACCGTGAGTTCATTTGTACTCTTGATGTCGCCGCTGTTTGCGGTGAGGTTGTTGGTGATCTTCGTGACACCGGAAGTGGTGATGTTGTTGTCCGCTTCCACACTGCCGCCGACCGTGAGAGCGCCCGTGCTTTCGATGTCGCCGGTGGCGATGATGCTGCCGGTGACTTCCGTTTCGCCGGAGGTGGTGATGTTGCCACCAACGACGTTGCCGCCGACGGTCAGAGCCGCCGTGCTCTCAATATCGCCGCTGTCTGCCGTCAGATTGCCGGTGACTTCTGTATCGCCGGAGGTGGTGATACTTGCCGCTGCAACATTGCCGTCAACCGTCAGCTCTGCGGTGTTGACGAGGTCGCCGTTGGCAACGACATTGCCCGTAGCGGACGCCTTGCCGGTGGAGTTGATGGTCAGGTTGCCGTAGGTTCCGGTGATAACAGTCTGATCTGCGCCGTCGTAAGTCACATTGCCCAGCGTACCGGTACCGGAGTTTGTTTCGCCCGCAAGGGTCATGCTGCCGGTGTTATCCACCGTGCCGCCCGCAAAGTTGCCGTTCACATCCAGCGTGCCGCTGTTGGTGGTGGTGTCGGCAGTGTAAGTGCCGGTGACCTTGAGGTCGGAGCTGTTATCCGTGGTGTCGGCGGAGTAGTTGCCGTTGACAGTCAGATTTGCATCGTTATCAACCGTTCCGATGGAGGAAAGGTTGCCGTTGACCGTGGTTTCAGATTCGTTCTTGACGCTGTTTGCCGTGACGTTTCCGGTGGCGGTCTTTGCGCCTGCACCGGAGAGGATCAGGGCGGCGTATGTACCGGCGATGACCTGCTGGGCGGTTGCGCCGTCGTAGGTCACGTTACCCAGTTTGGTCGCATCGGTGGCGGTGTTGTTTGTGCCGGAGAGGGTCATGCTTCCGGTGTTGTTGACCGCACCGCCGGAGAAGTCGCCGCCGACCGCAAGAGAACCGGAGTTGTCGGTGGTCGCCGCAGAGAATGCCGCCGAAGCGGTGAGGGTCCCGGTATTTTCCAGATGATCCGTTACCGCGATGTTGCCCGTTGCTTTGAGGGTGCCTTCGTTGCCCAGATCTTTCGTGGTGAGGGTGCCGGAGACGGTGAGTTCCGCGCCGGTGGCGTTGTCCGTGTTGTCCGTGGTCTCATAGTTGCCGCTGACGGTCATGGACTGGTTGTTGGTCACATTCGCCTGCGTCAGGTTTCCGGTGACAGTGGCAGTACCGTTGTTGACAAAAGCACCGGTGCCGGAGAGAGTTCCCAGAGTGAGAGCGCCCTTGTTGTCGATCGTGCCGTTGTTGACGGCTTCCGTGATCTCGAACTTGCTGCCGGAGCTGACGGTGAGGGTGACGCTTTCTGCGACTGCGAGCGCAGCGCCGGAGATCTTCATATTGTCATCCGTGATGGTCAGATCCTTGCTGATGGTGAGGGTATCGGTCAGGACCACTTCCGTGAGGGCGTCATCGAAGGTGACTTCGCTGGGGAGGGCGCCAACGCCCGCATAAGTGGCAGCATCGCGGAAGGTGATCTCGCCATCAAACGGGTTGAAGAAGCCGTTATCGGTACCGACTTTTACGACAGTTCCGGTAGTTTCCGCCGTGAGGGCATACGCCCCGGCAGTGAAGGTGCTGTAAGGAGCCGCATCCAGACGGGAGACAAAGTTGCCCTCGGCATCCCGGTTCAGGGCGGTACCGAGGATCACGGCATTTTTCACGCCCAGCCCATAGTTGGCGGCGGTGGGATCATAGGTATAACCGGCATCGGCACCGTTCAGCATCCACTTGCCGGTGGCGGTGTCAAGGTAGTAGTAATCCTTGTTGACCGTTCCGCCAAGTGCATTTCCGGTAACGACCGAGGCGACCAGAGTCCCGGTGACCGCTGCTTTTCCGGTGGGAACGACAGCCAGTTCGTAAGTTCCTCCCGCCTTTTCAGTCAGGGTATTGGTGCCGAAGACATCCGCGTAAGTAACGCCGGAGAGGTTCGCGCTTTCCGTGAGCGTTGTTGAGGTATGGCTGATCGTGCCATAAACAGAACTGATCAGGGATGCCGTTACCGTTTTACCGGAACCCGGTGCAATGACAATATCTGTATCAGTAACCGTGTTCCCTGCGATAATGGAGTTGATCACCTGCAAGGTGCTTGACTGATTTCCCTGATAGAATGCAGATTTTCCCGTGTTACCGGCGATTGTCGTATTGATGATCTGCGTGGTAATGCCGGATGAATTGCACGAAATATAGAGTCCTGCTCCTGCAGAGCCGGAAGTGTTTCCGGCAATAACGGAGTTTTCAATCTTCGGATGACCGTAACTACTGGATGAACCTTTCGTAAGATAGATTCCACCGCCGGAGGCAGTGGCAAAGTTGTTGACGATATAACTGTTCTGCAGAACGAGATTATGACTGGCAGCAATTCCGCCGCCCGCCCAGCCTTTTGAGTCAGCGACCGTTACATTGGTGAGGGTGAGATTCGGTGAACATTGGATCGCACCGCCGTTATCGGCATAACCGCCTTTCACGATGATGTTGCTCAACTGAACATGACTCCATTTTACATCGCCACCAGCGAACTGGAATGCCCGGTGATTGCTGATCGTAAGGGTACTGTCTGCCTGTGCTTCTGCGTAAGTGACAGGGACCTTGACGGTAACTCTGCCCTGATCAGTGCCATTGAAGGAGAGGGCGCCGTTGAGCGAGAAATTACCGTAATGGTAGAGCTGTCCCATCGTCAGGACGATGGTCTTATCGGTCAGACTCCAATCGACCTGATCGGAGAAGGAGACGCTGCCGAAGTTGGCGATCGCTTCCCGGAGAGTGATCTTGTCATCGAAGTAGTTGATGGAGTCTTCGAGGGAGTTGACCACGCTGGAGAGGGGCGTCGGTTCCAGTGCGTGAGCGCCGGCGTTGAATGCAGTGAGCGTGAGGACACGGCTGACTCCGTTCTGGGCGAGGGTGAGGATCGTGCCGTCCGTGAGCCCGTAGGTGACGGTATCGGCAGCATCGAACGCCAGATTATCCGCATCGGTTCCGCCGACTTTCTTCCATGTGCTGCCGTCCCGATAGTAGAACGCACCATCCTTCTGACCGACCAGGGTACCGGCGATGGTTGCTGCGCCTTCCTTGCTGATCTCCAGCGTGTTCTGCGCGGTGAGGGTGGTGGACTTGAAGATGTCCGCCGCCTCTGCCGTTTTGTTGGTTCCGCCAAGTTCGGTCGTATCAGCGGTGAGGGCAGTGCCGTTCAGGGTCGTACCGGATGCCAGAGAAACCGCGCCCGTCACGTTGTAATGAGCATTGACGGTACTTCCGGCAACGGCGTTGAGGGCGGTTGCGGAGGCAACAATGCTGTTCAGCATATTCAGAGTCACATTGTTGTACCCCAACTGGATCGCAGCGCTGTCCGCATCATCCGAAAGGATGGTGGAGTTGATCAGGTTCACCGTCATGGGCTTCCGGCCTGCTTCGTTTGTGCTGGAGGGATCCAGAACCATGATCGTGTTCCCGGAACCGGTGGCGGAGTTGTTCAGGAAGGTGCTGTTGACAATGTTGACCGTATTTGCCACGCCATAGACGGAGTTGATGTTGATGGCACCGCCGTCCTTCGCCGAGTTGCTGACAAAGGTACAGTTTTCAATAACGGGATTTCCGTTCATGACGCTGATGGCGCCGCCGGTGGCTCCGGTGCTGTTGCCCTGGAAAAGGGTGTTCCGGAAAGTCACATTGCCGAGAATGTACGCCGCACCGCCGCCGTAACCGTCTTTCTGATAGTTGTTGATAAACTTGCTGTCCGTGACTACGATCTGAGCTTTGTTTCCGCTGTTGAGAGTAACTGCGCCGCCGCCGTTGCCGCCGGAGTTCCGGTTGCCTTCGCCGTCCCCGGTCCCGCCGAATGTGGTGTTGCTGATGGTCAGCGTTCCGGAGGAGACTTGGGCGTTGATGGCGCCGGAAGCACCGTTGGTGTGGGCGTTTCCGGTGAAGATGGAGTTGGAGATCTTCTGATCCGCACCGCTGGTGTAGGAAAGGGAGAGGGCTCCGCGTTTGTTGTTGGTGAAGGTGGTCTGATCAATGTTCAATCCGGTGGTGTTGTACGCATAAACTGCCGGATCGGTGGTGTGGTCTTTGATGGTGGACCCGGTGAGGGTGAAGCTGCCGGTCTGAGCAAAGATAGCACTGCCGCCCTTATAGGCGTAAATGCTCTTCAGACTGACGCCGTTCTGACTGAACGTGCTGTTTTCGACGGTCAGATCCGCATTGGCAAAGATGGCGCCGCCGCCGGAGGAGTAGGGATTATCCGCCTGATTCTTATAGTAGTTGAATTCAAAGGTGGAGTTCTTCACGGTCAGAGCAGATGCGGTGAGAATGGCACCGCCGCCGCCGTAGGTCTGACCTTTTGCCGTGGTACGCAGATCACTGGAACCGAAGCCGTTGCGGAAGGTGAGTCCGTCGATCGTGGTCGCCGCATTGGCTGCGATGTCCATGATACGGACGCCGTCTTCGCCGTATGTGACAGCGCCGGTCGTTGCATCAATGGTGACGGTGTTGCCGCCGTCCAGAACGATCTTTGCGCCGGTGGTGTTGCTGATGGTAACGGCATCCGTGATCTTCAGCGTGGATTCCAGGTCGATCACATATTCGGTGGCGGTGTCCTTGAACACGTTGCTGTCGAAGGTGACTTCCTGTGCGTCAGCGGTCCGGTTGGCGAGGTCGATCGCTTCCCGGAGGGTGATCTTGTTGTTGTAGGGGTTGTTTTCATCGGTGGCATCGGTCACGATCAACGATTCCTGCCGTGCGTTGGACACGCCGACGGTCAGTTTGCCGTTGAGCATGAAACGTTCGTTGCCGTTCTGATCGAAGGTGTAAACGGCAGTGCCTTCCGCTGTGCCGAGACCGTAGTTGGTTGCGGCATCGTTGGTATATGCCACATCCACCATGGTTCCGGTGCCGTCGTCGATCTGATAGACGGAGCCGTCCGCCACGCTGTACCAGAGACCGTTCTTTGCGTAGTAGTACGCATTGCCGATCTTGCCGACCAGTACGCCGTTCTGAGCAGCGATGCTCGCCGGATCGAAGGTGTATGTGTTGCCGAGGATCGGGTTCAGGATCACTTTGCCCGCTTCATCGAGGCAGATATCTTCCAGCAGCGCCTTGAAGTCGGCAGCGGAAAGGACCGTGACCTGATCCGTGTCGAAGACCATACCGGCGCTGGCGAGTGTACCGGTGGTGATGACATTCTTCAGATTGAACTTGTAATCTGCTCCGGCGTGGTTGCGCTGACAGAAATCATGTCCGTTCAGCGCCACAATGGAGTTGACCACGGTGATCTGGTCCGCACCACCCTGGAAGAAAGCTCTGCCGCCGTTGTTCATGATCGTACTGTTGATGACCGTGACTTTCCCGCCGTCCGAGGAGATCGCCCCGTTCTGGCTGTTGATGACGGTGCTGGATTCCAGCAGGATCGATGCATTGCCGGTTGCGCTGAGAGCACCGCCGTTTGTGCCGTACCAACTGCCGGCTGTAACCGTGTTCCCGACCAGGAAGCAGCGGTGGAGTTCTGCCAGAGTGCCGTCAGTTACCCGGATGGCACCGCCGCCTTTGGAGCCCCAGTTACTCTTGCCGTTTTCGCGGAAGACGGAGTCATTCACGATCATGTGGGGGCGGTAGATATAGGTGCCGCTGTTGCTCTGTGCCAGCCTGATGGCGCCGCCGGTGGAGGCAGTGTTCTTTTCAAAGAGCGTGTTTTCAATGAGAATATCTCTATCCGCCCGGAGGGCGATGGCGCCGCCGGAGTCCGCATGGTTGTTGCGGAACACAGAATCGTTGATCTGGAGACTGGATGCCTGTGTCAGGTAGATGGCACCGCCTTCACTGGTGGCGTAGCCGTTTTCCAGCGTACTGTTGTTGATCGTGACGCTGGAGGCATTTTCACCGTAGATGATCGCACCGTAGTTAACTTTCCCACCGGAAAGAGTCAGGTTGTTCAAGGTGAGGGAGCCATCGTGGAACAGGCGGAAGATCCGGTTGATATTGGCTGCAGCGGAATCGTAAGTGCCGTCATCTGCCACGCCCTGTGCGGCAGTACGGAACGTAATGTTCTGTCCTTCCGCCGCAGTGATGGTCAGATCGTAATTGATCGTGATTTGCTGATTAATGACAAATTCGGAAACATTGTCCCCGAAGGTGATCTCTGCCGTGCCGAGCTTGCCCGCCACCAGCAGTGCTTCGTTCAGGGTGATCACGCCGTCGGCGGCATCGATCGCCGTCCCTTCGGAGGTGACGGTCAGGTTGTTTTCCAGATCGGTCAGGCGGTCCAGGGTGTTGTCATGGACCGTGGTGCCCATGGCGAGATATTTTTCCGCCGTGCGGTCGGCACCGTTGCGGTCATACTTCCAGTCGGTGAACCAGGTGGCATAGATCTCATCGGTCAGACCGGTCAGGGTGCTGTATGTGAAAGCGCCTTTTTCGGGGAAGACCTGTTCGATGCCGTTGCGGGTCATGAGGAACATATTCTGCCGGACGATGGTGGTTGAATTGGTTCCCGCCATGTAGCCATCGTAAAACTCTTTGGTGCAGGCGGTATCTGTGTACCAGGTGACGCCGTCATCATTGCTGTAATAAGGCACGGTCGAGGTATTGTTATTGTTTGCCCCGGAGAATGCGACCAGCAGACCGTCAACATTGCGGAAGTAGCCGTTTTCATCGAAATAGCCAACCATTTTATGGTTGTTGTTGACATTTTTCATGTTATCGGACAAATGAACTTCCGAGAAGATCCTGCCGCCCCAGGATGCGGCGCCCTGATCCAGAATGTCGATCGCATAGAACCCCTTGGAGTCCTGATAGATCGTGTTGTCGCCGAAGGTCATTGCTTTTGTGGCAATACAGGAGTTGCTGTCAACATAGTTGTAAAGTGCGGAACCATCTGCCGGTACTCCCTGTGTGATATTGCCGTAAACGGAGTTGTAGAAGCGCATCGCTTTGTTGTAGGCGTTGTCGAACTTGACATCGTAACCGTTCGCAGCGCCCACCGCCACGGAGTTCAGCAGATGGATCGCCCCCTGATTGTTCTGGATCGAAGCTCCTTCGCTTGCATAATTCTCCGTAGAGATGCTGTTGATGAATTGCAGAGTCCAGCTCCAATTCATGACCGCAGCACCGTTTTTTGCCCGGTTGCCGTAGAACAGGGTGTTGAGTACCCGGATGTCGTTGTTGTAGCCGCCGAGACCGCCGCCGTAGTCTCCGGCGGTATTGTTGATAAAGACACTGTTTTCGGCGCGCGTGTATCCATCACTGTAAACACCGCCACCCTTGCTGGAGGAGTAGGAATCCATGACCTGTACCGTATCCAGCGTCAGACTCTTGGACGCATAGACCGCACCGCCGTTGCCGGTGACTTTGCCGCCCTGAAGGATCATGTTCTTGAGCGTGGTCGTTGCTGTGATGTTGAAAATACGGAAGTTGCTGGCGGTCAGCGTGGTATCCAGTACCGATTCCCCGTAGGTCACCGGGACCTTGATGGTCACCACACCGTAGTCAAAGGTGCCGCGCATCAGGCTGCCGTCGATGGTGATGGCGGCGGTGATGGCGATCTGACCGAGGAAGTTGCCTTCTGCGTCCTTTGCATCCAGCGTAATGGTCTTATCCGTGGCGCTCCAATCCACATCTGTGGAGAAGGTGATTGTGCCGCCGCCGCCCGCATTGGCAAAGGCGACTGCTTCCCGCAGCGATGTCTTGAAGTCGAAGGGGTTGATCACGTCATCCAGCGTATCCACCACCAGACTGGAGTATTCCTGAACCAGCGTGGAGGAACCTTTTACATAGTAGTTCGTGCCGTTGATGTCTTTGGGACGCGCCGCACCGTTGATGTCCTTATCGATGACCGTGGGCGTACCGGTGTATTTCGTGCCGCTCACATAGTACCAGTCGCCGTTTGCATCCTGATACAGTGGCTGGATCCCGTCTGCCGTCCATGCGGTGTTGACACCGTTCAGCACGTAGTCTTTGGATGCCATCATCACCACGCTCTTTCCGTCAGAGGCGAGGGTGGGCGTTTCCGTGCCGAAGACACTCTTCTTCAAGTCAGCGACCGGAAGCGTATCGCGGGTGGTCAGTGTCTGGGCAAAGGTGCCGTCGGCCTGTTCCGTGACGGTCCAGATCTCTCCGATGGTGCTTCCGTACTTGTCCGTGATCGGTGCCTGAACGGATGCTCTGTCGAACACATAACCTGAGGTAAATCCTTCATGTTTCACCACGCCGATGGTAGAGGCGACGGAGTAGATGTAGTTGTTGGTGTTGTGGGCATTCTGTGCGAACGCAATGTCATAATCCGCCGTTCCGGCTTTGTTGCCGAGGATGACGCTGTTTGCGATCAGAATATGGTCTGCTGTCTGTGCCCAGTAATGGATGCCGCCGCTCGCCACCCCGGCAGTGTTGCCCGCAATGGTGGTGTTCACAATATCGATGCTGTGACCGTATCCGATGGATTTTATAAACAATGCCCCGCCGCGCCCGGCTGCACTGTTCCCGTAGAAGGTGGTATTGTAAATATTAGATTTATCACCGCTGGGGGAATGGAGGTGAACAGCACCGCCGTGACCGGAATCGGAATGCGTAATCGTAAACAGTTCCTTTCCTGCAGAATCCTTGACAAGCGTTGAACCGGTACCGTAAGCATAATTGTCCCGGAATACGCTGTTGGAAGAATTGAAGGAATACCAGGTGGAAATCGCACCACCGGTACCGGCTTTGTTTTCGACAAAGGTGGAATCCGAAACATTGACATATCCCTTCATCGTATAGAGAGCACCGCCGCTCGCACCGGCAACGTTGTTCTCAAACAGGGTATTACTGATATTCAGTACAGAACCGCTCCCCCCGTAAATTGCCCCACCGCTTGAATTCGTGTAGTTGGAAATGAACTGGGAGTCGTTGATCGTTACCACCGTTGTAGAGCTCAGATAGATGGCACCGCCGTGGGTCGATCCGGACTTGTTTTCAATACAATTCGCTTCAAAGAGAGTGTTGTTGATGTTCAATTTTCCAACACTGCCGAGGTAAATGGCACCGCCGTTGGCATTGTAGCCGTTGCCGTTTTTATGTCCGTTTCCATAGAATTCAGAATCGGTGATCGAAACATCGCCGCCGGAGTGGTTGATCCCGGCACCGTCCCCGTACTTGGAAACTGCATTGGCGAGACGGAAGTTATCCAGCGTCAGGGTGACATTACGGGAGTAAATACCCATACCAGTCATGCTTGAAGTAGTCGATCCAGCGAGGATTTCCAGATTGTTGATCGTCAGACCGGCAGCGGAGGTGGTATCCGTATCTGTATAGGAAAGGATGCGGAACGTCTTGCCGGTGTTGTCGATCGTGATCCTGCCGGTGTTGCCGTCCGTGTCAACATAGGAACCGTCGATGGTGAGGGTTCCTTCCAGATTGAGGGAGATCGCCAGTTCGGAATTCAGGGTCAACTTGGTATCAGCTGCGAAGGTATCCGCTGCGAAGGTGATCGTCAGATCGCCGCCGAAGTCTGCCGCATATTCCAGCGCTTCCCGGAGTGTGTTGCCCGAATCCGGATCATCGCTTGCGGTGTCAACGATCAGACGGGACGGGTCAAGGACGCCGTTTGCATCCACGACCGTGATCGTACCGGCTGTATAATTCATTATATAGTTGGTATTGCCGACGGTAAGAGTACCCGCTTCGATGGCAAAATCGCCTTCCACGGTGCCGTCTGCGGTGGATTTCAGTTCGCCGGTGAATCCGGCATCATCGCCATCCAGCAGATCGCCATCCTTGACCGTGTAGGTCAGTTCCGGCAGGACGCCATCCTTGAACATTTCCTTGTTGTCCGCCGTCACATTCAGGGTTTTCTGTTTGACGGTGACGGTCTTTGTCAGGGCATCGGCAGCAGCCACCAGCGTCTGATTGTAGCCGAGAGCCGCCAGAAGTGCCGTTTCGTCCACGGTCACGGTGTAGCTGCCCGCATTGAGCATGGCATCGAGATCGGAGGTGCCGTCGTTGTACTTCAGCGTGACGGTGATGGTGTCGTGGACAATGGTATCATTTTCCGCGTTGACCACCTGAACGGTCACGGTCTGATCTGCGCCGTTGTAGGTGTAGTCCCCGATGGTCCATTTGAGGGTGACATTTTCCGGAGCCAGCAGGATCCCGTTGACCGCGCCCACGGAGTAGTAGGGCGTCGTGCCGAGAGCCCGGTCAGCACCGAGCTGATCTTTCCCGATCACGCCCGCAAGCAGGGTTTGCTGGTCGGCGGTCAGGTTGCTGATTGCAATGTTTGTTCCGTTGTAGGTCAGTGTTTTTCCGCTGACAGTAACCGGTTTTCCGCCGATCACGGTGTCTTCTCCGGTCGGCAGGAAATAAGTCTGATTGCCGTCGGTCTTTGCGGTGGCGTCAATGTTCGTTCCGGCAACAGCCTTTACGTTTCCGTAGCCTTTGGTCTTTGTATCGACTCCGTGATCGTAGATGGAGTTGATCAGATAAACTGCATTCGCGGTTCCACCCCGGTTGTAAACATCATAAGTCGTGGGGAGCGTTTCCGCCGCATTGCTGTTGTTGAGGAACGTGGAGTTGACAATAAAAAGTCTGCCATTGGCACTTACATCAAGCACGGAATGACCGGAAAGCCCGTTTACATCGGTTGTGCCGTTGATATAGTTTCCGGTAAAGGTGGAATTTGTGATCGTCAGATTCCCTGCAACATAGAAAGCACTGCCGCTGCTTCTGCTTGTGGTGTTGTTTCTGAATGTGGCACTGTCAATGTAGCTGATGCTGTTGGCATACAGGGCAATGGCGCCACCCCAGTTGCGGGCGTTGTTCTCTTCAAAGAGCGTGTTGCCGCTAACGGTCAGGATCGCAGTTGCGTTCCCGTCAAGGAAGATGGCACCGCCGTTGCCGCGATAATCTGTTGCGGTTCCGCCGTAGCCTGCTTTGTTGCCGGTAAAGGTGTTGGTACCGCTGATATTGAGCGTGCCTTTCTGATTGAAGATGGCGCCGCCGTGTCCTTCTACGGCATAGTTTCCGGTGAAGGTATTGGTGCCGGTGAGATTCATTGTTCCGGCAAAAAGCCCGACCGCACCGCCGCCGGCGTATTCCCCGTTTGCTCCGTCTGCATGGTTTCCGGTAAAGGTACTGTCGCTGATATTGACCGTGCCGGTGCCGATATAGAGCGCACCGCCGCCCACCAGCGTATTGGCAACACTCTGGTTCGTTGTTGTGCTGTTGTTCGTGAAGGTGCTGTTGCGGATATCGACTGTGCCGGTCGAGCCGCTGCTGATATAGATCGCACCACCATTGTTTGCTGCACTGTTGTCCTGGAAAGTACTGCCGCTGATATCGAGCGTGCCGCTGCTGACACCGATCGCACCGCCGTTGGTATTGGAGCTGTTATTGGTAAAGATGGCATCCGTCAGCGTCAGAGACCCCCCGTAGACCCCAATGGCACCGCCAAGAGAATCGGAGGAACTGTTTTCAACCGTTATACCGGTCATTTTTACCGTCGCATTTGCTCCGGAATTGATATGGAATGTGCCGCTGTTTTTCGGGGCACTGTTCCCGGAATACGTGCCGCCGGTAATGGTGATGGTGGAGGCGACAGTATCATAATTGGAGATCGCACCGCCGTACTGTGCCGTATTGTTGGTGAAATCGGTATCGGTCAGCGTCAGAGACCCGCCACGCACCAGAATGGCACCGCCGCAGGCTTTGCTGCTGTTCCCGGTGAATGTGCTGTCTTCGATCGTTACAGCCCCGCTGTTCCGGACATAGATCGCACCGCCGCCGGTACCGGAATTATCGGTCTTAACGGTGGTTCCATTTGCCTTGTTTCCGGTGAAGGTGCTGTTTTCAATATCCAGCGTCGTCCCGGTTGCATTCAGCATATAGATGGCACCGCCGCTTGAACCGGCACTGTTGTTGCTGAATGTGCTGTTGGAGATGGTGATCACGGAATTCTGAGAACTAATGACCGAGAGCGCTGCGCCCGGACTTTTTGCCAGACTGTTACCGTCAAAGGTCGAGCCGGTGATTGTCAGTTTTGAATTGTGTGCGCCTGATCCAAGGTAGATCACACCACCGTCTTCGGTTGCATTGCCTGCATCGGAAGATTTGTTGTTGTTGAACTCGGAACGGGTGATCGTAACCGTGGTGTTTGCCTTATTCGAGAAGAGAACCGGAGCAGACCAGAAGGAGGTATTGTTGTTGAGAGCGGAGTCCGTCATATTGACCGTGGTTCCCGCCGCAGAGATGTAGAAGACCGCAGCGTGTGCAGTGTTCTTGCTGCCGGTCACGGTGGAGTTGGTCAGGTTCACCGTCACGCCGGCGGCAGTCAGATTGATCACGCCGCCGGCAGTCTTTGCCGCCATTTCGGAATAACCGTTCTGCAGGATCAGTCCGTTGAGTGTGAGGGTCACATCCGCCGTGGAAAGGTCAAAGAACCGGTACTTCCCGCCGCCGTTGATGGTGATGTCTGCATTGCCGTCGCCGTCAATATCCCCGTTGATGGTCATTCCGGTGGTTACCGCCCCCAGTTTTGAAGAGAGAGTGATGACCTTCCCGGAGAGAGAGGCGTCAAAGGTAATCGTTGTTTCACCAAAAAATGTTTTATGGGTATTCAAGAGGTCGAATGCTTCCCGCAGGGAGATCAAACCATCGTTTGCATTCACAACATCCTGTTCGGTGGTAACGACCAGACTGGGGATATCGCCGCTGGAAACGCCGGCTTCCAACGCATACGCACCGACACTGTAAAGACCGTTATCGTAAATGCGGGTCACATTGCCGTTGGCATCTTTATTGGCTCCGGTGGTGTAAAGTGTGGCAGTATCGCCGAGACCGTATCCGGCGGCTTCCTTGTTGAAATCTGCATATGCTTCTGTGCTGCCGGTGCTGTACCACTTCCCGTTGGAAACATAGTACCAGGTACTGCCGATTTTGCCGATCAGAGTGCCGGCATTTGCAGCATCACCGATCGGCATAATCGCAAGAGTGCCGTCCGCTTCCAGCAGTAAACTGCCGTCTGCGGCATATTTGTCAAACGGAATAAAACGCATGAATGCGTTGGAATCAATTTCTTTGTGTCCCACGCCATCCAGTGTCACCGTGGTGTCTTTTACCGCAGTGGTCAGGGTGTAGTAGAGATGGGCTGTGGAGGCGGCTGCAGCACCGAAGTCCTTTTCATTGTTGCCGATCAGTGTATTAAGCAGCAACATATTGCCGCCCGCCGATAACTGAACGGCGGTGCCGGTGTTGCCGACGATCGTGCTGTTGATGATCGTAGCATTTTTGGCAGAAAGAACGCCGTTTTTATTGTTGACAAAGGTACTGTTCTCGATCGTGGCTGCGGCATTTCCCATCATGCTGATAACATAACCGCCCGTATTACCGGAAAAGGAGCTGTTGCTGATCGAGACCGGCTGGCTGGAATAAAGCACAGAGGCTTTCGAGGCATCATCCGTGATGTTGCCAGTGAAAACGGATCCGGAGATCGTGCCGGTCGCTCCCGTCCAAATGCTGATCGCCCCGCCGTAAGTGGCTGTGTTTTTATCAAAGAGAGAGTTGCTGATCGTAAACTGCGTGCCGGTGCCGGAGCCTTCCACATAAATCGCACCGCCCCAGCCGCTGCCGTCATTGTCGCGGAAACTGCTGTTGTCAACGATCAAAGTAGATGTGCCATCGACCTTGACTGCACCGCCCCAATGACTGGCGGTATTGCCTTCCATAGCAACATTGTTCAATGTCAGATTCCCGCTGCTGACCGTGATTGCCCCGTAGCCATCATAGAAATTGCGGACCGTAAGATCCTGCAGGGTCAGTGTTGCTCCGGAAACGGTCATGAATTTTATGCTGTCGCCGCCGTCAAAGGTCACCTGTTTCGTTCCGATAGAGCCGTCAATCGTGAGGTTGAGCGTACTTTTGTTGTGGGTCAGTTTCTGAGAAAGAGCAATGATATAACCCGTATCTGTATTGGGCTGCAGTGTGCTGCTGAAAGAAATGGTCTGATCCCCTTCCAATGTTTGGGCATACGCATAGGCTTCTTCAAACGATGTCTTGTGGTCATACGCATTGGTGCCGCTTGTCAGTGTGTTGACAACAAGCGACTGCACGGTCTCTTGCTGGATGCTGTCTGCTGCAACTGCACCGGCACTGAACACGCCGTATTGGGCTCCGGCAAGACGGCTGTTTCCGTTTGCATCCGTATCGAACACCGTGGCAGTTGCCCCCAGACCGTAACCGTTGGCGCTGTCGGCGGCATTGAACGCCACATCTGCACCGTCGATCTGATAACGGGTGTTGTTCAGATTGTGCCAGTATCCATCTTTTGCAACCACATAAGTGCCGTCTGCCAACTGTGCCACCAGAACCCCTCCGCCGGCTGCCGCACCGGAACCGTTGAGTGCGATCTGACCGTCTTTATTCAGAAGAATTGTATTTTTGCCATCCGTACTGATACAGGCAGAATCAAGCATCGTCAGCAATTGTTCTTTCGTAATGACTGTGTAATCGCCGGAAAATGCAGTGGAGGATTTGAGATGTACATTCGTTGTAATGACCCCCTGCATTAAGCGAGTCCCGGAATTGCCGTTATCGCCGAAATCTTTCCAGTTGTTTGCCACAATGGTATTCAGCAATGTATAGTTGCCACCGGGTGAAAAGATGGCGGAGTCGTTACCGTCTGTACCGTTTCCGATAATGGTGGAGTTGATGAAGACTTTTTTGCCTGCTCCACTCAACAAAGAGATCGCTCCCTGATAATTCCCGAAGATCGTACTGTTTTCAACCGTCAGACTTGCAGAACCTGCCACCAACATGGCACTTGCCTGGAAGTTTAACCATCCACCTCCATCTGATGAGTTTCTGGTAAAATATGTATTTCTGAAAGTCGCTGTTCCGCTCAAGGAATAGAAGCCGCCGCCGCCACCGCCATTTCCTGATCCTGCATATGTTGCACCATTGTAATCAAAAATAGAATTTTCCACAAGGAGGGTTCCACCGGACAGCGCAATCGAACCGCCGCCCTTGGCGTAGTTGCCGTAGAAAAGCACATCAGATACGGTTACATTGCCGCCTGTTCCCACATAAAGCGCACCGCCCAATCCGGCGGAATACGCATGTTGCAGTTGAAAATTTTGCAACAGCACAGAACTGTTGGTGATATTGAAAAGTTGCATCCCTGTCTTGGAATTGGTAATTGTACCATCGCTTGCCTTGATCGAGAAACTGTTGCCGCCGTCAATGGTGACCCGGTCGGTGCCAATACTTCCGTCAATGGTCAGATCAAGACCTTCCAGAGAAAGATTAAGTGTGCCGAGTGTGGCATCCAGTTTGATCACATAGGAGTCGTTGCCGTTTTCTGCATTGCCGTCCGTATCGGCATTTTTGGCGAGCGTCTGATCAAAGACGATCGTGTATTCCCCGCCGTTGGTATTGGCTTCCGTGATGGCTTCCCGGAGAGAGGTAACGCCATCCGCAGCATCAACAACATCCGTCAGGGTGTTGACCGTGATGGTGGTCGCTGCGAGGTCATAGCGGTAGGATTCCGGAACAAGCGTGGCGGCTTCGATGAGACCGGAACGGTATTCCAAATCCCAGTCGCCGTTGGCGCCGGTGGAGTCGATGGAAGCGGCAACGTCTGCGCCCGTCAGGTTGGCGATGGTCTGGACAAGGGCTTTGCCTTCGTCGGACTTGGCAGTATCGCAACCGTAAACAAGGATGTCGGCATCATCGGTCAGGTGTTCCCCGATAGCCTTCCAGTCGGCGGGATTGATCGTGGTGGAGTCGATCTTTTCGCCGTTGAGCGTGATATAGCCTTCAGAACCGTGGGACACAAGGTGGATGGCGGAATATTTGGTGTCGGCGTGTTCGTCAAGGTAGTCGTTGATCGTGTCAAGAGCATCGGTGCCTGCTTCAAGGCGCAGGACCTCCACATTATCGCCCAGGTCGTTTACGATAGAATCCGCATCGGCGACAGAAGAGTTCAGGACAACAAGGATCCGTTCCGAAGTTTCGGAAGAGGCGACCGGTGCATCGACAAACGCGACGGCGTCCGGTGATTCCGCATCATCATCGCCCCCTGCTGCAGCAGGGATGCTGTCACCGACAGCATCCAAAGAATCCACTCCGGGAATTTGGGCGAGAGCCGCTTCCGCACTTTCGTTGTCCGTGCTGTCTGTATCGCCTGTCGCGTCTGCATCTGCCGCTGCCGCATCGTTGTTCGCCTGATCTGCTGCTGCCGCTTCGGCTGCCTGTATCACTGCACCTGCTTCAAAAAGCACACGATCTTCCAGTTTGAAGATCTCCACCTTGTTTTGCTTCTGACTCATATTTTCCACCTTGCTGCCCGTAGGCGTTTGTTTTTTGTATGTTATATTTACTTTAATTTATATGTTAGACATACGAAAAAGTCAAGAGCTTTTTTGAGAGAAAACGGAGAAAAATGACATAAAAAGACAGAATTTTCATCTCCGTGTTGAAAAAATCCGGTTTTGTGCTATCTTTTGCAAGTGCGAAAGGAGTTATGAAAATGTTGACCAGTTTGTTATTGAAATGGACCGTTCCCTGCATGGGAAAAGAGCTGTCCCCGGCGACCCGGACCCGGTGCGGGATCGTCAGCGGGATCGTGGGGATCATCTGTAATATTTTTCTCGTGATCGTGAAGGTCATTCTTGCCGTTTTTACCGGTAGTATCGCCGTCGCAGCGGACGCCGTGAACAACCTTTCCGATGCAGGATCCGGCATCATTACGGTGGTCGGATTCCGCATCTCCAGTCAGCCGCCGGATGCGGAACATCCCTTCGGACACGGGCGTACGGAGTATGTGGCGGGGCTGGTTGTGGCACTGCTGATCGTTGGTCTTGGCGTCAGCTTCCTGAAAGATTCCATCGCCTCCCTGTTCCATCCGGAAAAACTTGATGTCAGTACCGTGATGATTGTCATATTTTCTGCGACCGTTCTTGTGAAGTGCTGGCTCTTTTTCTTCCACCGGAAAGTGGCAAAATTGATCAAGTCGGACGTGGTCCGGGCGGCTGCTTATGACAGCCTCAGCGACTGTCTCGGCACCGGTCTGGTGATCGCAGCCCTCATTGTTTCCCGATTCACTGATTTTCCCGTGGACGGATGCGCCGGGATCATCGTTGCCCTGCTGATCCTCTGGGCGGGGGCAGGGGTGCTGAAAGATACCGTCAATAAACTGCTGGGCGAGCCGCCCGATCCGGAACTGGTCACCAAACTGCGGGAGACCATCCTTGCCTGTCCCGGGATCGATGGCGTGCATGACATCATGATCCACAATTACGGGGAAAATTCCTACTATGTGACGGCACACGCCGAAATCTCCTGCGATGGGGACCGCTATTCCGCACACGATATTCTGGAAAATGCGGAAGTTGTTGTGGCACAGTCGCTCCCCGTTCATCTGCTTCTGCACGGCGATCCTTACAGCAAGTCCAATCCGGAAGTGATCTACTGGCGCAGCCGCATGGAAAATGAGGTGGCAAAATTTGACAGCGAACTGAAACTCTATGACTTCCGTCTGGGTAAAAATGCCGCTGGCGAAGTGGTCAGCCTCTCCTTCCATCTGCTGATCCCACACCGGTACGGCATGACCGAAGCTGAGATCCGTACCGCTTTACAGGAACGGATGAAAGCCTACAAAGACGGTCTGGAACTGGAGATCACGTTCCTCAAGAGCTTTATCTGATAGCGCATCGGGACGGGATCAGCGCAGAAGACACGGGCGCGGACGCAGCGTCATCCGGGGCGGGAACGCCCCGGATGACGCGCTTTTTTTTGCCCCGGCGGCGGCACTGTGCCGCCGGGGCAAAAAAAGCCCCCCGTTCAGCTCAACGCTGAACGGGGAGCGTCCGCGCCTGTTGTTCTGTGCGTATTTTCCCTGATGGTTACCGGACCTGTTTCAGCCAGTCGGTCAGTTCCTGTTTGGTTTCATCGGGGAAGAGGATTTTTTCTTCTTCGCCGATTTCCAGCATACTGCGGAGCTGTTCGGCTGCGACGGAATCCGGGTATGCGTTGATGATTTCTTTTGCGGTGCGGTATGTTTCTGCCAGATCATCGATTTCGGCGATCAGCTGCTGAACATCACAGATCACGGAGAAGCGTCCGGCATCGTCTGCGAGGAGAGGATAGATCTTCATACCATCGTACACCTGACGGACGAGGGTGACGCCGTTTCTGCACCATGCGTTGGAGAGATCTGCCATCGTTTTGGAGAACTTGCCGGTGATCGATTTATCATGACCTTCGGGGAAAAGGTAAGTTTCCGGATCGAAATGTTCCTGTATGAAGTCATCGTTCCGGTATTTTTCCCGGACTGCGGGATCGCGGAAATCCGGCACTTCCACGGGGATCCCGCCCTGCATCTGACTGCGGACGGACATGATCCCGGCGAGGGTCACATCGCACGCTGCGTAGATATTCCACGGTGCTTTTTCGCCGGTGAGGATTTCCCGTGCGAAGTAATAGAGTTCCCAGAAGTCGCCGCCGCCGTGGCCCATGGTATCGGCGAGTTCGCCCAGTTCGGGCCATTCGGTTTTGATTTTGTAGCCTTTGCCGTGTCCGGTGGCTCCGAAATAGACCTTTTCTTCTGCTTCGGAGAAATCAAATGCGCCTTTACTTCCCCAGATCCGTCTGGTGTGAGTGTCGTGGCTGGACGCCCCCATCAGGTTCCGCATGATCCCGCCGTTTTCCATCTTTACTACGGAAAGACAGGGACCTCCCGGCAGGATGCAGCCGGGTTGTTTCACGGAAATCGGGGGGGCGGAAACTTCCACGGGGCGCAGACCGGTGATCTGCATAACGGGACCGAGGGAGTGGGTGTTGTAATAATGACCGTTCAGCCAGGAACGCCAGTTATGCAGTTCCCAACCGTTTTCCAGCGGGGTGCTGTCCACATAAGTGTACTGGAGCGTGCGGCAGTCATGGTGATAATCATATTCGGCATAGACAAATTCTCCGAACAGACCGTCCTGCCACAACTTCCGGGCAAACATATTTTTCTTTGCGAACGGATAATTTTCCAGCAGATTGTAAACTTTTCCGCTCTTTTCCACGGCTTCGACCAGGCGGACGCCGTCCGAAGGCTTCATAAAGGATGTGACTTCGCACATCACGTGTTTTCCGGCGTTCAGTGCCTTGATGCAGTGTTCCACATGGGAGGGGAAGAATGTCGCCACCAGCACGGCATCGATATCCATGCTCAGGAATTCATCTTCGTTGTCCGTTACGAACACATCCGGATTATGTTTTGAGAATTTTTCCCGGATGTACGGGCTGAAATCGCATCCGGCGACCACATCGATATTCAGATCTTTTGCGCACGCCACAAAACTGCCACCGCGGCCCAGACCCCAGATCCCCAGTTTGATCCGTTTTTCCGTGTTAAAAATGTTCCGGGTCCCGTCTGCATGGAATCCCTCTTTTCCGCCGAAAATATTGCGTTTTTCGTCTGCCATAAGATTTTTTCCTTTCTCTTGATTGTTGAAAAATCATCGGACTCTGCTTTAATTTACGCAGCCTGCTTCAAAATTGCATACGCAAAAAACGAAAAAAACTTACAGATTTGTTTGTAAAACTTACAGATTTGCAGAAATGCTCAATCTTCCCGGAGAATGGCGAATGCTTTGATCTTCATTGGCGCACCATCCCGGACCGGCTGATACGACATGAATTTCAGGAATCGCGCAGATGTACTTTTGAGGCGGACGCGCTGGGGTATCGGATTCGCCTGAATGTTCTCAAAGCCTTCATCCAGAGCCAGCCATTCCCAGTTTTTCTGATCGTTGCTGCAAAGAAAACCGTAGCGCAGGGGCAGTCCTTCCAGATCATCCGGATCGGGCGTCAGCACAAAGCCGTTGAACTTCCGCAGTGCACCGAGGTCGATGGTCAATGTGGCGGCATCGGACGCAATGATCTTGCAGGTCACATCCTCCAGCGCCTTGTCATCGAAGCGTGTTGAGGGATCTTCCACGGGTGTGAGCAGGTCTTTCCCCGCACGCCAACCGGTAAGGCGCACAAAAGATGCACCTTTCAGTGTCAGTTCCAGTTTTCTGCCGCAGACTTCCTCTTTCAGCAGACGGATCCGGCGTACTCCGATGACCTTTCCGGACGCCAGTTCCGTGCCGTCCAGTTTGATGGAATATTCTTCCACCTTTTCGCCGGGTGCGTTGGCGATATCCTCCACCAGTTCCAGCACATTGAACGGAGCATCCGCCGGGATGTCGAACCGGAACGAACCGTCACCGGATACATTGAATTCAAAAACTTTCTGCTCCCGGAGCATCTTCAGTTTTTCGCCGAATCCCCGGAGCTTGCGGCAGTCTTCATCGGTGATCAGACCGCGTTTATCGGGCACCAGCCCCAGATTCATGAGACCGCCGTTGCCGACCGTGTTCAGGTAATCCATGAGCAGGGTCAGCGCACTGCGGGAAAGTCCGTCACTTTCAGGATGATAGAACCAGCCCTGACGCATAGGAAAATCGCACTCTGGGATCATAAAGAAACGGGGTTCATCTTTTGTGCCGTTCTGCATCATGGCGTAGTGTTCCGCCGGGGATGGGCTTGTACCTCCGAGGAGGTCCGGCGGAAAGTACATTGCACTGCTGTCAGCGGGAATATGACCCCGTTCGTTGCCACACCAGCGCAGATCCGGACCGCCGAAGATCCGGGCATTGGGCTGCAGCTCCCGGACGATCCCGAAGATCCGGTCCCAGTTGTAGTAATCCCGTGCGATGCCGATATTCCGTTTTTCGCAGGCTCCGCCATACCAGCCGTCGCCGCCGTTGGCGCCATCGAACCACATCTCGAAAATTTCGCCGTATTGTGTCAGGACTTCCCGGATCTGTTCCTCAAAAATCTTCACATACTCCGGCGTGCCGTAAACGGCGCTGTTCCGGTCCCACGGGGAGACATAGACCCCGAACTTCAAGCCGAATTTCCGGCAGGAATCGGAAAACTCCCGCACCATATCGCCTTTACCGTCCCGCCAGGGACAGTTGGAGATATTGTGTGTGGTGGTCTTCGTGCGCCACAGGCAGAAACCATCGTGGTGTTTGCAGACGAGAATGATCCCTTTCAGACCGCCATCCTTTGCGGCGGAAACGATCTGATCGGAATCAAACTCCACCGGATTGAAAAGTTGAGCGTCCTCCGGATTGCCGTAACCCCATTCTTTGTTGGTGAAGGTGTTGACGGAAAAATGGATCAGCCCGTAGAGTTCCGTATCCAGCTGCGCCAGAATCTGGGCAGAAGGTACCCTTTGAAAATACTTTTGCTGAAAATCCATGGCTTGTCTGTTCTGCTTACCGGACAAAGTTTTCCGTGAGGTAATCGTAGCTGCGTTTGAGGGCTTCAAAGGGGCACATACCGTTGCAGTCATCCTGTTCCACAATGTAGTATTCCACGCCGCCCGCTTCACCGGCTGCGATGATATTTTTCCAATCCAGGTTGCCGCCGCCAATGTAGGACATACGCTTATCGTTTCCGGAGACAGCAAATTCTTTCAGGTGCAGGAGGGGCATTCTCCCGGCGAGTTTCTTGACCCATTCCACCGGGTTTCCGCCGCCTGCCTGAACCCAGAAGGTATCGATCTCACCCAGCAGGGCAGGGGCGTTGTTGTAGTAAATATCCAGCAACAGTTCACCGTCGAGTCTCTGGAATTCGATGGCGTGGTTGTGATAGCACAGACCCAGTCCGGCGGCAGCCATTTTTTCGGCGCTGGCGTTCAGTTTCTTTGCCATATCCACTGCGCCGTAATGGGTTGCCGGAACGATATGGGGCCAGGGGTAGGCGGTATATTTGCAGTTGATTGCTTTCAGACGGGCGATCACGGAATCCACATCATCAATGATGGTGGCGCCGTTTTCGTGAGTGGCGCAGATGGTCAGACCTTCGCCCTCGGAGATCCGGCGGATCTCATCTTCGGGAACGGGACCGATGCCGGAGACCTGAACCGCCTCGTAACCGATGGCTTTGATCTTTTTCATAGTCCCTGCGAAATCGGCAGTTGTTTTTGCGTAATCCCGCACCGTATAGAGCTGGGCTGCAAGCTGGGAATGTTTCATAATGATTCTCTCCGTGTTGATTGTGTTTTTGGAAGACTGGATTACTATACTGGCGTGCCGGTTGATTTCAAGCCGGAAAATATGAATTTCCTCACAAAAAAGTATGAAGATTTTTACCGGTTCCGCTCCTTTGCCCTTGATTTTTCGGCGGGGAACTGCTATCTTTACCGGAAATCGAAAAATCCACACATTGAACAGGAGTGATTTATGCTTGATCTGCGCCTCGTTTCCCCCCTCGCCAAGGTCTTTCCCGATGCGGAACCGGTCCATGCCCTCACGCTGAAAAAAGGTTCTGCCCTGCGCGGGGAAAAATACTGTTTCCAACTTGCCTACTGCTGCAATACCTTTGTCCGGGGACCGATGAAACTGGAAGTGGCGGAATCCCCGCTGAAAAAACACATCCGTCTCCTGCGGGTCGTCAATGTGGCGACTGCCCGGATGGGGGATGTGGTCATGCGGAAACCGGAGGAACAGGTCGGCTTTGAACGCACGAAACCGGGTCTGTTTCCCGATCTTCTGAAAGATGATGTGCAGAAGATCCTTTACGCCGATCCGTTTGTGTGGTATGCCGTCTGGGTGGAAGTGGATGTGCCGCAGAACTGCAAGGCGGGCCGCTATCCTCTCTCGTTCACGCTCTTTGAAGATGAGGAAACAAGCGCTACGGTCAAGTTTGAACTGGAAGTGATCGGTGCCATGCTGCCGCCCCAGCTGCTGTCCCATACGGAATGGTTCCATTGCGATTGTCTGGCGCAGGCGTACAATGTGGCGCTCTGGACACCGAAGTTCTGGAAGATATTGGAAAAGTACCTGAAAAACTTTGTGGCACACGGGATCAATGTGCTTTATACCCCCATTGTGACGCCCGCATTGGATACGGCGTTCGGCGAGGAGCGCCTGACCACCCAGCTGGTGAAAGTCACCCGCACCAAAGGGAAATACAGCTTTGACTTCACGAACCTGAAACGCTGGATCCGCCTTGCCCGCAAGTGTGGCGTGCGGTGTTTTGAGATGTCCCACCTGTTCAGTCAGGGCGGGGCGAAATATTCGCCGAAAGTGGTGGCGGACGTGGACGGCAAAAAGGATCAGCGGATCTTCGGCTGGCACGTGGAAGCGCTGGCGCCGTCTTACAAAAAATTTCTGGATGCCATGCTACCGGAACTGGTGAAATTCCTGAAAGCCGAAGGCGTTGCGGAAGATTGCTATTTCCATATTTCCGATGAACCGGCGGGCGATCACGTGGCGCAGTACAAAGCGGTCGCAGCCATCGTTCACAAGCACATAAAGGGCTTCCGTGTGCTGGAAGCTGCGTCTCATACGGAATATTTTACGGAAGGTCTGATTGCGCTGCCCGTTCCCTGCGAGTACGCTCTGACCCAGTTCCTGCCGTTGGATCTGCCCGAACGCTGGACCTATTACTGCGGTGGACCGGATCTGCCGTACAGCAACCGGATCCACACCATGCCCGCCTCCGCCAACCGGATCATGGGAACATTGCTTTATGTCTATGAAATGGATGGCTTTGCACATTGGGGATATAATTTCTGGAACTGGGGAAACACGGGGGTCTACTGTAATCCTCTGAGCAGCGAGCCGGATCCCGGTTTCCATTCCGGCGACCCGTGTCTGGTCTATCCCGGACCGGAGGGACCGCTGGATTCCATCCGCAGCGAGGTGTTCTTTGCCGGACTTCAGGATCAGCGCGCACTGCAGCTGCTGGAAAGTCTTGCCGGACGGGATGCCGTGCTGAAACTGATCCGGAAGACGGCGGGGAAAGATCTGCAGATCAATGACTTCCCCATCGAACAGGCGTTCCTGCACAAATTGCGGGACGCGGTCAATAACGCTATCAAAAAATATCTTAAAAAGTAAGAAAGTTTCTCTATGAATACCGCTTCTTTTCTCTCTGCCGTTCCCGTGTGGCCCGCGGGCAGATCCACCGTGATGAACGATTTTGTGCTGTTCCGCGCCATCTTCAACGGCGAAACAGGAAAAATTTATACACTGCGCCTGACCGGGTCCACTCTCTACCGGGTCCGGCTGAACGGCGAATTTCTTGCCTACGGTTCGGCGCGCGGTCCGAAAGGATATTTCCGGATCGATGAGATCCCGTTCAATGCTTCTGCCGGAGAAAATGTGCTGGAGATCGAGGTTTCCGGCTGCAATGTGAACAGTTATTATTATATGGACCAACCCAGTTTTCTTCAGGCGGAAGTGTGCCTGGGGGAAACAGTTATCGCCTGTACCGGAAAGGATTTTGCCGCGTACGACCTTTCAGCCGAACGGGTGCGGAAAGTCTCCCGTTATTGTTACCAGCGGATGTTTGCCGAAGTGTATCGCGTCAAACCTGCCCGGATCGGTCTGGCGGAACTGAAACTGGAAACATTCCCCGCCCGCCGTTATCTGCCCCGGACCGTACCGTTTCCGGAGTACAAAATGGATTCCAGCTACAAACCGGTCCGTACCTTCCGGCGGGGCAGGGATCTGCAGGTGGAAACGCAGTATCGCTATTATGATGACCGCCCCGAATTCAAGTGCTACCGGCATGGCGATCTGGAATTTGATGCCTATACCGACCTGAAACAGCTGACGTACGATGAAAACGGATCCATTGTCAGCACCCTTTACGGCGGCAGGATCAACAACACCGGCTTTATCCGGCTGAAAGTGAACTGCAAAACCCCCGGCAGACTGACCGTGATGTTTTCCGAGATCGCTCCGGAAAATTGCGTGGAACCCACCCGTCAGTCAGCGGTCAACGCCATTTTCTGGAATCTGCTGGAACCGGGACTGTATGAACTGGAAGCCATCGAAGCCAACACCCTCAAGTATGCGGAAGTCTTCATGGAAGGCGGCGCAGCGGAGGTGCTGGATTTCTCGCTCCGGGAATACAAAAGCCCCCTCGGCTGGGATTATTCTTTCCCGTGCGATGACCCGGATCTGAAGGCGGTTTTCGATGCCGGACGGGAGACGTTCGCCGCCAACGCCGTGGACTGTTTTACCGACTGTCCCAGCCGGGAACGGGCGGCATGGCTTTGCGACAGCTTCTTTACCGCACAGACCTCCCTCATGCTTACCGGCAGCACCCTGCTGGAACGGTTCTTTCTGGAAAACTTTGCCCTTGCAGATGAGTTTGAACACATCGCAAAAGGGGCGATTCCCATGCTGTATCCCGGCGATCATACCGATCAGAGTTTTATCCCGAACTGGGCGATGTGGCTGATCATCCAGACCAATGAATATCGGAAGCGCAGCGGCGACCGGGAACTCGTCTCCCTGATCAAACCCAAGTTCGATGCGTTCATCCAGTACATGGAAACGTTCCAAAATAGCGATGGATTGCTGGAAAATCTGACGAAATGGGTCTTTGTGGAGTGGAGCATGGCAAACAAGTTTGTGCAGGATGTGAGCTATCCCACCAATATGATCTACGCAGTGGCGCTGGAAAGTATGGCGGAAATGTACGGGGAACCGCATTTTGCTGACCGTGCCGCCGCCATCAAAGAGACCATCCGGAAGCAGTCTTTCGACGGTATGTGGTTCCGGGATCACGGCGTCCGTCAGGAGGATCGTTCCCTGCTGGTTCCGGAAAGCGACATCACCGAGACCTGTCAGTACTACGCCTTCTTCACCCGCTGTGCCACGCCGGAAAGCCATCCCGACCTCTGGAAACGGCTCTGCACGGAGTTCGGTCCAGACCGGAAAGAAAAAGGGCTCTGGCAGGAGATTTACCCCTCCAACGCGTTTATCGGCAACTATCTGCGGCTGGAACTGCTGTCACAGGCGGGCTTCCACGAACAGGTGTTGCGCGAGACCACCGGATACTTCAAAAAGATGGCGGACCTGACCGGGACCCTGTGGGAACACGACAACACCCACGCCAGCTGCTGTCACGGTTTCGCCTCCTATATCAATGTCCTGATGGTCCGTGCGCTCGACGCCCGCGCGGCGGAAAAATAAGACAGAAATGGCGGTATCAATATGAGTTTGATCCTGATTTTTACCCTGTGCTGTCTTGCCTGTTCGGCGGTCAACGATCTGGTGTTCAAATTTTTTGCCCGGAAGGAGCGCTCCCGGGGGATGTTTGTGATGTATGTGGGGATCTTTTCCACTCTGTTTCTGCTGTTTCTGCCGGATAAATGGGGTGATGACTGGCGGACCACGCTGCTTTGGGGTGTGATCGGCGGCATCTTTTCGGCTGTCGGGAATATTCTTTTGATCGAAAGTATGTCCAGTCTGAGTGCAGGGATGTGTTCCACGATCTACCGGCTGAATCTGGCGTTGGTCGTTCCCTTTTCGGTACTGATCTTCGGGGAGGAACTGGGATTGAAACAATATCTCGGCGTGGCGTTTGCGCTGGCGGCGATCCTGGCGTTTCTGCCGGGCAGCACCGGAGCGGGCGTGAAACAGACCGACCGGAAAGCAGCGCTTCTGCCGCTGGTCATGATCATAACGGCAGCCGTGTTCCGGGCGGGTCTGGGACTTTCCTACAAATACGGCTTCATGCAGGGCGCATCTCCCAACGGCGTCAGCCTTCTGACCATGGTCCTCTGGATCATCAGCGGTCCGGTCTACTGTCTCTGGCGGGAACGGGCGCAGAAATGGTTTGACATCAAGACCGTACGCTATGGGATCCTTTCCGGTCTTCTGGTGGCGGGGATCATCTTCTTTATGGCGCAGGCGTTGAAGTTCAAGGATGCCAACGCCAGTGTGGTGCTGCCCATTGCCCAGATGAGTTTTCTGGTGACCTTTGTCCTGAGTGCAGTCTTTCTCAAGGAAAAAATCACTGTTTGTAAGATCGGTGCTCTGCTTTGCGGTGTCGCCGCTCTGATCCTGCTGACGTGAGGGTGAATCAAAAAAATACAAAAAATTTTCGGAAACCGATAAGAAAATGCCGGTAAGTTTCGTCCTATCTGTCAGAAACACTCATTCTGTACAGAAAAAAACAAAAGGAACAAGAACATGAAAACAAAACAGGAGATCTTTGATTCCCTGATCTCGGAGGAGCTGGGCGTGCTGCGGGCTGCGGCGTACCGGCTGCTCGGAGATCCGGCGGAAGTGGACGAAGCGGTCCAGGAGGCGCTCTTGACTGCATGGAACAAATTTGAGCAGTTCCGCGGCGGAGCGAAACTTTCAACTTGGGTTTACCGGATCACAGTGAACCAGTGCTGCGACCGGATCCGGAGACGGAAACGGGAAGCGGAAAAACTCAAGGCGTATGCAGAGGAGAAAGCCGCTGATACATCAACGGATAACGCACAACTGGATGCACTGGCGGACGCCATTGCGGAGCTGCCGGAACTGTATCGGGACTCCATCCTCGTTGGGTTTTTGAGCGATTACAGCTCGGACGATGCCGCATCCATTCTCGGCTGCACCGTCAACACCCTCTACCAGCGTATCCACAAAGCAAAACAACTCCTGAAAGAAAAACTGGAGGTGATGGCATGAACAACAACGAACCGAAAATTGATGAGCTTCTCGATACCATGAAAAATCGCACCAATCCCCAACAGGACTACAAGTCCACGGAACAGTTCAAGGCAGATTTCTTCGCAAAAGTGAAATCGGAAGAAAAGCCGGAAAAGAAAAAATCTGCTCCCCGCTTTCTGCGTTTCGTCTGGGCAACGGCTGCTGCGGTGGCTGTCTGCTGCGGGCTGGTTATTGCGTTCCAGCAGGAGCAGACGCAGGAAACGCAGCGTACCGGTATCACTCTCACAAAAGATACACCGGAATCCGTACAAACGATTGAATCCAAACAGGAAAAAACAGTTGCTCTCGCTGAAATCGCTGTGGCGGAAGATGGCGCATCGGCACATTCTCTGCCGCCCGAACCCGTTGTTATGCAGTACAGTCTTCCTGCCATGGGCAGGGCTGTGATGGCGACTGGCGTCAAAAGAAAAGAAAGAAAGGTCATGAACAGCCCCGCATATTACAGCGTCAGTGACCGGATCCCCGCACCTGCTGTCAACTTCAACACCGAGGAATACAAGTCCCTGACGGAAAACGGCTTCACCGCCACCACTGTCTCCCCGCTCTCCACCTTCGGGGCGGATGTGGATACCGCCACTTACACCAACGTGCGTCGGTTCCTCCTTCAGCAGAATACCCTCCCGCCGAAAGATGCGGTCCGCACGGAAGAATTCCTCAACTATTTTACCTATGACTACAAAGCGCCGCAGGGCGATGCCGACTTCCATGTGAACTTTGAAAGCATGGATGCCCCCTGGTCCCCGGACCGCAAACTGCTGCTGGTGGGCGTGCAGGCAAAGGACGTGGAAACAAAAGATCTGCCCCCTTCCAACTTTGTTTTCCTCATCGACAACTCCGGCTCTATGTTCAGTGTCTTCCCCATGGTCATTGAAGCTATGAATACTCTGGCAGATCAGCTCCGGGAAAATGACCGGATCAGCCTCGTGACCTATGGCGGCGGCGTGAGTACCCTCATGGATGGCGGCAGCGGCGCAGACAAAGAAGCTGTCAAGAAAAAAATCTCCTCCCTCTGTTCCGGCGGCTATACCCCCGGCGGCGCAGGGATCGTGGAAGCGTACAAACTGGCGCATAAACACTTCATCAAAGGCGGCAACAACCGGATCGTCCTGATCACGGATGGCGATTTCAATGTGGGTGTCAGCAGCGAATCCGAACTGGTTACGATGGTGGAAAAAGAACGGCAGAGCGCCATCTATCTGAGCGCCTTCGGTGTGGGCAGCGGGAACTACAAGGACAGCAAACTGAAAATGCTTGCCAACAAAGGAAACGGCAACTATTTCTACCTGGATAACGTCCGGGAAGCCAAACGGGTCATGACCAACGAAATGACCGGTAAGATGTTCACCCTCGCCAAAGACGTGAAGTTCCAGATCGAGTTCAACCCCGCCAAAGTCGCCGCATACCGGCTGGTCGGATACGAACTGCGGAAACTCGCCGCCCGTGACTTCAACGATGACACGAAAGATGCCGGCGAAGTCGGTGTCGGTCATCAGGTCACCGCAGTGTACGAACTGATCATGGCAGATGCCCCCGCCGATGTGAAAAAGAAATATCTCGGCAGCGTGGATGATCTCAAGTATCAGAAGAAAACGGAAAGCACCGGATCCGAGGACATCCTCACCTTCAAGCTCCGTTATCAGAAGCCGGAAGGAAAAGATCCCAGCCGTCTGCTGACCTTCGACCTGAAGACTCTGCCGGAGACGACAGATAACATCCGCTGGGCGGCTGCCGTCACCGAGTTCAGCCTGCTGCTCCGCAACAGCGAACACAAGGGCAACGCCAATTATAAGGACCTCCGCGCCCGGGCTCAGAAAGCCCTCGGTTCCGATCCCGACGGCAAACGGGCGGAATTCCTCACCCTCGTGAAAGCCGCAGAAGATCTGCCGCAGAAGTAAGCGGCGGGGCGGCTCAGCACCGGGGCGTGACCGCGTGGCGGTCACACCCCGGCAACCGCACATGAAGGGGCATGGCGCATGATGCGCCATGCCCCTTCATGCGGTTGTGCGCAGCGGTCTGCTGCGCCTGAGCCGCCCCCCGCGCTGCCATCAATACCCCATCCGTACAGAAAAACAGTCGAAAATAAAGAAAAAATCTCCTTTTTATCTTGAAAATATTTTCTTAAACGCTATATTTTTTATTAAAACATAGATTTTGAGAAAAAATACAGGAGATTTTACGATGAATGTTCTTGTAACTGGCGGTGCCCGGGGGATCGGGGCAGGGATTGTGCGTGCATTGGCGGAGCAGGGCCATAACATCGGCTTTTGCGGGCGGGGAGCGGAGGCTGTCGCTGCCGACTTCCTGACGGAGCTGCGGAGCCGTTTTTCCGGCTCGTTCCAATATTATTCCTGCGATATTTCCAAGACATCGGACCGCACGGCGCTGATCGACCGCTTCTGTTCGGACTTCGGTTCGCTGGATATGCTGGTGAACAACGCCGGTGTTGCCCCGGAGGTTCGTGCCGACATTCTGGAGATGAGTGAGGAAAGTTTTGACCGGGTCATGACGATCAACCTGAAGGGACCTTTCTTTCTGACCCAGCTTGTCGCGCAGAAGATGTTGGAATCCAAAGAACCTGCGCCGTTCCGCTGCATTGTCAATATCAGTTCCGTTTCGGCAGATGTGGCGAGTATCAGCCGCGGGGAATACTGTCTTTCCAAAGCGGGCGTTTCCATGGGGACCAAGCTGTGGGCGGTCCGTCTGGCGGAAGCGGGGATCGCGGTTTACGAGATCCGCCCCGGCATCATCGCCACGGATATGACCAGTGCCGTTACGGCGAAATATGATAAGTTGATCGGAGAGGGGCTGACCCTGCAGCGTCGCTGGGGACAGCCCGAAGACATCGGCAAAGTGGTGGCGGCAATCGCTTCCGGCGCGCTTGCCTACTCCACCGGACAAGTCATCGGCGTGGATGGCGGTATGACGATCGGCAGGTTGTAAGATGCAGATCCCGTTCAAACGCAGAAAGATCCATACACTCGTGATCGGCAGCGGCGGTCCGTCTTCACGCGCTGGGCATTACCGATCTGGCGATCTATACGGAGGGGCTGGACCTCGGCACTTCCATCAACACCGGCAGTGACAAACAGACCTACTATAAATTGGGTATGTACGGGCGGGAGCCGGATTCCCCCGTTCTGATGGCACAGGACCTTGCCCGGGGCGGTGCGGTCCACGGGGATCTGGCGCTGGCGGAGGCAGCGCTTTCGCCGGTGGCATTTGCTCACCTCGCCGGTCTCGGCGTACCGTTTCCCCACGATGCTTTCGGTCAGTTTCCCGGCTACAAAACGGATCATGATCCCCGACGCCGAGCCACCAGTTGCGGACCCTATACGTCCCGGGAGATGTGCCGGGCGCTGATCGCAGAAGTGAAACGCCGGAACATCGAAGTGGTGGAGGATCAGAGCGCCGTCAAACTGTTGAAAACGGCTGACAACCACATCTGCGGCGCTGTCTTTGCGGATCATTCCGATAAGATGCAAACTGTTCTTGCAGAAAATGTTGTGTTTGCGGTTGGCGGTCCCGGCGGTCTGTTTGAGAACAGCGTCTATCCGGCGGTCCATACAGGTGCGATCGGGTTGGCGGCGGAGATCGGGGCGAAGGTGCGGAATCTGCCCGAATTCCAGTTCGGTCTGGCTTCGACTGCATTCCGCTGGAATGTTTCCGGCAGCTATATGCAGGTGCTGCCCCGGTTCATTTCCCGGGCGGCGGACGGCGTCAGCGATGAACGGGAATTTTTGCGGGAATACTTTGAAGATCAGTCTGTTATCGCAGATCATATTTTTCTGAAAGGGTATCAGTGGCCCTTTGCGGCGGGACACGTACCGGGATCGTCTCTCATCGATATCTTTGTGCATATCGAAACGGCGGAGCGTGGACGGCGTGTTTTTCTGGACTATCGCTCCGATCCGGCAGATTACGATCCGGCGCGGCTTGGAGATGAGGCGAAAAATTATCTGGAACGCTCCGGCTGTCTGCTGGAAAACTCCCCCTTTGAACGGCTGAAAAAACTGAATGCGCCCGCCATTGAACTTTACCGGGACCACGGGATCGATCTGGCGGAGGATATGTTGGAGATTGCAGTCTGCGCCCAGCACAACAATGGTGGACTTGCCGGGGATCTCTGGTGGGAATCGGAAAATATCAAAGGCTTGTTCCCGGTGGGAGAAGTCAATGGATCTCACGGGGTTACGCGTCCCGGCGGCTCTGCCCTCAATGCGGGTCAGTGCGGGGCGTTCCGGGCGGCGGAATATATTGCCAATGTCCGGAAAGACTGGAGCATTGACCTTGCAGAAGCGGAGCAGATCGCCGCACAGACTGAGCAGATCCTGACGGAAAAAATGAAGTCCGTCCCCGCCTTTGACTGGCGAATGGAACGGAAGATCTTTCAGCACCGTATGAGTACCTCTGCTGCTTTCGTGCGGGAGCGGGGGACACTGGAACAGGCTTTGACGGATGCGGAAGCGCAACTGGAGCGTCTTGCCGGTGACGGTTTGCGGGGAAATACTGCAGAAATCTTGAGAAATCAGCAGCTTCTGCGTGCGCAGATCCTTTATCTGAAAGCGATTATCCACCAGACTGCTGCCGGAGTCGGTTCACGGGGAAGCTCACTTGTTCTTTCGGATGACGGAAAAGCGATCCACCCGAAACTGAGTTGGAAGATCCAGCCGGAGGATGAAGCGTTCCGGAAAGTTTGTCAAGTCTTTGAAAACGATATGTTTGTGTGGGAGGTGTGCCGCCCCGTTCCCGATCCGGACGGATGGTTTGAAACCTTGTGGAAAGATTACCGGGAGGGCGGGATCTATGTGAAGGAGACCGGAAAATGATTGATGAAAATGAAAAGATATGCGATTTCCGGATCCTGCGTGAACTGCGGAAAAGTCACCACCTGAGCATTGTGGAGCTGTCGGAAAAAAGCGGCGTATCTGCCAGTGTGATCTCCAAGCTGGAACGGAATCAGACCAAAGCGGAAGTGGATACGCTCTACCGTCTTGCCCGGGTGTTCCGCCTTTCCCTCGGCGATCTGATCAGCCTTGCGGAGCATAAAGTGGCGCACCTGGTCAATGCGGAGCAGTACCGGTCCGGCGATTTTCAGTTTCACCGGGTCAGCTATGGAAATTTCCGGTGTATGCACGGCTTTGCTGCGGCTGGCACGAAACTTTCCAAGCCGGATCTCCACGGCGATGACCTGGAGACCTGTTGGGGGTTGAAGGGGAAAGTGCAGATCGCGCTGCCGAAAGAACTTTGCAGGTTGGAAGCGGGTATGTCCCTGCAGTTCGATGCGCTCATGCCTCATACCTATGAAGTGCTGGAAGATTGTGAGATCATTATTATTCATCTGAAGAAAGGAAACCGGTTCTGATCATGGCGGAAAATTATCGTAAAGTTACTGAATTCAAGGATGTGGAATCATTTTCTGCCTATATTGGGGAACAGGGTTATCACATCGGTTTTTCCCCGGAAGGCAGGCATGAGGCGTTGGCACAGACGGCGGAATGTCTCGGAAAAACGCTGGGCAACCGCTGGGCGATCCTGCCCATGGAGGGCTGGGATTGTCTGCCGGACGGTACCCCCAGTGACCTGACCATGCGGCGTTGGCTGCGTTTTGCGTCCAGCGGGGCGAAGCTGATCTACGGCACGGAAGCGGCGGCGGTGATGCACTCCGGTCGCAGCAATCCCCGGCAGCTGATGGCGGCACCCCACACGCAGGAAACGCTGACTCTGCTGGTCAGAGAGATGCGCCGTGTCCACCGGGAAAAATTCGGGCGTGACGATGATTTGGCGATCGGTTTGCAGCTGACCCATTCCGGACGCTATTCCCACCCGAACACGGATGATAAACTGGAGTCGGTGACTGCGTACGCCCATCCGCTGCTGGACAAAAAGTTCGGCAACTCACAGGCAAATGTTGTCCGTGATGAAGAAGTGGAAGATATTGTGCAGCATTTTGTTACGGCTGCGAAGGTGGCTTATGCCGCCGGTTTCGATTTTGTAGACATCAAGCACGCACACGGCTATCTTGCCCACGAGTTCCTCACGGCGTATGACCGACCCGGCAAGTATGGCGGTTCTTTCGAGAACCGCACCCGTTTCTGCCGGAAAATTCTGGAAGGGATCCGGGCGGCGGTGCCGGAGCTGAAACTTTCCGTATGGTTGAGCATTTTCGACATCATGCCCTTCATCAAGGGTGAGGACGGCACGGGCAAGCCTATGGACTGGCAGGGCGTTTATCCGTACGCCTTCGGCGGCGACGGCACCGGGCTGGGGATGGACCCGGATCTGAAAGAAGTCAGCGCCTTTGTGGATCTGTTGAAGTCTTATGGCGTGGATCTGATCTGCGGTACCATTGGCAGCCCCTACTATTCGGTCCATATGCAGCGTCCGGCATACTATCCGGTCTGTGATGGCTATGCTATTCCGGAACCGCCGCTTTACAATGTGGGACGGCATCTTGCGGCGGCAAAGCGTCTGAAAGAACTGCACCCGGATCTGAAGGTGGTTGCGTCCGGGCTCACCTGCCTGCAGGAATATCTGCCCCATGCGGCGGAGTATGCCATCGAGCATGGCTGGGCGGACTTTGCCGGGATCGGGCGCATGGTCCTTTCCTATCCGGAGATGTGCGCGGATGTTCTTGCTGGTAAACCATTGGACCGCAGACACATCTGCCGGACTTTCGGGGACTGCACCAACGCGCCCCGGAACGGCATGATCTCCGGCTGTTTCCCGCTGGATGAATTTTACAAACGGCGTCCGGAAGCGATCCGTCTGAACGAATTGAAAAAGAAATAACAGAGCCAATTTCAAAACGTTTTGGCTCATCTTGTTAAAAAGTTGATTTTTTCAGCGTCAAACCAATTTTGACGCATCGGCTGTGATTTTTTCTTGAAAAAGTCACGAAAAATCATGTTTCAGGGCG
>SUVR01000018.1 GCA_015061915.1 Lentisphaerota bacterium | reverse complement strand
CGCCCTGAAACATGATTTTTCGTGACTTTTTCAAGAAAAAATCACAGCCGATGCGTCAAAATTGGTTTGACGCTGAAAAAATCAACTTTTTAACAAGATGAGCCAAAACGTTTTGAAATTGGCTCTGAGAAAAAAGAATCTGTCCGTCCTGTTGACAAAACGGTTGTTCCGTGATATATTGATCAACAGAGACGCAGCAGCAAACAGGAGAAAAGAACCATGGAAAAACTGCCAACCGGAAACGAAACGATCCTGATCGTGGACGATCAGGAAACCGTTTGGGATTTTTTGATTGAGGCTTTGCAGAATCTCGGTTATACCGTGATCATTGCGGAAAATGGCGAAGATGCTGTTTCTATCTGCCGTGAGTCCCCGGGAAGTATTGATCTCGTTTTGCTGGATATGATTATGCCGAAAATGGGAGGGCATACTGCATTTTATCAGATCAAAGCCATTGATCCAAAAATCCATGTGCTGCTTTCCAGCGGTTATGTTGATGCCGCCTCGGTGGAAGATCTGCTGAAAAACGGCGCAGACGGCTTTTTGGAAAAACCCCACCGGATCAAAACGCTCGCCCGGGAATTACGCCGGATCCTCGATCCGGAAAAACAAGCATAAAGGTTTTGCATTATGAAATTTACGATGATCCACTACAATATCAATGTAACTGATCTTGAGAAAAGCCTTGCGTTTTATGCTGAAGCACTCGGTTTGAACGAAGCACGCCGGATCAATGCTCCGGATGACAGTTTTGTGATCGTGTATCTGGAAGATGATAACCATTCCTTCCAGCTGGAACTGACCTGGCTCCGGGAGCATGAAGGTCCGTATAATCTGGGTGATGAAGAATTCCATCTGGCATTCCGTACCGATGATTTTGATGCTGCTCACGCCAAACATGAAGCAATGGGCTGTATCAAATATGAAAATCCGGATATGGGGATTTATTTTATCACTGACCCGGATGGCTATTGGCTGGAAGTTGTGCCTGCCCGCTTGAAATAACAGAAAAACGCAGTATATTATATACTCACGAATTTTCACGAAGAGGATCTTCAGCTCCTTTTCATAACATTGAACATGGAGACTGATCATGCAGAATTTTTCCGATTTCGGACTTTCCCGGACAACGCTGGATGCCCTCTCAGCGAAAAATATTTCCGTTCCCACGCCCATTCAGGCAGCTGCGATTCCGCTTCTGATGTCCGGCGAATGTGATGTGCTGGGGCAGGCGCGCACCGGAACCGGAAAGACTGCTGCGTTCGGGATACCCATCATCGAATGTATCCGCCCCGGATCCAAGTCCCCGCAGGCACTGATTCTGACGCCGACCCGTGAACTTTGTATGCAGGTTGCCGCAGAGATCAAAAGCCTTGCCGGCGAACGGCGCCTTTTTGTTGCGGCTGTCTATGGCGGCGCCTCGATCGAGGTGCAGCTGCGTTCCCTGAAACGGGGCGTTGATATTGTTGTGGGTACGCCCGGGCGCGTGCAGGATATGATCGATCGGGGAGCATTGAATCTGGATGAAATCATGTTCTCCGTGCTGGATGAGGCTGATGAAATGCTGGATATGGGGTTCGTGGAAGATATTGAATCCATCCTTTCCCTGATGCCGGAAGACCGCAGACAGCTGATGTTCTCCGCAACAATGCCGCCGGAGATTATGAGTATCGCCGAACGGTTTATGAAAGATTGCGAAGTCATCCGGGTGGATGCAGAACCGGCAAGTCTGGAACAGATCGACCGTTTCGGTTACGAAGTGAAGCGGGACGACAAAGTGGAAGCGTTGGTCCGTCTGATCAATATGGAGCCGGAAATGTATGGCTTGATCTTCTGCCGGACCCGTGCCGATGTGGATGAACTCTGCGATGCTCTGGCAAACCGGAAGATCCGGGTGGAGGCACTCCATGGCGAAATCTCGCAGGCGCAACGGACCAAAGTGATCCGTCAGTTCAAAGAAGGTGCTTTCCGTCTGCTTGTTGCAACCGATGTGGCTGCGCGTGGGATCGACGTCGCCGGATTGACTCACGTGATCAATTACTCGCTTCCCGTCAATGCGGAGATCTATATTCACCGGATCGGCAGAACCGGCAGAGCCGGGCGCAAAGGGGCGGCGATCACGTTTGTCTCCCCCGGAGAACGCAAAAAACTGGCTGAGATCGAAAAGGAACTTGGCTCCAAACTGGAAATGCGGGAGTTGCCCACGCCGGAAGAACTGGTGACAGCGCACAAGGATGCTCTTATCAAATCTCTTTCCGGCTGCGAACTGGATGAAAGCTATCTGGATTTCGCCGCAGAGTTGGTTGATGCTACCGAAGATGTGGATATGCTCGTTGCCGCACTGCTTCATGTGGGCTTCGGCAACCGGTTCATGGAAAAAGCATATCCTGTGATCCGGACAAAGCGTCGGGAGTTCCGTGACCGGGACAGCCGGGAGGTCAGAGGTGAAAAGAAAAGCCGGAAAGCGCCGGAACACCGGGATGACTATGTGAAACTGTTGTTTACCAAAGGGAAGAACGATGGTATTACGCCGCAGGTCCTGCTGGAGATGATCTTCAATGCGGTGCGGATCACATCCAAACGGCTTGGCAAGATCTCCTGCTTCCCGAAAAATGCGATCATTGAAGTTCCGGCAAGTCTTGCTTCCAAGATCGTATCCGGAGTCAACGGTCATACCCACTCCAATCTGATGCGTTATGCGGATGAGGAAAAGAACCGGAAAAACGGCAAAAAAAACGTTGAAAAGCGTTAAAAAGGTTGTTTTTTGGTGAGATAACTTCTTTTTGTATTGCAAAAAGCAATAAACTGTGCTATAATTGCGTTGTGTTATTGGAAGAAAACAACAACCAAGGAGAACATTATGAAGAACATTGGTAAAATCCTGATTGCACTGTTTGGTTTTGCGGTTTGCGGAAGCGGCTATGCAAAAGATTCCATTGAGGATGCCTACGATCTGTACGCTCCCAGCGGAAAAACAACGAAATGCTGGCTCCATGTCTCCGGAGAGACCAAGGGCGGCAGAGTTTCCTTTGAAAAAGGCAAAAATCCTCTCGTTGTCCGGGATGAAAACGGCAACCTGATGGAGAAAGATCCCAACTACGAAACGAGATATGTGATGCTTGATTTCTGGGGCGGGGAAGACAATCGGGCATTCAACCTGCATCGCATGGTGGAAGCACCGGAAGGGAAGTGGGTCAAATATGTCCTGACCTTCAAACCGCGGAAAGCTGGAAAGATCCGTATCGAATTCGGACCGTATGTGGGACATCAACACTATCCGGACAAGAGTATGTATCAGTATCGTGACCTCGCGTATGCCCGTTATGCCAAACTGGAATCGGTTAATGCAAAGCTCAAGGATCCGGATTTCAAGAACCCCAAAACTTGGGGTATGCAGAAGTATTACTACTTCAAAGAAATCAAATCTGCCGTTGTGACGGATGAAGAAGCGCCCGGCGGCAAGTGTCTGCGCGCCACCGGTCGGATCTCCCAGGAATTTGCGGTGAAAGCCGGTGTGCCGGTGACGATCACATTCTTCTACCGTTCCGATGACTATTTCAAAGCCAAAAAATAATTGAAGGAGTGTGAACCATGAAAAAAATCCTTACAATTTTTTCCTTATTCTGCAGTGCATTTGCACTCACGGCCGGTCCCAGCCTCGAAGATGCGTTTGACCTTTATGCACCGAATGGAAATTCTACTCATATCGGGATCTGGATCTCCGGTGAACTCGGCAGCAACCGTGTTTCTCTTGCCAAAGGGAAAAATCCTATGAAGGTTCCGGATGAAAAAGGCGAACTTCTGCAGGCAGATCCCTCCGGTTGCGAAACGAAATACTGTTTCCTCGGTTTCCATGGCGGTGAAGCCAACCGGGCTTTCAATCTGCATGGCAGTGTGGGGGTTGCCAAGAACAAATGGACCCGGATCGTGGTTACATTTACTCCCCGCAAGACTGGAAAAGTTCGTTTCAGCATGGGCGGTGGCGGTGGTCGCAAGCACTATCCGGATAAAACTCTCTACAAATATTCCAATCTGGTATTCAGACGTTTTGCCGGTCTGACTTGCGAAAATACAAAATTCAATGATCCCAAGTTCACGAGAGCAAAATCGTGGAATACATCTACCTGGTGGCACTTCCGCGCGATCAAAGCAGAAGTGATCACGGATCCCGAATGCCCGGAAAAACGTTGTTTCCGGGCCGTGAACACACTTTCCCAAGTCATCCCGGTGACGGCGGATAAGATGGTCACGATCATCTTCTACTACCGTTCCGATGATTGCTTTGATGCAAAGATGTAAGATCCTCAGAAACGATTTTTACCTTGAAACCTCCCGTCTCCGGACTGGAGGTTTTTTGTGGCTGTAAATAAAGTGATTTTCGCAAAAGATGCTTGAAATTTCTACTCGCGGATATTATAGTAAATCATCTATATTACAGGAGGTTTGCTTATGACAAAATATGTGATTCTTGATACCGATTGGGGCAGCGATGTGGATGACGCTGTTGCTGTCCGTCTGCTTTGCAATGCTCACAAACGCGGCGAAATCAATTTTATCGGCTGTGTTCTGGATGCCATTACGCCGGATTCCGTTCGGTCGCTGGATGCTTTTCTGCTCCACTCCGGACTGGATCTGCCAATCGGGATCGACCGGGATGCCGTCGATTTTATCAGCGATGCCCGCTATCAGAACCATCTGACTCAGCTTCTGCCATCCAAGTACAAAAGCGAGGATGAGGCGGAAGGTGGCGTCCGGCTTTATCGCAGACTGCTTGCCACTGCGCCGGAAAAAGTGCATATCGTTGCCATCGGTTTCAAACAGGTGATGGCAGATCTGCTGGAAAGTGAACCGGACGATCTCTCCCCCCTCAACGGAAAAGAACTTGTCCGGGAGAAAGTGGCACATCTCTGGGATATGGGCGGTCGCTGGGATGGAATTGGAAACGGGGAGTACAACTTCAACGCTTCGCCCCGGTCCGTCAGCGGCTCCCATCGTCTCTGCAAAAACTGGACTGCGCCCATTACATTCCTCGGCTGGGAAGTCGGAAATCCCGTGATCACGGGAAGCGATTTGCCGGAAGATGACCCGTTGAAGCAGGCGTTGATTAAGTATGGTTGTCCGGAGGGACGTTCCTCCTGGGATCCCATGATGGCGCTTTTGTGTGTGATCGGTGATCCTGCTGAAGCCGGCTACGACTGCGTCACCGGCTATGCCTCCTCCTCGGAAACAGATGGTTCCTGCTCGTTTCAGCCGGATCCCGCCGGTCCCCACCGGTATGTGATCAAAAAGCATCCGGATGAGTGGTATGCAGAGTCCGTGAATTCCTGTCTGCCGTGGAGTCCGGTTCCGGATGATAAACAATATTGGCAAATCGTGAATGAGGGAAAAGCCATCCGTTGGACAGTTGATGCCGCCATACCGCACATGGACCATGTGGAAACTTCCGGCAAAGAAACGGCACTTGTGATTTATTACGGGGTGAAGGCGGATGGAACCTATACACAGGAATTGCACTGCATATTTCCCATGTTGCGATTGATCCCGAATAAAACGCACGCGTCTCTGCAAGTCAATCTGAAAAATTCCGGGGATGACGAAACGGACAATGAGGCAAAAAACAGCGCCAGCCACGGAACGATCCCCACCGGTGTTCTGCCTGCTTTTGAAGTTGACGGAGCGCCGCTGGCAGAATACCCCGTTGACTTTACATTTGATGGCGTTCTGACTGTCCGCAGCCGCACCAATGTGCCGGGGCTTCGGGTGATCCGTGAGATCGCACCCGCTGATGATGCACCGGTAAATCTGATTCGCTTTACTTTCGTGAATGAAGGGAAAGAAGCCGTTGAGATCCGTATCATCAACAATCACGTGCAGGTTGCCAGCCGCGGAGCCCGCGGCGTCTATCTGGTGGATTGCGATATGCAGGATGATTCTCTCACTGTTCCGGCTGAATCAGAAAACGGGACAGCTCTTGTGATCCAGGCCCGGACTGCCGATCAGGAATCACGCACGTTCGACCCTGCTGCAGAACTTGCCGGACGCAGGAAACGGGTGACCGAACTCACGTCTCCCCTGCAATTGAGAACGGGGATCGCTGAACTGGATACGATGTTCCATTTCTGCAAGATCCGCGCCGGAGAAAGCATTTTCCGAACCCGCGGCGGTTTTATGCACGGACCCGGCGGGGAAAGTTACTATGCCGCCACCTGGTGCAACGATGAAGTGGAATATGCAGGTCCCTGGTTCGCGTGGACCGGCGATGCGTTGGCTCTGGATGCTTCTTTCAATGCGTACCGTCATTATATGCCATTTATGGGACCGGACTATTATCCGATCCCCAGTTCCGTGATCTCGGAGGCTTTCGATATCTGGGAAGGGGCAGGGGACCGGGGCGATGGTGCCATGTGGGCTTACGGTGCATCCCGATTTGCTTTGACATACGGCGACCGGGAGATTGCAAAACAACTCTGGCGCGGGATCGAATGGTGTCTGGAATACTGCCGCCGCCGGAAGAATCCGCAGGGCGTGGTGATGTCCGATAAAGATGAGATGGAAGGACGTTTCCCCAGCGGCAGCGCCAATCTCTGTACCTCATCCCTTTACTATGGCGCATTGCTTTCAGCCGCCGCTCTTGCTGAAGAATTTCAGTTGCCGGAAAAGGCAGCTGTTTACCGTCGGCAGGCGGAACAGTTGGCGCTGGATATGGAGTCTTATTTCGGCGCAGAGATCCATGGTTTCAAAACATATCGCTATTATGACGGAAATACCACACTGCGTTCGTGGATCGGAATCCCTCTTTGTATGGGAATCCTGAACCGGGCGGAAGATACGGTCGCCGCGCTCTATTCGGATTATCTCTGGTTCCATGACGGTATGTTGTGTGAGGAGGGCGGAACAACCTATTGGGATCGCAGTCTGCTTTACGGATTGCGGGGAGCCTTTGCCGCCGGTGAGGTGGAGCAGACTTTCCGGAAACTGCTTGTCTATTCCCGGCATCGTCTGCTGGGGGACCATGTGCCGTATCCGATCGAAGCATGGCCCGAAGGCGGCAAACGGCATCTTTCTGCGGAAAGCGCTCTTTATTGCCGTGTGATTACGGAAGGTTTACTCGGACTTGTTCCGCTTTCGTTCAATTCCTTCCGGGCTGAGCCCCGTATTCCGGCACCTTGCAATGCGGTCAAACTGAAAAATATCCGTGCTTTCGGATCGGTCTTTGATCTGATCGCCACCCGGGAACAAACGGTTGTTTGCTGCAATGGCGTGGAAAAAGTCTATCCTGCAGGACAGATCATTGTCGATCTTGCCACTTTTTGAGTGTAAAAACAAAAAAATCAGAAAAAAAGTTAAATTTAGTTAGGTAAGGCTACTTGACAAATGTTTAACTGTGGTTTATATTATACCACCTTGAGTTGAGAAAGCGCTTTCTGGAACTGGAGCTGGAAAGCGTTTTTTCAAATTTTATCAGTTAGGAGGACCTAATAAATGAATTGTCAAATCAGTGAAAAGCACCGGAAAGAATTATTGCGGTTTTTACTGCTGAAGACAGCAGCTGTGCGCAGTGGCGTAAAACCGGGAGAACTGCTCCGGGTACAGCATTGTTACAAGAGCCGGAACAGCGAGGGGTTCAATTTCTGTTTATACCGTGCGGACATTCTGCAGACATTGAAGCTGAATTATCTGGAATTGCGTGTGGAGCCGGAAAGCTCACTGATTCTGTTTTATCACCGGGAAACGATGGCAAAGACCCTTTCAGATACACAAAATCTTTCTCTCCTTTCCACCCTGGGGTATCCGGCTGGGTGTGATATGGATGATTTACTGTTTTTTCTGCGTGAACGGTTTGCCGTGGAAAAGATCCCGCACGAGGTCGGCGTGTTTATCGGCTATCCTCTGAAAGATGTAAAGGGGTTTATGGAAAAACTTCCGCGGACACCGGTCCACCGTGGCGACTGGACCGTTTTCGGCGATGCCTCGGAATCGCTGGAAAAAATGAGTCTTTACCGGAAAGCGGAGGCGTTTGCCGGAAAAATATTGGATGTCTGCGAGGACCTGCAGACATTTTTTGACCTTATCACCAACATTGAATATAACAGAAAGGAAATTCAACATGGCTGAAGTCAAGGTGATTTACGGAAGCACGACGGGGAATACGGAGGCAGCGGCGAACGCAATCGCAGCTGCTTTTGCTGTGCGTGCGATCAATATTGCGGATGCAACAAAAGAGGATTTTACGGCAGATCTGCTGCTGCTCGGCAGTTCCACCTGGGGGATCGGTGAATTGCAGGATGAGTGGATGAGCGGGATATCCCTCCTGGAAAATGCTGATCTCGCCGGCAGAAAAGTCGGTGTGTTCGGAACCGGTGATCAGGAGGGATTTGCAGATTCTTATTGCGATGCTGTCGGCATCATTGCAAAAACAGCAGCCGCGCGCGGTGCGGAAATCATCGGGAAAACATCTTCTGCCGGTTATACCCATTGTTGCTCGGCTGCTGCAGAAGGAGATCTCTTTTGCGGTCTCGCGCTGGATGACAACAATCAGCCGGAGCAGACTCCGGACCGGATCGCCGCATGGGTGGAACAGATAAAAAAGGAGGCAGGGATTTAAAAAAATCAAAAAAATTAGTTTCTGCTAATTGAAATTTGCAAAACTGAAATTATATTAAATTTGTTTTGCATATCCGTGCAAAGAAATAAAATTTTTTTGCCGGATTAGTTAGTTGAGGCTAAACAAACGGATGAAATGAAAGGACAGGAATATTTAATTGAGCCTGATAAGCTCACCGTTTCTTTAACAACACAACAAACGAAAACCAATTTTTTCCGGAGAAAACAAATGGCAAAAATGGTAAAAACCAGTCTGTTCGCACTGTTTGCGGCAGCGACAATGACCGGCGTTTATGCGCAGGATCCCGCCGTGAAGGCAGATGTTCCCGCAGCAACCGCTGAAGAAGAAGAAAAGACTCAGACGATCACCTTTGTTCAGGATGATGACCAAAGCGTGGTCCAAAGCAAGATTTATGAATTGAAACATACAAAAGCTGCAGATCTGGCACCCTTTGTGAGAAGCGCTGTCCTCCGCCGCAACGGTTCTTCCACCGTTACAACGATGGCGGATGCCGCCAACAAACGTCAGCTCCTGATCGTCAGCACCTCTGAAAGTATGTTCGAGTATGTGGATGAAATGGTGGCAGCACTTGACCGTCCCGCCAAGATGGTGAACGGCACCAATGTTTCCGGCACCGGTATCGCTTACGGTACCTACAAGCCTCAGTTCCGTTCCTCCGCCGATATGCGCAAAATCGTTGTCGGCGGTCAGGTCGCCAGCTCCAAAGAAGATGCAAAAGTGCGTCTGGACAAGAAGACCGGGATGTTCTACTTCAAGGATACCCCGTACCGTGTGGAAGACATCAAGCGCAAACTGGCATGGCTGGACAAACCCGGTCCGCAGGCGCGCGTTGAACTGACGATCTACGAAGTCCGCGAAAGCGACCTGAAAGATATCGGTCTGGATTACCTCGCATGGAAGAACGGTCCGGGTATGAATCTGCTGAATGTGGGTTATGATGCACTGAACCTGCGTGCTGCTGAAACGATCCTGGAAGGGATCGACCTTTTCGGCAACTTCACTTACGGTTTCGGCGGAATGTACACGGCTCCGGCGTTTGACTTCAGCTTTATCCGGATCCTTCAGCAGAACGGTAAAGCCACGGTGAACAGCAGCGCTATGCTGACCATCACCAACACGGCAGATAAAGAATTCAGAGCAGCCTTCTCTCCCGAATATCAGAATATTATGAAGGATGAAGACCACATGACGTCTGTGGATGTCGGTGGCGATGCCACGCTGGATGTTGTGATCACCGAACCGGTCATCACCGGCGGCAAAGACGGGGTTGTGAATTTCACTTACACCCTCTTCGGCTCTAATGTTGTCGAACGCAACAATATGGGTGCGGAGATCACCGAAACCACGGAAGCCTCTGCCTCCACCTCCCTGAACTACAATCAGGAAAAACTCCTGATGAACTGGGAACGTGTCAGTGAAGTGGAACAGACGATCGGGATCCCCGTTCTCTGTGAACTGCCCATTCTGAAATATATCTTCGGAACCACCACTTCCAATCAGGAAAAGACCTACTACTTCGTGACTGCCCGTGCGGTCCCGGTAGCGCCGGATGATTCCATCCCCCAGGGTGTCCTGAAAGCATTTGATGAACTCGCAAAACAGTAATCCCTGAAAGAGAAGGAAAAATAACGATGAAACGTTTTACTTATATTGCCGCAGCAGCTATGTTCTGCACTGCCGGTTCTCTTTTTGCCGGAGAAGCAACTGCCTGGTACAAGGATTCTTCCATTGATGCGCGTTTGAACGTGGAAGTGGAAAAAGGTACGCAGGTCGTCCATTTCATCCGGACCAACAATGACCCGGACGTTGTGACCAAGACTTACGTTCTGAAATATGCCGATCCCTACGAACTGCGCGGCTATCTCCGTGAGATCGTCCAGTCCCGCAGAGTGGATGAAAGCGATACCGGGATCCAGGCGATCAAATACAGCGACGGCACCGGCATCCTTATGGTCTCTGCGGAAGATTACCGCTTTGAAGACAGTGAAATCGGGCAGGGCATCGACAGCATCATTGCCACGCTGGACAAGCCGAAAGTCGTTTCTGTGACCGGTCAGCCGATGTACGTTTATCAGCCGAAATACCGTTCCGCCGCCGAACTGCGCACCATGATCCGTAATGCCGGTGCTGATGTGGCAGATGATGTGACGGAAAATATCGGCGGTTCCGACCGGATCCGTTGCGATGAAGCGCTGAACCTGATCTTCTTCAAGACCACAAACTTCTCCCGCGCAAATATCGAAAAACTCCTGATGGAATATGATATTCCCACAGCAGAAGTCCGCGCCAAGATCACCGTGTACGAACTCTACGCCGAAAACGATACCAAACTCGGTTTCGATTTCCAGGCGTGGAAGAACAACGACGGAATCGACCTCTTCAACACCGGCGGTCGCTTCATGAAGAACTTTTCTTCCGATGGTTCTGCGCTGGTTCAGGGCGCAGGCTGGTCCGATACCACCTATTTCAATTTCAATCCCAAGTGGAACACCAAGTACCTTGACTTCCTGACCAGCAAAGGCAAAGCGAAGATTGTTCATACCGGTGAAATGGCGATCCGCAGCGGCACCACCGCTGAAATGAATCGCACCACGCAGGTCTTTGTTCCCAGTGTTGAACCCGTTGAAGGTGGCGAATACACGCAGGAATATCTGAAGATCGAAGATGTGATGCCGGAAGAAGACTTCTCCCTGTCTGCCACGGATATGCACGGCAATGCCATCGAAATTGAAGCAGAAGGCGCAGTTTCTCTGACGGTTCTCAAACTGGGTAAGGGCGATCAGGAAAGATATACGCTCCGGATCGAAGGCGGCAGTTTTGTGATCGATGGCAAAAACGTCGGAGCAAAAGCAGTTGCCAAGTATGCAGATGTAAGCGATGCAGACGGTAATACGCTGGAATTTGAAAGCAACAACGTTGCCATGGCGAAGGGTAATGCGGTCAACACTGCTGCATTCGGTGAGTTCGGTTTCTACCTGAGCATGACGCCCTCCGTGTCTGAAAAGGCAACGATCCTTGATGTGACGGTCTCCAACAGTTCTCTGATCGGTTACAAGTCCAACGGCGAACCCCGTATCCAGCAGGGTGCGGAAGTCACCTCCAACTTCATGATCTCCAACAAAGGCACGAAACTTGTGATCGGCGGTTTGGAAAAGCGTGATGTTGTGAGTGTTTCCGGCGGTATTCCGATCCTGAAAGATCTCCCCCTGCTGGGCTGGATCTTCTCCACGGAAAGCGAATCCACCAAGCGTTCCCAGCTGGTCGTTGTTGCGGAAGTGATTCCGGTCAATGCAGCCACTTCCATGACGGAAGAAGCAGCTGAAAAGGCGAAGAAAGCGGAAGCGAAACTGGAAAAAGCCGGTGAAAACAACTCCTTCGGCTATCGTCAGTTTCTCATTGATTCCGATCGCTGAGTGAAACGGAGGAGGGCAGGGGGACACCCCCTCTGCTCTCCCGCAAGAAAGGTTTTTTATGTCTGAAAAGAAATGTTCCTGCTGCTGCGGCAGTCAGGAAGTCGATTCCTGCACCCTTGCAGAACTGCCGGTCGACACCAAAGCGACCATTGTGAAGATCCTCCCGAAAGCCCGCGGACGGAAGAAATTTGCGGATGTGGGAATCGTTCCCGGCAGCGAACTTGTGATCGAAGCGCACGCCCCGTTCGGCGGCCTGATCCGGGTGAAGGTTATGGAAACAAGTATGGCGCTCCACAAGAATGAAGCGGCGGATATTGTCCTCCGGAAAGAAGGTGAAGCATGAATAAAACAACATTCCGGATCGCTCTCGCAGGAAATCCGAACTGTGGTAAGACCTGTATTTTCAACGCCCTTACCGGTGCCAGACAGCACGTTGGCAACTATCCCGGCGTTACCGTGGAAAGCAAGGGTGGTTCTTTCACCCTGAACGGTATGAATATCGAGCTGATCGACCTGCCGGGCGTGTACTCCCTCTCCTCCTCTTCTCCGGAAGAAGAAGTGGTGTTTCAGGAGCTGACGAAACCCGGTATCGACCTGATCATCAATGTGATCGACTCCACGATCCCCCAGCGCAGTCTGTACCTTACCACCCAGTTGGCGGAACTGCATATCCCCATGCTGCTGACCTTCAATATGGCGGACGATGCCAAGAAAAAAGGTCTGAAGTACAATATTCCGAAACTGGAAAAATACTTCGGTTCTCCCATTGTGCAGACGGTCGGCAACAGCAGCAACGGGGTTCAGCCTCTCCTGCAGGAACTGGCACGGACTCTTTCCAAGCTGGAAGATCACGGCGTCCCCATGCTGACATACGGCTCCGATGTGGACGATGCAATCAAGGCGGTTGCCGACAAGATCGATGAGCTGAAAATCGAGAAGTACCAGCACATCCCCGCCCGTTTCTTTGCCATCAAACTGCTGGAACACGATACCTGTGTCTGGCGGTTGGATGAGTTCCAGAGCGTTCACAACGAGGTGGAAGCCCAGATCCGGCATCTGCTGGATCAGCACGCAATCGAGGCGGATACCTTTATGGCGGACCGCCGGTATGCCATGCTTTCCGGTGCCTGCCGGGATACTATCACCATTACGCAGGAACGCCGCAGAGAAATTTCCGACAAAATCGATGCCGTGCTGACCAATAAGTTCCTCGGTTTCCCCATCTTTCTTGCAATTATGTACGCAACATTCTGGTTTACCTTTACTGTTGCGGAACCGCCGATGGAATGGATCGAAAACTTCTTCGGCTGGCTGGGCGAATTTGTCGGCGGGATTCTGCCGGAAGGATTTTTCAACAGCCTGATCGTGGATGGTATCATCGGCGGCGTTGGCGGCGTGATTGTGTTCCTGCCGAACATTCTGCTGCTCTTCTTTGCCATTGCCATTCTGGAAGATTCCGGCTATATGTCCCGTGCTTCCTTTGTGATGGATGGGATCATGCGGAAGTTCGGTTTGCAGGGACGCTCCTTCGTGCCGCTGGTGCTGGGCTTCGGTTGTACGGTTCCCGCAGTGATGGCGACCCGTACCATCGAATCCGAACGGGACCGCACGGTCACGATCATGGTCCTGCCGCTGATGAGCTGCGGAGCCCGTCTGCCCATCTACGCGCTGCTGATCCCGGCATTCTTCCCGGAAAAATATCAGGCGTTCACCATGTGGATCGTTTACATCATCGGGATCGTGATCGCACTGATCGCCGCCCGGATCATGAAGTCCACTCTGTTCAAAGGCGAGGGCGAAGTGTACCTGATGGAACTGCCGCCCTACCGTATGCCCACGGTCAAGAGTATGATGCTCCATATGTGGGATCGGAGCAAGATGTATCTGCAGAAAGCCGGTACGATCATTCTGGCGACCAGTATCATCCTTTATCTCTGCAACACCTATCCGGAAAAGACAGAATTTTCGCAAGACTATGACGCGCAGATCGAGGCCGTTCAGGAAAGCAAGAGTCTGACGGATCTGCAGCTCAAAGTTCTGGAAGAAACCGGTTTGCTGGAAGGCGAAGAACTGGAGGCTGTGAAGGAAGAAAAAGCGATCCCGCAGGAAATTCTGGATGGCTGGGCGGAAGAGGAAAAAGAATTCAGCGAAATCCAGCAGGCTGTAGTTGATGCCGCTCAGGAACAGAACGATGAAATCGTCGCTCTGGAAAATGCACAGATGAACGAAGCTTTGGAATACACCGTTTCCGGCAGAGTCGGCAAGGTGTTGGAACCCATCTTTGCTCCTATGGGCTTTGACTGGAAGATCTCCACTGCTACGATCGGTGCGCTGGCTGCAAAGGAAGTCTTTGTGGCTCAGATGGGTATCCTCTACTCCGAAGGCGAAGCCGATGAAGAATCGGAAGGGCTGCGTGCCACTCTGAGCAAGCAGTACACGCCCCTTCAGGCATTCTGTATGATGCTCTTTGCTCTCCTTTCCATCCCCTGTCTCGCCACACTGGCGATCATCAAACGGGAGCTGAACTCCTGGAAGATGGCTGTGATGGAAGGCGCCGGACTCTTTGTGCTGGCTTGGGTGATCACTACGATCGTCTATCAGGTCGGGTCGCTCCTGAAGATCGGTACAACCATTATCGGTTGATCCGGATCACAAAAATAAAAGCAATTTTGACTGCTGCAAACTTTCGGGAATGCAGCAGTTTTTTTGTTTACGAAAAATCCGGAGTATTGTTTTTTGCATTTTGTTCATATTCCGGATTCAGCTCAAAGAACTTACGCCGCAGTCTGCCAAAGATACAAGTGTCTTTTTTGCACGTGATTCCGGTTGTTCCGGCTTTCAAGTGCGGACAGCAAAAAGAGCAGAACCAGTTTACATACTGCATCGGAGAACATCTCGTGCTTTCTTTTAAGAAATACAATTTATCCATAGCCCGGTCAAAATCTCTGATAACTGGAAATATATAGTCTTTTTCTTTGACCGTTTCCTGTGAACAGATATAAAACTTGTCTTTATCGTATTCTTCAAATGCTGTCAATGCATCTTCAAGATTCCGGAAACCTGCAACAAATCTGCCATCTTTCTTTTTTCTGATATGGTGTCTCATGATAATCTCCTGTGATCGTTTCTGATGTTTACAACAAATGCGAATGAAAAACTGGAATCTTGCAGCGAGTTTCGTGTTCGCCTGTCAGAATGCGATATTAACTTCATTTTTGCTTTAGTATAACATCGGCAAGTGGACTTCTTGTGTCCGCGTGAAAGAATTTTTGAAAAAAACAGTCTTTTTTTTGATCCGGGATAAAAAAACTTTTGGAGCCGGGGGGAATCGAACCCCCGTCCTGAGATGACATCCTGACGGTGTCTACATGCTTATTCCGCACTTGAATGTTTTGCGTCTCTCAGCTTGGCCGGCGGACTGGCGGCTTCGGGACTGCTCCGGCTGAAATCTCGCTATCGGGCCGCCAGATAGAGCCTTCAAGCCAGAACGCTGTCCGCGCTTCGTTCCCTTAGCGTTCGTCAGGGAGGAAACGTCGCCGCAACTTAGGCAGCGAGAGCGTACTCTTCGTTCGCTGTTATTTTTTTGACCGATGATTAACGAGGCCAACGATCATCCTCGGCATGCAACCGGCATTCAGCACATCCAGTCGAAACCGGAACGGCCCCATAATGCAGTTTATCTAATATAGCACAAACCGACAAAATTGCAAGGAAAAAGTTTCCGCTTTTTATGACTTTGGCAAAATGTGGCGGAAGAGCGTTGAAAAATCGGAAAACCGGGCTATTGTATGGAGCAAACAACCGTGTTGAACAGCAAAAGGATTTTTTATGGACTGTAATGATATTTTCAAGATTCTGACCGCAAAGATTGTCGCTGCAGAAGAAGGCTGGAAACTGGATACCCGGACGGAAAATCCGGAACCGGGCATCGGGTTGATCCATCTCCGCCTGACCGCTGAACTGGCACAGGTTCCGCCGAAAACCGAGATCGTATGGAGTGTCCCGCAACAGGATATTCAGGTGCGTTGGACGCCGGTCAGCGGCTTTCAGAAGTCGGTCCCGCCGGACTGGGGTGCCGGTGTTACGGCGAATCTTGCCACGGGCGCACCGGTTGTCACGTTTCTCAATCTGAAGGGGGAAAACCGGATGACCGTTTCCGTGGAGGAAGCCATGCGCCCGGTCGTTCTTGCTGCCGGGTACAGCGAGGAAGAAAATACGGTTGTCATGAAAGTTACACTGTTCTCCCAGCCGGAATCGCCTCTTGCGGAATACGAAACAACGATCCGGCTTGACCTGCGTTCCTGTTTTTACGGGGAGTCGATCCGGGATGTTTCGGCGTGGTTTGCCGCAATGGAAAAATACCAGCCTTCCGCCGTCCCGGAAGCGGCGTTCGACGCCATCTATTCCACCTGGTACAGCTATCATCAGAACCTGTTTGATCACGAACTGGAAGCGGAATGTGCCCTTGCTGCGCAAGCCGGACTCAATGGCGTGATCGTGGATGACGGCTGGCAGACCGATGACAACAACCGGGGCTATGCGTTCTGCGGCGACTGGGAAGTGACAAAAAAACGTTTCCCCGATATGAAAGCCCATGTGGCAAAGATCCATGCGCTGGGAATGAAATACATCCTCTGGTACTCCGTGCCGTTCATGGGTTATGAAAGCAAAAATTACAGCCGGTTCGCCGGGAAGTATCTGTTCAATATTGACGGTCTGAAAACCTCCGTGCTGGACCCCCGATTCCCTGAAGTCCGGGAGTTTCTGATCAATACTTACGAAACCGCGATCCGGGAGTGGGATCTGGACGGTTTCAAGCTGGACTTTATCGACTCTTTCCAGTTCCGCGGGGCAGATCCAGCCATCGCAGAAAATTATGCGGGGCGTGACATCCTCTCCCTGCCGATTGCGGTCGATACGCTGCTTTCGGACGTGATGGCGCGTCTCCGCAAACTGAAACCGGAGATCCTGATCGAGTTCCGTCAGAGCTATATCGGACCAGCGATCCGGAAGTACGGCAATATGTTCCGGGCAGCGGATTGTCCGGCGGATGTACTGCTGAATCGGGTCCGGACGCTGGATCTGCGTTTGCTTTCCGGTAATACTGCTGTTCACTCCGATATGCTGGAATGGAACATGTCAACGCCCGTAGAAAGTGCAGCGCTTCAGATCCTGAATATTCTGTTCAGCGTTCCGCAGATCTCGATCCGTTTTGCCGATCTGCCGGATGATCACCGGAAAATGGTCCGGTTCTGGCTTGATTTTGCCCGTGACAACAAGGATGTTCTGTTGAAGGGCGAGCTGTTCCCGTATCATCCGGAGCTGAATTATCCCCTTGTGATCGCCAAAAATGATGCAAAACAGGTGGCGGCAGTTTACGGGGCAGGGCAGGTTGTCCGGATCACGCCGGAACAGAAGACCAGTTTTGTGATTAACGGGACCGGTGAAGCCGGATTGATCCTGGATTTGACGGAAACGCCAACTGATTGTGCAGCCTTCAGGACCACCGGCGAAAAAGTCGGGATGCCTGCGCTTCAGAAGGGGCTGAACCGGGTCGATCTTCCCGCTTCCGGCTTGCTTGAGATCCGTTTCTGACCGCTTACTTTTCCAACAGATCCGCAATAACGGCGGCGCGACGGTAAAAATCCAAATCCCTGCCGGGACGCAATACTTGTGCCGTCAGACCGGGCAGACGGTCCAACGCATAAGCCAGTGATGTGTTCAGATCATTCTGCACGAACGGTTCCGGCGTGACCAGCTGCGGGTCGATCGCCGCTGCGTAAGGCGCATAACCGCAAGCTGCGGAAGCGATCACCGGCACGCCGACAGCCAGCGATTCTACGATCACGGTCCCCGTAGCTTCTTTCCGGGCGGGATGGATCATCAGGTCCGCCGCCGCGATCAGATGGGGAATGTCGCTGCTGGCTCCGGCAAAAATGACCCGGTCCGCAACGCCGTGTTTTTCGGCGATCGCTTTGTATTTTTCAATCTCGCCGCCCCCGGCAACCAACAGAAAGAGATCGGTCCGTGCCTGTTCCGCCATCGCTTCTATGGCGCGATCGACACCTTTGACGCCGAACTGGGCAGCCACCTGGATCAACAGGATTGCCTCCTGCGGGATGTGGAATCGTTCCCGGACCTCCCGACGGATCACCGGAACATTCTCCGGTCTGCGGCAGGTGGGGTCAATTCCGGCAGGAAGGATGGTAAAGCGTTCATCCTGTGTATGATAGAAAGATTGATAATCCCGCTTCTGCTGCTCAACCAGTGCCAGAATATGAGTTTTTGACTCCGGTTGTAAAACCGCTTTTTCCAACGACAGAAAAGTCCGGTAGCGGGGCAGCAGTTTCAGGATCAACGGGTGATGCAGCTTCGACCAGTCAGCAGCAAGACAGTTGTCCGCGGCGAAATAAAAATCACCACCGGGCAACCGGCTGAACATCAAGGTGTTATCAAAATTTTTCTTTGCAAGTTCCTGCAGAACTTTTTTGGAAAAAGACCGCATTTTTGCGTGGTTCGACCAGCCGGAAACCGGCAGAAGGATGACCTCCAGATTTTTCGCATCGGGCAGGGGAGCTTCCTGTTTCGCCAGAAACACCGTCACCCGGTGACCGCGGGACAGGACTTCCTGCAGAGTCCGCAAAAAATCCTTCTGCAGTCCGCCGTGGGGAAAATAGCGGTACAGCACGAAAGCAAAGTGTAAAGTCTGTTTTCCGGTGTTCTGATCCATGTCTGTCCTTCCTGTCAAGTCCGGATAATATACCATATCCGGGACAAGTTTCAACAGGCAAAAGGCGTGGTAAAGCGGAAAAATGAAAAAAATCGGCAAAAAAATTCAGTTTTCATTTGAAAATCAGGGATTATGGTATATATTGTATCGTTTTCATTTTGCGGTGGTATATCTTGCGTTTGAAAACATGGATAAAGCAAATTACAAAATTTAATTTTTTGATTGAGAGGTAAACACATGAAAGACGGAATCCATCCGGAGTACGGCCCGGCGAAAGTCATTTGCGCCTGCGGCAAAGTTTGGGACATCTATTCCACCCGTAAAGAACAGAAGGTCGGTATCTGCGCAGAATGCCACCCGTTCATTACCGGTAAGCAGAAACTGGTTGACGTTGCCGGCCGCGTGGAAAAATTCCGCCGCCGCTACCAGAAGTAATCTTCTGCAAAATCTGGCAAATTCAGGCTGTTTCCTCCGGGAGACAGCCTTTTTTATTTTTGCAATAAAGACGCTGAAAGAATTGCAATATTTTAAAGTGTTGCAGCTTCAGAAAAATAAAATTACGATTTCAGACAAACAAATCCAGCAATTTGAGCTGTGTTTCTTGTCCGTTCAGGTTGAAAATACGGCAAAATATGCTATATTATTTCTGTGAAACGATAAAATGTAACATAAGGAAAATAAAATGCTTGAAACGATTTACAACTTTCTCCTCTCTCTGACCAATCTTCCCCTCGCCATTGTGCTGCTCTGCGGTGCATTGTACTTTATGATCCGGACGAAATTTGTTCAGGGACGCCTGCTGAAAGAATCTATCCGGGTGGTCATGGAGAAACCGAAAAACCGGGAAAGCATTTCTTCCTTCGGGGCGTTGATGATCTCTACTGCCTCCCGTGTCGGGACCGGCAATATTATCGGCGTTTCGGTTGCAATTTGTGTCGGGGGACCGGGTGCGGTGTTCTGGATGTGGCTGATTGCACTGATCACGGGTGCCTCCGCCTTCGTGGAATCCACACTTGCCCAGATCTACAAGCGGAAGAATCCGGACGGCAGCAGCTACGGTGGACCTTCTTTCTACATTGAAACCGCCTGCAAAAGCAAATTTCTTGCCATTGTGTTTGCCATTGCCCTGATCTTTACCTACGGGGTCGGTTACAATATGCTGGCATCCTACAACCTGCAGAGCGCCTTTGAAGTGTTTGATTTTTACAAGCCCGGCGTGACCTGCTGGGTTTTCGGCGGTGTGGTGGCGATCCTGTTTCTCTTTGCTATGATGGGCGGCAACAAGCGTCTGGTGAAAACGACCGGAACGCTGGTGCCGGTGATGGGCGTGATTTATATCGGGTTCGCACTTATTGCGCTCTGCATCAATTACAGCAATATTCCGGAGATGTTCGGGCTGATCTTCCGGTCCGCCTTTGACTTTGAAGCGATCTTCGGCGGTTTTGCCGGATCGGTGCTGATCCTGGGGATGAAGCGGGGACTCTACTCCAATGAAGCCGGTATCGGTTCTGCGCCGAACGCCGCCGCCGCTGCGGATGTCTCCCACCCTGTGAAGCAGGGGCTTGTCCAGATGCTTTCCGTGTTCATTGATACGAACCTGATCTGTACAGCCACCGCCCTGATGTGCCTTTCCTCCGGGATCGTTCCCACGGCAAACGCGGCTGGAGCGCCCTATGTTCAGGCTGCCCTGCAGTCCACTTTCGGCATGATCGGACCGTACTTCATCGCGGCGGCGATGATCCTTTTTGCGTTCACCACGCTGCTGGGGAACTTCTACTATGTGGAAAATAGTTTGAGCTATATTTTCGGCAGACGCCCGGGCAAAGCGGTGCTTGACTTCAGCCGGATGATCGGGGCACTGCTGATCCTGTTCGGGGCGGCATTGCAGATCGACCTGGCATGGGGGATCGCGGATATTGCCCAGTGTATTCTGGCGTTTATCAATATCCCGGTGTGTATCATCATCGGCGGTGTGGCGTACCGTGCACTGCAGAATTATGTGGCACAGCGGAAAGCAGGGAAAGATCCCACTTACATTGCATCGGAAAACGGCGTAAAAGAAGACACCGATTTCTGGAAATAAATCCCGTATCAAACGCAAACGGAATTCAAGGAGATTCAGCGCAACCGGAGAAAAATCAAATTTACAAACCGGATAAAGACCGGGTGAACCATGTGAGATTCATGGACTGTCGCGCAACTGTGTGTTATCCCAGCGGATGACGAGCCAGATCCCCCCTTTATCCAAGTCCCTCCGCCATGCGGAATTGTGCCCGTAACACAAGATGGGGAAGAAGCGAAATGCCGCTATGGTATTCCGTATTTCTTTGTTGCAGTTGCGAGCCGGGATTTTACCCGGCTTTTTTGTGCCTGCATTTCTGCTGCTGTGCTTTTTTGTGCCGCAGTTCCTTCTTGTTTCCGGGAAAATCAACAGAACAAATGAAGGAACAGAAAAATGGCAGTCGTCAAAGAAGAAAATGAATTTGAAGCCGGTAAGATCACGCTGTGGCTGGATGAAACTCTGGTCAGTACGGTGACAACACTGGAGAATGTGAAGATCCCGAACGAAACGTATAACACGGTGAAAGTCGGCGGCGGTGCTGCCGTCAGCGGGTTGACCATTGAGAGTGGCGGAACGATCCTTGTGGATAAAGAAGGAGAGATCGGCGCTCTGGTCCTCGGCGGGTCGGCAGCCTCCAATTATACCGGCGGAGTTTATCAAGGGGGCGGCATTGCCCGGAACAATACCGGCTGGTATGGCGCCGCGATCTGCGCAACAAACGCAAATATTACTCTGACCGAAGCGCTTTTTGAAAAAAATGCAGCTGAAGCGCTGAACGGTTACAACGGTCTCGGCGGTGCCATTGAAGTTTACGGCGGCGTCCTTTCGATCACGGACAGTGTGTTCAACGCCAACACTGCAGGCGGCGAAACTGCTGCCGGTGGTGCTATCTGTACCATGAACGGGGCGTCGGTGACGGTGAATGGCGGTCTGTTCCATAAAAACGAAGCCGCATACGGCGGAGCGCTTCAGCAATGGGGCGGTACGCTTTCTATCACCGGAACGGAGTTTACGGAAAATATCGCACGGATCGGCGGCGGTGCGCTGGAAATGCACGGCGGTGTGACGGCGACCGTAAAAGGCAGCACCTTTACCAAAAATACCGCAGCTCACGGCGGTGCGGTTTATAACGATACCTACGGTGGCGCATCGGCGGATCTCACCATTGAAAATTCCTCTTTTGAACAGAACACAGCGGATCTCGGCGGGGCGGTTTACAATTATGCGGAACTGCAGATCTCCGGCTCGACTTTTACCGGAAACACCGTCAATCTGCCGGAAGGCTGGAACACTGATAAAGGATTCGGCGGCGCTGTTGCCAACACGATCAGAGGCGTTCTTGCGGTAGCAGACTGCACCTTTACCGGCAATACGGCAAAGAATGGCGGCGCTATTGCCAACTGGATCAATTTCGGGGAAAGCGGATCTGCAACGGCGGAGATCACCGGTTCGACATTTGAGCAGAACAGCGCAGAAAACGGCGGTGCGGTCTATCAGTCCGGTGCAGCAACGGATCTGGTCACGATCACGGATTCCGACTTTACCGGAAACACTGCCTCGTACGCAGGCGGGGCGGTTGTCAACGTGTTCGGGCAACTGGTTGTCAGCGGCGGCACATTCACGGAAAATACTGCTGTCAACGACGGCGGAGCAATCGCGCTCTGGAATGGCGGCGAAGTGGAAAATACCCTTTTTACAAGGAACTCGGCGGCATACGGCGGTGCGATCTCCAACAGCTGGTCCGGACCTGCTGTGACCATCAGCGGCTGCATTTTTATGGGGAATACGGCGACGGTCAGCGGCGGTGCGATCTGGAACGATAACAACGGCTGCGAAGTTATGACCGTTTCCGGCTGTACCTTCACGGGAAACACGGCAACGGTCAGCGGCGGTGCCATTTTCAATGAGTACAAAATGACACTGAAAAATTCCACATTCACCACTGTGACCGATACCGTTTGCAACAGCGGTGAGTTGACCCTTTCCGGCACAAACAGCTTCTCCGCTGCAGTGGAAAATACCGGAACGGTCCTGTTTGATCTGACGGACCGGACGGCGGCGGATCAGGCGATGGTGAATGATCTTGCTTACTTTTCAGATAGCGGTTCATACGCAATTTCGGTAAAGGCGGATCAGGCGAACGGTTCTTATCGGGTGGCTAGAGCGTTTGATGAATCGTTTGCGGATGTGGTTTTCACCGTTCAGGATGAAGCCGGAAAGGTGTTGGATCGGATCAGCGTTTCGGCGGTGTCTGCCGGAAAGAAATATGCGCTTTCCGTGGATCAATCCGGCGCTCTGGTTCTCACGATCGGGGAAACTGCTGTTGCGCAGCATACTCTTACCGTTCCGGAAAATACTGCATATATTGAATATTCACTTAAAAAAGATGACAGTTTTGCTGTCCGGATCAAGCCGGTGAATGTCACTTCCCTGACAACCTGCAGTCTGCCGGAGAAAACGCTGTATCAGACCGCTAAAGATGCGGTGGATCAGATGATCGGGGAGTGTGGGACTCTGACGGATGAGGGTGGAGAAAAACGGATCATTGCCGCTGCGGATGACAACAGCGCCGACATCTTTTTTGTCCGGAACACGGAGCAGGTGTGGAGTGCTTCTTATTCGGCACAGCATCTGGGATGTAAAGACGGTTGGAGCGGTACCGGTGAAAAAGTCAACTTGTTCGGAAAGAACAGGATCGAAGATGTTTTCAATGGAGCGGAAAATGATGCGGCGATCCTTTATCTGACTGATACGGCAAATGGGGATGCGCTCTTTGTGGACGACATTTTCGGCGGTTCGTTTCAGGATTATGCACTGGAAAATTCCCGTCTCGCAAACCTGAACGAGATCCGTGCAGGGGAGGGGGATGACCTGGTGGACCTGACCAGTCAGCGCTTTGCGTACGCCGGTGACAATCTGACCGTGCGGGGCGGAAGCGGAAACGACACGATCTGGGCGAATCACGGCGAAAATCATCTGTTCGGAGATGACGGTAATGACCGGATCATCGGGGCTGCCGGAAACGATTGGATCGCCGGCGGCAGCGGAGATGACAGCCTGCATGGCGGCGGAGGCGATGATCTTTTTCTCTTCAGTGAAAACTGGGGCGCCGATACGGTGGAACAGCTTGCGGGTGGAACTGTAACACTATGGTTTGAAAGCGGTTCTGTTGAAAACTGGGATGAAGTGAACAGGATGTATTCCGATGGCGGAAATACGGTGAAAGTCAGCGGAGCCTCTCAGGTGAACCTGAAGTTCGGAGATGACGGCAGCACAACTTATTCCGCATTGGAACAGTGTGGCGCGTTTCTGGATGAAAGTACGAAAAAGATTTTTGAAGAGCGGGACAGTGACTCGATCCTTGTAACCGTTTGAACCGTTTGCTTTTAAGCGGAAACGACTGATGCCGTTTTTTGTTGATTTTTTATGACAGATGGCGTCGGTCGTTTTTTTCTTTTTTATCGCATTTTTTTATGAATCATTCTTGACTTTCTATTGGGTATATAGTATAATATTTAAGTATAAGTAAGAATATTATAATAACTTAATGCCTGCGGGCGAAAGGTGGAAAACATGGGTAAGAAGCGGAACAAGGTGGAGATCTTCAAGCTGGAAGATCGTGTGCTCTTTGAAGCGGGAGCAGTGGTACAGGCAGCCGAAGCGGCAGCAGCAGATCAGGCGAACAATGACGCAGCGGGCGACGGTTCTGCCGCGGCAGAGATGCAGTCTGACAACAATCAGACTGCATCTAATGAGCTGACTCCGGATCATCTGGCAGAAATGCCGGTGCCGCCGGAAATGTCGGGCAGCGACAACGCCGCCGACACCGCAGACGCGGATGCCGCCGACTTTGCCGCAGCCGATCCCGAGTCTGAGACAGTCGCCTTCACCGATGCCCCCATCGCCGCCTCCGAAACTTCGGAACGGATCCTTGTTGTGCTGAACTCCTCCGTTGCCGATGCGGACAGCATCGTAAACGACCTGGGCGACAACGTGGAAGTCCTCCGCCTCACTTCCGGCACCGACGCCCTTGATGCGATCAACGACTACCTTGACGAACACGCAGACACCAAATATTCCGCCATCCACCTCGTGTCCCACGGTTCCGAAGGTTACATTACACTGAACGGCGAAAAGATCGACTCCACCACGATCAATCCCGCCGACTGGAAAGCCATCGGGGAACACCTGACCGATGACGCCGACATCCTTGTTTACGGCTGCGATACCGCCAAGTCCGAAGAAGGCAAGGCCCTTGTCCAGACCATCGCCAACCTGACGGGCGCAGACGTTGCCGCCTCCATTGACTCCACCGGCGCCAACGGCGACTGGGATCTGGAATACCGTTCCGGTCTCATCGAAGCCGCCACCATCAACCCCGTTTCCTATCAGTACTGTCTTGAGTCTGAAACGCCAAGTCTGGTCGTAACAACGGCTTTGGATGTGATGGATGACGCAGACGAGTTGACCTCTCTCCGGGAAGCGATCGCCTACCTGAACCAGAACGGCACGCTGAACGGCGAAAACACCATCACCTTTGCGGAATCCCTCTCCGGCGAGACCATTACCCTCTCGTCCACGATCGGCAATATCACCAAGTCCATGATCATCAACGGCGACATCGACGGCGATGGTACAGCGGATGTGACCGTGGATGCCGACCAGAAGGGCTACTTCTTCGACCTGACCACGGTAGATATGGAATTCACGATCAACGGCTTGATCCTGACAAATTCCAACTATACTGCAGATTCCGACGGCGGTGCGATCAACCTGAAAGCAAACGGGATTACCCTGAATGTGATCGATTCCAGAATTGAGAACAGCACCAACACGCGCAACGGGGCAACGATCTTTATCGAAAAGACCGGCGCAGAAGTCAATATTATTGACTCTGTATTCAACGGCAATACCTCAACCTGGACCGGTGCTGTTGTTTTTGTTTCATCCGTTGCCGATTTTGAGTTGAATGTTTCCGGTTCCACGATTTCCAATAACATTATCAAAGGCACTACGACCCACTCGAATGGCGGTGCGATTTTTGTCAGCGGCGTGACCAATGCAAAAGTCACCATTACGGATTCCGTGTTTGAGAACAACAAGGGAACCGGCGCAAACGGGGATGCCGGGATCAGCGGCGGTGCTTTCGCCTACTACAATGCCAGTAAAACTGCTCATGCAGAAATCACGATCACCGGTTCTCAGTTTACCGGCAACCGGGGAGCATCCGGCGGAGCGCTCTCGCTGGTCGGTAAAATGACAGCCCTGCTGGATGACAATACCTTTACGGATAACAGTTCCCGTGCTGCCGGTGGTGCGATTTATCATGGCGGCTATCAGGCCGATGTGACAATTTCCAACTCCATCTTCACCGGAAACCATGCCGATGGTACAGTTCGGAATAATCATGGCGGCGGTGCAATTTTTATCTCCAGTATGGATAATTCTGCTGCAACGACCTCGGTGCAGATCCTGAACAATACCTTTACCGGGAACTCAACAGCTGCTGCGGGTGGTGCGATTGCAGTCCGCAAAAATTTTCACAATGGTGGCAATAATGGTAACATCAGTTTCGGTAGCAGTTCTACGACATTCCTGATCCATGGTGAAAATCTCACATTCAAAGATAACTCTGCTGAGCACGGGGGCGCGCTCCTGCTTCATGCTGACAAGAAGTCTTATATTGAGTTTACCAATTCGCTCTTTGATGGAAACACAGCCACAAAGACCGGCGGTGCGATTCACCTGACGGCAACATATAACGATCAGGGATTTACCGCAAATCTCCATGGATTGACGATTATCAACAACTCTGCCGGTTACAGCGGCGGCGCTATTGCAATTGCCGAACGGGCGGATCTGTACCTCTCTGATTCAACCGTGGTCGGCAACCGCCTGACCACAACCGGCAAGACCATCGGTGATGAAGATACTTCTTCTACCGAGACAGCGTACTTCGGTGGTGCCGGCATTTATAAGGGCCAAGCATATCGTTTGGACAACAATAATGGTCCCGGTCAGGATGTTTTTCTTATCCACAATATTATTGCGGACAACACTCTTGAGAGCAACGGCAGTATCGTTGCACATGACATTTACAGCAGAAACGGTATCTTAAACAGCGTTGCCAATATTTACAGTGTTGGTGCCGGTGTGACCAAGATCGGTGGCATGGATTATGTGGATGCAGATTATGCCGCTTTGGCATCTGCACTTTTTGCTCCCAAAGTCGCAGACAAGTATGTGGTGGACAGCAATGGTCTGCTGCAAGTGAATGAACTGACGGATGAAACCCTGAATACCGCCGTCAACCGGAATGGATTCCAGCTCGGTACCTATCAGAGCGGGACTTACGGACAGTTGATCTGTTACAGTGTTGACGGTGGTCTTTCCTGGAATGATGCCAAGGGCGTTGCGTACACTGGTGAGCTGCTGAATATTTATATGGCGGATCAGACCGGCGGTGCCCGTGTGCCGTACTCCACTGCCGGGGCTGCCCAATACAAGCCCGCCCTCATGTGGAGCAAGGCGGATGACGGGACCATTACCCACTGGTCCACCATCGCCGATGCCAAGAACCAGCTGGAAAGCGGGTCCGGTGAATACTTCTTTGCTCCCACGATGCAGGACTTCGGGGATGTGGCGGTCAATGTCAACGGCTCCCTCATCCTGCACGGCTACAATCCGGACAGCGAACTCAAGATCAATCTGATTCTGGACAGCGCAACGGATGCGGTCACGGTTGATGGTATGAAATTCACCGGTGATGCCACTCTTACTGCCGGAAGCATGACGATCGAAAATGCGCTCCTTACGGGCGAGGGCGATCTTGCCGTCACCAACGGCGTACTGACCATCCTCAACAGCACGGTCTATAACTTCGGCGGCACCATCACCATCGACGCCGCGAACGGCATCGGTCAGATTGTGAACAGCACCCTTTACGGCAACAGCGGCACCATCACCGGCAACGATAAACTGAACATCCTCAACTCCCTTGTCTTCGGTACGGAAAATCTCTCCGGTTACACGGCAAAATATTCCGTGTTCGATGGGACGGGAACGGCTGCGACCAATACATACAGTGTCAGCGCAGATGATGTCTTCGGCACGGAACTGGTTTGGGATGGTCTCATCCTCACCGCTCTTCAGGCAACCCCCAACAGTACCGCTCCCCATGTGAACGGCGTTTACACCGCCATGAACGGAACCAACCTTTATTACAGCACGGATAAAGTCAACTGGAAGAACTTTGCCGATGACTCCGCCGCAACCGTGGATGACGCATACATCATCAAGACGGACGGTCTGGGCAATACCCGTGTGGTGATTGACGGCAAAGCGGTCGCCGGGGCGTACTCCGCTCTGAAAGAAGCCGGCAGTCTGACGGTTACGATCGCTGCGGATATCGTGGACCCCTACGATGAACTGATCTCCCTGCGGGAAGCGATCCAGTATCTCAAGGACGGTTACCGGGATGCCAACGGCGAAACAGTCATTACCTTTGATCTGGATGCCATCAAGGCAGCGACCGGTAAGTATGCCTATCGCACCCTGACCGATGGTTCCATCCGGATTGATGTGACCTCACTGGATGAAGGTTCATCAAACACGGCATTTATTGTGGCATCCGGGGTCAGTTATACTATCGACGGTCAGGATACCGGTTTGATCATTGATATCTCGCTCCTCGGAAAAAACAGACGCCTCTTCCACGTCAATGGCGGTACGCTTACCCTGAAGAATATCACGCTCTACGGCAGCGGCAGTAATGACAGCACCGGGGAACTTGACCTCGGTTCCTCAACCAGATATGACAACATATCCGGCAGTATTATCTGTGTGGATGCAGGGAATTTGAATGCAGATCATGTAACATTTGCCCGTAGCAACCATTCAATGCATGGAAACAACAACAATGGCGGAGCCGCCCTGTGGCTCACCAGCGGAGTTGCAACGGTCACAAACAGCACCTTCCGGGATAACTATGGTATCAGCGTCAAGGTTCGCGGTAATGGAAAACATGTGCTTGATGGCATTACCTTTACCGGTAACACAGGTGATAACGATCATGGATTGATCGAACACCATGATAACGGTGCAAATGTAACTTACCGGAACTTTACGATTACGGGCAATACGATCCCCCATGTGTTCTTTTCACACCGCGGCGAACCGATTTATGCCTCCAACTTTGTGATTTATGATAACACATTTAAGTCCCATGTGTTCCGTTGTCACGGTGCAGCATCGTTGTATAACATGACGGTGACCGACAATAATATTACGGGCAGTGTTTTCCAGTTCGATCATGGAACTGGCAATACCAGCATTACCCAGGCTGTTTATAACAGTACGGTCGCCGGAAACTACGGCAATATTTCTGCGATCGTGAATATCACCGGCGCAAATGAGGGCTCTTCGGTTGCGGTCTTTGACAACACATTTGCAGGAAATGTCAGCACGAATACGGCATTTGCCAGCGTTTACAGCGCTTCTACCGTGACAAAGAGCATCTTTATCGCCAATAATATTTTTGCGAATGATGCCGTCATGGATGGCGTTGGTGAAGCCGGTAAGACCTATTATGGAACGGCGTACGATATTGATGTCGCCGCACCCAAAACTTATCTCTTCCATAATATCACCGGCGGAAAATACAGCGATGCCATGACTGTCACTGTCGATGCCTCCAATGTTACCGGAACTTATGCCGAACTGTTCGGCGCACAGACCCCGGTGCTGGATGTGGAGAATGGTGTGCATACCCTCGCCATCAGCAAGGATGGTGCAGCCACCACCGCCGGCGTTCTGGTCGGCAGGATCGGCAACGCCTATTACTTCGTCAGGGACGGCGTCTGGCACAATGCAGATGGCACTGTGTATCAGGTCGATGACGGCACCGGAACGATGGTTGATGTGGCGTTCACCACGGATGCTGCCACGAACTACGGTCTGGGCACGGCGTCCGGCACGGTGGTTTACACCACGGCGCAGAACGAGGATACGGAAGGCAATGCAGTCTCCCGTCTGATCGGCGCAGACAGCATGATTTTCAACGCCGGTGCGTATGCGTTGAGTGCGGAAACGCCCAGCCTGACCGTGAACACCGATCAGGATATCCTCAATCCCTTTGACGGTCTGACCAGTCTCCACGAAGCACTCGCTTACGCCAATAAGACCGAAGGCGCCCAGACCATCACCTTTGACAGCACGGTGTTCACGGATACCACCACGGAATATGTGATCGATCTCGCCACCACACTGTTGGTCACGGATGCAGTCACCATCAGCAACACCACCGGCGCAAAGATCGTTCTCAACGGCGGCAATACGATCCGCGTCATGGAAGTTGGTGCTGCAACCACCATCGACGGTCTCATCTTCCGCAACGGTTATATGGAAGGTGATCTTCGTACCAATGCGAACGATCAACTTTACGGTGGCGGTGGTGCCATTTTTGCGGAAGCTGCTTTGACCGTGAAGAACTCCACCTTCGAGAACAACAGCTACAAAGATACAACCAAGACCGCATGGTACCTCGGTGGCGGTGCCATCTTTGCCATTGCAGATGTTACGGTGGAAAACAGCTCCTTTACCGGAAATTATGTCAATACCTCTGCAAAATCTGTTTATGACGGCGGTTCTGCAATTCATATTGTGAAAGCCGGACTGAATGTTGTAAACAGTACTTTCCAGAACCATGTTTCCGGAACAAAGAGCGGTGTCGTTATGTCTACAAGCGGTACCGGGTTGACCATTACGGACAGTACCATCTCCGGTAATACGATGCATGGGGTCCATCTGGCATATTCCTCCGGTACGCAGACGATCAAGGGTACGACTTTCAGTAACAACAGTCACACATATGCCGCTGCAATTCAGGCATCGATCTCCGGTCTGCTCACTGTGAATGACTGTACTTTCACCGGCAATACCAGTACCGGCACTTATGGCGGTGTGGTCAAGTATAACGGAAATGGTACACTTTCGATCACGGACAGCACCTTTGAAAACAACATCAGTACCGGTAATACCAAGGATTACTCTGCCGGTGGTGCAGTTTATTACAGTGGTGCCGGTAAGCTCATCATCAGCGGTTCTGAATTTACCGGAAATCAGGTGACCAAAGCCACCAATCCGGTCGGCGGCGGTGCCATCTATGCAAACTTCTCCAAGAGCGGTTCTATGACGGTTACGGACTCCACCTTCTCCGGCAATTCCACCGGGACCAGTGGCGGTGCTATTTATCTTGCCCTCGCAAACGGATCCGCAACGATCACGAACAACACCTTCACGGACAACACTGCCACCGGTAACGGCGGCGCGATTTACCTCTCCAATACCTCCGGAACGAATGTGCTGGCGGACAACACCTTCACGGACAACAGTGCAGCCACACAGGGCGGTGCGGTTTATATCGCGGCGGGTGAAACATCCATCACCGGCTCCACCTTCAAGGGCAACTCCGCTGTGGGTGATGGCGGTGCGCTCCATACCGCTGCCGATACCACAATCTCCAACTCCATCTTCGGCAGTACAACCGAAGGCGAAGGCAACAGCGGTGCGCATGGTATGACGATCTATCAGGCTGGTGGCGCCATGGTCATTACCAACAGCTCCATCGTGGGCAGCACGTCCACAACACAATGGGCGGATATCGGTGCCATCTATGCCAACGGTACCTCACTCGCCCTTTATGGCGTGCAGATTACGGACAACAAGGCGAACGGAAGCTTCAGCAACAACAACGGCGGCGGGGTCGTGGTGAAGTCCGGTACCCTCACGGTGGATTCGTACATCGATCCGACCACCTCTGCGGAGACCAAAACCACCATCGCGCGGAACCTTGCCGGTACCCACGGCGGCGGGATCTACTTCGCCGCCAACACTTCCGGTACGATCAAAAATGCAGTCTTCGACTCGAATACCGGCGCAATTCAGGGCGGCGGTGCCATCTATGGCGCGACTGGAACCACGATCTCCATCGAAAACACGCACTTCAACAACAACAGCGCAAGCGGCTGGGGCTCTTCCAACGGCGGAGCCATCAACTTTGCCGGTACAAGCCTCATCATCAAAAACAGCCTGTTCTCCGGAAACGGCGCAACCAACGGCTGGAACGATGGTCAGGCTCCGGATTCCGGCGGTGGCGCGATTTACGTTTCCGCCGGTACGGTCGATGTGATCAACTCCACCTTCTACAACAACCTCGGGCGTGTGGGCAACGGCTTCCAGGTCACCGGCGGTACGGTCAATCTGGTCAACTCCACTATGTACTCCACCGAAACCACATCCTCCGTGGAAATTACCGGCGGTACCTTCAATGCGATCAACTCCATCGTTTGCGGTACGGTCAATGGCACGCTGAACAACATCAACAGCGTGGTCGGCGCTGATGCCGCTGACATCTTCACCTCCACCACCCTGACCGCAGACAACACCCTTGAGATCAAGGCGGACAGCGCCGCAGCTTACGCAGGCGCTCTGGTCGGTCAGCTGGACGGCGCGTACTACTATATGGATAATGGCAAGTGGTTCGCGCTTGACGGCACGGAAAAGGCGGCATTTGCGCTGGATGCAGACACCGGTTACGGTCTGGGCGCAGATGCTACGATCTATACCACGGCGCAGAACGTGGATGCGGAAGGCAACGCGGTCTCCCGTCTGGATGGAGCGAAAGTCGGCGTCTTTACTGCGGGTGCGCACGCTCTCCCGGCGGAAACGCCCAGCCTGACCGTGAACACCGATCAGGATATCCTCAATCCCTTTGACGGTCTGACTTCTCTCCGGGAAGCCCTGCAGTATGCGGCGGATGATGCCGCTGCCGTCAAGGGCGGTGCGGCAAGCGTCTTTACCTCCGGTTTCGATGCCACGGCGAAGACTTACACGATCAACTTTGCGGATACCGTCACCAAGATCACCGTCGGCAGCACGCTGAATGTTGCGACGGATGCGTTCAAGACGTACAGCCTGATCATCAACGGTGCCATCGCAAGCGGCAAAGTGATCCTGGACGGTGGAAACACGGTTACGTTCAATGCGGATGGCTCTTATGCTTCCCACACGGGAACCGGCGTCCAGATCATGAATCTGCACGGCAGCAACAAAGTAACGCTGAATGACCTGATTCTGCAGAACGGCTTGGCTGGAAGTTTTGCCGGCGGTGTTCATGCGGATTCCGGAACGCTGAATGTCAACAACTCCATCTTCCGTTACAATGTCAGCAGCGGCAGCTATAATGGCGGTGCAGCGCTTGTAAATGGAAGCGGAACAACAAACATCACCGGCAGTTTGTTTGAACAGAATGTGGGGACAGGCGCATACACACAGGGCGGAGCGTTCTATACACGCGGGACAGCTTATATCAGTGACTCCACTTTTGTCCGGAACTGGAATAACGGGCTTGGCGGTGCAATTTTTTCAAACGGCGGCTACGTGCATCTGCTCAACTCAACGATTGCGGACAACCGTGCAAACAGTGGTGGGGCGATCCTGCTGCGTACCTCAAATGCCTATCTGATCAACAGCACGATCACCGGCAACACGACCGTATCGACCAACAACGGTGCGATCGGTTATTCCGATGGGAGCGTTTCTGATACGATCATTGTGCTGAACTCCATCGTTGCCGGCAACAGCAGCAATGATATTGCGAATGGTAATGCGAACACAAAAATCTCACTGATCAACAGCGTATATGGCTCCGTTCAGGTGCCTGCCGACTTTGCAAACCTGACAGTCACCGGCGGACAGAAATATGATTCTTCAACGCAAACACTCTCCGATATCTTTGAAACGGTCGCGGACGGAAAGGCGGTCGCCACGGTTCAGACCGTGAACGGCGTGGATCATGAAGTCTTTGCCCTGAACAGAGGCGGTCTGGCAGCCCAGAGCGGTACGCTCATCGCCCGGACAACGACAAACAGCGGTTTGCACGGGACCCGTACCCAGTATTACTATCTGGATATGGCAAACGACAACTGGATCTGCGTCAGTGATCCAACCGTGGTCGTGCCTTTCAGCCTGACCAGCACCGACGGCTCTTACGGCTTGCAGACCGGCGTTCAGGAACATATTGCCAAGTTCGACACGGCAACCAATGCTGCCTTCAAGACCTATCATATCTTTGAAGACGCTCAGAATGTGGATGAGAACGGAGACCGTGTGGACCGTCTCTATGCGCTGAAACTGCAGGAAAAACCGCAGGAGATCTTCCAGGTCGGTGCGTATGCCTTCAACTTCCTGCCGAAACAGCCTATCGCTCTGACGGTGGACGGCTACTCGGTAACGAATACGTACGGCGATGCCCTCGTGCTGACCGAGACCAAGAAAGAGATCACGGTCACTGTTGACGGCGTGGAAAAGACCTACTATCTGGACCTTGTCTGGAAGACAAACGGCACGGTTGCCGAAGACGGCACTCTCAACGTCGGCACGTATGAAGATGTCATTTCCATCGACAGCGTAGCCGTTTTTGAAAAGGACGGCGAAAATTATGTGGATGTGACGGATGACTTTGAACTGACTCTGCCCGCAGACTCCGATCTGGTCATCGGCAAAGCCACCCTCACGGTCACGGCGGACGCCAAGAGCATCACTGTCGGCGGCGCTGAACCGGAACTGACGTACACGGTGGACGGTCTGAAGAACGGCGATGTCTTCACCGGAACGCTGGTCCGTGCGGAAGGTACGGCGGCAGGTGTTTATGCGATCACGCTCGCAGACGGCTATACGATCACCAACGGCGCCGATGACAAGAGCGCCAACTATGACTTCACCTTCGTAGGGGCAGACCTCTCCATCAAAGAAGCAGCCTCCCTCACCGTCACCACGCTGGATGATGTGGTGAACGATACGGACGGTGTCATCTCCTTCCGTGAAGCCTTTGCAGCGGCGAACAACAAGACCGCGTCGCTGGCGGTGAATGGCGTCTATACCATCACCTTCAGCCAGAGCCTCACTGCCAACTACGACTCGGACGGCGATACGGTCATGGACAGCTACCGGGTCGCTCTCTCCGATGTGTACGGTACAACGCTGAGCAGCGCTTCCATCACGCTGGTGATCGATGGCTCCATCGGCACGGACCGTGTGACCATTGCCGGACCGGGAACCTATCAGCTTATGGTCTTCGATAATGGCACGATCACCCTGCAGGATATGATCATTACCGGCGGTAATTTGAGTACCAGCGGCGGTGCGGTCAAGGCGAACACCAATGGCGGTGTCACGATCCGGAATGTTCTCTTCACGGGGAACAAAGCCGGAAACGGCGGCGCAGCGATTTATGTCGGTAGAGGTACGCTGAACATTTATGATTCTGAATTTACCGGAAACTCCGCATCCAACGGCGGTGTGTTCTATCAGGGCAGCGGTACACTGAATGTTTACAACAGCGTATTCACCGGCAATACCGGCAGCAATGCTTCGGTCTATCGCAGCCACGGCGGCAGTACAGCGACCTTTGTGAACTCGGTATTCTACGGAAACAACTCCGGTCCTGCGTTTGAACTCGCCGGAGCCAACAATACCGTGACACTGATCGACTGTATTGTGGCAGATAACGGCGATGCGGCAGATTCCCAGATCAAGGTCGCCAAGGATAGCGCGGTCATGAACCTCATCAATACCGTGGTCCTCAAGGGAACGGACAACACCGGCGCAGCGATCCAGATCACCGCCGGTAAGGCAAACCTGTACTACTCCGTGACGGATGCGGACTACTCCGTAACAGCCAACTTCAATGTGACGGGCGGCATCAACAACGCCACCTTCGCCGACACGCTGGAAGTGGTCGATGGTCTGCCCCGGGTGATCGCCACCTCCGCCGCCGGGAAAAACGGCGTGCTGGTCGGCAAAGATTCCACGGGCGCGTTCTATGTCTTCGGCAAAAACGCCACCGGCGATGCTGCAAACTGGATCTCTCTGGCGGACAGCTCCGTGACTGCGGCGTTCAACGTGGATGCCGCCGGATACGGTCTGGGCGAGGGCGCCACGGTCTATATGGATAACGATATGAAGGCGGTGATGGTGGAAACCCTCAAGGCGAAAGCGGAACCCACCTTCTTCGCGGGTACCTACCGTTCACCGGAGACCATCACCCTCGTGGTCAACGATGCCACGGATACGGCAAATACCAGCCTGCTGACCACCACCCTGCGGGAAGCGCTCGCCTTCTGCACAACGGTCGGCACAAAATACAACATTGTCTTTGCAAACGGCGTCAATAACGAAGTCAACCTCTTTGAGAACGGCGATGTTACGATCTATATGTCCTCCGGCAAGGGCTACTCCCTCTCCGGTCAGGTCAATGTGACCATCGACGGCTCCGGCGACGGCAAGGATACGGACGCTGACGGCACCAACAACAAGGTGATCCTTGACGGCAGAAAGAACAGCACCATTGCTGTTGATTCTGACAAGGACCGTTACCGCATTATCCATGCGGGCAATTCTTCCCTCACGCTGAAGAATATGACCATGCAGTACGGGTACGTGAACAACGATAAACTGGGCGGCGGTGCGGTTTACATGAAGAGCGGTGAGCTGACGCTGGAAAAGATGTATTTCACGGGTAACCAGGCAAGAAATTATAATGCCAATGTGACCCATGGCGGTGCAGTTGCTGTGTTCGGCTCCACTACCGTGATCACAGATACCGTGTTTGAAGCGAACAAAGCGACCCACAAGGGGGCCGGAGCCGGTGCGCTGTATGTGAACGGCGGTACGGTTACCATTACCGCTACGAATTTTATCGCCAATACTTCCGCAGCTGCATGGTCTAACGGAAAAAGCAGTGGCGCAGTGACCTTTATTGACGCGAACTTTACTGTCACAAATGTTCTGTTCAGCAAAAATACCCTTGCTGATACATGGGGCAATAATGGCGGTGGCGGTCTCGGTATCTATACCAGTACCGGTACGATCACGGATGCCACATTCACCGAAAACAAGGTGTTGGCTGACGGCGGTTCCGGCAGTGGCGGCGGTGCTGTCTATATCTACGGCGGTACGGTCACTATTCAGGACTCCACATTTACGAAAAACGAGTCCGCGACGATCTCCACGAGTGATGGCTATTGCGGCGGCGGCGGTGCGATCAATGTCCGGTCCGGGACTGTTACTCTGCTGAACAGCACATTCACAGAAAATAAAGCAACCGGAGCACATGCATCCATCGGTCAGGGGGGGGCAGTCAGTATTCAGGGCGGAACGGTTACGGTGGAAGATAGTCTTTTTGACAGTAACTCGTCTGCCGCCAGTGGCGGTGCCATTGCAAACAGAGCGAAACTTACAGTCAAGGATTCTGTGTTTATCAATAACAGCGCAGATTATGGCGGCGGTGCCATCCATTACAGAGGAGGTGGTGATGATGCCCGTTTGAATGTTTATTCTTCCACATTCTATGGCAACAGTGCTGCACGGGGCGGTGCTATTGAATTTTCTACAAGAATGTATCACAATGCGGATGTTACGATCCGTCAGGTAACGATTGCCGGAAACACGGCAACCGAATATGGTGGCGGTCTGCTTTTCTACTCTTCCGTGAGCAATGGTTCCTATACCTACAAGATGAATGTTTACAATTCTCTGATCCTTGGGAATACCTCCGGTGAAGAAGGCAGTAAAGTCAGCGATGACTACTATGAAAAATTGGTCCATAATACGCCGAAGCAGTTGAAGGGCGCGATTTATAACTCGGTTATCGGAACTGCAACGATTGTCAGCACCAACTTCAAAGTGGATTCCTCCACCACGCAGATCGCTTCCGGCTCCACGGATTACGGTCTGATCTTCAACGGCAAGGCGTCTGCGGATTACACGGTCCGGTTCAATAAGAACTACGGAAACGGCGTCGTGGAACTCTACCTGCCGGCGCGGGATATTCTGCAGATCGCCACGACCGCCAATCCGGAAACGGACCAGCTGGGCAATACCCGTACCCCCGGTGAAAACGGCAAGTATCTGGTCGGCGCAATGGATAAACTCTTTGAAGTTCCTTCCCTCGTTGTCAATACAACGGAGGATGTGGTGGATGAGTTCGACGGCTTGATCTCCCTCCGGGAAGCGATCGCCTATCAGAAAGCAGATCCGACTCTCGGCAATACCATTACCTTCTCTGATCAGATCGACTGGAGCACCACGGATAAGACCATCACGCTGGATGGAACAGATGCAGCGGGCAACTACCTCGGTCAACTCAGCCTCACAACTGCGGTCACGATCGACGGCTCTCTGATGTTCGGCACATTTGCACAGGGCATCATCACCATCAAAGTCCCCGTGACTTATGCGGAATCTCTGGCGGACAACACCAAGACCGTCAGCGCCTTCCGTGTGTTCAATGTGTCGGCGAAGACGACCCTCCGCAATATGATCGTGAAGGGCGGTCTGGTGACGGACG
>SUVR01000006.1 GCA_015061915.1 Lentisphaerota bacterium | reverse complement strand
CCCTGAAACATGATTTTTCGTGACTTTTTCAAGAAAAAATCACAGCCGATGCGTCAAAATTGGTTTGACGCTGAAAAAATCAACTTTTTAACAAGATGAGCCAAAACGTTTTGAAATTGGCTCAAAAAGAGAAAATGCAGAACTGTGTTTCCTGACTTGCAAAATGAAAGAATGATGCTACATTATTGCAGATGAAAAACACTGAAGGAGCAAGATGATGGATAAAACACAAGAGCGGTTGTTGAAGGTCAAACACGTATTTCTGGATATGGATGGAACGATTTACCATGGGACGCAGCTCTTTCCCACAACAATCCCGTTTCTGGATTTTCTGAAGGGGCAGGGCATCGGTTACACTTTCCTGACCAATAACTCTTCCTATGGACCGGAAGAATATATTGCGCGTCTGAACCGGTTTGGAATCAAGGTCGGCGCAGAGAATTTTTATATTTCCAGCGATTATACGGTGGATTATCTGAAGCGGAATATGCCCGAAGTGAAACGGGTGTATGTGCTTGGTATGCCTTGTCTTGCACGGATCATGACCGAAGCCGGATTTGAAGTCGTGGAAGAAGATCCCCAGGCGGTGATCGTGGGCTTTGACCGGGAACTGGTTTACTCCCGCCTCTGTCAGGCGGCATGGTTCATGCGGAACGATATTCCCGCGATCGCAACCCATCCGGACGTCTTCTGCCCCACCGATCAGCCCACCTGGCTGGTGGATTGCGGCGCCCTGATCGCCTGTCTGGAAAAGGCGACCAATAAGAAAATCAAAGTCCTCGGCAAGCCGGATTCCGGTCTGCTCGTGGAAGCTGCCGCCCGCAAAGGGGTGGATGTGACGGAAACCATGATGTGCGGCGACCGGTTGTCTACCGATATTTCCCTCGGCGTCAATGCCGGCGCTCTGACCTGTCATATTGCGACTCCCGGCGCAGATCTGATCGTACCGGAAGGGATCGTGCCGGACTTCTCCGTCCTGAATCTGGGCGAAATGCAGGCGATCTGGGAAAAAGCGCTTTCCTGATCCTCAACGCAGCAGGAAATAATTTGCCAGGAAGATAAATGTCAGAATGACCGTCAGCGGCGAGAGCCGTTCCCACTTCCGCAGAATGAAGTTGAGTGCGGTCCAGGAGATGATCCCGATGCTGATCCCGTCTGTGATGCTGTATGCAAAGGGCATTACAATGATTGTCAGATAGACCGGGATCGCTTCTCCCATATCGGAAAAATCAAGTTCCTTGATGGGCGTGATCATATAATATCCCACAATGATGAGGGCGGGCGCTGTTGCAAATGCCGGAACCGCCAGCAGCAGCGGTGCAAAAACAATGGAAAAGAGGAACAGCACCGCTGTTGTGACGGCAGTCAATCCCGTTCTCCCGCCGGCAACAACACCGGCAGCAGATTCCACGTAAGTCGTTGTGGTGGAAGTGCCGAGAATGGCACCGCCGCTGGTTGCAAGACTGTCGGCAAGAAACGCTCCGCGGATCCGGGGCAGTTTTCCATCCGCCGTCAGCAGCCCCGCCTGAGATGCCACACCGGTCAGCGTTCCGATGGCGCTGAAAAGGTCCACAAACAGAAATGCGAACACGATTGTGATAAAGCTCATAGAGTAAATCAGCTGGAAGCCGCTTTTTGTGCCGTGCTGCCAGTTGTCCACCTGAAATGCACTGCCGAACAGATCACCGAAGCTGCCGAGTGCTTCCTTGAACGAGCCCAGGGAAAGATCCGGGATCACGCTTGCACCCTGATAAAATCCCACCAGTTCGCAGAGAATGCCTGCACCCCAGGTCAGCAAAATCCCCAACAGGATCGCACCCTTGACATTTTTGCAGAGCAGCCATGCCGTTGCAATGGTTCCGCATACTGCCAGGATCGCTGCGACCCCGCAGGTCGTCAGTTCTGAACCCTGAAGTTTCTGGAATGTGACCAGCGTTTCTGCGTGGTCTTCGATCAGATTTGCATTTTGAAAGGCAATGAACGCAATAAAGAAGCCGATCCCGATCCCGGATGCCTTCTTCAGGGGCAGGGGGATCGTGTTGAAAATCTGTTCCCGGATGGAAGTGACCGAGAGCAGCAGGAAGATCAAGCCTTCAACAAAAACTGCAAAAAGAGCAAACTGCCATGAAAAGCCCATAGACTTGACCACGGTATAGGCAAAATAGGCGTTCAGCCCCATGGAGGGCGCAAGGGCAAAGGGATAATTGGAGAACCATGCCATCAACGCTGTGCCGAAAAAGGACGCCAGTGCAGTGGCGATCAGAACGCCGCCACGGTCCATTCCTGCTCCGGAGAGAATGGCTGGGTTGACCGCCAGAATGTACGCCATGGAAAGAAAGGTGGTGATCCCTGCAAGTAATTCGGTCCGGATCGTGGTGTTGTGTTCTTTCAGATGAAAGGTCTTTTCAAAAAACTGGTTCATCGGTTCTCCTGTTCGATTGATTTACAACAGGAGAATATAGAACCTTTTTCCGGATTTTCAAGTCTTTTCCGGATCTTTTCCGGGAAAGAGAGTCTGTGTGGGATATGCAAACTCCAGTCCGGCGGCATTGAATTTTTGCAGAATGGCACGGTTCAACTCGTCACGCAGCACCTCTGCGGCAGCAAAATTTTCGGCTTTGAGCCAGACGATCAGATGGATATTCAGGGAGTATGGTGCAAAGGTTTCAAAATAGATATGGGGTCGGTATTCCGGTTGATCCGGACCGTGAAAGTCATCTGCGATTTCGTGAAGAAGCCGGATCGCCTGTTCCATCTGCTCCGGACTTGTTTGATAGATCAAGCCAAGCTCCGGGCTGTATTTGATCAGACCTTTCCGGCTGATGAGGCACACCGCATCTGCCGCAAGAAGACTGTTCGGGATCGTGTAGAGTGATTCATCTCTGCTCCGGATCCGGCTGCTGCGGGCACCAACGTGTTCCACGATCCCTTCAACCATTCCGGTTTTGATCAGGTCGCCGATCCGGAACGGGGAATCACCGGCGATCACAATGGTCCCGAAAAAGTTGGAAAGCGTGTCACGGGATGCCAGTGCCACTGCCAGACCGATCACACCCGCACCCGCCAGCAGCGCAGAGATGTTCAACTGAAAAATATTCTGACCGATGAACAGCATCGCCAGAAAAATGATCGTTCCCTTCAGAATATTGCCCGCCAGATCCAGTGTCAGATCGTCCAGCGTATTCCCGTTCCGTTCGGCAAAACGGCGGATCTGACGGTTCAACAGCGTAATGAGACCCAGAATCGCCCAGGTGATGATCAGCGTCGCTCCCGCATAAAAAAGTTTCATCTCAACTGCAGCTGCCGACTTCCCCGGCAGACTTTGGATCACCGGATGGATAAAATGAAAACAAAGCGCCAGTGTTACAAAAAGCAGCAGCGGCTGGAGCAAAATATCTGCCAGTTTGACTGTTTCCCGGTACTTCCGGCGAAGATACAACAGCAGAACACAGATCACAACCGTCAGCAGACTTTTGATCAGTGCCGCTAAAATGGCGCCTTTCTGCTGCAGAAACCAGGTGGAATAGGTGTTTTCCTTCGCTTGAACCGCCTGCAGCAATGCCGACGGATCCGGCAGGTCTTCCGCAAACAGTGCCGTACTGCAGAAAAGAATACTGATCCATAAAACAAGTCGCCAAAACATAAAAAAGTCTGTACCTCCTTTGGGGAGATACAGACAAGATTTTTATTGGGGAGTTTCAGCTCTTACTGCTGTTTGATCCGATCCCAGGCATCGTTGTAAAGTTTGTTTTTATCGCCCAGGTCCTGCAGCGGAATACAGCGCTTGAAATCTTCTTCCGGGATCAGGAAGGCGGGATTGGCGCGCAGTTCTTCATCCACCAGAGCGATTGCCTTGTTATGAGGCATAATGTACTGGATCTCGTTCATATTCATAGCAGCGATCTCCGGACGGTACAGAAAATCAATGAACTTGTACGCCAGATCTTTGCTCTTGCTGTCCTTCATGATCGCCAGATTGTCAAACGTCACCGTGCTGCCTTCTTCCGGGATCACAAACTTGACTGTGGGAACTTCGGCAATGACCTGAAGCATATCGCCGCTGTAGGTCTGGATCATCCAGAATTCGCCGGTGGCGAGAGACTGCTTGGTATCGTCCACGCCGAAACGGGCAATCTGATTCTTCCATTTTCTGGCAAGTTCCACGGCTTCCGCAATTCTGGCAGGATCCGTTTCATTGGTGCTGTAACCGAGGGTCCGCAGGGCGCAGCCCAGTACTTCCCGCTGGTCATCCAGCAGAGAGGTTTTGTTTTTCAGGTCGGCGCGTTCAAACATACGCCAACTGGGCTTGAAGTCCTTGACATTGTTCACATCATATCCGATCCCCGTAAAGCTGATGAAGTACGGGATGGAGTAGGTCATTGCCGGATCCAGGTTCAGCGTGTTGTACTTTGTGTCGTAATAATTTTTGACATTGGGCAGTTTGCTGTGATCCAGTTTTTCCAGCATTCCCTGATCGAACATGGGCTTCGCCATATAGGAGCTGGGGACAACAATGTCATATCCGGAAGCACCGGCGGTGAGCTTGGCATACATCGCTTCATTGGAGTCAAAGGTATCAAGCTCGATCTTGCAATTATATTCATCTTCAAAGGCTTCGATCACATCCTGTGAGAGATAATCACCCCAGTTGTAGATCCGAAGGACGGGGCGGTCGTCGCTGCAAGCTGCAAGAACAAGGGCGATGAACGCGGCGAGGAAAAGATGGACTGCTTGTTTCATTTTTTCTCCTTTGGTTTGTTTGTAAGTAAAATTTGTGTGATGAAAACAAGAATAAAGGTCAGAATCAGGAAGATCACCGAGAGCGCATTGAGCATCGGCAGTTCTCTGCCGTGCTTGATGGAACTCTGGATGAAGATCGGCAGCGTGGTGTCTCCGGCTCCCTTGACGAAGAAGGTGATCACAAAGTCGTCGATCGACAGCGTGAACGCAAAGAGCGCACCGGCGATCACTCCGGGCATAATAACCGGCAGAGTGACATGGAAAAAGGTGTAAAGCCCGCTCGCACCCAGGTCTTGTGCCGCTTCGATCAGGGATTTATCAAATTCCTGAAGTCTGCCCAGTACCACCATCGCCACATAACTCATGCAGAAAGTTACGTGCGCAATGATGATCGTGGTCATACCCAGTTCAAAGGGAATCCCCGTCAGAGATGTAAACCACGCACCGAATGTTTTGATGATCATTACAAAAAGCAGCAGCAGACTGATCCCCATAAGAATGTCCGGAACCACCAGCGGCGTGTAGACCAGGGCATTGTACACCCCTTTGAACTTGCTTTTCATCCGGTAAAGTGCCAGTGCCGCCAGCGTACCGAGGATCGTGGAGATGACCGTGGCAAACAACGCAATGATCAGCGTGTTGGCAAGGGCCTCCCAGACACGTTCACTCTGGAACAGCTTTTCATACCAGATCCAGGAGAATCCAGCCCATTTTCCTCCGTACTTGCTCTTGTTGAAAGAGGCAATACCCACCACGATCAGCGGGGCGTAGAGAAAAATCAGGGTCAGCAGCGTTACAAACAACGGAAAAGAACTTCTGCGATTACAACGGCTCATCGGATCGCTCCTTTCCCGTCATTTTTCAGTTTCGCTTTGGCGTCCTGGACTTTCTTGATCCAATAGATCGCCACCATAGGAAGAAACACTGCCAGCATCAGCAATGCGGAAAGGGCGCTGGCGTGGGGAAGATTGCGGTTCGTAAAGACACTTTGGGCAATCTTGTCCCCCAGCAGTTCACTGGTCGGACCGCCCACCAGACTGGGAATCAGGTATGCCCCGAAGGCAGGAATCAACACCACCATGACTGCCGTTGCGATCCCTTTGGAGATCCCCGGCAGATACACGGTGCGGAACGCGTAGAACGAGCTGGCACCCAAATCTTTTGCAGCATCCAGCAGGGAGAAATCAAATTTTTCCGCCACGGCATAGATCGGCAGTACGGCAAAGGGAATATAGGTATAGATCATCACGGTCAGCACCGCCCATTCATTATAGAGCAGGTTGGTGGTCGGTTCCAGAATCCCGCACCATTCCAGCAGACGGTGAAAGATCCCGTTGGACTGCAAAAAGATCTTCCACGCAAAGATCCGGATCAGAAAGTTGGTCCAGAAAGGAACAATGATCAGCAGCAGAAAAAGATTTTTCCATTTCGCTGTCAGACGGCACAACTGATAACTGACCGGCACTGCGATCACAATGCACACCAGTGTTGCCACCACTCCCTGCCAGAAAGTCCGCCAGATAATATCGGGGTAACTGGGATTTTTGAGATTTTTGATCGTGTCCAGTGTCCAGCCTTCCGCCAGACCACCGTAGGAATCTACGGGTTTGAACGCAATGATCAGCACAAGGATGATGGGAATGGCGTAAAAAACGACCAGCCATACAAAAGAGGGCAGCCCCAGAAAGAAATTGGAAAGTTTACGCAGCTTCATGGCAGTGACCCGTGCTTACAAGTCGGGGAGGGCGAGCAGTTCTTCATCGTCCTCGGTGTAACTGTCAAGCATATAGGCATTGTCTGCTTCAAACTTGAGCCAGACCTGATCTTTCCACTTGATACTGCGTTCGTCCAGTGCATAGCCGCTGTGCTGTTTGATCACAGAAACACGCCAGTCCTGAACGCGTACCCAGTAACGGGTATGAGCGCCGAGATAGATCGCTTCCTCCACCACGCCCTGAAGCAGGTTGGTGTTGGCATTGGTCATCTCCGGTTTGTTCAGAGAAATGGAGAACTTTTCCGGACGGATGCTCACGTGGACCTTTCTGCCCACATGGACTTTTTTGTCATTATAGAGACGCAGAGAGGGGAAATCTTCGATCTGCAGATCGCAGTAATCGCCATCCACACTGCTGACCCGTCCTTCAAAAAAGTTGGTATCGCCGATGAATGCCGCCACAAAACTGGTCTTGGGTGCTTCATAGAGCTGGGGCGGGGTACCGATCTGCTCGATCTTGCCAGCACGCAGAACGGCGATATTATCGCTGATACTCATGGCTTCCTGCTGGTCATGGGTCACAAAAATAAAGGTGATCCCAACATCATCGTGGATCGTATCCAGTTCGATCAACATCCGCTGACGGAGCTTCAGGTCCAGTGCAGCAAGGGGTTCATCCAGCAGCAGCACTTTCGGTTTTGTGACCAGTGCCCGTGCAATGGCAACACGCTGGCGCTGTCCGCCGGAGAGCTGTGCCGGTTTCCGGTCTTCAAATCCCGTAAGCTGAACAAGATCAAGGTATTTTGCAACCATTTCGGGAATATCCTGCTTGTTCACACCCGTTGCTTTCAGACCGAATGCCACATTGTCATAGATCGACATATGCGGAAAAAGGGCATAGTTCTGAAAAACAGTACGGACCGGCCGCTGATTTGCAGGCAGATCCGTAATATCAACTCCATCCAGAATGACTCTGCCTGCGTCCGGCGGCTCAAAACCACCGCAGATGCGCAGCAGGGTCGTCTTGCCGCATCCGCTGGGACCAAGCAGAGAAAAGACTTCACCCTCGTTGATCGAGAGAGAAACATTGTCAACGACGGTGTTTTGACCATACCGTTTTGTGATGTTTTCAAAACGCAGGATTTCCATTTTTCAGTCTTTTTCCTTACCTTGAATTTTTCCATTAAAAAACCATGTGCAGAACACATGAAAAAACAACAGATTTTACAATATCATTCCGCACCCTTTTTTTCAAGTGGTTTCACAAAAAAATTGTGACTTTTTTTAACGAAAAAAACTGGACTTTTTTCCAATGGGCAGTAAGGTATGGTGATGATGAAACTTGAACCGTATCAGAACAAGGAATAAATATGAAAAAATCAGCGTGTCTTGATGTCGTCTCCAAAAGTCTCAACTGGTTTGAAAAATCTTCCGTTATGGAACCGGCAAACGGCTTCTGGGGTGTGGCGGAACGGGTCTATCTCTGCCCCGATAAAGAATTGAGCAAAAAAGTCTTTGAATCCTTCAACTCTTTCACCGATTACGGCGATTGGAGCGTGGTGGAGTCCAGACGGGCAGACTGCAATTTTCAAGCTGCGTGGCTCTTCCTCCTCGCCGCTGAAGCCACTGGATCGGATAGCGCCAGAAAAATAGCGGAAAATCTGCTGGATTATCTCTACTGCCGCAGCGGTCTCCTGAACCGGGGCAGTTCGGATGGTGCCAGAGAAGGCTCGGCGGGCGTCTGGAACTGGTCGCACACCTGCTGGCGTCCGCGCCTGTGGTTCGATGACAACTCCTGGACTCTGGCGATCCCTCTCATGATCGCAGAACGGTATCCCGATCTGGCGGAAAAGTATGACATGAAAGCGTGGGCGGATAAACTCGCACGGGAAATCACGCCCGCATTCCGCCGGACTTTCTACGCCAGCCTCGGAAAGCCCGATGCCGATATGTCCGACCCGGAAGCAATCTGGAACGGTCGCCCCCTGCTGCCCCATTGGGGCGGGCTGGTCTGCTTCGCCTTGAGCCGCGCCATCCGCAGCGGCGTGGGTGATCGGGATGATATGCTGCAGATGATTCGGGAATATCACGACTATCTGGATAAGGATGCGGACGACCGGCTGAACGTAAGCGAACTGGCGTACGCCGTGATCTGCTGCACCGCCGCTTATCAGATCGGTAAAGAAGGACAGTATCTCGCTCTCGCTAAACGCTTTGCAGACCGGGTCATCGCCAAAGCCGATCCCGTGACCGGTAATATCCCCGCCGAACATTATGAAGCACCCAGCGGACCCCATCTGGTCGATACGATCTATACCGTCAACTGGTGCCTGCTGGGGATCCAGAATCTGGTCAAGGCAGGCGGCGCAGCAGAATATGAAGAACTCTACGAAAAACTTTTGACCCTTTTTGCCGATATTCAGGATAAAGACGATGCCAGACAGTTCAACGGATGCTGGCGAGGGATGTTCGATATGAATACCGGCTCCTGGGGCGGCGGTGACCGGTACGAAGGCGGAGCCGGCAGCATTTACAGCGGTTGGACCAATGCCCCCATCGCCATTGCTTTCGTTAACGAAGCACTGGGGATCTCGCTGGTCGATTGACCGGAGAACAAAAGCGCGCACAGCAACGGCGGAGACGGCGGCAACCCCGCGCGCTCTCTCGCGCGGGGTTTATGCACCCGTCAGGGCGCATGGCGCAAAAAAACGGAGCGGCAAAAACATTTGCCGCTCCGCATTTTTTTTGCGCGCCGCCATCTCCGCCGTGCGTGCGCGTGCTGTTGCCGGGTTATTTTTGTTCTGCGGTTTTCTTTTTCCGGCAGAAAAATTCGGTGATCTTCTGGACGACTACATACATCGCCGGGATGACCAGTGTGCCGAAGATGACGGAGATCAGCATTCCGCCGAAGACCGCTGTTCCCAGGCTGCGCCGGCTGACGGAGCTGGCTCCGAACGCCACCACCAGGGGGTAGGTTCCCAGCACGAATGAGATCGCTGTCATCAGGACTGCACGGAAACGCAATTTTGCGGCGTACTCGGCAGCATCCACAATGCTCAAACCGTGTTCATCGTGCTGTTCTTTGGCGAATTCCACGATCAGGATCGCAGTTTTGCAGGCGATCCCGAAAAGAAGCACCAGACCCACCTGCGCATAAATATTGTTGTCGATCCCCACCAGTCGCAGAGACAGCGCTGCGCCGAAGAATGCCACCGGCACGCTGGCAATGACCGCCAACGGCACCATCCAGCTTTCGTACTGTGCCACCAGAAACAGATAAATGAACAGCAGTGCCAGTGCCATGATCACATAGATCTGATTGCCGGCAAGTTTTTCCTGAAAACTCATATCTGTCCAGTCATACGTCATACCGTGGGGCATTTTTTCTTTTGCGATCTGTTCCATTGCAGCCATCGCCTGACCGGAACTGACACCCGGCCGGGGAGATCCGTTGATCATCACGGAACTTGCCATATTGAAGTGCTGCAGATATTGCGGCACAAATTTCGTTTCCGGCGTGACCAGCGTGGAGAGGGGGACCATTTCTCCGTTCCTGCTGCGGATCTTGATTTTCGGCAGATCGGAGAGTTGTCCGCGGAACTCCGGTTTCGCCTGGATCATAACCTTGTACGATTTTCCGAACTTGTTGTAATCGTTCACATAAGTGCTGCCGAACATACTGGAAAGAGTCGTGTTGATTTCGCTCATCTCAACACCCATTTTCATTGCCTTTTCCCGGTCGATGTTCAGCATGATCTGGGGGAAGGTGGCGCGGAAGGTGGAAAAGACATTCATCAAAGCCGGATCCTGATTGGCGGCAGTGACGATCGAGTTGACCACTTCCTGCATCTGCGCAGGTGTCATATTGTTGGAGGGATCCTCCAGCACGAATGAGAAGCCGCCGGTTGTACCGATACCGGGGATCGTTGGCGTTCCGAAAGGTGTAAGTGTTGCACCGTGAATCCCGGCAGCCCGCTTCATAAAGTCCATCATCACCTGATCCTGCGTAACGCTGCCACGGGTCTCCCAGTCTTTCAGCGTCACAATGACCATAGCACTGTTGGAGGAATTGGCCCCGGTCAGAATGTTGTAGCCGGAGACTACCAGATAATTTTCCACCAGATCCATACCGCCGAGGATCTGATTGATCTTCGCTGTGATCTGCTGTGTCCGTTCCAGTGATGCCGCATCCGGCAGCTGAACATTGACAAAAAACATCCCCTGATCTTCTGTCGGTACAAAGCCGGTTGGCAGTTTTTCAAAGATCCGTACCGCTCCGAACAGGATCAGCCCCAGAACCAGCAGCACGAGAAATGCTTTCCGGACAAGGGCGCGGACCAGCCATGTATAGCCGTTCGTAAATTTATCAAACCATTCATCCAGCTTACGAAAGACAATGAACTTGTTTTCCGCAAGCGTTTTGCCGTTCTCCGGCTGTTTCAACAGACACGCACTCAAAGCGGGACTGAGGGTCAGTGCATTGACCGTGGAGATCAGAACCGCAACGGAAATGGTGATCCCGAACTGACGGTACATCACGCCCGTGATCCCCGGCAGAAAACAGACCGGCACAAACATCGCCAACAGAACGGCGGTGGTCGCAATGACCGGACCGGTGACCTGTTCCATAGACTTGATGGCAGCCTCTTTCGGGGGCAGCCCCTCTTCATCCATCAGACGGGTCACATTTTCAATGACCACGATCGCATCGTCCACCACGATCCCGATCGCCAGGATCAAGCCGAACAGTGTGATCAGGTTGATACTGTATCCGATGGCATACATAACGGCGAATGTACCCACAAGGGATACGGGGATCGCCACCGTCGGCACCAGCGTTGCGCGCCAGTCCTGAAGGAAGAGAAATGTGACCAGAATGACCAGCAGCACGGCTTCGATCAAAGTCTGTACCACTTCGTCTATGGATGCCTCCACAAACTGGGTGGAGTCGTAAAGCACCGAATAGTCCACGCCGGGTGGGAAAGTCGTTCCCTTCAGGTCGTTCAGTTCTTTCCGGACAGCGGCAGCAATTTCCAGTCCGTTTGCCACCGGCAGCTGATAGATTGCAAGGGCGGCGGCGGGCTTGCCGTTGGCGGTGGATTCACTGGCGTAAGATTCGGAACCTTCTTCCACATCCGCAATATTACCAAGCGTGATGTCCGAGCCGTCCGCCTCGGTGCGGATCACGATTTTTTTGAACTGTTCCGCCGTGCGGAGACGCCCCTGCGTACTGAGCGCAAACCGCATTGCCTGACCGGATTCCGCCGGAGCATCGCCCAGCGCCCCGGATGCGACCTGTACGTTCTGTGCCTTGATCGCAGCGATCACATCGCTGGGGTTCAGCTTGAGTGCCGCCATCTTATTCGCATCCAGATTGATCCGCATGGCAAACTTCCGTTCTCCGAGGATCGAAACATCCCCCACACCGGGGATACGGGCGATCCGGTCCTTGATATAGATGGAAAGGAAGTTGCTCAGCGCCAACGCATCCAGCGTGTTGTCCGGCGAATAAATGCAGACGACCATCAGCATATTGGCGGAGCGTTCTTTAACGGTAACTCCCTGCCGTTTCACATCTTCCGGCAGTGCCGCTTCCGACCAGTTCACCCGGTTCTGAGTGTTGACCGTGTTGTTGTCGCCATTCGTCCCGATGTTATATGTGACCGTGATCGCCGCCGTTCCGCTGTCGGTCGCGGTGGACGAAAAATAGAGCATATCCTTGACCCCGTTGATATTGGTCTCAATGGGAGAGATCACGGAATCCATCACATCCTGTGCGCTGGCACCGGGGAAGTTGGCGGTTACGGTGATGGTTGAGGGAGTGATGTTGGGATACTGCGTCACCGGCAGCACGAAGATCGCAATGGTCCCTGCCAACAGGAAGAGCAGGGAGATGACGATCGCAAAACGCGGGTGATGAATGAAAAACCGGCTGATCATTCGTCCGTTCCTTTCCGGAACTGACACCGTGCGCCGTTTCTCACCTTCTGAATACCGGCTGTGATAAAGAGTTCATTTTCTTTCAGTCCCTCTTTGACAAAGGAAACTGCGGTATAAGTGCCGTCCGGCAGCAGTTTACGCTGTTGGGAAGCGATCTTGATGTAGCGGCGTTCGGCGGTGGCGGTGTTGCCTTCCACTTTGGTCAGAACATAAACATAGTCTCCCGCAATATCTTCTGTAATTGCCGCGTAAGGAATTTCGATCATATCCGTTGCCGGACCGAGTGTCAGCAGCACATCCACATACAGACCGGGAATCAGTTTCCGGTCGGGATCATCAAAGACCGCCTGCATTTTCAGCGTGCCGGTCCGGGTATCGATTTTGTTGTCCCACGCCTTGAGATAACCGGTCAGATCGATCGGCTTTCCATCCTGAAGGAAAAGTTTTACGGGGAAATCCCGGACCCGGAGTTTGTTCTGTGCCATATTGCGCTGAAGCGTGATCAGATCCGTTTCCGCAATATTGAAATCGACTTTGATCCCGCCGCTTTTTTCGATGGTCGCCAACTGCTGCTTTGCCGTGCCGGGTCCCACCAGTTCATGCAGACTGCAGTCCCGGAGTCCCACCCAGCCGTCGAAGGGGGCTTTGATCCTGGTGTATTCCAGGTTCAAAGCTGCCAGTTTTACCGCCGCTTCCGCCGCAAGATAGGAGGCATCCGCTTTGGCTTTCTGATTTTTGTACTGCTGGAACTTGGCATCGGAATCCACGTCGCTTTCCCGCAGTTCTTCGTGCCGTTTGAATTCCAGATTGGCGTGATCTTTTTCCGACTTCGCTTTCGCCAGATCGGCTTGCGCACTCAGAAGAGCCGCTTCATATTCACGGGGATCGATTTCAAAAAGTACGGTTCCGGCTTTGACTTTTTCCCCTTCCGTAAAGTTGATCTTCACAATCTCACCCTTCACCCGGGCGGTCAATGGCACGCTTTCCGTGGAACGGACTTCGCCGATCTCGGTGGCAGTGGGGGCATATTTGCCCATTGTTGCAGGCATGGCAGTAACAGCGGGGAGCTGCCCCTGCGCAGAAAGAAGAGCGGGGAGCAGAGCGGCTGCAGTAATCAGTAACTTTTTGAAATTCATCTGTTTATTCTCCTTTTAGCGGATGGAATCCAGCGTTTCCCGGAGCAGATCGACCCGGTTGGAGAGGATCCCCGCCGCGCCGTCTTTCACCAGTTTTCGGATTTCAACATCGGTATCAGCAAAAAAGACATTGGAATAGAGTTCGAGTTCCCGGCAGACCGCAAAAGTTTCATCTGTCAGTGTTTCGATGGGGGGCTGGACGAACCGGCAGCCGAATTCTTTGCATTTTTTCAGTTCCGGCGTAGTCGCCCGCAGATTCCACGCTCCAAGAACCGCCACTTCCACTTCCGGATCGATCTTCCGGACCGCTTCCGCTTCCTCAAAGGAGGACATGGCAAGGAAGCCTTTGTCGAACATATCATACTTCCGGTACAGTTCGCAGATCGTGCGGAGAGAATGTTCGGAGGAATCGTAGACCTGAATGTTCATGCAAACTTTGTTATGGAAAGCGGCAAGGATGTCTTCAAAGGTGGGGATCGCCAGTTTTTCGTAGCTGGGATGCGCCAGCCGTTCGCCCCAGATGCTGCGGAAATGGGAGAAATTGAACTCCCGCAGTTCAGCGAGCGTATATTCGCCGGGTTCGCCTTTGCCGTCGGAGGTGCGGTCGATCGTCCGGTCGTGGAGCAGAACCGGGATCCCGTCTTTGGTCAGCCGCAGGTCAAACTCAATGATGTCCGCCCCGAATTCGATGGCTTTTCCCATAGCGAGCAGGGTGTTTTCCGGGTAAAGACCGCAAGCACCGCGGTGGGCGGTGGCAACACATTTTTTGGTAGCGTAGAGTTCTGTGAGAGTCATCATAAGTCGTTATCTCCAAATTTATTTTGAGTGGTCGTTTTTTATGGAACAATAGGGGTAGGGCAGGAACGCATTGCCGCAGTCCGGCGTCTGACCGAGAAACGAGCTGATGGTTCTGCCGATGGTGTAAACATAACGGTAACTGTCACTGCAGACTGCGCAGGTCAGGAGCATGGCGCCCAGATACCGCAGCAACTGGGGATCCGCCACGATTTCCGGGTACATATTGTTCAGCTCATTGTGTCCGCAGTAACGCCAGTCGTAGGCGGGCAGCACCAGATTCCCGGCGCGGTCCATCACGCAGAAATCGTCTGCATACCTTGCCACGGTGCAGGAGACTCCCCCCGCCCGCAGCAGTTCCGCCGTGATGATGGAAAGGAGCAGATCGGAGCCGTACTTATCTTCCAGCACGATTCCGAGACAATAGAAATCTGCCGCCAGATCATCGTTCATGGGTGCGTGGAACTCTTTTTTTGCCATGAAATCTGCCGCCGATGCCAGAGAGGGTCTTCCGCCGCAGCCGATCCGATAATCGGCAAGCAGATCATTCCACTGCTTGTAGACCAGTTCTGCCTGATCGTTGTCGAACCAGCACAGATGCAGCTGAACACAGCCTTCCAGCAGGGAACTGCGCTTGAGCCGTTTTTCCAGGTTTTTCCGGTTCCGCCGTGCCTGCAACGCTGTTTCCAGCTGCCGGACCCGTTTCTGCAAACGGGTGTTGCGGCTCTGCTGAAGCTTGCTGAGACAACTGTCCAGACTGGCATCATCGCTCTTCAACAGGGCAGCCATAGCGAGCTGGACGCTCTGTTCGTTGTCATCGTCCAGCAGCTCTATGAGATATTGGATCTGATCGCCGTCCATCAGGATTTCTCCGGAAATTTACCGATCAGCGCATCGGAGGCGATCTTGCGGACATCCTCCGGGAAGTCGGCTTTCAGGATCCAGCGGAGAAAATCGGGGAAATCTTCAGCGATCTTCCGCAGGGGGGTGCCGTTGTACTTGCCGAAAGAGACTACCGCTTCGCCGCCGCGCCACTTGAACCTGCCGTTGGCATCGATCCAATCCGGGTTCTGGGAGGCGCAAAATGCGTTCATCTCGTCCGGGGTCGACGGGAATTTTTCGATTCCCTCCGGCAGATCGGTGTATGCAGGATCGCCGTATTTGGCAAGCTGTGCTTCACAGATCTCCACAGTTGCTATGGTATCGGCGGCGGCGCCGTGAGCGCCTTCCAATTTTTTGCCGCAGAAGAATTTGTATGCAGCGGTCAGATTCCGCGGTTCCATACGGCAGAAGATCGTGTACGCATCCACAATGCGTCTGCCTTCCATGGAGAACTGAAGACCCGCCCGCTGAAATTCCCTGATCAGCACGGGGATGTCAAATTTTACAATATTGTATCCGCCCAGATCGCATCCTTCCAGAAAGATGTAAAAATTTTTGGCGATCTGCCGGAACGTCGGTTCGTTGGCAACATCTTCATCGGAAATGTGATGTACCGCCGTCGCTTCCGGCGGGATCGGCATTTCCGGATTCAGTCTGCGGGTACGGGTCTCCCGTTCGCCATCCGGATGGATCTTCACAACGGAAAGTTCCACGATCCGGTCCAGACTGATATTGGTCCCTGTCGTTTCCAGGTCGAAAAAGACGATCGGGCGGTCTTCTGCAAGTTTCATATTTTCACGCTTTCTTTCTTATATCTTTAGTATATCCACCGCATACAATACCACAGAAATGCCAAAAAAAAAGTCTGCAAGCAAAATTTTACTTGATTTTTTCGTCATGTCGGATTATGGTGTAAAAGAATATTTTTGAACGATCAACAATCCAACGGAAGGAAACAATATGAAACGGGTGCTTTTGCTTGCGGCGGCTGTCTTCGGGATTATCGTTTTGAGCGGGTGTATGTGCGGAAAACAGCCATCCGTTTTTGTTACAGCAACTTATCCGGGTGCCGGAGCGGAAAAAGTGATTGCCACCGTGGCGGCGCCTATCGAAGCGGAAATGAACGGATTGGACAATCTGCTCTACTTGTCTTCGGAATCCAATGACGGGGGAAAATATCGTTTGACGCTCCAATTCAGGCACGGAACCGATATGGCACTGGCAAAAGTGGATGTTATGAATGTGATCAAGCGTGCGGAAGCAAGTTTGCCGGAGGAAGTACGGATGTTCGGGATCCATGTGGCAAGCGACTCCCCGGAGGATGAAAAGGACGGCAGAACGGATCAGGACCGCATCCTGACCCGTGATGGCATCCCTGTGGCGCAGATCGTGCTGGAAAAAGGCGGCGATCTTACGGAACAGTATGCCGCAAAAGAACTTCAGTTCTGGCTGAAAAAGATCACCGGCGCAGAACTGCCCATTGCTCATACCGTGGCGGCTGACCGCTTGAATCTGGTTGTCGGCGGCGGCTGGATCCACTCGCCGGAAGATGTGATCGCCATCGGGGAGACCGATGGTTTTGCGGTCCGGCAGGAGAAGAATGTGATCCGCATTTCCGGCAACCGGAGCAAGGGCACGCTCCACGGAATCTATGCGTTTCTGGAGGAAAATACCGATATCATCTGGCTGCGGCCCGATCCGACGGTTGGGACGGTTTACAGCAATATCCCCACGCTTGCCGTGAAAAATGCCTCGTTCCGCTCCGTGCCGACTTCCCGTCTCCGGGGGATCGGCTTTACCGTGCACAGTATGCGTACCGAACCGGAATGGGCTGCCCGGAACCGGATGAACGCCCACAGCCGGATCGGCAGCAACAAGCCTTCTCCGCTGGCAAACGATTACCCCACAGCCGGCGGCGGACACGGTCTGCGGATGTTCCTGCACCCGAAAGAATATTTTGCGACCAATCCGGACTTTTTTGTGATGAAGGACGGCAAGCGGATCACCACCGGACAGCTCTGTTTCACCAACCGCAGGATTTTTACACCGTACATGAAAAATCTGCGGGAACACCTGAACCGGAATCCGCTGGCAAAGGGCGTGAACCTTTCCTGCGAAGACAGCTGGACCGTCTGTGACTGTCCGCCCTGTCTCAAGCCTATCAAGCTGAAGGATGGCACTGTGATCCGCAACAACGATCCCCGGTTCCGGTCTGCCCAGTACTTCCGTTTTCTCAACGAGGTCGCCATCCTTTTGAAACGGACTCATCCGGATGTAACGATCCTGACCTACGCCTATTACTGCACCGCAGTTGCGCCCCCGTTCCCCATTGAGGACAATATCCGGATCCAGTTCTGTCCGTATGACAAGGACAACAAAAAGCCCTTGCGTGACCTTGACCGCAACGGCGGCGTTACCAAGCGGTTGACCGAATGGGCGAAGGCAAGCCCCATGGTCTGGCTGCGGGAATATTACGGCTGCGCCGCCGGTTTCCCCAGACCGTTGGAAGAGGTGCTGCAGGATGACTTCCGGTTCTGTCGGGAACTGGGCGTGATCGATCTGAACACCGAGTGGCCCGTGGACCATTCCTCCAGTATCGGGGTATGGGATAATTCCGCCATCACCGCCTGGTGCATAGCGCGTCTGTGGTGGGACTGCGATGCCGATATTTCCGCCCTGCGCGATCAGTTCATCACCCGTGTGTATCGGGAAGCCGCCCCCGCCATGAAACGGTATTACGACACGATCCGGAAAAACTGGTACGCCAGCGATTATCCCTCCATCTACATGGATCAGGGGCAGACTATGGCGCAGATGTATCTTTTCGAGGCGGGCGATGAAGAAGCCTGCCGTGCCGCGCTGGAGGAAGCCGGAAAGTTGGCGCAGCATCCGGTCAGCCGGGAATTGATCCGCAGACATCGGGAACAGTTTGAAAGCTGGATGAGCGTTGCCCGGAACAACAACCGGGTCAGCCAGCGGGTGCCGTTTTTTGCCGGGGCTGAGATCAAGCCGGACGCCCCATGCTGGCAGTCCGCCGTGAAACTGCCCCCGTTCCAAGTCCATGGAAAGAAAGGCGAAACAGCAAAATTCCGTACCGATGTCCGAGTGCTGCACGATATGAAAAATCTTTACATCCGCTTCGATAACTTTGCCGATGATGCCGAAAAACTCATCCCCTCAAAGTTGAAAGCCGATGGTGGCGAAACATTCCCCCGGGGCGATATCATGGAATTTTTTGTGGGCGATTCCCGGACCGGCGTGTATCATCAGTTCGCCTTCGATGTGGGCAATATTGCGGTGTACGATGGAAAAGTATTCGACAGCTCCTGGAACGGAAAATGGGAGCGCAACATCCTGCGGCAGAAGGATCGCTGGATCGCCGTGGTGAAGATCCCGTTCTCCGAGATCGGGGTGGATCCCATGAAAAATCACAAGCTGCTTTTCCTGCCTGTCCGGGGAAAATATTACGATACCGAACGGCTGGATAAGAAGACAAAAAAGATGGTCCCCGCCCGGGTTCGGGAGATGTCGAGCTGGGGTGGCGGCACCGTCCATGAAGCCTCCAGTTTCGGCGAGCTTGTGCTGGATATTATCCACTGAGATGTATTGCAAAAAAATGCGAAGCGCAGCCGGAAATGGTTGTGCTTCGCATGAAAAACGCTCTCTTACATCCCCGCACGGACCAGCAGGATCAATCCGCCGATGAAGATCACGAACATGGCAAGGTTCATGAGATGCGCCATCTTGGGGGCACCGCGGAATTCCCGCCATACGATGATCCCCCACAGAGCGGCAACGAGGGTCGCTCCCTGACCGAGCCCGTAGGAGATCGCCGGTCCGGCACTGCCAGCCGCCACCAGACTCAGAATGTTGCCGGTCCCCCAGATGACACCGCCCAGTATCCCCACGCTGTGGAGCTTTTTCGTGCCTGCAAAGTAGTCCTTATACTGTACCGGGCTGCCGCTGACCGGGAAACGCATGGCGATGGTGTTGAAAATGAAGTTGCTGAAATACATCCCCAGCGCAAAGACGAAGAAGGCGCTGTACGGCGTCAGCTTGCCTGCTGCCGGATCGGTGAAGTCCATCGACATACTGGCGGCGATGAACCGGTAGAAGAACGCCATCAGAATACCGCAGATCACTGCCAGCACGATCCCTTTGGTGGGGACCCGTTTCCGGCTCTGTTCTTTGATCCGGTAGGCGCCTGCATTCAACAGAATCGCAACTGCGATCAGCACCACGCCGGTGAACAGCAGCAGCGGATCGCCCTGCGGTTCGCCGATGTAGTTGACGATCACGCCCAGAATCAATGCCAGCCCGATCCCCACCGGAAATGCCACGGACATCCCCGCAATGGAGATGGATGCCGCCAGCAGCAGGTTCGCCGCATTGAAGATCACACCGCCGATCAGGGCGCTCTGAAGATTGCTCCAGTCTGCCTGTATCAAATCCGGAAGAAAGGCTCTTCCCTGACTGCCGAACGATCCGAAGGTCAGACCGACCAGCAGGCTGAATACCAGTACACCGATCACATAGTCCCAGTAATAAAGTTCGTAACGCCAGCTTTTTCCCGCCAGCTTCTGTGTGTTGCCCCATGACCCCCAGCAGAGCATGGTGATAACGCAGAAAAATACTGCCCAGCCGTACTGTTCCACAAAAAACATAGGCTTCCCTCCTTTTTTTGATTCTTTACGGAATGCCGGACCCCCTTTGTCCGGCTTGATTTTTTACAGGATCATACATTCGTTCCGGTAGGGTGCGGAACTCTGCGCGCCCACCCGTGTGACCGAGACCGTCGCTGCCTCCGAGGCAAGATTGACAGCATCCCGGAGCGTCATGCCCTCGGAAAGCCCCACTGCCAACGCTCCATTGAACACATCGCCGGCAGCTGTTGTATCCACCCGTTTCACCGGACGGACCGGGACCTGTTCGCCTTTGCCTTCCGTATAGACATAAGACCCCTGGGATCCCATGGTGATGATCACTGCCTGAACGCCCCGTTCGCAAAGGATCTTTGCCGCCGCTTCCGCCGTGGCTTCATCCGTGACCTTGATCCCGGTCAGGATCTCGGCTTCCGTCTCATTGGGGGTGATCACTGCCAGCTGACGGTACAATTCTTCCGGAAGACGCTGTGCCGGAGCCGGGTTCAGGATCACGGTCACACCTTTTGCCGCTGCCCATTTTGCCGCACAGAGGATCGTTTCCACCGGCGTTTCCAGCTGCATGAGCAGTACATCCGCATTTTCGATCTCACTGCGGGCATCCTCCAGATTCTCCGGAAAAAGCGTTGCGTTCGCTCCGGATGCCACAGAAATACAGTTTTCCCCCTTGGCGTCCACCATGATCAGTGCCACACCGGACTGTTCTTCCGGATCGGTCAGTACAAATTTTGTGTTGATATTTTCCGTCTTCCACGCAGCGAGCGTTTCCCTGCCGAAAAGGTCGTTTCCAATTTTTGCGATGAATGTCACATCACCACCCATCCGGGCGGCGGCGACTGCCTGATTTGCCCCTTTTCCGCCGGGATTCATCAGAAATCTGCCGCCTAAAATCGTTTCACCCGGAACCGGGATCCGTGCCGAACGGACCACCATATCCGTATTGGAACTGCCGATAACCATCACTTTTTTCATAATTCTCTACTCCTTTCCCTGTTCTTCCGGAATTTGACACGCAGAATCGGGAGCGGGATTGCTGTTTTCCGGATTTTCCGGTTCTTTTGCCGCTTTATGGAATTTTCTCAAGCGCAAAGCGTTGGTCACAACACAGACCGAACTCAGGCTCATCGCAACCGCCCCGAACGCAGGCGGCAGCTGCCAGCCGTTCAGAAGATGACTGAAAAGTCCTGCGGCAAAAGGAATCGCAAGTACATTGTAGATCAACGCCCAAAACAGATTCCAGCGGATGTTCCGGATGACTTCACGGCTGAGGCGGATCGCCTCCGGCACGCTCCGGGGATCGCTTTGCGCCAGAACCACATCTGCCGTCTGAAGGGCAATATCAGTCCCCGCACCGATAGCGATTCCGATATCTGCCCGGGCGAGGGCGGGGGCGTCATTGATGCCGTCGCCCACCATCACGGTCAATTTCCGTTTATCGTGGTGCTGTGCCAGTTTCCGTATGACTTCCTCTTTCTTCTCCGGCAGAACTTCTGCCACCACATCCCGGATCCCCACTTGTTCCGCCACGGCGTATGCAGTCCGGGCGTTATCTCCAGTCAGCATCACGGTGCGGATACTCATTTCCTTCAGCTCTGCAACGGCATCCGCCGAGCCTTCCCGGATGGTATCGCTCAAGGTGATGATCCCCGCCAGCTTTCCCTGTACCGCAAAGAAAATGGGCGTTTTTTCATTGCTTGCATATTCAGCGGCAAGTTCTTCCGGCACATCAACTCCCAACTGTTTCATAAATGCGGTGTTCCCCGCACCGGTTTTTCCTTTCCCGGTTACTGCTGTGACCCCAAGACCGGGGAACGCTTTGAAGTCGGTCGCCGTACAAGCAACGATCTCCCGCCGGAATGCCTGATCGCAGATCGCTTTGCCGTAGGGATGTTCCGAGAACCCTTCCAGTCCCGCAGCCAGCGCAAGCAGTTCCTCCTCCGTGCCAAAACCGTTCAGGGAAACGATGTCCCGGACGATGGGTTTTCCGGTCGTCAGGGTTCCGGTCTTATCGAAAACGACCACGTGTGTATGGTGCAGATTTTCCAATGCCCGGGCGTTTTTGAACAGGATCCCAAGCTCTGCCGCCCGTCCGGTACCGACCATGACGGCGACCGGTGTTGCCAGCCCCAGCGCGCAGGGACAGCTGACCACCAGTACGGCGATCATTGCCTTGACTGCATGAGCCGGATCACCGGCGATCAACAGCCACAACAGAAAAGAAAGAATGGCGATCCCGATCACTGCCGGCACAAAAATCCCGCAGATCCGGTCCGCCAGTCGGGAGATGGGCGCCTTGCTGTTCGCCGCTTCTTTCACCAGTTCAATGATCTTGGCAAGGGTTGTTTCCGAGCCGACCTGTTCCGCCTTGAACTTCAGAAAGCCCACCGTGCAGACCGAACCGGCAAGGATCTTCATCCCCGCAGTCTTCCGTACCGGGACGCTTTCGCCGGTCAGGGCGGACTGATCCAGCGTGGCGGAGCCGGCAATCACCGTGCCGTCCACCGGAATGGCATCGCCACCCCGGACGATCACCACATCACCGGCCTTGATCATGGAGAAGGGAATCTCCTGCTCGTTTCCGTCCTTCGCCTCAATGATTGCCGTTTCCGGACGCAGCTTCATCAGTTTTGTGATGGCATCGCCGGTATGACCCCGGCTGATCGTTTCCAGATATTTTCCCAGTGTTACGATCACCAGGATCATCCCCGCCGTTTCAAAGTACAGTTCCCGCAACATTTCCGGATGAGGCGAAAACATCAGATACACAATGACTCCAACACTGTAAAGGATCCCGGTTGCCGTGCCGACCGCAACCAGCGTTTCCATATCCGGGATCCGCTTGAACAGGTGCTGGAAACCCCGGATGTAATAGTGGCGGTTCAGGTAGAGGATCGGCAGCAGCAACAGCAGCTGGATCATAGCGGAAGCAAAGAAACTTTCCGCAAGCGCCGCCGGGAGCGGCAAGCCCAGAAATCCCGCAAGCGAAAGATAAGAAAGACACAGCAGGAAGATCAGAGAGATGAAGAACTGTCTGCCGAGCGTCTTCCGTTCTGCCCTGTTCTGTTCTGCCGGATCAGCCACAGTTTCCTCCTGAAACGGCTGAATGGTAAAACCGATCTTCGTGACCGCCTGCATGATCTGCTCCGGCGTTACCAGAAGCGGATCATAGGCGGCAAGAAGCGTTTTTTCCAACAAGCTGACTTGTGCGGTCTTGACGCCATCCAGCTTCAGGACTGCCGCTTCCACATGGCTCTGACAGGCAGAGCAAGCCATACCGTTTACGAGGAATTTCTGTGTCTTGATCATACTTTCACACTTTCATCAGATGAAGCGATCAATCGTCATCATCATCATCGTCTTCGTCAGCCATATCTTCGGCAACATCCATCAATGCTTCGATTTCTCTTGCACTGGTAAGCGGCACCCGGAACGTGATCCGGTTTGCAGCGTCCAGACTGGGGATCGTGACCCGTATGATCTTTGCACGGATCGCATTTTCTGCAGCATCACCCCGTTCCGGCTTGAGACCCGCATTGAAACACCGTTCTGCAACTGCCTTGGAGGTGTATTCGATGGAGACTGTTGCCCACGCTTCTTTGCCCGACGGTTCGATCCAGAAAACATGGGTTACCGTTTTAAGCCCCTTCTTTTCCTGTCCGATCGCAATGAAGAACGCATTTCTCATGAGGTCGGCGTAAGGCGTGTAAAGATTGCTGTTGCTGTACTGGATGGAACCACGGTCCACTTCCGTTTCCAGAACACGGTCCGGCGCTGTGAGGATAGCCGTGTGGACATCTTCACCTCTTCTCTTGTAGGTGAAACCCTCTTTGCCGTTGACCGTGCCGACCTTCTGACCGTGCCGCATGGCTTGATTCGCCAGGTAACCTTTTGCCATTTCCGGAGAGGTAAAGAGATAATCTTCGTATTCGAACTCACTCTGACGGCTGTCCGCTTCAGCTTTGATGCCAATTTTGAAGGGGACTTGGCGCGGGAAGAAACCGGGAACAGCCCGGGTTGTATCCATCCCCATGATCTCGGTTGCATTGGAAGGGGCGGCGAATGCCATCTCATGGAGTGTCTGGGCGTTGATGGTCATGGCGAACATGGCACATACGGCGGTGATGAAAAACCTTGCTTTCATGGTGGAACTCCTTTCCTGTTTTTTGCCTTTGAGGTTGAAAAGGCGGGCTTTGCTGATAATATAGTCTTGCTTAACTGAAAGTCAAGCGCCAAAATTACAGCGGTGAAAAATTTTTTCATTTTTTCCCGCGACTTTGTTGCAAGATCTCCGGTTATGTGTTATAGTAACGCAGGAAAAACAAAAGTATTGCAAGGAAATTTGAAAAAATGAAGAATATTGTTAAAATGATCGTTCTGCTGCTGGGACTTTCTCTGCTCGGCGGCTGTTCTTATTCAGAAGCGCACCGGAACTCGGAAAATCTGAAGCAGGTCAGCGTGGGTATGACCAAAGATCAGGTCCGGGAGATCATGGGGGAACCGGTGCAGGAAAAATACAGCCTGGATAACGTGTGGTTTTACTTTACCCGCGTGTGCTGGATGGATGGTCAGGTGACCCGGGATGAATGTACCCCGCTGGTGTTTAATGAGGAAGGTGTCCTGAAGGGGATCGGCTATCCTTACTACCAGAAAATTCTGGATCAGGACCATGCACAGCGTCATTATGTGAACGAATTGCTGTAAAAAGATCAATTTTTCTCAAAAATTTTCATTTCAACACCTTGCATTTTTCTGAAAGGGCGTTACAGTAGTCATCAGTCAGGCGGGCGACGTTGTTCACCACGAGGGTGGAAACGGTGAAATTGCACCTGATTGTAAAACGTAAAAATTTACGGTGATACTGCATGGCAGCCCTGCAACGGGGCAGAAAGATTTGAACTGTTCAGATCCATCCGGTGACGGAACGGAAACAACAACGCCGCACCTCCTTTTTGAATCCTGACCACTCTCTTTTGGAATGTCCATAGTTGTATTGTACGCAGATTTTTACAGCAACATGCAGTGGAAGCTGCGAAAGGAACACCCAGCATGAATATTTATGTTGGAAACATGCCGTACTCGATGACGGATGCCGAAGTCAAAGAGTTGTTTGGTGCGTATGGAACTGTGGATGCCGTCCGTATCGTTATGGACCGGGATTCCGGAAGACCCAAAGGATTCGCCTTTGTGGAAATGAGCAACGCCGGTGAAGCAAAAGCCGCAATCGAAGCGATCAATGGCTCCGAAGTCGGCGGCAGAGCGCTCGTTGTCAACGAAGCACGCCCCCGGGAAGATCGTCCCCGGAACAACTTCAACCGCCGCGGCGGTTTCGGCGGCAAACGCCGCTTTGAACAGTAAGTTCACCCCCCTTTGATTTCTCAAAACGGACACCGGTAAAACGATGTCCGTTTTTTTTGTGTCGTGAGCAAGGATGCCACCCCGGCAGAGCGCGGGGCGCGGAGCCATGCCCTGACCGCCGGTAACGGCGGTCAGGGCTGCTTTTTTTGCGCGGCGGCGGAGTACTGCGCTGACCGTGTGGGTTTAACCGCCGCGCAAAAAAAGCGCGCCGCCCGGTTTTTTTACCGTGGCGGCGCAGCTCCGCGCCTCGCGTCTCTGCCGGAGGCGGGTTGCTATCGGGAGTCTTCTTCCGGCTTACTTCAGATTTTCCCGGATCAGTTCATTGATCTGTTTGCGGAGTTTGAGCACATTCTGTTCGCCCCGCGGATAATCGGTCATGGTCATCTTCTTGACTCTGCCGGGTGTTGCCTTGTCCAGCAGCTCGTTGACTTTTTCCGTGCCGATGAGTTTTTCCAGCAGACGCAGTGCCCGCAGGTCCTGCAGACCTTCTGCAAAGACTTCGTGGTGGATGGATTCCACCGGCGTGCCGTCTTTGCCCGGATAGACCATGAAGGCGTCGCCCGGCGGGAAGGCAAAGTTGCTGTTGGTATCTTCATACGGGTTCAGGGGGAACTGGGAGAGGGTGCTGAACCAGAAGTTGAAGCCCCACTGCAGGAAGCCTTCGATGTCGTACCGGAAGAGCAGCGCACCGAGGATACGGTTCCGGGAGGAGGGGAAGTGAAGGAACCGGTTGCTGACCTTGTGGGTTTGTCCGCAGCAGTAGTAGGTCCACAGCGGCTTCACATTGGCTTCCACAAAGGGTTCAATATGGTTTTCGCTGGGGATGGGCAGGGGCACCAGACCGGTCTTGTAGAATTCCACGCTGGAGAGGGCATCGCAGACCCGGAAGCCTTTGGTATATTTCCGCAGGGTTTCGGCGGCAATTTTGAACTTTTCCATATAGTTTGCGCTCGGTTCATCGGAGCAGTGGAAAAATACATTCTTCTGCATCTTTTTCTGCTTGAAATACCCGGTCAGTTCCGGCATCAACGCTGCCAGGAAGTCGTGATATTCTTTGGAGTCGGATGCCGTATGCCAGCCGAAGATCTTTTCTTCTTTGCCGTTGACCGTGGCGACGATCTTCGGAGCATACTCTGCGCCCCACTGGGAGAACAGGTGAGAGATCTCGAAATACTTGATCCCGTACTTTTTCGCCAGCGTGATCCAGCGGTCCAGCAGCGAGAAGTCGAAGCTGTACTTGCCCTTCTTATCCACCTTGACTTTGATCAGCTGGACGGTGGGGCGTTCTCTGCCGACTTCCGTATCCAGCGGCGGCGTGAAGACCGGCGTCAGGACCATGTTGCTGCCGTGTTCGGCGTAGCTCTTGAAATAGTTTTCCACCAGCGTCCAGTATTCTTCGCTGAAGACCGGCGCATTGTAGTAGACAGAAAGGCAGTCCGAGTGGAACCAGTGCGTCACGATCAGGTCCTGCGGCGGCAGAACAGCGTCCAGCACTTCCAGATTGACCGTGACGCTCTTGCTGACTACAGGATCCGTCCCGCCCGGTTTCGGTCCGGCGTGGAGAGTCACTTTGACCGGATAGGTTCCCGCCTTGCAGGTCTTCGGCACATCCACCGTGATCCAGACCGTTTTCCACTGGTTGACCGTATAGCGGAACGTGCCGTTTTCCAGCGGGTAGAGGATATCGGGATAGAGTCCGGGTTCTTTGGAGATAATATCATCATCAAAATCGTATGCCGTGTGGCGGACCGGAACCAGTTCGGTGCGGCGGGCAAGCACATTCTTGAGGGGGGATTCCGTTTCCACGTGCATATAGCCGCCCCAGCTTTCCGTGATCCGGTATGCAACCTGGAATGAGTAGCGCTCGCCTTTGAGGACCGTTCCCGTCTTGCAGCCTTTGATCTTGCTCATGTCTTCCGAGGGGAAGATCTTTGCCAGAGAACTGATCGATTTGATCTCAAGTTTCGACATAATGTTTTTCTCCTGATGGTGATTTTTGTTGATCGTATTGAGATTTGTGGATAATATGGCACAGTGAACGCGTTTTTCAATGAAAAAAATTGCAAAAACCGCGAAAAAGACTTGAAAAGGCGGGCAAAAGGGATTAAAATATCCTGCAAACGCAACTTTTCTACTAAAAACTCAACTTTATGAGGAGAACAAACATGGCAAAGAAAGCAGCCCCGAAAAAAGCAGCGGCAGCCCCGAAAAAGGCAGCCTGCAAGAAGTGCGCCGCGAAAGCCGCACCCAAAAAGTTCACGATTCCGAAAAAAGCCAAGGCCGCCGTTCTGGTGGAACCGGGCAAGTTTGAACTGCGCGAATACGCGATCCCCGAAATCAGCGATGATGAAATGCTGGTCAAGGTGGAAGGCTGTGGCGTCTGCGGCACGGACGGACACGAATACAAGCGCGACCCCTTCGGTCTCTGCCCCACTGTTCTCGGTCATGAAGGCTCCGGTACGATCGTCAAGATCGGCAAGAACATCACGACCGACTTCACCGGCGCACCGCTGGGCGTCGGCGACCAGATCGTTACCTGCATCATTCCCTGCGGCGAATGTAACGCCTGCCGCAATACCCCCGCCCGCACCAATATGTGCGAAAAGAGCGGTATCTACGGTCTGAACCCGGATGATGATATCCACTTTAACGGCTACTTTGCGGAATATCTCGTGATCCGTAAAAACTCCACCGTCTTCAAAGTGAATGGCATGACGCTGGATCAGCGGATGCTGGTGGAACCGGCAGCCGTTGCCATCCACGCTGTGGAACGCGCCAAACTGACCGGTCTGCTCCGCTTCGATACGAAAGTCCTCGTTCAGGGCTGCGGTCCCATCGGTCTGATGGTTATGGCGGTCCTCCGTACGCTGGGTATCGAAAATATCATCGCCGTCGATGGCAACGACAACCGTCTGGAATTCGCCAAGCGTATGGGCGCAACGACAACGATCAACTTCATGAACTACAAGAAGTTTGAAGATCAGCTCGCCGACGTGAAGGCTGCGACCGATGGCCTCGGCGCCGAATTCCTCATCCAGTGTACCGGCGTGGCTGCAGCTGCAAAGAACGCATGGAAGATGGTCCGTCGCGGCGGTGGTATGTGCGAAGTCGGGTTCTTCATGGACGGCGGCGAATGTTCCATCAATCACCACTTCGACATCTGCAACAAGGAAATCGCACTGGTCGGCTCCTGGGTCTACACGCCGCAGGATTATCCCACCACGTTCGCATTCCTCAAGCGCGCCAAGGGCATCGGTCTGCCCGTGGAAGAACTGGTGACCCATCACTTCGATCTGGCTGACATCCAGGAAGCTCTGGAAACCAACGTCCAGATGAAGGGCATCAAGGTCGCTGTGACCGTCAAGTAAGACGGAACCGGTAACGATAAGTCCGAAGCACTCCGGATCCATGCGGTCCGGGGTGCTTTTTTGTATGGAAACGGGCGGATGACGCACGCACGGCGGGGACGCGGCGGCAACCCCCGCAGAGCGGGGTGCTGCGCTGCCGGGCAGCGCATAGCACAGGCAGGCGCAAGCGCCGCCTGTGCGCCGCCGCGTCCCCGCGTGCGTGCTGCGAGCCGGTGCAGTCTGTGTCAAGTATTGTTGGGAGAATCAGAAGATGCTGGACTTATCAAGTCCGGCGAGGAAGGCTCTTGTCCGTTCGTTTTTGGGATTGGCGACCAGTTCTCTGGCGGGGCCTTCTTCCACGATATAGCCGTCCGCCATAAAAATGATCCGGTCTGCCACAGCGGCGGCGAAATCGATCTCATGGGTCACGATGACCATGGTCATTTTTTCATCGGCGAGGCTGCGGATGACTTTGAGGATCTCGTTGGTCAGTTCCGGGTCCAGAGCGGATGTCGGTTCATCGAAGAACAGGATCTCCGGATTCATTGCCAGAGCCCGTGCGATGGAGACGCGCTGCTGCTGACCGCCGGAAAGTTCGCAGGGGTATGCGTCTGCCCGGTCCTCCAGTCCCATCTTTTTCAGCAGTTTCATTGCCGTTTCAACGACTTCATTTTTGTCCCGTTTCTGCACATGGATGGGGGCATCGGTTATGTTCTGAAGCACGGAGAAATGGGGGAAGAGGTTGAAGTTCTGGAACACGAGACCGCACTTGATCCGTGCCATCGCTTTTGTCCAACTGTTTACTACGCACAGATCGCCGAAGCACAAGTCTCCGCTGTCCATATCTTCCAGCATGGTGGCACAACGGAGAAAAGTGGTCTTGCCGGACCCGGAGGGCCCGATCACGGCAACGACTTCGCCTTTACCGACGGCGAGAGAAATATCTTTCAGAACGGTTTTATCGCCGAAAGATTTTTTCAGATTTCTTACTTGAAAAACGTTTGCCATGAGGTCACCTGTAATAGTTCAGTTTCTTTTCGACCCAGCCCATGAACGCAGCGACGATGAAGTTGAAGATATAGTAGAACAGCCCGGCGATGACAAAGGGCATCATCGTTGTCTGAGCGCTGGCGATCTCTTTGGCAATGGTGAACATTTCCAGCACCGCCAGAGAGAAAGCGAGGGATGTATCTTTGACCAGAGTTATCGTCTCGTTGGTGATCGGCGGCAGGATCCGCTTGACCACCTGAGGCATAATGATCCGGAAGAAAGTTTGCGTCTTTGTGTAGCCGAGGACTGTTGCCGCTTCGTACTGACCTTTCGGCATAGATTCAATACCGGACCGGTAGATTTCGGCAAAATATGCCGCATAGTTCAGAGCGAACCCGATGATCACAGCGGTGAACCGGTAATCAATATTCCCGATGGCAAGACTGCTGAGTTTGATACCGAAGAGATAAAAAGGAGCAAAATACCACACCAGCAGTTGAAGCATCAGCGGCGTTCCGCGCAGAACGGAGATGTAAAAGATGCAGAGCCAGCGCAGAGGTGCAAACTTTGACATTCTTCCGAAGGCGATCAGCAACCCCAGGGGCAGGGCAAAGATCAGGGTCAGGAAAAAGATCTCCGTAGAGACCAGAAGACCCTCGGACAGCTGCTTGACAATCTGAAAAAGTGTGATGTCTGCCAGAAACATTTTACTTCCCGATGATCAGGACATCTTCGCCCTTGAAATATTTTGCGGAGATCTTGGCGGCAGTGCCGTCTTTGACCATTTCGATCAGGGTCTTTTCCACCAGATCGCGCAGTTCGGTATTGCCTTTCAGGAAGCCGATCCCGTATTGTTCTTTCATCAGTGGTTCTTCCAGCATCCGGAATTTACCGCTGTTCATCTTGGAGTTTGCCACGCCGATGTCGATGGCAACGGCATCGCAGCTGCCGGCTTCCAGTTCCATAACAGCCTGATTGTAGTTTGCGACGGTACGCAGTTCCTTGAATGTGTTACCGATCGCTTTCAGGTCGCCATCGGGCTTCAGGGCTTTCTGAATGGGGGTATCGGTCTGAACTGTGACCACTTTTCCGGCAAGATCGCTGTGCTTGTTGATGGAAGAATCTTTCAGCACGACCACAACCTGGGAGTTGTCCACATAGGGCTTGGTCCATTCGTATTTGTCTTCTCTGCCGTTGATGGTAAAACCGTTCCAGATACAGTCGATATTCCCGGAGGAAAGTTCCATATCCTTGGCATCCCAGTTAATGGGCTTCTTGACCAGTTTCCAGCCGTTGCGGCGGGCGACCTCTTCTGCCAGTTCCAGGTCAAAGCCGGTGTATTCACCATTGTTATCCTTAAAACCGTAGGGAGGGAAGTTTGCATCGAACCCGACAGTAAAGGTCTTTTCTTTTTCACCTCCGCATGCGGTGAGGAGGCAGAGCGCAGCAGCGAACAGAGGCAGCAGTTTTTTCAGCATGATCATGTTTCCTTATATAATTTTGTTTTTTCGTTTTCTCTAATATAATGCCGGATCCTGTTTTTGCAAGTGTTTTACCGGATAATTGTGATGGCAAGCCCGGAAAGAATGAGGATGATCCCCACGATCTTTGTGAGCGTACATTTTTCCTTCAAAAAGATGAAGCCGCCAGCCATACCGAGGACCAGACCGATCTGCCGGAACGCCTGAACAAAGGAGACATTCGTTACATAGTTCATGGCGATCAGTACCAGGACATAGCACAAACTGGCGGCGAGTCCGGCAAGCACGGGCATGATGCTCCGTTTCTTCCAGTATTCTGCAACCGCCGCACGATCGGCAGAGCGGAACAGGATCAGCAGCCAGAGCGTGGAGGAAAGAGCGATCCCGCGGGTGGAGTAGTAAGTCAGCGAGACGACCGGCTTGGAAATGTCCGGAAACGCCGCACGGATGACGCTCTGTGACTGACTGTCAAAGATCGTATAGCCGGTGGTCCCCAGAGCTACGATCATGGTGAAAAGGAAGTTCCAGTTGAGATAGTTTTTCAGCGAGAAATCACCGAATTTTTTTAACGGCATAATCATGCACCCGCAGAAGACCACGCCCATCCCCGCCAGCGCAACGGGCGTAAGAGGCGCACCCCAGCCAAGCACTGCCGTCAGAAGCGCTGTCATCAGCAGCGGCAGGGAACGCATGACGGGATAGACGGTTGACATCTCCATGGTCCGGTACACCAGAAGCAGCCCGAAACAGTACGTCACATCGCTGGCGATGGAGCCCGCCAGATACAGCCAGAACGGTCCCGGCAGGTCCAGGACCGGGATGGGTGTCCAGAATTGAACATGAAGCCAGAGCAGGGCGGAGGTGGTGCAGATGATCGCATAAAACGGTACGGTCATCGTCGATTTTTTTGCCATCAGATTCCACGAGGCGTGAAGCACCGCAGAAACAACGATCAGGACAAACGCAATAATGCTCATGGCTGCTTGCCGTTATTCTTCACAATCAGTCAAAGATGCCCACTGCCGCCAGCAGAATCAGGATCAGAGCAGGGATCACGACAAAGCGCATACAGAAGCGGTAAACGATCTCACGAGGCCATTTCCGTTCGCCGCCCTTGAGTTCCTTCACAATGGTATTGATCCCGATCACCGCCACCACCAGCAGCGTGGTGAAGATCGCCGCGATGGGCAGGAGAATGCTGTTGCTGACATAGTCCAGGGAGTCCAGAATATCCATGCCCGCCGGTTTGCCGGGCAGGAAGAAGAGCAGCCGGACATTGGAGAGAACGCTGTACCCGAGGACCGTAATGGAGCCGATACCGACAATTTCCACTGCGTTCCAGATCACAGCCATTTTGCGGCTGAGCTTCAGCTCCTGACACATGGTGTTCACATTGGTCTCCGCCAGCGAGATGGCAGATGTCACCGCAGCAAACAGCACCAGCACAAAGAACGCGATCCCCACAAACTGACCGCCGGGGAAAGATGCAAAGACTTGAGGCATGGTCACAAAGACCAGACCCGGACCGGCTGCTTCTGCTGCTTCCGGACCGCCGAATGCCACCACCGCGGGGATGATCATGAGACCGGCAAGAAATGCCACACAGGTATCGAAAAGTTCCACGTGAGTCACGCTGGAAAGCAGGTCATCTTCCTTGCGCATATAGGAGCCGAACGTGATCATGATCCCCATAGCGAGGGAGAGAGAGTAGAAAAGCTGTCCCATGGCGGCAACCACCGTCATAAAACTGAATTTGCTGAAATCCGGTTTCAGGTAATAGACAAAACCTTCCTTTGCGTTGGGCAGGAATGCACAGTAGATACAGATCGCGATGATCAGTACGATCAAAACCGGCATCAGCAGTTTGCTGGACCGTTCCACGCCTTTTTCCACCCCGAATGCCACCACGATCAGTGTGATCGCTGCAAACACCAGAAAGTAGATCAGCGGTTCCCAGGTGGAAGTGATAAAGCCGCCGAAATATTCTGCCGCAAAAGTGGAAGTTTTGCCCGCAGCTGTGATCACGGTGTTGTCCTTGCTGAATTCGGAGACCGGCGTGGTGAAAAATGCTGCTGCATACTTGACCACCCAGCCGCCGATTACGCAGTAATAAGGAACAATGATCAGAGGCGCCAGCGCATTCAGATAGCCGCCGATCCCGATCCAGCGCAGACCTTTGCTTTTGTCGGCGGTCAGACCGCGGAAGGAGCCGATGGGGCCCTTGCCGGTCATTCTGCCGATAGCGTTTTCGGAAAGCAGCAGCGCATAACCGAACGTGAGCATAAGGATGAGATAAGTCAGGAGGAAGATCCCGCCGCCGTGCTGGGCTGCAAGATAGGGGAAACGCCAGATGTTGCCCAGCCCCACTGCCGAACCGGCAGCAGCCAGAACAAAACCGATTCTGCTGGAAAAGCCTTCAGATTTTTGCATGATAATATGTCTTTCCGTTAAGGGTTGTTATGCTGAAAAAACGATGGTGCGGCGTCCGCTGGTGATGATCCGGAAATCCATCCATGCCCGGACCGCTCTGGTGAGAACGCGGCGTTCAATATCTTTTCCGATCCGCTTGAGATCGTCCGGATCCGCTTCGTGGGTGATCCGTTCCACATCCTGTTCGATAATGGGCCCTTCGTCCAGATCCGCCGTGGCGTAATGTGCCGTGGCGCCGATCATCTTTACCCCCCGTTCCCACGCCCGGACATAGGGATTGCCGCCCTGAAACGCCGGGAGAAACGCGTGGTGGATATTGATGATCTTTTCCGGGAACTGCTGAATGAAGTTATCCGAAAGAACCTGCATATAACGGGCAAGGACCACCAGATCGATATCGTGCTTCTTGAGCAGGGCGAGGATCTCTTTTTCCTGCGCCTTTTTATCCCCGTTCAGAATGGGACAGCAGAAAAACGGAACGCGGAACTTGGCGGCAACTTCCTCCAGATCCGGATGGTTGCTGATGATCAGCGGTACTTCGCAGTTGATGTCGCCATCCTGAAGATGTACCAGAAGATCATACAGACAGTGGGATGTCTTGGAGACAAGGATCGCCATTCGCTGCTTTGTATCGCTGTACCGGACGCTCCACCGGGCATCCAGTGTATCGGCAAAGGATTTGAACTCCTCCTCCAGCTGTTGTTTGGTGAAGGGCATACTGGTAATATCAAGGACAATGCGGGTGAAATATTGGTTTTCCCGGACATCTGTATACTGTTGGCAGTGCAGAATGTTGAATTTCCGGGATGCAAAGAACGAGGTGATCGCGGCGAGGATTCCCTTTTGGTCGGGACACTGCACCAGAAAGATCGCTTTTTTCATATTGCCGGACTCCAGATCGTTGACGTTAAAATAACACGGCTTATAATATAGCATGTGTTCCCGGTTTTTCAATATCAAATGTGCAGTTTCCTCATTTTTCATGTTTTTTACGGATGGGACTTGACTTTCTTTCTTATTGTTGTATATTAAGGGTTCGGCACAAACAACCCCTGAAATGGAGCTGAACAGATGAAAGACTTGAACGAATTTGCAACGCTGAGTTATAAAGGCAAAGAGATCCAACTGCCGGTCATCACCGGTTCGGAAGGCGAGACCGCATTTGATGCTTCCGACCTGCGGAAGACCACCGGCTGCGTTATGCTGGATAAAAGCCTGATGAATACGGCAGTCTGCCTCAGCAGCATTACTTATGTGAATGGTGAAAAAGGAATTCTCCACTACCGCGGGATCCCCGTGGAAATGCTGGTGGAAAAATGCTCCTTTGTGGAGGTGGCATACCTGCTGGTTCACGGCGCTCTGCCCACCAAAGAACAGAAAAGCACGTTCTCCCATCTGCTGAACGTAAACAGTCTTATGCACGAAGATATGCGCCACTTCTTCGACCACTCTCCCTGCGGCGCACACCCGATGCACATCCTCTCCACCATGATCAACGCTCTGGCGGTATTTTATCCCAATGTGGACCAGCTCTCCCTGAAGGAAGATATTGAACTTTCCACCGCACGGTTGATTTCAGTGGTCCGTACGATGGCGGCGTTCGCCTATAAAAAGAGCATCGGCGAACCCGTGGTTTATCCGCGGCACGACCTCTCTTACTGCGCCAACTTCCTGAATATGATGTTCGATTCTCCGGTTGCGCCTTATGAGATCAATGACGATGCCGTGCGGATCCTCAACAGCCTGCTGATCCTCCATGCCGACCACGAACAGAACTGCTCCACCACAACGGTCCGGACCATCGGCAGTGCGCAGGTGAACCTGTACGCCACTATTTCTGCGGGTATCTCCGCTCTTTCCGGTCCGCTTCACGGCGGCGCCAATCAGGAAGTCGTTGCCATGTTCCGCCACATTCAGGAAATCGGCAGCATTGAAAAGTTCTTCAATCAGGTCAAGGACAAAAATTGTGCCACCAAGCTCATGGGCTTCGGACACCGTGTTTACAAGACTTTTGACCCCCGTGCGAAGATCATCAAGAAGAAGTGCCACGAGTTCCTGGAAAAGATGAATATTCACGATCCCCTGCTGGATATTGCCCGCGAAGTGGAAGAAGCAGCCCTCAAGGATGATTACTTCATCGAACGGAACCTTTATCCCAATGTGGACTTCTACTCCGGGATCGTTTACCGGGCGCTGGGTATTCCGGAAAGTATGTTCACGGTCATGTTCGCGCTGGCGCGTCTGCCGGGCTGGATCGCTCACTGGCAGGAAATGATCGGCAGCAAGACCAAGATCGTGCGTCCGCGTCAGATCTATGTGGGCAAATCCCTGAAAGAACTGTGATTTTTTGAAAATCACCCTTGACACGGCGGTTTTCCGGTGTAAGTTACCGGAGATTTGCTTACTTTTTCAGGAGAAATACTCATGATGAAAAGATTTTTGTTTGCCTTGACCGCAGTTTTCTGTGTGTTCTCCCTGGCTGCTTGCTGCACCACGGAAGATGTCGCCGGCACCGGTGGAGTTACACCTGCCGTCACGGAAACACCGGCAGTTACCGTGGACCCGGAAACGGTTGTCCTTGTGGAATTGGTCGATGATAAAACATTTGAAGCATTGATGGGCGATCAGGCGGATCCGGCGATCAACCCCGTTCAGGCGGAGATGATCTGTAAAAAAGATTTTCAAAAATATTTCACTATCCCCGGGAAAAATGTTTTTGAGGTGTCTCCCGATGGCACCCGTTATGCCAGAGTTTATGGCAAAATGAACGAACTGCCCTTCTTTGAATGGCTCGTGACCGATGAAGGACCCCGTCCCTACCGGTACCGTTTTCTCCTGACCGGAAAGAATGGAGTCAAGACCTTCAGCCCTGTAGAAACACGTATGATCACCCCCGGCGATGCGGTCCGTTTCTCGGTCAAGGTCTCTGCGGACTGTACCGATGCGATCCTTCTGCTGGATAAGGCGGATTGAACAGAAAAAACAAAAGCTAACCATACAACAAAAGAAAGTCAAGAAAAATGATCGAACTCGATTTCAAAAAAGGCGACGGTCTGATCCCTGCGATCGCGCAGGATTACCAGACCGGCGATGTGCTGATGCTGGCGTACATCAACGAAGAATCCTGGAACGAAACCCTCAAGAGCGGCTATGCCACCTACTGGTCCCGCAGCCGCAGCAAGCTCTGGAAGAAGGGCGAAGAATCCGGCAACCGTCAGGTCGTCAAGGAAATCCTGATCGACTGCGATGAAGATACGGTCGTGTTCAAGGTCGATCAGATCGGCGGCGCTGCCTGTCACGAAGGTTATCGCAGCTGCTTCTTCCGCAGACTGAAAGAAGATGGTGAAGTGGAAATCGTTGGAGAACGTGTCTTTGATCCGTCTGTGGTTTATAAAAAGTAAGCGCAAGTCGTTTGCTGACATCGCTGCGGCGATCCCCGGGGTGAAGTTTGATCAGGAAGCCTCCTGGAACCGTTACACTTCCCTCGGTGCGGGTGTCGCACCGTTTCCCCTGTTCCGGGTCGGAAACACGGCGCAGGCATCGGATCTGGTCGCGGCGTTGAAAAAAGAATATCCCGATCTGAAGATCCGTCCCATCGGCGGTGGTACCAACCTTGTTGGCGCTGACCGTACGTTGCCGGATACGGTTTTTCTCAAAATCTATGCTGCACCCGGCGGGGATCTTTCCCAGATCTATCATGCCAAAGATGGCATTTTCTTTGCCGGTGCGGCGCTCTCCCTGAAGAATGTGCTGGATTTTGCCTGCGCCAACTCTTTCGGCGGAGCTGCCGGTCTTTACGGCATCCCCGGAACGATCGGCGGAGCAACGGTTATGAACGCCGGAGCGAACGGACAGTGCATCAGCGAGTTTATTGAGTCGATTGAGTTTCTGGACCTGAACACCGGCAAGGTGAAACGGCACCGGAAAGTTTCTTTTGACTGGGCGTACCGCCACACCTCGATCCCGGAGGATCAGATGATCCTGCGGGTGATCTTCCGTTTCAAAGCGATTGATCCGGAAGAGGAAAATGTGTTGCTGAAACGGGAACTGCTCCGCCGGATGCGTGCGCCTGCCGGACGCAGTGCCGGTAGCGTTTTCCGTAATCCGGCAACGACACTCCCTGCGGGGCGTATCCTTGAAAAATGCGGTGCCAAAAGCCTGTCGGAAGGTCGTTTTCAAGTGTCGCCGGACCATGCAAACTGGATCATCAACCGGGTTGACCGGGCGGAGCTTGCCCCGACAGAAAAAGCCTTTGTGGAGACCACAGAGGCGATGGCAAAAAAAGTCTACGATTCCACCGGGATCATACTGAAACCTGAAGTGAGGTTTATTGATATGGAAACAGCAGAAAAATGGGGAACGGACCGCCCCCGCATCAAAGTGCTGGTCCTCAAGGGTGGTGTCAGCAGCGAGCGGGAAGTTTCTCTGCTTTCCGCTGCCGGAGTGGCAAAATCGCTCCGGGATGCCGGATTCGATGTGCGGGAATATGACATTCAGCAGCTGGAAATCACCGAAGATATGCGCTGGGCGGATGTGGTCTACCCTGTCCTCCATGGTGGTTTCGGGGAAGACGGAACGCTCCAGAAAATGCTGGAAGATGCCGGGATCAAGACAGTTGGCTCTCCCTCGGAATCCATGAAGATCGTGATGGATAAAGTTGCATCCAAAAAAGTTATGGACGAAAACGGGATCACCAATGCCCGCTATGCTGTTGTGACCGATCCTGCCGCTCCGATCCCGGAAGGCATGGAACTGCCCCTGATCGTCAAACCGAACAGCGAAGGTTCTACATTCGGTCTGACATTGGTGGAAAAACCGGATCAGTGGCAGGAGGCGTTGGCACTGGCTCTGAAGCACGATAAAATTGCATTGGTGGAAGAATACATCGAAGGAATTGAAGCAACCGTCGGGATCCTGCTCGGCAAGGCGCTGCCGCCGGTTGAGATCCGTTATCCCGGAAAATTGTATGATTATGACGCAAAGTACACCCACGCGCAAGGGGAAACCCTTTATCTCTGTCCGCCTCAGGGAATCGATCCTGACGCTGTCGCAGAGATGAGAGAGCTCTGCCTGCGTTTTGCGAAGGCGCTTCACGCAGAAACCCTGGTCCGTGTCGATGTCATTGTCCGGAACAAAGATAACAAAGTCTATGTGCTGGAAGGAAACAGTATGCCGGGATGTACGGAAAGCAGTCTGTTGCCGAAAGCCGCTATGGCTGCCGGGATCACGCTTATGGAGCTTTACTCCGGGCTGGTGATGGATGCTTTGAAAAAATAAGAAAAAAAGCGGAGAAAAGTGCATTTTTGATTTGACTTTTCTTCATTTTTCAGTATAGTCACAGAAAAGACGAACTTAACGCAAGGAGACTCAGAAAAATGGTTATGATTTGCCCCTATTGCGACAGCGAGATCAACGAAAAGCAGATGGAAGCCGAAGACGGATGCTGTCCGGAGTGCGGCGCTCTCATCACTGCCGGTAATGTTCTCAACGATGATGAAGACGAATTCTATGATGATGATGACGAATTCGGCGACGATGAATTCGGTGATGAAGATGAATTCGGCGATCTGGATGATTTTGATGAAGACTTCGGCGATGGTTTTGAAGATGATTTCGATGACGAACCCAAGAGCCGCCGTCGTCGCTGATCAGGCTTGATCCCATCCCACTGAACAAAAAACACTCCGCAGCCAACCGGCTGCGGTTTCTTTTAAGAATAGAAGGAATCTTACCATGTTTACAGATTGGAAACGGTACGAAGAAAAAGTCTATACTGCGCTGTTGGGCAAAGTTGCCGGTGTGTACTTCGGCAGACCCATTGAGGGCAGATCCAAAGCGTGGATCCAGGAAAAGTTCGGTCCGATCCTGGATCATTACTGTGCCGATGAAATGGGCGTACCGCTCATCGTGACGGATGATGACATTTCCGGTACATTCACTTTCGTTCGTGCATTGGCGGACAGCGGACTTTACGCACAGACTCCCGACCGGTTTTTCGGCGATACCTGGTTGAACTATCTGCTGGAAAAACAGACCATCCTCTGGTGGGGCGGGATGTGTTTCTCCACGGAACATACGGCTTACCTGCGCCTGAAAAACGGCATCCACTCTCCCGCTTCCGGCAGTATTACCATGAATGGGCAGACCGTTGCCGAACAGATCGGCGCCCAGATCTTTATTGATGCCTTTGGTATGGTCGCTCCCTGTAATGTGAAACTTGCCGCAGAATTGGCTGCCAAAGCCGCCCGTGTTTCCCACGATGGCGAAGCAGTTTACGCCGCACAGGTCGTTGCCGCTATGGTTTCCGCCGCCTTTGATGATACATTGAATATGGAACAGGTATTGGATCAGGGCGTCAGCGTGATCCCGGAAGACTGCCTCGTTGCGCAGATCCACCGGGATGTCCGTGCCTGGGCAAAAGAGGACGGCGACTGGAACCGGACTTTTGACCGGATCAATGAAAAATATGGCTATCACAAATACGGTGGTGGTTGTCATGTGGTGCCGAACCATGCGGTAATGGTCATGGCGTGGGCGTATGCCGGAAATGACTTCCACAAAGCTATGCAGATCGTAAACACCGCCGGTTGGGATACGGACTGTAATGCGGCAAATGTGGGTTCTGTCTCTGCACTCGTTGCCGGTCTTGACGGTATGAAAGCACCTTACGATTATCTGACCCCCTTCGCCGACCGGGTCTATGTGCCGACTGCCGAAGGTACATTTTCTACATCCGACGTTGCCTGTGAAGCGTACCGGATCGCTGCCATTGGACGCAAAATCGCCGGAGTTGGTCCCGCAGAAAAACAGCCCGGTTTCTGGCACTTCACACTTCCCGGTTCGGTCCACGGCTTTATGGCGGAGCAGGGCGGGAGAGTCTGGAATGAAAACGGTACTCTGATGTTGGAGGGGAAAGCAGGCGATACATTTATGCGTCCCGTGCTGATCCCGGTGATCAAACAGACAACTTCCAACTACGGTTTTCCCTCCACACCGCTGATCTACCCGGGCGTGAAAGTTCTGGTGGATGGCGATGGTCTGGATGCGGTGGAGCTTGTCCGTCAGGTGGTCCATGCGGATAACAGGGAAGAACTCATCACTGCAGAACCGGACGAAAAAGATGTGATCCGTGCGATCGGGTTCCGTTTCCGTAAAGATGCCACGGTTAAGATCCGGTCGATAGATTTTGCCGGTAATGTCCGGTTCGCCGCCGGAAAGGATTGTCCGGAATGTGACGATTGGAATTTCGGAAACGGCTGGATCAACAGCATGGATAACCAGATCGGTTCTTTCAGCAATGACGGGATCGGGCTGAACCACATGGTCCGCAATGAAGGTATGGGCGTGTTCGTGATCGGAAACCGGTACTGGAAAGACAGCACCATGCGCTGTAAGTTCAACATTCACGGCGGAGATAACTGCGGGCTGATTGTGCGTTATCAGGGGCAGAAACGCTTTTATGCACTGGAGTTTGAACACGGGATCGCAAAAATCGTCAGGCATTATTATGATGATGTGACGGTACTGGCAGAAGCACCGTTTACTTTCGTGCCGGATCAGTTGTATCCGGTCTCTTTCTCTGCCGTTGGTAGCCGGCTGACCGCCACTGTGGACGGACTCGAACTGACCGCAGAAGATAAAACGATCCGGGACGGTGGCTGCGGTTATCATGCCACGCTCGCTCTCTGCGGGACACGGGAAACAGAATTTGAGGTAAAAATATGTTACTCGGAGTCCATTTGACCGTCTATCTCCTTTTTCAGATGATCGCTGTTCTGCTCTACAAATGGGGCAGCACAGACCCGAAATATTACTGGTGGGGTTTTGTGGTTGGAAATATTTTCAGCCTTGCCAGTATCTTTTCTTTTATGTATGTGCATAAGGGGCTGCACCCGAACATTGCACTTGCGGTTTGCACCGGCGGCGCTTTTGTGATCTGTCAGGCTGCCCTGTTTGTCTTTTATAAACAGGCGCTTGCTCCGTGGCAATGGTGCGGATTTGCCGTTATTCTTGGCGGGATCCTGCTGGTGGCGTTCGGCGGAGGGATGAAAGTTTCCTGAAGGGATAGAGATGCCGGCGAAAGTAATACAGGATTTTACGCAGGGACCGTTGTTCAAGCGGATGCTGCTTTTTTCGCTTCCGTTTATGCTTTCCAACGGTTTGCAGGTCCTGTATTCCATGGCGGATATGCTGATCGTCGGCAAATATGTGGGCGCCGGAGGGATCTCCGCCGTTCAGAATTCCAGTCAGGCGGTCTTTTCTCTGACGATGCTTGGGATGGGATTTGCCACCGGCGGGCAGGTGTTGATTTCTCAACTGCTGGGCAGAGGGGAGAGAGCACGCCTGAATACCGCCACCGGGACGATGTTTACGCTCGTTTCATTGCTTGGGCTCGTTGTTTCCATTCTTTCGCTTCTTTTTGCCGGACCTTTTTTGCATTTGCTGCGGGCGCCACCTCCTATTTGCGGATCTGCGGCGGCGGGCTGATCTTTATTTACGGCTACAACATGATCTCTGCTGTGCTGCGCGGTGTGGGGGATTCGATCCGCCCCTTCCTGTTTATTGCTGTTTCCGCGATCACAAATATTCTGCTGGACCTGCTGTTTGTGGCGGTTTTCCGGTGGGGTGTTACCGGGGCAGCAGTTGCAACGGTGTTGAGTCAGACGATTGCATTTCTGCTGGCGGCGTATGTGCTTTATACCAATCGGTCCGTGTTCGGTTTTGACTTCAAGCTGTGTTCTTTGAGGATCGATCCTGTCGTAGCAAAAGTATTGGTGAAACTGGGGATTCCTTTTGCGATCCGTTTTGCCGCGATCAATGTTTCCATGCTGTTTGTAACGGGGCTGATCAATACCCTCGGTGTTGCGACCTCTGCTGCATTTGGAATCGGGTTGCGGCTGGATGAACTGGCAAACAAGATTTCGCAGGGAGTAATGATGGCAGTCTCTACGATCGTCGGGCAGAATATCGGTGCCGGCAGGATCGACCGGATCCGCAGGAGTGTGTATTATGCCTGGATGATCAGCGGCGGCTTTTTCCTGATCCTGGGGGCGGCACAACTCCTGTTCCCCCGTCAACTGTTCGGGATTTTTACGGACGATCCCGCCGTTCTGGAGCTGGCACCGGTGATTGTTTCGGCGATGATCCTGCATTATCCCGCGCTCCTGATCATGAAAGGGACAAACGGTTTTGTGCAGGGGATCGGAAATGCCATATTCGGGCTTGTGATCGCATTGCTGGATGGATTTGTGTTCCGGATCTTTTTCAGCTGGTTCTTCGGGATCTGGTGCGGAATGGGGCTTTTCGGAATGATCCTCGGTTATGCGCTTGCCACATACAGCACGGCGCTGCCGAGCCTGTTTTACTTCCTTTTTATTCCGTGGTACAAACGGAAAACGGTCATTTGAACCGGCGCAGTGCGATCGTCCAGCGCAACTCTGTTTCCTGCCAATTTGCAAGCAGGGCGGGAATATCCTTGCTATTTGCGATTTCCGTGATTTCCTGTGCAGTCGCCCGGAACAGCAGAGGCATGATCTGTTTCTTTCCTGCGGCTGCAAGATTCTTTTTCGCCCGGTTCATTACATTGCGTGCCAGTTGATTGCGGACCAGCAGAAAGGCGGGATAAATGGATGCAAGCAGGGCAAATGGCCACATCGGCAGAATGGGATTGCCAATCATATAAAACGCTTCGATCACAAAAAGCGGGACCAGACCGAGCAGAAAGATAACAGAGTCTGCCGCAGTCCGGAAACAGTTTCCAAGATAACGGCGCAGGGGAGATGCAGAGGTCTGATAGGCAAAATATTCCTCATGGACAGTGTCATTGATGGGTGTTCGTGCTGCGTGAGACTGTTCGTGGGCAAGCAGCTCCGGACGGTCATAGATGAACCAGCGTGTTTGTTTGGCGAATGGGAAACGCAGCGCAAAAACAGACCGGTCCTGATCATCAGTCAGCGTACAGCCTGCCCACAGAAAGCCGAAACCGTGCTTCAGTGCATAGCCCGGTACATACAACGCTTCAAAACCGTACAGCTTTTTTGTCCGTTCTGCCCCCTCGGAAAGGACATTTGCAGATAAAGGAACCGCATCCGCAAAGGATTCATCCAGATCCGGTGATTCGTATGGATCTTTCAGGGCGCGCACCAGAAAATCCTGCCGGCTTTCGCCCGGATACGGAAGAAAACCATTGGCATCCAGCAGATCGCAGGCGCTATCCGGATCGGCTGAAATCTTTTTTTGCAAAGTCTCTTTACTGGGAAACATAGGCTGTTCTATTCTGTTATACGGCTTGAAACTGAAATAATATAGCACGGTTGGAATGGATTGCAAGCCGGAAAAAAACAGTCCTGATTTTCTGACAACAGTATTTTATAGAATAAATTTCATGATCTCTGCTTTTTGCCGTTGGATTTTCTGCAAAGGTGCGCTATATTGATATATTGACTGAAAATCAACGAAAGGAAATGCGTATATGAAGCCGAAAAATTTTGATCTGAACAATCCCGATTGGAAGAAAGAGATCCCGATCCCCGTGTTTGATGAAAAACCGGAATATCTGGAACTTTACGATCTTGCGTGGAAACTGGCACATGATCATATTTACGACATCCCCGGTATGCCCCAGAACCCGTATATGGACGAAGCATTCCTTATCACCGATATGTGGATCTGGGATACCTGTTTCATGATGTTCTTCTGCAAGTATGCCCCCAATGTCTTCCCCGGCATCGAAACGCTGAACAACTTTTACAAGCCCTTGCACGACCATTACCAGCTGCCGAAAGTCACGGTCCATAATCCACCGGACTGGACGGATTACAAGGATGGCGATACGGTACAGGTCCGCATTCATATTCCGGACAATCCCCCGCTGTTCAGCTGGGCGGAATATTCCTACGCCATGATGACCGGCGACAGGGAACACCTGAAAGAACTGCTATTGGAACACAAATATCTCCAGCGACATTTTGCATTTCTGGAAAATATGACTGAACCCGGCTGGGTGAAAGATTACACCCGCGCACCGACGTGCCTTGTCAAGAAAGAGAACGGCTATCTCTGGGAAGGCGGCAGAAGCGGTATGGACAACACCCCCCGCGGCAGAGTGGGCGCAAAAGCGGAAAAAGAACGCCCGAACCATCCGGAAATGTTGTGGGTGGATGCCATTGCACAGCAGGGCTTTTCTGCGCTCTTTATTTCCAAAATCGCTGCACTGCTGGGTGAAAATGCCATTGCTGCCCGCTGGCAGATGATGTACGAAGCATTCAAGAAAAAAGTCAATGAACTTTACTGGGACGAAGAAGACGGCATCTATTACGACATCCACGAAAAGACACTGGAAAAGATGAAGTGTCTGACTCCCGCCTCCTTCTGGCCCATGCTTTCTATGATGCCCTCCAAAGAACAGGCGGAGCGTATGGCATCTCTTCTCCGTGATCCCGAAAAACTCGGCGGTATGGTCCCCTGGACAACGGTCGCCCGTGATGACGCAGACTTTGAGCCGGTTACCGGCTGCTATTGGCGTGGTGCAGTCTGGCTGCCGACTGCTTATATGGGTACGAAATCGCTGGAAAACTATGGTATGTTTGATCTTGCCAACGACTGCGCCCGAAAAGTTGTTGATCATATGTACAACACCTACAAGCAGTACGAACCCCATACGATCTGGGAATGTTACAGCCCCACACTGCCTACGCCTGCCGCCCACAACGGAACCCGGGTCCGCCCCGATTTCTGCGGCTGGTCTGCCCTCGGTCCCATCAGCCTTTTCATTGAGAACGTGATCGGTATCACGGGCGCAAACGCCTTTGAAAATACGCTTACCTGGCATCTGCCGCCGGTGGTCAAAGGTGCCATCGGGATCCGCAACTACTCCTTCGGGGATGTGGTGACGGATGTGGTGTATAAGGATGGCGTGATCAACACGGTTTCCAATGCACCGTATACGCTGCTCTTCAATGACAAGCCCTACGCAGTCCCCGCCGGTGAAAGCACGATCACCCCGGTATAAATCGTATGGAGCGGCTTGATCTTGAACGTTTCCGCGGTGAGCGGGGGCAGATCCATTGTGTTGGCGTGGCGGGAGTCGGTACACTCCCGCTGGCGCAGATCTTTCTGGAAAACGGCTTCCGTGTTTCCGGTTCTGATCTCCTCTCCACGCCCGGAACGGAGGCGTTGCAGGCTGCCGGCGCTACGGTTTACAAAGGGCATAATGCCGCTAATCTTCCGTCACCGGAGAAAGACCTTCTTCTGATCCACACCAGTGCGGCGACTCCGGAGAATCCGGAACTGGCTGCTGCATCTGCCCGGTCCAATGCGGTGTTGCTGCGACGGGGAAATGCGCTGGCTGTGCTTGCCACATTGTATCGCCGGGTTGTTTCCGTAAGCGGTTCCCACGGGAAGACAAGTGTTTCCGGACTGTTGGCGTACCTGTTCCGGGAGGCGGGACTGCATCCCGGCTATCTGGTTGGCGGTTTCCTCACCGGTGAAGATGGTAGAAACGGCGAAGCGGGGCAGGGGAACGATCTGTTTGTAACGGAAGTGGATGAAAGCGATGGCACTCATACGGCGATGTTTTCCCATATCGGGATCGTGACCAATGTGGAGGATGACCACGCCTGGAGCGTGGGCGGTGCAGAACAGCTTTATGCCAATTTTCAGCAGTATGCAAAACAGGCACAGACATTGATCTATGTGGGATCAGAGCGGACAGATATGTTGTTTGCGGACCATCCGAATGTTGTGCGTCTTGATCCGGATCTTTCCTCTCATCAGGAGGAACTTGCCCTTTTTGATCCGGAAACACTCGCCTGTTGGGGCTCCTGGCAGAAATTGAACGCCATCACCGCACTTGCCGCTGCAAAGACTGTGGGACTTGATCCGGCTTTCGCAGCATCCATTCTCTCCCGATTTCCCGGTGTGGAACGGCGTATGAGTCTGCGTTTCAAAAATGAAAATTTTACGATTATGGAAGACTATGCCCACCATCCCACTGAACTGCGGGCAAGTTTGACGGCATTCCGGGAGATCTTTCCAGCGCGTCGTCTGGTGGTATTGTTTCAGCCTCACCGGTACGCACGACTGGAGCGGTACTTTGCAGCGTTTGCGGAGGTCCTGGCGCTGGCGGACCGGGTGTTTGTGACGCCGGTTTTTGCCGCATGGACCGCATCCGGAAAATACAGCTCTGCCGATCTTGCCGCTGCGATCGGGGTAAAAGCAATGGCAGTTACCGGAAGCTGGGAAGAAATTGCACAAGAAATCACCGGAGAATTGCAGGAAGGCGACCTTATTGCGGTGATCGGAGCCGGGGATTTGAAAGATGTGATCGAGCCTCTGAAAAAACGGATGTCCTGATTTCTTATTCTTTTTTACTGACAGTCAGAATCACAACTTCAGGGGAACACTTGTAACGGATCTTGACCAGACTTGTGCCGATCCCCCGTGTGACAAAAAGCTTTCTTTCACCCTGAAAATACCATCCTTCCGTGTAAGGACTGAGCAGGTCAGATGCTGCGGTTACTGCACCAAAGAGTGGCAGCTTGACCTGTCCGCCATGGGTATGACCGCATAGCGTCAGTTCATGTTTGTAAGGGAGAGCCGGATCATTGAAGGAATCCGGATCATGCGCCATTACAATCGACGGGATCTCTGTTGCGGGCAGCTTGGAAAAATCCATTTTATCTTTTCGTGTTCCGGCATCGGGGAGACCAATGATATTGAGCGGTTTTTTCTCAATGAGTACGGTAATCAGTTCATTTTCCATAACTTGAATCCCGACCGACTTGAGCGCATCCCGGATTCCCTCGCCGTCAAGCCACCAGTCGTGATTCCCGAGAACGGCAAAAACACCATGTTTTGCTTTCAGTGATTTCAGGATTGCTGAAATTTGAGGTGCGGAAGCATTACGCATTTGCCAATCGTCCACGTCGCCCAGGAAATCACCCAAAAGAAGGATAAGATCCGGATTTTCTGCATTGATCGCCTGCACAATTGTTTTGAGACGGGCAATGTCAGCGGCATTATTTTTCAGGTGAATATCACTGATGACAGCCAGTTTCAAGCCGTTATGCTCCGAGTGCCAGTTTTTGAGCTGGATGGAGTGTCTTGATATGACAAACTGGTCCGGTGCCCAATAAAGCGCCTCAAAGACAGTGCAGAGAACCGCCGTGGCAACGATTGCCGCAGTCAGAAGAGACCAAAGTTCTCTGCTCTGCCGTTTTTGCATAACTCCCCTCCCGTTTTTTATTTCGTGAGGAAGTCTTCCAGGAAAAGTTTGGAGAAGGTGCGTTTCTGGATCGCTTCCCACTGAAGTTCCCAGTACCCGATGGAAGGATTGGCATAGCGTTCCACATCCAGTCTGGTCATTTCATCAATCAGAGAGGTATACCCGGCACGGTCCTTGATGTCTTTTCCGAAATAGGTCATATCTTCCATGTATTCCGTGATACGGAAGTTCATTTCCTTTGTTTTTTCCGGATCGGCAAGATCCGGCTTCGGGACCCGTCGCGGCATAATGCCCAGATAGTATTCTGCAGAGGAGAGGGGATACGCCAGTTTCGGTTCGATTCCGAGCCGTTCTTTCCAAAGGTTAAGATCACCGGTATATCCTTTGACACCATTGAAATAATTTTTGGTGGGATTGCCTTTTTTGGGGTCATCGTGGAAGAAGCGGTCTACGCTATCTCTGGCATATTCCGCTTTCAGACCGTCAATCGCACCATCGGAAAGCGCAGGGACGAAGAGATAGGTCTGAGCGTCCGGATCTCTGGGGGTGCTGCGGAGAGTGGAACATCCGCTCTTTGCCCAGCGGAAAACGGAGAATTCCCAGACGGAAGGATGCCCGCCGACCATAGGCAGTTCACCCAGAATTTTATAAACCGTTTCCCAGGAGAGGGAGATACGGGTCAGCATTGCACCGTCTGCCGTTCTTCTGTGTTCAGGACGGAAACCGCACGCCACCGGATTGCTGTTGAGTGGTATACAGGAAGAACCGAGGATTGAGGTGCTCCAGATATGGCTGCTCTGTTCAAACATAAAGTGGACTTCCCCACCGGAAAATCTGCCGGGAGTCGTGGGCTTCAGAATGATCTCATACTTACCATTTTCCAGAGAGGTGGAACGGAATACAAAATTTAAACCGTTGGCACTGGAGAGAACATAGAAAGAAACATCGCCGGCTTTGCCGGAATCACCGGCGGTATCCGGCGTTTCTTCCTGTACTTCTGCGGCATCGCCGCCTTGCTTCTCTTTCTCTTCTTCTTTTTCTGCCTGATCAGCAGCAGAATCCAGCGTGTACTGGTAGTCATCCTTTCTGGCTTTCGCAGCTTTCCAGGTAAGTCTGTTGGCATCTGCCACGGTAGATGTGATCTGTAGTTCTGCTTCCGTCATGGGGACAAGTTTGACAATGGAGGGATCGCCTTCCTTGAAACGTTTTTCTGCAGCCGAAAGATCATACAAGGACTTGTTGACCGTTGTCCGGACAATGAGCGGGGCGTTGTTATCGGCGAAAACGGTTGCTCCCAGGGAGAAGACCCCGGCGAGGATCAGGGATTTGAGCATATATTTCTTCATTTTACTTCACATCCTTTCCGAGGTAGGTCATAATATGTATGATTCGATCTGCCACTTCCATTCTCATGAGGTCCAGATTACCGCGACTGGTGTTGAGCTGTTCAAAAATACTGACTGCCTTTTTGGCAGCATAGATGGCATCCTGATTGCCGGACTCAAAAGCTTCATCCACCAGCATACGCAGGAGCGTGATATAGCGGATGTCATCCAGACCTTCCCGGAGTGCTTCATAGGCAATGGTATTGATGGGGGTTCCGGAAGCCGTGGGATAGCTGAGGTTCTGACGGTGGTAGATACCAGTTCTGTCCTGCGTCCAGACATTGGGATTGCCGGAGAAACTTGCCAGGAAGAAGCCGTCATGATTTTCCCGGTAGAGCGTGACCCCGAAGAAGCGGCGCATGATGTCCGGATTGAATACGACCAGCTGTTTTCCGCAGGAGATGAGGCGTCCCTGCATAGCGTGCCACTTTTCTGCTTCAAGGTAGCTGGGATAGTATGCACGAGCGTGGAGCAGGTCCAGGATCGGCAGCGTGTACGCATCTTCCGAGTTGCCGGTGGTAATGACTTTTGCACCTTTTCTGACGATATCGAGCCAAACTTTTGCTGCCGCTGCATCGTTGCCGAGCAGGCTGGCGGTGGCACCATAGAAATAGAGATCTGTGTGACCGGCAGCGGATTTGAATGTGGCGAGCACATAATTCACCGCACTGTACGGATCCTGTCCAACGGGCAGGGCACTGACTTTATCCGGAGCAGTCATCAGTGTGCCGTTATCCGGATAAAGGGCAATGACGGATCCCTTCAGATCCATTCCCAGGCCTTTACGGATCGCCAGATCCTTTTTCAGGTCATTGGCATTGGCAGCCTGAATGACGGGATGGTTGATATTGTGTGCAATCGCGTTTTGCAGGTTCGCTTTATGTCTGGCTTCACCAACCGTTTTCAGATTGGTCGTTTCGCCAACCACGATCGCCATGAAGTCGCGCTTCCGGTCATAGTTTGTTTTCGGAGCAGGCAGCGTGAAGGGGTAGACACGGAGCTGAATCGGGAATTTTCCGATTTCAACACCGGCAGATTTTGCGCTTGCCATCGCCTGATACAAACCGGGCTTTGCATCCTGAGGAACTTTGACTGTAAACCAGAAATGCTTGGCGATATTGGGGGTAATGTTGACGGGCTGGATCGTTTTTGCATCGGCTTCCGGCATTGCGGCACCGGGAGCCAGATTGCAGGTCGTTTCGCTGTTGACCAGCAGATCCGGCACGTTCTGTTGAACATTGCTGTAGTAAATTGCATTCCAACCGTTGCGGGGCAGATATGCTACGACCTTCTGATCAACAATCGTCCGGGGGAGAATATCGCCATTTTCATTTTCAAAGTCGGAAACGGAAATGGAAAAACCGGGCAGTGTTTTATAGCCGTAGACCAGGAAAGCAGCCGGCTCGTACTCGCCGATTGCTGCCGCAATCCGGAGACTGCCGCTGTATTGAGGATCCTCGGGGAATTTTTCCGGACTGCGCATCTGACGGGAAGTTGTCTGCACCTGCAGGATCGTGAAGGGTGTCTTTGCCAGAGTGGTTGTGCGGAAAAGCGCATCGGCGCGGGCAAGTTTCAGGGCGGTCATACCAATACTTGCAGCATAGTGCTGGTCGTATACAGAGGTCTTTCTGGTATTTTTGATTTTGCTGATCTGTTCGATCGTGGCATCCAGATATGCAATCACCTCTGCGGAACGGACATCTTTCTTGGCAGTTTCGATATCGTTGACCAGTACATCCAGCCCCTTTGTATCGGTGTTGATCCGGCGGATTTCATCATCGGACACCGCTCTGTCCCAAATCTGAATTGAGGCCAACGCCCCGTTGAATTTACCGAATTTACCCGCCGGATTGAACCAGGAAAGAACATCATCAGAACTCTTGATGGAGGAGAACGCATTGATCACACCATCCAGATAAAGTTTTACTTCAGAGCGGGAGCAGGTGACAGCGACCTGATACCAGCGGTTCGGAACCAGTTTTTCCGTTGCAGTGACTTTGAAAGAGCTGCCGTTTGTGAAGGAAAGCATCCCATTTTCGATCTGCAGCCCGAAACCGGGTTTGATCACGCCGGCAGCAGAGGAGTCCAAACGGATCGCCAGAGAAAGCGTAACCGTTTTTGCATTCTTGATCCGGGCATCTGCTGCTGCATAATCCATTACGCAAACAGCGGCGTCAGAGCCGTCGAATTTCAGTGCTTTGGCTCCAAAAGGACCATTGTCAAGTTTTGTGGCGGCTCCGGTGCGGATCACGGCGGAAGACCAGCCTTTGATCACGCCGCCTTCCGGAGGTGTGATGCCAAAATTGGCAACAGGCGCTTTTTGTGCCGGATCCTGTGCAAACAGGGCGGCACCGGCGATCAGCAGCATTGATGCTACTGCGAGTAGTTGGGTTCTGCGTTTCATCCTGCAAAAACTCCTTCACATTATATTTATATTATATTATACTGCGATTGGGGACTTGTGTACAATAGCGCAAAGGAAGAAAATAATCAAGCAGAATTATGCTGATTTTTCAGTTTTTTTCGGAGTTTTTTGGGGCAGAAATGAGTTTTTTCAGATCATCGCCCAGTTTTTTCCAGTTTTGATCGGTCGGATCATTCATAAAGATGCGGATCCGGTCCGCTGCTTTCAATGCTTCCGCAGAGCCGGGATTAGCCAGCAGATCTGCTGAAATGTTGACTACCGGAGCAATGTCTGCAGCATATTCCCGGTCATTTCTGCTCTTTTCCAGCAGCAGCACAACGCAGAGCGCCAGCAGCGCAGGATTTGCCACAAGAGAAAATTTCTGCCATTTTGTGAGATCTTTCTGGACCAAGATCAGTGCAAAAGAAATTGCCAGAAAACAGAAAAGAAAAAGCATCAGGGGATTCATTCTGACACCTCCCGGGAGAACTGCCGGACTGCATTTTGGATCTTTTCAATATCCTGTTCCGATTCAGAAATTTTTGTGTATTCTTTCTTTTCAGATCCTGTCAATTTTTTGGCTACTTCCGGCAATATTTCTTTCCGGAACTGTTCCCGTTCTTCCTGCCAGTGTTTTTCAGTGTTGTTGATTGTGGCTGCAAACAATACCAGCATGATCAGAAAGACCAGATTGGCAGCGATCAACGCTGCCTTGAAATATCTGGAATTTTTGAACAGTACCGGCCAGAGAGCCAGACCGAACAGGATCAGAAAGACCACGCAGATGAGTAATCCGTTAAAAATCATTCTTATTCTCCTTCTCCCACTTATGGATAAGTTGACTGTATGTTTCCGGCTGATGATCCCAGTTTTTTACAGCGGGATTCAGGTATGACCGGGCTTTGAGTTCTTCAAATGTTTCATCTCCTTTTTTCTTCAAATATCCTGCCTTGAAAAAGGTCTCCGGTGCCCGTCCGGAAACAAGGTAAGCGTAATGAAAAAATGGCATATCCAATCCTGCTTTCATACTGGGGAGCAGTTCTGTAAAACAATTACCGGTCAACGTATTGTAAAATTGCGGATGCTGGTGCAGATCGTTGATCCTGTCAATCAAGTCCCGCAGGATCGTTTCCCGTTGTGCTGCCGTCAGATTCAGCTCGTAAATATATACTCTTTCCTGCGGATCACGGATATGGGTACGCAGGGAGAGAATATCCTGTTCCGTGGCAAGAATATAAATTTTCCCGGATTGCTTGTATAAATTGTTGATTGCTCCGTATTTGCTTCCATTTGGACGCCGGGTTTCGCTGGAGACGAGAAAGTTTTTGCCATCATTAAAACGGAATCGCAGCATAATATGGGCAATTTCCTCTTCACAAGGCTGCGGCCAGTAAACTGCGAGAAAATCAATGGCTTTCAGATCATTTAGCCGGAAGTTTTCCGAAATGTAGCGGACATCAAAATCGGAGGTCGTCCGGAAGTGAAAATCCCGCAGATCACGGATCGTAAAGGTATTCCGGTCTGCCTGCCATTGAATCAGAGGAAGACGCTCGTATTCTGCTGACCAGTCCGCTTCGTGTGACGGTTTGATCGTTCCCCACAAAAGGGAGATGGTGATCATCAGGGCAACTGCTCCGGAAAGAAAATACCGGTGCGGTTGAAAAAAAGGTGCAGACACAACGAGTGCGGAAAAGAGGATCATATTCAAGACCCGCAGAAAAACAGATGTCTCCGGTGCATAATAAAAGGCTCCCAGACACCACAGGGCAAAGAGAATGTAAAAGATGGCAAAAAAGACAAGTCCGCATATCACAAACAGGCGTTTTACAAATGAAAACGCATTGCCTCTGACGGAAGAAGTGTTGTCCATAAGCCGTTTTATTCTGTCTTTCAGGTAGTTTGTTTTGATTCCGATGGAGACAATATACCCTTTCAAATAAAAAAATCAAATTTTTTTCTTGATTTTTACGCAAGGGCGTGTATCATTAGTAGTAGAGCGAATAACATGGAACCGGAAGGAGAAAATATAATGTATAAAGACGAAATCGGATTGGAAGTGGATCGTTCCCGTTGCACCCGTTGCGGGCTTTGTGTGGCAGATTGCCGGAATAAAGCGATCGTTGCCGATCCTGCAAGCGGATACCCTGTTGTTGCGCCGGATGGGGGGGCGGAACGCTGTATGCACTGTCAGCACTGTATGATGCTTTGTCCGGCCGGCGCTCTTTCCGTGGATGGCGTGGATGTGGCGGCGTGTCCCGCTGCCGGGCAGAATCTGCCGTCCTATTCTTCTCTGCTGGATCTGGTCCGTTCCCGCCGTTCCTGCCGGGATTATCTGCAGAAAAATGTGGAAAAAGAGGTGATCGCTGAGTTGATGGATGCGATGCGCTATGTGCCGACCGGCGTCAACCGCCGCGGTCTGCATTTCGCTTTGATCGATGATCTTGAAGTGATGGAACAATACCGGAAGCGCACATATGAAAAAATCTGTTCGATGAAAGAGTCTGGAACGCTGCCGGAGAATCAGATCCGCCTTTATGAACAGTTTATGGAGGGCAGTGATCCGGTGTTCCGGACAGCTCCTCATCTGCTGGTTGTTTCCGTGGCGGAGGATTCTTTTTGTGCGGAAGCTGACCCGCTGATCGCTGTTTCTTATTTTGAGCTGCTTGCTCACGCCCGCGGACTTGGTACGGTCTGGTTCGGAAGATGGATGAGTATGTGGCGCTCCCTGCTGCCGGAAATGAAAGATGTTATGGGAATTCCCGAAGGATATCGTCCCGGCTACGCCATCCTTTTCGGATATGCTTCTCCAAAGCAGAAATTTGTCCGTGCCGGATGCCCTGATCCTGTCCCCGTGCGCTCTGTGACGGCAGATGATTTGAAGGGATATTGAGATATGGCGGAAGAGCGGATCATTGTAACTGGCGGTGCCGGTTTTATCGGCTCTGCTTTGGTGCGTTATCTCATCGGTCATACAAATGCCGGTGTTTGCGTGATCGATAAGCTGACCTATGCCGGTAATCCGGATAACCTGGCTGCTGTCAGAGACGATCCCCGTTTCCGGTTTGAAAAAGCAGATATTTGCGACCGGACGGCAATGGACCGGATCTTTGCTGATGTGAAACCGACCTGTGTGCTGCATCTTGCCGCAGAAAGTCATGTGGATCGCTCCATCGAGGGTCCTGCCGATTTTATTCAAACCAATATCGTGGGAACATATACCCTGCTGGAAAGCGCAAGAAATTATTGGGGCAACCTGGATGAAGAAAGGCGTGCATCATTCCGTTTTCTCCATGTATCAACGGATGAAGTGTATGGCGATCTGGGGCGATCCGGCGGCTTGTTCACGGAGACAAGTCCTTATGCCCCCAGCTCTCCCTATTCTGCCAGCAAGGCAGGGGCGGATCACCTGGTCCGTGCCTGGAAAAGGACCTATGGTTTGCCCACGATCGTAACAAACTGTTCCAATAATTTCGGACCGTGTCAGCATCCTGAAAAACTGATCCCGTTGATGATTCAATATGCCCTCGCCGGAAAAGAGCTTCCGGTGTACGGGAACGGAGAACAGATCCGGGATTGGTTGTATGTGGATGATCATGCCGCTGCCCTCTGGCTGGTCGCAACACGCGGAAGGATCGGTGAAACATACAACATCGGTGGTAACTGCGAGATCCGGAATATCGACCTCGTTCGCACGATCTGCCGGATTCTGGACAGATTAAAGCCGCAGAAAAATGGAACTGCGTATGAAGAACAGATCCGGTTCACAGCAGATCGACCGGGGCACGATGTGCGGTATGCCATTGATGCCGGAAAGATCCGGCGGGAACTGGGATGGCAGCCCGCCGCATCCTTTGAAGAAAATCTGCTTGCAACCGTAAAATGGTATCTGGAAAATCCTCAGTGACGGAATAAGGGGCAGCACACGGAGCGAATTTTCTCCGTAAAAGTCCGTTGTACTCCGTATTTATGTGCAAACCGGAGTGTTTTCTGCTCAATCGGGATACGAGACGGTGATCGTACGGGTGTCATCACCGTTTTCGGAGTGTTCGATCTTGAGAATGATGGTTCGCGGCGGCAGGATATCTTCGATCCGTTCGGGCCATTCCAGCAGGGTCATAGCTGTCTGATCGTAGAGAAACTCATCGATCCCGAAAGCCAATGCAGCATCGGAGTTGTCGATCCGGTACAGGTCCATGTGGTAGAACATTTTTCCGTTGTACGGATATTCCTGCAGAATGGTGAAGGTGGGGCTGCTGATCGGTTCTGTGATGCCGAGACCTCTGGCGAATCCACGGGCGAATACGGTTTTTCCTGCTCCGAGATTGCCGTAAAGGGCAAGCACGGAACCTTCCGGCAGTTCTGCGGCAAGTCTGGCGGCGAAGGCTTCGGTTTCGCCGGGCGTGTGTGTGATAAGCGTTTCAGTTTTCATAAAAGTGATCGTATCCCTTCTCCTGGATTTTCTGTTCGTGATAAATGATTGTTCCGGCAGGCTGTTCGCCGGTAAAGAACCCCGCCCGTGTCAGCCCCAGTTTTTCAGGCAGACCGGATCGTTCCAGAGCCTGACTTTTTTCGGGAGGAACGGCGATGATCAGTTCGTAATCTTCTCCATCATTCAGGGCTTCTTCATCGGTCGCCCCGTCCCGTTTCGGCAGGTCCGTGATGATCTGAACACCGATTCCGGATGCTGCAGCAAATCGGGAGAGATCTTTCGCCAGACCGTCTGAAACATCCATCATGGCATTTGTATATGTTCCGGCGAGAGCTTCTGCCACATCGAGGCGGGGCGTAAAAGTCAGATGATGTCCCGTTTGAAATGAGCGTCCGAAGGAACCGGAGAGGTAGAGAATATCTCCGGATTTTGCATCGGAACGCAGGCAGAGTTTTTGTTTTTCAACGATACCAAAGATCGTCAGAGTCGCCACAAAATCCTGCGGTGTATGAGCAAGATCGCCGCCGATGACTGCAATTCCATATTTGGCGGCTTCTTTTGCCAAGCCCTGATGAAATATTTTCAGATAATCTTCCTGCAGTGAGGGAAGTGCCACTGTCAAAAGTGCGTGTGTCGGCTGTCCTCCCATTGCGGCAATATCGCTGACATTCCGGTTCAGCAGTTTTTTTGCGACGGCATCCGGTGGCGTATCCTGCGTAAAATGAATGTCACGGATGACTTGATCTGCAGCTGCAAGCAGGAGTTTGCCATCCGGAAGTCCGGGATCCAGAACGGCAGCATCATCTCCGATCCCTGTAAAAACATCACTCCGGCAGTGTGAAAATATGTCCGCCAGAGCTGCTGTGAAACGGTCTTCGTTCATTTCTGTTCATTCTGGATGATAATATCCATACAAGTTTGCGGGTTTGCGGCGCCCAGAAGATCAGCGGCAAGACTGCCGTCAATGAATGTGGCGGAAAGCGACTGCAGTAATTTGATGTGCAGTGTCCGTTGATCTTTTCCGGCAACGACCATAAAGACCAGCTTTACCGGAAGTCCATCAAGTGCATCATAACCATCGACACCGTTCGGAACCACAGCCATTGCCATATAACTGGAATCCAGATCGTTCAGGCGTACATGAGGAACACCGATCCCGTTTCCGATCCCGGTGCTGAGCAGACTTTCCCGGTGAAAAATTCCGCGGGCAACATCGTCTCTGCCATCGATTTCCGGTACTTCCGCCAACTTTTCGATCAGGGCGTTGAGAACATCATCCTTCTCCTGTTTCCCGGTAAGGAGCAGGATCCGGTCTGCGGAAAGAAAATCGGAAAGAGTCAATGGATTTTGTTTTTTTTCAGTCATATTGCTGTTCCTTATGTTGTGATCCGCCTGACATAGTCAAATAAGATGATGGTTGCCGCCTGTGCCACATTCAGAGATTCTGCGGTGCCCGGCATCGGAATGTTCAGCCCGGCAGCTCCCTCCAGTTCCGAAACACCGGTGGATTCGCAACCGAGGATGATTGCAGAGTTTTTGAAAACATCTGTTGCCCGGAAGAGATTGTCGCCTCCGGCAGGCAGCGTACGGTAAAAGGTTTTAATGCCTTGCTTCCGCAAGGTTTCCGCCATGGATTCCAGATTTTCAAAATAACGCATACCGAGGGCAAACTGTGCGCCGGATGCAGACCGGATCACTTTATCATGAAACGGGTCTGCCGATCCCTTGGTCAGTACGATCTCATGAAGTCCTGCCGCACGTGCTGTACGGATGATCGTTCCGAAATTACCCGGATCCCGCACCTGATCCAGAACGAGAACAAAAGGATCGGAAAGCGGAGCATCGGGGGCGATGGGATCCGGTCGTCGGGAAACGGTAATGATCCCCTGGGAATTGACCGTCTGGGTCAGTTTATCAAAATCCTGTGCCGGAAGGATGACCGGATCAACGGGGTATTGGATCTCCGCCTGAAAATCCTCCCGGATCACGATCAGATCCAGCAGGTCCGGGCGGAGTGCAATGACTTCAGAGCAGGCACGCAGACCATCACACAGGCAAAGCCCGGAATCTTTTCTGCCGTGCCGGGACCGCAGGGCTGCAATCAGACTTGCCTGACGTTTGGTCAAAGTCATGCCGCACCACCCCGTCAGAACTTATTTTACTTCAGCAAGCTGTGCCTTCAGCGCAGCACACTGCTGCTGCCAGAAACCGGCATTTTGTTCTGTAGAAACGATCTTTTCGAGCAGAGCAGCAGCTGCAGCTTTATCGTTGTTCTTCACATTGAGGCGGGCTGCGTTGCAGATCGCTTCCTGCAGAAGGGCAGGGTATGCCTGAATGGTCTGATCCTGAGAGATTGCCACGAAAAGGGCGATCGCTTCTTTTTCCTTGCCTGCTGCTTCCAACTGGTATGCAGAAGCGATCCCGGCACGCAGACGGTCAAAATCATTCACATTATCCTGTGCATCATAGATCTTCTTGAATGCTTCAGCAGCTTTTGCATTTTCGTTATCCGCAGCATAGAGCGCTCCGAGGCGGAACAGCGCAGGAATGGCAGAGGGATGATCTGCGTTTGCATCCGTAAGCTCCTGAAGCTCTGCAACGGTCTTGGCAGCTGCAAGCTGATGACGCAGCTGGAGATCATTGTGTTCACGCACAAATTTGATGACGATCAGGGCAATGACCACCACCACGAGCGCACCGATACCAATGGCGATCTTTTTCCAATGTTCGCTCAAAATGTACTGGACTTTATCAGTGCCGCTCAGGATTTCATCCGTTTCCACCTTCTTGACTGCAGGCTGGACGATCGGGATCTGCTTGTTGAATTCGTACTTCTGTTTTTTCTGGGACATTTTCAGGGTCTCCGCTGTTCTATTTTATTTTTATTTAATTACATCTCAAATTTTGGAAATATAGTGCAACATTCCTGTTTTTTCAAACCTGAAACAGAAAAAGAATCAGATTTTTTCGTACTCATTCATGAAAAGTTCCAGTTCTGTTGCTGTTTCCTCCCATGCAAGGGTCGCCTTGGAGATGTCATAGTCCAAAGCTTTCAATTGTTTTTGCAAGGTGGAAAAATCGGTATCCGGAGTCGGGTTGGAAAGCTGCTCGATCAGGATCGCTTTCTCCGCTTCGCCTTTTTCGATCTCTTTTTCCAGTTTTGCCACTTCCCGTTCCAGACGGCGCTTTTCCGGTGCCATCTCTTCTCTGCGCCGGGCTTTTTCCCGCCGCTGTTCCTTCTGGTTCAACTTCGCCGGTTCTCCGGGGGGCGTTTCCTTTTTCTTCGGCTGTTCCTCCTGCTGTTCCAGCGCAGTCTTTTCCTTATAGTAGTCATAATTCCCCAAAAAGAGCCGCGTCTTCTGGCTGGACATTTCAAGGATCGTTTCTGCCGTTCCACGCAAAAATTCCATATCGTGACTGACCAGACAGATGGTGCCTTTATAGGTCCGGATCGCCTCCTGCAGCATTTCCCGGGCAGAGACGTCCAGGTGGGTGGTCGGTTCGTCCAGGATCAGCAGGTTCGGCGGATTCACAAAGATCCGGGCAAAACAGAGTCGGATCTTTTCGCCGCCGCTCAACACTTTGCATTGTTTCTCCGCCGCTTCTCCGCTGAACCCGAAAGCTCCGAGGATCTCCCGGATCCGCTGGGATGGCACATCGCCGCCGATGGCTGCGGTCTTGACCACATCAAATGCAGTCTGTTCGGCAGGCAGCAGTTCGGCAAATTCCTGCGCCTGATAACCGATGATCACTTTATGACCCGGTCGACGCATCCCTTCCGATGCTTCAAATCGTCCGGCAATGATCTTGAGCAGCGTACTCTTGCCCATACCGTTGTAACCGATGATCCCCAGTTTGTCGCCCTTCTGCAGGGAAAGGTTTACGTCTTTCAGAATGACCTTCGTGCCATCGTAACTGTGCGTGATCTTTTCCAACCGCATGATCTCGCTGCCGCAATCCGGCGGTTCCGGGATCCGGATCCTGCCCTGAAAATGCAGCTCTTCCGGAATCGTGACATCCTCGATCTTTTCCAACATCTTGATCCAGGACTGTACCTGTGCCGCCTTGGTTGCTTTCGCCCGGAAACGGTTGATGTTGTCCTGAAGTTCTTTCTTCCGTTTCTCTGTATTTTTCTTCAGCGCTTCTGCCTGCAGACGCCGTCCTTCCCGTTCTTTCACGTAGTAGGAGTAGTTGCCGGGATACCGTGTGACCCGTCCGCCATTGATTTCAAGGGTGATATTGGTCAGAGAATTCAGCAGATAGCGGTCGTGGGAGATCAGCAACAGAGTTCCTTCAAAAGTCTTAAGTTTGCGCTGCAGCCATTCCACTGCCGGGATGTCAAGATAGTTGGAGGGTTCGTCCAGCAGCAGAATATCCGGTTCGCCCAACAGGACTTTTGCCATGCAGGCACGCATCTGCCACCCGCCGGAAAATTCCCCCATAGGCTTGCGGAAATTTTCTTCGGGGAAACCGAGACCGGCAAGCGCCGCCGCCGCCCGGTGTTCCATATCGTATCCGCCCAGATGCTCAAAGGCACTCTGGAGCCTGCCCAGTTCGTTCAGGGTCTGTTCGTCTGCCGCTTCGCTGCTGTTGAGGCGTGCTTCGATTTCTTCCAGCTGCTTCTGGATCGCCGGAAGTTCACCGGATGCAGTCATCACATATTCGATGAGCGGTTGTTCTTCTTTGAAAAATCCCAACTGCTGACGCAAGATGCCGATCCGCGCCTTTTCCGGCTTGATGATCTCCCCTTTGTCCGGGCTCATATCCCCGCAGATCATTGAAAAAACGGTGGTCTTCCCTGCACCGTTCGGACCCACAAAGCCAATCCGTTCGCCTTTGTTGATCCGGAAGTCCGCATCTTTGAGAATATCGCGCCCGCCGAGGAGCTTATTGACGTTTTTGAAGTCGATCATCAGTCAGGAAGCAATCCGCTTTCTTTGAGTTTGCTTACATGGATCCGGCGGCGTTCGAGAGCCGTGAGATATTTTTTGCGGAGACGGATGCTCAGCGGAGTGACTTCCACATATTCGTCGTACGCAATATATTCCAGCGCTTCTTCCAGACTCATTTTCTGGGCAGGAGCAATCTTCAGGTTGCGGTCCGAACCGGCTGCACGCATATTGGTCAGTTTCTTGGCTTTCTGCAGATTCACTTCCAGGTCATCGCTGGTGCAGTGCTGACCAACGATCATACCTTCGTACGTTTCCGTGGTGGGATCGATGAAGAAGAAACCGCGCAGCTGCAGACCGTCGATAGCATAGGCTTCGGCACGACCCGCACCCATACTGACCATGACCCCGTTCTGACGCTGGGGAATATCGCCTTTGTACGGCTCGTAATGGTCGAAACGGTGGGAGATGATCGCTTCCCCGGCAGTGGCAGTCATGATCCGGCTGCGCAGACCGATGATCCCGCGGGTGGGAATGTTGAATTCCACCAGCTGGCGTTCGCCGTGCTGTTCCATTTTTGTCATTTCGCCGCGACGCTGCCCCACCAGTTCGATGGCTTTCCCGGCGGCTCCGCCCGGAACGTCGATGGTCAGAACTTCGATGGGTTCGTGCTTGACACCGTCAATTTCTTTCACAATGACCTGCGGCTGGGTGATGGTCAGTTCGTAACCTTCCCGGCGCATGGTTTCGATAAGTACGGCAATATGCAGCACACCACGGCCGCTGACTTTGAAGGCATCGCTGTTTTCCTCCACCCGCAGAGCCACGTCACGCTCCGCCTCTTTCAACAGGCGTTCCCGGATGTGGCGGCTGCTGATGAACTTGCCTTCCTTGCCGAACAGCGGGGAGTCGTTCACGCGGAACGTCATAGAGACTGTGGGTTCGTCAATGGGAATGGGTGGCATCGCTTCCGGTTCGTTGAAGTCGGTGATGGTGTCACCGATATCGATCTTTTCGATACCCACGACGGCGCAGAGGTCGCCGCATTCCACGGAGCGGACTTCACTCCGGCTGATGCCTTCAAAGGTGAAAAGCTGCTTCACATCTGCCTTGACCTGGGTGCCGTCCCGCTTGATGACCACAAGGGGCTTATCCAGGGAGAGTTCGCCGCGGTGGACACGACCGATGCCGATACGCCCCACATAATCGCTGTAATCCAGCGTGGTGATCTGTGCCTGCACGGGACCTTCGATCTTCTGCGGCGCGGGCACTTTGTCAATGATCGCATCCATGAGGGGCAGAATGGAATCCCGGCTGCCGTTTTCCAGATCGTCGGTCGCCCAGCCGTTTCTGCCGCTGCCGTAAAGCACGGGGAAATCCAGCTGTTCGTCGGTTGCGTTCAGGTCGATGAACAAGTCAAAGACTTCGTTCAGAACTTCCTGCGGGCGGGCGTCGGGGCGGTCCACCTTGTTGATGAAAACGATGGGTTTCAGATTGAGCGCCAGCGCTTTCTGAAGCACAAAACGGGTCTGGGGCAGGGGACCTTCCGCCGCATCCACAAGGAGCAGGGCGCCGTCCGCCAGATTGAGGACCCGCTCCACCTGTCCGCCGAAGTCGCTGTGACCCGGAGTGTCGATGACGTTCACTTTTGTATCGCGGTAATTGACGCTGATATTTTTCGCAAGAATGGTGATCCCGCGTTCCCGTTCCAGGTCGTTGTTATCGAGGAAACGCTCGTGCATTTCCTGATTTTCGCGGAAAAGTTTGGACTGTTTGATGATCTGGTCCACGAGCGTGGTCTTGCCGTGGTCAACGTGTGCAATGATGGCAATGTTACGAATCTGCATAAATATTTTCTCCGGTGCGGGTAAATTTTTTCAGGCGTATAATATACATCATAAAAGAGAAAAATCAAGCGTTTGCACAAAAAAAAGACGCCGCAACAGAAAGCTGCAGCGCCTTGTAATGACCGGGGGGACAGTTTACGGGATCAGGTTGAATGCCGTAATGATGTCCTGAATCGCGTCATCGCCCATAAGCTTGAGGTCGCCCAGTTTGGAGGCGGTGATGGCGCCCTGTGCACTGTATTCCGCCACTTCCAGACGGTCCAGAGCCTGAAGCAGGTTTGCACCGGCAGTCAGGATAAAGTCATTCTTGACCAGCACAACGGGCATACGGGGGGAGATGGTCTGCGTGATTTTTTCCGGGGTGCGGAAGTCCGTGCCAAAGTCGAACGCAGGCATTTCGCGGAGGAGCAGATAGCTTTCCGGAATCAGACGGGTATCGAAGGTGACCCGTGCGGCGCCGTATGCGGTCATGGCGGCGGGGTGGGCAAAGATCAGGGCGTTGAGTTCCGGCTGTTCGTCAAAGATTTTCTTGACCAGCCAAGTGTTGTTTTCCAGCCCCATATCGCCGCTGTATTCCGTTCCCTTGACAGCAATGAGTTCATCCGGCTGGATGTCGCCGCGGTCGGCATTTTTCGAGGTCATGATGAAGCCGTCTTTGGTACGGATGGCGCAGGTGCCGTCGGCGCAGGTAAAGAGTTTCTGACGGTAGGCGCGGCGGGTCATATCACAGATCGTCTTGCGGATGGCAAGTTCTTCTACGCCGGGCTGGGTGGGAGCGACTTGTGTGAAGGCGCCGTTACGGTCTGTCAGGGCTTCTGCGATCTCATCATCGGAAAGATTGTTGATTCCGCCGAGGAGGTTGGCGTTGCTGGCGATCCGTGCGGTGTAATCGTAGGTCTCAAAACGGCGGAAGGCATCGGCAAGGGAGGTGCCGCAGACCACTGCACCGTGGTTTTCGAGCAGGAGCGCCTTGTAACCTTTGGCGAATTCCGCCTGGATCTTATCGCCGAGGATCTGGGAACCGGGGCAGCCGTAGCCTGCCATACCGGGAGCTTCCACAATATCTTTTGCGCCGGGGATGATGCTCATGCCGGGAACGATCTTTGCGAGAGACCAGGCAACCAGCATGGGAGGATGTGCGTGAACGACAGCGCGGGCTTCGGGACGGGCTTTATAGATCCCCTGATGGAACGGATATTCGCAGGAGGGTTTGTGTTTGCCGATAATGGTGCCGTCTGCCTTGACGCACATGATGTCTGCCGGAGTCAGGGTCCCTTTGTCAACGCCGCTGGGGCTGATCCACATATCGCCGTTTTCGTCCAGGATCGAGAGGTTGCCGCCGCTGGTGGTGGTCATACCGTAGTCATAGATCCGTTTCATGTAGCGGACGATCTGGTCCGCCGGATGTTCGTAGTTGATTCTGCTCATGTCAAACTCCGTGTTATAATTGTTGAAAAAACTTGCTCCTATAACATAACATGATTTTTTGTTTTTTTCAACCCCGGATGCTTTACATTTCGCATTTTTGGGTATATCTTATGGCGGATTTTGAAATAATGAAAGGATATTGCCATGTATAAAGCGTGTTTTCTGGATCGTGACGGCGTGTTGATCGAGGAGGAGGACTACCTCTGCGATCCGGCAAGAGTGCGTCTCTGCTCCGGAGCTGTTGAGGCGATCAAACTTGCTCACAGCGTTGGCAGAAAGGTGTTCCTCATTTCCAATCAGGCAGGTCTTGCCAAAGGGAAGTTTAAAATGGAAGATTTGAAAGCGGTTCATGCAAAAGTGGAAGAACTCCTTGCAGAACAGGGTGTTGCGCTGGATGGATATTATTATTGTCCTCATCATGCAAAAGGGATCGTGCCGGAATACACCCGGGAATGTTCCTGTCGCAAGCCGGGACCGGGGATGATCCTGAAAGCCGCAGAGGAACACGATCTGGATGTGAAAAATTCTTTTATGATCGGTGACCGTTTAACCGATCTTGAAGCGGGTGTCAATGCCGGTTGTTCTGCAGTGGCGCTGGTCCGGACCGGGTACGGAGAAACGCAGGAACTGCCTGAATATCCCGGCGTGACCGTGATCGATGCAAAGAATATCGGAGAGGCGGTCGCAGCTCTGGTCAGACGGATGGATTGAACACAAATCACAAAAAAAAGGAGAACATTATGAAAACAATTCTGATCGCTGTTTTTACTGCCGCTCTGACTCTGACGCTTACAGCTGTTGAACGTACCACCTATCGGGATGGCAGCGGGCGTATGGCGGGAAGTGCCACACAAAACGGTAACCGTACCATCTACCGTGATGCCAGCGGGCGTATGGCGGGAAGTGCCACGCAAAACGGAAACCGCACCACCTACCGGGACGCTTCCGGGCGTATGGCGGGGAGTGCTGCAACCAATGGCAACCGCACCACCTACCGGGATGCCAGCGGGCGTATCACCGGTACAGCCACAACCAACGGCAATCGTACCACCTACCGGGACGCATCCGGGCGTATCACCGGTACATCTACGGATAATGGAAACGGACGCACCACCTATCGTGATGCATCCGGAAGAAATCGCGGAACTTCCACAAAGTAAAGGAGTTATTTTATGAGCGGGAAAGTTTGTTTGACCTTTGATGACGGCGTTTACAAGCAATGGATCCCTGTTCTGCCGCTGTTTGCGAAATACGGGGCGCACGCCACTTTTTTCTTCTCCGGAACGGTGGATGACGCCATGCTGGATGCTATGAAAACGATCCAGTCTGCCGGACACAGCCTCGGTCTGCACACGGTCAGCCACGCAGATGCGATCCCGTTCATTCCGGAACAGGGTATTGATGCTTATCTGGCGGAGCAGGTCCTGCCCCAGCTGGAGCCGTGCCGTGCCGCCGGAATCCGGATCGGATCCTTTGCCTATCCCAACAACCGCCATTCGGAGGAGACGGATCAGCTGTTGGCACCGTACTTCCGCCGTTTCCGTGCAGGGCTTTCCCCCTGTCCCGCAAAAGGATATTGGATCGCGGACCAGGATCATGCCTATCTGGATATGAAAAATCTTCCCATCTCCCTCGGCGGCAATGGGATCGGGGAATATTATGAAACGACGGTGGAAAACCTGGATGCCGCTCTGGAGCGGGCGGCGGCAGAAGATAAACTGATCGTCTTCTTCTCCCACGGGATCAGCGAAAACGCGCAGCACGTCCACATGAAAACCGCCTGGCTGGAACGGATGCTGAAAAAAGCCAATGACCTCGGTATGGAGATCATCGGCTTTGATGAACTTTGAGCGATCCTGTTTTTTCAGATCACATTTTCGCCCGGATTCAGGGCTTTGACCGTGCCGTTCTGCACAAACTCGCCCGTGATGCCTTCCGGCAGGGTGATTTTTCCTCTGATCACGCCCGATTGATTCGTCAGATCGAACACAATCGATCCGGCGGGATGGACCATTTTTCCTTCCACGTGCGGCAGCCTGCCCAGTTGCGGGGTGATCCGTACCGTTTTGAAACCGGGTGAGGCAGGACGGATCCCTACAATGGTGGAGTAATAGTGGAAGAGCGGATGTGCGCCCCACGCGTGGCAGTCCGACCGGGAAGGTTCCGGACATTCCCACGGTGTCGTTGCCCCCAGATCCACCTGATCCAGCCAGACATTCATGCGGTCCGCGATCTCGCCGCCGCGTCCGAATTTGCCCAGGGTTTCAAAAAGATAGTGGGAGAAATAGATCGTGGGTTCCGCCAGATCGGTCCGGGTCATGGTCTGATCCAGACAGGCGATCGCTTCATCCCCTTCCAGTGCATCAAAAAGCAGCGCCAGACACTGGGCGTGACGGCTGTACCTGGTGTGTTCCAAGTCGTCGGCAAACAGATGTTTTTCCGGTTCGTAAAATGCCTTGATAATGGCGGCTTTCGCCTGTTCATAAAGTTCCTTGAAGTGGAGCTGCAGAAAAGAACCTTCCTCTTCCAGTTCCATGGCGGTCTTGACCGCGCCGAGGTAGAAGAGATTGTAGATCGCTGTGACCGCTCCGTTTGGTGCGGAGTTCGGTCTGCCGCCGCCCCAGCCACGGACCCAGTCCACAAAGGACCAGCCGGGGAGATGTTCGATCAAGCCTGCCTCGTTGGTGTACTGATCGTGCAGAATGTGGATCATGTTCCGGACGGAATCCCGGAGCGCCAACAGATCTTTTTTCTCCAGCCCCCGGTACATATGGTAATCCTTGAGCATATAAGTCCAGATCATACTGAACGTACAGCTGAGCTGGGGACCACAGCACGGATACCGTTCCGCCACCATGCCGTCCCAATCCGACCGTGACCAGTTGAAAAGGTCCACCGCCCGTTTCGGCAGACGGTGATCTTTGACCGTAACATAAGTTGCAAGACATTCCAGCCGGGTATCGCCCACGTACATGAGCTGTTCGTAGTAGGGGCAGTCCATGTAGGTCTCGTGGGAACACATCTGCAAGCCCCGGAACATCATGGGGATGACCCGGTTCAGGTTATTGTCCGGGAACGTGATGGACGACTCCATCTCCATAGGGTAACGGGACTCGATGAACCCGATCTTTTTTACTTTGATCGGAGCGGCGCCGCTCTTGAAGTGGAGCAGCAGGTATCTGCCGGCACACCACCAGAAGGTGCGGAAATCGTGTTCCGATCCGTCCAGCCGGTTGAAGATGTTACCGTTGGAATACTGGCAGAACTTTTTGCCGAGAACTTTGCTGCGGTCGTCCTTCGTATCTTTTTCGTTATAAAGGGATTCTGCCCAAACCATACGGATGAGAGAGTCGCTGTCGCCGCCATCCAGCGTTGCAGCGGAGAAACCGCAGTAGTAATTGTTCAGGTCCACCAGCACCGCCAGTTCGGTATCGGCGGGAACGACCATTTTCGTGCCGTTGTCGATCGCCTCCTGCCACGCGGCAACGGCGGGATCGGATGTATGTTCATTCGTCACAGGGACTTCCAGACCGCAGCTGTTTCGGAAGACCGCACGGATCGTGCATCCTTTCAGGTCGTTGAATACCCGGAGCTGTTCGGGCAGATCGGAGGGGAACAGTTTTGGTCCGGCAAATGTGGCACCGCCATGGTTGTCCCAGAAGGGACCGAGTACGATCTCTGCCTTTTTGTATTCGTTCTGCTGAAAGAAGCGGTCGGCGGAAATCACGGAATAATGGGTGATGGGTGCGCCCCGCCAGAAGTTGTCATTGGGCAGCAGGAACCCCTGAAAAGAAAGACCGTCATATTTCCGGACGAGCCATTCCGCCACGCCGGTATTGAAGATCTTTGCGTATTCCGGATCGGAGCAGCCGAGGATGAATTCGGGATTGAACGAAAATTGTGCGGAAGGCACTTCCAGATCCGCCCGGAAATGCCAGCAGAGAACGCTGAGTGTGTGCGTGCCTTTTTCCAGCTTGACTTTGTACGAGCCGAAGGACCAGTGGTTCAGATCGCAGCGATCGGGACCGGCGCCGAAAAATTCGCCGTCCAGTGATGCTTCAAACCGGTTGTCCGCAGAGATATGCAGCACCGTTTCGATGTCTTCTTCCAGCGTGAAGGTGTTTTGAAATTCCACCAACCCGCCGCACTTCTGCTTTTCGATGCAATGGATCTGCTGACCGTGGGAAACAGGCACATCCGGCGGTGTTTCCCGGGGATACCAGATCCATGCGGTCTTGTTCTTTTCAATGTCGTACTGAAGGTAGATATTTCCGTTTCTTGCATCCGCCGGAGCGGTGCGTATGCGTTCGATTTTATTCATAAATTTACCTCAAAATATCAGTTTTCTTCCAGAATGACTTGATCATGGAAACCAAGCTGAGCGCCGGAATTCCGCAGGTCTGCTTCCAGAATGAGGGTGAGAAGGCGGTCTTCCACATATTCCTCCGGCAATTTGACGCGGCAGACATCGCCGTAGTAGTCCGGTTTGGATGCGAGCAGTTTTCCGCCGTAATAGACTTCCGCCTTGCCCCAGAGATTGCGGAAGATCAGGGACTTCCCGCGCAGATCTTCATCCGGAAGCGTGGCACGGAAGAGCATATATGCCTCATCTTTTGCGGTGAAGAGAATGCCGGGTCCGGGGGTGATCCGTTCCCACGAGTTCATGTCGTCCTCACCCACAAACAGATTGGGATCGGGCTTTTCCTTGAAGAAGGAGGACCGGATCCAGTCGGTGAACGCCCGGAACCGGGGAGGATTGCCCACGTATTTCCGGTCTGCCGTTCCAGGCAGAATCGTGATGACCGTTTCGGCGGACGCCAGACCATCTGCTTCGGCATGGAGCGTGATTTTTCCTCTGCCGTCCACGGTGGCTTGGATCAGGACCTGCGCAAGACCGTTGAAGAGCTTGCGTTCCGGAGCCAGTTCACTTTCCAGACTGGTTGGGTCGCCGTTGCCAACGCCTTTGATCACGCCATCACCGAGAATGGAGAAACGGACTGGGTTGTTGGCGTTGGGGACGGTTCTTCCGGCGGCATCCACGGCGCAGACAGTGACGGGGATGGTATCGTAAGCATCGTCCGCGATCTGGGTACGGTCCGGGATCAGTTTGAGTGCCACCGCAGGTCCGGTTGTTTCAATGGATGTCTGGGCGAGAATGTAGCCTTCCTCTGTATAAGATACGGCTTTCAGCACGCCGGGTTCATACGGTACTTCAAAGGTGTTCATCTCATAGTAATCGGTGGGCTGCTTTCCGATGACTCTGCCGTTCAGAGAGAGTTCCACGGTCGCCGCATTGGATGAGATGACCAGCACCTGAAGCGGCGTACCTGCTTCCACATCCCGGTTCCAATGGGTGGCGATCTTGAGCACATTCAAATCTTTCCGCCACCATGCCTGCCGGACATAGAAGGAGTTTTTCGGGAAACCGCACAGATCCAGCAGCCCGAAGTAGGAACTGTTTGCGGGGAACGGATAGGGCGTTGGTTCGCCCCGGTAATCGAAACCGGTCCAGACGAAACAGCCTGCCATCCACGGGCGGGTATCGATCTCCCGCCATGCTTTCCGCTGGTTGGCGCCCCAGGGCACGGCTTCGCTGTCGTTATCGGCGAGGGTCCTGGCATCTTTATTGGTAATGACTTCGCCGCGGGTGGCGAGTCCGGAGGCGTCTTCGGAGCTGACAATACATTTTTTCGGGCAGAATTCCCGGTAGGGATCGTACGAATGGATCCAGTAATTGATTCCGGTCACATCCATGGGCACAGTGGCGTTCAGGTCGGAGAAGTAGCCGCCGTTCATAGCGCCGGTGGTGAAGCGGGTTTTATCCAGATTTTTGATGATCCCGCACATTTTGCGTGCCATTTCATAGCCCACATCACGTCCGGCGAGGGGTGTTTCCTCGTTGAGGATGGACCAGAGGACCACGGAGGGGTGGTTGCGGTCCCGCTTGACCAGCCAGACAAGTTGATCCAGATAGACTTCCGCCGTGCTGTAATGGCGGGTCTCATCCATGACCATAATCCCCAGTTCATCGCACAGATCCAGCAGGGATTTTGACGGCGGATTGTGTGCGCAGCGATAGGCATTGCAGCCCATTTCTTTGAGTTTGAGCAGACGGAACCGTTCAATGGATTTCGGCACGGCAACGCCCACGCCTGCATGATCCTGATGGTTGCAGGTGCCGTAGAACTTGACGTGTCTGCCGTTCAGGAAGAAGCCGTGATCCGGATCGAACGCAATGGTGCGGAATCCGCAGCGGACATTGGTCACATCCAGAGCGACTCCTTTTTCATCCAGCAGTGTGGCTTTGACGGTGTAGAGAACGGGGGTATCCAGATCCCAGAGCGCCACGTCGGCGGGAGCGGTCATATCCATAGAGATCTTTGTTGTCTGGAAAAGAGAAGCGGCGGCGGGTGAGCTTTCCATGGAGGCGATCACATTGCCGTCCGGTGCAATGAGTTGCGCAAGAACTTTTACGGTATTGTTTTCCATACCGGTATTGCCGATCTCCGCCTCAAAGGGGATGTGCCAGACGCTGTCCGCTCCCTTGACCGGGTTGGCATAGATCCCGTCCGTCAGGAAATGGCACGCAGAGCGTTTGATCAGCCATACATCCCGGTAAAGACCGCCGCCTTCGTACCACCAGCCTTCGTGGGCGGATTCCGCATCGACCCGGACGGCGATGGTATTGAGGCAGGCGCCGTATTCTGCCATTGGGGTCACATCGCAGCGGAAAGAGGTGTAACCGCACTCGCTGGAAACGACGGGGGCGCCGTTGAAGTAAACTTTTGCCAGGGTGGATGCGCCTTCAAAGAGCAGTTCAATATTTTTGCCACGATCGGAATCTTCCAGCTTGAAATGACGGCGGTACCAGACCACGCCCCGTTTGCGGCAACCGCACCAGCCGGGGACATCTGCGACCGGGGTGCGGGAGGTCACGAAGTCGTGGGGCAGGTTTACCGGCTGCCAGTCCGAATCATTGAAATCCTGCGAGATCACACCGGTGGTGGAGCGGGTTTTTGATTGGAGATAAGCTTTTTTGTGGCCATCAGCTGCCAGTTCCACAATATCGCCATCATGAAACAGCCATCCGCGATTGAGACACAATTCTTCCCGTAGGATCTTATTTTTTTCCATAGCAAGGCGCACCTTTCCAGTTGATTATTTGTGGTTTTGTTTAATTTACCGTCCTCTCTGCTGAATTCAAGGGAAAAAACACTTAAAATGCAGAAAGTTGCCGGTAAAATAACGAAAAATCTTTCCGTGATCGCTTGACAAATACGTTTTCTGTTATAATGTAAATACAATCCTGCTGCGTGAGTTGCGTTGGCGGGGTGATCTCAACCGGAGATCCGGCGTCGGGCACGCCACCAGAGAAAAAATTACGCCCGGAGGTATTCAATAGATCCGCAATGGAGTATCTTACAGAAATCGCAAGTATTGTCTTTTTACTTGCAATGTCCGCCTACTTTTCCGCTTCGGAAACCGCTTATTCGTCCATGAACCGGACGCGCATGAAAACCCTTGCCGAAAAAGGCACACGGGGAGCGAAACTCGCCTGCAAACTTTCCGAACACTACGATAAACTGATCTCTACGATCCTGATCGGAAACAACATTGTCAATATTGCCATGGCATCTATTGCCACGCTGATGTTCTGTGAAATCTACGGCGCCGAACTGGGGGCAACTGTCTCCACGGTGGTCATCACGATCGTGGTTCTGATTTTCGGCGAGATTTCCCCGAAAAGCATCGCCAAAGATTGTCCCGAACGTTTTGCCATCTTCTCCGGTCCGCTGCTGCGGATCCTGGTCTGGATTCTCTCGCCTTTCAATTTTCTCTTTTCCTGTTGGAAAAAACTGCTTTCCAAGCTCTTCCGTTTGGAAAGCGACAACAAAATGTCCCAGGAAGAATTGCTCATGTTCGTAGATGAAGTGGAGCAGGAGGGCAGTATCAACGAAGACAACGGCGAACTTCTGCGCAATGCCATTGAGTTTTCCGAACTGGAAGCGAAAGACATCCTGACTCCCCGCGTGAACTTGGAAGCTGTTCCTCTGAACAGTACAAAGGAAGAGATTGCCCACCGTTTTCTGGAAACGAAATTTTCACGCCTGCTGGTCTATGAGAACAATATCGACAACATCATCGGTGTGATCCACCAGAAGAATTTTTATGCCGGAACCGGCATCACCGGGAAGGCGATCAAAGAGATCATTACGCCCATTGTTTTTGCTTTTGCCAATGAAAAAGTCAGCGAGATCATGCGCAAACTGCAGAAACAGCAGGCACAGGTCGCCGTGGTGCTGGATGAGTTCGGCGGCACCTGCGGGATCGTGACCATGGAAGACGTGCTGGAAGAACTGGTTGGCGATATCTGGGATGAACACGATGAGGTGGTGGAACAGTTCAAGCAGGTGGAGGAAGATGTCTATCAGGTGGACGGGCTTGTTTCTCTGGACGACTTTGCCGAGTTCTTTGAACTGAAACTGGATTCCGAAATGGTCTCCCTCAACGGCTGGATCCTGGAACATTTCCACAGCCTGCCGCAGAACGGGGATTCTTTTGAATACGAACACTTGAAAGTCACGGTGCTGGCAACGGAACAGCGCCGGGTTTCTCTCCTCGAAGTCCGCAAAATTGCCGAACGCAAGACGGATGAAGACGAAGAATAACAAGAAGGAGATTGTGCCATGCTGCTGAATTATGTATGGAAAGACGGAAAAAAGAAAGCCCTCACTTTCAGTTATGACGACGGCAATATCCATGACCGCCGTCTGGTGGAGATCTTTGCCAAGTACGGTATGAAAGGCACATTCAACCTGTGTCGCCCCCAGAGCACGGAGTGGCATATCCCGATGGAAGAATATAAATCCCTCTATCTGGACAACGGTCAGGAGATCGCCTGCCATGCCAAGACTCATCCCTTTCTGGAACAGATCCCGCTGATGAGCGTGCTGGAGGAAATTCTGGAAAACCGCAAAGATCTGGAAGCCGCCGCCGGTGTTCCCGTGCGCGGTATGGCATATCCCTTCGGAACATTGAGCAGCAGCGGTGCTTGTGCGCCGGATGTGAAGGAAGTTCTGCGCTCGGCAGGGATCGTTTACGCCCGTACCACGCATCCCGAAGAACGGATCCAGAATATTCCTTCCGATTTTCTGGAATGGCATCCCACCTGCCACCACAACGGCAATATTATGGAACGTGCGGAAAAATTCCTGGCGAATCCCTGGGGCACCCAGCTGTTGTATATCTGGGGACACGCCTTTGAGTTCGCCAATGCGAAAAACTGGGATCTGATCGAAAACTTCTGTGCGAAATATACCAATGACGACCGGATCTGGTACGCCACCAACGGCGAGATCTACGACTATGTGACCGCCTGCCGTCGCCTGATTACCAGCGCAGACTGCTCCATTGTGCAGAATCCCTCCGCACAGTCCGTCTGGATCGAACACGATAAGCAGATTGTGGAAATCAAGGGCGGTGCCACCGTCCACCTGTAAGTTTATTCCCCCCAAAAAATGCGGGGAACTCTGTACAAAAGTTTCCCCGCAGATCAACCGTCAGTTTTTTACTTCACGGTTTCGTAGGCGTCGGAAGAATTGATCAGACCGCGCACATTCACTTCTTTCAGGTATTCGGCAATCCGTTTTTTCTTGAGATCGACCAGATAAGTCAGGTCGGCAAGCACATCCACCGCCAGCTGGATCATATCATCCTGACCGTAAAAGAACAGGTCGGAATCCCAGCGTGACTTGTTGATCATGTCCCGTGTGATGGTGTAGGCGCCGTTCCACGGGTCCATCATCACGATCTTACCATTTTTCACACCTGCCGCGATGTCGTAGCAATCGGCGGAGGGGATGAACATAATGGAGCGTTCGGGCATATGGAAGGTGCCGTTATGGGTATCGGTACCGCCGGTGAGGACGGGGAGTTTGCCTTCTTTTTTCCACTTGGTGTAGTGGGGCGGATAATGTTCCCACGCATCCAGTTTTGTTTCCTGAATGCCGTTTTCCAGATAGTAAGGCAGGTTGCTGTACGAGGTGTCCGGGTGGTTCCACTGGATGATGGCACCCTTGATGGTATGGGCGGCATCCACCATTTTTTCAAAGGTCGGTCCGAAAGTGTAACCACCTTCCGGCGGAACGGGATAGACGTTCATGTGACCCCAGCGGGAATTGATCTCCACGCCAACGCCGAGGGGATAGTTCAGTTTGAACTTCTGCAGCGTGTTCGCTTTGTATGCCAGCGCTGTTTCATACACACCGTGATCCGTGAGGATGTGGTAATCCTACCCGATATAAAGCGCTTCTGCCGTGACCGTCAGAGCGGTGGGGCGGCCGTCGGAGAAGAAGCAGTGGCTGTGGTTGTCGCCGCAGAAGACTTCGATCCCTTTCGGAAGAGCCAGTTTCCGCGGGGTGCGCTTTGTAACTTTGATGATGTCCTGCCGGATCGCCTCCCGCTGCGAAAGCGTACAGGGCTTTCCGGCCAGAATGATTTTTGCAAATTTGAGTGCGGCATCCTTGCTCACATAGGGCAACTGAAACACGATCCGCCCTTTTGTGAAGTACAGGGTCCCGGTCACGGGTGAGACCAGTTCGGTCTTGTCCGGCTCCACCACGACCTGCGGTTCATCGTAGACGGTCACGCCATCCAGCTGGAAGGTACGCAGGTGCTTGTTCTGCTTGATTTTCTCGTAATGTTTTTCCGTTTCTTCCGGCGTGTTGTACTCGTAAAACAGGGCGTTGACCAAGTTCATACTGCCGAAATGGATGGCGATGGCGCCGGGATAGGGATCAAGTTTGCCGCGTTCCCGGAAATATTCCACCACCAGCTGGGCGTTGGGATCACGGGTCAGATTGAGGAGAGAATAGGCACCTTCCTGCGGCAGCTTTCCGCCTTCGATGGCGGCAAAACGCGCCTTGATCTCTTCTGCCGTGCGCTGGATTGCATGAGCTTTTTTCTGTTCCAGCCCCCACTTGAACCATTCCAGTGCGGAGACGATGGAGAAATATGCAGATGCCTTGAAAGGATCGGTCCTGGAAAGGGCGGGAAGATCGACTTTTTCCAGATGGTCAAGAGTCTCTGCCAGCACAGACTCTGCCATATTTCCAAAACAAGCCGTGGGATATGTTTTTGCACAAGTGCTTCCGATCGTAACAGAGCAGGTTGTATCGCCATTTGGAACGCCGCTCAGATCCACTTCCTTCTCCAGTACATAAAGATCATCTTCCAGTTTGAATTTTTCGCCCTGAAGGATGGTTTTCCCCGCAAGAACGATCTTGTGCTGATCAATGTCACCATTGCCGGAAAATTCGATTCGCAGCGGGGCTTTGTTTTTTACGATGACTTTGGGGATGATCACGTTGAGGGAGCCGTTGTGGGCATCTGTTGCAGAGACATTTTTTCGCACAGGAACCATTTTCTCCCACTTCATCGTGTGGGCATAGATGCGCCCTGCGTCGCTGTCGTTCATCCGGAGTTTGACGTGCAGTTCCTTCATGTTGGCGGGATCCAGTTCATGGATCGTACCGGCGGGGATCTCCATTTCAAACTGGAAGATCCCGTTCTGTTCCCTGGAGGCAAACTTAATCTGTTTTGCGGGGACGGTGACTTTGCAACGTTTGTTGAACGGGGTGATTTTCAGTTCCCCTGCGCAGTTGACGGTAAACTTGAGGTTGCCCCAGTGTCCGAAGTTCAGCTTTTGGGCGGAAATGGAAAGTTCCAGTTTGTCGGACGGCTTTTTGGATTCATCCCAAACTTTTCCTGCAAGCAGAAACGCCTGTCTGGATTCATCCCAGACGATCCCGAGAGAGACGGCTGCGTCCTGCACTCCTTTGTACCGCAGCGGGTCCGAGGACAGCCGTTCTCCCGCAACGCGTCGGAAGGAGATCCCCTTCCAATCGGAAAGGTCCGCATCCACTTTGATGTCTTTCATGCTCCGGATCTCATAACCGGGGAGGGCGCAGGCAGTCAACAGAACCGCCATCGTCAGCAAAAACTTTAACTTTTTCAGCATATTTTATCCTTTTGGTTTTCTGTTCCATTATAGATACACGGAGGCGTGCCTGAATCTTACAACTGTTTTTTATTTTTTCAGCAGTTCCGCCAGCAGACCATCGCAACCCGCCGTGACATCCTGCCAGGTTGCCTCAAAGTCGCCGGTGTACCAGGGATCCGCCACTTCTTCGTTGGGGCGTCCGGCATATTCCAGCAGGAAATGGATCTTTCCTTCCGGGTCGCCGCCGCAGATTGCTTTCATATTCCGGATGTTGGCTCGGTCCATGCCGATGAGCAGATCAAAGCGGTCATAATCGCGCCGGTTCATCTGCCGTGCTGTCTTGCCCGCGCAGGAAATGCCGTGTTCCGCCAGTTTCCGTCTGGTCCCGTAATGGACCGGGTTCCCGATCTCCTCGGTACTGGTGGCGGCAGACTCGATCTCAAACTGGGTTTCCACCCCTGCTTGAGCAACAAAATGTTTCATCACGAACTCCGCCATGGTACTGCGGCAGATATTTCCGTGGCATACGAACAGGATCCTGTGCATGGTTTTTCTCCTTCATTTGATCCGTTTAGTATAGCATTTTTTTTCGGAAAGTCAAGATTTTTCCTTGAAAAAGCACGTGCGGCGCAGTATCGTTTAAGAAACTGATAAGGAGAAATAAGCAATGATTTATCTTTGTATTTTCAGCCCGGCAGGACACAGCGCAACGGCAGCAGAAGCAGTGGCAGAACCGTTCGGAACATGGGTGACGATCGATTTCAGCAGACGGGATACCGATTTTTCAAAATATACTTTTACGAAGGAAGATCTGCTGCTCTGGGCGGTCCCGTCCTATGGCGGACGGGTCCCCGGGGTCGCGGTGGACCGCATGAAGCAGCTGAACGGGGCAGGGGCGAAGGCGGTGGCGCTGGTCTCCTACGGAAGACGGGCGTATGATGATACCCTGTTGGAAATGAAAGAGATCCTGACGGCGTGCGGTTTTGTGATGATCGCCGCCGTTGCCGCTCTGGCGGAACATACGATCGTCCCCGCTATCGCCGCCGGAAGACCGGATGCCGCAGACTGTACCGAACTTTCCGCTTTCGGAAAGAAGATTATGGAAAAATATCAGTCCGGCAACGATTCAGCGGTGGATGTTCCCGGCAATGTGCCGTACCGGATCTATAACGGCGTTCCGGCAAAACCGGAGGCGTCCGGTGCCTGTACCCGGTGCGGGACCTGTGCGGCGGCGTGTCCGGTGGGGGCGATCCCCGCAGACAAACCGGAGACAACGGATCCGGTGCGGTGTATTACCTGTATGCGGTGCATATACCGTTGTCCGGCGAGGGCGCGGAATCTGAAAGCGGAAGTTCTGGCGGCAGTTGAAAAACGGCTTGCACCGCTTTGTGCGGGCGACCGGGTAAATGAACTCTTTATTTGAACAGGGTCAGCATTGCCACGCCCAGCAGCACCAGGACGAGCGCGACGGCTTTTTTCCATTGATTCCGTTCGTGGAACCAGATACTGCCCGCAACGAACGCCACAATACAGTTGCTCCGTCGCAGCAGTGAGAGCATAGAGATCGGGGTGTCCGGCAGGGATACAGCATAAAAATAACAGATGTCTGCCAGAGCCATCAATACGCCGGTAAGGGGGATCGCAAGTGTCCAGCGGAAGGTATGGTGTTCCCCGAAGTTTTTCTGCCGGATCAGGACCGCCAGACCGAGAACGAAAATGATGTCGATGGAAAACCAGAACTGAACGGTATCGGGGGGGATCCGGATCACACCGAGCAGATATTTGTCATACAGAGCGGAGCAGGCGGTAATGATCGTACCCAGCAAAATCAGGGGAATTCCTTTGAGATTTTTCAGGGAGAACCCCTCCAGTTTTCCGAGGATGGAGAAAAGGTAATATCCTGCAAAGATCAGGAACATAGCGATTCCCTGCCAAAGATTCGGCACTTCGTGGTAGAGGAAAAAACCACCGATGAACACCCACAGCGGGGAAGTTGCTCCGATCGGTGCCCCGATGCTGATGGGCAGCTCCCGCATGGCGTAATAAATGCAGATCCAGCTGGATCCCACGATGACCGACTTCAACAGCACGGGCAGAAATGCGGTGTCATACTGCATGAAACAGGAAACAAAATTGCCCCGGATCAGCGTGAGCAGCAGGAAGAAAATGCTGCCGATCGCGGTTGCCCAGAAAAGCACCGGCAGAACAGAGTTGTCCTTGACCGCCTGTTTTTTGGAGATGTCGTAGATCCCCAGCATGAGGGCGGAACCGAGGATCGGCAAGACCCATGGAGCAATGTGGAAAGTCAGCATGTTTCACCCCGCCAATGATCGATCAATTTTCTTGCGATACTTCCGTGGGGCGGGATCTCGGGCAGGGCATCTGCCGTGAACCAGCCCAGTGTTTCCCACTCGTCTCCATCCGGATGCGCCTCGCCGGATTCATATTCCGCATAAAATCCCAGCATGAGAGAGTTGGGGAAGGGCCAGCACTGACTGGAAAAATAACGGAGATTTTTTACCGTGATCCCCGTTTCCTCCCGGATCTCCCGGTGGATCGCCTGTTCTACCGATTCACCCGCCTCCACAAAACCGGCGATCAAGCCGTGGATCTTTCCCTGAAAGCGTTTGTTGTGGGCAAGCAGGATCTGATCCCCCCTGATAATCGCCACAATGACCGCCGGGGCGATCTGGGGATAGTAATATTCGTTACACACCGGGCAGATCAGAGCGGCATCGCTTTCCGGTTCTGCCAGCGGAGTGCCGCAGCGTCCGCAGAATTGATGTTGTTTCCGCCAGTGGAGCAGTTCTTTTGCGCGGCAGGCGGCAAAAAAATCTTCTTCCGGCAGCAGCGCCACCGCCGACCGGAGCGGGATAAGGTCGACATTTTCAGGGATGTTTTCTGTTTCTGCCGCAAAACATGGTATATTTTCCCGATGTCCGACCAACAGCGCTTCGCCGGATAACGGAGCTGCTTTCGGTGTGGGGAAGGAGCAACGGTCATCCGATTCTCTCCGCAGGAGAATATCTTTTCCGCAGAAAAGGATCATATGAGCGTCCGGGCATTGCTGCCAATCCGCCGTTAAAACCGGAGCGGATGCCGGAATAAAATTAGCCATTTTGATTATCCATATCTTGTGTTGTTGCTTTTTTACTATACATCATTTTTACAAAATAGCAAGCGGTGAAACTTGAAAACGGATGCAGTTTGGTGTATATTAAATGCTCACATATCCGGAAAGGTTTTTCTTATGTCCAAAGCGGCAGCCAGATACAGTATTGATATGACGCACGGGCCTCTGTTCTCGCGTATCGTTCTTTTTGCTCTGCCATTGATGGCAACCGGTATGCTGCAGCTCCTGTTTCACGCCACCAATATGATGGTGCTGGGCAAATTTTCCTCCCAGCAATCCCTCGGTGCTGTGGGGGCGACAGCTTCGCTCTGCGGACTTCTGATCAATACATCCCTCGGTCTTGCGATCGGCGCCAATGTGCTGATCGCCAACTATATCGGATCCCGGGAATGGAAAAAAGTCAGCCGCACCACCCACACCGCACTGCTGCTTTCTCTTATTGTCGGGGGGATCGTGGCGGTCACCGGTGTCCTGCTCTCCCGTCAACTTCTGATTTGGACAAAGGCGCCGGACGATGTGATCGATCTTGCCTGCACCTATATGCAGATCTACTTTGCAGCCGTGCCGCTGAACGTGGTCTATAACTTTGGCGCGGCGATCATGCGTGGCGCAGGAGATACCCGCAGACCTCTCTATTATCTGCTCGCCGCCGGCGCGGTGAATATGCTGCTGAGTCTGCTTTTTGTGACCGTTTTCAAATGGGATGTCGCCGGGGTTGCTGTGGCTTCCGGCATCGGGAATCTGCTTGCCATGGTGCTGGTTCTCCGGGCACTGCACCGGGCGAAAGAGGCATGGCGGCTGCGTTTCAAACACCTGCGGCTGGACTTCCCGATCCTCAAACGGATGCTCTGGATCGGTCTGCCTGCCGGACTGCAGAGTTCCTGTTTCTCCATCTCAAACGTGATCATCCAGTCTTCAGTCAACAGCCTCGGAACAGCGGTCCTGGCGGGCAATACGGCAGGTATGACGCTGGAAGGGATCGTTTATCTGGCGTCCTACGCGTTCCATCAGACGGCATTGAGTTTTGTGGGGCAGAACTTTGGCGCGGGCAAATATGAACGATTGAAACGCTCCGTGATCTATTGTACGCTCCTGTCGTTCCTGATCGTTTCCGTCTTTGCGTGGACCGTTGTCCTGTTCCAGAAACCGCTGCTTATGCTGTTTATGGATGAAGTCAACCCCGTGGCGCTGGAGAGCGGCTGCACCAGGATCACGATCATGCTGACCGTGTATGGGATCTGTGCCGCTATGGATGTATTCAGCGGGGCGTTGCGCGGCATGGGATATTCGATCCAGTCCGCCTGTATCACCGTCTTCTGCGTCTGCGTGGTGCGTGTCGGCTGGGTTTTCTGGGTGTTCCCTCACTACCGGACGCTGGAAAATCTCATCTGGTCCTATCCGATCACCTGGACAATGAATACGATTGCCAGCGGCGCTCTTTTTGTGATTCTTTATCACATCAACCGCAAACGGCACAAAAAAGCCGCTCTCCTCTGAAGAAAAGCGGCTTTTAAGTGTTGGATTTGATTTGCCGGATCAGATTGCTTTCATCACATTGAAGGTGAGGAAACCGGCGTAAAGCGCCAGAAAAACAAAGCCGGTCCAGCGGGGGAGTTCCTGTTTTTTGTACCCGATCAGCATGAACCCGATCAGCAGCAGCCCCACGGGAACCATGGCGATCAGCGTGACCCAGCCAGGCAGACCGCTGTTGATGCCCAGCGGATGGATGACCGCCGCCGCACCGAAAATCAGCAGAATGTTGAAGATACAGCTGCCCACAATGTTGCCGATCGCCATATCAGCTTTCTTCTTCAGCACGCCGGTGATCGTAACTGCCAGTTCCGGCACGCTTGTTCCGAATGCCACGATCGTGGCGGAAATGATCACGGTACTGATCCCGAGGGCTTCCGCGCCCCACTGGACCGTATCCACCATGGCTTTTGACCCGCCTGCAACCATAAGCAGACTCATAATCAGCAGCGCAAATTCTTTCAGCTGGGAGATCTTTTCGTCAGACGCACCTTCCTCTTCTTCCGGCGGTGTCGTTTTGAACAGCGCATAAGAGTAGATGCCGGCACCGATCAGCAAAATGATCCCGCCGATCCAGTCCAGACCGTAAACCGGACCGTTTTTTCCGGCAACCTGCGGTGTGATATAAAACATGACGATTGTCACGATGAACAGGGCATTCATAAAAAGCGTGTCCCGTTTCAGTAGGGATTTCTGGAACGGCATGGTGCCGCCGATTGCCAGCGCAGCGCCGAGGATCAGAGAAATATTGGTCACATTGCTGCCTGCCACATTCCCGATTACAAAGTCGCTGTCGGCTCTGATCTGTGCGATGATACTGGTGGCAAGCTCCGGGATACTGGTTCCGATACTGACAAGCGTCAGACCGATCACCAGTTCTGAAACGTGCCAGCTCCGGGCGATCGCCGCAGCGGAATCCACAAAGATATCGCTGCCCTTGATCAGAATATAGGAGCCTGCAAGAAAAATTGCAATGTTCAGAAAAACATTGGCGGTGCAAAAGGGAATATCCATACTTTCGTAATCCTTCTATTGTTTTGTAAAATGTTTACCTCTTTATAAAATAACCGCTTCCGCAGAAAATGTCAAGTTTTCCCGGCTTTTTTTCGGTATTTTAGCGGACTTTTACTGGAAAAAACGGTGTGCGCATCTATATTAAGATGAAACTGTTGTTTTAAGGAGTATTCTGTTATGGAAATCGTTGCCGGCACTGCAAGGGGGTTGATCCTTTCTTCCCCGGGAGAAAATGATGAAGTCCGCCCGACATCTGTACGGGCAAGGCGAGCTTTTTTTGACAGCCTGGGGGATCTTTCCGGGCTGGTATTTGCGGATCTTTTTGCCGGATCCGGAGCTATGGGGCTGGAAGCAGCAAGCCGTGGCGCAGAGAAGGTATATTTCTTTGAACAGGCACCGCAAGTCATTAAAATGATCGAAAAGAACTGCAATCGGGTCGCACGGACCGGCGTGACGGCAGAAATGAAGGTCATTGCCGGAGCGATTCCCCCGTTCCGCACGGATCTCGCCCGCCTTGCAAAACCGGATATCGTTTTCGCAGATCCTCCTTATGCCGCATCTATGGACTTCTTCAAAAATGTTACAGCAGATCCCCGATTCCGGGTTTGGGCGGATGGCGCAACTTTCTTCTGGGAACTGCCGGACAGGGATTATACTTTGGAAATTCCGGCAGCTCCCTGGAAAATTTTGTCGGTGAAAACGTGCGGTCCCGGTCGTTTTCTTGTCATGAAATGCGTGGAAAGTTGAAAAAAAACGATTTTTTTGCGTTTTCAGAGCATTTTCCATTTGACAGATGGCATTTCTGATTATAAGTTACCGTAATGACGAATGAAAAATAACAAGTAAATAATAATATAGAACAGGAGTTTGAACAAATGAGTACCGCAAACCGGATCCTCAGTGTCCTCGTGCTGCTTGCATCAATTGGTGCAATCGTCCTCGCCACCATGCTTTTTAACAAGCGTGAAGGTGTCGTGGCTGGTCGTAACAATATGGCACAGGCGATTGCTGACAATTCTAACAAAATGTCAAAGACAGCTACCGAAAATCCTAAAAAAGTCGAGATCGATCCCGCTGAAATGGGCGTAGACAAGGGGCAGGATGTTCTTGGCGCTTTGAAAAAGTTTGATGATGTCACAAAAGCGATCCTCAAACAGCGTAATGAACTTGCCGCTCAGGTCGTGGAATTGACGTCCATTCTGGCGGAACACAATTCCGACAATGGCGAATATGCCGAATTCCAGAGCGCCGATCTGGCAGATGTCAAGACCAACGCAGAAAAGTTTGCGGAAATCAAGGCAAAGGCAGAGAAGGTGATTGCTCTCTACAAACAGACCCGCGAATCCTATATTGCGGCTGTGAAGCTTTTTGAAAATGCTCTGAATATGCAGACCATGGGTGATTCTGTGCTGGATCCCAAGAATCCGGATTTCTCCGCAATTGATGCCGGTCTCCGGGCAATGGATCAGAAGATCCGCCTGATGTACAGCCATATCACTTCCCTGAATGACATCGTTCCCGATGATTACAAGGTCAAAGATGGCAGCATGAGCGCAGAAGATTACAAGAGCTATCTGCAGGATCAGAAGACCAATATGGAAGCCTTCAAAGCCCGTTTTGATCAGCTGGTCAAGCAGGTGGAAGAACTGACTGCCAAGGTGGAAGAACTGACTGCCAAGGTGGAAGAACTGACTGCCAAAGTGGAAAAGCTGACCGAAGAAAGAGATCAGTATAAAGCAAACTTTGAAGCGGAAAGAGAAGCCAAAGAGAAACTGCAGAATGAAAACAATCAGCTGAATGAAAAGCTTTCCAAGATTGAAAAGAAGCTGAAAGATATGGAAAAAATGGGTATTGCCGCTGCTCCTGCAGGCGCTCCTGCCGGTGTTACCGCTGCCCCCACTCCCGCACAGGTCTCTCTGCAGGCTGCTGCGCTCAACAAGGTCGAAGGCAAGATCATCTATGTTGATAAGGAATCCGGTTTCGTTGTTCTGAATATCGGTTCGGAAACGCAGGTGGAAGTGAAAGATGCCAAGGGCAATAAAGTGAAAACAGCCCTTGTGATGCCTGCCAATGCGATCATGACGGTCGCAACCAGCCTTGACCCGGCAACTGCCAAGTTCGTCTGCAAGATTCAGGTCTATCAGGTTGCAGCCACGCGCGCAATGGCAAACATCCTCCCCGGCAATGCGCTCCCGAAGGTCGGCGATATCGTCTACTTCTCCGCATCCGACATTGCAAACAGCAAGTCTGCTGAAAACAAATAAGAGTTACAGGATAAGGAGTATATAATATGAAGAATACATCCGATCTTGTATTGACTGTGACTGCTGCCATTGCTCTGGTCGCCCTGGTTGCGACGATCGTGGTGCAGGTCATGGAATTCGGGACTTATTAAAAGTCCGGATTTCCATAAAACGGAAGAACCGCTATGCTGAAAAAGATCATCTTGCTGATCATTGGTATGGCGGTTCTTTTGTTTGCCGGTATTTCCTGTACCCAGTACGAACGTGACGGCTATAACCCGAAGCCGTTTAATTCACCTGCCGGGTGGGAAATACAGCCTTATCAGAATTATCAGTTGCGGAACTGATCAGCAGGGATGGCGGGAAAAGGAGGAGAGGTGGTCGTTTTACGGAACATACTGTGTCTTGTTTTTTATGGGGCGTCCATTTTGTGTTATGCAGCGGCAATCGGCTTTTCACTGGGGATGCTCAATCCTGTTCCATTGTTTCTTTTCATTTTACCGGCTGTTATCTTCAGGCGATTGGGTGATATCGCAAGTCCGGAAAAGTGAAATTCCCTTTGATCAAGTCAAAAAAAACAGGGATTGCTCCGTTGAACAGAGCAATCCCTGAAATGTTTTTGAAAAATTGTCCCGGTTGTTATGCGTCCAGACTTTCACTGGCGATCACATTGACGCCGGAGCCTTCCACATTTTCCCAGATCACATCGCCGCGCTTGACGGGCAGTTCTGCTTTCATGGTATAAAGCTTGTTCAGCAGGGCGGGGATCGCTTCTTTGGGATAGGTGTTGTCGGTCCGGACTGCGAGGAAAGGCTGTTTGGCGGAACCGGTTGCAATGACGGCGGTCACGGTGCGGCGCGGTGCTGTCATTTCCTGTTCAGCGTAGACTTTTCCGCGGGGGCATTTGTTTCCGCTGACAAGCCACGCACCGGTGTTATCCTGTTCGGCAGTCAGATGGCATCCCTGGGGACAGCTGATGCAGATCAATTCTTTTTTCATGCTTTTTCTCCTTCCTCAAGACGGAATGTCAGTTCGCCTTTGCCGTTGATCAGATCACCCTTCAGTTCAAAGCAGATCATTTCTGCAGGGCGGACGAACGGGATCTTTTTCTTCCAGATCACATTGCCATCCTGTTCAGCGGTCAGGGTTCCGTTATTGGTCACGACCAGCGGACGGAACGCAAATACAGTATCTCTGCCGGGGAAGAACGTGGAGGGAACGGCATACTTGAGTTTTTCGTTGACGCACACTTTTACCGTTTCGCCGTCCTTTTCCCCGTTCAGGTGGCGGATGACTTTCTTTGCCATACGCACGGATTCTTCGGATACAAAGTCCACCAGGTCATGAACGTGCAGCACATTCCCTGCGGAGAACACGCCCGGCACGCTGGTTTCGTAGTTGGCATTGACTTTTGCACCGCCTGTGGAGGGATCGATCTCCACGCCGATCATCTTGCCCAGTTCCATTTCGGGGATCAGACCCGTGGAAAAGAGAACCGTATCGCAGTCGATGTGAAAACTGTTTTCCGGATCGGAAAGCGGAGCAACATCCACGCCGTCCACCCGGTCTTTTCCGCAGATGCGGGTCACGGAATGGGAGAGATACAGGGGAATATTGAAGTCGTGCAGGCATTGCACAATATTCCGGGTAAGTCCGGAGGGATGGGGCATGATCTCCACCACAGCTTTGACCTTGATCCCGCACCACTGGAGGCGGCGTGCCATAATCAGACCGATATCGCCGGATCCAACGATCACAGCTGTTTTGCCGGGCAGGAATCCTTCGCAGTTCAGGAGCTTCTGGGCGGCACCGGCAGTGAAGACGCCGGCGGGTCTTGTGCCGGGGATCGCCAGATTGCCCCGGTTCCGTTCCCGGCATCCCATCGCAAGAATCACGGTTTTTGCCACGATATTTTTTGTACCGTATTCTTTGGAACGCAAAACCAGTTCAAAGGTGCCGTCATCCCGTTTCTTCAGATCGGTTACCGTGCTGCAAAGTGCAAATTCGGCACCGGCGGCGATTGCCTTTTCGGCTGCCCGTTCCGCATATTCCGGTCCGGTCAGTTCTTCTTTGAAACAATGGAGACCGAAACCGTTGTGGATGCACTGGCGGAGGATCCCGCCTGCGCGGTCCTGACGGTCGATCACCAGTGTATTGAAACCGGCGGCGGCTGTTTCTGCTGCTGCGGCAAGCCCGGCAGCGCCGGCACCGATCACGGCAACATCATAGAACTCTTTACTCATCATCTTCATTATGCTTTCACCTCCAGCGAGCCGAGTTTTCCGGCGATGATCCTGGATCCGCCGCCCCGCTTGGTCAATTCTTCCACACTCATTCCTGTTTCGCGGCTGATGATCTTCAGGATCTCCACCGCACAGAAACCGCCCTGACACCGTCCCATACCCGAACGGGTGTGGAACTTGATCCCGTCGACAGTCGTATGCCCCTTGCGGATCGCTTCCACGATCTCCGCTTCCGAGATCTTTTCGCAACGGCACACGATCCGGTTCCATGCCGGGTCGGCAGGATCGATCTTGTAATTCTTTACCCGTTCTGCGGTTTTTGCTTTCAGCTCAAGACCTTCTTTCTTCAGCAGTTCCACCACATATTCCCCGATTGCCGGAGAGGCGGTCAGACCGGGGGACTGGATCCCGGCGACCTGAATGAAGGCGGGGATCCGTTTGGAGGGTTCGATATAGAAATCTTCCGTTTCCAACACAGGGCGCAGACCGGCAAAAGAGGTGATCAAATCCCGCAGAGAAACGCCGTTGATCATATCGCTCACCAGTCCGGCGATCCGCTTGAGATGGCTGGATGTGGTTTCAGTATCATCTTTGCTTTCAACGGGATCTGCTGTTGGTCCGATCATCGTCGTGCCACCTGCAGTGGGGATGACCAATACGCCTTTGGAGTGTTTTGTCGGGACCGGGAAAAGTACGTGTTCCGGGCGGCACGCGCAGGTTTTATCCAGCAGATATTCTTCGCCTTTCCGGGGGATGATCCGGAATTCTTCACCGCCGCAGACCCGTGAGATCTCGTCTGCGTAGAGACCGGCGGCGTTGACGACATATTTTGCCTGAACGGTTCTGCCGTCAGCGCTGGTCAGCGTCCAAACGCCATTTTCATATTTCCCGTTGCAAACTTTGAAATTGTAGGAGACATCTACGCCGTTTTTGATGGCGGATTCCACCAGACTGAACACATAACCGTAAGGTTCGATCGTACCGCCATCGGGAGCGAAAAATCCACCGCAAACGGCATCGTTCAGTTTCGGTTCCAGTTCCAGCATCCGGGCGCGGTCACAAAGTTCCAGATTGGTCACACCGTTATCCAGTCCGCGCTGATACAGCTTTTTCACCGTTTCCATCTGCTCTTCGCTGTATGCTGCAACCAGGATCCCGCACTTGTGGTACGGAAATCCAAGTTCTTCATGCAGAACATCAAAGAGTTTGTTGCCGCGCAGTTCCAGTTTCGTTTTCAGCGTGTCGGAAGGATGGTGAAAACCTCCATGCACAATGCCGGAGTTTGCTTTGGATACGCCGAATGCGGCATCCGTTTCTTTTTCCAGCAGGATCGTTTTGCTTTCCGTGTGGGAAAGCTGCCATGCAGTTGCCGCTCCGCAGGCGCCTGCACCGATGATGGCAGTATCATAGATCATGACTGATTCTCCTTGTTTGTTTAGCTTGATGTTTACTAATATAAAACTATATCTTAAAAAATCAAGCCAACTTCCTTTTTTTTAACCTTTTTTCTTTGCTTTTTTTCTTGATATGTTATATAGTACATACGTGAAACGGTTAAATAAAGAAAGCAGTCATTCTATGGACAACGAACAGAAAAGCACAGATCTTGGATTTGCTCAACTGGATCTGGACCGGATGCGCCGTCGCGGCTGCCCGGAGACGGTATTTTGTCAGGGGAAGACGCCGGAGCAGATCGCCGCGATTTTTGAACGGTTTTCAGAATTCGGTCAGCGGGTACTCGGTACCCGTGCCACGCAGGAGCAGTTTGAATATGTGCGGAAGCGTCTACCGGATCTCCGGTATGATGAAACGGCGCATCTGCTGACACTTGGACCCTGTCAGGCAGAAGAACAGATCGGAGCGGTGGCAATCTGCTGTGCCGGTACCAGTGATCTGCCGGTGGCGGAGGAGGCGGCTCTGACGGCGGAGTTTTTCGGCGCCCGCGTGGAACGGCTGTATGATGTGGGCGTTGCGGGGCTGCACCGTCTGTTGGGGAAAGAGGAAAAACTGCGCAGTGTCAATGCGGTGATCGCAGTTGCAGGCATGGAAGGTGCGCTCGGCAGTGTGGTTGCCGGGCTTGTTTCAGTGCCGGTGATCGCCGTCCCCACTTCGGTGGGATACGGTGCCTCGTTTGAAGGGATTGCGCCGCTGCTGACTATGCTGAATTCCTGCGCCGAAGGAATCAGCGTTGTGAATATTGATAACGGTTTCGGGGCAGGGTATCTGGCTGCCCAGATCAATCGTCTGATCGTGAATGGAGGTCCTGCAAAATGAAAAAAATTCTGTATCTTGAGTGTGCATCCGGTATCAGCGGCGATATGTTTGTTGCTGCGATGGTGGATTTGGGCGTGGACCGGACCGGTCTGCTTGCCATGTTGGAAAAACTTCAGTTGGAACAGGTTTCGTTCAAACTGGAAAAAGTTTGTAAGAACGGATTTTCCGGAACGGATTTTGAAGTGGAGATCCATGAGCATCACCATGAGCATCACCACCATGATCACCACGAACATCATCACCATGAACACCGTAACCTTGCCGATGTACTGGAAGTGATCCGGCGGGGCGGTCTTTCGGAGGGGGCGTATATTCTTGCAGAAAAGATTTTTACGATCGTGGCGGAAGCAGAGGCTGAAGTCCACGGAAAACCATTGAACGAAGTCCATTTTCATGAAGTCGGGGCAGTGGATTCCATTGCGGATATTGCAGCGGCAGCGTATTGTGCGGATCAGCTTGGTGTTGATGAGGTGGTTGTTACATCTCTTTCAGAAGGAAGCGGTTTTGTTCATTGTGCGCACGGCGATCTGCCGGTGCCGGTGCCTGCTGTCCTGAAAGTCGCAGAAAAATATGCCATTCCGCTGCGCCGGACCGATGAAAACGGTGAGATGACGACTCCGACCGGGATCGCAATCGCTGCTGCACTCCGGACGCAATCCATTCTGCCGGAACAATATGTGATCCGGAAAACAGGAGTCGGTTTCGGTAAAAAGGCGTTTCAGCGTCCCAATCTTTTGCGCGCCATGCTGCTTGAGGAACAGACCGGGGAAAAGCCTGCAGATGACCGGATCCTGCTGATTGAGACCAATCTGGATGATTGCACCGGCGAACAGATCGGGCTGGCATCCGGCAGACTTTTTGAAGCCGGAGCAAGAGATGTTCACACGATTCCCTGTTATATGAAAAAAAATCGACCCGGCGTTTTATTGCGGGTATTGTGCGAACCGGAAAAAGGTGTTGAAATGGAACAGATCATTTTCCGGGAAACAACGGCAATCGGACTGCGGAAACAGTTGATCGAACGGGTTTGCCTGGAACGGACTGTATCCGATGTACAACTGCCGGTCGGGGCAGTGGCTGTGAAACGTTCCCGCTGGAGCGGTGGCGTGATCTGTGCGCCGGAATTTGAAAGTGTGAAGGCGCTTTCCGAAAAATCCGGTATCCCGTTTACAGATCTTTACAAGGCTGCATTAAAAATTGCAGAACGGGAAGAAAATCAATGAGTTCCGGCTTGCTTGATCTGTTGCGTAACCGTTGTTGTTATGGTGTTGTACTGGCTCTTTCAGGCGGGTGTGACAGCGCCTTGCTGCTTGCGGTCCTTGCCCGTCTCCGGCAGGAAAAAGCCTTTCCGTTTTTTGCTGTACACATCCAAACGCCATTGCAGACAGCGGAGGAAGCGGAGCGGTGCCGGAAACTTGCTGTCCGTTTTCAGGTGGAACTGGTCACAGTATCGCCGGATGTACTGGCGCTGCCTGCTGTCTGCGGGAATCGGCGGGATCGCTGCTATCATTGCAAAAAATTGATCTTTACTGCTGTGCGTGAAGTCGCAGAAGCGCATCAGATCCCGCTGGTGATCGACGGGACCAATGCGGATGATTGTCTGGAAAACCGTCCCGGGCGGCAGGCGCTTGCGGAGCTTGGTATTTTCAGCCCTCTTGCAGAAGCCGGACTTACAAAACGGGAGGTGCGGCGGCTTGCGGCAGAATACGGATTGGATGAGGCGTTCCTGCCCGCCTCTGCCTGTTTAGCGACCCGTTTTCCTTATGATGTTCCTTTGACGCCGGATGCTTTGCAGCGCGTTGCGCAGGCAGAAGACTTTTTACGCCGTTTCCTCTCCGGACATCTCCGGGTTCGTGTTCATGGAGATCTGGCACGGATCGAAGTGGAAAAACAGGATTTTCAATCTCTGCTTGAGGTCGGAAATACGGTTGCAAAAGCATTCAAAAAACTTGGTTTTTCTCATACGACACTTGATCTTGCCGGATTCCGTTCCGGCTCTTTCGATACATAACTTCTTTGACGCTCTGCATTTCAGTATAAGAATCCAACCAAAGGAGAATGGATCATGTCTGAAATGCAAAAAAATGCGGTACCCTGCCGCCGGATCCCGCTGTCCGTCAACAGCAGCACCCAGAGACCGGTTATGCCGGATGACCCGGATACCGAACTGCGAAGCGGAGAACTGCCGGAACTTGTTGTCGGCGAAACGGTTGTGTTCTGTCTGTCTTTCCTGAATCCGGATGGAACGCCGGTCGTTTTTTCCGGCAACGAGATTTTTGAGCTTTCCGGAGACAGTGACTACGATCATAAGACGGGGTTGATGTTTTATGCCGGACCCGATCAGATGAATCTGCCCGGAGATTGGGCAGAATCGGATCCGGCTCAAGGGAAAATATCGCTCCGTGTCAACTGCAATACAGAAAATTTTACGGCAAAACTGGAAGACCGTACGCAACTGCCTGTTTTTCTGGAAGTCCGGATGACTGCAGCAGATGCAGTGACACGATCCATTCTGCTCCGTACGGAAGCAACTGCAGTGAATACGATCCATTCCGACGGTGAAATTCCCGAAGCGGTTTTGCCCGAATATTACACTGCTGCCCAGATCGAGGCGCGGCTGAATACCAAAGCGGAAGAAGAACATTCGCATAACTATGAACAAATCAGCGGACTTGCAGATGTTGTTGCTGATCAGATCGAAGCAGTGGAGCAGCAGTTGGCGGAAAAGATCGGGCAAAAAGCAGAGAAGACACATACACATGACCGGTATGTCGAAGCGGATTATGTAAAAGAATGTATTTCTGTTGCCGTTCCCGCCGGTACGGTTATTGCATACGCCGGAAGCATCGCGCCGGAGGGGTTTATTGCGTGTAACGGTGCCGCAGTGAGCAGAACGACATACGCCGATCTCTTTGCCGCAATCGGTACGCTGTACGGCGAAGGGGACGGATCGACCACCTTCAACCTGCCGGATCTGACCGACCGCGTGGTGCAGGGCAGCGCAACCGCCGGTACAACTCTCGCCGCCGGTCTGCCGAATATTACAGGTGATATTAAGCTGCGGCCGAACAGTTCCGGGATGAACGGCTTTTTCGGCATAACAGGTGCTTTCAGTATGGGCGCACAGGGTAATATTACAGCGACAGCTTTCGATATGGGCTCAACGACCGGCACAACATATAACCCTGTTGAGTTCAACGCATCCCGTTCCAGTTCCATCTATGGTAACAGCACCACCGTTCAGCCCCCGGCTCTTACTATGATCTACTGTATCAAATATTGAGGAGAAAAAGTATGAAAGAATATATTTTTGACCGCACGACAGGTGAATTTATCCGGGAACAGGAAGCTCATCTCAACCCGCTGGAAAGCAAAAAGCAGGGGGCGGATGTTTATCTGCTCTCTGCAAACGGAACGACAATTCAGCCGCCGGAAAAGTTGGAAGGATATGCTGTCATCTGGAACGGGACGGAATGGGAACAGATCGAGGACCACCGGGGCGAAACCGTCTGGAAGTCACATAAAGAAAGCATGGAGATCCGGGAGATGGGACCGATCCCCACCGGATGGACGCACGATCAGCCCGAAAAACCGGTCACTGCCGATGACTATGACGCCGCCATGGAAGCGCATCTGCTGGCAACCCGTGTCGCCAGAGGCTACACGCTGCGGGAGCCGTCGCCGACCTATGACAACTCTCCCAATGCACGATGGGCAAGCGATGCCGTCGACTGGAAAGCATTTTTTACCGCTGTATTGGAATACGGTCTGGCGGTTCAGAACGAGTACGCCGCCACCGGAAAAGCGCCCAGTCTGGATGAGTTCAAGGCGGGGCTGCCCCGGATGAACTGGACAGCCCGGTAAGCGGGACGCCGCGGCGCAGGACGGGAGCCTGGCAGGAATGAGATCCTGCCAGGCTCCCTTTGCTTTTTCCGGCGTGTACCGGAAAAAGCAAAAAGCCGTTCATCGCAGCTGCGATGAACGGCTTGTCCTGCGCCCAGCGGCGTCAGATTCCGAGGAAGCGCTTATAATTTTCCCCGGTTGCCATCTTGAAGATGCCGGAGAGATCGGGGGCTTCGGTCATGTGGGGAAGCATGGCGAGTTCGGCATCTTTTTCGATCTGCGCCATGATCTTCTGATCCTGTTCCAGCCAGAACCGGGGCAGGAATTCGGGGTAATCGCCGGTGGTGCCATCGACGCCCCAGAGGACCTTATGCTTTACATTGTATCCGGTCAGATAAAGTTTCCGCAATGCCTCGGCGCGGTTGATGCCGGGGGTGCCGGGAGTGATGTCGTAAAACATTTCGTTCCCGAAATCCGGATCGTAGGTGAAACTTGCTTTTGCCACCATTGCCATGTAGTCCTCCACCCACGGCCAACCGATATGCGCCAGCGAAAATCTCAGTCCCCGGACGGCGAACAGACATTCAAACTCAATCGGCTTATTGTACTTTCCGCAAAGTTTATCCCGTCCGCCGCAAAGGATGCCGCTGTGGAACATGAGAGGTTTTCCAGCTTCGCCGATGACGCTGCAGGTACGGATCGTTTCGCAGGGATAGAAGGAATCGCAAATGATCTTGAAGCCGCAGATCCCCCGTTCCACGGCAGTCTTCACCTGTTCTTCGGCATCGGCTGCCAGCGGATCGATCCAGAAAAACGGATGGAATCCGGGTGTCTGTTCTGTAAATGCCAGAACTTTTTCCAGTCTTGCCTGCCAGCGGAAATCGCCCACGCTGTTGCCCATCTGCGGTTTCGGTTTTTCGCTGATAACGTTCCCGCCGCCGATGCCGCATTTTGCGACTGCCTTCATAAAGTCTGCGGGGTCATCGGGGCAGCTGTAATGCTGATGGATGTGTCCGTCATAGATCATGTTTCATCTCCTTCATTTCAGTTGATCCAAAGCGCTCCACGGATTCTCTTCCGGCGGAAGTTCTTTTTCCTCATCTTCGCTGCTGCAGCCGCAGTCGCCATCATTCAGGTTGGCGCCGCAACGGGGACACAGCCCCCGGCAGTCATCGGAACACCGGATGTAGTCCGGCAGGGCGAGGAGCAGTTCTTCCCGGATATCATCCGTCAGTTCCACTTCCTGTTCAGGTACTTTTTCAAAGAACAGCGTTATTTTTTCAGCTGTGACCGGAACCACGATCTGCTTCATACAGCGGGAACAGAGTGTTTCCAGATCAAAAGAGGCTTTCCCGGTGACCAGCAGATCCTGTCCGGTTTTTGCGGCATAAAGATCGTACCGGATGTCCGAAACAGCTTTCATCTCCGGCGCTTCCGGTGCTGCATTGATGTCGAGAATGTCACTGCTTTCTGTTCCGTTTACGGGCAGCGGTTCATCGCCGATATGGCAGGTATTGACTTTGATCACAGGACACTTCCTTTCTCTCTTTTTGCTTTGATCGCTCCCGTGACGAAATCCGGCACAAACTCGGAAATATCACCGCCGCAGAAAGCGATTTCCTTGATCAGACGGGAGCTGACATAGGAATATTCCGGGCTGGGCATCAGGAAGATCGTTTCACATTTATCGTTGAGCTGACGGTTCATCAGCGCCATCTGAAATTCGTATTCAAAGTCGGAGACAGCGCGCAAACCGCGGAGGACCGCATCCGTTTTGAATTCGTTGACCGCATTGACCAGCAGTCCCTGAAAGCTGGTGATCTCAATATTTTTGTGATCGCGGCAGGCGTGTTTCAGCAATTCGATCCGCTCATCAAAGGAAAAAAGCGGTTTCTTTTCCGAGTTGACCGCAACTGCGATAATGACTTTATCAAAGATCCGCGCCGCACGGAACGCCACATCCAGATGTCCGTTTGTGACCGGATCGAAACTGCCGGGGTAAAGAATGGAACTCATGCTGCCTGTTCTCCTTACTGCTTGTGTTTTTGTTCCAGAGCAGACAGTATCTCGTGCCATGCACCGGCTTGAAATACATCCTGTTCTGTGTCGTATATGGCTGCAATGCCGGTATTCTGAAAAGCGGGCAGGGCGTGGAGCCGGATCCCGCCAATTTCAAAATCTCTGCAGTCGTGAAAATGTCCGAGAAAAATGCGTTTGATCCCTTTTTTCTGTGCGTTCTGCATCAGCTTCCGGATCGCTTTTTCCGGAAATGCCTTCTTGTAAATATTTTTTCTTGTCTTGAGAGAGAGCCGGATGTTGTCTGCCACCTTCGGTCCGAACGCCGGACCGGTCAGATAAAGTACGCTTTTTGTAAAAAAGTTCCGTACGCCCATCCGGAAGAAAAGATACGGAATGTCCTTCGGGTTGATCCGGTCACCGTGCGTGAACAGCAGATCGCCGATCCGGATATCTCCTCTGCCGGATCGGGTGAACAGCTTGCCCGGCAGGAAAAATTCGTGATTGCCCTCCGTGAAGATGATCTGCCGTTTCTGCTTTTCCGTTTCGCACCACTGAATGAAACGGCGGTGCAGACCGGCTTCATATTTCCCCAGTGCGATCCAAAGCTCAAAAATATCACCAAGAAAAACGACCGCAACGGACGGAGGCAGGGCAGAGAGCCGTTCCAACATCCGGAAGAACTCCTGTTCCACCTCACCGCCCGTGATGTGGGCGTCGGCGATCATAAAATATGTTTGCGTTTTTGTCTCCATAATGCCCTTAATATAACATGATTTTGCAGAAATGCCAAAAAAAATACAACTTGCACTTGAAAAAATCCAAAGAAATGGCATATTATATGCAGGACGTATGTTCGAGCCAGCATAGCTCAGTGGTAGAGCTACTGATTTGTAATCAGTGGGTCGCGGGTTCAAATCCTGCTGCTGGCTCCATTTTTTTACCTTTTTGTTGGAATGCGAAAAAACTCCGGCGCAACATAAAAGATACTGGCGGATATTTTTTCGTGCCAGTCCGTACTCATCCATTAAATTTCAAAAATACTTTCAGTCGTGCCGTCAAAAACAGAAGGCAAAAAGGATATTTTTATACCTGTAAATACATGATCTCTTTGCTTTTTTTTACTTGCATTTTTTCGTTTTTATGTTTATAGTATATCAGTGGCACGTCTCTTTATTGTGTATTTTGAAGGAAAAAAGTTTACATAGAAACGGATGAAGGCGAACATGAACAACCTGACAGTCAACGACAGCGTGAACAGCGATCTTACGATCGGGATCAACACCACTCCGGCGGCGAAGCCTGTGCCCGCCCCGGCACCTGCGCCCAAACAGCCCAGCATCTACGGCGAAGTCCCGCAGATCCCCGTGCTGGATGCCGTGGAAGGGATCAAGTTCGACTTCAACGAAGGGATCCGTATCCTGTTTCCCCACAACGGCAAAGAATATCATGTTACCTTCACCGACATCGACACCGGTGTGATCCTCTACAGCGCCGACACCGTGCCGGGGGCGTATGTGACCAGCGTCAAGAAATTTTACATCCGTTTCCGCCTGATCATTCACGAAAAGGGTGGCAGGGAGCCGATCTTCACCCACGATTACGACTGCAAGGATAAAGATGTCATGATCCAGCTGCCCGTCGGGACCCTGGGCGACAGCATCGGCTGGTTCAGTTATGTGGAACGGTTCCAGAAGAAGCACGGCTGCCGGGTCATCTGCGTCATGACGCCGTGGATCGCAGACATCGTGAAGAATCAGTATCCGGACATCACCTTCATTGCGCCGGAAGAAACGAAGAACTACACGCCGTATGCCTGCTATTACATGGGCTTGTTCTTCAAGGGCAACGTGGACAACCAGCCCATCGACTTCCGTTACATCGGACTGCACCGCACCGCGGGGTACATTCTGGGTGTCGATCCCAAGGATGAGCCGCCGCGGGTGGATCTTTCTGCGCCCCGGAAGATAAAAGAGCGTTATGTCTGTATTGCGGCGCAGAGTTCCAGTCAGGCGAAATATTGGAACAACCCCTACGGCTGGATGACGGTTGTCCAGTTCCTGAAGGACAACGGCTACCGGGTGCTGTGCATCGATAAGGAAAAAGTCCACGGCACGGGTCTGAACTGGAACTTCATCCCCTATGGTGCGGAAGATTTTACCGGCGACATCCCCCTGCAGGAACGGATCGACCTGATCAAGGATGCGGATTTCTTCATCGGGTTGAGTTCCGGTCTGAGCTGGCTTGCCTGGTGCTGTAAAGTGCCGGTGGTGATGATCTCCGGTTTCACCCATCCGACCAACGAATTTGAAACGCCCTACCGGGTGATCAACTATCATACCTGTCACAGCTGCTGGAACGATATGCGGCTGGACTTCGACCACTTCGACTTCCTGTGGTGTCCGCGACACAAAGGCACGGACCGCCACTTTGAATGTACCAAGCTGATCTCTGCGGAACAGGTGATCACCACCATCCGCAAGATCCCGGCGTTTCAGGAATACACTGCAGAAAAGGAGCAATAATCTATGTCAGTAAAAATCTTAAGAGGTGGTGTAAGCATACGCGAGAGGGCGGAAACAACTGGAGAGCTGATTTCTTCAGGCTATGCTATTTGGATTACAAGTTCAGGAATTGCAACCGATACCACAATAACAGATAGTGGATCAGCTCGAGTTGTGAGCGGTGGTATTGCAAATGTGACTCGTGTCCTTTCCGGCGGTACGATGTACGTTTACGAAAGGGGAGAAGCCAACAATACCGCAATATACGGAAGTGGTAGATGCATAGTTTCCAGTGGAGGAATCATGAATCGCACAACGGTAAATGGAAATGACAATGGAACAGCTTTTTTGCATATCAGCAATGGTGGTATAGCAAACAGCACCACAGTCAATTCCGAAGGCAAGATGAGCATCTCCAGCGGTGGTATGGCGAATGATACCACTGTCACCTCCGGCGGGAAGATGTATCTTTCATCCGGAAGCGTACATCGGGGAGGCTTGCAAACCGCATCCGGTGCCGTGGTCTCCGCTTATGAAGGTTCTACCATTGACTTTACGCTCACAGATCGAACACCGGAAGACGGTTATCTGATCAACGATCTTTCGTTGATTTCCGGAACGCCGACCTATACCATCACCGTTTCTGCGGATCAGGCGGCCGGTACTTATAAACTGGCGCAGGGCGCAAGCTCGTTCACCGGATCGATTACAATCGGCACGGAAACAGAATCTTACGGTACCCTTACGGTCAATGGTGAAGCGTTGAATCACCAAGACGCGCTTTATTCCCTCGTAAAAGATGAAGGAAACCTGTTGTTGAAAATTGATCTGCCAGCAGTATTTATCTACAGCAGTGGGACTTTAACTTCAGCGGGTATGGAAGTATCTGGCGTAATTCTGAATGCAAGTAATTCAATGCACATAACCAGCGGAGGAACTGCGTTTAACACAGAGGTAAAATCCAAGGGGGCAATATATATTTCGAGGGGGGGGATTGCAGTAGATACAATTTTGTCCGGTGGAACCATGCTCAATGACGGAGTTATTCCTATCCCAGGTGAAATGCATGTTTATGATGGAGGTGTTGCGAATAACACTGTGGTGAGTGCATACGCGTCGGCACATATTTCTTCCGGAGGAATGCTGAACAACACTACCGTATACGACAACGGTTGTCTGTTTGTATGTAGCAGCGGGATAGCGCAAAAAACAGAGATTAATTGGGGGCGGGTATCAATATCATCAGGTGGGATTGCAACTGATACGGCTGTTAATTGCGGAGGGGCGATGCGAATTTCTTCAGGAGGGGTTGCAAGTGATACAACATTGGACGCAGCCTCTTACTTATACGTTCTCGATGGGGGTATTGCAAGTAATACTGTTAACGGTGGCTTTATACACATCTCCAGTGGTGGCACAGCAAACAGCACTACAGTGAATCCTAAAGGAAAGGTGTATATTTCCAGTGGAGGAACAGCAACAGAAGTTAAAGAAAATGGTGGTTTCGTAGATATTGAAGATGGAGCGGAGGTTACATTCGTTTCCAACACATTCAGTGGAGCTCGTTTGAGTGCCGCACTGGCAGCGACTGTTCATTCAGGAACAACAGCTTTAGATACTGTCATAACAGATAGTGCCACAATGTTTATCTCCAGTGGCGGCGTAGCGAACAGCACCACGATGAATTCCGGCTACATGTACATCTACAGCGGTGGCGAAGCGACCAACACTACGGTGAGTTCCGGCGGGAACATGACGATCTTCGAGGGCGGTGTGGCGAATGATACCACTGTCACCTCCGGCGGGAAGATGTATCTTTCATCCGGAAGCGTACATCGGGGAGGCTTGCAAACCGCATCCGGTGCCGTGGTCTCCGCTTATGAAGGTTCTACCATTGACTTTACGCTCACAGATCGAACACCGGAAGATGGTTATCTGATCAACGATCTTTCGTTGATTCAGGGGGCTCCGACCTATACCATTACCGTTTCTGCAAATCAGGCAAGCGGAGTATACAAACTGGCACAAGGCGCAAGTGCGTTTACCGGATCGATCACCATCGGTACGGAGACGGAAAACTACGGCACCCTCACGGTAAACGGAGAAGCGTTGAAATCCGGTGATCTCTCGTTCAACTTGTTGAAAACAGACGGCGACCTGCAGCTGAATGTTCGCAATCATAATGTCATTATTTCCTCCGGATCGGTTATCAGCGGTACGCAGGTTTCCGGCGAAAAACTGACTGTTCCCGAAGGTGCAGTGGCATCGGATACCACAGTTAATTCCGGCGGGTCTATGCTTGTTTCCGGCGGCGTGGCATCGGAGACCACTGTCAGTTCCGGCGGGTCCATGACGATCTTCAAGGGCGGTGTGGCAAGCACAACAGAAGTCAAGTCCGGCGGATCCATGCTTGTTTCCGGCGGCGTGGCATCGGAGACCACTGTCAGTTCCGGCGGGTCCATGACGATCTTCGAGGGCGGTGTGGCAAGTGATACCACGGTCAATTCCGGCGGGAACATGACGATCTTCGAGGGCGGCGTGGCAAGCGATACCACTGTTACCTCCGGCGGGAAGATGTATCTTTCTTCCGGAAGCGTACATCGGGGCGGCCTGCAAATCGCATCCGGGGCTGTTGTCTCCGCTTATGAAGGTTCCACCATCGACTTTACTCTCACAGACCGGACGCCGGAAGATGGTTATCTGATCAACGATCTTTCTGCGATCTCCGGAGCACCGACCTATACCATTACGGTCTCTGCAGATCAGGCAGTCGGTATATACAAACTGGCACAGGGGGCAGCGAACTTTGATCAGGTCATTACCATCGGAACGGAGCTGGAATCTTACGGCACCCTCACGGTCAACGGTGTAGGGATCACTGTCGGGAAATATGCCTATTCCCTGGTGTTGGACGGCAGCTCTCTTTCGCTCAATGCGGCGTATTCGGATATTGCCGGACCGATCCTGGAGATCTCCGGGAATCCCACCGGATGGACCAACCGGGATGTGGTTCTTACGGCATCTGCCAGCGACAGCCCCAGCGGGCTTGCCTCGATCGAATACAGCCTTGACAATGTCGACTGGATAAAAGGTGAATCGGTTTCTGTCAGCAAGAACGGAACGGTCTACTTCCGCGCCACGGACAACGCCGGAAATATTACGACTCAAAGCGTTGTTGTGAACCGGATCGACAAGGACGCACCGGCTGTCGGCAGACTGACGGTGAAGCAGCAGGATCAGAACAAGGTGCTGCTGACTGCCGGCGGATTTACGGATAATAACAAGATCGCCCGTTATGACTTTTATCTTGCCGGGAAAAAGATCGGTTCCAGCACGAACGGGATCTTTACATACAACAGCGCATCGAATCTCACCGGTACACTGAATTTCTCAGTGAAGACGGCGGACATTGTTGAAAATATCTCAGCAGCAGCTTCAGCATCATTGACGGTCAAACCGGCGGTTACTGTTGTTGGCAGAGCCACCGAGAAGACCACATCGATCCGCTGGGCGCAGGTTTTTGGTACAGTGCGTTATGAGGTCACTTTTGCCGGAAACAAGAAAGTTTATAAGAGCAAGACCACCAGTATTACCGTTAAGAAACTGGCGGCAGGATCGCATACGGTTACGGTGTATGCTGTCGATAAGGCGAAACAGCGTGTTCTGGTGGCGTCCGGCGCCCCGCTGTATGTGAACGACATCACGGCTCCCAAGGGCGGCAAAGTGAAGTTGTCCCAGCGGAATCAGAACAGCGTGCTGGTTTCCATCAGCGGCTATAAGGACAATGTGAAAGTCGCCCGCTATGACATCTATCTGAACGGCAGAAAGGTGGGTTCAACCACGTCGAACAGCTATGTTTACAACGGCACAAACCTTGCCGGATCGCTGAAGTTCTCCGTGCGTGCTTTTGACGCCGCCGGCAATGCCGCAAAGGACAAGAAAGCTACGATCAAGATCAAGGATGCCACTGCACCGGATCGTGTGGTCGGCTTGCGAGTTGTGGGCAAGGCAAACGAAAAGGTGACGACCCTTTCCTGGAACCGTGCAGGCGACAACGTTGGCGTAACTCAATATGAGATCCGTGTTTCCGGCAGCAGCAAGGTCTACAAGAGCAAGACGACCAGCATCACGATCAAGAAACTTTCCGCCGGAGCTCACACCTTCACGGTGACGGCGATCGACAAGGCGAAGAACCGGAGTGTGGTATCTCAGTCTGTGAAGTTCACGGTACTGGACGGCACGGCTCCCAAGGGCGGAAAAGTGAGCTTGAGTCAGCTGAATGCCAACAGCGTCCGTGTTTCCATCAGCGGGTTCACGGACAATGTGAAGGTTGCCCGCTATGACATCTATCTGAACGGTGGGAAAGTCGGCTCCACCAGCACCAACAGCTTCACGTACAAGGGCGGTTCTGCCCTTTCCGGATCGCTGAAATTCTCCGTGATGGCGGTGGATGCTGCCGGGAATGTGTCCAAAGCGAAGAACGCCACGCTCAAGATCAAAGCGGCACCTGCAGCCCGGAGTATGCCGGAAGGACCGCTGGATCTGGAGATCGGCGGGATCGCCTCCAACTCCTTTGCCCGTCTGCCGGACGAACGGAACAATGCGGCACCGGGAGCGGCGTTGAAGGGCTTTATCAGCGGGACAGCGGGTGCGGATGTGGTGGAATTTGCCGCCGATCTGAGCCGCTATCTTGACGGGATGTCCCTCGGTGCAGGCAATGACACGGTGATTCTGGAACAGTCCGGGACGCCGTCCGTTGTGGATGTGGATCCGTTGAGTGGATACGGTTTGATGGACCTCGGAGCGGGCAACGACCTTGTCCGTCTGGAAGCGAATACGGAACTGGAATCTGCGCTGGATCTCGGACTCGGCAACGATACACTGATCATCGAAAAAGGTGCGACGCTGGATCTGGACATCGCCGGACTTGACTTCGGTGCAGGCAGCGATAAACTGGTGCTGAATGGTACGCTGGAAGTGGATTGCGGTCTGATCAGCGGACTGGAAACGGTGGTCGGCAACGGTGAAGTGATCATCAGCGGTTCCGGCAGCGTGGACGACAGTCTGAAATCCAAGTTCAAAAACGCGGGGATCAAGGTGACCACCATCGCCTGATCCTGCACAATAGCAACAACAAACAACCGGAGCCGGTGCACTTCAAACGGCATCAGCTTCGTTTTTTTTCAGATTTTATACCGCTGTATATTTTGTGTACGGTGTCTTTATAGGTGCGCTTAGGAAAATACTCAACATTTTTCAAATTCAACTTGAAATTTGTTGGATTTTGTTTTATCTTATGTGGAACACAATACCTCAGAAGCTGGACTTGCAATGCTATTCGTTTGCATTAAGTGGTGTTACTTTCAGATGGTCTGTAAGAACGTATTGGTTAGGTTGGCCTGATTTTGTTTCAGGTGGTGTATCAGCAAAAGGGGAGATATATCGAGATGCTCCCATCGGCGATGTAAAAAAAGTAAAAAAGACGTCTCCCATCAGGGATGTCGTTTGGTATGAGAAGATGGAGCGGCGAGTTGGTACAGAAGATATATATTCTGTATTGAATCATAACTGCCGTAAATATTCGCAAAAGGAGTTTTTCTATGCATGAAAAATGGATCGACAAGAAATTTAAAGGAAAATCCGGTGAACTTGCCAGTTTCTCTAAACGTAAAAAATGGATCGCCAAGAACTGTATCATTGCGATTTTTCTGTTGCTGTTTTTTGAAGTAACTATAACTCTGCTCTTTGGACATCGGATACCGGAAGAGTGTACAGATGAGTTCTATCTGCAGGAAATCCTTGAGATTGTCGCAGATGAATATCAGAAAACAGGCACGTTGCCTCAGGACCTGGAGCCTGCAAAAATTAAGCAAGAGCATCTGCGGACACGCTATTACGGGGACCACGTACTCGGTCTTATTAAATGGTACATACACGAGGATAAACTGATCGTTGAATGGAAAAGTCCTAACAAGTCGCTCTGTCGGATGTTAACCATAAGAGATAAATGACATCCTGAATGTGAATCCCAATACGCTATTTCCTTCCCCGGCGGTTGGCTTCGTGCTGACCGCCGGGTTTTACTTTTCAATGACGACACTCTTGACAACAGCGGATTTTTGTATTATAGTACCGCTATGAAAGGAGCAGCAAGTCAAGTCCCGATCTCTGCCGAGAAGAGAGCGTCAGGGTAATTAGACAATAGAGTCATAATCTCATAGGCGCAGAATGTTCATAAGATGAAAAAGATTATTCTGAAGACGATTTTTACAATCATCACGGTATTGATACTTCTCTGGCTTTTTGCCTGGGGACACCTCTATGTTGCCCTTTATCACCCATTTTCAGAGGACGGGAAGATTGCGAGGAATGTGGTAGAACATATCTTAGAGTACCCGGAAGAGTTCCTTTTAGATGATCAGGCACAAGTAACTTTTAACTTCAAGGGCGATGATCGCATCCATCTTTTTGTAACCACACAGAACAGATCTGAAGCTCAAAAACAGGCAATTAAACAAAGGATAGACGAATATATGAGAACAACATATCCCGATTCGAAGTATCGTGTTTCTGTTACATCGCTACCTGATAATGATACCGGGCTTCACGATGTAGAGTGACCTCCTCCCTCCCCCGGCGGTTGGCTTCGTGCTGACCGCCGGGTTTTACTTTTCAATGACGACACTCTTGACAACAGCGGATTTTTGCAGGCAAAATTGTCTGGATGTCTGGATTTATTTGAATTTTTTACTTTTTCCAGGAAAACTCCGGTTGAACTCCACCAGCACCGGATTATATTATTTCCGGAATCAAACATATAAGAACAACGATCAACAGGAGAAATAATGATGTTCAATGATATGCTTGGCAATCTGACCCGTCCCCCTGCCGGTAAAACGATTTCTGTTTCCGGCGAAAATGTATTCGGCAAACCCGGTGTCGGCGGGATGGCAGATCCCACACCCGGTGCGTCTCCGCAGGATGATGTGCTTGCCATTGGACAGGTTCCGGATCTGCAGCAGCCTCATCCCGGTCGAGAGATCGGGGTCGGCGGCAAGATCCGTCCGTGGATTTTTTTGGAGTCCCGGAAAGAAACGGCACTTCTGGATATGGATGGTCCCGGCATGATCCGTCATATCTGGATCGCATTTCCGCCGCGTCTGCTCCGGATGCTGGTTCTCCGGATGTATTGGGATAACGAGGAACAGCCCAGTGTTCAGGTGCCTGTGGGCGACTTCTTCTGTTCTGCGCCCGGATACTACGGTGAATTCCAGTCCCTTGCCGTTTGCGTCAATGCCAAGAATGCCATGAACTGCTACTGGCAGATGCCCTTCCGGAAACACGCCCGGGTGACATTGGAATATCTGGGCGATACCCGGACGGATCATATCTATTATACCATCAATCTGACGCAGCAGGAGATTCCGGAAGATGCCGCCTATTTCCATGCATCGTTCCGCCGTACCAATCCTCTGAAATACGGGGAGGATTTTGTGATCGCAGACGGCATCCGCGGCTGCGGTTCCTTTGCCGGTTGTTATATGACCTGGCAGCAGAACAACGAAGGCTGGTGGGGCGAAGGCGAAGTCAAGATGTATCTGGATGGCGATAAAGAATTTCCGTCCATCTGCGGAACCGGAACGGAAGATTATTTCTGTGGTGCCTGGAGCTTTGGCGATCGCACATACTTCTCCCCGTATGCCGGTCTGATCTGCGGCGGACCTTCTCACGTGGGGGATCGTCATGCCATGTACCGGTTCCATCTGGCGGATCCTCTCTGGTTCCACTCTGAACTGAAAGTTACCATGCAGGCGCTCGGCTGGCGCAGCGAAGGGCGGTTCCTGCCGCTGAAGGATGATATTTCCGCTATCGCATACTGGTATCAGGATGAACCTCATGCAAAATTGCCGGATCTGCCGGACCGCAATGAACTGGAAGTGATCTGATGCAGGAAAAGAGAAAGCAGCTCTGGTCTCTGATGGGGGATCTGCCGGATCGGGATATGCCCGTGGATGTGCAGACGCTGAAGGTGGAAAAAATTGAAGGCGGTACACTGGAGCTGCTTCAGTTCAAATATCCGGATGAACCCGCTTTTCAGGGATATTTTGTGCTGCCGGACGGGCGGAAAGGGAAAGTCCCGGCGATTCTGTATAATCATTCGCACGGCAGTCTGTTTCATTTGGGCAAGGATGAGTTGCTGCAGGGCGCGCCCTATCAGAATGGTCCATATTTGCCGGATCTGTTAAAGGCGGGTTATGCCGTACTGACGATCGATCACCGGGCGTTCGGGTCACGGTCCGATAAGAAGATCGATGACATTTTTAAAGAGATGCTCTGGCGCGGGCAGGTCCTGTGGGGAATGATGCTTTATGATTCCGTGCGTGCCCTGGATTATCTCTGCAGTCGGGACGAAGTGGATGCAAAGCGGATCGGGACAGTCGGAATGTCGATGGGCAGTACCATGGCATGGTATCTTGCCGCTGTGGATGAACGGATAAACGTCTGCGCCGACATCTGCTGCATGACCGATTTTGAGGAACTGATCAAGGCAGAACATCTTTGCGGACATGGAACGTATTACTTTGTGCCGCGCCTGCTGAAGTTTTTTAATACCGCAGCAATCAATGCCCTGATCGCCCCACGGCCCCATATCTCCGTCAACGGGATGTATGACGGCTTGACGCCGGAGATCGGGCTGGACAAAGTGGATGCTGCCCTGAAAGAAGTCTATCAGCAAGCCGGATGTCCGGAACATTGGAAGATGATCAAGTACCCCGTGCAGCATCAGGAAGTGCCGGAAATGAGACGGGAGATCATGGCGTTCTTCCGGAAATATCTTTGAGGATGGCGCAGGTACGACGTGCGAAGGCGCAGACCACAGCCGGATCGCACGCGATCCGGCTGTGCTTCTTTTTTTCCGGACGGAAGCCGTCCGTCCGGAAAAAAAGAACGCGCGGTTTTCACCGCGCGTCTGCGCCTTCGCGCTCCGTACCGTTACAACGGTATCTTATCAATCGTTATTGACCATGTTCATCTTTTTGCCGACGACGTATGTACCCACGTTATCGCCAGCTACGTTGCAAGCGGTTTCAAACATATCCAGCAGCGGATTGATACCGAGGGCGAGGGCAACGATCACGGCGGTCTGTGCTTCGGTCAGGTTGAAACCGGCGAGGACCAGGAACAGGAGGAACACGCTGCCGCCGGGGATCCCGCCGGCGCCCACGGATGCAAACACCACGCCAAGCACCATCAACAGGATCTGCGTCATCGTCATTTCCCCGCCGAGGAACAGGTTGGAGGCGAGAACGGCGAACACGGGAAGATGGATGCACACGCCGTCCATGTTGACGGTGGAGCCGAGACTCAAGGTGAATCCGGAGAGTTCCTTGCGCACATGGAGTTTTTCTTCGGCGGTTTTCAGTGAGACGGGCAATGTTGCTGCGCTGGACCGGGTCACAAAAGCGGTCAGGATCGGCTCACGCAGTTTCCAGAGGATCGGATAAGGATTTTCCCGGCAGATGATGGCGATAAACAGCGGATAGCAGACCAGGATCATCAGCAGGATCCCGCAGATCACGCAGCCTGCCACCTGGAGATAGGACTGGAACAAAGCCACGCCGAATTTTGCGAAGCAGAACGCTGTCAGGGCGAACACGCCGACGGGAAAGTATTTCAGGACCCAGTCCACGATCTTGAAAATCGTTTTCTGGAATGCTTCAAAGAGATCCAGCATACTGTTGATCTGCTGAACGGTGCGCAGATCATCTTTTTCAGATGCCAGATCCAGCACCATACGGGCTGCCAGACCGAACAGGATCGCAAACACGATCACCGGCAGGAACTGTCCGTTTGCAAGAGCTTCAAAGGGGTTGCTGAAGAGACTGTAGATCACATCCAGAAATGCTTTGGACCCGCTGGTGGTGGCAGCTTTTTCTGCCATTTCACCCGCCCGGCTCATCAGGCTTTCATCCACCATTTTTTCCGGCGCAACAGAAAGAGAGGGGTTGAACAGGACAGAGATAATGCACCCGAACACTGCAGCAAAAAGAGATGTAAAGAAATACCATACGCAGACGCCCAGCCCCATTTTTCCGAATGTCTTGAGGGGAAGACTTGCCGCACCGCAGATGATGGTGCAGAAAATGATCGGCATCACGATCATCTTGAGCATATTCACCAGAATGTTGCCGAAGGGAGCAAGAATGTTGGTCGCTGTACTCAAAAAGTCTTCGCCGAGAATGCCGCCCAGCCAGTAGAGCAGCAGACCGCCGGCGCAGCCGATCACGAATGCGCCAAGGTTCAGGTAGATCAGGGGGATCCGGAAGTACCAGTTCAGTAATTTCATCTGTTGTTTCCTTGTGTTGGTGTTTATGATTCAGATATTTATCCGTATAATATACACCCGGAAACGGTCAATTACAAGCACTTACTGAAAGATCCGGTCAAATGTCTGCACCAGTTCGGAAACGGCGATATGATTTTTCAGCGGATCCACTTCGCTCTGGATCACCCGCAGTCTGGGGGCTTTCCGCAGGGCGGCAGTCACCAGCGCCCAGTCAATCGTTCCCCGTCCGGGCAGAGTATGCTGGTCATCAATCCCGTTGTTGTCATGGAGATGACAATTCACAGCGTAGGGCAGCATCTTTTCCATCTTTTCCGCCATGGTCTCCCATTCCGGTTCGCCGTCGTTCAGCCGCGCCCAGTTCTTTTTGGCTGAGCACTCATCAAAATATCTGCCGTTGTCCATCACGTTGGCGTGACCGGAATCGAAACAGAAGCCCAGATAATCCGACCGGAATTTTTCCAGCATAGCGAGCAGCGTACCGGTCCGATAGTTCCGGATCATGCCGTTTTCGAGGCAGAGGGTGATGCCCAGCCGTTCCGCCGTTGGCAGAATGGAGTCCAGCATAGCGCAGGCGCGGTCGAAATGAACCTGTGCGGGCAGTTCCGGCGCCATCAGGTCTGTTCCCATGTGGATGGTCATGGTATTCTGTCCCAGACTTGCCGCGATCTCCAGAGCAGTCTTCAGCCGTGCGGTCAGGGCAGGGCGTTCCGATTCAAAGGGGGAGTTCAGGTCCCAGTGGGGACCGTACGGTGCGTGGGTATCGAGAAAACTCATGCCCACTGTTTTCAGTTCATCGCAGACTTTCCCCAGCAGATCCGGTTCACCGATGATCCGTGCCAGAAGGGGGGAAGTCAGAACCACGTGTTTTGCACCATTTTCCGCCAGTTCCAGCAGATAGGCAAAGCGGTTCTGATCGTTCAATTCCTGAAATTTGACATAAAATGTAATGGGAACAGGGGCGCTCATTTTTTCTCCTCCGGCTGATCAAAAAGATTTTCCATCGTCCGGACCAGTTCCGCCACGGTGAAGCCGTTCCGGATCGACAGTGCTTCGCACTGGATCGCACGCAGACGGGGCGCTTTTTTCAGCATCCCGGTGACCAGTTTCCAGTCCACAGTCCCGCGACCGGGCAGGGTGTGCTGGTCCCATTCGCCCTGATTGTCATGGAGGTGACAGTTTACAATGTGGGGCAGCATCCGGTTCATTTTCTCCTGTACGCTTTCCCACTTCGGTTCCTGACCGATCTTTTGCCACTGGATCCGGGGGGAACTTCCGGGGAATGTGATCCCTTTTTCCATCAGATTCCCATGGCCTGCATCAAAACAGAAGCCCAGATAATCCGAAGCAAAGTGATCCCGCACGGTCAGCAGAACATCCGTACTGTTGTTCTGACTCATGCCGTTTTCGATACAAAGGGTGATCCCCAGCCGTTCTGCGTCGGGCAGCAGCTGATCCAGCATGGAGCAGACCCGTTCGATATGCTTTTCCCGGGGGATCGCCGGATCGGCGCCATCGTGGCCCGTGTGAAACGTCATGGTATCCAGTCCCAGACTTGCCGCCAGTTCCATGGAGGTGCGGAAACGGGCGGTGAGGAAGGGGCGCAGTTCTTCAAAAGGGCAGTTCAGGTCGTAAGGCACGGCATAGGGCGCGTGGACGTCGCAGAAAGTCAAGCCTTCTGCTGCCAGTTCCTGTTGGACCGTTTTCAGAAATGCCGGAGTATCCATGATCATCCGGATCAGGGGGGAGGTGAGAACGATATGTTTTGCCCCGTGGACTGCCAGTTCGTGCAGATAGACCGGGCGGGTCTGGTCGTTCAAGGTCTGAAATTCCACATAATACGAGATCGGTGCAGGTGCTGCCATGTTGAGATGCCTTTCCTGTTTGCTGTCAACGGCATAATATACCACGCGCACGATGGAAAAACAACCCGGCGTCCCCTTTTTTATGCAGGTTTTCTGCCCTTCCTGCGAATCAGCAGCCGGAGATTTGGAATCTTTTTCACAAATCTTCAGTCATTCGTTTTGTCGTTTTTTTCAGGCGAATGTTCCTGATTTGTCACCGGTTCATCATCCAGATAATAAAAATACATCTCATCCGGTATTGCCTCCATACAGCATTGCGGATGCATAAACTTATGACACGATTCGACAAATGCAACGGGCGCCATTACTGTACAGATCAACACAACAATCCGGATTTTTTTCCACATATCAACTGCCATACTCTCTTATTTTTTCTCATCCGGCTGCATTTGAATTTCTCCGGCAGTCTGGTTTTCAGTGGATTTTTTTTCACGTTCCTCGGCTATCACTGCAAGTTCCTGCATTGCATTCTGAAACTCCACCGAATTGTAAAAAGCGGCTTTCTCATCTTCCATACAACAACAACGACAACACGACATCGGGAGAAACACCGTACCGATCAAAGCAACGATTCTGATTTTTTTCCACATATCAACTGCCTCCTTTTGTTATAGTTCCTTCACCTGATATGTCATACGAATAGCTGTTGTCAAGGTTTTCAGATTTTTATTTAACGGGGTGTCCTGAAAAGAGCGATTTTTCAATGGGGATCGTTGTCCGGAGTCAGGGCAATGGGCCCCAAGTCGGAACCATTCTCCCGCAGAATCCGGATCTGCGGGTCTGTCAATTTATTTTTTGGTGTCCCAAAGAGTGGGAACATTATCTGATCGGCAAGCTTATCGGCAAGCTTATTGGAATAAGAAAATTCCAGTGGTTCATATCCAACTTTCTGAATCGTAATGGATTTTTTCTGAGAACGGAGAAAATCCGGGACGGGATAATATCCCGGTGATCCTATATAGATGATGTAGTGCCATTGTGTGGGGGCTTCGAGCTGGAAGATACCATTTTCATCGCTTACCGCATATTCTACATAGGAATTTTCTTCGGCAGTGACAGTGTAATAGATGCGAGCCCCGCAAACCGGCTGTCCGGACCGGTCATTGATGATCCGCCCCCGGAGTGCCGGTGCAACCTTGTTCGTACCCGGCAGGAAAAAACAGCCCGACAACAATATCGAAAGAAGGATGCCGGCGAAAATGTAAAACAGAAAAAACCTGAAAGCCATTGCTGCTCTCTTTTCTTGTAAACTTAATTCCGGGGATAATGTATTACAGAAAACGGACTTGTCAAGGCGTGTTCTGTTTTTCTGCGGGAGTGGCAGGAGTTTGCTTCTGCTGAAGTTCCTGCGTTTCTTTTTGTTCCTTGCCCCTTTCGGATTCATTACAATCTGCGGGCGTATTCTCATAAATTTCGTAAAAATCAACGGGGGGGGGGAGCAAATGATCCGAAGGACAACACGTATGAATATGTGCGATTGGCGTCAGAACAGTAGCGATCAGTGCAACGTATCTCAATTTTTTCCACATAATAACCTCCTTTTCCGGTTTCCTATGGATGCAATATACCACCGGGAACGGATATTTCAAGGCGTGTTTTGCTTTTCTGCGGGAGTGGCAGGCTCGCCTTCGATGCCGGAATTTTCTTCGCGAACAACACCCTTCCCGTCTTCGTAACAACCTATTCCAGCGCACAACAAATCTGTGTCATCTGCACAACATGTACGAATACACGCGATTGGCGTCAGAACGGTACTGATCAGAGCAAAATATCTCAACTTTTTCCACATAACAGTCTCCTTTTTTTGGTTGCCTGTTGATGCAAATACCACCGGGAACGGATATTTCAAGGCGTGTTTTGCTTTTTTTAATTATTTTCCCAAAAACCCCAATCAATTCCTAACGCATTGACCCCCTGATAGGAGATATCCTTCAATAACAGCAAGAAGATGATCCTTTTCATTCAGATTCAATTTCCGGGCAACTTCCAGTGCTTCTGCACATTGGGCAGCGCACTCCGGATTGCCGCAATGAACCCCGGGAAACAGGTTGGAAAGGTGATCCCGTTTTTCAAATTCTTTCTGCAGAGATTGGTTGATGGTAAGATTCAGCATAGCACAAGCTCCTTTTCTGATGTTTTTGAAAAGGAGCTGTGCGTCAAATCATTCTGCCAGTCGCGGTGAGGAGTTTTTACTCTGCCGGGGCGACTTCGATCTCGCACCAGGTGAGGTTGCAGCTTTTTTCGCCGTTCCGGTTTTTCACCAGCAGGATGTTCGTGCCGGAAACGACCGCATCCGCCGCATCAAACTCCGCCAGCAGAACGCTGCTCTTGGGGTAAACCTGTTTGGACTGAAAGGTACCGAGGACTCTCTCATCCGTTCCCATATCTTCGTTGGCAAAGGTGCGGGCAAGGGTGAGGGGCGTATTGTTCAGCCAGACTTCCAGTTCCGGGATGTCCGCCGTATCAAAGCCAAGGATCAGGCTGCAGCACCGTCCGGGTTCCGGCTTGGGTCCGGCATGGATCCGCAGATGACCGGCGAACCCGTTTGGCGGCAGATATGCCGGAAGCGTGTGTGCAACGGGCTGACCGTAGGCATGGGTATCCTGAAACGTGACCACATGGCGGCGTCGGGCGGCGTGTGCCGTTGACGGCGATCCGATGGTGTTCAGTGCCTTTTGATAATCCTCCGGTTCCCGCATGGCGGTTTGGGAATCCATGTGATTGAAAAGGTAGATCCGGTCCGCACCCTGATAGAAATAATCGGATGCCTGACCTGCCAGCAGAGATGATGTTTCCGGCATATAGTCGCTGGCGGGATAAGGACGGATCAGCAGTTCCAGTCCGGCGCAGATCTCCACCTCTTTCCCGAGGATGCTGCGCCAGAGGGCGATGGGCATACCGGTATCGGAGGTCGAAAAGAACGCAGTCGGTACGATCCCCTGAACCAATCCTTCCCGTGTCCACGCTGCCACATCCATACCCCGGGCGAAGGCGTCGTCCGGCGTGGCGGAAATGCGGGCCGTGATCCGCACCGGATGACCGAGCCGTTTTTCCGCTTTGTCTGCCATTGCCCGTACCTTCCGGTGGAAATCGGTCAGTGCAGCGCGTCCGGCATCCGTATTGCGGAAGCCCACATTGTCCCCGTGCCGCATCCAGTCGATCTCCAGTCCGTCCGTATCGTACCGTTCCAGAACGGCTTGGATGATATTGAGTTTGTATGCCCGGACATCTTCAAAGGTATAATCCAGCGCCGCCACCCGGTGACAGGGATAGCCCGACGCACGGGAGACCGGATCCAGACGGAACTCCGGGTGTTCCCGCCAGAATTCCGCATGGAAAAAGTGATCATCCTCCCAGATGTTGTGGCAATCGTTCATACGGATGGAGAGCGTGCCGCGTCTGCCGGCTTTCCGTGTCTCCTCCAGCCAGACCTGATAGGGATCGATCCCCATGTCGTTCAGTTTTTTTGCGCAGCGTATCCAGCCTGCAAAATGATCATCCAACCGGTTGCCCCGGAAGAACATACCTTCTTCTCCCCGGTCCTCGATCCCGTGCCAGACCGGGTCCACATTCAGACCGTCCACATTGGCACGCTGCGCCATGAAACAGTAGGTTACTTCCTCCACCTGTCCGGTGCAGTAATGGGCAACCAGTTCCCGGAGTTTTTCCTGACTTGCTCCTTCAATGCCACGGGAGTAGAAATAATGGGAACTATCTTCATTGATCACAATGCCGCTCATAAGATCCTCCGGATGTTTTTTTATTTTGTCCTACAATATAACACCGGGAATGGTGAAATCAAGTCTGGCAACGGAAAAAATCCTCTTTTTATGCCTCGGGGCAGGGGTAGGATGCGGACTCAAATTCCAGCGTGGCGTGGCTGATCCCGTGATGATGAAGAAAATCCTTCAGCAGGGACCGGGTGTCTTCCATACGGGCAAGGTCCTTCAACTTTATGTGGGCGGTCAGGGCGTTCTCCGTGGTGCTGATCGCCCAGACGTGCAGGTGGTGGATTTCTGCAACGTTTTCGATCTCATTCAGTTCTGCGGAAAGATGAGGAAGATTTACCGACTCCGGAACGCCGTCCAGGATCAGGTGCAGACTTTCCCGGAAAAGCCCCGCCCCGCTCCAGCAGATGATCCCTGCGATCACCAGACCGATCACCGGATCGATCCACGGCGCCCCGGTCCACAGAATCAGCGCGCCGGATACCACCACGCCGATGGAGACCAGCGTATCCGCCAGCATATGCAGGTATGCGCCCTTGATATTGATGTCGCGCTCCTGTCCCCTGAAGAGCAGGAGGACCGTGAAGCCGTTGACCGCGATCCCGGCGGCAGCCGTCCCCGTGACTGCCAGACCGTTCACCGCCGCCCCGCTCCGGAATTTTTCCATACTTTCCCATACGATCAGTACCACCGCCGCCGTCAGCAGCAGAGAGTTGATGAACGCCGCAAGAACGGTTACCTTTTTGAAGCCGTAAGTAAAGATTTGATCCGCTTTCTTTTTCAGCATGAAGAACGCCGCAAGAGAAATGACCAGCCCGCCCACATCTCCCAGATTATGCCCCGCATCTGCCAGAAGGCCGGCGGAATCATACCGGAAACCGAGGGCGAATTCCGCAATCACAAACAGCAGGTTCAGAGCAATGGCAATGAGAAAACGCGTCCCCGTCTCCGGCGAAAATCCGTGATGATGGTGGTCATGATGATCGTGGTGATGATCGTGCATGTTACGCCTCCTTCCCGTGGACTTCGTTCAGGTGGGTGCGGCAGAGATCGAACAACAGCTGGATGTGGTAGTCATCCAGCGAGTAGAAAATGGATTTCCCCGCGCGACGGCACTTGACCAGCCTCATCTGGCGCAGCTGTTTCAGGTGGTGAGACACCGCCGGCTGGGTCATGTGCATCAGCTTCACCAGATCACACACGCACAGTTCCGAGAGCAGCAGGGCGTTGATGATCTTGAGGCGCGTGGGATCGGAAAAACATTGAAAGATCTCCGCCATCCGTGCCAGTTCCAGGTCGCCGGTCAGTTCCGGGGTGATCCGTTTGACCGGATGGGTATGATGTCCGGTACATTCGCAGTTTTCATTCGTCATATCAAAATTCCTTTTATTGATAAATAAACATATAAGCAAATGTTTATATAATGTAGCGCAAAAAACAGACTTGTCAAGCCAATAAGAAAATTTTTTCCGCGAATCCCGGCTTTTTTACGGAATCTGCCCGGAGTTGCCCGAACCGCTGTCACTTCCCGGGCGTGATCACATTTTTCACGCCGCAGGAGCGGAGGATGTCTGCCGCCTGTTCCAGTTCTGCGGGGGAGGGGGATGGCACATCCGGCATGGTATCGGGGACGCCGACTGCGGTGAACTTTGCCCGTGCCAGAGAATGATATGCAAGGAGCCGGACTGCCGTGATGTTGTTCAAGGTACTCAAAAAATCTCCCGCCTGACGCAGGTATGCTTCATCCATATTGTACTGCGGGACCAGGATCATGCGGACCTCGATAGGCTTTCCGGTTTTGTCCAGTTGCTTGAGATTCTCCAGGATCCGTTCGTTCCGGCATCCGGTCAGTTTTTCGTGCTGAACAGGATCTGCGCACTTGAAGTCATAAAGGAACAGATCGGTATCCGGCAGGACCGCCTCGAATGCGCTCCAGGGCACTTCGCCGCAGGTATCGACAGCCGTATGGAAGCCGTTTTCTTTCAATTTTTTCAACAGTTCTGCGCAGAAGCCGGGTTGAAGCAGGGGCTCGCCGCCGGAAAGAGTGATCCCGCCGTTGTCGCCGTAAAAGATCCGGTCCTCGACCAGCTTTTCAAATGCTTCGTCCACGGAGATGTTTTTCCCGTAAAGTTCCAGTGCGCCGTTGAGGCAGATCTCCTCGCATTTTCCGCAGGCGGTACAATTTTTGCGGTCGAAAAGGTGTTGTCCTGCTGCAATTTTGTGATTGCTGCATACTTCCGTGCAATCGCCGCAGGAGGAACATTTGTGCAGACGCAGCGCCAGTTCCGGTTTCATTTTCCGGCTTTCCGGATTGTGACACCAGATACACCGCAGGGGACAGCCCTTGAGAAAAAGGGTGGTCCGGATACCGGGTCCGTCATGGACTGCGAAGCGCTTTATGTCAACGTAAGGAACGGTGGTCATAAGAAAAATTCAGCGGTCAAGCTGTTCAGATCAGATTTTCCTTTTCGAGGTACTGGACGATCTCTCCGGCGAGTAGGTCGCAGCCTTCCGGCAGATAGTGGACCCAGTCGCTGTGTTTATCGGCGCAATATTCCGCCGCAAAAGCGCCCAGCTCATTGATCCGGACGCCCCGGGGGACCAGTTCCTCCCGCGCGATGGCGTTGTATTGCCCGATCTCTGCATTGGAACGGTATGCCCAGCTTGCCTGTTCTTCGATGACCGGTGTGGATGTGGCGAAGATCACTTCCGCCTTCGGAAACAGCTGATGGATCCGGGTCAGAGTCCGGTTCAGCATATAACGGTACATCTCCGGCGGGGTGAGGGGATCTTTGTCATACACAAACTCCTGAGGCACATTTTCGGGGCGGATCGTTTCCCCGGCAGCTTCGCCGTCTGCTCCGGCGGAACAGGCGTTCAAGTGCAGAACATCCCACAGCCCGTTGTTCCAGTGAACCACATCGATCTCCGGCAGTTCGAGTTGTGCCTTCCAATCGCTCAGGGTACGCAGAGTGTACTGGACGAACCGGCAGTTTTCAGCCGGAAAATAAACATTCATACGTCCTGCGAGTTTTTCCTGTACGAAGGAGTCGTAGCCCATACGGATGGAATCGCCGATCAAAAGCAGATTTTTCATGATATGCCTCAATTATTTTTGATTTTGCAAAGACATAATGTAGCACAGTATATCGGGAAAATCAATACACAAAAAAATTAAAAAGATATCATTTTGTGAAGACAGCAAAAATACGGCAGGCGCAATCGTTCAGCGCAGCTGTTCCGGCAGCTTACCAGGGAGCGATGAAGTTCAGCATATTACGCTGCGTGGCGTTTTCCCAGGTCTTTACAAAAGGATATTCTTCCGTGATGGAATTGTCGCCAGCCATACAGGAATTGCCCCGGAACCCCTGCCACTTACCGTATTTTTCCTGAAGACGCCGGAACATGGCTCGGTCATATTCCACGGTGAACTTTGCCCAATCAACACCGTAATCGTTGGCAAAGCCGTCCACCGCGAACATCAGTTTATCTTCCAGACCGGCATAGCCTGTCAGAATCATGTTGCGGAAAATATCATCCCGATAAATCGCCGGCGCTCCCGGTGCGGTATCAATATACATATCCGGTGCGGATTTTTTACGGGTATGGGCGCAGAGGATCTTGCCGAAAACGGCAATACATTCGTCCGTCCACGGCCAGGAAACGTGCGCCAGCGCGAACCGGGAATACGGCACATCCAGCATACATTCAAAGTTGGCAGGACGATTGAACGGTGAGGAATTCACCCCGTCCCACAGAATCCCGGAATGGAAGATCACAGGCAGGCGCAGTTCCGCCATTTTGCGGTACGCTTCCAATCCGTCTGCCGGATGACAAAAGCTGCACAGCACTTTGAAGGCACGGATCCCCGCATTTTTTGCATAGACGATCTGTTCGATCGCATCCGGTTCCGTGGGGTTGATCCAGTAAACCGGATAGAAATGTTCCAGTCTGGAACAGAAATCCAGTACGTGCGCAATGCGGTCCTGCCAGCAGGGAGCGGCCGTCTCCCATTCCTGCGCATCGGGAGGCGGCTGACTGAAGATCAAGCCGCCGCCGATCCCTGCCTGAGCAGCTTTCGCCTGAAATTCCGGGGGAGTGTCCTGTCTGCCATCCGGCATCAGGTGAATGTGGCTGTCATAGATGAAACTCATTCAAAAACACTCCTCTTGATTGTCCGTTTGCGATCAGCCGCAATGGAAATATTTTTCCACCAGTTCAAGGATCTTGCCCTGATCGTTGCCGATGTCCTGACGCAGGGTGCGGTCATCAAATGCACGCAGCCCGGCCATGATGCCGTCCAGCATAGCGGGCATGAACACGCCGTTTTCTTCGTACACCGCACGCTGAGCTGCGAGGCAGTCGGCAGAAGCGGCGCAGCTGTCCGGCAGCACGCTCAAGCGGTTGAGAATATCTGCATTTTCGGCTTTGTGGATATTCACGTTCACATAGGTCTTTTCTGCAATTTCCAGGGCGTTGGCAGTTTCAAAGCCGTGACGGCACGCCACAGCGAGACCAGCCATCAGCAGGTACACATTGGCGGAGCCGTCCGGAGAGCGCATTTCCACCGTCTGTTTCTGGCTGGTGTTGTACTTGCCGGCAACCTCGTTGAGGTTCGCCTGACTGCAAAGGTCCTTCTGACTGGTCCAGCCGAGGGGAACGCGCACCAGCACGGAGCGGTTGCGGTCGCCCCAGCAGACGTTCGTGGGGGCTTCCTGATGGGGAACCAGACGGAAGTAAGATGTGGGATTGGTGTTTCCGAAAGCGGTCAGGGAGGGTGCAAGCACCATCAGACCGGCAATGGCTTTCTTTGCTTCATCGGAGAGGGCGCCGTCTTTCTGCATCAGATTCACACCGTCCTTCATCACGCGGAAGTGGACATGGAGACCGGAACCTGCTTTCCCGACGGTGATCTTCGGTGCGAATGTCACATCCAGACCTTTCTGATATGCCAGATTGCGGATGATCCATTTTGCCACGGTCAGCTGTTCGGCAGCTTCTTCTGCGTTCACAGGCAGAAATTCGATTTCATTCTGTTCGTAGATCAGACCCTTGATGGAGAAGTTGCCCACTTCAGAGTGACCGTATTTGATTCTGCCGCCGGCACGGGCAATGTAGTTCATGCAGAGTTGACGGAATTCGCCGAATTTTGCGTACGGCGCAGATTCGTGATAGCCTTTCTGGTCGGCAGCGGCAAAGCAGCCGTCGTCTTCTGCGATCACGTAATATTCCAGTTCGCCCATCGCCTGAAATTCCAGACCGGTGGACTTTTTGAAGGCTTCGCAGGCTTTGTGGAGGGTGTATTCCGGGGAGCTTTCCAGCGGATCACCATCCTTATTGAAGAAGGAGCAGAGGAAGTTCAGCGTGGGCAGTTCGCAGAACGGATCCATATATGCCGTACGGAAGCGGGGAACCACATACAGGTCGCTGTTATTGGCTTCGATGAAGGGGAAGAGGCTGGAGCCGTCCACGCGTTCGCCGCAGGAGAGGATCTCATCCAGATAGTCGCCATCATTGATGACGAAGTTCAGCGTTTTCAGTCTGCCGTCACCGGCGGGGTACTGGAAGTTGATATGACGGATCCCTTCCGCCATGATAAACTCAATGATGTCTTTCTTGGTGAAATCGGCGGGCGCTTTCCCGATTTTTTCTGCCACGGCATTCATACTGTAAGATGCACTCATGGACTTTCTCCTTCTACTGTTTTTTGATTGATTACAACAACTTACTTATAAACATAACCATAATGTAATGCAGATATGCTGTAATTCAATACAGTTTTTGAAAAAACAGAGAATTTTCATATCAGCCTGAAAAATCTGCCCTGCACCGGAGATCAACTTTTTCTGACATAATCAAAGTGGCGCGGCAGCGGTTTGAGTGCTTCAAAGCTGCGCCCGAAGATCTCTGCCAGCGCCCGCCAGCGGCTTTCCATATCATCTTCATAAAGCCACGGACGCCATCCCAGGTTCAAGTAAGTCTTGATCGCCGGGACACGACCATCGTCCGTTGACAGGTGGAACGTGCGGAAGCCGTGTTTCGCCAGATGCTGCATCACGGCGGCGCAGACGCTGTACCCCAGTTTTTTGCCGCGGTAGAGCGGAGAACTCATAACCCAGCCGAGAGTTCCCATTCCTGCAACCAGTTCCGTTTCAAAGTATTCTGCATCGGCAGCTGCCACCAGATTACCGGTGGCGATCTCCTCAATCACAAAATGACCGTTTCTGCCATCCACCAGCCGGGCAGCGAGATCATCATAATCACTTTCCTGCCATTGATTGAAAGATGCAGAAACACGCAAATCGCTATACGGGATAAGTTCGCTCTTGTCCATATTCCGGAGAAGAAAACCTTCCGTTTCAATGGGTTGCGGGATCGAAACAATGTCATCCACCAGATAGATCATCCGTAATTGACTCATCGTGTCATCTCCTTATTTTTTATGAAGTTCCTCAAATTTCCGGATGTCTTCATCCGAGTACTCGATCTTGCCGCAAATGCTGCAGAGGGGCTTATCCCTGCAGGGACGGTCCGGGTCGGGATTCCAATCATCGTTCCGGAAGATCTCACGGGCTTTTTTATCGCGGAAGTCCACAATTTCATAAGATGCGCTGTTGTTCAGGACCGATTTCCAGCCGAGGATGCCGATCGCTGTCATGTCGATCGCCTCATACACATCAATATGGGGCTTGCATTTGCCGAGGATCGCTTCATGGAAATAATGGAAGCCGAAATAGTCGCCGCCGCCGTGACCGTACTCCAACGCCTCTGCATATTCCGCGGGGAATTTCGGGTGATAATAGGTGTCTTCCGGCTGACTCGCGGGGAAATCCAGGTTGCTTCTGCGGACGCGCAAAATGCCGTCATGCCCCTGATTGTACTCCATCGCTCCTTTATTGTTGCAGATACGCACCCGGCACCCGTGGTCGCGGCAGAGTGCCCAGGGAACGATCTTGGCAAGAGCGCCGTTATCCATCTGGCACATAAGAACACTCATGGTGTCGTGATAATGGATCCCGGCACCCTGATTCAGCGGGTCATCAAAGTCATGCGGCACAACGAATCCGCTGACTTTCACCGGGCGGGTTCCGGTGATTTTCATCACTGGACCGATGGAGTGTGTGCAGTAGTAAGTGGAAGGCAGCCACAACCGCCAGTGATCGGCAGTGGGCGCCAGATCGGCGTTGGTCTGGATCGAAAACGGATGCATATATTCTGCTTCAGCATAAATGAATTTACCCAACTCGCCGGATTCCTGGATCCGTTTCATTTCCAGACACTTTGCGTTATAAGGATAATTTTCCGCAAAGGTATAGACCAGACCGGTTTCTTCCACGGCTTCCACCAGATCCAACGCTTCACCCATCGTGAAGCACGCCATACATTCGCTGATCACGTGTTTGCCCGCCCGCAGCGCCTTGACTGCCGCCGGAGCGTGTTCTGTGGCATAATTGGCAAGGATCACGGCGTCCATATCGTGTTTCAGAAATTCATCGTAATCGCTGTACATAGTCAGTTCGGGTCGTTCCTTCTTGAGCTTTTCTGTGCGGCTGGGCATAAGGTCACAGACAGCCACCGCCTCAAAGCCCCTCTGAATCGCCACACTCAACAGATAACTGCCGCGTCCGCCGGCTCCGTACAACCCGATCTTGATCTTGCGTTCTTCACTCATACTCCGGATTCCTTGTTTTGTTTTTTTGTGTTTTCTGGTGATTTTCTTCCATAAGTTACTTGACATTTTTATAAATGCCACTTTATTATGGAAAGAATTGTTATACGATTGATGCAAAACATTATATATTTGCACTATTGGAGAAGATATGGATTTGCCGGATCTCATATCAGCAGCGGTCTACACGAAGGTGGAATTGCTGAAACAGACTTTTCATACTCCGCACATTTGCCTGTATGTCAGCGGGCTGAAGTGGCGGCGCACGTACGATTCCGCCGGAAATCTGCTCTATGAGGCAGACCACACCACGCCGCCGTGTCTGCGTCTTGCCGCACCGGGGTTCAAAACGGATTTGGAATATGGCACAAACAGGGAAAACTGGATCGTGATGATGAAATTTGATTCGTTGCAGTATGACCCGGAATCACGGCGTTTTCTACTGGATCACCGGGGAACAATGCTTCCGCTTCCACATATGATCGAACTGAATGAAACCGAGGTACCAGCCTTGCGGAAACGCTTCCGGACCATTGCAGAATATTTTGCCAGCGCCATCCCGAAAAAGATCTGTGATGCAGAGATCATGACGCTGGGATTGTTGCGCCGTTTTCTGGAAAATGAAGAGTGTTCCCCAAACGATACCGTGGAAAAATTCCGGATCGCTCTTGATCAGGACGAACAATGGAAAAAAACATTGGACGAGCATTGTCATGATTTAGGAATCGGGCGTAATACAATGCGTCGTGCATTTTGTGCCCGTTATAAGATCTCTCCGGGGGAATACCGGACAGCCCGGCGGCTGCAGAAGATCAATGCGCTGTTCGCAGAAAGTGATCTTTCGATCAAAGAGGTCGCTTTTGCGGTCGGAATGAAAAATGTGACACATCTGAACAGTTTATTGCGGGCGCATTACGGCAAGACCCCATCCGGGCTTTGCCGGGAATTACGACACAGCGCGACTCCCCCGACCGCCTGAAAGAATATGCTCCGGTCAACCCCGTCTTTGAGCATACGCTGGAAGGAAATGCAGAAAACAGTTACTGCAGCACCTGCATTGCGGAACTCTTTGACGCCACCCTGTTCCACGGAAGCGATGCACCCTGGATCCAGCACGAAAAGCCCCTTTGCGATACCGATGGCGGACACGGTATGGTGTTCCACGACCTGAACGGCAAGCGTTTTTATGTGGTCCATACCCCCAATTCCAGACAAGAAGAAAGACCGTTGATCGTTCCTTTTTGAGAAATGGTCTGCGGTGCTATTGACAAAACCGGATATCGCTTTATATTATTGGAAACGGATCAGAAAAATCGAAAGGAACATTATGAAAGAGATCACAACACGCTTTCTTGAATATGTGGCGTTTGACACTCAGGCAGACGGAACCACGCAGACCCATCCCTCTACGGAAAAACAGTTCAAACTGGCAGAGTTCATCCGGGATGAACTCCTCGCACTGGGCGTGAACGATGTAACGCTGACCGACAAATGTTATGTGTACGCCAAACTCCCCGCCACCCCGGGATGTGAAAACATCCCCGGTTTGGGGTTCATCGCCCATTTGGATACCTCCGATGCCGCATCCGGAGCGGACATCAAGCCGCAGATCATTGAAAACTGGTCCGGTGAGCCGATCACACTCGGTGAAAGCGGTCTTGTGATTACGCCGGGTGAAAATCTCAAGGGACATACCCTCATCACTACCGACGGCACCACACTGCTGGGCGCGGACGACAAAGCGGGTATCGCCATTATTGTCACTGCCATTGAGAAGATCCTGAAAGAAAAAATCCCCCATGGTCCCCTTGCTTTTGCTTTTACGCCGGATGAGGAGATCGGGGAGGGGACTGCTTTCTTTGATGTGGACTTCTTCGGTGCCGATTATGCCTACACCATCGATGGCGGCGCAGCGAATCTTATTGAATGGGAAAACTTCAACGCAGCCGACGCCGTGGTCTTGTTCAAAGGCTTTTCCACCCATCCCGGCAACTCCAAAAATGTTATGGTGAACGCACAGAAACTGGCAATGGAGTTCGATTCCATGCTGCCTCCCTGTGAGACGCCCGCCCATACCGCCGGGAAGGAAGGGTTCTACCACCTGGTGACAAGCTGCGGCGATGTCAGTTCCGCCCGGTTGAACTACATCCTGCGGGAGCATGATGCCCGGATCCTGAAAAAGCAGGAAGAGACAATGCTCCGGATCGCCCGCTATATGAATGAAAAATACGGGACGGAACGGGTCACCGTTCAAATCAAGGAACGCTATCGCAATATGGCGGAAATCGTTGAGCAATATCCGTTCCTGATCGAGATGGCAAAAGAAGCCATTGCGGCTGCGGGAATGGATATCGCTACGAAACCCATCCGGGGCGGTACCGACGGTGCGTATCTCAGTTTTATGGGGTTGCCCTGTCCCAATCTGGGGTACGGCGGCTATGGCGCCCACGGGGAAACAGAATATGCCGATGTTGATGGAATGAAAGCAGTTGTGCGCGTCCTCCTGTATATTGCTCAGGCATTTGTCAGCAATCCTCCGCCCTTCAATAAGCTGAGATGCGAAAAATAAACGATCCCGCAGAACCCTCATTGCAGTTGTTCCGGAATGAAGTACACCCCGGGACCGCGATGAGGGTGCATTTTGTATAAAAATGCGGAGCGCGGAGTTTGATTTTTCGGAAAAAGCGCTTATCGTATTACGAACTTTACAGAAAGGAACTTTTTTATGAAAATCACACGATATAATGTTGTGTTTCCCAAAAAAGAAACCGCAGAACTGGTGGAGGAAACACTGGACTTGAACCTGACCGGCGATGAAGTCCTTGTGAAGACCATTTACGATGTCATCAGCACCGGAACGGAACTGGCAAATTATCGCGATCTGCCCAATACCAGCGTTGCGCAGGATGTGCAGGGAAAGTTTCCGCGGATCGTGGGGTACAGCTTTTCGGCGGAAGTCGTTGCATGCGGTCCCGGCGTCCGGTCTCTGGTTCCCGGGGATAAAGTGATCGTCGGTTGGGGCGGACACCGCTCCATGATCGTCAAGCGTGAAAAAGATCTGCTGAAACTGCCGGAAGATGTGGATCTGATCGATGCCGCCTTTGCTCACATTGCCAGCTTCCCCATGCTTGGTGTACGCAAACTGCGTCTGGAACTTGGGGAAAGTTGTATGGTCGCTGGATTGGGGCTGCTGGGGCTCTTTGCCGTGCAGTTTGCAAAACTTTCCGGAGCCTATCCTGTGCTTGCCTGCGATTTCAGTGCAGAACGCAGGGAACTGGCGTTGCAGTTGGGCGCAGACTATGCGCTGAACCCGCAGGATGCCGATTTTATTGAACAGGTCCGGGCTTTGACTGATGGAAAAGGTCCTGCCGCCACTGTGGAAGTTACCGGCGTGTTGAACGGGTTGCAGCAGGCGTTGGAATACACGGCGCAGATGGGGCGTATTTCCCTGTTGGGCTGTACCCGCATTTCCGATCAGCCGATCAATGTTTACAAGTACATCCACGGCAAGGGGATCAACCTGATCGGCGCCCACACCTGCACGCGGTCCGCGCTGGAGTCAGCACCGGGGCTGTGGACGGAAATGGACGACTACAAGACCTTCCTCAAGCTGCTGCGTGCCGGAAAGATCAATGTCAAGCCCATGACCAACCGGATCGTCAGTCCCCGTGCTGCGGCAGAAGTGTATCAGCTTCTGAACACGGAAAAGAACCCGCCGCTGGGCGTTGTGTTTGACTGGCAGCAGCTTTGACCGAGGATCTGTAAAAAATCCTGTTCTCAGGTCTTCCGGAAATCACGGGGTGAAAGTTTGAACCGTTTGTGGAAGGCGCGGCTGAAGGAATAAGGATTGGAAAAACCGGAAAGACGGCTGATTTCCTGTATGGAAAGATCGGACGAACGCAATTTTTCTGCGGCATCGTTCAGACGCAGATCCTGCATCAGGTTCCCCGGCGTCTGACCGAGTCCGTGAAGGAACATTTTGCGTAAACCGCTTTCCGAGCAGCCCAGCGCAAACGCGATCTCTTTTACGGTAAGATGTTTGCGGAAATGGGCGTGAATGTAGTCGATCGCCGCCTGTAACGGATGCAGAAGAGTGGTCCCGCTCTTCGTTTCATCCGACGCCCGATCCAGCAGCGATACCAACAGGGAACTCAATGCAAAAACCGCTTCCCGGTCATCATCCGGATGTTTGCCGGCGGCGTGCCGAAGCATCCGGGAGATCAGGTATATTTCTTTGGGGGAGAAGCGGATGATCCTGTCCCGCAGTGGTTCCAGCAGTGCATGATCCTCCTGCGACAGGGTGAAATTGGCAAGCAGCCGGAACTGCCCCTCTTTTTCCGGTGTCTCCAGGATCCGGTGAAACTGAAAAGGGAACACCAGAATTCCCTCGCCGGGTTTGAAGCAGTATTGATTTTTTTCAATACAGCCGATACTGCTGCCGGTCAGATGGATCTTCAGCACAAATTTCTGGTGAAACGCACTGGTAACCTTTTTCCCCGGTGTATGGTTCAACTGGTTCAAAGAAATCTGGATGTTTTGCGGCTCAGGCATCCGGGGTGTGGCAACATCAAAGATCCGGATGTCTTTTTTCTGATGATCGGGAAACAATTTTTCCGCTTCCCGGACGAGTGTTGAAAAAGATATGTTTTTTGTTAATTTTGACATTTTAATTCCTGTTGTTTGATGATATATTACCCGCACGAACGAAAAAATCAAATCAAATTTGCAAAAAACTACGGAGAAAATCAGATGACGGAAAAGAAAGTGAAAGTCGGGCTGATCGGTTGCGGTAGAATGGGTACAGCACATATTGAGGCATTGAATCGGCTGGGAACGGCGGAGATCGCAGGCGTTTACGATATCGATATGCCGAAAGCAGAGAAGTTCGCAGAACGTTACGGCGCAAAAAAAGTCTGCACCTCCCGGGCGGAACTTCTTTCGGAATGTGGTGTGGAACTGTTGCTGATCTGTGACTACGGACACCAGCACGCCGATGAACTCCACGCCGCAATGGATGCCGGGATCCGCAGCATTTTCTGCGAAAAACCCGTGATCCGCCAGCTGGATGAAGCCGCCGGTCTGCTGAAAAAACAGGCGGAAACGGGGACGCTCATCGCAGTGGGACACGTCCGCAGAGTTTTTCCGGATCAGCTGAAGATGAAAGAGATCCTGGATTCCGGGATCCTCGGACGCATCCACTTCTGCCGCATCCAATCCTGTGTCGCCACGTTCAAACAGACGGCGGAAGGATATTTCGGAAATTTTGCCCGGTCCGGCGGCTGTACGCTGGATATGGCGACTCATTTTATTGATATGCTGAACTGGTATTTCGGGCGTCCGGTTGCAACCGGCGGCGCAAATGTGGGGCTGGAACGGACGCTCCTTCCGGAAGAAAAACGCTGCGATTATGTTTCCGGATTTGTCCGCTATGACGGCGATATCATCTGCGGGATCGATGTCTCCTACCAGTGTCACGGCGTGGGCAGGACCTACATGGAGATCTACGGCGAAAACGGCACAATGCTCTGCGAAGGTTCCGCCGTTTCCGTAGTGACCAATGATTACCGCACCGCATACAACATCCCTGCAGCTGATGTTCATGCCGACCAGATGGACCTCATGCTGAAAATGACGACGGACCGTATTCAGCCGCCCTGCACCCTCAAGGATGGGATCCTTTCCGCCGCCACCGCTCTCTGCATGATGGATCCGATCCCCGGATACGCTGATTTTGTGAAAGGACTTTGAGCATGGAAAAATTATCCATCGGAACAATGATCCTGGATCATACGGAGGAAGCACTTTATCCGTATATTGATTTTATGGCATCCCTCGGCATGACCAGCTGTCAGATCTGCCGTGTAACGGATGATCTGCTCAATGACCGGGCGGCATCGGACCGCTTTATCAACTATCTGCGGGCGAAAAAGATCGAACCGGTCAGTATCTTCCTCCACACCCGCGTGCGGGAAGGGGGAAATGGACTGGTCTCGGATGCAGAGCGCCCCGCACGGTTTGTTTCCGCCTGCCGTCAGATGGCATGGGGGGCGCATTACGGCGTCAAATATATTTCCTGTCATGTGGGAGAGTTTCCCGAACACGGAACGGCAGACTATGACCGATGGATCGCAGATATGCAGGAATTGATCCGGTTTGCTGCCGATATGGGGCAGGATTTTCTGTTTGAGACCGGTCCGGAACCGGCGGAAGTCCTGAAACAGGCGCTTGAAGACCTGAATGAAAAAAATGCCGGGATCAATTTCGACCCAGCCAATCTTCTGTGGTACAACAAAACCGATCCGGCTGTCTTTGCTGAGATGTTGTTCCCCTACTTCCGCCTGATCCATTGCAAGGATGCTGTCCGCCCCGTTCCCGGCGGGGAATGGCACGGCAGGGAAACGGTCCTCGGGGAGGGCGGCACGAACTTTTTTGCCCTGCTGGAATCCCTGCTGAAAAAAGGCTTCCGCGGTCCGTTGATCATTGAGCGGGAGATCCCCTTCGGCGAAGAACGCTGCCGCGATCTTACGGTTGCCAGCGCAAAACTGGCGGCTCTCCGGGCGAAATATCTTTAACCTGCAAAGGATTGCGGGAAAAATACACGCTTTTCCGGAGCTGTATCATTTCCCCGCCTGAATAATACAAAAAAAATCCCGGATCGCCGTTTTCTCTGCGGTGATCCGGGAATCTGTTTTTCAGGAAAAATCAGATCAGAGTTTGATTTCCCAGCCTTTGCGGTACACTGCACGCTTCAGCCAGGAGGGATCGCCTGTGCCGTTGGCAAAAGTGCATTTGACCGGATCCCAATCAAAGCCGGTGTCATAGACATAACTCATGTTGCAAAGTCCGCAGAGAATGGAGGAACGGGCACCGGTTTCCGCCGTGCAGATCGTTTCTTCACGGCTGATGCAGCAATCGATGAAGTTCTTTTCCTGCAGGGCGCTCTTGTAAAGCTGTACCGGAGCGGTATCCAGTTTGAACACTTTATCCAGCGTATCCAGCGCATCCACCAGAGAATCGTCCTTCTTCTGTGCGGTATCGAAACCGTAGTCGAGACCGGTGCAGGCAGCGATCTGTTTCATCTTGGTGAACTTGTTTTCAGCGATGGCTTTGCGGTTGGCTTCGGTGGGTTTCACGCCTCTGCCCTGCCATACGGCGATTCTGCCGCGGTTCACCGCCACGATCCCCTTGGTCCCGTAGAAGACTGTGCCCCACGTGCCGAACGGATTGTGGTAGATGGTGCAGCCGTTGGACATGATAAACTGCATCCCGAACTGACGGCGTCCGCCGTGGAGCGGGTTCACAGAGTGGGGTTCGTTGGACCGGATGATCTTCACCGGACCGGATTTATCCATGTCAAGACCCCACTGGGCGATATCCAGGTGGTGTGCGCCCCAGTCGCCGTTGTAGCCGGTTCCGTAGTTGTCATCGAAACGCCAGAACATAGGGTAGAAGTTTGCCACGCCCCGGGGTGCGCACTGGTCGGAGTAGGGAGACCAGGGGGCGGGACCGAGCCACATATCCCAATCAATATCAGCATTTTCTGCGGATTCCACTGCCACAGTCTGTTCCTTGCCGTTCAAGCCGTCCCATTGGCAGAAGAAGCGGTGGGGATGGGAAGGACCGCCCAGATTGGCGGGGAAGTTGGCGATATCGGTGTTGTTCTGCGCAGAAGCGTTGCCGTAGTTGCAATCCACATACTTGACATCGCCGATGAAGCCGTTGCGGACGATCATACAGGCAGTGCGGAATTCCCGCCAGGAGCGCTGCATGGAGCCGTTCTGGAACACGCGTTTGAATTTCTTTTGTGCTTTCATCACCAGCCGGGCTTCTTCAATGGAATAGGTCAGCGGCTTTTCGCAATACACATCTTTGCCCGCCTTCATGGCTGCGCAGACAAGATATGCGTGCCAGTGGTCCGGCGTGGCGATGACAACGGCATCGATGCCGGGATCGGAGAGAATATCACGGAAATCGGCAATCGCTTTGCACTTGGCAAGTTTGGATTTCTTGTTGTTTTTGTAATAGTCGTTCACAAACTGTGCGCCGGCTTCGCAACGGATCCGGTCGCAGTCGCAGACCGCCTTCACCACTGCATTTTCCTGTTTGATGATATTGGGGACCAGCACCGAACGTGCCTGGATCCCGTATCCGATGAATGCCACCGAAACCTGTTTGGCTGCGGGCTGCTTCGCTGCTGCCGTTTTTTTACATTTGCCTGCCATAGAAATGGCCTCCTTGTGTTGTTTTTGTTTGTAACGACTTATGCTGATTTTTTTCGATCCGTAAAAATGTAGCACACTTTCGCACAAATATCAATCAGAAATCACACAAACTTTATCAATATCTTGCAATTTTTTTGGTCTTTATTTATGATGATGTGTTTAGCTGAATAATCAGATGAAGATGACTCGTTACACAGATACATAGAAGATCTGGTCATATTCGCGGATCAATGGTGGATCTTCTTCTTTGAGTTTTTTTCGCCGTTTCAATGTTTCACGCAACGTGAGACAGAGGATGTTGCTTGTGCCGTTCAGGACAACAAAACGGTCCTTCCGCCAGTGCAGGATCTGTTCCGGTTCTGCCATTTTTTTTGCAGGAAATGGTGTGTTTTTCGGCTGCACGATGTTGGCGATCCGCTTTCCCGGATGATTTCGCAGGATGCGCCCTGCCATCTGGATCATGGGGAGTCTGCCGGACTTACGTACAAACACGGTCTGCAGCTGTGGCATATCAAAACCTTCCGTCAGCAATTGGCAGTTGACCGCCAGAGGTGCCGCACCCTGTTCAAACTGTTCCCGGGCAGCATCGTTCCCGCTCCGGATGAACAGGCAGTCTCTGCCCGCATGCCGGATCAGGGATTGAAAACGGGCACATTCCTCCAGCGTCGGCATGAAAACGAGTGTCTTGCCCCACAAATCTTCCTGCCGTAAGTAGTGCTCCGCCACCGTTTCCGGCGTAAAGCTGTCAATGATGTATGAATTGAATTTACACAAATATCCATCCCGGATCAGCTGGTGGATATTGCACTCGCTTACCGTTGCGGAAAAAGCGAGCTTGATCTTATCGGTCCGCAGGGGCGTGGCGGAAAGTCCCAGAAGATATTTCGGGCGCATCTGCGTATAGAGATTGATGAAACTGGAGGTCGCCTCGTGGTGTGCTTCATCAATGACCACAATATCGAAATGTTCCGCATTCTCCGGCTTTGTGAACATGGAAACCGGCTTGATCGGCAGGTCGAAAGAACTGTTGGATTCCAGCAGTTGATTGAGCAGATAATGCCGCGGTGCGACCCAGGCACAGGAAAGTTTTTCTCCGGCAGCCTCCTGCATCAAGCTCTGCACGATCTTCAAGCCCATGACTGTCTTGCCGGACCCGGTGGGAGCTTCCAGCAGGACAGATTTGCTGCCGTTACGGAAATGTTCCAACGCTTTTTCGATGCTGCGCTGCTGATATTCTCTGTGTTCGATCTTCATTTATGCCTCCAGAAGCAAATCATTGAAAAACAGATCCTTAACCGGCTGATGAATGGTGTAAACATCTTCCAGATCCGTCTTTTTTGTCATCAGAGCAGTGTAGAAGTTTTCCAGATCGGAGCCATCTTCCTGCTGGTGATGAGTCATGATCTCGCTGATCATATTGAGCATATTGAGCAGGCTCAAGTTGACCGGCAGGTCCCTGCGGCGTGCGGGAGGGATGTTTTCAAACGAATCGCACCGGTACTGCTGTTCCGGGTAGCCGGCAAACTCTTCCAGATGTGCAACGATCTGTTCTGCCGCATATCCGCCGTGAAGCAGGAAAAGCTGGCTGGCTTTCAGGTACTCGGCAGCACTGACCTGAATGGTGCGGGCCTCCTGAAGACGTTTTTGCATCGCTGCAAACGCACGATCATTGCGGAAGGTTTCCAGCAGATGACGCAGGTGGGTCCCGTGTTCTTTTTCCACAATGACCTTGCTGGCATATACATCTTTGGTCACCACGGCGCCGTTGGAACAGATCTCCCGGATCGTGCCGAGAGTAAGACGGCTTTCGCCCCAGCAATCCACCGGCGTGCTGAACCGCATACGCCCCTGATAAGCGCTGTCTCCACGCATATTCCACTGGTTCGGCAGATCAATGACCGCTTCCAGCAGACCGCTCTTCGGGCGGTAGCGGACCGTATGGAGTTTTTCATTCTGCTGGACCGCATCAACGACCTTCTCAAGGGGGAAAAGGTGGTTATCGCTTCCCGTCACGGCAAGGATGGCCTTTTCTTTCTGATCAATGCAGACCTGCACGGGTTTGTCTTCATGCCGTTTGATGATCCGTTCAAAGAGTTCATCCGGCGTAAAGTATTTGAAGATTTTTTCCGTAAAATCAAAGAGGCTCATCAGACTCCGGAGAAAGCGTGGGGAAACATGAAAAGCATCGATCCCCACACGGACACCGGCAAGGGTATGGGTCTCCTCCGTTTTCTGTACGATCGGCTCCAATTCCGAGAGTTTGATCTTTGCCAGTTCAAAACGGCGGCAGAAATTGTTCAGTTTGTCCGGCTGGATCGTAACCGGCGTGGTAAAATTCGGTTGTACTGCTGTCATTATGCACAAAGCTCCACTTCCATATAATTTTTCTTGACATTTTCAGCGATCGCCCGCTCCATGAACCGGCGGACCTGTTCTTCGGTGACGGCGATCTTCAGATCCCGTTTGAGCGGCTCTTTCCGGGATGAACTGTAATCCGTGTGATAAAAAATGTACTTCCCGTAGCCGAAGTCAGCCTTGTTGCTCGCCCAGATCAGAAACTTCTGGATGAACACTTTTTCCCCGGATGTCTTGCGGAAGACACGGCGGTCAAGCAACGTGCTTTCCGGTAATTTTTTCGGCAGTTCCGCTGTTGCAAAGGGGGCAATATCCGAAAGCTGAGTTGTGCGGATGTCACTCTGATTGCAACATTTATCCGGTCTGAAACGTTCGTTTTTTATCCCCAGAACCGACACGCCCGGCACAATTCCGGCAGGATTCCAGATTCCGTTATCCCAAGAGATCAACGGATTTTTTCGTTCCTTTCCGGCAGAATTTTCGGTAAGCAGATCTGTCACAGAAACTTCCAGGACAACCTCCGGTTCGACCATCCGGAACGCCAGCTGATTTTCGTCCACATAGATATAGTTGGATTTACACGGTTTCAGATTTTCCGGCAGGGCTTTTCTTTCCTCATCGCTGAACCCGTTGGCACATTTGCCGAAGATACGGAACATACCGTTTTCATCCCGAACTGCCATCAGAAGATTCCGGACCTCTCCTTCTTCCATGCTGTAACCCACAATGACTGCATCAATGGTGTGTCTGGGTTTGATCTTCCAGATGATCGGACATTCGGAGTGAACGACCAGTCCTTCCGCATTTTCAACACCGACCCACTCCTCAAAAATCTCCATAACTTCTTCCTTACTGTTCACCACGCGCATCTCAACGGGCGTGATGTGCGCAGAAGCCCCGAACAACGCGCTCAACTGCCGGTGGATCTCCTGATAGTGAGAAGCCGTCACTTCTTCTCCATCCAGTTCCAGCAGATCAAAGGGCGCAAGGCGGCACTTGGCAACATCCCCGTTTTCGCCCAATGCCGAATTGACATCATAGCATCTGGGGCGGCCATCGGGGGACGGCACATAAAGTTCAGCTGCGACCAGAGCCGATTTCACCCCTTTCTGTTTCAGGATCGATGCAAATTCTTCCAGACAAGGAAGATCTTCCCGGATCATACCGGTGGAACCGGCTGCATACGCTTTGCCGTTTTCGTACATCAGCAACTGCATCAGACCATCGATCTTGCGGGTGACGGCATAGGTTTTGCCGGCGAGTCTTTTTTTCAGCAGATCCGGCTCCACCAGCATGAAACAACCGGCGATCCGTTTTTTGTAATTCTTTGCTTTCAGGGAAAAATCTTTCAGTTTTTCATTCATATTCAGATTCCTTTCAGTTCAAGATTGGTCAAGTGCAGAAGCAGGCAGAAACGTTCGCCCTAAATACGACCCTCCAGAAATCCCCGGTAAGGCGTGCCGTTGTTGCTGATCACCAGCGGGGCGTTCCCCTTGGGACCGCTTCCGATCAGCATCAGGGTGTTGCTTTCGCTGAGTTTCTTTGCCATTTCATAAAGAAAATCGAAGGTAAGCCCGTTGATATGGCGCAACTGATAAGTCCGGCTGAATACAAATTTCCGCAACGCCTGTTTTTTGGGGAACTGCTTTCCGGTCCAGAGCAGCGGCATATCTTCATCGGCAATATTGGCGAACTGGATAACAGCCGGGCGGCATTCCTTTTCGCTGCCGTCCGGGGCAAAGATCTTCTCCATCAGCTGCGCGGAATAGATGATTCCGCCATCCGCCGCTGTATAAACCCGGGAAAGATCTTCCAGTTCTTTGCCGGCAAGCTCCATTTCCACTTCCGGATCCTTTTGCAGCAGAGCGTTTTCCAGATCCGGCAGATCCAGAAGTTTTTCCGGCGTGGTTTCGCTGGAGTAGCGCAGATATCGTTTGGAAGCGACATTCTTTCCTGCCGGCGTGCGGTAGTGAAAGATCTTCGGCGGACGATTCAACTCAAAGCCGACCTGGGCATCGCGCCGTTTTTCATTGGTAATGTTGATCTTACGCATCATTTTTCTCCTTTACATCAAGTCAAATTCCAAAAGATCATCTTCGTTGTTATCCTCTTCATCTTCAAGTACTCCTGCATCCGGTGCATCGAGTAAGGGGAACTCCACTTTTTCGCCGGAAAAGAGAAAACACACGCCTTCCGCAGCCAGCAGGAAACCTTCATCCAGCGAGTGCCCGCCGCGGAAACTGAAGGGGAAGGAATAAATGTTGTCCCCAACGGCTTCCGCCAGTTCCGGGTTGCTGATCTGATAAACAGCTTTCCAGATGTGATCAAGAAACGCCTCATCGCTGACCGTATCCTTCAGCACCAGCGGCGTCTCGAAGGAAGATGTATGATTTTCCGGCAGATTGCCTTTGGCATCCGTCAGGATCATTTCATCACGTTCAATGGAGTTTCCGTTTTCATCCAGAGAAGCGATCTTGACTGCTCCGGCGGGGATCAGCAACTCCCCGGCGGCATCCAGTTGACACTGGGTGCACTCTTTCCCCTCTGCATCAAATGCTGCGATCTCTTTGTGACCGTAGATCTTTTTCCGGTCCAGTTTCACCGGTTCAGACTCAAAGAGCCTGCCTGCCAGTTCAAATTGCAGCGTTTTTGCCATAAGTGATTCCTTTCTATTAAGTTGATTGTTTTTTCTTAGTTGCTGAAATATTTTTTCATCAGATCCATCCGGTCGCAGTTCGGCAGGAACCGCACTCGTTCGCCGACTTTCCAGCTTCTGCCGCCGGTACCGAGGATCCCGTGCGGATTTTTCATTCCTTTTTCACAGCGGAGCAGATCTGCTCCTGCGACACGAAACCAGGGACATCCCTTGCAGATATGCCCGTCTGTTCCACTGCCGAACGCCAGTGCTTCCGCAGCTGCAAATTCATTTTTATCTTCCGGAAGCGGCATCTGAAGGACATATGATCCTGTATTAAAATTTCGTGTATGATCTGCGCAGATCCGGTCCCGGCTTCTGCCGAGATGCAGCACAAGTTTCAAATCTTTGGCGGGCTGGATAAAATATGCCCGGAAGCTGCCATCTTCCTCCTCCTGACGCACATATTCATAGCCCATTCCACTCAAAAATGTTCGCCATTCTCTGAACCGTTCTAATACATTCTGTCCCATCATAAATTGCTCCTTTCTGATTTTGAGTTCAGCAGCCGAATCCGATCCGACTGGCGGTTTCACCGAGTTTTTTGTAGTCCGCCGCGGCATTTTTTCCGGCGGTCTCTGCTGCCAGAGCCTCCAGAACTTCGCCATTGGTCAGTACCTCATCTTCCAGATAGAAATACTGCTGACGTACGTTGCGGAAATCGGAGGGTGTCAGATTTTCGATCGCATTCAGTTTTCTCTTTTCGGCTGCAGTCAGGGCGGGCAGATTCAGCGCGGCAAAGAAGTTTTCGTAAAAAATCTCTTTCCCGTGGTTGTCCAGATAATCAAAGTGAAGGCGGAAATTGAACCTGCGAATGGCGGCGGGATCCAGATTCTGGATCAGATTTGTGCTCACAATGAAGATTCCGCGAAACCGTTCCATCTCCGAAAGAAGGGTGTTGACCTGACTGACCTCCCACATATTGCGGGCATTGGTGCGACTGCCCAGCATGGAATCGCCCTCATCAATAAACAGGATCTCCCCGTTGGCTTCCGCCTCGTCAAAGGCACTTGCCAGACGTTCCTCCGTGCCGCCCACATATTGGGACAACAGATCGGCGGCGCTTTTCACGTTCAGTCTTTTGCCCAGCTTTTTTGCCAGAAACTTGACAAATTCCGTTTTTCCTGAACCGGGCACGCCGAAAAGCAGCAGGTTCATACGGGGCTGATCCGGATTTTTTTCCGGTTTTTCCAATGTCTCCAGAAATTTTCTGCAAGCGGAAACGAGACGGGGCAGCTTGAGCCCGCTGCGGATATTGAGTCCTTCCAGCGTATAATCCTGTGCCGGTTCAAATTTTTCTTCCGCCGTTTCGCGGATCCCCAGCAGTGAGCAGTGGGCGCGCAAATAGTTCATCAGGACCGCTTCAAAGTCCGCAGTTCCGCAGTCGCCGGGGCAGACCGCTGCTGCATTTCTGACCGCTACGGCGATCCCGCCGGGATTGACATGCCAGGATCGACTGACTTTCAGCAGAAAATCCTCCGAAACTTTTTTCGTGCAGGCGTACTGCTCCAACACATTGTGCCAGATTTGTTTCCGTACTGCGGGTGAAATTTCGTCAAAGAAGATCGAGTAATCGAAGCGGCGGCGTGAACTGGGGTCGATCAGATCCTGCATACTGTTGCAGATCCAGAGGACAGTATGGCAGTTTTCATCCATGACCATGTTCAATCGCGCCTTGGTCTCGCCGTCGCGGGACTGGATCATCGGCAAGTCCAACGCCTGGAAAAAGCCGTGGTGAAGGTGCTGATTTTCCACCATTTTATCGCACTCATCCACCACGAGGATGCACTTCTGCGGATCCAGCTGACGCTGCGCTACCGCCAGCGCGGCATAACGGAAAGCGGTGCTGCACTGGTTCCGTTCACCTTCCTTTCTGTGAGCAATAAAGTAAACTTCTTTCCCCGTTTCTCTGGCGAGCGAGACGGCAAAACTTGTTTTACCTGCACCCGCAACGCCGTAAAGCAGCACGGAGTGGCCCTGATCCGGTGTTTTGCAGCGGATCATCTGCTTGAGAATCTCCCCGTGTTTTTCGACAGTCTTTCCGTAAAATTTCCACGGGAGGGCTGCGCCTTCATACTTTGTCCAGAAACAATCGGTCAGGGGGACTGAGGATGTTCCCTGCAGATAGTAGGAAAAGGATTCTTCAATGCACATATCCTCGTCCAGCAGTCCGAACTTTCTGATATTGCGATCCGGGCGAAGCATCTCTTCGATCTCAAGTACCTGAACGCCAAGCAGTTTTGCCAGAGTCGGCACTGCCGTCGGATCACTGTAGTTAGAAAAGTGGTTGAGATCGCCCAATTCCAATACATCGCGCTGGCAGAGATAAATGCAGAGCAGCATTTCCATTTCCCGGTCTTCCAGCCCGAAAAGTTCCTGAAGCTCATAAAAACGTTTTTCCAGCAGACTTGCCTCACGGGGATCCTTTCCGTAATTTCTGCGGTCAAGAAATTCAAAAGAGCGCTCGGTGCACGCTTTGGCAAGGACTTTCCACATTTTTGTGCGGGTCCCGATGTGTTTGTTGAAGTAGCAGAAATAATCCCACGGCGTGGATCCTTTCAGCAGATCCGGCATTTTTTCAGAGGAGTTCATTTCCGAGCGTGCCAGTTCATCAAAAGGCGGCATGATTTCGCTGTAAAGGGCTTCGATCTCGCTTTTGGTGAAAAACTTGAGGATTGTCTGAAAAAGATCCATTTTTTCGATCTCCGTGGTGCCGAGTCTTTCCAGAAGATTGCCCAGAAAACGGGTGCAGAAGCTGTTGCAGAACAAGTCGGTATTATTGCCCCAGATCCGTTCTTCCTCCAGTTCCTCCTCCAGCTTCAGGATCGCCTCTTTTGCATCATCCACAAAGCTGCATGTTTCCGTGTCGATTTCTTTTTCCGGCATGACATCTCCGAACTGCGTTTCCATTTCTTCTTTCATTGATTTCTCCTTTCAATTTTCGTTTTTTTGTTTCAAAAATGATCGCTTTTACATCCCTATATGACTTTTCAAAAAAACTTTTTGCGAATTTTTCTGAATTTTTGCAAAAAAATGAAAATTGTTTCAAAAACGCCTTTTTTTGCGCATTTTTTTCAAAAGGTCATATATACACGTGCGATCCATAATAACAAAAAAACAGAAAGGAAACACGATGCCGGAAAAAACGATGTCAATTCAGAAAAAGATCGATCTTCTCAATGCAGCGCCGGAAAACGCTGCAATGATCACCGGCAGCGAGTGGGTGAAGATCCTGATCGAGCAACCTCAACTTGCGGAACTTTGTCCTGCCGATGCTCTCTCGTCAGACGATCTCTTCTGGCTAATCCTGAAACGCCCGCAGCTTCACAATCATTTTCCCGATTGGAAAAGAATGAGCCCCATCAAAGTCGAACATCTGCTCGCTCATCATCCGGAAACCGTCACCAATCAGAGACTTGCACTGCTGGATGGCACGTCCTGGGCGCTCCTGCTGAGTTGTTTGCCCGGTTTGGCGGACCGCTGTGACTGGAACAAACTCAATGCAAGTCACTGGAGTATCCTGCTGGATAAATGTCCGGAAATGATTCGCTTCTGGGATCCGGACCATTTCCCTGAACAACCGGATAGACGCCGCGCGCTGGACTGGTTTTATTCCCACATTTTTCACAGCGGGAAATATGACTGGCAGACCATGTGTATGCTCTGTGAGCTGACCAAACGCCAGTCTGAATTGGAACGTCCTGTCCGCGAGGTGGAAAATGGTCTTTTCAGAATTTGCGATGAAACGGAATCGGCGGAAACCTTTGTGATGCTCAGCATGATGAACCCCGCCGGCGCAACAAATTTCCTCCGGAAAAAGATCCGTCAGAAGAAATGGGATTTTATCCGCCGCGTGATCACACTTCAACCGGATCTGCTCACGAAACGGCTCGCACCGGAAACGCTGGTTCTTTATTTTATTATGAACGCACCGGCGGATCTGGCACTCTACGCTATTCAGAAGACCGGCTCCTTTGCGGGGGAATATATCGACAGTTGCAAGTGCAACTGTTTTCACGCTCTGTTCATCCGGATCGCTGAAGCCGATCCCAAGTGGTTCGTCAATCCTCCCGAAACGATCACGGCTCTTTCTGATGCGCTGATCCATGCCGGATGCGACCCGGATTTTGGCAATTTGCAGCATTATTCGTTCCATTCGCTGGCGGAAGCCATCAAAAAAAGTCTGTAATTTTGTGCGTAACGGAGAAAAAAACAAAAAAAGAGCAAAAAAATTCAAAAATAGCGAAAAAGTTTTTTGAAAAAGTCATATAGGGTATAACGCTCACAATTTCAAACAAAAATACGAAAGGAGAAAAACAATGAGCAAAGCAAAAAATGTCATCAGGATCGATCGCGCCAATGAACTTCTCTCCAACATTCTGGAAAACTTCTGGTCCGGGAACTTCTCTGCCGACGAGATCCCGCCGGTCATGCTCTGGGGCGCACCCGGCGTGGGAAAATCCACCATTATCCGCAATCTTGCCAAAAAGTTCGGCGTGGGATTCATTGATATCCGCCTTTCCCAGCGCGAACCGGTGGATGTCCGCGGTCTGCCTGTTCCCACACAAGACGGCGTGGAATGGCGTGTTTCCTCCGAGTGGCCCAGAGATCCCAACAGCAAGGGGATCATCCTCTTTGACGAGCTGACCTCCGCAGACAGATCCCTGCAAGTCGCTGCCTATGAGATCATTCTGGATCGCAGACTGGGCGATCTTTACAAAGTGCCGGAAGGCTGGTACATCTGTGGCGCGGGCAATCGGGCTGTCGATCGGGCGGTCGCTTACACCATGTCCAGCGCGCTTGCCAACAGATTCATGCACCTGGAATTGGAAAACGATGCGGAGGATTGGGTCAGATGGGCACAGAACAACGGGATCCACCCCGCCGTGACCGGGTTCATCAAGTATCGCCCCGCGCTGCTCTTCTCGCAGGAAGGGGAAGATCTGGAACGGGGTTGGCCCTCTCCCCGCAGCTGGGCAAAAGTCAGCTCTATGGTCAAGATTCTGAACGGCAAGGAGTTGGAATCGGCGGTCTCCGGGCTGATTGGCAAGGGCGCAGCGGCAGAATTCATGGCGTTTCACAAAATCTTCGGCAACAGTGAAAATATCAGGGAAATGCTGTTGAATCCGAAGAAAAAAATTAAAATTCCTGAAAAAGCAGATCAGCGTTACGCCATGTGTTCAGCGGTCTCCTACTATCTGCTTCACGGAAAAACGGAGGAGGAATCTGCTGCGTTGCTTGATGGATTTTTCCGCGTATCCCTCGCCATGCCAAGCGATTTTGCCGCCCTGCTGATGACGGAAGCGATCACCGCCGGCGGCAATACACTGGCGGAAAAGATGTATCACCACTCCATGTACAGCAAATGGCTGGAGCTTCACGGCGTCACCTTCAGCGCCTGAGAAAGGAGAAGATCAAAATGGAAGTACGCAAACCGAACGAATACGAAACAGAACAGAAAAGCATTGCGGCTCAATCCCTTGCACGCGATCGTGTTACGCTGCTCATTGCCCAGCCCTTCATCGGCATGCTTGCTATGCGGTTGGGCATGGTCCCGGTCTGGGACAGCCGCTGCCAGACCGCCTGCACCGATGGCTCCAGCGTCTTTGTCCATGCCGGTTTTTACAATCATCTCAAACCCGGTCAACGGGTTATGCTTCTGGCGCACGAGATCTGGCATGTGGTCTATCTGCACTTCCTCCGCCGGGAGAACCGGGATCGCGGTCTGTTCAACATTGCCTGCGATATGGAGGTCAACCGGATGCTCAAGGAGAACGGCATGGAAATGATCAGCGGCTGCCTCCTGCCTCCGCCGTGGCACAGCACGGAGAACGCTGAGCAGCTTTACGAGTGGCTGAAAAAGGAGGAAAACAGAAACGAACTGAACGGAAAAGAAGAGTGTCTGGATGAACATTACGAGCCCGGCGACCACATCAATTCTTTCGCCAAAGGCAATGAAAAGATCTTTGATGCCGATTTTCAGGTGCAGTTTTCAAAAGATACGGCGGAATCCATCCGTGAAATGATCAACGATGCCCGGGGTGAATATGTGCGGAAATACGGCAATCTGCCCGGCGATTTGGAAAAGATCGTGGCTCCACTCTGCAAACCCCGGATCAACTGGCGGGAGAAACTGGCACAGTTCGTTACCTCCTGCTTCAACGGAGGTCGCCGCTGGCTGCCGCCCAACAGACGCTTTGTTCATCAGGGATTGTATCTGCAGAGCCGTCGCGGCACCCGCCTCAACGCGGTTGTGGCGCTGGATACCTCCGGAAGCACCATTGCGGGGTTGGACCTTTTTGTGGCAGAGATCAACGGACTGATCCGCAGTTTCGGTGAGTACGAACTGACTGTGATCCAGTGTGATGCAAAGATCCAGTCCGTCCAGACCTATACGCCGGATTCTCCCATGCCGGAGAAACAGCTGAAGATCCGGGGCGGCGGCGGAACCGATTTCAGACCGGTGTTTTCTTATGTGGAAAAAAATCTGCCCGAAACCCAGATCCTGATCTATCTGACCGATGGTTATGGAGACGCGCCCAAAACATCCCCTTCGTACCCCGTCCTGTGGTGTCTGCCCGATTTCGGAAAAGCGCCCGCACCCTGGGGTGAGATCTGTCAACTTCCCACACAAAAAATGTAAAAAAAAGAAAGGAGGCTTGACACACACATATATATGTTGGAGCCAATTTCAAAACGTTTTGGCTCATCTTGTTAAAAAGTTGATTTTTTCAGCGTCAAACCAATTTTGACGCATCGGCTGTGATTTTTTCTTGAAAAAGTCACGAAAAATCATGTTTCAGGGCGT
>SUVR01000017.1 GCA_015061915.1 Lentisphaerota bacterium | reverse complement strand
GTCTATTGCGAGGTTGATACTCACGTTCCCATCCCGAACACGATCGATAAGGACCTCAGCGACGATGGTACTGCACACAAGAGTGCGGGAGAGTAGTTCGACGCCGGATTTTTTTTTGCCCTTTTTTCAGCATATCCTCTCAGACAGTCCATGGGTGTATTCCAGCTCCTGCCTTCACACACTACTGATTCTGCAGGATTTCAGGCTGCTTTATAACTTTTTCCGGTGTCTATAGCGAGGTCGATACTCACGTTCCCATCCCGAACACGATCGATAAGGACCTCAGCGACGATGGTACTGCACACAAGAGTGCGGGAGAGTAGTTCGACGCCGGATTTTTTTTGCCATTTTTTCAGCTCACCACATCGCAGGTGGGCTTTTTTTGTATAGAGGGAATAATGGAAAATAACGGAGGATAACGGAATAGCTGTAAGCCAGAAACAAGTGAGAAAAATATTAAATTTTCAGCTTTTTATTTGACGCGCCGTTCCTTAGTGTCGCCGGGGAAAAGTTCCCCGGTGATCCGAATGGGTCTGTTTTTGACGGGCGACTGATCGCAGTATGGGGGTAAGGGGGGAGCCGTCAAAAACAGGGGCGCAAAGCGCCCTCTTACTTGTGCCGCCCAACTCAACTTCGTTTCGTCGCGGCACGTGGGATTTCTTTTACTCGAATCGTGCGCCACACAAACATAGTGCGGTTGAGGCGCACAGATAAATCAGCCCTTGAGGCTGTTCGCGGCACGTGGGATTTCTTTTACTCGAATCGTGCGCCAAACAAACAGGGTGCGGTTGAGGCGCACAGATAAATCAGCCCTTGAGGCTGTTCGCGGCACGGAGAGATTTCTTTGCCCATATGGTTCGGATAAGTCCGACAATATAGAATGAGATTTTTTTATTTTTTCTTAAAATCGGCAATAATGGGCAAGTGATCTGATGCTTCGTAGATAATATCTCCGGCAAGGAGTTTTGCACTGAGAGGAATCAAATCATCCGTTGTGATAATGTGGTCGATATGACGTTTTCCTGTCTCAGGTTTTTTCAAAAATTTCGGGTTGAAATAGCTGCCGACAGATTTATTTTCACAAACAGACGCAGTTTCTACAGCATCTTTGAACCCGCTTTCTTTGAGAAAAAGCTGGAGATCGGGGCGACTGACATTTGTGTTGAAGTCGCCGGTACAGACAATAGGAACATTGGGAAACATTTTTTGCAGATCAGCAATATATTTTGCCATAATTTCGGCATCCCTGAGGCGTTGTCTCTGCGACAGCTGCCAGTGGGTATTGGTGATAATGATTTGTTTTCCGGTAGAAATTTCTTCAAAAAGACACCAAACCAAACAACGGATGCCGCTTGGTTTGTTGAGTAATGTCCAAACATCGCTTTTTACTTCCCGATATTTTCTGCTGTCGTACACGATCGCACACATATTGCGCGGTTTTGTTATAAATTTATAGGGGTGAAGATATCTTTTTAAGGAGCTGTATGAGTCAACCTCCTGGAGTCCGGCGAAATCGGGAGCCACTTTTTTGATAATTTCAGCGACCAGCGGCATACGATACTGGATTTGCATTTTTCCGGCACCCCAAACATTAGCAAGGATGTTGTACGACATAATCCGCAGATCAGTTCCTTCTGCTCTTGTTTCGCAGGAATCATAATTTTCTTTAATTTGGATTTTTTTCGGAGGATTCCGGTAAAGAGCGGGTACGGTATTTTCATCCAACAGGATTTTTTTGATTTTTTCGGGATCAAGATTTTTCTCCAGAATGACGGCATCCGGTTCCAGAACAAGACCTGCGACCACATCATCGATATTTTTTGCAGTCATGAGAACGATATTATTTTTTTGTTTCTGCATTGTTTTTACGTGCCAGATGGATGAGTGCTGGAGACTGCCGACAATAGTTTTCCCTTTTTCATTAAAAGGAATATTGACTGTTTTGTCCGGCTGTAATAAAGCTCCTTCCGGGATTTCGTGCAACAATTTGACTTTTTCAAAAAGATTCTGCTTTTCCGCAGGAGACATGGTGAAAAAGATTCCGTTTTGCAGTGTGACCTTTGTCAATATGTATGGATCAGGTTCCTGTGCGAAAAGAGCGAAGGTGCATACGGTCAAAAGGAAGGAAAAAAGTTTTGTCTTATTCATGTTTTGTCTCCGAAGTTTTCGTTTTTTATGTAATATAGCAGTATGCGAATACGATTACAAGGTATTTTCATTACCAAAAGGCAAGGAAAATTGAATTTTCTAAAATACGCTTTATATTATTTGGAGCAAAAGAATAAATAACGAAGACAAGGAGTGATTTGTATTATGACGATGTTACTTTTGAATGTGTTTGGCGGGCTTGCAATTTTTATTTTCGGTATGCAGCTGATGAGTGATGGCCTTCATCAGGTTGCGGGAGAACGGATGCGATCGATCCTGCGTCTTTTTTCAGCCAATCGTTATGTGGGGGTACTTTCCGGCGCAGTTGTTACGACGGTGATTCAGTCCTCCAGTGCCAGCACGGTGATGGTGATCGGTTTTGTGAATGCGGGTCTTTTGACGCTGGTTCAGGCGATGGGGATCATTTTTGGCGCGAATATCGGTACAACAGTGACCGCCCAGCTTGTTGCGTTTGATATTCAATGGATCATTATGCCATCCATTATTCTGGGGTTGTTTTTGAGTTTTATTCCGAAAAAGAATGTAGCCAACTGGAGTTCGACCGTGATCGGATTCGGTTTTCTCTTTCTCGGTATGACCTTGATGAGTGGTGAGTTGAAGACGCTTTCCGAAAACGAATCTTTCAAAGGAATCTTCCAGATTTTTCCCTGTGCGCCGGTGGATGGCGTGATGCCTCTGACCGGGGTTCTGGGGGCTTTGCTGGTGGGGGTAATCGCCACGATGGTGATGCAGAGCAGTTCCGCCTGTACGGGTATCATCATTGCACTTGCGGCCAGCGGACTGCTGGATCTTTATACGGGCGTGGTGTTGGCGCTTGGATCCAATATCGGTACAACCATTACGGCGCAGTTGGCGGCGATTCCGGCAAACCGGGTTGCGAAACAGGCGGCGTTGGCTCATACGCTGTTCAATATGACCGGCTGCGTGATTGTCTGTGTAACTTTCTGGATCACCTGGAATCAGGAACCGGTCTTTTTCTCTCTTGTTCAGTGGATTTCTGCAGATGGATCTCTGGCGCGTCAGGTGGCGAATGCGCATACGCTGTTCAATGTCTGCACGACGCTGATTCTGATTCCGTTCATTCCGATGCTGGCAAAGATCTGCGAAAAGGTACTGCCGCTTAAAGACAAGAAGACGAAGTATCAACGTTTGGAACCGCGTTTGCTGGAAACGCCTTCCATTGCACTTGCGCAGACAACATCTGCCATCCGGAAGATGCTTAAAAAAGCCTGGAAAATGGTGGATGGAACATTGCGTATGTATAACCGGAACGACGAAAAGACGCAGAAACTTCTTGCACAACTGGATAAGCGTGAAGAAGATGTGGATACCCGTCAGAAAGATATCACCAGTTATCTTTCTCAACTGATGCAGCACCCGTTGACTGCGGATGAGGCCCGCCAGATCCCGATTCTGCTTCACTGCACGAATGATGTGGAACGGATCGGAGACCACGCTTTTGTGATCCGTGCTGTTATGGAACGTGTTGCCACCTCCGGCTGCAAGTTCAGCGAGAGCGTGGAACAGGAGTACGAAATCCTTTACCGTGAAGTCAATGAGCTGGCAAAACGTACCATTGATGCCCTTGCAGACAATGCGCCGGAACATCTGCGTATGGCAGCCCAGCTGGAAAAGAATATTGAGACTCAGATCGTCCGTGCTGAAGCGGGGCATTTCACCCGTCTGAACGAGGGGCGTTGTACGCCGGAAGCCGGACTTCTCTATCTTGAAATTCTGGAAGAATTCCGGAAGCTGACCCGCCACCTGACCAACGTGACGGATCGTGCCGGAATGATTTATGCCAGACTCCCGAAAGCCGGAAAAGAAAATTGACTTGCAACCGGTTGTTTTTGATCCGGTGGTTTTATTATCAGTTGAAGGTAAGAGCAAAAAACTCGTTATGTCCGGAAAAAAGTAATATTTTTGCTTCATTCGTGTTGAAAAAAACGGTTTTCGGGCTATATTAACAAGAAGTTTAACACAAGGAACCATACAACCGGAGGAGACTCCCTCATGGCAACAAAAGTTGTAGTTACCGGGCGCGGTCTGATTACCCCTCTTGGAGCGGGTCTTGCAGCCAACGTTGGTGCCCTGAAATCCGGCACGAGTGGTATAACTCTTTGCAATCCTTTCATAGAAACGCAGCAGGAATCGCTGGTGGCAGGTGTAGTGACTTACCCGCTGGAATGTCCTGCGATTGACCGTAAGAACCAGCGTTTCATGCCGCATAATGCCCAGATGGCAGTGTGTGCGGCGTATGAGGCGATCCTGGAAGCCGGTTACACCCCGGAGACGCTTCCGGGCGACCGTATGGCAGTGATCAATGGCTGCGGCGGGGGTTCCTACAGTGAACTTTATGAATCGGTGAAAAAGTATCAGGATCAGGGATGGCGTCTGCGTGCGGTAACGCCCTTTTCAGTGCCGCGGATCATGCCGTCTTCAGCCGTAGCCAATCTTTCTCTGATCTATGGGATCAAGGGTGAAAGTTACGATATCAGTTGTGCCTGTACCAGCGGAGCGATGGCGATCGTTGCCGGGGCCCGTCTGATCCGTTCGGGAGAATATGATATTGTGATGGTCGGTGGCTCGGAAGAAGTATCCTGGGAACAGGCGCTCGGTTTCAATGCGATGAAGGCGCTCTCTAAAAATTACAACGATGCCCCGGAAAAAGCAAGCCGTCCTTTTGATCGCGACCGCAATGGATTTGTGATTGCCGAAGGGGCAGGTGTCCTGATTCTGGAAAGCGAAGAACACGCAAAAAAGCGTGGAGCGAAAATTATTTGCGAACTTTCCGGATTCTCCGCCAACAGCAATGCAGCGGATATGGTCGTTCCTGATGCCGACGCAAGTGCGGATGTGATGCGCCGGACCGTTCTTCACGCCGGGCTCAAGCCGGAGGATATCGATTACATCAATACCCACGGCACCTCCACCGGCGTGGGCGACCCGCTGGAACTGGATGCGATCAAAGAAGTGTTCGGCGCGGATGGAAAGACTGCGATCAACAGCACGAAATCCCAGACCGGTCACATGATCGGAGCAACGGGGGCAGTGGAAGCGATTTATACAACTCTGATGATGGAACATTCCTTTATCAGCCCGACGATCAACCTGGAAAACCGGGCAGAGGGCTATGATTGGGCGGATATTGTGACCGAATTGCGGGAAGGGGTTTCGATCCGTCACGCCTTGAGCAACAGTTTCGGTTTCGGCGGCTCCAATGCCAGTCTGGTCTTTTCCAAGTACGAAGCGTAATGGACCGTTTATCCTGCGTTTATCCTGAACACGCCGTGATCCAGGCCCCGGTTGCGGGACACACGGATCTGCCGATGCGTCACGCTTCCCGACGGCACGGCTGCCGTTTTGCTTTTACTGAAATGATCGATACCGGATCTCTTGTATATCAGTCCGGAAAAACACCTGTACTGGCGATCCGGGGGAGCGATGAGGATTTTCTCGGTATCCAGCTTGTCGGTTCCGATCTTTCCCAGCTTGCGCAGGCGGTTGAAATCGTCAATCGTATGAACTTTGATGTGCTTGACTTCAATCTTGGGTGTCCGGCACCGAAAGTTGCGAAAAAAGGGGAGGGGATCACTTTTGTTCATAACGATCCGGATGGAGCGCTGCGTGCAGCCGAGACGATCGTAAAACATTCCCGGATTCCGGTCACGGTCAAAACCCGTATCCTTGATTTTGATGATCCGGCGCCTACGGTTGCATTTTGCAAACGGTTGGAGGAAACCGGGATCACTGCACTGACCCTGCACGGCAGGATCAAAAAAGTATTCTATTCCGGACCGGTGGCTTTCCCTGTATTGCGTGCAGTGCGGGAGGCGTTGACGATTCCCCTGATCGCCAATGGAGGCGGTCTGACGCCGGAGACTTATCATGAATTGATCCGTGAGAGCGGCTGCAGCCGCGGAATGGTTGCCCGTGGAGCGCTGGGGAATCCATGGATCTATGATCTGATCCGGAATCCGGCAGCAAAGCCGCCGACCGTGGAGGAATTTGCTGCTGAAATGGATCTGCAGGTGCGGGAGATGACCGAATTTTACGGCGTGGATCTGGGGTTCCGAATCGCACGGAAAACAGTGCTGGAATATTTACGGGGCAGGGGATTTTCCGGCGCTATGCGGGCGTCGATCTCCACTCTTTCCGATTTTGACGCTTTCAACCGGTTGCTGGATGAGGTCCGGAAGGGACCATCCCCCCGCTACTGGGAATTCCTGGAGGCGCGTCCGCAGGAAGTGGAACGGAAACTTTCCCGCTGACCGCTTTAATGCAAAATCTTTTCATCCGCTTTGCGGAGTTCTTCAAATTTCATGAGGAAGATATCAAGCTTGAATTTGAAGTCTGCGTCGGCTTTGAAGAAATCCTCCAGCTTTCCGCCGGGGAGGATCTGCGCAGGGAGATTCTTGCAACGTTCGATCCCTTTATCAAAATCTTTTGCTGAAAGATGTTGTTCCAATTTCAGCAGAATTTGTTTTTTCAAGTCTTCATACTGTTGCTGCGGAGCGATCTCACGGATCTTTTCCGTGCTGCCGGTGGAGAGGATCATTGACTGGCGTGGTGCCGCTTCTTCCGTTACATTTTCTTCTTGCGCATCAGGGATCAGCAGGCAAAGTGCCGGGATCGCCACAAAGCAAACAGCGACAGCCAATAAGATCTGCTTAAGCGGAAGTTTACCCCACTTTCTTTGAGAGCGCTTTTTTTCCATTTCATCGCATTTGTCCAGTGCGGCGATAAAATCTTCCCAACTGGCGTACCGGTCCTCTTTCTGCTTTGCCATCATTTTTTTGATGACATTGGCAAAACGGCGTGAGATGTCCGGTCTTACTTCCCGGATATCCGGGATCGGTGCGGAGAAATGCTGGGTGATCACATCCACCACGCTGGTACCGTCGTAAGGCGGTTTCCCGGCGAGGATGTGATAAAGGGTGATGCCCAACGAATAAATATCGGTACGGAAATCGATGTCTTTTCCGGCACTGACCTGTTCGGGACTCATATAAGTGGGAGAGCCGACCAGCAGTCCGTCGGCAGTTGTGTGTCCCATTGCATTTGGATCGTCATCCAGTTTCTTGGAGATACCGAGGTCAAGCAGTTTGATCTCTCCGCGTTTCGTGAGCATGATATTGGCAGGTTTCACATCCCGATGGATCATCCGCTGATAATTCCATGCGTATGCCAGAGCGAGTGCCACGTGACGCCCGATGAACCGCGCCTGATATTCCGAAAACTTGAAAGTGCGGCGCATCAGGTAAAGGTTCAAGTCATCGCCCTGGATGTACTCCATGGAGAACCACACATTCCCACGGTCGTTTCCGCCTTCGTAGACCCGAACCATATTGGGGTGTTCCATTGAGGCCAGAAGGCGGACTTCCCGGAAGAAGCGATCCAGATATTTCTGATTTGAAACAAGATTATCCCGCAGCACCTTCAGCGCCACGATCCGGTGCATAGAGATTTGTTTTGCCTTATAGATCAGCCCCATACCACCGGAGCCGATCTGGCTTTCGATCACATAATCACCAACACGTGCAAGCTGTTGCTGCTGTGGTATCATTCCTGTTCAAGTCCTTCCGGTTTCTGCTTGCCGAGATAACGGACACAAATGGCGAAGACGATTGCCACGACAGCGCCGACCGCGCAGGAGAAGGTCAGAGGCAGTCCGAAACCGTATGCCTGCTTGTGGGCGGGGCTGGTCCAGAGAATGTACGCCACGATGATAAAGGTCATGAACATACCGGGGATCAGGGCAATGTCATACTGTTTTCCGCGGCGGGCAAGCCACACAGCTGCCGCCATCAGTGTGGAGGCGGCAAGAACCTGATTGCCCCACGCAAAATAGTTCCAGAGATGGGAGAAGGATGCCGCATCCTTGTTGGACCACCACAGGAGGACAGCCACAATGGCGATCAGCGGCAGACAGATCAGGATCCGGTTCATCAGACTCGCCTGTTTGATTTTCAACAGTTCCGCCAGAGAAAGACGGGTGCTGCGCAGAGCGGTGTCGCCGGATGTGACGGCAAGGATGATCACGGCAAGCACCGTCACTGTTCCCATGCCGGAACCGAGAAGATAGGTGGTGATCTTGCTCAAAGTGGCATTGGGATTCATTGCCAGATATTCGGGGAAGGTGTTGTAGATCAGCAGAGCAGCGCCTGCCCAGACCATAGCGATCACGCCTTCCGCGATCATCATACCGTAGAACGTGATCCGGGCTTCCCGTTCACTCTTCATGGTCCGCGCCACGATGGGGGACTGAGTGGCATGGAAGCCGGAGATGATCCCGCAGGCGATGGTCACAAAGAGCAGGGGAATGACCGGGGAATGTTCACCGCCGAACATCTGTTCTTTGAATGCAACGGATTCCTGAAGCAGTGCCGGATCCCGGAATCCCAGCCAGAGCAGCATCACAAAAACAGCCGCCGTACCCACCAGCAGCATTGCTGCGAAAAAGGGATAGATCGTGCCGATGATCTTATCTACGGGGAACAGAGTCGCCACCACATAGTACACAAAAATCGCAGCCACGCAGATCCAGAAGTTGTCGTTTCCGGGCAGCAGACCGTTGCAGAGGTTGGCGGGGATATTGATAAACACCGCAACCACCAGAAGAAGCAGAACGACCATAAACCAGGAGAAAATGTGGGAATAGCCCTTACCCAGGTTGTCACGGATGATCTTGGGCAGGTTTGCCCCTTTGTCCCGGAGAGACATCATACCAGCCAGAAAATCGTGCGTTGCCCCGGCGATCACACAACCGACCGGGATGATCAGGAAGACGATTTCGCCGAACTTGATGCCGAGGATGACCCCGATCACGGGACCGACACCGGCAATGTTCAAGAGCTGGATCATCATATTTTTCCATTTGGGCAGAACCACATAGTCCACACCGTCCGCTTCGGAAATGGCGGGCGGGATGCGGTCATCCGGTCCCACGATCTTTTCAACCAGTTTTCCGTAGGTGAAGTAACCCACGATCAGCAACACGATCCCTGCAAGAAAGAACAACATCTTCCGTACTCCTGTATGTGTTTGATTGTAAAAGTTTTATCCAATGCTTACGCCGCTGGGGAAGTCTCCGCCGTCAATGGTGACCAGCTTCAAGCCGTTTTCGTTCTTTGCCGCCAGCAGCATACCGCGTGACTCGTTTCCGCGGATCACGGCGGGGCGCAGGTTCGCCACCACCACAATGGTCTTGCCGATGAGTTCTTCCGGCTTGTAGAACTGAGCGATCCCGGCGACCAGCGGACGCACTTCTTCGCCGACTTCAATGGTCATCTTCATCAATTTTTCAGTATTGGCGACCGGTTCGGCGGTCAGGACTTTTGCCGTTTTGAGCTGAACCTTGAAGAACTGGTCAATGGTGATGATTCCTTCCGGCAGCGGTTCCTCTTCCTGTTTCGGCTTGACGGTTTTTGCTTTTTCCTTCTTTTCCTGCTTCTTTGGTTCCGCTTTGGCGCAGGCTGCCTTGTCTTCCACCAGAATACGGGGGAAGAGGGCGGCAATGTCGTGCAGTTCCGTACCGGGAGTGAGGACCCCGATGTTCCGGAGGGAATCGAAGTCAAAGGCATTGATCTCTTCCGGCGTCATACCGAGGGTGTACCGCAGTTCGGACATCTTTTCGGGCATGAGGGGCATAAGGAGCCCGGAGACCACGCGGAGGACTTCTGCGGCGGTATAAAGCACTGTGCCGAGGCGTTCCGTTTCGCCGTTCTTTGCCAGTGTCCACGGGGCGGTCTGTTCCAGATAGCGGTTGCCGGCACGGACCACATTCATAACCGTGTCAATGCCCTTATCCAGTTTCATATTGTTGACAGCGCCTGCGAGGGCATCGATCGCCTGATGAGCCTTTGCGCCCAGTTCCAGATCAAGCTGCTGGAATTCGCCGGGCTTGGGCAGTTTGCCGTCAAAGTTCTTGATTGCCAGTTTGACCACACGGCTGAGCAGGTTGCCCAGGTCGTTGGCAAGGTCGCTGTTGTAGCGGGCGATAAATTCTTCTTCGGTGAAGGAGGCATCGTTCCCAAGCGTCATACCCGCCATCAGGAAGTAACGGAAGGCATCCACACCGTATTTATCCGCCATATCCATGGGGTTGACCACGTTGCCGAGGGATTTGCTCATCTTGGTTGTTCCGACCAGCCACCAGCCGTGAGCGAAGATGCTCTGCGGCATTTCCACGCCGATCGCCTTGAGCATAGTGGGCCAGTAGACCGTGTGGGTGGTCAGGATGTCTTTCCCGATCAGGTGGTGGCAGCTCTTCCAGAAGCGGTTGAACTTTTCTTCATCGGAGCCATAACCGATGCCGGAGATGTAGTTGATGAGGGCATCGAACCAGACATAGCAGACATAATCGCTGTCGAAGGGCAGCTCGATCCCCCACGCCAGACGGGATTTCGGGCGGGAGATGCACAGGTCTTCCAGCGGCTTGCGCAGGAATCCGAGGGTTTCATTGGCGCGGAACGAAGGCTGGATGAAGTCCGGATGATCCGTGATGTACTGGATCAGCCAGTCCTGATACTTGCTCATACGGAAGAAGTAGTTGGACTCGATGATCTCATCGGTGGGGCGTCCGCAATCGGGGCAGAGACCGCCTTCCGCCAGGTCTTTTTCCGTGAAGAAGCGTTCGCAGGGGACGCAGTATCTGCCTTTGTATTCGGCTTTGTAGATCAGGTCCCGGTCGTACAGGTCCTGCATAATGGCGCGGACGATCTTTTTGTGGCGCTCCTGGGTGGTGCGGATGAAGTCGTCATTGGTGATGCCGAGTTTTTTCCAGAGTTCCTGAAAACGGACCACGGTTTCATCGCACTGCTGCTGGGGAGTCATATTGTTTGCATCGGCGGCTTTCTGGACTTTCTGACCGTGTTCGTCGGTGCCGGTCAGGAAGAAGGTGTCATCGCCTTTTGCCCGGTGATAACGTGCCAGCACATCGGCAAGCACGGTTGTGTAGGCATGACCGATATGAGGTTTATCGTTCACATAATAAATGGGCGTTGTGACATAATAACTGCTTTTATCCATAAATTTCTGTTCTCCTTGGATTCGCTTGATTTCTTTCTATCCTGTAAATATATCACAGATCCGTGCAGATTGCAAGTTCTTTTATTCGCTCTTTTCTTTTTTTCCGGTACGGTATGCCCGGTTCAGATCATCCAGCACGGATTGAGTAATGTCAGCGGAAGAATCGTTATAAATGACGATAGGCAGATCATTGAGTGTAATACCGGATTTATCCAGCGCCATCGTCCATCCTTCCAGCATACATTTATTGCTGACCACCTGGCGGATCTCCGCAACGACTTCCGCCCGCTTTTTGTCAAACTGTTCTTTCAGCAGTTTCTGGCGGCTGCGGTTGTATTCGTTGATTTCCTGCTCTTTGCGCTTGAGTTCCTCTGTTTTGCTGAGAAAACTGCGTTTGCGGCTTTCCCGTTCCGCTTCACTGAGGGTCAGATTCATGGAATCATCCCGCAGACGCTTACATTCACTTTCGATGGCACGGTATTCCTGCAGCAGTTTCGCGGCGTATTCCTGATAGACCTTGATCTGCTCGTTCATCTTCAATTCCAGAGCTTTGGTCTTATCGTAACCGGAAAATACCTTCTGCATATCCACCACGGCGATTTTCTGTTTGGCGCAGAGGGAGAGAGAGCAGGCAAAAAGGATCAAAAACAAGATTTTCTTCATAGAGACAGCCTTTCTTATGCTTTGATGTCAGCGAAAAGACAGGACCGGGGCGGCAGTTCGGTTTCGATGATGCCGTTCTTCGCCTTGATCGTTTTGTCGTTCCAGAAGTTGACGATACTTTTTGGTGCGATCCCGTACGCTTTGAGGTCGATCCGCAGTACGGCAGGCGCATCCTCCCAGTTGACCATAAGGAGACGGCGGTGGTTGTCCGTCACACGCTGGAGCCAGTATTTCGGCAGGGCGGAGCTGAACAGGTCCAGCGGCAGTGCGGCATCCCCGGAGGGCGCCGAGACGGTCCGGCGTGCGAGGTCAAGACCGGATTCGTTCAGGCGCGTCATCTTGTCCGAAAGGTTGATGGAGCCGCCGGCGCAGAGAGCAATGGAGAGAAGGACTTCCGCCTGCGGGCGGTTCATGTTGACCAGCGCCCAGTTGCCGGGGGCGAAGTTGGGATCGGTCTGATCGGGCGCCACGAAAACGAGGCTGCAGCGCATCTGGGTGAGCTGGGGATCGTCCGAGGTGTCGAAGCCGCGGCAGAGGGCGAAGTCGGGATCGTTGACCCAGAGTTTCTTGTTTGCCCAGAACCGGAGCGCCACGGAGGGGGTATTTTCCACGATGCTGCCCCAGCGTGCATGAATGTCACCGCCGACCCGTGCCATATCCACATTGTGCTGTCCGCCGTTGAAGGTATAGTTGCAGCCGAGGATGTGGGCTCTGCCGAGAGTGGCTTTGCGGGCGATGCCGATGGTCAGATCCATCAAATGACCGCGTCCGATCGTTTTATCGGTGAACTGTCTGGCAGACCCGGTGGCACCGAGGAAGTCCAGCTTGAAATATTCGTATCCGTAACCGGCGTAGCGGTCAAAGAGATCGTAGATAAACTTTTGGGATTTTTCCACGGTGGGGTCCAGAACAAAGGTGTTTCTGCCCATGATCCGCATACAGAGTGTCCCCTGACCGTTCTCCGCCTTGCCGAGCATATCCGGTTCCATCTGGGCGATCCGGGAGTGAGGGTCCAGCATAGTGGGGGCGATCCAGAGACCGGGCTTGAACTTCAATTTTTTGAGCTGTTTTGCCATCCAGGGCATACCGTGGGGGAAGAGGCTGTTGGCATCCCATTCGCCGTATGCGTACTGCCAGCCGTCGTCGATAATGATCTTTTTGACGTGCTTGGAAAGGACAGGATCTTTTGCAATGAACTCGGCATTTTCCAGTACTTCATCTTCGGTGACAGTCCAACGGTAGTAGTCCCAGGAGTTCCAGCCGGGATCGGTGTACGGAGTGAAATCCCGGTCGGTTTCCTTGTTTTCTTCGCCGTATGCGTAGAGACTCCGGAAACCATCGCCCACCCGGAAGGACAGGGGCTTGAGCTTGAAATTTTTAGCCGTGATGTGCTTGATGCGGAATCCGGCTTTCAGGTCGCTCACTTTGCCTTTTTCGCCGGCGCCGCACATGACTTCCTGATGATCGCCAATCAGCGGGAAGGAGAGGGCAAGCTGGGTATTTTTCTTTGTGATGAGCATCATCGTATAAGCGTCAAAGGAAGATTTTTTCACGCCTTTTGCGTTCAGTGGGATCAGGGAACAGCCGCCCATGCCTGCACCCTGTACAGCGAGGTGATCTGCGGGGATCGTTGCCTGATCAAAGTACCAGACAGCCAGATCTTCGCAGACTTCTTTCAGTTTTCCGTTCAGGGTCAGAGTCAGTTTCCCGGCGGTATCCACGGCTGCTTTCAGTTCCCAGCTGCCGCTTTTGCCCTCTGCGGCGGCGGTCATACCGGAGGCGGAGGATTTTGTGATTTTCCAGGTGCCGAAGGAAACATTTTTTCCGTTCATCATCAGGACGGGGGAAAGGTTTTCCAGCTTGAAATTGCCATTGATGAAAGAGTATTTTCCGGCATCAAAACGGAATGTTGTGCCGCCGCGTACGATTTCGTGCAGTTTCGTCATTTTTCAGTTCTCCTGAATTTTTTATTGTTTTGCTGTTGCAATATACACCGTGAGCGTGTATTTTTATACTGTAAAAGCAGAAAAAATGTAAAAAAAACAGGAAAAATATGCGAGATTTGGAAAATGCGGCGTCGATTTTGCGGAAATCGGCACGGACAATGATTTTTACCGGAGCCGGGATCTCGGTGGAAAGCGGGATCCCGCCCTTTCGCGGAAACGGTGGTTTGTGGGAGAAAGTGGATCCTTCTTTCATTGAGATCAATACTTTTTTGAGACATCCGGAAGAATCCTGGGCGAAGATCCGGGAACTTTTCTACGATCACTGGGGGCAGGCGGAGCCGAATCCGGCACATTATGCGCTGGCGGAGCTGCAGAAAGCGGGAAAAGCGGGTCTGCTGGTAACGCAGAATATTGATTGTCTGCATCAGCGGGCGGGATCGGTGAATGTGGCGGAATTTCACGGCACGCTGGAATATCTGATCTGTTTGAAATGCGGGATGCGCCTGAAAGCGGAAAAAGATCTGACGGATCAGCCGGTCTGCCCTGCCTGTTCCGGTCTGTTGAAGCCGGATGTTGTCTTTTTCGGGGAAGGTCTGCCGGAAGAAGCCACGGATCTTGCCTTTGAGGAAGTGAAGCACGTGGATGCCGTAATCGTTGTCGGAACCAGCGGGGAAGTCATGCCGGCGTGCCTGATCCCCCGTTATGCAAAACGGAACGGTGCGCAGATCATTGAGATCAATCTGGATCCTTCCGCCTTCACGCGGGAGGGGATCAGTGATCTGTTTCTGCAGGGGAAGGCGGGCGGGATCCTGCCGGAACTGGTGAAAAAAGTGTTGGAAGAGGAAGGGTCGGATATATGAGTTTCGATCTTCTTCCATCCCTTCCGGTCCAGGAAAAACTGCCGGAGATCGTTGCGGCGTTCCGGCAGAACGGCGTGCTGTTTCTTTCTGCGGAACCGGGGGCAGGGAAAAGTACCCTTGTTCCTCCTGCATTTCTGTTGGATGAGCCGGACTGGCTGGCGGGAAAAAAGATCATTATGCTGGAGCCGCGCCGGATCGCAGCCCGTGCCACAGCCGGACGGATGGCACAGCTGCTGGGGTGTCCGGTGGGCGGAAAAGTCGGTTACCGTACCGGGACGGAAACGAAAGTTTCCGGTGAGACACGAATCGAGGTGGTGACAGAGGCGATCCTGACCCGAATGATCCAGCATGATCCGGACCTGCCGGAGGCGGGGCTGATCATATTTGACGAATTTCACGAACGGAACATCCATGCTGATCTGGGGCTGGCTCTTGCTCTCGATGTGCGTGCAAATCTGCGGGAGGACCTGCGGATCATGGTTATGTCCGCCACCCTCGATCTGCCATCGTTGAAAAAACTGATCCCGGATGCAGAGACGATCCATGTGCAGGGCAGGGTATTTCCTGTCCGGACGATCTACAGTCCCGTTGAAACAGCGCAGGCGGAGCAGGTTGCGTTCACGATCCGGAATGCGATGAACCATTTTCCGGGCGATGCACTCGTTTTTCTGCCGGGTGAGGCGGAGATCCTGCAGGTTCAGAGCGCCCTCGGTGAACAGAATGATTTTGATGTGCTGCCGCTTTACGGCAATCTGCCTGCCGAAAAACAGGACCGGATCTTTACCCGGAACGACCGGCGGCGTGTGATTCTTTCCACTGCGATTGCGGAAACCAGTTTGACCGTGGAGGGTGTACAGATCGTGATCGACTGCGGCTGGATGCGGGTACCCCGTTTTTCTCCTGCAAACGGAATGAACCGTCTGGAAACCATACGGGTCTCCCTCGCTGCTGCAGAACAACGCCGCGGGCGTGCGGGGCGCGTGACGGAAGGGGTCTGTATCCGGCTGTGGAGTGAAACGGGGGAACGGGGCTTTGAAGCGCATCGACCGCCGGAGATCATGGAAAGCGATCTTTGTGAATTGACTCTGGAGCTGCTGAACTGGGGCGTGTCGCCGGAACAGGCGGAGAGTTTGCCGTTCCCCGATCCGCCGCCTGCCGTTCATCTGGAACAGGCGTATGCCGTATTGAACGATCTCGGAGCTGTACAGAATGGAAAACTGACGGACCACGGGCGGGCTCTTCTGAAGTTGCCGATCCATCCCCGGTTGGGACATATGATCCTGAAAAGCCATCGGTCCCGTACTGCTTTGCAGATCGCCGCATTGCTGGGGGAACGGGATTTCCTCAAGTGTGGAACTGCAGACATCAGCGCACGCTTGGAGGCACTCGGCCGGAACAGCGGCGGTGATCCCGCAATCCGTTTCCGTATCCGGCAGACCGTTGAACGGTTGACACGGAACGGAAACACCGGACCGGAACAAGTGGAAAATGCCGGGGAATATCTGGCATATGCTTATCCGGACCGGGTGGCGAAGAAACGGGACGGGCAAAGCGGCGCCGGAGCTGTTTCTTACATCCTCGCCAATGGAACCGTTGCCGAACTGGATCGGGAAGATGTACTGACGAAATACGACTTTCTCGCAGTGGGCGAAACTACAACCCTGCGTGGAAAAACAAAAATCCGTCTCGCCGCTCCAGTGGCAGAGGAGAGTTTGAAAACAATTTTACCCGTGCAGGAACGTTTTGATGTGGCATGGGACAGCACCGCAAAGTGCGTACGTGCATGGAAGATCCAATTTTACGGCAGTATGGTGCTGGACCGGAAACAAGTCGCAGATGTCCCCGATGATGAACTGCTTGCCGTATTTCTGGAGGGGATCCGGAAGACCGGTTTCACCGCTCTCGGCATGAGCAAAAACGAACAAGCCTTCCGGGAGCGTGTGACATTTCTGCACAGGAACGGCTATGCGGAACAGTATCCGGACTTCAGCGAAGAGGGGTTGATGGCAAGTCTGGAGGATTGGCTCGCACCGTATGTTTCCGGTTTCAGGAAATTGGACGAACTGAAAAAATTGAACTACCGGATGATCCTGGAAAGTGCATTGAATGTATCCGATCTGCTGGCGATGCGTCAGCTTGCACCGGAAAAATTTGAAGTGCCCAGCGGCAGCCATATCACAATCAATTATTCCGATCCCCTGCAACCGATCGTGTCCGTCCGTCTGCAGGAACTTTTCGGGCTGAAAAAAACGCCGTCCCTCGCCGGAGGCAGAGTGCCGTTACTGATGGATATCCTCTCCCCCGCTATGCGGACCGTACAGAAAACAAGAGATCTGGAGTCCTTCTGGAATGAATCCTATTTTCTCGTCCGGAAGGATATGAGAGGCCGCTACCCGAAACACGACTGGCCCGAAGATCCCACCGCTGCAATCGCTCACCGCGGCGTGAAACGCCCGAAATAAAACAACACAGTATCACCCGGCAGAATGTCACGGGGCACAGCAGCAGCCCACCGCGCGCAGCAGTGCGCAGCGGTGGGCATTTCTTTTTTTCAGCGGCGCAAAAGTCGCCGCAGAAAAAAAGAAAACGGATCGCCGGAACCGGCGATCCGTCTGCTGTGCCCCGTGCATTCTGCCGGGTGAGCATTTGCAGCTTACTTTTTCAGTTCCTTGGTGAGCTGGACATTCTGATAGACATCATTGTCTTTGTCGTAGCGGAACGAGAGAGTCATATCTGTTTCTTTTCCGGTCCAGGTAACGGTGAAATCCTTGACGATGACCGGAGCTGCTTTTTCATCTTCCTGATTATCCTGCGGCAGAGGCGGATGGAGTTTTTCCGGCGTCAGAGTTCCGTTGGCGATTTCCTTGAAGATATTACCTTTTGCCGCTTTTTCTTCATCGCTTTCGCCGCAGATGTCATGCAGGGAGATCACGAGGTTGTTGAAATCTTCGCTGGAGAACAGGCGTTTTACATCTGATTTCGCTGCTTCATCGTCCTTCTGCCGGGGCTGGTAACCATAGTCGATGACGACTTTCACCAGACTGTTGTTGTCGAAGACAAAGAAGACTTCTGCCGGGAAATAGCGGGGCAGGATAAGTTTGCTGTTGAAGTCCACATATTCATAACGGGCGCCTTTTGTCCGGGAGAAGAGATATGCCACATCGTAACGGGATGCACCCCAGAGTGCATTGCGGAAGCCCTGATATGTATCCACACCGGATTTGTTTTCGCGGATCTCCTGGCGTTTTTTCTTGGCAGCGTTCAGGATCTCTTCGTACTTTTTTACATCGGAGGTATCGATTGCAGTTACGGCACGGGAGGCAGCCAGTTCTTTTGCTCTGGCGGCTTCCAGTTCTCTTGCTTTCTGCTGTTTGATCCGTTGTTCCTCCAGATACGCCTGATATTTCTTCATTGCATCAGGGAGTTGTTTCTGCAGGTAACCTCTTGCTGTGGTCCACTGCTTTTCGGATTTGTCGTAGATGTAACCGTTTTTCTCGTTCAGATTATCCTGACCGGCAAGAAGTTTTGTAAATGTCTGCTGGATTTCATCATTCTTTTTCTGATCCAGTTCGCGGATTTTCTTTTCCACAAATTCTTTGCGTATTTCAGCGTTGAATTTGCGGTCGAACTTTGCCCGCAGTTCATCCGTAAGGTCCACATAAGGGATCCGTTTGTCATTGATCTGCACATACCGTTCTGTTGCGGCAAAAAAGATGCCTTCCACATCCTGAATATAGGGACCCTTCTGGTATTGGAACTTGACTTTTGTGCGCAGTTTGGCAATGGGATATTTTTCGGCTGCCTCTTTTTCTGCAGCAACTCTCAGATTTGCCTGCTGGGCGGTATATGCCACATCGTCCCGGACGATCTTCCGTGCTTCTGCGGAGATCTGTGAGATCGTTTTATTGCTGACCGGAGCTTTCGGGACCAGGGGCATTTTTCCGGAGATCTCCGTTTCCAGCAGAAGGATCGTAGACTGCTTGGAAACATCCAGTCCCCGTTTGATCGTGCGATCCAGCAACGCATCGATCATTGCCATACGTTCCTGAGAAATCTTGAATTCAGATTGAGTATAGATCGTAGCGGGTTTTGCCTTAACTGTTTTTTCCGCTGCATCCAGGGGAATCGGGGCGGCAAAAGCTGCCGAGAGGAGGATTACACATCCCGGGATCGAATAAAGCAGTCTTTTCATACTTCCTGTTCCTTATTGTTTTTAGTTTGAAAAATTACTTTTATATGATAAATTATATTACAGATTTACAGGATTGTCAAGTCCCTGTTTGTTATAAAATCGTTAAAAAATCTGTTTCCCGGAGAAAAAACAATGGATTTCGATAAAAAAAATACCGGTTTGGTAAAAAAACTGGAGGAAGAACAGCTGTTGCAGCTCCGGTCAGTCCTGCTTGAAAACGGTTGGGAGCTGACGGATGCGCCTTACTGTTTTTACAAAGCAAAAAAAGAAAAAACAACGGTTGCCGCTTATACTTCCGGCAAACTGGTGGTGCAGGGAAAAGGAACGGCAGATTTTGTGGAGTTTCTTCTGGAACCGTATATCACCGGAGTGGAACTGCCGGAGGAACAGGAACCCTTTTCGCCTCATGCGGGGATCGATGAAAGCGGGAAAGGCGACTTTTTCGGACCACTTGTTGTTTCCTGTGTTTATGTTGAAAATGAAGATGTTGCAGAAAAACTTTCTGCCCTTGGTGTCCGGGACTCCAAACAGATCAAGAGCGATAAAAAGATAGCCGGGATCGCCTCGGAGATTATGAAACTCGTGCAGGGAAAGTTTGCGATTGTGGTAATCGGCCCGGAAGCATACAACCGGGCGTATGCGAAGATTGGCAGTTTGAACCGGCTGTTGGCGTGGGGTCATGCCAGATCGTTGGAAAATCTGTTGGAAAAGGCACCGGAATGTCCAGCCGCTCTTGCAGATAAATTCGGGGATGAGCATCTGATCCGGAATGCGCTGTTGGAAAACGGCAGAAAAATCCATCTGGATCAGCGGACAAAAGCAGAAAGTGATATTGCCGTTGCTGCCGCTTCCATCCTCGCCCGTGCGGAGTTCGTGCGGCGTCTGGAGGCGCTTGCAGGGATCGCCGGCGTGGATACTCTTCCCAAAGGTGCCGGCAGTCAGGTCGATTCCGTGGCGGCGCAAATCGCGGGGAGCGGCGGGGCGGAATTGCTGGAGAAGATCAGCAAACGGCATTTTACGACCTTTGAGAAAGCGTTGAAGAACGGGAAATCTTAAAAAAATACAGTTACGCATTTTAAAATGCGGAAAAGCGTGCTATTGTAAGGGAATCTTATTTGCATCAACCGCAAGAACAGGACAGCTTTTTTATGAAAATTTTGAATCTTTATGTGACGAAGAGCTTTCTTGCCACCTTCCTGATGGCGATCGGCGTTCTGACTTTTGGTATGGCGGGGGCTCAGCTGATCCGGATCTTCGATTCGCTTGCTCAGGGGATCCCCGGATCGGTGGCGTTGGAAATGCTGATCTATTCGCTGCCCCATGCCCTCTGTTTTACACTGCCCTGGGCGTCTCTGGTGGCGATCATGCTGGTGTTCGGACGCCTTTCAGCAGACAGCGAGATCACTGCCATGCGTGCCTGTGGTGTCTCGATCCTTCAGATCGTTGCGCCCCTGATCGTGACCACGATCATTTTTACTGCGATTTGTCTGCAGCTCCAGCTGAATACCGGTCCGCGAACAATGGAAAAAGCACGTAAGCTCGGCATGGAAGTTGTTGTGAATCATCCGCTTGCATTGTTTACTCCGGGGATGCCCGTGAACATGGAGGATTTTATGCCGGGGACCTCACTTTATTTTGCCTCCAAGGACGCAGAGGATAATATCTACTATGTTCAGCTCTACCGGGTCGTGGATCAGAATATTCATGAAGATATTACCGCAGCCCGCGGCAGGATCGAAGTGGATAAAGAACACAAGATGATGCAGATCGTTCTTTTCGATGCCCAGATCACGACCCGTTCCGGTGACCGGAATCACGACGTGTTTATGAAAGAGTTTAAGATGGAGTGGGACTATGGAAAACAGTTCAATGCGTCCCGTATCGCAATGCGGGAAAAGTTTTTGCCGCTCAAAGACCTGCTGGCGCGTATCGTGGTGCTGAAGCGGGAAGGACAGGATACAACGAAGCATGAAGTGGAACTCAGCACCCGTGTGTGTCTTGCGCTTGCGCCGATCGCATTTCTGCTGCTCGGTCTTCCGCTGGCGATCCAGACCAACCGGCGCGAGACCAGCGTGGGGTTGTTCCTGAGTGTTCTGCTGGCAGGGGTATATTTTGCCAATGTATTGCTGGCGGAAGCGCTGCGGAAAAGTGCGGCACTGTATCCGCAATATCTGATCTGGCTGGTGCCGTTCCTGTATCAGGCGTTCGGGATCTATTACATTGCAAAGATCGCCCGGAAGTAACGGAACGATCTCTGCAACGTTTTTTTATTGCGGCAGGATGTCTTCCGGTTTCAGTTCAACGATTTTTCCGAAACCTTCGGGAACATTTTTTACATCTCCGGAAAGGATCCAGAGATCTTTGCTGCGGTTCATCGCTTCCTTCGCACGGCGGAAGAAATCTTCCATGCTTATTTCCCGGACCTGTTTCAAATCCCGTGCCATCTGATCCAGCGGCTGTTTCATCTGCAGCTGTTCCCTCCGGAACCAGTAGAGATTTTCCGGCAGGAGTCGGTATGAGGCGATATTTGCGGCAGCTGTCTCAGCAGCCCGGTAGAAATCGTCTTCTTTCTGCGGCATCTGAGTGGTCAGACTTTTTATAGTGTTCATCCCCTCTTCCAATTTATTGCGCTGCGTTTCAAGCAAAGCCAGAAAGACAGAGTAATTATCCGGTTGACTTGCCGGCAGATTGTAATCTGCCTGTGCCACATAGCCGAGGGAACGTTTTTCCCGCAATTCCCTGAAGAACAGTGGGGACACATAGTTGTTCAACATTGTCGCAAAAGCGTTATCTGCAGGGATCTGCACCCGGTCCGGACGGAGCAGCAGCGAAATGACCTGAGTCGACGGATACCGGATCACGTAAACAGTATTTTCTTCCGGCGGAATGATCTTGAACTTGACCGGTTCAGGGATCCGGCTTAATTTTTCTGCCGGTTCAGGCAGGTGCTGCCGGATCAGAGCGGCGACTTCCTCCGGATCACCGGGTCCGTAATAGACATATTCCCGGGGCATTGTGGTGCAGAGTGCGTTCAGATGAGCTGTCAATTCTGCCGGATCGATTTTTTTCATTTTTGCAGAGGGGATACAGTGCAGTACGGTGGTCTTTTCTCCATAAAAGGCACGGCTGACTGCGCCGGAGAGCAATAATTTCGGATTTTTCTTGTTGTCCCGGCGTTGTTTTTCGGTGCGTTCCACCAGCTTCCGGAAGGCTTCCGGATCGTTTTTCGCCAGAGTGAGCCGTTCTTTCAGCAACGCCATAGCACGGGGCAGATATTTTTGAAGTCCGGAAACCGTGAATGTAGTCGTAAAATCGTTACACGTAAAGGACATATCCAGCGCCAGGTTATAAAGTTCACTGTTGAAAACGGTGAGGGGCTTGTTTCGGGTGCCGAGCAGATGCAGGTAAGTGACAGCCAGATCGTGTTTCAGATCGTGATTTTGACCAATGGGCAGCACGATCGAAAAGCTGAATCGTTCATTTTTTTCGTTTTTTGTACTGAAAAGTTTGGTCCTGTGGACCGGAGTTTCTTTCAGCGCCGTTTGCCAGTCGATGACCTGAGCGTCGTAAGACGCTTCGGGAAGTGTCCGGAGCAGTTCACAGGCGAAACGCCCCGGTATGCCTTCCGATGTTTTCAGCGGTGTGATTAGCGGCTTTTCTGCATGGATACGATCCTTCTTTTCGCCGGAACGCTTGTAAACGACAGCCGGTGCAGAGTTCATTGCCCGGTTTATCTGGCGCACAAATTCCTTTTTCGTAAGCTGTTCTTTCTTTTTGAGATCATCCAGCATATCCTGCATACGGATGTGATACCACTCCAGCTTCAGCGCAACTTCTGCGGTTGTCGAACGTTTTTCCGCCGTGGTCATCAGCTGATAACGGTCGTTATTGACAGCGGCAGTCAGGATCGCAGGATCAAAATTTCCTTTTTTCAGGTTGTCCAATTCGGCTTCGATGAGTGTACGGAGCTGTTCCAATGACTGACCCGCCAGCGGTTTTGCAAAAATGATCAGCAGGTTTTCATTCGCAATGGAAAAAAGCCAGCAGGAGATATTCTGAACTTTCTGGGAATCGAACAGATTTGCGTCAAACAGTCCGTTTTTTCCGTTATACAGAACGGAGAAGAGCAAATCCCGGAGGTACCCGTTTTCTTTCCAGTCCATCTGCAGCGGGATTGCCATATACAGAAATTCACTTTCCGGTCCGGTAATTTCTGTGGTCAGCGGTTTTGACAGGGGCTTGATAGCGGGTACCGGATTTTTGGCTGCGACTTTTCCGGCGGGCAGTTTCCCGAATGTCTTACGGACGAGAGCTGCGGCGTTTTCGTAATCCAGATCGCCCACCAGGATCAGAACCATATTTTCCGGCACATAATAGCGTTTGAAAAAATCTTTTACGTCCCGGATGGACGGACTTTTCAGGTGTTCCGGCTTGCCGATGATCGGGCGCGCCAGCGGGTGTTTTTCGCCGGCAATCAGCTTCAGCAGGGCATTGAGAGCCTGCCGGCGGTCGTTGTCCTGTGTGCGGTTGAACTCCTCATAGACCGTTTCCAGTTCGGTGTGAAAGCGGCGCATGGCAATGTTGCTGAAGCGTTCCGCCTCCAGGGTGAGGAACGGTTCCAGCATATTGGAGGGCAGGAGCGTTTCATAGGCGGTGATGTCATACGTTGTGAAAGCGTTGATTTCATCGCAGTCCATCGTCCGGAGGATATCCCAGTATTCATCGTTGGAATATTGTGCCGCTTCGGACGATATTTTGTCGATTTCTGCGTAGATCTCTTTTCGCTTTGCGGGATCTTTTTCCTGGCGATACTGTTCAAAAAGTTCCTCGATCTTATCCAGCAGGGGCTTCTCCTTTTCCCAGTTCAGAGCGGCAATTTTTGAAGTACCCTTGAACATCATGTGTTCAAAATAGTGTGCCAGCCCGGTGGAACGTTCCGGGTCATCGAGCGAACCGGCATGGACCATAATGTAACTTTGGATCTTTGGCTGGTCTGTGTTTTTTGCCAGGATCACAGTCAGACCGTTTTCCAGCTTGAACGTGTGGAAACCGAAGGGATCGCCGGGAGTGGTCTCAAACTTTTCCGCCGCAAAGAGGAAGACCGGCAGAACGAACAGGATCAGCAGAAATACGTTTCGCATCTTACTTCACATCTCCGGCAATGATCTCCGCCATACGGGGGGTGAGGATCTTCCGTGTAACATCGTCCACCAGACTGAACCGGTTGCCGTCGTTGGGGGTGCTGAGGTAGTTCCAGACGCAATAGGGGATACCGTGTTCCTTCGCCAGTTTGATCACATCGTTCATCCAGTTTTCCCGGGATTCCGGCGGCGCGTGGCGGATGGTGCCGAACTCGCCCAGCCACAGGATCTTATCCGGATGGTTTTTCCGGAAATCAAAGGCGCCCTGCATGGCATCCCGGAGGAAATTGAGTCCCATTTCCGTATAGTTCGGCAGGGGATCAGCGGCACCGGAAACAGTCCGTTCATAGTCCCGGTAGCGTTCAATGTCGCCGGGATAGGGCATGACCCGGTTGTAAAACAGAGTCGGTGCCACCAGAACGCCCCGTTGATGCGTGAAACCGAAGGGGGCATACATGTGGAAGGTATAGATCACATACGGATCGTTAAAGACCTGCAGCGTGTTGAGCCACGGCGGGTTTCCCCAACAGATGCCGCCGATGATGATGCGCCGGGTGGGATTTGTTTTCCGGATCGCAGCAATGGTCCGTTCCGCCAGAGAGTTCCACTTTGCCGGATCCACGTTGGTGACTTCGTTCAGCAGTTCAAAGACCAGATCCTCCTGATCGTGCCAGCGCCGTTCACATTCCAGCCAGAATGCAATAAAACGGTTTTGCAGGTCGTCATCATCCAGCAGTTGTACGGGGCTGGGCACATCGCAGTAGTTTCCAACTGCTTTATGCAGGTTCAATACGCAGCCCAACTGATATTTCCGGCACCAGCCGATGAAGTCATCCAGCAGACGGAATGTCCGTTCCCGGTACTTGTACGGCTCCTCCTCGAGCACGATCTGATCGAAGCCCACCCGGATATGGTCCATGCCGAGGGATGCGATGTTCGCCACATCATCTTCCGTGATATAACTTTCAAAATGTTCGTAGTCGCCGATCGTCAGCAGCATTTTCCGTTCTTCCGGCAGGACCTGAAAACGCTTGTAATTGGTCAGCCAGCCGCCGATGCCCATACCCTGTTTCCACGGAAAGATCTGGTTCATGATATATTCTCCTTGATTCTTGCGATCGTTAAAAATTCTCCCATTTGGGAGAACAATACAGCCGGAATCCTGTTTTTCAAGCAGAAAACCGTGAAATACAGAGAAAATACGGCTTAACTCCAGCGGTCCTGTTCCCGGACGGCAACTGCTTTGAGCTGCTTCTGCGCCTGTTTGCCATCCAGGGCGGCGACCATGTACCGGAGGGCGTCCATAGCGTGGTCATTCAGTTTCAGCGGTTCCTCCTTCGCATTGGAGGAGCCTTCCGGCGCCCAGCGGTAATCGTACATCTCCGAAAGAATGTTTTTGAGATTGTCGAAAAAGTACAACCGGGGCTTTCCATCGCCCGCCTCTGTCAGACGGCATTTCACCCGCTGGATGCCGCTGATCACGTTCTTTTCGGCGGCGGTGGTCCGGATCCCCAGCGATTCCAGTTCCGCCCGTTCGGCGGCATCGTGATCCGCCACGGTAATGAAGTAGCGTTCCATTCCGGAAAGTTCCCGGATCATCCGGGCGTGTTCAGCGGTGCGGGTGGCGTTTTTGTACCATTCCCGGTAGATATAGAGGCGTCCGTCCGGGTCGACTGCCCCCCAGAGGCAGACAAAGGGGTTGGTGTAGCCGAAGTCGATTGCCCGCAGTCTGCGCCAATCGTCCGGGATGGGGAAGGGGGCGACCACGTGTTTTTCCTCGCTGAACTCCTGATAGACGGCGCCCGCGTTGTCGCACCAGATCCCGTCCAACATCCGTTTTTTCATAATTTCCGGCAGGGCGGCGAGTCCTTCCAGATATTCCTTCGGCAGGTTTTCCTGATTGTCGAAGGCGGACCAGGGCAGACGCGCCCAGTTTGCTTTGTCGCTCAACTCTTTTCCGGATTCGGGATCGATCTGACGCACGCCTACCGCATGGAGCCAGTGCCGGGGTCCCCGGGGATTGCAGTCCAGAATCAGTTTCGGGACCGCCTGCCTCCCTTTTGCGTCCCACGCTTTCTGTGCCAGACGGGTCGCCGCCATCTGGACCGTCTCCCACGAAAACTGTGTTGCTTCGTTGAGAAAGACGGTAATGAACTCATTGCCCAAAACTTTTTCGCTCCGTTCCGCATCATCCAGCCCTGCCACGAGGATTTCAGAACCGTTGCAGAACCGGATGGAAAGTTCACTTTCGGAGAGCGTGTAGAACCGGGTCGGGATGAACCGGACGAGATATTTTTTCAGCGTATCGCACCAGAGGGATGTTTTTGCGTGTGAACGGCATTTTCGGGCGGCAAGCTGTCGGGAAAAGGGATATTGCAGTGCGCGCCGGACCAGATATTCGGCGATGAGAGCCGTTTTGCCGGATCGTGATCCGCCGTCAAAGAGGATCCGTGTTTTGTTGCGTGAGCTGAGGATCGCCCAGCCGGTTTTTTGTTTCTGATTGAATTTCAGCCCCATAGCTTTTCATTCCTTTCCAGTTACGGAAAGGCGGGGTGCGTCAAAGAAAAACGTCAATCGGGGATGGCGCAGAGGACCGTTGTATTGTCGCCGCCGCCGCCCCGGAGTGCGGCAGTGATAAGGCTGCTGACAGCCATCCGGGCGTCTTCTGCTTTACCGAGAAGTTGTGCGATCTTTTCGTCATCCAGATGCAGCAGGATGCCGTCAGAACAGACCATATAGCGGTCGCCGGATTTCCGTTCCTGAATGGAGAAATCAGGCTTGACTTCCCGGTGGACGCCGATGGACTGGGAGATCACATGAGCGTAAGGGTGATTTACTGCCTGTTCGGGTGTCAGCTTGCCCAATTTGACCAGTTCCGCCACCAGACTGTGATCCTGTGTCATCTGCTCCAGCTTTCCCTCCCGCCAGCGGTAGATCCGGCTGTCACCGGCATGAGCGGTCACGGCGCATCCGGGCGTGAGAACGAGGATTGCCAGCGTGGTTCCCATTGGATGCCCCACATTCATATTGAGGTTCAGATTTTTCAGAGCGCTGTTGGCGAGGAGGATGGCGCTTTTGAGAAAGTCCACGATCTCCTCTTCCTGCGGGGTGCCGTTTTTCTGGAATTTCTGAAATTCCCGCAGGATCATTTCTGCCGTATAACGGCTGGCGATATCACCGCTTTCATTTCCGCCGATGCCGTCTGCCACCATAAGGAAAATCATTTTTCCATCGGTGCTGATGGTATATGCGAAGGAGTCCTGATTATCGGAGCGGACCAGCCCCTGATGGGAGTCGGCGTATACCATACTGCTGTCAAAAAGTTTGATCCCGTTTTCAATGCTGAAGCTGGAGGTTTGCAGTTTCTGCAGTTTTGTGGTGTCGGTATTTTGCAGCATCGTTTGTTTTACTCCCAGTTGGATCTGTTTTTCCGCAGACCTTCGTAAACGGCGATCCCCACGGAGTTTGCCAGGTTCAGACTGCGGCTGAAGTTGCCGGGCATGGGGATGGTATAAAAATTTCCGGGGTATTCATTATGGATGAATTCCGGAAGACCTGCACTTTCTTTGCCGAAAACCAGATATGCACCCGGTTCAAAGGGGCAATCCCAGTATTGAGCTTTTCCTTTGGTGGAGAAGAAATAAAGGGGTGCGGCAGGCTCTTTGTATGCGAGGAAATCCTCCCAGGATTCATGGATCACGCAATCCACGTGCTGCCAGTAATCCATGCCGGCGCGCTTCAGATGTTTGTCATCGAAAGAAAAGCCCAGCGGTTTGATCAGGTGCAGACGCGAAAGCGCATTGACTGCGATCCTGCCGATATTTCCCGTGTTCTGCGGAATTTCCGGTTCAAAAAGTACAATATTGTAAAGTGCCTGACTCATCCGGGCTGTTCTTTCTGTTTCTGTAATGTTTCTTATTAAGATAACCGCAATTTCTCCGGTTTCAACTTGAAAAACAAAAAAAGCCGTCTAAATTATCCATGAAAAACCGTTAAAGAAAGGAAAAAACTGATGAAAAAGTATCTGATCGCGCTTTTTGCCGCTGTTCTTGCGCTCTTTGCCAATGCCTGCATGACTGTTGAAAACAATGACCGGAGTATTACCGAACTTGCCAACCACATGATGATTTCCACCGGTGCCGTCTGGGACGGTCCCTGGGTCGTGAGTCCCCTCCGTGCGGAAAGTGGTTTTGCGTTGAAACTGAATGACCGCCAGGTCGTTTTTCTCAAGTACAATACCGATCGCGCCAAGCAGCGGAAAAAACTGAAATATGTGGATGATAACGGCTGCCTGTATATTTATGCGTTCAAGTTCCCCGCCATGCGGCACGGCTCTTTTGTGATGATGGATTATGAAGCGTTCCCGCCGGAAACGAAAGAAAAACTGATCAAAGCCTTCAAATCCTTCGGAAAGTGAGACGCAGAATGGCAGAAAAGTTCCTGATCGGTCTGGATTTCGGTTCGGACAGCGTCCGTGCCGTGCTTGTCAGCAGCTCCGGCAATATGGTGGCGACGGCAGTGCATCCCTATGCACGCTGGAAAGAAGGCAGATACTCCGATCCTGCCATCAGTATGTTCCGGCAGCATCCGCTGGATTATCTGGAAGGCGTGGAAGATACAGTCCGCTCTGTTCTTGCGGAAAGCGGGATCGAGCCTGCTCTTGTTGCCGGGATCGGCGTGGACTGTACCGGCAGTACCCCCTGCGCCGTAGATGCGAACGGTACGCCGCTGGCACTGCTGCCGGAATTCGCAGAAGATCCGGACGCCATGTTCCTGCTCTGGAAAGATCACACCTCCCTTGCCGAAGCCGACCGGATCAATGAGATCTGCAAGCGGGGCGATTTCCCTGATTACACCAGATACAGCGGCGGCCGCTGTTCGCCGGAATGGTTCTGGAGCAAACTGCTGCATATCCTGCGGGTCAACCCGAAAGTCCGCGGTGCGATCCATTCCTTTATGGAACATTGCGACTGGATCACGGCAGAGCTGACCGGATGCGCAGTCAAGCCCAGCCGTTGTGCCGCCGGACATAAAGCCCTCTGGCATGGAGAATGGGGCGGACTGCCGCCGGAAGAATTTTTTGCCGCAGTGGATCCCCTGCTTGTACCGGTCCGCCGGAATCTTTATACGGAAACTTATACTGCCGATACGCCCGTTGGAAAGCTCTCTGCAAAATGGGCGGAAAAACTGGGGCTGACCACGGAAACCGTGGTGGCGGTCGGTGCGATCGACTGCCATGTGGGTGCGGTGGGCGCCGGGATCAAACCCGGAAATATGGTGAAAGTTGTGGGAACATCCACCTGCGATATCCTGGTGGCGCCGGGCGTGGATCACTGCATCCCCGGGATCTGCGGGCAGGTGGAAGGCTCTGTTCTTCCCGGTCTGACCGGACTGGAAGCCGGTCAGTGTGCGTTCGGCGATATTTATGCCTGGTTTACCCGTTTCCTCTCTTACGCCGGGAAAGTTTCTCTCCCCGATCTGGAACGGGAGGCAGCCGCCCTGCCGGACAGCCACGTGATGGCGCTGGACTGGATGAACGGACGCCGTACCCCGGATGCCAACGAGCTGCTGACCGGGTCGATCTACGGGCTGAATCTGGGGACGACTCCCCCTATGGTCTTCCGGGCGCTGGTGGAAAGCACTGCATTCGGCGCACGGGCGATCATTGACCGGTACGAACGGGAAGGTTTGAAGGTGGAAAGTGTAACTGCCGTTGGCGGGATCGCCCGGAAGTCCTCTTTTGTGATGCAATTTCTGGCAGATGCCATGAATATGCCCATCCGTGTGGCGGCATCCGATCAGGCGGTGGCGCTGGGCGCAGCCATGTTCGGCGCGGCGGCATCCGGCGTGCATAAAGACATCTTTGCCGCTATGGATGCCATGAAACCGGGCTTCGATGCAGAATATCTCCCCCGGCGGGACTGCACGGAACGGTATCAGAAATATCTGCGTCTTGCCGCCGCATCCGAAAAAGAGATTATGTCCTGAACGGAGCGTGTCCGTTTTATTCCGGATCGATGATACAGGATCCCCCCTGATTCAACAGGCGGCGGACTTCATTGCAATCGATCCGGTGGATCGTGCAGTTCCGGTTTAATGCGAGCCATGCAGCAACCCCGGCGGCTTCCCCGCACTGATTGAGATTGACCATTACCCGGACTGCTCCGAATGCTTTGCAGTCCGCATCGATCATGCGTCCGGCGGAAATGAGATTTTCCGCATTTTCCGGAATCATGGCGGACAGAGGAATATTGTAATGGGAAAGGATCTCACCTTCCGGCAACCAGCGTTCTTTCTGCACCAGCTTATGGGAATGATAGGTTTGTTTATTGCCGTTCAAGTGCCAGAATGTGATGGAATCATCCTCATTTCCGTGCACATCCACAGGATAAGTGCCGTGTCCGATCGTATCGGCAAAATAAGTGCCGGCGAGCAGTTCATCTCCGCACAGTCGGCGGCAGGATGTGATGTGTTCTCCCTCCCGTATCCCGATCGCAGACGGCATGGAATTCAGACTCAGTTGATTATCCGGAAATTCCCGCCGGTACATATCCATCAACGCCCGGATCTGACGGCGTGCTGTCACTTCCGCATTGCTGATCGCCGCACCATCGGAACAATCGCAGTTCAAGATGCGTGTTCCGGCAAACATCATATCCGCTGTACCGGGAATAGCCATACTCCAGTAGTATCCGCATGGAAGATCCGGCAGATCTTTCCGGTATTTTTCCACGGTTTCTTTCAAGTTGTGCGGTCCGAGCGTATTCCACCCGCCGAATCTGGCGCAGCTTGTTGGCGGCTGCGGTCTTTCCGCTTTCCACAGCGGGAATCCGGCTTCGCGGCAGAGCAGAGCATCGCCGGATGCATCCACAAAGACATCTGCCTTGATTGCGAAACGCCCTGATTTATTTTCGGCGATCACAGCCTCAATATGCCCGTTTGCGCTGATCGCTCTGGAGAAGCCTGTATTCAGAAAGAAACGGATCTTTTTCTGTTCCAGCACCAGTTCATCCAGTTCCAGAGTCAGTTCTTCGGAGTTGAACCGCACTCCGTGGATCCGGCTGTTTGCAGGATCGCGGAAGTTCGGGGAAACGGCGTTGCGCTTTTCCAGCCGTTCCATCATTTCATGTGTCATACCGCCGATGATCTGACGCTGCCCTTCCATATCGAAAAGGGTGTGCCACATTCCCACCAGACCGCAGGTTGCAACCCCGCCGAACCGGTTGGCTTTTTCCACCAGGACCACATCTGCACCCAGCCGGGCGGCACGGACAGCCGCAAAAACACCGGTACAGCTGCCGCCGATCACGCAAATATCGGCAGAGATCACATTCGAGATTTTTTCTTCCGGAACAATAATATCCATAAAATTTTCTCCTGCAGAAATATATTTTTTTCAGCGTTTGATCATGCTTTGAACCGGATGGGATCGATTCGCATCGGTTCCGGAGCAGTCGGTCTTGCGTATTGGATCGCCGGTTCCCCGAAAAGCATCATGGCATCCACCTTGTAAAAGAAGGGCAGTTTGAGCTTCCGGCGCAGGGAGGGGATCAGACGGTACGCCCAGACACCGAATCCGCACCAGCAGGTGCCGAGCCCCAGACTTTGTGCGTAGGTATCAAAGTAGGAAAGGGCAATTTTTGCATCCCAACCGGCGCAGGGTGCGAAAGATGGGGTGGAGACCAGCACAAAATGAGGCGCACCCCGGAAGATTACATCGTATCCCTCATCGATCAGGGAGAAATAGCGTTTGGATGCGGGCAGGATCAGCCCCGGGATCCCCGTTTTGATAAACGTCTTCAGGCGTTTTGAGACAAGAGAACGGACCGCCTCCATCTCTGCCGGATCTTCCGCAATGAAAAAGATCAGCCGGTGATCGTTGCAGCCCGTGGGGGAATAATGCAGGATCTCTTTGAGCTTTTCCATCTTCTCCGGTGCGATCGGGTCCGGCTTGTAAAAACGGCAGCTGCGACGCTGTTTCAGCAGTGCTTCCATCTGTTCCGGCGGGGGCAGGGGACGGTTGGAGGTGCCGTCCGCACTGTGTCCGTGAAAGTTGACTGCACCCTGCGGACAGATCGCGTAGCAATGACCGCAGTCAATGCAGAATTCCGGTTCGGGGATCGTGGGGAATCCCGCTTCATCCCGGACGATCGTGCCGCCGAGACAATCTCTCATACAAGCTCCGCAGCGGGTACATTTCTCTTTTTCAAAAGTAATCATAACTTATTCAAAACTCCAATATTTTTGCGTTCAGGATCTTTGCAGATCGGTCGGTCAGGACTTGTATCGTCTCCACATTCAGACCCGGACGCAGGGAGAACATGGTGCGGACTCCGGCGATTTCCGCATCCAGCAGCGCAGCAGGGAATTTTTGATCCTGTTTCAATCGGAGCCGGAGGGTGAAGACCTGATCCGTGTTCTGCAGTTTATCCAGACGGAAATCCCGGCTGTAAACGTGGCATTTGAACTTGGTCACTGTGGGAAGATCCTTGAAGATGGTCAGCTCATCCCGGTGCAGTGCCACCTGTTCCCGCATGGTGAGGAGCAGGGGACGGAAGGGAGTATCTGCCGGTGCAATGGATTCGATCTGTGCGGACCGGTCATCCAGATCCAGCTGGAACTCACAGCCGTTGCCATCCTTATCCCGGAAAAGCAGAGCGATCCTGCCGCCAGCGGAGCCGTCGATCGTCAGGTCGAAGCAGAGATCATCCGCCTGCCGTTTGAAGGGGGCATCCGGTGTCAGTTTCTCTGTCTTCTTTGCGGACGGGATCAGCTCCGGACACCACTTGATCCCCAGATAATGATCGCTCAACTGCACCAGTTCCCGTATGACCAGATAGCTGCCGAAAGGGAACACCCAGCCGGCAATGAGGCGGCGGTCATTCCGGAAGGGGAAGACCATGGGAACGATCAAGCCGTCGTAAATATCCCGTCCCTCTGCGGCGAAGTCATCGAAGACCTCAAAACCGGGCGTGGCGGAGGCGTACATGCCGTCCATGCCCACGATCAGGTAGTAATGCCCGCCCCACTCGAAGAAGGAGGGACATTCCAGCGTGTTTCGCATAGTTGAGTTCTTCCCTTCCGGGGGGAAGGAGCTGTCCAGACAGGTCCACGGTCCGTCCGGATTGTCGGCGGTCCAGAGACCGTTTGCGTACATCCGGAGCGTGTTGTCCGGCATGGTATAGACGCTGGGATTTTCGCAGAAACAGGGCAGTTTGCCGGACTTTTCAAAGTGGAGTCCATCGCTGCTGACAGCATAGGTCATTCCTTCGGGCATAGTCCCGGCGGCGATGAGATCGGCAAAATCTCTTGCCGTCGTTTTCCCGGTCTCCAGAAATTCCCGATAGAGGATCTCACCGGCATTTTTCTCGCGGGGGATGAACCGGTCAGTGTGCAGTCCGTAGGCAAAATAATATTTCCCGTTGTGATAGAACGGCGTTCCGGTGCCGCAGGACTCCCATTGATGTTCCAGCGTGCCTACCGGTTCCTGCTCCTCCCAGTGGATCAGGTCCGTACTGGTCAGGTGTCCGTAGTAATGGGATCCGGTACCGAAGCGGCTGGCGTGATGCCGGCGGTCCAGCAGATAGAACATATGAACTATGCCGTTGTGTGCGTAGGGCACCACATCTCCCACCCAGGAATTAAATCCGGCAGTGGAGAAATACTGGATGGAATGATCTTTTTCTTCGTGCCGGACCGCAATTTCCGGGATCAGCGCCGGAGTGAAAAATGTTTCCGTATTGGTCCGGTCTGTGAACGGGACCGTGCCGTAGATAAAATGTTCGTCGGCAGGCTCGCCATCGACCAGCATCAACAGGCGGACGCCATCGCAATGGAGAATCAGTCTGTGTGTACCCGGTTGATAAAGCGACACGGGAAAGCCGATCCGGATGGCGCGCCAGTCGGGGTGATCTTCATCCCGGATTTGTACCTCCGCTTCGATGACCGGCACAGAGCCGTCCGGCATGGGAAAGGAGCTGTAATGCTGGGCATCGTCAAAAACTTTCTGCTGCTGAAGATCCTGCGTCAGATGCTGAAAATCATTTTCGCAGTTGACATCGGCGGCGTACCGCTTGGAGATGCGGATCGCCCCGGACTGCTCCAGCAGAACGCCGGGTTCAACCGCATGAAAATCCCATTCCGCAAAGAGGGTGAACGAATTTTGCTCTGCACTCTGTTTTGCCGGATCGAAGGAAAAAACTTCGTGTCTGTACCGGATCATGTTGATCAGTTCCCGGGGAGCTGGAAGTCGTTGAACGCACGGTCCAGTTCGGCAAAGCGCTCCACGTTTTCCAGATAGTATGCGGAGTATTCCGCCATACGGATGATCCCGTCATATTCCGTATTGCCGCGCCAGGTAACGCTCTGGGGGCAATGGGTCTCAAAGATCATATAGACATCCTGCTTGATCTCCCGGATCGCCGCCATGACCGCCTGCCAGTTGATGGTGCCGCAGTGGGGGATCGTCCAGTGCTGTTCGTCCACGTTGTCGTAGTCGGAGAGGTGGAAAGCGTGGATGCGGGGAGCGAGGGTACGGATCATCTCCGGCAGCTGTTCCGCCCGGTTCATCACATGGTTCACGTCAAACACGATCCCCACATTGTCGGGCTGACCGTCCATGAAATACTGCATTTCCTCCACGCAGTTTCCGCCGCAGGAACGGGGCAGGATCTCCACGTTCATCTGGGCATTGCGTTCGGCAAAGAAGGGGGCAAGTTCGGCAATGGATTTGCGGGTCTGCGCCAGACGGTGTGCCCGTTCCTCATCGGTGGTGGGTTCGGTGCCGCCGTGGAAGGTGTAAGCGGGAGAGCCGAGCCCCAATTCTTCCAGTTTGAGGATGAGTTTACGGGTGTTTTCGCAGGCAGCCGCGCGGTCGGCTTCTTCATAGCTGGAAATGTTCAGTTCTGTGGGCCAGGGCAGGTGATTGGACTTGAGAACGATGGCGCCATCCTTCACCATACTCTGCATCCGTGCGATGGTCTGATCGGCGCGTTCATCCTTCTTGTAATGAACGATCCCTGCATCGAACTCCATATTTTTGAAGCGATTGCGGCGGAGCGCCCGTTCCATTGCTTCATCGATATACGAGCCGAACGTGCAGCTGGCGGCAGTATAAATACGGTTACCCATAATGAATTATCCTTCTGTTTCGTTGTTGTCGAGAATGTTTGCAAGGTATTCTTTGAATTCAGCGATCGTTGCTTGAGAGGCACGGGGAAGCAGGGGGAAAGTCTTGTTCGCCCGCATGAATGCTGCGTTTTTCTTCTGCAGAGTTCCCCGCGCGGAGATGAACTGTCCCCACCAGCCGTAATGCCAGGCGGCGGCACGGACGGGATCGGCAGGCTCGGAAAGATTGTCTTTCCACACTTTCGGGAAACAGGCGATCCAGCGCTCGGAACTGTTCAGCCAGGTTCTGGTGGCAAGTCCTTTGGCGTGATAGACTTCTTCCGCCACCCGGAGCAGGGCGCGGAGACAGCGCGGGATGTGGAGAGGATCATCAAAGATGGAGCGGGGCGCCACGGAGTTTGCAATGTGGAACCCCAGAAAGCCGGAGGGCTGCAATTCCAGATCGTGCCGCAGACTTCCGCATTGATAACGGGCGAGGACGGAGGTGTCCCGGTAGTCCCGTTCGCAACGCTGGTCAATGGAATCTTTGAAGACGAGGAATGCTTCTTCCTCAAAGTTTTTCCGGTCGGCTTCAGAACTGGAGTTGTATTTCTCCATCAACGCCAGTGCCTGATCTTCCATAACGGTCCATGCGGGGGTGTCAAAATACAATTCCGGCGGGTTCAGAGGACCGGGATTTGCTTCGGTCTTGCGGTAGATGTCCACCCGGTTCCGGATGGCGTCCCGGAAGGGTTCGTTGGGATCCAGTTCGGTTTGGCGCACGTGCAGATAGAACAACTGCAGCTTCACGATTCCGTAAAGATATTCGCGATGTTCTTCGAGAGTCTTCGGTTGAGGTTCCGGTTTGCTCATAACATTATTCTTTCCTGTTGATTACAGATCCGGGAATTGAGCCAGATGTTCTTTGAATTCGTCAAGGGTTGCGTGAGAAGCGCGGGGCAGGAACGGGAAAGTCTTGTTTGCCCGCATGAATTCAGCGTTCTTCTTCTGCAGGGTACGGCGTGCCGAGATGAACTGCCCCCACCAGCCGTAATGCCATGCCACCGATCTTACCGGATCGGCAGGAGCGGAAAGATTGTCTTTCCATGCCTGCGGGAAACAGGCGAGCCATCGTTCGGAGCTGTTCAGCCAGGTGCCTGTGGTGAGACCTTTGGCATGATAGGTTTCTTCTGCTGCTTTCACCAGCGCTTTCATACAGCGGGGAATGTGCAGGGGATCATCAAAAATGGAGTGGGGACAGACCGAGTTTGCGATGTGGAATCCCAGATAACCGTTCCGGTCCAGTTCCAGATTGTGCCGGAGGCTGCCGCACTGATAATTTGCCAGCCCGGAGGGATCCAGGTAGTCCCGTTCGCAGCGCTGGTCAATGGAATCCTTGAAGACGAGGAATGCTTCTTCTTCAAAGTTTTTGCGGTCGGATTCGGAGCTGGAGTTATATTTTTCCATGAGTGCCAGCGCCTGATCTTCCATCACGAGCCACGCGGGTTCGTCAAAGTGGAGCGTCACCGGATTCAGAGCTTCGGGATTTGCTTCGGTTTTGCGGTAGATATCCACCCGGTTCCGGATGGCATCCCGGAAAGGTTCGTTGGGATCCTGTTCTGTCTGACGGAGATGGAGATAAAAAAGCTGCAGTTTTACGATCCCGTAAAGATATTCGCGGTGTTCTTCGAGCGTTTTCGGCAGAGGTTCAGGTTTACTCATAGGAGGTTTTCTTTCTGTTATGTTATTAGCGGAGAGCCTGCAGCGCCTGCAGCGATTTCCGGACAATATTTTCTACACTGCGTTCGTTTTCCGGCAGCGCCAAAGCAAGTTCGGTGACGGCTTTCTGGATCTTGTTCCGCTGGAAGCCCAGCTGTTCCAGAGCGCTGACGGCATCTTCGATTTCCCGCAGACTGGCAGTATCTTCTGTACCGCCTTCAGGCAGACCGAACGCCAGTTCCGGCGCGATCTTGTCGATCTTATCCCGCAGTTCCACGATCATGCGTTCCGCAGACTTGGGACCGATGCCGTTGATCCGTTTCAGCGATTTGATGTCGGAAGATGCCAGCGCCTGACAGAACGCCGGAATGTTCAGGCTGCTCAGAATGTTCAGCGCCGTTTTCGGACCGATTCCGCTGACTGTGATCAGCATACCAAATACCGTGCGTTCCCGTTCCGTGGCAAAACCATAAAGAGCAATATCGTTTTCCGAGATCTGCATATGGGTCAGCAGCGTGGTTTTTTCCCCCGCCCGGGGCAGGGCGTCAAAGGTACTCATGGGGATGGAGATCAGGTAGCCGACGCCATTGACATCCAGCACCGCCGTGGTGAGATCTGCCTTCACCAGCGTTCCGGTAAGTTGTGTGATCATAATTCGTTTCTCCGTTTCTATGTTGTTCTGTTGTGTTAAAGATACATTCACCTCGTGAAAAAACAAGAATCAAACAGACTTTTTGACGCTTTTTTCTGTTTTTTCTTCCGGATTTCCTCCGGTGTCATACCCGTGGCTTTCCGGATCCGGCGGCAGAAGTAGGCGGGATCGTTGAAGCCGGAGGCGTATGCCGCTTCTTTCACCGGCATAGTGGTGGTCCGCAGCAGTTCCAATGCGTGTTCCATACGCAGAGACCGGATCAGGTCACCGGGACTGCATTTCCCTTTCGCCGCAAACAGCCGGTTCAGTGTGGAACGGTGGATCCCCAGTTGTTTGATGAGATAATCCACATTCAGAGCGGAGTCGGTATAATTTTTCCGGATCAGCTGCATTGCCCGCTCGAAAAGATCCTGTTCCTGCGGCTGGATACCATTCCCTCCGGCAAGAGTCAGGATCTCCACACAGAGCGAGAGCATTTTCCGCTGCGCCGTGGCATCCTCCTGACGGATCCGGTGTTCCAGCTCCAGAAAGAGAGGTACGGGGCAGTCGCCGGCATGAAGACCATCTCTGCCGTACCCGAAACTTTCCATAAACGCCGCTGCGCCGGGACCATCGAACGTGACCCAGAAATAACACCATTCCGAGCTGCCGCAGTTGTGTTCTGCGTGCTTCTCTCCGGGCAGACGGTAAAAGATGTCGCCCGGTCCCGACCGGATCGTGCGGTCTGCAAGAATAAACTCCCCTTCACCCCGGATCGTCCAGAACAGCTGAACAAAATTTTTCATGTTGCCGGGGAAGACTTCCCGCCATCCGGGATCCGCCTCGTTGTACCCCACGGACCGCACATAAAAGGGCAGAGGCAGTTCCGGCAGTTCGGTCAAATGTTTCCGGCTTGTGATGCGGTGCATAAAAAATCCTGTTTTTGCAATAAAAATCCAGTTGTTTCCCGCAATATAGCAGTGTATTTTAGAAAAACAAACAGAAAACTCAACGATTCGGAGAAAAATATGAAAAAATTGAAAGTCGGGATCATCGGAGCAGATCAGAACCTGCGGGCGGCACTGCCGTTTCTGGCGCTGCCCCGGGATAAAGCGGAGATCGTGGCGGTGGCGGACCGGGATCCTGCCAAGTTAGCGGAAACGAAAGAAAAATATCCGGACGAACCGGCAAAATATTATGAAACGGCGGACGAACTGATCGCCGATCCGGCGGTGGAAGCCGTGTTTATCATGGTGCGTGACCAGTATCACGAAGAAATGGCGGTGAAATGTCTGGAAGCGGGCAAGGCGGTCTTTCTGGAAAAACCCATGGCGATCACCATTGAGGGATGCGATCACATTCTGGAGGCGGCATACCGTACGAAAAGCCGGTTGATGATCGGACACAATCTGCGTTATGCACTCTTTACGAAGAAGATGAAAGAACTGGTGGATTCCGGGATCATCGGGGAGATCCAGTCTGTCTGGTGCCGACATTTTGTGGCGTACGGCAGCTGCTACTTCCGCAGTTGGTGTGCGGACCGGCGGAACACCACCGGGCTGCTCCTGCAGAAGGGGTGTCACGACATCGACATCATCCAGTGGATCGCCGGAGCTGCGCCCGCCAAGGTCGTGGGGATGGGGCGTCTTTCCGTTTACAATCAGATCACGGACCGTTACGAACGGGGCACCATGCCGGACCGGAAATATGCGTTCCGTCAGGACGCCTGGCCGCCGTTGGAGCAGAAAAATATGAATCCGGATATGGACGTGGAAGACCACAATATGGTCATGATGCAGCTGGAAAACGGGATCCAGGCGACTTATATGCACTGTATGTACACGCCGGACTCCGAGCGGAACTACACGTTCATCGGCACGAAAGGCAGAATCGAAAACGTGGGGGATTTCGGCGGGGAATGTCAGATCCATGTCTGGACCCAGCGTGGCTCCCGCCAGAAGCCGGATATCATCTACAATGTGACCCCGGTCACTACGGAAGGACACGGCGGCTGCGACTTCAATATCGTGCCGGATTTTGTGGATGCGATCCTGAATGAAAAGCCGATCCCTGTCTCGCCCATCGACGCCCGGAATGCGGTCGCCGCCGGTTGCCTCGGACACGAATCCATGCGCAACGGCTGTATGCCGCAGGATGTTCCGCCGGTTCCGGCAGAATGGATCGAATATTTTGGAAAAGGGCAGATAAAGTAAGGAAAATTGCCAATCTTACACCAGATTATGGCATTTTTATCACTTTTTTTGCGAAAAAAGTTGCGGCGGGACAAGTTCTGAAACTTGATTCCGCCGTTTTTTATGCTATAGTCCCGAGATGAGATGTTTTTTATCCGAATGAGGTAATTTCAAAATAAAAAATTAAAATTACTTGAAAAAAGTCAGCTGAAAGTTCATTTTACGCCAGACGAAAGGAGTAACATGAACAATCAACTGAATCATTACATTAGCATCGAACCGGACT
>SUVR01000016.1 GCA_015061915.1 Lentisphaerota bacterium | reverse complement strand
ATGCAGGACCAGATTGATTATCTGATGGAGTTTATTGAGATTCAGGGTGAAATCCTTGAAGAGAAAACCGGTCATCGCCAACCGGAGCTTTCTGATGACCAGAAAAAGCGGTTGGCTCATCGGGGCAAAAAACTCAATCAGTTTCTGCTGGGACAAGTGGCTCAATGCTTTGCTCCGAAAACAATCCATGACTGGTATCGGGAACTCATTGCAGAAAAATATGACAGCACCGGCGAAAATCAGAAAAAGCGTGGCAGAAAACCTGTATCAACTGATTTGCAGGAACTGGTACTGCGTCTGGCAGAGCAGAATCCGCACTGGGGATACAAACGCATCCGTGACTATGCCGAATACCTCGGCTATGAAGTTTCCTTTATGACGGTGAAACGAATTCTGAACAAACATGGTATCTATCCGGCAGATAATGACCGCCCCAACAGCAACTGGGATTTATTTTTCAATACGCACCAAGATGTAATCACGGCGTGTGACTTTGCCACTTATGAACTGGTGACGCCCCACGGACTGCAACGAGAGCATATTCTCTTTTTTGAAAACATTGCCTCCCGGGAAGTCTGGCTCGGCGGTATTGCCCATGATCCAAACGGAAACTGGATGGCTCAAATCGGCAGAAATCAATGTGATATGTGGAGCGGACGGTTGCTTGGACAGAAATACCTGATACATGACCGTGATCCTCTTTTCTGCCAGCGTTTCAAAACAATGCTCTCTTCCATCGGCTGCCAGTCAAAACCGATTCCGCCACGCTCCCCGGAGTGCAACGGCTATATGGAATCATTTATCAAAACTTTCAAAACGGAGTGCCTTAATCATTTAATACTTTCAACGGAATCCCAACTGCGATATGTCATCAATGAATTTTTGGAATACTATAACCACGAGCGTCCGCACTCTGCCCTTGGAGGTAAAATGATTGCTCCGCATCCCCAGGATGCCGATGGCGAAATTATGGAATTCTCCCGGCTCGGCGGTCTTTTGAAATCGTACCGGAGGGTAAAAATTGCCGCATAAAGGATTTTTGTTAACCTCCCTTGTAAAAAAACTGCAAGGACTTGAAAAAGAGCGTTCCGGAAGTACCGTCAAGTCCTTGAAAAAGGATAACTCCGCAAGGACTTATTTGCATATTTTGAGCAGAAAGTTTGTCGGAATATCAACTCTGCATACCAGTAAAAGTGCGGCAAACTCCCGTTATCAAGGATTGGAGTTTACTGCTGTTCCCCTGACAGGCATTGCCCTGTAAAAACCAACTTTTTTCACTTCCATTTCTTTCCCTTATAAGAGTCCAAAGCAGAGATTTTCGGTTTCGCCACCTGTTAACCTCCAGCATTTGATAAAGCAGTTATTGAAAAATACGGGCCGCAGAAAGACACGGTGATTCCACGGGAAGATGTGGAAAAATCATTGCATGGAAAAAATGCCGAAGCTTTCAGAATCATCGTGGAAGGCAATGGCGTTGGCGGTGTGGTCGTTTCCATCAATAAAGAAACGCAGAATAACGCATTGGAACTTTTGTATATCAATCCTGATTGCCACAGTAAAGGTATCGGACAAAAGGTCTGGCAGATGATCGAAGAAAAATATCCGGAAACAAAAATCTGGGAAACCCATACCCCTTATTTTGAAACCCGCAACATCCATTTTTATGTCAATCGGTGCGGATTTCATATTGTGGAATTTTTCAATCCACGGCATCCGGATCCCCATATAACGGAGATAGAGAACGGAGATGGTGGAATGCCGGGAGGAGATGGTTTCTTCCGCTTTGAAAAAGTCATGCAAAAATAAATGTAAAAAGCGGCAAGGTTTCTCCTGCCGCTTTTCTGTTTATCTCCCCTTCTTGGCAATTTTCTTTTTATACCCCTTACAGTTGCAGGCACTTGCGGCTTTTCTGCGGAGAGCAAGAGACTGTTATTCTCAACGCTGAACCATACCAGTAACGGCATTTTGTACCACTTTTACGGCGAAAGTCTCTGAAAACGCACTGGAGGCAAGTCCTTGGAACATTGTTGCTTATTATCAACGATTTATAAAAAATGGCAATGCAAGGACTTGATGTAAAAAATAGACGGTGCGAAAGTTGGTTTTCTGCCACTCCTGCGACCTCTTTCATTTTGCCAAAGAGAAGTCCTTATCTTGGGATTTCAATAAAAAAGCCGTTTTGCATTTGCAAAAGCCCAATAAATATGATATACTACAATCGGGTGTACGTAGTGTACAAGTTCGTTTATATCAGCAACAGACAATAGGAGCTAATATGAAAGAAGAAGTTGCAACTCAAACGGTTTCCAACACAAAGACAATCGTCAGTCAAATTGCACAACCGATTCAATCCGGCAATTTCGGGGAATGGGTGAAACAACTGTGGAATACCCATGGCGACAGTTTTATCTATTTTGGAAAAACACTGCTTTTGGTATTGCTTACCGTTTTGCTGGCATGGATTTTTACCCGTATTGTGAAAAGAATAATTACCAATACAAGTGCAAAAGTCAATACGATCGATGACTCTGTAAGTCATATTGTTTTTGTATTTGTAAGAGGCCTTATCTGGCTGCTTGCTCTTTTAATTATTCTTGATTTGTTTGGTGTCAATACAGCAAGCATACTAACTGTCCTCGGTACTGTCGGTCTGGCTATTGCATTGGCTATGAAAGATTCTATGAGCAATATTGCAGCAGGATTTATGCTTATGATATTGCGTCCGTATAAAACAGGAGATTTTGTACAGTGCGGAACAATCACCGGCACTATAAAGGTAATTGGAGTCTTCTGCACGGAAGTTATGACATTTGAGGGCATTTATGTGTCTGTTCCCAATAGCGTCATCTTCGGCACTCCGGTAACGAATTATTCCCGGAATGAGACTCGGCGCGCTGTATTGAGTGTGGGCGTTTCGTACAGTGATGATATTGAAAAAGGGGTGGAAGTCATTAAACAAATGCTTCAGGATCATGAGCTGGTACTGAAAGACCCTGCGTATGAAGTGTATGTAGATACTCTTGCAGACAGTTCTGTGAATCTGACAATCCGTTTCTGGGCAAAAACAGAAACTTACTGGGATGCCTACTGGCAGGTGAAAGCCGCAGTAAAGCCCACGCTTGAAAATGCCGGATTGAATATTCCCTTCCCGCAGCGTGTTGTTACAATTGTAAACAAAACAGAGTAAATTACAAAAAAAAGGCGGCAGGATTTCTCCTGCCGCCAATAATGACACGGTTCTTACTTCTTTATCGGGATATTGAGCTTTTCCCGGGCATCTTTCAGACCTCCCAGATTATGGAGATCCGTATAGCCCATAGCTTTTAACGTTTCAACAGCAGTTCCTGCCCGTCTGCCGCTGCGACAATAGATGTATACGGGCGTATTTTTATCGGAAACTTTACTGGAGATTTTGCTTTCCAGCTCGGCAAGCGGAAGAAGAACTGCGCCTTCCAGATACCCGCTTTTGTGTTCCTCCGGAGTCCGGACATCCAGCAAAACAGCATTGTTTTCCATAGAGATTTTACTTTCTGTTGAACAACATCCGCTTATTGCGAGCAAAACAATTCCACATAATATCAAAATCAGTGTTTTCATTTTGTCAGCCTTTCATCTGTTACTTTGCAGCAGGCAATCCGAGTCGTTTCTGAGCATCTTTCATTGCGCCCAGATTATGAACTTCGGTATAGCCCTGCTTCAACAATTTTTCCGTTGCCATAGTTGCTTCCCGACCGCCCCGGCAATAAACATAAACCGGCGTATCTTTGGAGGGAACAACTGTTGCCGCTTTTTTGTCCACATCCGCCTGCGGCAGATTGATCGCGCCCTGCAGATATCCTTTCTGATACTCTGTCGGTGTCCGGACATCCAGCAGAACAGCATTCTTTTCCATTGTGATTCGGCACTGTCCCGGAGAACAGCATCCACCGACGGCAAGCAGCATAACGCCGCACAACATGATGATAAGTTTTTTCATAATTCACCTCGACCGGTTTAATTTTTCCATTTGCTTGCGGTAACCCACATATACTGCCCGTAGTATAACGCAGGTTTGGACATTTGTCAAACTCCGGGCTTTACTTGCTCACCAAAAAATTTAAACAAAATAGAGACAAGTGTCTCTTGTAATGATCTTTTTCCCATGCTAAATTACGGTTGTTGGTATGAAGAAGATCATCAAAAAACACAGGAGGAACAATATGAGCATTTTGCTGCTGCCGTTCTTTTTCTTATTTTGTGCCGCTCCTGTAAATGCCGGAGATGCAGACAATACTGAAACATGGACCACCTTATCCGCCACCTCCGGCTGCATTGGCGAAAAAATCTTTTGCAACAGCGACTGGCAGGCATTTTTTACAGAGCTCAAAAGCGATGAAGAAAAGTTTGAGTCAGTGCTGTCCGTTTTCCCCGACAAAAAGGAATCAAAAATCCACATCTGCAACTGGGAAAATGCGTCTAACGGGGTGCTTGCGGTTCTGGTTGCGGAACAGGTCACGGGGCGGTCGTGGCTGGACTACAACGGAAAAAATCCTCTGATCCTTGAGGCTATCAAGCAGGCAAAAACGACTCTGCCGCAACACGGTCCACTGAAAAAAATCCTCGCCAATCCTGCGTGCGTACGGGATTTGCAGGACTTCTTCCGTCGGGAGTATGTTGCCGTCACAGAAGTTCCGGATGAGGAATTTCCATTCTGGTACTCCGCATTTTCGCCCTCGTGGACGCCGCTTCAAGTATCGTGCTTTCCTTTTGCGTTGTTTCACGAACAGAAAACTTCCGTGTACGGACTGGATCTCGGCTTGATCGGCAGGATACAGGACAAGGCGTATGGAATCTCTTTCGCCCCCTTCTTCAGCTGCACACGCAATCATTGCGGCATCAATCTTTCCGGTGTTTTTGCGTTGAGCGGAACAAACAACGGACTCACCATTGCTCCGGTCACGATGACACAGGACAATCACGGAGTGGTGATCGGCTTGTTCAATACCGGTGTCGCAGAACAGGAATCCGGCGGCGTACAGGTCGGACTGATCAATGAGGCGGACAATGGTATACTGCAAATCGGGCTGATCAATCAGGGGCACGACAACAGCAAAGTACAGATCGGTTTGTACAACAAATCAAACGGCAGTATCCAGTTCGGACTGATCAATCACAATGCTGATGCCCTGATCCCGTGGATGCCGCTTATCAATTTTTCCATGCCGGATAAAGTGGAAATGTCTGCTGAATAAAAAGCAGTGATTTTGATCAAAGTTTTTTCGGGACAGCACACTTTCTCTCTTGCAGAAGAAAAATCCTGTGCTATATTTTGCACGAGTCCCCGAAAACAGCATCATTCCACAGATGGAGTACGATCATGACTGAACTGCGTTTTGAAGATGAAATTTTTTTGAGTGCGGATCTTTCCGGTCAATCTGCAATGCCTGCTATGAAAGCCAATGGCGGCGGAACATTGAAGTATGAACTTTCAGATGAAGCCGGACTCTACATCGGCTTCGGCTCCCGCTCCTGCGCCATGCCCTCCAAACTGCAGGATCAATACGATTCCGATCTGCAGCCCCGGGTCTGGAAAACGGCTGTGCTGGAAAACGATCACCTCAAGGCGACTTTCCTCCCCGATCTGGGCGGAAAACTGGTCCGTCTGCTGGATAAACATACCGGACGTGACCTTGTCACGAACAACCCGGTGATCAAGCCGGGAAATCTGGCGATCTGCAATGCGTGGTGTTCCGGCGGTGTGGAGTGGAATATCGGTTCCATCGGGCACCATGTGCGTACCTGCCGCCCCGTGTTTATGGCGCGTGCAAAGTCCTTTCACGGTACGCCCGTTCTGCGTTTTTACGAATTGAGCCGGGAAAACGGCGTAAGCTATCAGCTGGAATTTTTCCTGCCGGATGATTCCAGATTTCTCTTTGTCCGTACCCGGATCTACAATCACCACCGGAAAGTCGTTCCCATGTACTGGTGGTCCAACATTGCCGTGGATGAAGGGGATGACCTGCGGGTGGTCACGCTGGCACAGGAAGTATTTTCCAACGCTTATCTGGACAATCTGGGGCACATTCTGACGCAGGTCAAAATGCCGGTCCTGCCGGAGGGATACGACGGCACTTATCCGAAAAACTTTCCCCACGCCAAAGATCTCTTTTTCCGTCTGCTGCCCGAACAGCGCAAGTTTGAAGCCGCTATCTACGGCGACGGCTGGGGGCTTTGTCAGACATCCACCGACCGTCTCAAAGGACGCAAACTTTTTGTCTGGGGCAGATCTTCCGGCGGTATGAACTGGCAGAAACGGCTCACCTCCCCCGAAGGCAGACCGTATGTGGAAATTCAGGCGGGACTCGCTCACACGCAAATGGAATGTCTGCCTATGCCGCCCCGTACCGCCTGGGAGTGGCTGGAAGCATACGGTGCAATTCAAACCGATCCGGAAATCGTACACGGTTCAGACTGGACCGCCGCCGGACAGGAAGTCGCCGCCAAACTGCAGGCTGCCCTGCCCCGGGAAAAGATGGATGCCCTTCTGGCTGAGACCAGAGAGGCGTTTGCCCTTCAACCCGCAGAGGAGATCATTTCCCGCGGCTCCGGCTGGGGTGCGCTGGAGGCGGCACGATGCGGCAAAGAATTCCCTGCCCACCTTGACTTTACATCACCCGATCCCGAACCGGCGATCTGGCACGAATTATTGAAGACCGGCGCTATGCCGGATCTGGATATGACCACGCCCCCGCCATCATATATGGTTCAGGATGAATATTTTGAACTGCTCAAGGCGGCTCCGGAAAATGACTTGCGCAACCTTCAACTGGGTTTGGGGTATTACTTCCGGAAAGACTTTGAACGGGCGGAAGCCCTGTTCCGCAGCGTTCCCGGGTACACGGCACTGTATGCACTGGCAAATACCGCACTTTGTCAGAAAGATCCGGAGAAGGCAGCGGAATATTTCCGTTCAGCATTCGCGGGCGGCGATCCGACGGTCGTCCGGGAAGGTCTGCAGGCGATGTGCCGCAACAAACTGTTTGACGCTGTACTTTCCGCCTACGCCGCACTGCCGGAAGAACTGAAGGCGGTTCCGGCTCATCAGCTCTGTTACATCGAAGCCCTGATCGAAACGGGACATCCGGACGAAGCAGAAGTGCTGCTCATGCAGGACAACGGGATCGAACTGCCACAGCTGCAGGAGGGGGAAGTCTCTCTTTCCAATCTCTATCTCGCCATCCGGAAAGCAAAGGCCGCCCGTGAAGGAAAAGAGATCGATCCCGCAACCGAACCGATCCCGGAACGGCTGGATTACCGTATGAGCCACATCGATGGCGAACCGGGCAAGTACGGCGCACGCTATCCACGCAATGCATAAGGAAAGAATATGGAACAGGAAACGACATTATTCGCACTGATCATTGCTGCATTTCTGGACGGTTTGATCCACACCATTGCCGGTCCGGATCATTATCTGCCCTTTGTGGCTCTCTCCAAAAGCCGGAACTACGGATGGTTCAAAACGATTCTCTGGACGGTCCTCTGCGGGATCGGTCACGTGGGCAGCGCGTTTCTGCTGGCAACTGCATTTCTTTTTGCCGCAAATCTGCTTTCCGAAGCGCAGTTTGAGTGGCTGGAAACCTGGCGCGGCGATATTGCCGCATACGCTCTGATCGGGATGGGCGCCGCCGTGATCCTTCATTCCCTGCACCGCCGTTGGAAACACCGGGCGGAACAACAGCACACCCACAATCACAACTCCGGAAAGCTCTCCTACTGGGTCATCTTCATCATCTTTGTGCTGGGTCCATGCGAAGCATTGCTGCCCCTGCTGACGGCATCGGCTGTACTGGGACCGGTAAGTGTTGTGCTGGTCACGCTGGTTTTTACAGCAACCACATTGCTCACTATGCTCGGCGCAGTTCTGATCTGCCGGTACGGACTGGATAAATTCCGTCTACCGTGGCTGGAAAAATATGCCGCAGAATTGGCGGGCGCAACCGTGATGCTCTGCGGGATTGCTATCTGCCTCGGTTTGTAAAGTCAGACCGGGCGTTTTTTCTGTACGATTTCAGAAAGAAACCAGCTTGCGACCCGGTGATCGCTGTACAATTCGGGGTGAAAGGTCATCGCCAACTGATTTCCCTGTCGAACAGCCGTGATCCTGCCCTGATATTCTGCCAGCACCTCTGTCCCCGGCGCACAAAATTCAAATTGAGGCGCCCGGATAAAACTCATCGGCACATCCGGCAGACCGGCAAAGGAACCGTGAATGAAAAAGCTGTCCAGTTGCCTGCCGTAGGCATTGCGGCGGACAACAGCGTTCAGAGTTCCGAAATGCGATACGGGATCATCCAACAGCTGCCGTGCAAGCAGGATGGTTCCGGCACAGGTCGCCATCACCGGCAGACCGTTTCCGATCCGTTCCCGTAAAATCTCCATCAGTTCCAGTTCCCGCAACAGTTTGCCCTGAACCGTACTTTCCCCGCCGGGCAGGATCAGGGCGTCAGCGTGCAGTTGCAGATCATTTTTCTGCCGGATCTGAAACGTGTCACAGCCCAACGCCCGGAACACCGCTTCATGCTCGGCAAAGTCGCCCTGCAGGGCAAGAATCGCAATGTTCATCAAATCCCCCGTTCTTCCATAATGACCTTGATCTCAGCCGGATTGATCCCGACCATCGCCTCGCCGAGACCGGTGGAAAGTTCCGCCAGCATACGGAAATCCTGATAATTGGTCACCGCCTTGACGATCGCCGCCGCCCGTTTTGCCGGATCACCGGATTTAAAAATACCGGACCCCACAAACACACCTTCTGCGCCCAGCAACATCATCAGAGCAGCATCGGCGGGCGTCGCAACGCCACCGGCGGCAAAGTTGACGACCGGCAGTTTTCCCGCAGTACGGACCTCTTTCAGCAGATGAAGCGGTACCTGCAGGGTCTTTGCCGCTTCGTACAGTTCATCATCTGCCATAGAACTGATACGACGGATCTCCTGCATCATTTTCCGCATATGCCGTACCGCCTGAACCACATCGCCGGTGCCGGGTTCACCTTTGGTCCGGATCATTGCCGCCCCTTCCGCGATCCGGCGCAGCGCCTCCCCCAGATCCCGGGCACCGCAGACAAACGGAACTTTGAACGCCTGTTTGTCAATATGATAAATATCATCCGCCGGGCTTAAAACTTCACTCTCGTCAATATAATCGATCCCGATCGCTTCAAGGATCCGGGCTTCGGCAATGTGTCCGATCCGGCATTTCGCCATGACCGGAATGGATACCGCTTCCTGAATTCCCCGGATCATACCGGGATCACTCATGCGGGAAACGCCGCCTGCCGCCCGGATGTCAGCGGGGATCCGTTCCAGCGCCATCACGGCGCAAGCACCTGCGTCTTCTGCGATTTTTGCCTGTTCGGGCGTAGTCACATCCATGATCACGCCGCCTTTGAGCATTTTTGCCAGATCACAATTCAATTCATACTGTTTGTTATTCATATTTATCTCCTGTTTGAAAGTTGCGTTATCTTTTACGATACACTGTCGCGGATATAAATACAAATATCAAAATTGTATGGATTATAAATAAGACATAAAAAAAAGGGGCTGTTGCTCACCTTTTTTGAGGTCTTGCAACAGTCCCTAAAGTTCCGTTAAAGGGATGGCTTACACGCCCGCCAGGGTCTTCTTGTAGCTTTCCACCATCTGATCCAGCTCGATCGCAATCGTGCCGTTGGCACCGTTCAGCTTGAGAACGCTGTCTGCGGTGACGGTACCGATCTTCGCCACATCAAATCCGGCAAGTGCTTTTTCCAGTTCGGCAGCCTTTTCCGGTTTGCAGGTGACAATGAAGCGGCTGTTGGATTCGCTGAAGAGGATCTCGGCATCGGTAAGACCGGCTTCTGCAGGAACCTTGGTCAGGTCGATATCCAACCCCAGACGACCACCCATAGCGCACTTGGCAAGCGCCACAGCCAGACCGCCCAGCGCAGGCGTGCCGACGGAGGACGGGATGTCCGCCTTGATCATATCGGCAACTGCATGGTAAAGTTTCACGGCCTTTTCGGCATCGACTTTCGGCACATCGTTACCGTGTGCATCACCCAGCATGGCGAAGTATTCGCTGCCGCCCAGTTCCTTTTTGGTCAGACCGACCGCATAGACGCAATCGCCGGCAAACTTGGCATCGGCGGAAACCGCGTGGGCAATGTCATCGATCTTGGCAATGGTGCTGAAGAGGACGGTGGGCGGAATAGAGATCTTGCGACCGCCGCGGGTACTGTCGTTCTTCATACTGTCCTTACCGGAGATACAGGGAACGAGGAACGCTTTGGTGTAGTCGTAAAGCGCCTGATTGGCACGAACGAGCTGCGCCATCTTGTATTCACCGTCCGGCGTCTTTTCGCTCTGGACCGGGTCCGGCCAGCAGAAGTTGTCCAAACCGGCGATGTGGTCCGGGTTGGCACCGATCGCCACAGAACGGCGGACCGCCAGGTCAATGGTGGAAGCCATCATGTGATAGGTGTCGATGTCACTGTAACGGGGGAGCAGACCACTGGAAAGAACGATCCCTTCGCGTCCCAGAGGTTCTGCCATAAAGACGGAAGCATCGGCAGCCACGTCACGCATCTTGCCGGTGTAGGGTTTCAGCACGGAAAGCCCCTTCACTTCGTGGTCGTACTGACGGGCTTTGTACTCACCGGAGCAGATATTGAGGCGTGCGAGCATATCGCAGACATCTTTGCCAAGATCACGACCGGCAGTTTCCGGTTCGGCGAATTCGGGCTTCTTCCAGGTGGCTTTGAGCTGCAGTTTCGGGAGACCGTCGTGCATAAAGTTGATATCCAGCAGACAGACGGTCTTATCGCCGTACATAATATGGAATTTGCCATCATTGGTGAAGTTACCGAGGACCGTGGCTTCCACATCGCGTTCAGCGGCGAGTTTCAGGAATTCTTCCAGATTTTCGGGCGGGACAGCAAAGCTCATGCGTTCCTGCGCTTCGGAGATCAGGATTTCCCACGGCTGCATACCGGAGTATTTCAGCGGAGCCTTGGCAAGGTCCATGCAGCAACCGCCGCAGAGATCCGCCATTTCACCGACGCTGCTGGAAAGACCGCCTGCGCCGTTGTCGGTCACAAACCGGTAGAGCTGACGGTCACGGGCTTCGTACATGAAGTCGCTCATACGCTTCTGGGTGATGGGGTCACCGATCTGAACCGCCTGAACGGGGCTGTCCTTGTGCAATTCTTCACTGGAGAAAGTGGCGCCGTGGATACCGTCTTTACCGATTCTGCCGCCGGTCATCACGATCACATCGCCGGGTTCGATGGATTTTTCCCAGCCGTTGCGATCGCCCACCTTGCGGGGGAGCGTACCGACCGTACCGCAATAAACCAGCGGTTTGCCGATGTAACGGTCGTCAAAATATTCCCAGCCCACACCGTAGGGGATGCCGCTCTGGTTACCGCCGTCGATCACGCCCTTGTGGACGCCATCACGGAGACGGCGGGGGTGGAGCAGACCTTCCGGCACATTTTCCTGCGCAGTGAACGGAGAACCGAGGCAGTAGCCCCAGACGTTCAGCAGCAGGTTTGCGCCCTGCCCCGTACCCATGGGGTCGCGGTTGACGCCAACGATCCCGGTCATGGCGCCGCCGTAGGGGTCGAGCGCGGAGGGGCTGTTGTGGGTTTCAACTTTATACACCAGGTCGAAGCGGTCGTTGAACTTGATCACACCGGCGTTGTCGGTGAAGACAGACACGAGCCAGTCAACTTTTTCGCCGATTTCCTTGGTGGATTTCTTGATGTAGCTCTTGTAGAGGTTACTGATCTTTTCGGTCTTGCCGGTGCCGTCATCATATTCCACATCGGCGGCAAAGATTTTGTGCTTGCAGTGTTCAGACCAGGTCTGGGCGAGGACTTCCAGTTCCACGTCCGTGGGATTCTGATCCAGACCGTATTTTTCACGATCCTTCGCCGTACGGAAGTAATTCTGAATGGACTTCATTTCTTCGAGGCTGAGTGCAAGCGTGCCCTTCTTGCTGATCTCCACCAGACCTTCATCGCTCACATTGAGGTCGAACTTGCGGACAACGCCGGAAGTAACACCTTCGATAACGGGCTTGTTCAGGGGGATGGGAGCAGCGGCGATCTCCGCCTTATCGAAGACGCGGACGGTTTCGATGAGTTCGTTTGCGAGGAGACCTTTGCCGATCTTTTCCATGTCGGCACGGTTCAGCGTGGCAGCCTTGACCAGATATTCCACAGAGCTGAAGACCTGTTCCGCCTTGCTGAGCTTTCTGCCGATGATGTCGCCGATGGCTTCATGAGCAGTACGGGCAACGTTGTCCGTCACGCCGGGTCTGTAACCGACAGCGATAATGAAATCGAAGTCGATATTGTCAGCAGCGGCACTCTGTCCGACGGTCCACTGTTGGGTAACGGGGTTCGCCAGTTCCTGCGCGATCTTTTTTGCCTGTTCCTCGTTAATGTCGGCAGAGATGGTAAAGACGTCTCTTGTGCGGATTTCTTCCACGCCGGTGATGGCAAGGATGTTCTGAATACCGCGCTTGACGGATTCTGCCCGGGCGTCCGTCCATTTCTGACGGACAGCGATCTCAATTCTGTAGTCCATAGCGATTCCTTCGTTATCTATTTTATCTACGATAAAAAACATTACTCTATAAGATAGCGCAGAAATCGAAATTTTCAACTGCAAAGCGTGAAAAAGCGTCAAATATCCTTCGGATCGGAGACGATGGGGAAGACAAGTTCAAAAACAGCGCCGCCATCCGCAATATTTCCGCACTGAAGCCAGCCTTTGTGGGAGAGCATGGTCCCGTACGCCATGGAAAGCCCCATACCGGTTCCCTGTCCCACGGGTTTTGTGGTAAAGAACGGCTCAAAGATCCGGTTACGGATGGCATCGCTGATCCCGGGACCGTTATCGGAGATACGGATCACGCCATACTCCAACGCTGCGTTAAAGTCGGCTTCTGGCGGAGGCAACATCTGAAAAGCAGGCAACAGGGTTGTTTTTCCGGTTGCGATGGTGATCCTGCGATCCGGCTGGGGAATATTTTTCATTGCATCTCTGGCATTGATCAGGATGTTCAGGAGTGTCTGCTGGATCTGCATTGCATCGGCATTGATCCGGAACCCGGCACTTGCGGGAACTGCGGAGGCATCGATTTGAACGGCGGCAGCTTCGCTGTCATCGGGCAAAAAAAGTTCCAATGTGGACCGGATTAACTCAGCAGGATCGCATACCGTGCGTGCATAGGTTCCCTTCCGGGCAAAACCGAGGAGCTGTCTGGTCAGGGTGGCGGCTTTATCGGTGATGTCCTCCACTTTCTGCAGATGCCGGGTCACATTTTCATCGTCAACCGGGTGCATATAAAGGATAATATCCAAATGCCCTTGAATGGCGTGCAGGAAGTTATTGAAATCGTGTGCGATACCGCCAGCCAGACGCCCGATGGACTGCAGGCGCTGGTTGTGTTCCGTACGGGTACGCCATTCTTCCAATTCTTTCTCCAAACGGGTACGGCGGGTAATGTCACGACCGAAAATAATATATTCCGGCGGAGCCTCCTCCTGTGCCCGGAAAGGCGTAAACGTAAGTTCCAGCACCCGTTCTGAACCGGGCAACACAACAGTAACAGGACCGGGTGTCTCATTCTGCCATGTTTCGGGTGCAAGTCCGGAAAGGATTTGAAAATCTTTGCCATCCGTCATACCGGCGATCTCGTGTGCGGCATGGTTTGCATTGAGGATCATGCCCTCGCTGTTGATGACAAGGACCATATCGCCCGCCCGTTCAAAAAGCAGTTTATAGCGTTCTTCGGACCGTCGCAGGTCCGCTTCCAACGCTTTGGTCTTTCCATAATTTCCGAAAAAGGCGAACAGAATATCCAGCGCCCGTCTGCCGGTACCGGGTTCTTCCTGATCGATCCGGCTGAGATAGATCCCGGTCATGATCCCGATCCACACCACAGCGAGCATATTGGCGAGATAGGATTCCGCCAGAGGACGCCACCAGTTGTTATCCCCCAGATGATTGATGATGACAAACAGCAGACCATCCAGGAACTGAACAAGCGCCAAAGCCCCGATCATAGCAATGACCAGACGGCATTTTTTATTGCGGAACCACTGATACAGGATCGGCAGGAGAAAAATATCCACAGCAAACGAAACCACCGTTGCCGTCATAGAGCGCAGGGAAAGGGTCAGCAGTTCACTGAGAGCGAACGCCTTTTCTTCGCTCATGGCACCGACCAACTGCTTTGCCAGATTCGCCAGATACAGATAAAGGATCAGCGAAAAGATCATCCCGATCATCATCCGTTGAGTGGCAAGTGTGCCATCAGTAATATAAACGACCATGATCGCACCGAGGAACGGCAGCAGCAGACCGGGCGACATCAGGTTGAAGTTCAGCCCCGGCAGTTCAGTAACGATCCGGAAGCCAGCCGCTCCAACCAGCTCCATAAAAACAAATAACAAACCGAGAGCGATGCAGAACGCCGCCGTTCCGATGACTTTTCTCAAGCCATGCAGCAACAGCAAGCCGGCATAAACAAAAGTCATAGCGAGAAAAGTCAGAAGGCTGGCGTAAAGGATACTCATAAAGCGCTCTTTCCTCCGAAGAAGCGCCGCAGGATCTCCGCCCGGCAGACCGCACGCTGTTCCTTGGTCACCACTTCCGGATCCGGGAATTTTGCGGCAACATGACCCGGCATAACCTGCAGCAGCAAATCGTCCCAACGGGGCAGATCAGCAGGGATAAGCTCCTGCGCGATGGACCGGTCCTGCGCCAGTTTCAAGCCGGACAGCGCATTGAGAGCCTCCACCGTGGAGATCATCCGGGCATGAGTCAGTACAGCAAGGGACCGGTAACAGAAATCTTCCGCTTTCATTGGTGTTTTCCGGAACAACCGTTCCCGGGCATCCAGTTCCTCGTCCACGATATGCAGCACCGTTTTTTCCAGACGAGCAAGAAGCTGCGCTTCCGTTTCCCCCATTTTGGATCGGTTGGAAATGACATAAATGTTTCCGGGAAACTTGTTCTCCGCATCTGAAATCCCGTAACATTTCAAACCAAGCCGGAGGAATGCAGTCAGCATCGGCTTGATTTCATCCATCAGAGCAAGTCCGGGCAGATGAAGGATCAGAGAGATCTCCAGACCCGTTCCGGCATTTTCCGGATCCGGCGAAAGATAGCCGTATTTGGGATGAAAAGCAAAATGTAATTTTTTTGACAGCAGATCATCCATCGTGTTCAGCCGCTCCCACAGCACAGGCAAAGTCAATCCGGCACCGCAGGCACTCAACACAAGGTGGTCTCCGCCATTGATCTGGATTGATTCATTTCCGGCAGATGAAAACCGTACCTTCTGACCGCAAAAACGCATTTTTGCGAAATCGGGCGTAACAAGACGCTGCTCCACCATACAGGCACACTCGTTCTTCGGAACGGGGACCGCAAATTCCGGGATCTCACAAAATCCGGGCAGCAGTTGCTCCAGCGTCAAACTCACGGTTTCAGAAACGGCAAGCTGTTCCGCTTTTCCGGCACGCTCCGGAAACGGTGCATCATGCAGATTCCGGTACAACCGGAGAACCGATGCCAGAACGACCGGATCCCCATTGCCCCGGGGCGCATCCGCAGAAGACCAGGGAAAAGACAAGGGCTTCATCAGCAGTTATCCTTTCCGGCACGAAGCACATTGATCCGGTCACGGATCTGTGCAGCCAGTTCGTATTCCTCCCGGAGGATCGATTGCTTCAAATCCCGTTCCAGAGCAGCAAGTTCTGTCTCCTCCTCATCTGCGACCGTTTTTCCGGACAAAATTTTCGGGATGGAAAACCGGCTGCCGGCAGGATCAAACTCCGGCAGTTTACCGGTGTGAACAGCAGAACGGTGATACTCCAGGAGCTTGGGCAGAAGGAAGTCCGCAAAAACTTCATAACAATTTTCACAGCCCAATTTTCCGGTTTTGGCGAATTGTGCCGAAGTCCAACTGCAGGAAGAGCATTGCAGATCCGGCAGAGTTGCGGCATCATCCGGCATACTTTTTCCGATTTCCTTAAACGGGATCAAGCCCATTTCGGAGATGCTCTGTTCCAAAGAATTCATCAGTTCCGCCAGATCCATGCCATCCAGTGCAGCATGGTCGAAAGACCGCTTACCGGCGCAGGTCAGGCAAAGATGAAGCGATTGTTTTTTTCCGTTCACCACTTCCTGAATGTGGATCGTGGCGGTATTTTTATTACAAATCTGACACAACATAAATCTGTTTCTCCTGATGATCTGAACGCAATTTAGACCGCAGAGCTGCCCTTGTCAAGTTCAGGAAAGGATAAAATCCTTCAATTCTTCCAGTATTCCGGAAAACTGGCACGCTTCCGGGTATGCCATACGGTTCCTTTGCGACATGGGAGCCAGCAGTACCGTTCCCGTAAAATTCACTCTTTTCAACGCTGCGATGACCGGTTTGACCTGTTCTTTCATAATGCGGTTTCCGCAGTCTGCATCATAACGGAATACCACACTGCCTGCCTCAAACAGCAAATTCCCCAACAAATCCGCTGCGGGTGTTTTTGCAAAATCCGGATGCCACGGCATCACTTCCAGTTTCAATTTCACTCCGGGGATCAGCGTATTCCGCATAAAACGCAACGCATTGGAAAGCGGACTTGCAGCAGGGATGGTACACGGCAGAAGAAGCGTCATTTTCTCCCGGACCAGAACCGGTGCAGCCGTCAACAGGATCTGCTGCATATCTTTCTGGGCATCTTCACTGGAAAGGAGGTTTTCCAACGGGCAATCCAGAGTAGCAGTCCGGATCCCGCAGGATGCAAGAAACTGGAGGGCATTGGCGAGCTGACTGGCAAAATCCTTCTGAAATTTGTCTTCAGCAAAAATGATCCCGCGGGAAAGTCTGGAATCCATAAGGGAGCCGCAGATGATATTTTTTCCGCTGCGGACCGCATCTTTCCGCAGCTTTATGATCTCCTGATCCGTGGGTTCCGCAAAAATTTCCCAGGGCAGTTCCATAGCGGTGAAAGCGGAAAAATCCAGATAATCCCGGATTTCTGCCGGAGTCATACCGATCCGGGAAAATGCCACTCCGAATGTCATTATTTCATAATCTGCAAACATTGTCAGAACCCTGCCCTGATCAGATCATCCATAGTCAGTTCCTTCTTTTTCGTGCCGGAACCGAGCATGGCTTCCAGTTGATAACGGATCTGTTTTCCAAGCATATCCGCTTCCAGATTGAGCAGATCGCCCCCCCTGCGGCTGGAAAGATTGGTTTCATTCCAGGTCGTCGGAATGATCCGGACGGTAAAATCGCTGCCGGAAAGGGATGCAATGGTGAGAGAAATGCCGTCAATGGCAATGCTGCCCTTCGGCACCAGAAATCCGGCAATATGCGGAGGGAGCTCCACCCGCAACTCCATATCATCTCCCACCCGTTCAAAGGAAAGGATCTTTCCGGTACCATCCACATGACCGCTGACAAAATGTCCGCCCAGCCGGTCGCCCACCCGGAGCGCCCGTTCCAGATTCACTTCCGCCCCCGCAGGAAGGCTGCCCAGATTGGTCTTGTTGAATGTTTCTTCCATCACATGAAAGACCAGTTCTGTGCCGTTCGCCTGTTCCAGCGTGAGGCAGGCACCGTTGACCGCAATACTTTCCCCCATTTCCGGTTTTTCGAGAGGCTTTTTCAGGCGGATGGTCAATTTTCCGGCTTTTCCGTTCATGGAACGGGCAGCGATCGTGCCGGTCTGCTGGATCAATCCGGTAAACATGAGTCTTATTTCTCCTTCCGTGGAGTTGCAGTTATAAGCAGATTTCCGCCGAGCTTCCGGACCTTCATATTGTCCAGCATCATCGCTTCGGCAACGCTTGCAGGATCATCTCCCGCGACGCCGGTCCGGCTGTTTCTGCCGCCCAGCAGTTTCGGAGCAATGTGGAATTCAATTTGATCCACGATCCCCGCCTTGAGCGCAGATGCCGCCAGTTCCCCGCCGCCTTCGATCAGCAGTGCTGTCATATTTTCAGCACCGAGCCGGTCAAGAAAAGTATTCCATTCATCTGCCGTATCCGCAGCAAATGTTTCAAAACCTTCCGGCGTGATATTCTGATGAGTCGCAATGAAACGGCGCGGTGTTTTCAACACATTTCCAGCCGCATCCCGGGCAGTCAGTGCAGGATGATCCAGCCGGAACGTTTCCGCACCGGCGGCAATGGCATCACACCACAGGCGCAGTTCCCGGACCCGTTTCCGGGCGGCATCATCGCCGGTGATCCACTGGGATGAACCGGACGCCGTAGCAATCTTGCCATCCAGCGTTTCCGCCATTTTCAGCAGAACAAAGGGGCGTTTTGTGGTGATCCAATGAAAGAACGCCGTATTCAGCGCTTCACAGGCTTTCTGCTCAACCCCGGTCACGACTTCGATCCCGCATTCCTGCAGACGGGTCACCGCCGCACCGGCGTGTTTCGGGTTGGGATCGATCCCGCCGATCACCACACGTTTGAATTTCCGTTCAATGATCGCCTCGCAGCAGGGGGGCGTACGCCCGAAGGTGGAACAGGGCTCCAGGGTCACATAGATCGTGGCTCCTTCTGCCTTTGCCGGATCCCGCAAAGATCGGATCGCTTCCACTTCAGCATGGGGACCGCCGCAGCGTTTGTGCCACCCTTCCCCGATGATCCTGCCGTTCTTCACGATCACAGCGCCCACCAGCGGATTGGGGCTGGTCATACCAAATGCCCGCTTCGCCAGCCGGATCGCCCGCTTCATATAAAAATTGTCTGTTTTCTGCGTCATATCCAGTTCCTCACCATGGCAATACGGAAAAATAGGCAGTTGTGATCGTCCATGCCTGCGCGGCGGACATTGATTTTTTCTCGTGTCCGCTGCCCCAGGTGTCGGTATAGATCACGGTATTATTTTTTTTGTTGTATCCAATGATCAACCGCATATGACCGCCGGCAGTCTGGGAAGGGATTTTTTCCTCCTTGAACTTCCCCAGCTGCACACTCCAGATCACGGGGATCCCTTTGTCAATATTCTTCCGGATCGTATTTTGAAATTCGTTATATTCCATCTTGCGGGATGTCCAGAATTCCAGTTCCACCTCCGGCTGCATTTTCGCAAGAGTTTCTGCCACCATATAGTAAGTTGTATTGCCTTTTTTCTGCGTTACAATGGAAATTTGCCGTTTTTTCATCCGCTTGGCTGTTTTGTTGTAATCACGGACAACTTTCTCCAGATCCCTGACACCATTTCCCCGCAAGTAGACCGGCGAGACTTTCACGCCGAATTTTCCACCGATCTGCCGGACAACCTCCACCATACTTTCTACGGAAGTACCTTTGTCCGCCCGGCTTCCCGCCACTTGAGCAAGTGTGTGCTGCGTCACATTTTCATTGCCGTAATAGCGCAGGATCCGCTCCAGAACCGCAGGAACACAATAGCCTTTCAACCCCTGATCGACCATCGGCACATTGTCCAGCCAGACATCCCCGTTATCTGCCCGTTTGAGATTCTTTTCCAACTCCACCCGCCGGACCGTGGTATGAGATTGTGCGACCCGCTGACGCCGGGGATCGTTTTCCGGATCAAAACGGCTGATTTCCAGTTGGATAAACTCGCCGGACTTCGTATTTTTTTCGGTCCGGATGCTGGATTTCAGTTCAAAAACAAAATCTCTTTTCACATAAACACGGTTGAACAGGCGGTCATTCTTCGTCAGATTTCCGGCGACCTGTTTACCGTTATCGCCGGTATATTCCGTCAGTTTTTTTTCCAATGTCGAGCGCAGCTTGTTGAATTCCGTCATACGCAGGGGTGTTTTTGCATCGCCCCGGCTGTAAAAGACAATGTAAAGCTGATGCAGGCGGTCATCTTCAAACCGGACGATCATCTCCACGACCTTGACACCGAAGAAACTCAGTTCCGGTGAATTGGCGTAGCCGGGATAGCGGGCATCGGTCTGTTTATCACTGGTCCAGCGGAACAGCGGATAATTCAGATTGTCTGCCGCCTGCCGGAGAAAGAAATCCGGAGCTGCCGCATTGAAGTATGCAGAACAGTCCTTGCCGATGACATTCACATAATCGATCTTGTCCGGAAACGGACTGCGCCTGCCCCACACCGGGGTGGAGAGCAGGATCAAAAGAAGAAAGGATATGATTTTTTTCATCGGCGATGTCCTCCGTCAAAGAGAATCTTTCAATCCTCCAGCAACGCTTTCGCATAATCTTCTGCGGAAAATTCCTGCAGATCGTCCGGAGCTTCCCCCAGCCCGATATACAGGACCGGCAATTTGAATTCCTGTTGGACTGCACAGGCGGCACCGCCTTTTCCGGTACCATCCAGTTTGGTCAGGATCAACGCACTTGCCCCGCAGACCGCCAGAAACTCACGGGCTTGTGAAAGCGCATTTGTTCCGAGGCTGGCATCCACCGTCATCAATGTTTCGTGAGGCGCACCGGGGAGCTGTTTTTCGATGATCCGGCGGAGTTTTGCCAGCTCATCCATCAGATTTTTCCGGTTCTGCTGACGCCCGGCTGTATCAATGATCAGGAAGTCCACATCTTTGGCAATGGCAGATTTTACAGCATCAAACGCCACTGCAGCAGGATCCGCACCCTGTTTGGACGCAACAACCGCCGCCCCGGAGCGTTCGCCCCAGAGCTTCAGCTGCTCCACAGCTGCCGCACGGAAGGTATCGCACGCCGCCAGCATAACTTTTTTCCCCTGATCCCGGAGACGGCACGCAAGTTTTCCAATGCTGGTCGTCTTGCCGCTGCCGTTGACCCCGACCACCAGAAGGACAGTCGGTCCGCCGGCAGTATTCACATTCAGTTTTCTGCCGCTTTCGGAAAGGATCTTCACGATCCCGGCTTCCGTGCAGGCACGGATATCGTCGCTGCCGTTCAGATGACCGAGGGCATATTCCTCCCGCAAGGTCGCCACGATCTGCTTTGCGCCCTTCACGCCCAGATCCGCAGCGATCAGCGCATTTTCCATCTCCGCAAATGCGGCATCATCCCACTTCTTCGTATCGGAGAAGATACCACCCACAGAGCGTTTCAGCGCAACCGCTGTTTTCTGCAACCCGTTTTTGAACTTTTCAAAAAGAGACATGGCGTTTTATTCTCCATCTTCTGCCGTCTTTTCCGATTCTTCCTTTGCCTTGCGGCGGGGAGGACGGCTGCTCTTGAGTTCGGGATAAAGCTGATTTTTGATCCCGTTCAGCAGACCATTGATGAACACACCGGAATTTTCACCGCTGAAATCCTTACCGATCTCAATGGCTTCGTCAATGCTGACAACCGGCGGAATATCCGGGCAGAATTTGAGTTCATAGATCGCAATCCGCATAATGTTACGGTCGACGGCAGACATTCTGCCCAGGTTCCAGCGCTTGGAGGCATTTTCCAGCATATCGTTGATCTCAAACTCGTTCGCCTGAACACCCAGGATCAGTTTTTCGGCGTATGTACGGGCTTTCCGGAATACCCGATTATTGGGAAACTCGCCGGATTCCTCCGCCTGCTCCCAGAAACATTCCATGGATTCTTCCGATTCCCCTTCGCCCGCCAGGTCGCACTGAAAAAGATACTGCATCGCCAGTTCACGCCCCATACGTTTGAAGTGGAGAAGCTGCTTATGACCGGGCAAGACCTCTTTACTCAGTTCTTCCATGTTGAAGCTGTCTTCCTGATTCATGGCAGCAACCTCACAGACAATCGCGGTTCAGGTTTGCCATTTCAACAGCAGCCATCATCACATCGGCACCGCGGTTGCCCGCTTTCGTGCCGCTGCGTTCGATCGCCTGATCAATGTTTTCCGTAGTGACCAGACCGTAGAGGACCGGGATACCGGATTCCAGACCGATCTGGGCAATGGCTTTGGAGACCTGACCATTGATCTGGGCAGCGTGAGTCGTGGCACCCTGGATCACAACGCCGAGACACATGATCGCATCATACTTGCCGCTCTTCGCCATTTTGGAGCAGACGAAAGGCAGTTCGTAGGAACCGGGGACCCATGCCACAGCAAGGTCATCAGCATTGCCGCCGTGACGCACAAAAGCATCCACTGCGCCTTCCAGCAGTTTTTCCACAAAGAACGCATTGAAACGGGCGCAGACCACACCGATTTTCAGACCGGAGGAAGTCAGTTTGCCTTCCATCACATTTTTCACTGTTTTGTCCATCTTTTCTGATCCTTCTATTTTTGTTTTATGTTTTGCTTAATCCAGATGGAGCAGATGCCCCATTTTGTTCTTTTTCGTTTCCAGATAGTAGTGGTCGTGTTCCTGAGGAGCGATCTCACAGGGGACACGCTCACCGATCTTCAAGCCGTAACCATCAATGCCGACCAGCTTCTTCGGATTGTTCGTAATGAGGCGAACACCTTTGACACCGAGATCCAGCAGGATCTGGGCGCCCAGACCATACTCCCGCAGGTCCGGTTCAAAACCGAGCTGAATGTTGGCTTCCACTGTATCCAGCCCCTGTTCCTGCAGCTTGTACGCCTTGATCTTGTTGGCAAGACCGATCCCGCGTCCTTCCTGACGCATATAGACGATGACTCCGGCACCTTCCTGTGCGATCATCTTCATTGCCTGATGGAGCTGATCGCCGCAATCGCAACGGCGGGAACCGAACACATCGCCGGTCAGACATTCACTGTGGACACGGGTCAGCACGGAATCCTTGCCGGAAACATCGCCCATCGTCAGCGCCAGATGCACCTGATCGTCCACTTTAGACTGGTAGAGATGCAGTTTGAAATCGCCGTAATCCGTAGGCAGATTGACCGATTCCACGCACTCGATAAGCTTTTCCGTCTTTCTGCGGTATGCAATGATATCAGCAATGGTGCAAAGTTTCAGACCGAATTTCTTTTTGAAGACCATCAGGTCATCCATACGCGCCATATTGCCGTCATCTTTCGTGATCTCGCAGATCACCCCGGCAGGAGCCAGCCCCGCCAAACGGGCAAGGTCAACCGCCGCTTCCGTGTGACCGGTCCGCTGAAGGACACCGCCCGGACGGGCAGCAATGGGGAAGATGTGCCCGGGGATGCCGAAGTCACTGCGGCGTGTAGCAGGATTGAGAAGCGCCTTGACCGTGTTACAGCGGTCAAAGGTGCTGATCCCGGTGGATCCGGTGAGTGCATCGACACTGTCCGTAAAAGCAGTATTGAAGTGGTCGGTAGAAGGCTTGCGGTAGATTTCCAACTCCCGGGCGCGCGCTTCCGTAATGGGAGCACAGACAAGCCCGCGGGCATGAGTGATCATAAAATTGATGATGTCCGGCGTAACTCTGTCCGCCGCGCAGACAAGGTCACCTTCGTTTTCTCTGTTCTCATCGTCCGTGACAATGACCAGTTTTCCGGCGCGTACATCTTCCAGTACGCTCTCCACTGAATCAAAGATCAGTTCTTCCATTTTGTTCTCCATGGTTCCGTTTGTTGTGTTCACGTTCTGCTGTCTGCAGAGCCGGTATACGGTACGGACAATGATTTCAACGCCGCACGCAGCCGTCTTCCATCCGGACTTTACCGTCGGTCATGGAATCACACCATGTCAATCCCTTGAAAGGGAGTCGCGGACTTTACCGCCGGTCGGGAATTGATCAAAAAAGCGATCTCACCACGCCCTGAAAACTGCATTATATACATAATATACACCCGTATGCGGAAAAGTGCAAGCTCCAATCCGAAAAAAATAAGCAGAGATGCGATACGGGACGGCAGGGCGGCGGCGCGCCGGACTCAGTCCGGCATTCTTTTTTTCCGGGGCGCGGCACCGCGCCCCGGAAAAAAAGAAAACCACCGGCGTTAATCACGCCGGTGGTGCGCCGCCGCCCTGCCGCTCTGCTCCCGGTCATTTTATTTTCTGCAGATAAGCGGTATGTGCCTGCTGCATCAGATCGTGAGCTTTTTCTGCCAGTTCCTTCCGGGATGCGCCTTTATCGGGGATCATTGGCGGCAGGGGAACGAGGGTCGCCCGGATCGTTCCGTTGCCGAGGATGCGCCAGACGTGTCTGGCAAAGCCGGTATGATCGTACCACTGGATTTCGGCGTCCCGGGGATCTGTCTTCCGGTAAAAGGTGAGAAACATTGTTACCGGCTTATCTGTCCCGGCGACAGCCTCGAAAGCAGTGGACTTGAAATTCAGCAGCGGCACATCGCCCCGTGTCGTTGTTCCCTCCGGATACAGCATCAGGACTGAACCTTCGCCGATGACACGCCGGAATTCCTCCAGAGTCTTCTTTGACTTTGCCGGTGAAGTCCGGTCGATCCAAACCGGATTGGACATATTGACATACCAGCCGAAAAAGAACCACTTGCGGATGCCGGAGTTTGGCGTAAAACACATCCCACCGGCAGCGGCATGAACCAGAATATCCAGATAGCTTTGATGGTTGGAGATCACAAGACCTCCGTTCTCCGGCACGAGTGTGCCTTCTCCCTCCACAGAAATTTCGATTCCGAGGATGCGGATCAAGCCTCTTGCCCAGTTCCGGGTCTGCTCCACGACCATTCTTGCTGCGGCGGCGGGATCAGACGGCATTTTTCGCCGCTGCCAAAGAACCACAACGATTTGAGAAAGAAGATAATAGACAATTGCGTGAAGCCGCCAGTACCGGCGAAACCCACGAAGCAGACAATACATACACAACCTCCTTGTTTTCAATTTTTTCTGCGTCTGAATAACGCTTCATAAAGACGCCGGTACATCTGCACCATTTTTCCCTTATCCATCAGGACCATTCCTCCGGACCGCTCACATTCACTGGCAGAGAGGAGCTGAACTGCCATTTCCGTTCCTTCCACATCCTCCTCCATACTGAAAAGAAAGGAATCACCATTGTAAGCCTGACAAAGTTCCGGCAGGGCATCGATCCGGTTGCAAACTACCGGAAGACCGAGGGTCATCGCCTCGGCAGCCGCAAGACCATATCCCTCACAAAATGAAGGAGAAAGGAACACATCAAAGAGATTCATCAACGATGCGGCATCGTTACGGAATCCGGCAAAAACGATTTTGAGGTTCTCATACCTCAAACCGGCAGCCTTCCGCTCCAGTTTTTCCCGGTCCGGTCCATCACCGAGGACCAGCAGAAGCCATTTTTCACCATCGGGGATCAGACGGGACAGCGGCTCCAGACGATCCAGCATCACATCAAACCCCTTCATGGCATCCAGCCTGCCCACACAGCCGATGATCTTATCCGCTCCGGCACACCACTGATCGCGCAAGCTGCGGCAAAGCTCTTCAGGCGCAGGAACGACCGGCTCCACGGCATTGGGAATGATCCGGATATTGACCGTCTTTTTCAAACCGCACGCCTGACGGTGGAATGTCGCCGCCGATGCCGAAACAGCCGTAACACAGTCTGCCAGATGCCATGTCAATCTGTCCAACAGAAAATATTTCTTTTTCCCCGCCCGTTTTTCAGCGGTATGAATCGTATTCACCAGCGGAATACCAAGTCCGACAGACGCCAGACGGGAAAGCAGGTTCGGGTGCATCAGGTGAGCATGAATAACATCCGGAGAAATCCGTTTGATGATCCGACGGAGACGCAGCAGCAGAAAAGGATCCAACTTCTTCCCGTTCAAGAAGATCACTTCGATCCCCGCAGACCGGAGCCGGTCCGGGATCGTTGTGTCCGGAGGCTCTTTCAACAGAGAAACAACGGTCAGAGTATCACCCGCCGCCGCAAGCCCCTCCGACAGCATAGCAATGATCTTTTCCGCACCGCCGCCGCCAAGTTCTGTAATGATCTGTAAAATTTTCATAGGATGCACATCCACTCCGGAGTTGCTCCGGATTCCGGTGTTCGTGTTTAATACCGTTTTATCATAGACCATATTTTTAAAAAAACAAGTAACTTTTCAGATTTTTTGCTTGCTATCTTGATTTTTTATGTTATATTTCCTGAATTTCTCAAATATCGGTATATTAAGGAAAACAATTTATATGAAAACATTACAAAATGTAAAGAAGTTGATCCGCGTGACCGCAGGATTCCTTTTCTGCATTTCCCTTTCGCTGTTTGCGTATGAACGGGAAGCGCTGGATGCACTCCGTGACGCAGAACAGTATGAAAAGGAAGCAGATTACTACGATGCTGCAGAAAAATATATGGCAGTGGAACTTTACGCTTCAGATCCGGTTCCGAAAACCAATGCCCTGATCGGTGCTGCCAGGAACTACCGGAAAGCCGGCTTCTTCGGCAAAGAACTGGATTGTCTGGAACGATTGGCGGATGAACATATCAACCGTATTGATTACGCTCGTGTTGTGACCCGTATGTACCAGATCGGAGATGCGTTTTTTGACGGACACAAGGATGCGGCGATCTCCTGGCTGCCGTTCATTCACGACAAAAACCGTATGGAAGATGCTTACCGTCTTGCCCTGAAACTTGCGCCCAGCGCGCCGGAAGCGCCGGTGGCACGGCTGCGGCTTGCCATTACCCATATGGACGGCAGAAATCCCGTGTCAGCAGTGGACGAACTGCGGACGATCATGAAGCTGCATCCGGATACCGATGCTGCACGGAACGCCTACATTCAGCTGGCATATCTCTACACAAAACTTGCCGAAAATGGCGATGGTGACGGCAAGTGGGCGACACTGGCAGCAGAACAGCTGGACGCCTTTATCGAGAAGTATCCCGACGACCGGCAGATCCCCTGGGCGAAGAAACAGCGGGAACTGGTGGACAGCATCAATGTGAAACGTCTTTACGGTCTGGCGGAATATTATCACCGGAAGGGCAATGATGAAGCCGCCAAAGGATATCTCGGTCAGATCATCCGTGACTATGGAACCAGTAAAGATGCGATCCCGGCAGAAAAACTGTTGGCAAAGCTGGATTCCACTTACACGCCGCCGGAAAAGAACGCCCCCCGGAAACCGGAATACCGGATCAAAATTGAGAAAAACACGATTCCGGAGGAACGCTCCCGGATCATGATCGTGCCGGAAAACAGCGATGGCAGATTTCTGCTGCCGGTCCGTGACCTGGAGCTGAACCGGGTCCGTGACTCCCGCGACACCCTCCCCGAAAGGAATACTACCGATGAAGACATTTAAGAAACTCTGTGCATTGGCGGCATTTGTTGTTCTTGTTCTGATCACTACGGGCTGCGGCTACCATATGGGTTCCATGATGCACCCGCAGATCAAGACGATCGCCATTGCAGACATCAAAAACGATACGAAAGAACCGTTGCTGACGGAAATTATGCGGGGGCAGCTCGCCGAACAGATCATGGTGGACGGCTCTCTGAAACTTGTCAGCAAGGAAAAAGCGGATTGTGTGCTGTACTGCCACATCAAAAATGTTACCCAGATCAACACGCGCGATGACAGCGATGATGGTCAGGAAACGTACCGCCCGACGGAATTCAGCATTACCGTCAGCGGCAATTTTGTGGTAAAGATACCGGGGCGTCATGAGGATCTGATCCCTATGCGCAGTATCTCCGGCACCTCCCGTTATCAGTACGAATCTGACCCGCAGCTTGCGAAATTCAGCGGTCTGAAACAGGCTTGTATGAATTTTGCCCGGCGTGCAGTTCAGTATACAACAGAGGCTTGGTAAAAAGAGAGCGGTTAAACACATTGCAACAATCATCATTCAAAGTACAGGCAACAAGCAGAGAAACGAGGAAAACACAATGCCGCAACCGCAAAAGAAATCGTTACTGGAGTTGGCAGCAGGGATGCTGAGCAGACGCAGCCAGACGAAAATGGAACTGCGTAAAAAGCTCTATCGCAAAAGTGATGCCGATCCCCAGGAAATCGAGGACACCCTCACCCGACTGGAAGAGATGGGGTATCTCTCCGACCGCAAGTTCGCGGAAGACTTTGTCCGCGTTATGCGGGATCGATCCTATGGAGACAGAAGGATCTATGAAAAAATGACGTACAAAGGGATCGCCCCTGCGCTTGCACGGGAGATCCTTGCCAACACGGAGAATCGCCGGCGTACCCCGCTGGACGATGCGATGGCACTCCTGGAACACCGGGCACGCCGTTTGAACTCCATTCCGGATCCGGCGAAACTGAATCACAGGATCATGTGTATGCTGGCAGGACGCGGATTTTCCGCCGACGTGATCAACAAGGCGATCGCCGAATGGCAGAGCCGCCCGAAAGATCAGTTTGCAGCAGCACCGGATTTTGATGATCCGGATTTTGATGATCCGGATTCGGACGAACAAGACGATTGATCAAAGAATGCCGGGGCAAATGACACATTTCCGAAATCTTTTCCTGCTTCTGCTCGCCCTCTGCCTCTGTGCTTGCAGCAAAAGAAAAGAAATCGTTGAAAACCATGTTGTTATGAGTCTCGGCAGAATGGTCACGACCCTTGACCCAGCCCTTGCCGCCGATTCCCCCACACTGGGCGTATGTGCGGCATTTTATGACACGCTTGTTCAGTACCAGTACGGTTCCGGTGAATACAAGCTGGAACCTGCCATGCTCCGGGAAATGCCGGTCCTGCAGGAAGATGGAAAAAGTTATCTTTGCACCCTGCGGGACGATCTGTATTTTCAGGATGCCCCCTGTTTTCCGGATAAGATTTCACGGAAAGTCACCAGCAGAGATGCGGTCTTCTCCCTGCTCCGTCTTGCAGATGGCAGATTGAATTCCCCGGCATACTGGATCCTGCGGGATAACGTGGAAGGGGCAGAGATATTCCGGTCTCTCACGGCAAAAGCCGCAGCCGGAGATCTCCGTCCTTACGATCAGGGGATCAGCGGGTTGAAGATCCTGAATGAAAAACAATTCCTCATCACGGGAAAGACAAAAAATCCCCGTCTGTGTTATCTGCTCGCCCTGCCCAACTGCGCGATCGTTTCCCGTCGTGCCGTGGAATATTACGGTGCTGGCGATTTCGCGGAACAGCCCTGCGGATCCGGACCTTACCGACTGCAGGAATGGAAAAAGGATCACTCCATTCATCTGGTACGCAATCCGGACTACCGGGAAGAATATTATACATCGGCAGAAAATCCGGCGGACCGGCAAAAGCGCCTTCCGCTGGCGGACAGGATCACCTGCTATCTTGTGCGCCAGAACGTTTCCTCCTGGCTGATGTTCCTGCAGGGGGAACTGGATTTCTACACGCTGGACGGCGATCAGTTCCAGGCTCTTGTGAAAGAAAACGGGGAACTCGCCACCGCCTTGCAGGAGCGCGGGATCCGGCTGCTCCGGGCGCCATTGCAGGAGACGAATTATATCGGCTTCCATTTTTCCGATCCTCTTCTCGGCAGGAATACCGATCTGCGGCGGGCTGTTTCTCTGGCGTTTGACAAGGATCTGCGGATCCTGCAATCCGGCGGGCGTTATACGGCGGCATTTGCCCCCATTCCTCCGGGGACCGCCGGGCATCTTACCGGCGAAAAGGGCAGATTCGGAGAGAAAAATATCGCTCTTGCCAAAGAATATCTTGCCAAAGCTGGCTACCCGGGGGGAATTGATCCGGCGACGGGAAAGCCGTTGGTGCTGACGTTTGATCAGGCGGGAACCGATGTGGCATTTCAACAAATCGCCGAACTGCTTGCCAACGACCTGCGTGCCATCGGGATCGAAGTCCGGGCAAACTTGAACACCCGCCCCCGTTTTCAGGCAAAACTTGCGTCCGGGGACGTGCAGCTTTTCCGGTACTCCTGGTGCGCCGATTATCCGGACGGACAGAACTTTCTGCAGCTGTTCTATTCGGGCAATGCCGGCGGCTGCAACCGGGCGTGTTTCAAGGATGAAGCATACGACCGGATGTACCGGGAAATTGAATTTATGGAGGACAGTCCGGCACGAACAGCGAAATATCAGGCGATGGCACGTTATCTTCAGGAGCAGGTTCCGTGGATCTTTGAAACGCATACGATGGCGTTTGTCGTAACCCATTCCTGGATGAAAAATTACCGTGTCCACGATTTTGCCTACAACCGCTGGAAATATTTTTCCGCCCCTGCCCGTGAACGGGAGGAAAAGCGGAAAGCATTTACACCGCTTCCGCTTTCCGGGCTGCGCTGAAAAGTTGTATAAATTCTTGTATTTTTACTTGCAAAATCGTTCTTGTTAAAGTATATTCACCGGAACAGCCATTTATTTTTTTACGAAAGGTATTTTTGTGGATTTTTTATACTTGAAGGCCCTGATCCAGGGGATCGTGGAAGGGATCACGGAATTTCTGCCGGTCAGCAGTACCGGACACATGATCCTGCTGGATGAAACCGTATTGAAAATGGATGAAGATTTCACCAGAGTATTTGAGATCGTCATTCAGTTGGGAGCCATCCTTTCCGTGTTGGTGTACTTCCGGAAAAAAGTATTTGACGGCGTGTTCATCACCCGGTCCGGCAAGTTCGGGATCGATTTCGGCACACCGGGATGGCGTCTCTGGCTGAAAGTCCTTCCGGCGCTGGTTCCGGCGCTGGTTCTCGGAGCGCTGTTCGGCGGCTGGATCCAGGATAAACTGTTCAATCCGGTCACCGTGGCAGTGATGCTTGTTCTCGGCGGTATTGCCCTGATTCTGGTGGACCGACCGGCACAATCGAAAAAAGATGCTGTCCGGATCGGCTCGATCGATCAATTATCTTACAAACGGGCATTCGGGATCGGACTTGCCCAATGCGTTGCGATGATCCCCGGCACTTCCCGCAGTGCAGCAACGATCGTGGGAGGAATGGGGCTGGGCTGCAGCCGGGAACTGGCAGCGGAATTTTCATTTTTTCTTGCGATTCCAACGATGTTTGCAGCTTCAGCATACAGTATGCTCAAAAGCGGGCTGGATCTGGAATGTACCCAATGGATCGCTTTGGGGATCGGATTTGTTACGGCATTCTTCGTGGCATGGGCAGTGATCGCTGTTTTTATGCGTTTTATCAAGAATCACGATTTCCGTGGGTTCGGATACTACCGGATCATTCTCGGGATCGCCGTTCTTCTTTACTTTTGGCTGAAATGACCGGATAACAGGAGCCGGAACTGTGGAAAATCAAAAATTACTGACAACGAATGAAGCGGCAAAATATCTGGGAGTCTCCCGCTCCAGTCTCTCCAACTGGATCCGTCAGGGACAGCTCAATGGTGGCGTGACACCCGGCGGACATTACCGTTTTACGACAGAAGAACTGGATGAATTTGCCAAAAAACGCGGACTGCTCCCGGCAACACGGGAAAACTCACGGATCCTTGTGATCGATGACGATGAGGCGTTCCGGGAATTTGTGACGGATGCACTCACCGATTTCACCGGCTATGAACTGAGAACCGCTCCCGATGGTATGAAAGGCGCACTGCTCATCGGCTCCTGGAAACCGGATTTGATCGTGCTGGATATCCGTATGCCCCAGATGAACGGTCAGGAACTGCTGGCTCTGATCCGGGAAAATCCGGAGTCTGCCGATTCCTGTGTCGTTATCGCCAGCGCACACCTCTCGCCGGAACTGACCGCCGAACTGGAAAAACTCTCCCCGCAGGCGATTCTGGAAAAACCGGTCCGGCTGGCAAAATTCATTGCCACGATCCAGAAACTGCTGGATCTGCCCTTTGCGTGATGTTATGAGATCGCCGGATATCCGAACAACCAGAATCCTGATGTGGCTGACAGCAGCAATCGTTCTGCTGTTGACTTTTGCCACATTCTTTACACTCTCCCGGCTGCGGGATAAAACACTGGATCAACGGGCAGCGGATAACGCAGAAATCCTCCTCCGGCACAAAGAAGTCCGGGACGCCCTTTACGACGCCGACCGGGCACTGGCGGACTTTCTTTCCCGACCGGGTTCCGTGGAACTTTCTCTGCTCTATCAGCAGTTGGGTGACCTGAAACGGGCAGCAGATACCCTGGCATACAACAGCCCGACCCGCAGCGACGCAAAACTTCTTCTTGCCTACGCCCCGATTTTCAAACGGATCCGTGATCCGGAGCAGTCGCAGGAAGGGAAACAGGAACTGCTGGCAAGTTTTTTCAAACTGCGTTTGCAGTTGGAAACAGATCTTGACGGGGAATCGGAACTTCTCCGTCAGGATACCGCAAAGGCTTATGCAGAAGCAACTGCAACACGGGAGAATCTGATCCTGATCGGCGGTTTGCTTGTTGCCGTATGTATCATCCTCGCCGGTCATTGGCGGTTGGGTAAATTGCAGCAGGAAACACTCCGGACGATGTGTGAAGGGACCAAAGCCTTGAGCCGGGGCGATCTGGAGTACCGGTTCAAAGACATCACGCCGGATGAAATGGGGCAGCTGAAATTCGATTTCAATGTCATGGCACGCCAACTGCAGAAACAATCGGAAGAACTGCAGCAAGTCAACCGGGAGTTGCGGAAACAAACAAAAAATCTGCAGGAAGCACACCGGCACAAAGACCGTTTTCTTTCCAATATGAGTCATGAGCTGCGGACGCCGCTCAACTCGATCATCGGTTTTTCCGAACTGTTGGAGGCTCGCGCCGGGAAACTGCCGCCGGAAAAACAGGAGGCATACGCCAAACGGATCCTGACTGCCGCCGGACACCTGCTGGATCTGATCACGGCTCTGCTGGATCTGGCAAAGTCCGGCGCAGGAAAACTGGTTCCCTCCCCCGTGGAGCTGGATCTCTCTCAAACGATTCTGGAGATGTGCGATATCCTCACGCCCCTGGCAGAACGGAAAAAACTGGAAGTCAAACAGGAAATCACACCCGGATTGCACATCACAGCAGATGCCCGGATGGTGCGGCAGATCTTTATCAATCTGTTCTCCAATGCGGTAAAATACACGGAACAGGGCAGTGTCACGGTCCGGGTTCGGGAACGGGAGTCCGCACTGCTCCTTGAGATCGAAGATACGGGGATCGGGATCCCGGAAAAAGACCAGCCAAAACTGTTTCAGGATTTCTACCGGGTGGAAAGTGCAGACATCAATGCGGTGGAAGGTGTTGGGATCGGTCTGGCATTGAGCCGGCGTCTGGCGGCACTGAACCGCGGTGAGATCACATTTATCAGCAAAGAAGGGATCGGCTCAAAATTCACCGTATCCTTTGCGAAAACTTCAAAATAAATCTCTTTTTTCTGTATTTACATCTCTTTTTTCCGTTTTTTCACGGTTGAAATCTCTTTGAAAAAAACTATATTTTCCCAGATATATACTTTATCGAAAACATAAAAACGAAGGATTTTTTATGACTGCTGAAATCAAGATCACCCCTCCGGGCACAAAAGGAAAGTTTCACTCTCTTGAGCAGGCGTTTGACGAGCTGAAAAAACGCTGCGATGCCGGTAAACTCAAAGATCCGGCAACGATTCTGTGCGCAGGCGGTGTTTATCCCCTGAAAAAGACGCTGGAACTGCGGGGCAATTTCCCCGTTCCGGTTACCGTAAAGGCGCAGGACGGAGCGGAAGTCATCTTTGACGGCGGCTGTGAACTGACCGGCTGGCAGGAAGTCAAAGTCAACGGCAAAAAAGCCCTCTGCGCCTCTGTTCCGGCAGAAGCAGTGACCGACGGTTTTCTGCGTGCTATGGTGGTCAACGGGAAGTATGCGATCCGGGCTTCGTTCCCCAAAGATATGACCGGCGGACTCCGTTTCAAGGGCGTTCTGCCGCTTCCCTCGACCGATCCGGAAGTGCAGAATACGCAAACTGATAAAAAAAATTCTCAGGCGGCCCCACAAAACGCCCTTGTGGTCAACCGGGATGGGTTCTACATCCACGAAGAGGATTTTGATAAAAACTGGTACAATCAGCCGGGGATCGAAGCAGTCGTGATTCAGCAGTGGGCAGACAGCTTCATGCCGTCGCCGGTTTTGAAACAGGATGGGGAAGTGCGTTTCTCTCTCTCCAGCAGCCGTTTTGATTTCAGCTGGAGCTGGCAGAGCAACCGCTATTTCTGGAAGAATGTGCGGGAAGCATTGCTGGAACCGGGCGAGTTTTACTTCGATAACACCGAAAACAAGGTCTATTATATTCCCCGGAAAGGCGAAAAATCCGCCACGCTCAAGGCGTTCGTTCCGGTGGTTTCCATGCTGGTGCTGATGCAGGATTGCTCGAACATCACACTGGAAGGGATCACCTTCCGTCACGGCGGCGCAAAGCACCCGTATCTGGGAATAAATTACGACACACCGTATGAGCTGAAAAATTACTTTATCAAGGACAGCTGGCGCCGTTTTGAGTTCGGATACAAGTGCAGCAACGCGCCCCAATCTGCCATCCATCTTCCCGGTGTGATCTTCCTGAACCGGGCAGTGGACTGTGCGTTGAAAGACTGCAAGATCGAATTTTCCAACTGGTACGGGATCGCCATATCCGGCGGCTGTGCCAATATCGAAGTCTCACACTGCGAACTGGCGAATCTGGGCGGCGGCGGTATTCTGGTGAACGGCGGAGACGTGATCAGCACTGTCAGCACCGCCGTTGCGGCACAGGTGGATGATACGGGTATGCCGCTCGGTATGATGAACCTCAGCCGGAATCAGCATCAGCCGGAAGAAGGCACGCACAATATCTCGATCACAGACAACAAGATCCATCACTGCGGCAACCTCTACCTGAGTGCCTGCGGGATCATTATCGGTCAGGCGTGGGGCTGCCTGGTGGAACATAACGACATCCACGACCTCTACTACACAGGGATCTCCTGCGGCTGGAACTGGGGTTACGGTTACGCCACCTGCCGGGAAAACCGGATCGGCTTCAACCGGATTCACGATCTGGGCAAGAAAGTGCTGTGCGATATGGGAGGGATCTACCTGCTGGGGATCCAGCCGGGAACACGCCTCTACAACAACTACGCATACAACATCAGTTGCAACCAGTACGGCGGCTGGGGATACTACACGGATGAAGGATCTTCCCACATTGTCATTGAGAACAATATCTGCCACGACTGCTCCTGTGAAGGCTTCCACCAGCATTTCGGGCGTGAGAATCAGGTGCGCCACAATATCGCCGTGTTCAATGCTCATCACGGTGTGGCATTGAGCAGAGGGAACTCCCACCCGCGCGGATATGTGTTCCCCGGTCAGAACTTCAGCCATAACTACAACTTCCATCAGAATGTGGTCGTGGTGGACAACAAGCCCTTCTTCACGATTGCGGCAAAAGAGATCGCAACGCCGGAACAGCTGTTCTGCGACATGAATTTCTATTTTGACATCTCCGGCAAAAGCAAAAAGAATTTTGCCCTGATCGATACCTGGAATGCGAACAAAAAGATGATCACATTCAAGGAGTGGCGGGAAACCTTCGGACACGATATTTACACCAGATACGGCGATCCCGGCTTTATGGATCTTGAAAAGCGGGATTTCCGTCTGAAAAAGGATTCACCGCTGCGGAAAGTCAACTTCCCGGATCCGGCGGAAACGATCAAACAGGCGGGCGTGCGCAAGAAAAAGTCATAATTTGCAAAAAAGTCCTTGCAAAGCAGTACGCGCGGGTGTATTTTATATAAATATATCAAAAAATGTACTGCATAAAGAAGGACCGGCAAACGATGGCTTACAACATTGAAGAAAAGCTCGTGATCGGCGTTGCCTCCAGCGCATTATTCCGTCTGGACGAAGCCGACACGATCTTCCGCAGCAACGGGATTGCCGCATACCGGGAGTATCAACGTGCGCATCAGCAGGATGTTTTACAGACCGGGATCGCATATCCTTTCATCAAGCGTTTTCTGCATCTGAACGAACTTTTCCCGGAAGAACACCCGGTGGAAGTGGTTCTGCTTTCCCACAATGACCCGGATACCGGCGCACGCGTTATGCACAGTATCCGTCACTATAAACTGCCGATCCAGCTTGCCGCATTCACCACCGGTGCTTCCCCCTATGCCTATATCCCCGCTTACAATGTGGCGCTGTTCCTCTCTGCCAATGAAGACGATGTACGGCAGGCGGCAGCGCAGGGGTACGCAGCCGGTCAGGTGCTGGACAGCGCCGCAACCGATGACGAAAATGACGATGAACTGCGGATCGCGTTCGACTTCGACGGTGTTCTTGCCGATGACTCGGCAGAAATCGTTTACAAAGCCGGCGGGCTTAAACTTTTCCAGATGACGGAAAACGCCAACGCTGCCAATCCCCTTCCCCAGGGACCGCTTGCCGCATTGCTCTCCAAACTGGCATCCATCCGGAAAATGGAAGACGCTCTGCAGGAAAAAGATCCCGCATACAAACGGTTCCTCAAGACGGCGATCGTGACTGCGCGCAGCGCACCGGCAGACCAGCGGATCGTTTCCACTCTCCGGAGCTGGGATATTACGGTAGATCAGACATTCCTGCTCGGCGGGATCGAAAAAGGTCGGGCGCTTTCTATTCTCAAGCCCCATATTTTCTTTGACGACCAGCGCTACCCGCACCTGGAATCCTCCTCGCCGTACACGCCCAGCGTACATATCCCTTTCGGCACGATCAACAAGTAAATCAGAAAGTCAATCCTTATGAATAACGCTGTAAAATTACGCAAAGACCTGATCGAACGCTGTCACCGGATCGTCATCAAGGCAGGCACCCGCCTGCTGACCGATCCGCAGGCGATCCCGCAGCTGGTGGACCAGATCGCATGGATTCGCAGCACGGGCAGACAGGTTATCTTTGTCTCCTCCGGCGCCGTTGGTACGGCAATGAAGATGCTGAAACTGAAAAAAAGACCGTCGCACCTTTCCGAAGTCCAGGCGCTGGCGGCGATCGGACAGGTCAAGCTGATGTCCCTTTATCAGGCAGAATGTCAGAAACGGGGCTTTCACGCCGCCCAGCTGCTGCTGACTGCAGACGATCTGCGCGCCCGGGAACGGCATCTCAATCTGGAAAACTGTATTGAAGCGTTGCTCTCCCGGAATGTCCTGCCGATCCTCAACGAAAACGACCCGGTTTCCGTGGATGAACTCAAGTTCGGCGATAACGACTCCCTCGCATCCCTTATGGGTTCCATGACCCGCGCCGACCTGACCGTGATTCTGACCACCGTGAACGGGCTGCTCAAGCCTAACGAAGACGGCTCTCTCGGCGATCGCATCAGCGTAGTTCAGGGCGTGACCAAAGAACAGCACGATATGGCGTCCGGAACCGATGACGGCAACTTCTCCATCGGCGGTATGACCAGCAAGCTGAAAGCTGCCGAGATCCTGAACAGCGCCGGTGAAGCGCTCTGGATCGCAGACGGCAGAGAGGAACGGATCCTGGAAAAGATCTTCAACGGCGAGGATGTAGGTACGATCTTCATCCCGGCGGAAGGCATGAAACATAAAATGGAATCGAAAAAACGTTGGATCAATACCTTCTCCACCGTCAAAGGAAAAGTGGTGGTGGATAACGGGGCAGTCCGGGCACTCCGGAAGACAGCGTGCAGCCTGCTTCCTGCCGGTCTGGTGGGCGTAAAAGGCTCGTTCAAACGGGGCGATATTGTGGAGATCTGCGCACTGGATGGCAAAGTCATCGCCAAGGGGAAAACGAATTTCAGCTCGTCCGATTGCCGGAAATTGGTCGGGAAACAGACCGCTGACATCCGGAACGCCATCGGCAGCGCCACGGAAGAAGAGATCATTCACCGCAACAATCTGGTGGTTCTCTGATGGCACTGAAATTTCATATCAAGACATACGGGTGTCAGATGAACGAGCGGGATTCGGATTCCGCATCCGCCCTGCTCATTGCACACGGTTACCTGCCCACCGAAGATGAAAATGAAGCCGATATCGTGATCCTGAACACCTGCAGCGTGCGGGATCAGGCAGAACGGAAAGCCATCGGGAAGCTGGGGATCATGAAACGGATCAAAGCCGAACGGAAGCACATGATCTTCGGCTTGATGGGCTGTATGGCGCAGAGCCGGGGCGAAGAACTGCTCAAGACGATCCCCCATCTGGATTTTGTGATCGGGACCGATCAGATCCACAGCATCCCCGATGCCGTGGAACAGATCCTGAACGGAACCGGCAGCAAGCTTGACCTGCGGGAACGCTGCGGCGCCGACACCCCCGGAATCGATATGCACCGGACCGATACGATCAAGCACAATGCCTTCATCTCCATCATGCGCGGTTGTGACCGCTACTGCAGTTACTGTATCGTTCCATATGTGCGCGGACACGAACGGAGCCGGAACCCGGAAAGCATTGTGGAGGAAGCACGGGAACTGGTACGGCACGGCGTGAAAGAGATTATGCTTCTCGGTCAGAATGTGGCGGCATTCGGTCTGGGTCGCCATGCACCCAATCTGCCGGACGATCTCTCCCCCTTCGCCGACCTGCTGAAAGAAATCGCAAAGATCGACGGTCTGGAACGGATCCGTTTCACCTCACCCCATCCCGCATACTTCAATAAAAAGCTCATCGAGACCATCGCCGCCGAACCGAAGATCTGCAAAAGCATCCACCTGCCCCTGCAATCCGGTTCAGACCGGGTCCTCAAAAAGATGAACCGTCCGTACGATGTGGCAAAATATATGCACATTGTCAACAGCCTGCGGGCTCTGGTGCCGGAAATCACATTCTCCACCGACGTGATCGTGGGTTTTCCCACCGAAACCGATGAAGAATTCAACATGACACGACAGGTCATGAACGATGTCGGTTTCGATAATGCGTTCATCTTCAAATACTCCCCGCGACAGGGGACCGTCTCCGCCCGGATGGATGACGATGTGCCGCAGGACGTCAAGGAAGAACGGAATCAGATCCTGCTGAAAGATCTGGAAGAACGGCAGTGCAGTAAAAATGCCAGCCTCGTTGGAAAAGAATATGTCCTGCTCGTGGACGGTCCCAGTAAACGGAATCCCAAACGCTGGTCCGGAAGAACTGATACATTCAAACTGGCAGTCTTTGAACCGAAACAGGAAATCAAAGCAGGCGATCTGGTTAAAGTAAAAATCGTCCGGGCAACCCCTATGACCCTCTACGGCGAAGTCGTTGAGTAAACTCACACACCACGCAGAGTGTCGCCGGGGACGCAGCAATAAAAAATGCAGACCGCAAAAAAGCGGTCTGCATTTTTTATAAGCCGTTGAAAAAAGCCCGGAATCGGGCTTTTTTCAGCGGCTGCCGGAGCCAGGCTCCGGCGCTGCGTCCCCGGCGGCGCTCTGCGTGACCGTTGGTTTATGGCTGCGGATCGCAGAAAAAGCGACACCGAATGCGATCATTGTTGAGATCAGGGAGCTGCCGCCGTAGCTGAGGAGCGGCAAGGTGATTCCGGTTGTCGGCACCATCACGAGATTGACGCTGATATGGAGCAGTGCCTGCATCAGATAAAGCATCCCGATCGTGCTGACATAGATTGCGGCTGACCGGCTGATATTGTCCCGTTGTGCCATACAACTGAACAAAATTCCGAGCAGAACAAACAATCCAAGTACGATCAATCCGCCCACGAATCCGGCTGCCTCCACGATCGTAGCGTAAAGGGAATCGGTATGAGGCAGCGGCAGATAAGAATTTGCCCAGAGAGCGCCGCCTTCGCTGCTGCCGGTCCACCCGCCCCGTGCCAGCGTGTAGAGAAACTGTTTCAGATGCCACATTTCGCCATCGCTGCTGAAAAAATCTGTGATCCGTTTCATCGCGTAAGGACGCATAAAAAGGAACGTGATTGCAGCTGCACCGACACCGGCGATGCAAAGTAAAATATACTTCAAATCACCACCGGCAATAAAAAAGACGATCAGAAAAGCGCCGGAAATAACCAGTGCGGACCCCAGATCCGGCTCCAGCATTACGAGTCCGCAGCAAATCAGTGCAGGAAGCAGAACTTTCACGAAGCTGCGACCGTGCCTGCCATTCCATTCATCTTTTCCGGCAAGAGAACTTAAAAAGAGGATCATTGCACCTTTTGCGAATTCCGATGGCTGAAACAGAATATCATCCCCCAGTTCAAACCAGCCGGTCATGCCATTGATCTTTTTCCCGAAAATCAGAACGCCGACCAGAACAAGAACAGCAAAACAGTAGATCCATGATGCCCATTTTTCATAATAATAAAAGGGGATCATGACCGTAATACAGAAAACAGCGATCCCGATGCCAAGCCAGATCAGTTGTCTTCCGGCAAAATATGCGGGATTGTTTCCGAAGGCTTTGGCGGTATAAATCAAAAGACATCCCCACAGGGCAAACAGCGTAATTGCCGCCAGAGGCGCCAGCGGAGGATGCTGGATCATGGAAAGAAGCCGTTTTATTTTTTCCATGCTTCACCTTCTTTCCCGATCAGTTCCTCCAGAGTCACCTTCAACCGCACATCTTTTCCGGGAACCGGCATCGTGATCATCTTCAAAGTTCCCGGCATCCACTTTCCGTTCCGGTCACGCATCACAGTAAAAGTACCGGGTGTACCGGAGAGAGCTTGATCGAACTCCAGTTCCCAACCGCTGACGCCATGGGGGACCCCATCCTCATCCGCAGCACATTCACCGAGCAAAACAGCAAGCTGCGGATAATCGACATTGATCCGGCGGTGAGTTGTGCGGATGTGAAGCAAAGGGTATTGTTCCGGTATGGAAAAAAGGGATGTCAGTTCCGCTTCCGAGAGAACGGGCAGCTCATCCAAAAGTAAGATTTCTTCCTGACCCGGCAGAAATTCCGGGATCTCAGTAATCTTGAAACGGGTTGCAAGAAAATCTTTCAAATTACCGCTGATACCATTCGGAGAGTTGTAAAGATAAAGGGAAAAATGAAGTCCGGTCCACGCAAGCGGCACACCGTTTGCATCCAGGATCCTTCCTCTGGCTGCGGGAAGAACGCCCTCCTTCCGGGCGAAAGACTCGCTGCGTTCCGAGAGACGCTCTCCTTCTGCTACTGTTCTGCGGTAAAGAGTAAAAGCCGCAATGACTGCCCACAGGACAAAAAAGGTCAGAAGAACAGCAGACCTGAAACGAAATTCCATACCCAGCCTTTCATTCCGTCACCTTTCCGTTGGTTCCGCGTAATACCGTATGCCCCGCCCGGATACAAAATTCCGGATTCCGGAGCGCCATTTCTTTCCAATTTGAACCGGGAGCGATTCCTTCCAACTGCACCGCAGCTTCCCGGCACCGATCCTGTTCCAGCTGCTTCTTCTCAATCAACGATCTATTTTTCAGGCTTGTTGCCCCGATCAACAGCAAGGCGCCACCCAGGATCACGCCGCCCCCGATCTTTTTCCAAATTGTATTTTTCATCCGTTCCTCACTTTTTTTCATCATTTTTATTCAGATCTTCAAGATCTCTTTTCATTTCCAACTCATCCCGCAGCGCCATGTGATCATCAATCCGGGTCTGCTCTTCGTTCCAACGCTGCAACGACCAGATCTCCACCCCGACTTCCACCCCGACGACCACCACGTCCGGCGTCTGATCGATTCCGGCAAGTTTCCGGAAATCAGCAGGCAGAGTGATCCGCCCCTGGGGCGAAATGGTCACGGGCGAACTCATAGCGTTCAGCATACGCAAATTTCTGCGGTATAATGCACTGGATGCCGCCAGAACTGCAGAATTTTCGCTTCCCGCCTGACGCATTTTCTGAAAATATGCTTCGGGATAAACGGCAATGCATCCTTCCGGCAGACACCGTGCGACCAATCCCGCACCGGTCCCGCCGAAATCGGCGAGGACAGCGGGGCTGAGCTTGAGGCGTCCGCTGGAGTCGATCGAACATCTGTCGTATCCGCAAAAAGCAATCATTCCAAATTATTCCATTTTATTCCATTTTATTCCATCTATGACCATTATACCCCACTTTTCAAAAAAATCAAGCCCTTTTTGAAAATATTTTGAGCCAATTTCAAAACGTTTTGGCTCATCTTGTTAAAAAGTTGATTTTTTCAGCGTCAAACCAATTTTGACGCATCGGCTGTGATTTTTTCTTGAAAAAGTCACGAAAAATCATGTTTCAGGG
>SUVR01000015.1 GCA_015061915.1 Lentisphaerota bacterium | reverse complement strand
GTCCGGTTCGATGCTAATGTAATGATTCAGTTGATTGTTCATGTTACTCCTTTCGTCTGGCGTAAAATGAACTTTCAGCTGACTTTTTTCAAGTAATTTTAATTTTTTATTTTGAAATTACCTCTAACATTAAAAATATCAACAAGTTGAGGTGATGTATGGCTGTTAAAAAAAGTACCACGATGGAAAAACTTTTACCTGCAGATTTTTTCAAAAAGATTGCAGCCGGAGAGTACCGGACGGACTATTATCCCAAGTTCGCCGACCGCAAAGCGTGGAAAAAAGTGAGGAAGTGTGAGGTGGCAGACCGTCTGATTGCGCTTGCGGATGCCGCCACAGAAACACCGGTTCAACAGCTCCTTTATTCCGCTTATAAAGAGTTCCAGATCAATGGCGACCGGGCAAAATATGAGACGTTGTTTTTCGGGCGGGGCAATGAACTTTCCGTTCTTGCGCTGGCGATCTGTCTGACCGGCGACAAAGAAAAATATATGCCCCACCTGATGGACCGTCTGATTGCAATATTGGAGGAGTTCACCTGGTGTATCCCGGCGCACATGGACTGGGATCCGGAGAGCGGCGCACCCAAAAAGCCCTATCCCTCCGATCTCTTCTGCTGCGCCACCGGTGCCATGCTGGCGGAAGTGGTGAAAATCCTTGGGGATGAACTGGAAAAAGAATGGCGCGGGATCACAGACTGGATCGCCGGACAGGCTTTGGAACGGGTGGTTTACAATGTGCTGGAAAATGAAGAAGTCCGTTGGCATTGGTGGTATAACGGTTCCGGGACCAACAACTGGACGATCTGGTGCGGGTACAACTGTATGGCGACAGCGGTCCAGTTTGAGAAAGATCCGAAAAAACTGGCGATGATCCTGCGGAAATTCTACAATACCGCATCTCTTTTTGCCGACAGTTACAACGAGGACGGCTACTGCGATGAAGGGGCAGGGTACTATACCCGCGCCGGAGCCATGCTGTTCCGGGCGGTGGACCTGATGGATAAGCTGCGTCCGGGCAGTGCGGCAAAGACATATCAGGATCCGAAGATCCGGGCGATTTTTGAATTCATTGCACGCATCCGGCTGGGAAAAAATTATGTTGTTTCCTTTTCGGACGGCGGTTGCAAACTGCCGACAATGCTCTCCTGTATTGTTCCCGCCGGTGCCCTGATCGGGTCGAAGGCAATGCTGGAATTCGGTGTGGACCGTCCGGCGTATCTGGGATCCTGCGGGGATATGATCACGGAATCGCTGGCGCTCCTATTCGATTATCCCGCGAAACAGGTTCCGGAGAAAGAATCTGCCGGTATGCCGTGTACCTGCTACAAAGACCGTCTGGGGATCCTGCGTTCCGAACATTTTACGGCGACCCTCAAGGGCGGACACAATGCGGAAAATCACAATCATAACGACCTGGGGCATTTTGAGGTGTTCTACGACGGCGAACCGGTGGTCGTGGATGCCGGTACCGGACGCTATGCCAAGATCAATTTCTCCGATCAGCGTTATACGCTCTGGTACACCCGGGGCAATGGACACAATGCACCCGTGATCGGCGGCATGGAACAGCAATTCGGGCGCAACTATACCGCCACGCTGGATGTGAATGAAGCGAAAACGGTTCTGAAAAGCGATCTTTCTAACGCTTATCCGGCAGAAGCGGGCGTGAAATCCTTTATCCGGGAATTGAACTTTGCGCCGGATCAGGTGGTGGTGGAAGATACGCTCAAATTGAAAAAGAAACAGCCCGTTGCCATTAACCTGATCGTGTTCGGCAAACCGAAGATCAATAAGGACGGCTCCGTGAAGCTGGGGAAAGTCAAACTGATCCCGGAAGGACTGAAAGCGGAAAGTGTTGCGTGTGTGGATAAACTTTACCCCGGCGCCAATCCGGTCTGGGATGAAAAACTCTACGAACTGAAACTCACCGGATCGGAAAAACACTATAAGCTCATCTTTACCAAAGGATAAGATATGATTTACTTTTTTGCGGATGACCATTACAACGCCCATTGCGGGAAAACGATTTTTGAACACCTCTTCCCGGAACGGAAGGCACAGATCACCTTTGTGGAAAATGACTGGACCCTGCTGGAATCCGGCAGCTGGCTCGACGATTGCGAACTGCTGATCCTGAATCTCATCGGCACCACCTGCAATCTGCCGCACCCCGGACCGGGCGCGGAAAAAGCGGTCCGTTCCTACTGCGAACGGGGCGGGAATATGCTGCTTCTGCACGGGTCCAGCGCCGCCTTCTGGCAGTGGGACTGGTGGCGGAAGATCGTGGGCTTCCGCTGGGTCCGTCCCGGCGATCCGGATGGCGTTGCTGCATCCACTCATCCGGTCAAGCCTTATGAGGTGCGGCTGTGCAAGGTGCGGCATCCGCTGGCGGAAAAACTGATTCCCTTTTCGCTGGGGACGGACGAGATCTATACCGAGCTGGAACAGGTCTCGCCCGCTGTGATCCTGATGGATACAAAAATTGAAGAAGGTGTTTATCCTCAATGTTTTGAGAATGTCACTCCCTGGGGCGGGACATTCCTGAGCTTTCTCCCGGGACACAGTCCGGCAGAGACGGCGGGGAAGGACCTGATCGCCAATATTGAAACGATGATCGACTATCTTTTGAAAGGAAAATGAACGATGAAAAAGATGAAAGCCGTATTTGTCTGCGCGAAAAAAGAAACCGTGGATTATGTTTATTCCGAAGCCCAGCGGAAGCAGATCGCGGAAGTGACGGATCTGATGCCGGAGATCGTGAATGCCGGAAATTTTGACAGTGTGGACCTGAAGGATGTTGAAGTCATTTTTTCCACCTGGGGCATGATGTGTTTCACCGATGAACAGCTGGACCGGATGCCCAATTTGAAAGCGGTCTTTTACGGCGCGGGTGCCACGGACTATTTTGCCCGTCCTCTGCTTGCCCGGGGGATCAAAGTGATCAGCGCATGGAAGGCAAACGCCATTCCGGTGGCGGAATTTGTGCTGGCGCAGATCATCCTTTCTATGAAAAATTATTTTTCCAACAACTGGACCAACAAGTTTGCCGGACCGGGTTGCTACGGGGAGACTGTGGCATTGATCGGCGCCGGTGCCATCAGCAGCAAACTGCAGGAGATGCTGAAAGTTCTGAATATGAACCTGAATGTGCTGGTGATCCCGTCCCGTCCCGAACGGCGCACGGTTTCGCTGGAAGAAGCTTTCCGGACCGCCTATGTGGTGAGCAATCACCTGCCCAACCGGGAAGATAATCAGAAAGTCCTGACCAGAGAAATGTTTGCCTCTATGCGTCAGGGCGCCACCTTCATCAATACCGGGCGCGGCGCGCAGGTGGATGAAGCGGGCTTGATCGAAGTCCTGAAAGCCCGTCCCGACCTGACGGCGCTGCTGGATGTGACGTTTCCCGAACCGCCGGAAGCCGGATCGGAACTTTATACGCTCCCCAATGTGCGTCTGACCACTCACATTGCGGGGTCCCTCAACGATGAAGTCCACCGGATGGCAGACTATGTGATCGGGGATTATCTCCATTTTGCCGCCGGGGTGCCGCTGGAACACGAAGTGACCGAAGAAATGCTGATGACCCATTGAGCAAAAACAGGGATTTTATTCATGAAACAGGAGTTTTGTTCATTGTAAAGTGCTTTCTGCTGTGCTAAAGTAGTCCTGAAAACGGAAAGACCAACCAACGCAGGAGAGGCATTATGTTTCTGAAAAATTTTTATTCTGAACTGAAAAAGCAGTTGATCGAGCGTCCGGACATCCCCACGATCCGCACCATGGAGATCGGTTGGAGCAATCGGATGCGTATTGGTGCCGGGATCGCCGGACAACCCATGAAAATCGGTTCCCGTACCTTTACCGATGGCTGGGGAGACCATGCCTGCAGCAGACATATCATTCATGTTCCGGGGAATGCTGTGAAATTTGACGCGTTGGTCGGCGTACTCAGCGATCCGGAAGGGCAGGTCGTTTTCTCTGTGGAAGATATGGCGGGCAATGTGCTGGCAAGTGTGGGGCCGCTGACTGCGCAGGATGAGGTGCAGCTGCTTTCTGCGGATCTTCCCGGTTGCCGGGATTTTGTGATCCGTTCTGTGGCGCTTGAAGCGGCGGAAAAAGGCTGGACTGCCGCTAACATCGCATGGTGCGATCCGATGGTTGTTCTGCAGGATGATACCCGGATCTGCGGCAATGATTTTTCCTCCTATGCCAGAGCGCCCATCAATACTTTTCTGTATGACGGTGTGCCATTTGAAACAGCATCCAGCACCGTTGAAATGGTGAAAGAGACCGTTGATTATCAAAAGTTTGTGATGGAAGATGTTTCTGCAGACGGCACGTTGACTTTGCGTTCCACCGTGACGCTCTACAAAGATTTTCCGGTCATTGAATATCTGCCCGAGTTCCTGAACCGTTCCGACAGACCCAGCGGGATCGTCAGCGGGTTCAAACCGTTGGATCTGACGCTGGATCTGGTGGACCGCTCCACCGGCTATCTCAAAACGAAAAACGGTTTTTCAGCTCCTTATGCGATTCACGATGTGGCGCTGCGGCGTACCCTCGGCAGCAAAAACTGCCAGAGTGACTTCATCGAAGAAACCGTTTGGCTCCGCCCCCGTTATCCGGAAAATCATATCCGGCTGGACACGGATGAAGGCCGCAGTTCCGCTGTGTGGCTGCCTTATTTCGGTTTGGATGAAACGGAGGAACAGGGGCTGAATATCGCCGTCGGCTGGTCCGGGGCTTGGTATGCGGATTTCCGGATGGGGGATCGGGAACTGAATGTTCAGACCGGGATGCCGGAGACAAATTTCCGCGTCCTGCCCGGGGAAACGTTACGGCAGGTCTCTATGATCCTGCATCATCGGGACGGCTTGAGTGTGGAGGACGGGCAGAATCAGTTCCGCCGTTTTGCGTTGAAATATCATACGCCCCGCAGAGCGGATGGCTCTGTACGTTCCGTGCCGTTGTCCTTCAGTACCTGGGGCGGCGATAAGACGGGAAATCACCTCAAGTACCTCGAATCGCTCAAAAAAGAAAAGCCGGGATACGAGGTCTATTGGGTGGATGCCGGATGGTTCGGCAATGACCGCCCCGTTTCCTCCAATGAGTTTGAGGGAAGTGACTGGTATTGTACGGTCGGCGACTGGCGGATCAACCGCTGGGCACACCCGGAAGGCTTCAAGCCCGTTGCGGATGCCGCCCATAAAGCCGGTCTCAAGTTCCTGCTCTGGTATGAGATGGAACGGGTCATGAAGGGGACGCCTGTTGCTGATGAACATCCGGAATGGATGCTGGGGATCAATGGTCCATCCGGGCATTATCTTCTGAATCTTGGTATTCCGGAAGCAGTGGAATGGGCGGTGGAGCAGGTGGCGTATATGGTCCGGGAACACGGGCTGAATTATTACCGGCAGGACTTCAATTTCAACACGATCCCCTTCTGGCGGGAAAATGATACACCGGACCGGGTCGGCGTGACCGAGATGAAGCATATTGCCGGACTTTACAAGTTCTGGGATACCCTGCTGGAAATGTTCCCGGATATGATGATCGATAACTGCGCCAGCGGCGGTCGCCGGATCGACTTCGAGACCTGCAGCCGCAGTATCTGCCTCTACCGGTCCGATATGCTGGGGCGTCCGTGGTATGACGCCTCCGAAGCCAGCCAGATCATGAGCACTTATCTCTCCCGCTGGGTTCCCGTTCAGGGCGGCGGCACCACTTTTATCGATCACGATGATTACAGCTTTTTTGCCGGTTCCATTCCCGGAGGAGCCTGTCCGATCCAGGTCTGTGACGATATTGATTATGACTGGGTGCGTAAGACCTTCGCCACCGTAAAACGGATGCGGGAACTTTGCTCCGGTGACTGGTATCTGCTGGCGGAACTGCCGGAAACACACCGCAATATCTATGCGTACCAGTGCGATGTTCCCGAAGAAGGCAGAGGCTATTTTGTTGCCTTCCGCCGTCCGGAAGGGGATGAGTCCAGACGCATCATCACGCTGCAGAAGATCGATTATGCAGCGACTTACGAGATCGAAATCTACAACGGAAAGACCAAAACAGTCCGGGGCATTGAGCTGCAGAACTATCTGCTGGATATGCCCGAACCCCGCACCATGCACCTGGTCTTCTACCGGAAATTGAGTTAAGGAGACAAGATGCAGACAGAACCCCTCTTTGAAAAACTGGATATTTCCTGGCGGCTTGTCTGCCGGGATGGAACGGTGATCACGCCGGAAAATCTGCCTGCGGGAGCATCGGTCAGTGCCGAATGGAGGCAGACGGATGAAAAGACAGTCCTCGGGTCGTTTTCTTACCGCGGTCTGACGGATGTGGAGTACATTTATTTTCCGTACATCCGGTGGCGTGATTTCCCGGAGGATGGGGAACTGCTGCTGCCGGATTTTTACGGAAAAGTTCTGCACAATGTGCTGAACCATGTGATCCCGGCGGATAAACAATGGCTCATTTCTGCGGAACCCCAGATCGCCGCTTCGGAGATGATCACGATGCGTGCCAGTGCGGCAATGACGCCTTCCGGCTCTTTTCTGTTTGATTTCCGGGATCAGACCTGGATGCAGAAACGCTGTTTTTACACGCTGCCTGAACCCGGTACGCTGACATTCTACGGGGAACATCTGGTTCCCATGGATGCGGGACGGACCGCATACGAACTGCCGTTTCCCTGCGGGATCACGGCGTTTGATGGCGGCTGGTATGAGGCGGCGCGTCTGTACCGGAACTGGGCGCTTCAACAGCATTGGGTCACAGAGAAAAAGAGACTTTCTGCGGTGCGGGAGATCTCCTGTCTGTGTTGGAACCGGGGTCTGGCGGAGTCTGTTGTCCCGCCCGTTTTGAAGTTGAGCGAAGATACCGGAACAAAAGCCGGACTTTCCTGGTACTGGTGGCATCACAATCCCTACGATACGGATTATCCGGATTTCTGGCCGCCCCGGGAAGGGGAGGAGATATTCCGGAAAGCGATCAGCTCCCTGACGGAGCGCGGCTGTTATGTGCAGGCGTATCTCAATGGTATGACCTGGGATCTGGATGGATGCAGTACGTGGGAAGATGGCTTGGATTCTGTTGTTGTCCGGCGGGATGGTACGCCGGAGGCGGTCCCGTACAATATCTTCAATCATCACCGGCTGGGGTCGATCTGCGGATGTTCAAAAGAATTTCAGCGGCGTCTGAAACGGGAAGTGTCATATCTGGCGGAATCCGGCTTGACCGGGGTGTATCTGGACATGATCGGCAATGCCAACCACCGTCCCTGTTATCATACGGGGCACGGTCACGCACCGGGGGGAGGGGACTACCATTACCACGGCTACCGGAAGATGATCCGGGAGATGCGTGAAATGTATCCGGATCTGCTATTTTCCACGGAGGAATGCGGGGAGGATTACATCGATCTTATGGATCTTTTTATCGGCATTATGACCTGCCACGAACGCTTCCTGCATGACCCTGATCTGACGCCGGTCCCTGCGTACAATGTGATCTATCACGGTATTATGCCCATCTACGGCAGTTATACTTTGCCGGACGGGATTCCGCCTTACGATCCGGCATGGCCTCCGGAAGGGCGCTGGAAAGAGGAAAAAGACTGGCTGCAGCTGTATCCGGATCAGGTGTTTCTGGAACTGGCGCGGCAGATCGTTTACGGCAATATTCCCACTATTGCCAACCTGCAGCTGCACCATTGCACGGAGGAAAAATATGCAGAAGTCTATCGCTTCCTGTGCGATGCTGTCCGGTTCTACCACGCACACCGGGACTTTCTCTTTGACGGCGAACTGCTGAAAGAACCGGAGATCATCTGCCCGGAACAGGATGTGGATTTTATGACCCGCTTTATTTATACGAAAGAAGGCGCTATGCGTCCCTGCCGTCACCGCCGGAAACAGGTCTTTGCCGCGCGGTTTCGCAGCCCGGATGGACGTATCGCCACGATTCTTGCCAACTGGTCGCGGGATACGGTCAACGGCACTTGTGACGGCGCACCGTTTGCTCTGCCGCCCCGGTCCTTTGCAATCACTGTTTCTTGAAAAAAAAACTTTTTTCGCGAACCGTTTTTCAGACACAAAAAAAGGTCAGGCGCGGAGCCTGACCTGAAGGGTTGTTTTACTCAGACGGTGAAGTCTTTTCTTATGCTTCCTCCGTATCGGTGACGAAGCGGGCAGCCTTTTCGGCGTCTACATAGTCCAGCGTTTCATTGAGGGGCGTTTCGTCGATTGTTTCCGGAATTGCGGGAAGCTGGTCGATTTCCGCCTTGAACTGTTCACAGAGGGCGAGTCTGCGGGTCAGTCTTTCGTGAGCGCTTTCATACTGATCGAGGAGGGCTTCACGGGCGGTGGAGTAGAGATCATCTTCATCCCATACTGCTTCATATTCCGTGGGGGACTTGGAGATTTTCGTGCCGCGGAGTTTGTACTGATAGCGCATACCGTCGTTATCGACTTCAGCGATGATCTTGGTGATGACCATGGGCATGGCTTTTTTGTAGCAGATGTCATTGTTCGGATCTTCAAACGCACCGTCTGCACAATGGAACGGGCCGGTGCAGAAAACGAGCGTACCAACGGAGAACTTCGGGGTGAAGTGCGGGAAGTCAGCTTTTTTGGTCATAGCGATGATCCTTTCTTTGGTGAGTATGGTTTGGATTCCGGACTTTGATCTTTGGGGATTTTAATGAGCCTGGAACTTTGATCTTTCCGCCCCGGAGAGGCGGCTTCCAAGTGTAATCTAACGGGGCGCAAACAAAAATCAAGGGTCAAAAAAGAAAAAATCGGAAAATTTTTTCAAAGAATCCGGAATTTGACTGTATTTCAGCCGTTTTTTTATTGCAATCCCGGCGTTGTTTCAGTCGTTTTTTCTAAAAACTTCCAATCAATTTCCGTGTCTCTGCCAGTAACAAAGGAGGTGGATCATGAGAAGATGTTTTACAGTTGTCTGCGCAGCGATCTGCGCATTGTTCGCCGGTTGCCGCAGCGCCGGATCTACGGAAAATCTGGAACCGGTCAGCGGGTTCGAGACGGAAAAATATATGGGGCTGTGGTATGAGGTCGCCCGCTTTCCCCATTGGTTTGAGCGGGATCTTCACAATGTTACAGCCGTCTACAAACTGGAAGAAAACGGCACCGTGTCCGTGGAAAACAGCGGTTTCAAACCCGTTGGAAAACGGAGCGTGACAAAGGGCGTGGCTTTCCAGCCGGAAAAAGGGATCGGTCTCCTCAAAGTCTCGTTTTTCCGTCCGTTCTACGGGGAATACCGGATCATTTTTCTGGAAAAGGATTATTCGGCAGCGATCGTGACTTCCTCCAGCAAGGATTATCTGTGGATCTTGAGCCGTACCCCGGAACTTCCCGAGGCGAAAAAGGTTCAGTATCTGGATTACATCCGCCGTTGGGGATTCCCTCTGGAGAAACTGCAATGGATGAACTGGCAGAAACAACCATGAACGGGATCTTCCGGCTGGAAGAACGGGTCCTCTTCGAGGGTGGTGCTGCTGAAAACACCGTTGCGGTCGAAACAGCCGCTGCACTGGAAAACGCATTGGAAAATGCCGCACAACAGGGGGGAGAACAGACCATCCGGATCGTGGAGGATCTGGACCTTTCCAGCCCGGTTACGGTCGATCTCACGCAGGATCTGGAGTTGATCCTTGAAGGAGAACCCGGCACAACGCTGGAGAATGGAATGATCTCTTTCCGTGCCGCTCCCCAGAAAGAAATCCGGATTACTCTGGATAATCTGACCTTTACCGGTACGCAGGGGAACGCCGTTTTTACCGTTCAAAATCTGGATGCTTTTACGGTTCGGAACTGCACTTTTACGGATAACCGGACAGACGGGGCAGGGGGCGCAGTGCTTATGCAGACCGGCACGTTTCTGGTGGAAGATTCCCTTTTTTCGGATAACCGGGCGCTTTCCGGAGGCGGGGCGCTGGCGCTGGAAAATATGGATTCGATCACCATTACCCGCTGTGCTTTTGAAGACAATATGGTCCTTTCCACATCCGGTAACGGCGGCGCAGTGCTGATCCGTGATCTTGCCGGACCGGCAATGATCCGCAATTCCACATTTTACAATAACCTCGGTGCGCTTGGCGGCGGAATGTTCGTGACATACGGCGCAAACGGAGGCAGCTGTACCGTTATGGACTGCACATTTACCGGAAACGAAGCAGTCGGAACGGATGGCGGTGCGATCCACAACGGAAACGGTAACCTTACCATACAGAATACCCTTGTCGTCAGCAACGGTCCCTTTGATCTTTTTCAGGGAAACAATGGTTCTATGATGCTGGAACATACTCTCTTTACCGGATATTCCTACGGCAGGACCGGTATTGTATCCATCGGTTCCGGATCGGTGCAGGGCGTGACGGCGGCTGATGTTTTCGGGAACAATGTTTATGACCGGGAAACGCATACCATACAAGTGGATCCCTTTCATCCTGCCGCCTGGTCCGGAGTCCGTTTGGAGACGGAAGATCAGTTGGGGGTGAGCCGTGACCGGATCAATACGGAGCTGGGGCTGACCGGAAAGTACACCATCGGCGCCGTCACTGCCCGCGCGGGTGTGATGGCGGATCAACAGGATTACACCGCCGTTTTTACCGGTGATCCGATTACACCCGTGGAAAATTTGACCCTGACTTATGCCGATGGCACGCCCATTGAAAATCACCCGGTGGATGCTGTGGTTACACCCGAACCATCGCCGGTCATCGCCATCGGAACGTATGTCCTGACGCCCTCGCAGGCGCAATTCGCCAACGGCGCAACAGCATCGTTTCACTATCAGCCGGGAACCCTGACAGTCCTTCCGGCACCGTATATCCCTCCCGTACCTCCACCCGCTCCACCAGCTCCGGCAATGCCGCAATCACCGCCTTCTCCGGCGGAAACGGAGATCCTCCGTGCAGGCGGTACATCCGGACCGACTGCTGTGATCCTTTCCATCCGCGGTGTTTTGCTGGCGGAAGACCGGACAACCGGCAACATCTACACGATGAGTTATCCCCAACTGGTTACGATCAGTATGTGTTCCAGTCCCGTCTTTTTTCCTGCACCGGATCTCCAGCTGCCGTCGGCTGTAACGCTTGACCGGGAGCCGTTTTGCTTCTTCGACCCGGAGACAGAAGTCTGCGAACTTGCGGGCAGTCTGCTGGAAAAACCGGGAAATCTGCTCACGGACTACGAAAAACTGCTTCGGGATATGATCACAATTCCGTAAATCTTGCAGAAGGAACTTGTTTTCTCCGTTTGATGATGTATCTTAAAAAAACAGGAGAAAACAGGTATGACATTGAGATACCCCACAACTTCCGGCACTTTGCTGGAACGGATCGCCGCCGGTGATGAGATCGGCTGGGATGAGTTCTTTGAACGCTATTCCCCCGTGATCAGGGCGGTCGCAAAGATCAACGGCGTAAATGAAACGGTTGCAGATGACATCGTCCAGCAGGTGATGCTGCAGTTTTTTCAGCAGAGCCGGACTTTCCGTTTCGATCCGGAACGCGCCAGATTCCGTACCTTTTTCGGGCGGATCATTCAGGCAAAGATCGCAGATCATTTCCGCAAAGAAAAACGCTTCCCTGTCATTGATCCGGAAATCGTTTCCGATGAAGCTGTGCCGCCGGAATGTGATTCCGTTTTCATGGAGGAATGGCGGAAGACTGTACTGAAAGACGCGGAAGAACAACTGAAGCAGAAGGTCTCGCCTGAAACTTTTCTGGCATATGAACTTTATGCGGTTCAGGGGCGGTCGCCGGCAAAGATCGCAGCCTATCTTTCCTGTTCCGTCAATCAGGTCTATCAGGCTAAAAAACGCTGTTTCGCCATTCTGCGGGACATTCTGGAGCAGATGAACAACGGTGATCCGGAGCTGGGATTGAGGTTGGAAAAATATGATCTTGAAAGCAGGTGACAGCATCGGTTCCTGCACCGTGGTGCAGCTATGCGGAAATGGTACGTTCGGAACGGTATATCTGGCGGAGGATGCCATCGGAAGACGCCTCGCCGTAAAAGTTGTCCCGCGGACGGGCGCCTTATCGGAACGGGAACTCGCCGGATTGAAAAATTATAAAGATTGCAGACACGCCAATCTCCTTGCGATCCACCATATTGAAATCACTGATTCCTTCATCTGCTGTACCATGGATGCGGCAGATGATCTGAACCGGGGACAGGGGGAATATCTGGCAGATACCCTCGGAAACCGGATCCGGAAATCCGGCAGACGGACGGGACAAGAGATCCATGCCATGCTGGAGGATCTGCTGCAGGGATTGGAATATTTGCATCAGCACGGACTGGTCCACCGGGACATCAAACCGGATAATATCCTCTGGGTGAACGGGCGTGCTGTCCTTGCTGATGCAGGGTTGATCGCTCCCGCCGGAAAGGGCAGCCTTGCCGGATCGCCGGGGTTTATTTCTCCGCAAGTTCTGAATGGCGATTCCGCCCCCGCTCCCGCAGACGATTTTTACGCCTTGGGAAAGGTGATCTATTGCGCACTGACCGGATTGCCGGTCCGCTCTTATCCTTCTCTTCCGCAGGAGGTTACGCTCCGTATGGATGTGGCACTCGGATATGCCTTCCGGACTGCCTGTTCCAAACGGATCACCAGTGCGGATGCCTTCCGGAAACTGCTTGCCGGTAAGAAAACAGGCATTGACCGGAAAAAGATCTTTATGGTGGCTGTTGGCTTATTGACTGCCGCGATCATTGCCGGGCTGATCCTGTTGCCCGAAGAAAAGCCCGCAGCTGTTGAGACGGTTTCTCCTCCTTCCTTCTTTATCGCAATCCCGGAAAATAGAGTGCCTGAAAAACGGGCAGCGGAAAAGATACCGGAAAAGACGGCGCCTGAACTGTTGAAAAAAACGGAGAGCGAGCAGCGGGCGCATTTTGAAGCGTTGCTTTCCTGCAAGGGGATCGACAATGCGCAACTATTCCGGGATTTGGGAAAATTGAGGCGGAACGGCAGAAATTTCAAGGATCACGCCGCCTACAAATTATACTGTCTCGATCTGCCGAATCTGTTTGTCTTTCACCGGGAGATTCAGCCGGAAAAACTGTCAGAGCGTCAGGAATACTGGCGGAAGAGAACAGGCGATCCGCAGAAAATATACCGGGAAATGCTGGCGACGGATCCGGTAATGCAGTATGCCGCTTTTGAGCTGCTCATCCGGGAGCGGCTGCAGAATATTTTTACCGGAAAACAGCTTTCGGCTGCAGACTTTCAGGCGGATGAATTGAAACGCCTGATCAATACACAACGTTCGCTGATTCCATAATTCTTTCATTTTTTTTGAAAAACCGCGACAAAAAACAGTTCTGTGCTGCGAATAATATGCAGACGCAAAATTTTTTGAGTTATTGCTGTTTGTCATTTTTATATTTTTTTGCCATGCAGGCAGATCTGCAACTTGACTTTTCTTTTCAACTGTGGTATATTCTCCCCGTATTTTTTAACGAAGGAGAAGTGAAAACAGAAAATAAACGAATAAAAAGTTGAAATTGCAGTCTTTTCAGCAGGTTTGCTCCGGAAAACGCCAAAATCAAAGAGCAGAAACCAGTTGCGTGAAGGGTGCGTCTGTATATGCGGACGTATTCTGCTTGCATGGTTTTTGCGGGTATTGGCGTACCTCCGGAGCGTGCTGTGGAGTACGTCTTTTTTTGCACCCGGAACAACCCTTTTTCATTCAATCATAAACTCCAAAACAGAAAGGAAAAAAACATGAACGAAAAAGTCAACGAAGCCAAGGAAAAAGCAGCAGAAGTCAAAGCCCAGGCGCTGAACAAAGCCGATGAGCTGTACAACAAACTGCCGCTGGATCAGATCAATGAAAAACTCGGCGGAAAAGTCGATGTGAAAAGCAAAAAATTCAAAATGATCGCTGCCGGTGTTCTTGCCCTGATCGTGGTCCTGATCCTGGTGCTGGTTCTGGGCGGCGGTACGCCTTCCATGACGCAGAGTGAAATGGATAAGGCAGTGAAAATGGCAAATGCAAAAGCCATTGAAAATGTCGTCTTCCTGAAGGAAGCAGACGAAAAAGAAATGAACGGCATGAAAGGCGAAGCCTTCAAGTTTGAAGGGGATGTTATCACAAAGAAAGACAAAAAAGTCAAATACACCATCATTGTGATCCGTGATGGCGGAAAATCTACCGTTTTTGCATTTCCCGCCGCGATGACAAAGTAAGAATTTCTTACTGATTGAACCGAACCGGAGCTGTTGCCCTTTGCAGCACTCCGGTTTTTTTGTACAAAAAAATTGTACTGCCTTGATTTCTTTTCTACTCCTGATATATTAGTGCTGAATAAAGACATTATACAGGAGAAAATTATGCTCAACGAAAATCAGATCACTGCGTACCTGGAACGGATTGGCTGTGCAGACTCCCGCACCGTTTCCAAAGGAAATCTCTTCCGTCTTCAAAAGGGACATCTCGCCGCTGTTCCCTATACCAATCTGACGATTTATCAGACAAAGCAGGAGCCACCGCTCTGCACGGAGGCGCTCTTTGAAAAGATCGTACTGAAACGTATGGGAGGATATTGTTTCGAGTTGAACGGGCTGTTCGCGGAACTGCTGCGCAGTCTCGGTTATGAGGTCGCCGAATATTTCGCCCGCTGGCATTTCGGGGAAAGCGATCCCATCCCTATGCGCCGCCACCGGGTGTTGAAAGTGACTTGTCCGGAGGGCGTGTTTGTTGTCGATGCGGGCGTGGGATGTCTCTGCCCCACAACTCCGCTGGATTTTGAATTCAATACGCCCCAACAGCGGAATGTCCGGCGTTACCGGCTGATCCGTGACGCTCATCTGGGGATCGTTGTCCAGACGGAAACAGCGGAAGGATTTGTCAACTACTTCTCCTTCACGGAAGATCCCCATTTCCCGCAGGACTTCAACTATGTGAATTACTATTGCAGCCGGGAGCCTTCCTCCCCGTTCCGGTCCAAATTCATGATGCACCGTCTGACGGATGAATTTCAGTACAGCATCGAGGCGCCTGTCCCCCCGGAAACCCATCGCACTTTCTGCATCCGGAAGAGTTGCGACAATACGTGTGAACGGACTCCGATCCCCGATCAGACCGCTTTACAGAAGATCCTGGCGGAAAATTTCGGCATTGTCTGTCTTATGGATGATCTGCCGGAGTGAGAACGGAATTTTTTGCTGTCTATACTCCTTATGGAAGTGCAGCGCATTTTATAAAACACGAAAAACAGGAGAAAATGTATGAAAAAATTGATCGTTTCAATCCTTTTCGGGGCACTGACTTTCGGTGCCGGATTCCAGATGCAGGCGGCGGAAGAAGCTGCAGCAAAACAGACTGCGGAAGCGGCTGTGATCACCAAAGTCAAACAGGGCGACTGGCTGGAAAATTATACGGAAGCGCTTGCCGCCGCAAAGTCGCTCAAACGCCCTGTTTTTATTGATTTTACCGGCTCGGACTGGTGCGGATGGTGTATCAAGCTGGATCGGGAAGTTTTTACGCAGAAAGAATTTATCAGGTATGCAAAAAATGATCTGGTCCTTCTGAAACTGGACTTCCCGCAAAGAAAAAAGATTTCAGAAGCACAACAGAAGCAGAACATGGAATTGGCGCAGAAATTCGGGATCCGCGGCTTCCCCACTATCGTGATCGTGGATGCCGAAGGTAAGGAGATCGCCCGGACCGGCTATCGTCCCGGCGGTGATAAAAAATACGTGAAATATCTGAAGGAGCTGCTGAAAAAGAAGTAAAAAACAGATTTTACAATGAAAGTCAATTATTCCATTGACACCCTTATTTTAGGCGCAACATTTTACGGTTGCGGTTTGGCGGCGGTTCTTAAAAATTCGTTGGTGGTGGAGAGTTCTGTTTCGGTCGGCAGTGATTACGCTTTTGCTTTTTTGCAGGGGAAAAACTGGTCAGAGCCTTTGACCTGTTCCGGGGCGGAAGATTTGCGCAGGGAACTGATTGCCCGCCATGCGTTGGAAAATGACCGGATTTTACCGGCGGCGCTGGCTCCGGTGCTGGCGAAATGGTGTCTGTCGCACCACATCCAGCCTTTGCTCGGACTGGAATTTATCCGTAAATCCGGTAACATTTATACCTTCATTGACTGGGGCGGCAGTGAGATCCGTATTCAGGCAGAAAAAGTGATCGATGCACGGGGGCAAACGGGTGAAAAATGCTTTACGGCAGCCGTTTTTTCTGAAAATACCCTTGCAGAAGGCAAGTATGGCGTGTTTGAGTTGTTCCGCACGCCGACAGAAAAAATCTATACGCTGGAAATGCCCTGCGATGCCGCTGATACACCGGATCTTGTCCGGCAGAATTTACAGAAATGTTGGGCAGAACGCCCGGCAGAATTGGCGGCAGCGCAAATGATCTGGTCTGCCTCCCGTATCAGTTGCCGGATTTTTGACAATTCCTGTGCTGCTTTGGATGCAGGATTGCAGAAGCAATACAAATACACCGAAATTCCTGATACCCCCGCTCCGGAAAATTGTGAATTTGATTGCGTGGTCGCGGGACTGGGGACCGCCGGGATCATTGCTGCCATCACCGCAGCCAGACGGGGCGCAAAGGTATTGGCAATCGAAAAAAACTTCTACCCCGGCGGCGTCTGGACGGGGGGCTTTGTTGCCCGGTCGTACATTCAGGATGTGGGGGGACTTGCCAAAGTTTTACAGGATAATTCCGAAAAATATTCCGGCTATCACTCTATGAGTGAAAGTCTGAAGTTGGAGTTGGAAAATGCCGCCCGTTCTGCCGGAGTAACTTTAGAATACGGCGCAGCTGTTGCCAGCGTGGAAAAATCCGGCGAGCGGGTTTCTGCTGTAATATATCGCAACCATTCTGGAAAACTCATCAAGGTATCTGCATACACTTTTATTGATTCCACTGCCGATGCCGTACTCTGTACTATGGCAAACGCGCCTCTGACTTACGGTCGGATGTATGACCGGGAGTTCAACAGTTACACCAACAGCATGGGCAAGATCAGCGGAAAATACCTTTATGTGCAGAACTTTGATGCCGGGCGGGTGGCGCAATACGATCTGGAAGATTTTTCCAAAAGTTTTCTTTACAGCACTGGATTGCATTTGCAGGATGATTTTCGTACCGGACGGCTCTGCATACAGCTTTCCGATAATCCCGGTGTGCGGGAAGGAATGCGGATCAAACCCGTTACTCCCTATACACTCAAGGATTTTTTTGCGGGAAAAGGTCAACACGGCGAAGCATTTTTCCATGTCATCTCCAACCTGGATACCCATGCACAGGACCTCTTTTTGGAGAGCGAAGATTATCAGGATTGGACCATTGCTGCCTCCTGCTGGGAGATCCGCGTTTCCATCCCCGTTCCCATAGATCTGCTTTTTCCGGAAAAAGTCTATGGCGTGATTGCTGCAGCACGACACCTGGGAGTGGATCATGATCTGGGATGCGCATTGAGGATGATTGCCTTGATGACTGCCGCCGGAGAGTTGGCTGGAAATTTGGCGGTGGAGGCGCAAAAACGAAAGATCCTGCCCCATGAAATTGAGTTTGCCGGCATCAAACACCTGTTGCCGGAAAATCCCGGTGTCCGCGTGAAAAAGCTGATACCCGATGGCGATATCAATGCCGTCTGGCACTCTGCAAGCGATGAGGAGATCGCTGCAGGATTGTCAGGAAAAAATCCTGCCCTCGCCATTTGGAATGTGAAACAGCAGAGCAAAACGGATCTCGCATGGAAGATCTTGCAGACCGCTCCGGAAAAATCGCCTGAAGAAATCAATGCAGCACTTGCACTGGCTCTGGCAGGGGATACAAGATCTGTACCGCAACTGCTTGAAATACTGAAAAATTCCGATATCGCTCCTGTCAATGAAAACTTGCGTTTTTCTGCAACTCGCCGGATCGCAGCAACTTATCTGCTGGGAAAATTACGGCGCACGGAAGCGGTTGATTTGATGATGATGAATCTGGATGATTGGGATTGCGAAAAGTTTTTCGGTCATACGGTAATGGCGCTGATAAAAATTGCCGATGCCCACTGGAAAGTGCGACAGAAAATCGGCACAAAACTGCTTGCTAAAGCTCAAGATACCTCCTGGCAGATGATCGAGCAGTTGAAAGGCGATGGTGCGCCCCTGCGCCGTTCAGACGGCTTGCTCAGGATGCACATCGCTTTGGCACTGGATCGTTGGAACATCAAGCACAGTATCACCGATGCAGTAAAAAACATGCCGCTGGATCATCACGAAAAATTCCTGTGGCAAAATTACGTCAAGGAAAATGACCGTAAAAACGCATCTTTCAAAGCTCTCTGAAAGCAATGGAGATGTTTCAGACCGATCGCAGAGCAAAAAATGAGGTGACAAAAAATACGTGAAATATCTGAAGGAACTGCTGAAAAAGAAATAAAAAAACAGCTTGTTTTCAGCCCGTATTGCAAGCGCTTTCTTTTTAAAGGATAAAGTGTTTCTACGCACAAAAAATTGAATTTTTTTTGCTTTTTTGACTTGACAAATTTTCGGGAACATGGTATATTAGTTGCAACGAAAACAAAATTACGAGAAGAAAAATGAAACAGTTTTTCAACAACATTAACAGCATTATTCTTATTACCGTCGCCGTAATTATCGGCTGCGGGATGGCTGGTTGCTGTTGTTGAGATTACTGAATCGGAAAAGATTTTTGAGACCTCTCCAAGGCAGTCAGCCCGGAGAGGTTTTTTTGTTTATGGCAATTTGGGGTTTGAAGATGATGAAGAAGATGATCAGAGAAAATAAAAATCAGAAAGCGGCACAGAGCGTGTCCGTTTCTTCTGCTGTTGTCTCTTCCTCTGCCCTCCTTCTTACTCCGGTCTCCGTCCTTGCCCTCATTATTTTTGTGATTCTCATTCAGATTATTATTATCCCGATTGAATCGCCCGGCATGGTATAAAAACAGAAGCAAAGAAGAAAATTCAACGAGCCCTGCCGGAAAACCGGTGGGGCTTTTTTATTATCAACAACAGGAAAGCAAACAGAAAAATGAAACGATCAGGAGCAGCCATTGTAATTGAGGCATTATGCCGCAACAGTGTTCAAACGGTATTCGGTTATCCGGGCGGTGCAGTCCTGCCCATTTACGATGAGCTGTACAAGAACGCCAACCGCATCAACCATGTGTTGTGCGCTCACGAGCAGAACGCAGCTCATGCGGCGGATGGTTTTGCCCGGGTGACCGGCAAACCGGGTGTGGTCATCGCCACCAGCGGTCCGGGCGCGACCAATCTGGTGACCGGGATCGCCAATGCTTATCTGGACAGTGTGCCGCTGGTTGCCATCACGGGTAATGTGGCAGTTCCCCTGTTGGGACGGGACAGCTTTCAGGAAGTCGACATCGTAGGGATCACGCAGGAGATCGTCAAGCACAATTTTGCGGTCAGCGATGTCCGGGAGCTTTCCGGCGTGCTGGATGCTGCATTCAAAATCGCTGTTTCCGGCAGACCCGGTCCCGTGCTGGTGGATATCCCGAAAAGCATCCAGACAGATCTTTGCGATGATTCGGAATTCTTCCCGCAGGATCTGTTCTTCAAGCCGCTGCCGGAAGTGGATCTGACGGACGCTCTCGCCGCACTGAATGAAGCAGAACGCCCCATGATCTATGCGGGCGGCGGAGTCGTCGCTTCCGGTGCAAGCGAAGAACTGGCGCTTCTGGCAGACCGTCTTTCTGCGCCCGTGGCGTTCAGTATGATGGGGTTGACTGCCCTCCCGCGGGATCATAAACGGAATCTCGGAATGTGTGGTATGCACGGTTCCCGCAGTTCTGCCCGTGTTCAGGATGAGTGCGATTTGATCCTGGCGCTGGGCGTCCGGTTTTCTGACCGTGCCACCGGCAATGTCGCCCGCTACCGGAACGGAAAAAAGATCATCCATGTGGATATTGATAACGCAGAAATCGGTAAAAATGCCGCCGCAGACATCGAATTGTGCGGTGATGTGAAGGATGTTTTGAAAAAACTCCTTGCGGTTCTGCCGGTTCAGCCCCGTCCGGATTGGGATGAAGCGGTCCGCAATGCCAAAAAGCTGGATTCCCTGCCGGTGGAACAGGCTCTGACGCCGCGGACCCTGCTGAAAACGGTCGCCTCCTATTGCTCCGATGATACGGTCATCGCTACCGATGTGGGACAGCATCAGATGTGGACCATGCAATATTTCCCGTTCAAATTGCCCCGGACTTTGCTGACTTCCGGCGGTCTCGGCACTATGGGCTTCGGGCTCGGCGCAGCCATCGGCGGCTGTATCGCAAACGACCGGAAACGGACCGTGCTTTTCACCGGTGACGGCTCGTTCGGGATGTGTTTACAGGAGCTGGCAACGGCAGTCTCGCAAAATCTGCCCCTGCTGATCGTGATCTTCAATAACGGCGTCCTCGGAATGGTGCGCCAGTGGCAGACTATGTTTTATGAAAAACATTACTCTCAGACCACGCTGAAACGGAAAACGGACTTCCCCGCTCTGGCGCAAGCGTTCGGGGCGGAGGGAAAGAAGATAACCGATCTTGCCGGACTTCATGCCGCCCTGCAGAATCTGGCGGAGGATCGCCCCACCGTATTGGATTGTCAGCTGGATATGGATGAATTTGTGCTGCCTATGATCCCCCCCGGCGGAAGTGTGAAAGATCTGATCATAACAAAGGAGAAATAAAATGGAACGTTTTATCGTGGAACTGCAAGTCGCAAACCATTGCGGGGTCCTGAACCGGATCACCGGGCTGTATGCAAAACGGAAGTATAACATTGACAGCCTCACGGTTCATGAGACTGGCGATCCCACCCTTTCCGTTATGCGGATCGTCTCCCGGGGCGATACCGCGATCCAGCGGCAGATGGCGCGTCAGTTGCGGAAACTCTTTGATGTAAAAAACGTTGCTCTTCTGAGCAACTCCGGACAATAATAACTCACTCTACCCAAATAACGCTCAAAACCGAAAGGAAAAAGAAAATGAGCAAGATGTATTATGACTGTGACTGCAAGTGTGAACTCCTGAAAAACCTGACGGTCGCCGTGATCGGTTACGGCAGCCAGGGCCATGCCCACGCACAAAACCTGCGGGACAGCGGCGTGAACGTGGTGGTCGGGCTTTACGAGAACTCCAAAAGCGCCGCGGTCGCAAAAGCGGATGGCTTTGAAGTCCTCAATACGCCCGATGCCGTCAAAAAAGCCGACTGGGTCATGATGTTGGTCAATGATGAAAAAATGCGTTCCATCTACGAAAACGGCGTGAAAGATAATCTGCGTCCGGGCATGACCTTGAGTTTCGCCCACGGCTTCAACGTTCACTTCAAAGAGATCGTGCCGCCGGACTTTGTCAATGTGGTTATGATCGCCCCCAAAGGTCCCGGACACACGGTGCGCAGTCAGTTCGTTGAAGGCAAAGGCGTTCCCTGTCTGGTAGCGGTTCAGCAGGATGCTTCCGGTAATGCCATGGATCTGGCGCTTGCTTATGCCGCCTGTCTCGGTGCAGGTCGTGCCGGGATCCTGGAAACGACTTTCCGGGAAGAAACGGAAACCGACCTTTTCGGGGAACAGGCGGTCCTCTGCGGCGGCGTTACCGCATTGATGCAGGCTGGTTTTGAAACGCTTGTAGAAGCCGGATACAAGCCGGAAAGCGCCTATTTTGAGTGCATCCACGAAATGAAACTGATCATCGACCTCGTTGTCAAAGGCGGGTTCTCCTTTATGCGTTACAGCATCAGCGATACTGCCGAGTATGGCGATTACAACACCGGACACCGTCTCATCACCGATGCCACCAAAGCCGAGATGAAAAAGGTCCTTGCCGAGATCCAGGATGGCACGTTCGCACGCAAATGGCTGAAGGAAAATGCCGATGGCAGACCCCTTTTCACCAAACAGCGTGAAGCCGCCAAAGCACACCAGCTGGAAACTGTCGGAGCGGAACTCCGGGCGAAAATGAATTGGAACAAATAATGAACAGCGAAAAACTGACAACAGGAGTATCTGCCGCCCCCCAGCGTGCTTTGCTTGGCGCGCTGGGGTACACCCCGGAGCAGATGAAGCGTCCGCTGGTCGGGGTGGTCAACAGTTTTAACGAAGTCGTCCCCGGTCATGCACATCTGCAGCAGATCGCCAGAGCAGTGAAAGATGGCGTCCTTGCTGCCGGCGGTACCCCCATGGAGTTCAACACCATTGCTGTCTGCGATGGACTGGCTATGGGGCACGATGGTATGCACTACTCTCTTGCTTCCAGGGAACTGATTGCTGACAGCATCGAATGTATGGTCAAAGCCCATTGTTTTGATGCGCTGGTTTTTATCCCGAACTGCGATAAAGTCGTCCCCGGTATGCTGATGGCGGCGGCACGGTGCAATCTGCCCTCTGTTTTCGTGTCCGGCGGACCTATGCTTTCGCTGGATGGCAGGGATCTGAACTCGGTCTTTGAGGCGGTAGGCGCGGTCAATGCCGGAAAAATGAATGAAGCGGAACTGGCGGAAGTCGAGTGTTCCAGCTGTCCCGGCTGCGGCTCCTGTTCCGGTATGTTCACTGCCAACAGTATGAATTGTCTTTGCGAGGCGATCGGCATAGCGCTGCCCGGAAACGGAACGATCCCGGCGGTTTATTCGCAGAGGATCCATCTCGCCAAACACGCCGGAATGAAGGCAATGGAGCTGCTCAAGCGCGATCTCCGCCCCCGTGATATCCTGACGGCGAAAGCGTTTCACAATGCGTTGACCGTGGATATGGCACTGGGCTGCTCCACCAACACCGCATTGCATCTGCCTGCCATCGCTGCGGAAGCCGGAGTGGATTTCGATCTGCACACCGTCAATGAGATCAGCGCCCGTACACCCAATTTGTGTCGCCTTGCCCCCGCAGGAAAGCACCATATGCAGGATCTTCACCGTGCCGGTGGCGTTCCGGCTGTGATGAAAGAAGTTTCTCACCTGCTGAACCTGGATTGCCCGACCGTTTCCGGTATGACGCTTGGTGAACTCATTGCCAACGCAGAAGTCAAAGACCGGGAGGTCATTCAGCGTTATGCCGACGAAGGTGGTTTGGCGGTCCTCTATGGAAATCTTGCTCCGGACGGCGGGATCGTCAAACGGTGCGCTGTGCGCAAAGAGATGCTCCGGTTTACCGGCAAAGCCCGCGTCTTTGAGTGTGAAGAGGATGCGGTCAAAGCGATCCTGTCCGGTAAGATCGTCAAAGGCGATTGCGTGGTGATCCGCAACGAAGGTCCTGCCGGTGGTCCCGGTATGCGGGAAATGCTCTCCCCCACCAGTGCTATCGCCGGAATGGGATTGGATGCAGATGTGGCGCTTATCACCGACGGCAGATTTTCCGGTGCGACCAGAGGCGCTGCGATCGGACACATCTCGCCCGAAGCCGTTTCCGGCGGTACCATCGCGCTCGTGGAGGAAGGCGATCGGATCAGGATCAACATCCCGGATTACTCGCTGGAACTGCTGGTGGATGATGAAACCCTGGCGGCAAGACGGGCAAAGAAAGTATTTTCCCCAGAACGGCAGCTGACCGGCTATCTCAAGCGTTATGCGGCGCTGGTCTCATCGGCAGACAAAGGAGCAAAACTATGCTGACGCTGGATAAAGTTTACAAGGCAAGTCACTTGTTGAAGAGCGTAGCGCGCTATACCGACATGATCGAAAGCAACGGTTTGACCGATGATTGTCAACTGCGTTTGAAAGCGGAAAATTTACAGCTCACCGGGTCCTTCAAATTGAGGGGCGCATTCTTCAAAATCGCCAACCTGCCGCAGGACGGCAGAGAGATCGTGGCATGTTCTGCAGGCAATCACTCGCAGGGCGTCTCGCTGGCGGCAGGAAAACTGCATCGGAAAGCAGTCGTTTTCATGCCCAGCATTGCGCCCATATCCAAGGTGGAAGCAACCAAAAAACTGGGCGCGGAAGTCCATCTGGTGGACGGCGTTTACGATGACGCTTATCTGGCGGCGGAAAAATATTGCAAGGAACACGACAGCATCTTTGTTCATCCCTTTGATGATGAAGATGTGATCGCCGGGCAGGGATCGATTGCCCTGGAAATTCTGGAGCAGTATCCGGAAGTCGACACCGTCCTCGTTCCCGTGGGCGGCGGCGGATTGGTTTCCGGAGTGGCGTTCACGCTGAAACAGCTGAATCCCGCGTGTAAAGTTTACGGCGTGCAAGCCGAAGGCGCGCCGGGGATGTGCAAAGCATTTGCCGAAAAACACGGCGTTACGCTGGAAAAAGTTTCCACTTTTGCCGATGGTATCGCCGTAAAAACCCCCGGCACGCTCACCAGAGATTTGTGCTGCAAATATGTGGACGGCATCGTTACGGTCAGCGATGATGAGATCGCCACTGCCATTTTGACTTTGATGGAAAAACAGAAACTGGTTGCCGAAGGTGCCGGTGCGGTTGGTGTTGCCGCTGTACTGGCAAAGAAACTGGACCTCGCCGGAAAAAATGTCTGTGCCGTGGTCTCCGGCGGCAATATTGATGTGAATATCCTTTCACGGGTCATCAACCGGGGCTTGCTCTCAAGCGGCAGAGTGGCGGAGTTGAAGATCGCCATGCTGGATAAGCCCGGTCAGTTGCGGGATGTTTCCGACATCATTGCAGACTGCGGAGCAAATGTCATTCAGGTACGGCACGATCCCGGCGGTGAACACGCTGATATCATCGGCTGTTTTCTCCATATCAAAATGGAAACAAGAGATTTTCAGCAGTTGAACGAGATCAAAGCCCGTCTGGCTCAAGCCGGATACAAATTGATCTGACCGCATAAAAAATCCGGAACAGGCTCGTTTTCATGCTTGTTCCGGATTTTTTTTGTGCTGATATGTTTTTTCAGAACGTCAGCACCACTTTCCCCACATTCTCCGAGCGGCGCAGCACGCCGTGTGCCGCTTCCACTTCCTGAATGGGGAAGACCGCGTGGATGTTGCTGATCAGTTTTTTCTGGCTGAACAGCGGGGAGAGTTCATTTTTCAGTGCCGCCATGATCCGGCTCTTTTCTTCGCTGGTCCGGCTGCGGAGCGTGCTGCCGATCAGCTTCAGGCGTTTCCGCCAGACCGTTTCCAGATCGATTTCCGTGGCGCCGCCCGCCATGGAAGCGATCATGATCCAGCGTCCGCCGAACTTCATCTGCTTGAAGCAGGCGCCCATTTTAGATCCGGCAATGCAGTCCAATGCGATGTCCGGCGGATTTTCCGTCAGAACCGGCAGGATATCTTCTTCCTTGTAGTTGACCACGATATCTGCGCCGAACTTTCTGACGATCTCCGCTTTCTCCGCCGAACCCACCGAGGCAATGACTTTTGCCCCGTAAAGTTTTGCCAGCTGGATCGCCGCAAGACCTACGCCGCTGGCAGCAGCCTGAATGTAAAATACATCGCCATCCTTCACGCCGCCAGCCTCAAACTGCAGGTTCAAGTAGACCGTACACCACACTTCGGGCAAGGTCGCCGCTTCCACAAAACTCAACCCTTCCGGAACCGGGATCACCATGCCTGCCGGAACCGTGACCAGTTCCGAGTAACCGCCTCCGCCCAGCAGGGCGCAGACCGCATCACCGGGCTGAAACCCGGAATCTTCCGGCGCTTCCACCACTTCTCCGGCGGCTTCCAGACCGCACCATTGAGGCCAGTCCGGCGGGGAGGCGTACTTGCCGTCCTTCTGCATCAGGTCTGCCCGGTTGACTGCGGCGGCTTTCACCCGAATCAGCACTTCATCGGCTTTCCGGACGGGATCCGGCACATCGGTCCAGAGGAAATTCAATTTTTCGTCAAGGATCATTGCTTTCATAGGTGGCTTATTCCTTCCAGTCTGCCATACCGGAGGCGGCAAGCACGATCTCATGCACCAGCAGGTCATGATCCCGGGTGAAGGGGTCCTTTTCCGTACCGCGGATCACGCCGGCAAAGTTTTTCAGCTGTTCCATGTAACGGTCCGGCGTGATGCCGCAATCCACTGTCTGTTCGCCTTTCTTGTAGCCGTCTGCATCCTGTTTCAGGGTCAGCTGAAGGGTCAGCGGCTTGCCGTCGTACCGTTCCACCGGGGACATTTCGATCGTGCCGTTGGTCCCGCAGATGCGCAGCCGCCGGTGATCGCCGCCGTGGACTTCCCGACCGCAGCTGCGGATCACAGCCGTGGCGTTGGGATAGGAGAGCAGGGAGGTACAGTTGTTTTTCAGCGTATCCGGTTCGCCCGGAGCAGATTTCAGCCAGTGGTGGACCGTTTGCGGACGCCCCAGCACTTCTGCGGCGAAGTCGATATAGTGGCAGATCAGATTGTACGCAAGCCCGCCCGGCATCTGGTGGATATATTCAAAATACCGGTCATTCCCGTAGTCGTGCCCCATCGTGGCGGTAAACTCAAAAACCTCTCCCAGCAGACCGCTTTTGATGGCATCTGCCGCAAAACGGAAACCCGGATTGCCGCGGAACATAAAGCCCATCTGGAAGGGCAGATCTTTCGCTTTGCAGATATCCAGCAGTTTTTTGTACGGCGCCAGTTCTTTTCCGGCGGGCTTATCCATGTGCAGGGCGAAGCCCCGTTCTGCGAAGGGCAGGGCGGTTTCCACGGTGTAGTCGTTGGGGACCTCGATCAGTGCCGCCTGGATCGTGTTGTCCGCAAGGATCTCCTCCACGGACAGCTTTTTCAGCCCGTCGTACTCACTGCCGACCGGATTGTAGTAGTACGGCTGCTTCACCGTCTCCCGGTCGTCCACATAGCCGACGATCTCAAAAATATCTTCCATTTTCCGGAGGCTTGCCATTTTACCACCGGCGTGCTCGTGGGTCATACCCACCTGTACAAGACGGATCCGTTCCATATTTTTTCTCCTTAAAGATTGTGTTGTTTCAAATATTCATCCATCCGCTCGTGGGATGGCAGATTCAGGTCGGCAGGACACCGCCCGATCTCATATTTCAACCCGTCATAGAGGGGCATCAGGTCTTTCTGCTGCAAACCGCAGAGATCCAGGATCTTGCGGTTGTCCATGATCCGGGGCTGCAGCCGGTCATATTCCAACTGCCAGCGGGCGTGAAAACGCTGATACGGATTCGGTGCAACGATCGCAAGATAATCCTCTTTATCCACCCAGACCGCTTCCAGACCGCAGATGTCTTTGTAGTAATCTGCGATCTCGCCCCAGGTGCGGTGTTCCGCCGTACAGACGGAGTAATCCTCGCCCAATGCTTTGCCGTTGAACAGGATCGTTGTGATCATCTGTGCCACATCGCCAGCCCACGTCATGGTGGCTTGGATCTCTTTCGCCTGTGCAGGCAGCACAACTTTTTTGCCGGCTTTTGCCCGGGCGACGGTGTTGATCATTTCCAACGTCACCAGCTGATACCGGTTGCGGGAATAGGTGATGGCGGGGCGGATGATGCTCCAGTTTTTCTTCTCCGATGCACGCACAAAATGTTCGCCCCGTGCCTTGTAGACCGAGTAGTCATCGCTGTGCCGGAAGGGCAGATCCTCTGCGCAGTCCAGCCATTGAGGAGAGTTTTCCCGGATGGGCAGTTCGTTGCTGCTGTACACCCGGTAACTGGAAAGGTAGATATAATGATCCGTATGATCCAGCATCATAGGCAGGAAGCGGGGATTTTGCGCCGTGTTGTAAATCATAAAGTCCACAATGCCGTCGAACTTTTCCTGTTGGAGGAACGCCTGCATACCGTCCGCATCGTACGCATCTTTTTTCAGATAACGCACATTGGGGAGGGTACTTACGGCATCATCAATGGTCAGACCGGTGATCTCATATCCCAGTTCAGCGAGACGCGGCACCAGATATTGCCCCATGGCTCCGGTTGCGCCGGAAACAAGAACTTTTTTGCCCATAGCGGGACCTCTTCTTACCAGAACCGGGAGGCAGCCAGACTTCTGCCGCCATCGATCAGATAGTTTGTACCGGTGATGAATGCCGCCTTATCGGAGCAGAGATACAGGATCAGGTTCACCACTTCGATTACTTCTGCCGCTCTGCCCAGCAGGGTTTTCATCCGTGCCATAGCGGGTCTTGTCAGCACCGGACCGGGGGAGACGCAGACGGATCGCACACCGTAATCCGCCCCCAGATTGGCGGTCCCCTGACTCAACCCGATCATCCCTGCTTTGGAGGCGGTGTAGTCCAGACCCGCCGCCCCGGTGACGCCGTCGATGGAGCCCATGTTGATGATGACACCGTACTTCTGTTCCATCATCTGCGGCAGCACGGCACGGGTGAAGAGGACCGCCCCCTTCAGGTTCACATCCACGCCCCATTCAATGCTTTCCGGGCTGGCTTTGGCAAAACCGCCGGACTGCTGAAAGATCCGCTGGGAGTTACCGCCGGCGGAGTTCAGAAGGTAGTCCACCCGTCCGAATTTTTCCATTGCCAGATTGACTGCCGCCTCGATCTCGCTGTACTTCCGCACATCCACTTTCGCCGCAATGGCGCTGCCGCCATTGGCTCGGATTTTTTCCGCTTCCGCTTCAGCAGCTTCCTGATTCACATCACACAACACCACATTGGCGCCGTATTCTGCCATCTTCTGAAGAAACAGCAGGGCAATGCCGGACGCCGCTCCTGTTGCGATCGCTGTCTTTCCCTGAAATTCCGGATACTCCATAATTTTTTCCTTTTCGATGTTATTTTGAGTTTTGAATGATCAATTCCATAATGCGTTTTCTGCCCTCTTTCGCCAATCCCCAGTCCCCTGTGCGGGAGGTGAGAACAGCGCCGCAGATGCTGGTGACCGGGTCCGCAAAAAGACTTTGCCCGGTCCAGCCGGTGTGGTGGATCGTCTGTTCCGAAAGCCCTTCCGGTCTGCCGTCCGGACTCATATCCCAGCCGAAGGACCGGATCTCATCACCTGCGTAAAAATCCGGCTTCAGGATCAGGTCATAATAGGCGGCAGGAAAAACTTTCCGCCGGATGATGTCGTTGAGAAAGAGGAACATATCATCTGCCGTGGAGAAGGCGGAACCGTTGCCCAGCGGGACATCGGCAAGATAGCAGGTCTCATCGTTATGAACGCCCGGTTCCCTGGTGGGATGGTGGTGCTGGACTTCATACGGACCGGCACCGGGTGCGAGCCAGGTGGTATGTGTCATGCCCAGCGGTTCCCAGAGCAGTTTCCGGGCGAGGGTGTCCAGATCCATGCCGCTGACTTTTTCCGCAATCTTGCCCAGCAGCACGTAGTTGCCGCAAGAGTAAGTGCAGGTGGTCCGGCGGGGATCTTTCGGCATCCACGCGTAAAGCTTGCGCATGAACCCCGTATGATCCGCTGAGCAGTACGGCTTGTCGTTATCGAAACCGCTGGCGTGAGCGGCAAGGTCTCGCACAGTGATGGTGCAATTCTTTCCAAGTGCATGATCCGGAAGATATTGTGTAAACGGTGCGTCGAGATCGATTTTTCCGTCCAGAGCAAGCAGTGCCACACACGCAGCTGTGAAAACTTTTCCTGTGGAGGCGATGTCGAAACGGGATTGCGCCGTCATGGGGATAACCCCCGCCTGAATACCGCGTGCGATCGTTTCATTGTTCCGGTTCGTGCGGACGGCGGCGCCCTGGATCAGACCGGAGTCGATCTGACGCTGAATTTCATCAAGTACCGGTTTATCTGTCATAACTTATTCTCCTGAAAGGGGATGTTTTCTGCTGTTCAGAGGGAAAGTGACCCGTGCGCCGTCTTTCCGGTGGGAGGCATAGATCCCGTAGATCATTTCCAGCGCCAGACGGGCGTTATAGACGTTGGAGACCGGCTGCCGGTGTTCGTCCAGCGCACACAGGAGATCCCACGCGGCGTAATGCAGACCCCGGATCATGAAGTCCGTGTGGCAGACCCCGGGGACGGTCTGGATATGGTCCGGGTAGGTGGTATCTTCGCCGGGAATGATCCGTGTTTCCGTAGCAGGGTACTCCTCGAAAGGCGCACCGAACTCGGCGGGATGTCTTGTTTTGGAAAAGATTACCGGAAAGTCCGGTATGATGTCCGTAAAACGTGCGGTCACGATCCCTTCCGTTCCCCGGATGGACAGCCCCATGTGGGTGGTGGTGGTCCGGTAATCGCAAAGGTTCATCCGGCTTTCAAAGGTGCCGCGTACATTGTCCGGAAAACGGAAATCGGCAAAAATTTCCTCCCCGGCACAGGGACCAACGTCTTCCAGCGTCTTGCGGAATTCGTCTTTGCCGGTGACGTGCCCGCCGCTGCGCAGTTCGGCGCGAACGGACTCCGGATCGCCGAAGAGATATGTCATCAGATCCAGCAGATGCGTTCCAAGCGTCATCAAGTCTTCGCCGCCGCCCCGGTGGTCGCATTTACCGTAGGTGGAGACGGTCAGAGGCTTGCCGATCTTTCCAGAGTCCAGCGCCTGTTTGACCGCCTGAAACTGGGGACAATATCTGCCGGGATGCGCCACGCAAACAGTGATCCCGCTTTCTTCCACGATCCGTACCGCTTCGTCCGTTTCCTCCAGATCGGCGGAAAGGGGCTTTTCCGTAAACACATTACAGCCGAAAGATGCCGCCAGACGCAGCTGGGGCAGATGGGAAAAGGGCTCGCGGGAGGTGATCACGGCAATATCCGGCTTTTCCTTTTCCAGCATTTCCGCCGGGTCAAAATAGCGTTTGGTTGTATTCAAACGGCGCTTGACTTCTGCTTCATCCACATCCGGATTGGAGTCGGAAAAGGCGCAGACTTCCACCCCCGGCAATCCGGTGAAGGCGGTATGCAGCCCGTGTAAGCCCAGAGTGGGCTTGGAAGTATCGAGAAAAACAGCAACTTTTTTCATGTCTGATCTCCTGTGTCTGATTTTTCTGTTCCATAGAAAAACATACAGCCAAAAAACAGGGAAACAACCGGATTTTATGAAAAAACAGAAAAAGATTGTGAAAATTTGCACTTGATTTCAGAAAATTGCAGGATATATTGAAAATATTGCATGAAATTGTGAAACAGGAGCAGCAAACAATGAAAATCGGTGAGATCGCAAAACTGGCGGGTGTTTCCCCGTCGACCGTATCCCGTGTGTTCAATCACCATGCCAGCATCAGTGACGAGGTCCGGGAGAAAGTGCTGGCGATTGCCCGGGAACACGCTTATCATCCCCGCCTGACCGCCAAGCAGCGCAATGTGGTGATCATTACGCCGTACAGCAGTATGTACCCGCCTCAATGCTGTGTGGAAATGATCCTGATGGCGCTGACCGGGGAACTGCCGAAACGGGGATTCCGTTTGGAGATCCTGCCTCACGATAATCTGGAACGGCTGGCAAGTATGCAGTTCTGCGCCGCCGCCGCCATCGGTGCCGAGCCGGAGGATTTCCGGAACTGGTCCAACGAACAGAATGTGCCGCTGATCATGATCGACCGGGATATGGAAACCCACTCGCCGGATGTGTATGTGGTTCGACCCGATGTGGCGATGGGTGTGGAGCTGGCGCTGGATAAACTGACGGCATCCGGCAGAAAGCGGATCGGCTGTATCATCCACGGCAAGCCCGGCACCAGCAATGCGGACTTGCGGGCGGAGGCGATCCGTAAGTATATGAAAAAGAAGAATCTGCCGGAGATGATCCACTTCGGTGACGATCAGGAATATCTGGAGATCATCGGCAAACTTCTGCGCAGAAAAATCGATGCGTTGTTCTGTCCCGGCGGCAGCGGCGGGATTTTAGCGGCGTATGCCCTTTCCCTTTTCGGAAAACAGATCCCGGAAGATGTGGCGCTGATTGCTTCCGAACAGACATTTTTCTCCCGGTACGGCATTCCGCCCCAGACCACCATCAGCCCCGATTATACGGAGCTGGCAAGCGCCGTGGCAGATGTGATCGAAAGCCGGATCAACGGGGAGCCGGTGAAACGGAAAACGGTCCTTCCCTATGTGTTGATCGAGCGGGAAAGCGTCTGAAAAAGAGATCAATGCACATCCAGAACCGGGTCGGTATAGATTACGAACCCTTTGGCGTAGGTGCAGTTCTCCGGCAGTTCCACCCGGTGAGGGATATTCGCCTTCATATACAGGGTGTCGCCGGCTTTCATCCGGTGTAATCCGTTATTGTCGTAAAGATAATAGTTCAGTTCCCCTTCCAGCAGCACGAAAAATTCCTCCGTTTCGTGGAACATGAAATCGCGGGGCGTACCCGGCGTGTATTCGATAATGAACGGGTCCATTTTTCTGCCGATCTGCTGATATGCCAGCGCCAGATAGCGGATCCCGTGCTGTTCGCCATCGTTGCGCAGCAGTTCTTCCCCTTCATCCAGACGACCGAACGAAAACTCCGGAACTGCCGGACCGTTCTCCGAAAAAAGGGAACTCATCGGCATACCCAGAGCTTCCGAAATACGAATCAGAGCCTTCAGGGAGGGCGTTTGGCGGAAGTTCTCCACCTGTGAGATAAAGCCCTTGCTGAAACCGCTCTTTTTCGCCAGCTGTTCCACCGTCATCCCTTGTGAAAGGCGAACACGCCGGATCGCCTGAGAAAGTTCCAGAAGATTCATTTTTATACTCCTTATTTGTGCTTACATCTGCGTATAATATACCGTTCTTTGCGAAAAGTGCAAGCGTAAAAACAGAAAATACAGCAGCGGATCTTGCCCCGGCTGTTCAGAAGGTCAGGGTGTCGTGCATTTTGATGTGGGCAAGGTGTGAAATATCATTCCATGCCACCAGCTGCCAACCTGCCGGTCTGCGCTGGAAGACAGAGAGACTGGCATTGGCACAGAGGGGACGGATATTGCCCGGTTTCAGCGGTCCGGTCACATGGGTGAACATCCGCTGGGTCGCACCGCCGTGGCTGACAAACAGCAGCCGTTTTCCGATATTTTCTGCAGCGATCCGATCCATAAAACCGGAGACCCGGTTCTGGAAGTCTTCCAGACTTTCCCCGTTCGGGATGGGCGGTACTTCCCCTTCGCTTTTGAAGGCGTCCATGATCGCCGGATACTGCAGCAGCAGGTCCTTGTACTCTTTTCCCTGCAGGTCGCCCAGATTCCATTCCCGCAGCCCTTCCGACGGGATCACGGTCAGATCCGGGTGATATTTCACGATCGTATTGGCGGTATCCATAGCGCGGCCCAGATCACTGGAGTACACCGCATCAAAATGTTCATTTTTCAGGCGTTCGGCGATTGCTTCCGCCTGGGCAAAGCCCACCTCGTCCAGCGGGGTGTCGTACTGTCCCTGCAGAACACCGGTCCGGTTGGCGAGGGTCTGCCCGTGCCGGACCACCACAATTTCACAGATGTCGTTCGACGGCATATTATTTTATCCTGTATGTTAAAAAAGACGGCAGAAAAATCTGCCGTCTTGAGGTCGTTTTTTAACTGCGTTTTGCCGTTCAGTTGTTGGTGTTTTCCGCCGTCTGATCTGCTTCCGAAACATTCCGCTCACGCTTGTGCCAGTAAGCGGTGATGGTCGGGGAGATGAAGATGGAGGAGTAGCAGCCCACAATACAGCCGATAAGCATCACGCTGATGAAGTCCTTGATCCCGTCCCCGCCCCAGATGAGCTGGGCAATGAGGATCAGCAGCACGGAGGTGGAGGTCAGGATCGTTCTGCCCAGCGTCTGGTTGATACTGGTGTTCACGATATCCTTGTAGGACGCACCGCGCATGAGAGTCAGGTTTTCACGCTGACGGTCAAAGGTCACGATCGTGTCGTTGACCGAGTAACCGATCAGGGTCAGCAAGCTGGCAACGACCTGCAGCGTGAGCTGTCCGCCGAACGCCAGGTAGATGCCCAGAGAAATGATCACGTCGTGGATCAGAGCCACGTTTGCTGCAATGGAGTAGGAGAACTGGAAGCGGATGATCATATAGATGATCATGCCGATCATTGCCAGCACCAGTGCGATGATCGCGGACTTGGTGAATTCTGCACCGATCAGGGCACCGAGTTCGTTCTGGGCTTTGATGTCAAACTTCACATCCGGGTATGCCTTGTCCATATCTTCAATGATCTTGGCGCCGGTATCCTTGTCCACTTCGCCGCGCAGCACGATCTCCAACTGTTCCGTTCCTTCTTCGGTCGTTTTGTAACTGGCACGTGCGTTGTAGCCGTTCTCTTTGAGATACTGTTCGATCTTTGCAACTTCGATCCGCTGGGCATTTTCAGTCTTTGCTTCGTAAGAAACAAGCAGCTGCGAACCACCGGTGAAGTCGATACCGAGGATGTCTTTGTTTTTGACGCCGATCAGAATCAGAGAACCGATGACCAGAACCGCAGAAAGCAGGATCGTGTATTTCTTGAGGCTCAGGAAGTTGATCTTCGGATTTTTGCAGAACTGCATCATGGAAAGAGTCTTGAGGCGGTTGCCGCAGATCTTGAGCATCAGGTCAAAGAGCAGGCGGGTCAGGAACACTGCGGTGAACAGCGTGGTGAAAATACCGATCGCCAGCGTAATGGCAAAACTCTTGATGGCGCCGGAACCCTGCCAGAACAGGATGAGGGCAACAAAGAGCGTTGTCATGTTGGAGTCGAAAATTGCGGAGAACGCGTTGCTGAAACCGATGTTCACTGCATTGGCAAGAGACTTGCCGTTGTTCAGTTCTTCGCGGATTCGTTCGTAGATCAGAACGTTGGCATCAACTGCCATACCGATGGTCAGAACAATACCGGCAATACCCGGCAGAGTCAGGGTCACGTCAAAGGCGGCAATGGCGCCCAGCATGACAAACGCGTTGACCACCAGAGAGATATTGGCGATCACACCGGCAAGACGGTAGTAGATGATCATGAAGATCATCACGAGGATCGTACCGATGATGCCGGACCAGATACTCTTCTGGATGGTGTCGGAACCAACCGTCGGGTCGATGTCCGCGCGGGAGACCACGGTGATGTCAAAAGGCATGGAGCCGCTGACAAGAGCATCGGCAACGCCTTTGGCTTCATCTTCGGAGAAGTTACCGGTGATCTGGGCTCTGCCGCCGAGGATCGGTTCGTTCAGGTTCGGAGCGGAGTAAAGCTGCCCGTCCAGCACAATACCGAGGCGTTTGCCCACATTGGCTGTGGTGATCTTGCCGAACTGGTTTGCACCTTCTCCGTTGAATTCAAGCTGGATTTCGCGCTGACCGAACTGCGTGTAACCGACCATGGCATTCTTCACGCCGCTGCCGGTCATTTCCACCTTGGTGGAGATCAGATCGTAGTTGCGCTTGCCGTTGTCTTCCAGCGTATAAAGCAGATCGTAGTCTGCCAGATTGGCGTGGGCGGGACGGTAAACTTCTGCGTAGAATTTCTCTTTGGTCAGCAGTTTGCCCGGATTTTCCGCATTGTACGCTTCGTGCGCCACATCAATATCGTTGAGGATTCTGCCCAGCTCGTTGTAATCGGGATAGGCAAGACGGAATTCCAGTTTGGCACTGCGGAGGATCAGCTGTTCCAGTTTCGCCTTTTCATCATCGCTGATGGTTGGGACGCGGACGGAGATCAGCTTGCCGCCGGCGGGTGCGATTTCACATTCCAGATAGTTCTGGGCTTCCAGACGTTTCCGGATCGTTTCGATGGCGTTGTCACGGAACTTTTCAAAATCTTTTTCCGCATCTTCGCCGACCGGGGTCAGCTCCAGCATAAATTCCGCACCGCCGTTCAGGTCGATCCCCAAATGCATAGCACCGGCGGAACGCTTACGGATCATGGAGATCACGTCGGCATTGGTTTTGATCTTGCTGTTCTTGAGCACATTTTCCGGCAGGAACTTCTTGAGTTCCACGCCGCCCTTGTCGTTAGCGGCTGCATCGATCGCCTTGGAGGGGTACGGATATTCCTTGATGTCGGCTTTCTGCTTTTCCTTTGCATCATCGATCAGGGCAACAAGTTCCGGATCATCTGCATCCTTGGAGATGGAGCGGAAGGTGTCGTAAAAGTCTGTCTGGGTCATGGGGAACATACTCCAGACAAAGACCGCCACCACCGCTACGGCGAAGAGAGAACGGAGGAGGAAGGGAGTTTTCATTTCTGGGCAGCCTCAATGGTGGTGGTTGCGGGAACGATGGAGCCGATTGCCGCCTTGCCGATTTCAATGTTCGTGTTGGGGGCGATCGTGATCACAAAAATGTCTTCCTTCACTTCAAAGATCGTGCCGTGGATACCGCCGATGGTCACAACTTTATCGCCTTTCTTGATGGCGGTGATCATTTCCTGACGGCGCTTCTGTTCTTTCTTCTGACCGCGGTACATCAGGTAGAACATCACAACGATGATCAGGATCATCGGCAGCATACCCATGACACCGCTGAAGAAACCGGGTTCTTCCTGTGCGGCAGCTTCCGGATTGGCAGGCTGTTCTGTGGTCGCCTGGGCTTTGACTTCAGCAGCAGCGGCGGCGACATTCTGGGTTGCGGTTGCAGGTGCCTGTGCGGCATCAGCGACAAAGAGAGTAAAACTTGCGCTCATCTTCTTTTCTCCTTAACTTGTGTTTCTTTTATATTTAGTTTAATATACGTCAAAAACGGTAACTGCACAATATACACCCAAAATCCCCGATAACAAGTGCAGAAACACTTTTTCTTTAAAAAAAGAAGCCCCTCCCGCCTTTCGATAACAGAATGAGTCAATGTTTATGACGGAATGAATCATTTGCCGGCAGTCAGACCTGCGGCGAGCTCTTCCGCTTCTTCTTCCGTAAAATTACCGGTGATCTGGGCTCTGCCGCCGAGGATGGGTTCATTCAGATTCGGAGCGGCATAAAGCTGACCATCCAGCACGATCCCGAGGCGTTTACCTACATTGTCCGTGGTGATCTTGCCGAACTGTTTCGCGCCTTCGCTGTTGAATTCAAGCTGAATTTCAAGCTGACCGAAGAAAGTCCTATCGACACTGGCTTTTTTGATACCTCCGGTCATTTCCACTTTGGTGGAGATCAGGTCGTAGTTGCGTCTGCCAGCGTCGTCAATGGTGTAAAGCAGATCATATTCTGCCAGTTCCGGGTGCGCCGGACGGTAAACATTCTTGTAGAAGTCATCCTTCGCAACTTTGTTTTCCGGATTTGCCTTGTTATGAGCTTCATAAGCATTATCAATATCCACAAGAATGCAGCTCATTCCGCAGTAATCCGGATAAGCAAGACGGAATTCCAGTTTCATCGGTTTTACATTTTTTTTACCGAATCCGTTGCAAGACTGACACAAAAATGCACAGAACGCTAATGCTGGAAGCAGCACCAGGCGCAGAAAAATTTTTTTCATTGTCGATACCTTTCTTCGTTTTTTACTAAAAGTATCCCTTCCCACAGAAAAATCAAGAAGAAAAAAACGTTTTTTTTATTGATTTTTGATCGTGTCCGGCTAAATTAAAACAGAACCAGAAAACAACAGAAGGATCTGACTATGTCTGTAACTGTGATTTATGATCTGCCGATGAAGACCCGTGACGGCGTTACGCTTTATTCTTCCGTGTACCTGCCGGACCGTTTCGGAAAATATCCCCTTATCGTCCTGCGGAGTCCCTACGACCCGGATACCCCCTGTTTTTCGGACTATTGCGCAAGTTTCTGCAAGCAGGGGCTTGGTGTTCTCTGCCAGTCCGTTCGCGGAACCGGACCTTCGGAAGGGGAGTTCGATCCGTGCCGTCAGGAGTGTTATGACGGCGAGGACTTTCTGGAGTGGGTGAAGAATCTGGATTTCTGCGATGGCAATATCGTGACCAACGGCGAGTCCTATCCGGGTCATACCCAGTGGCAGCTGGCGCGTCACGGCAAAGAGATTTTGAAAGGGATCACGCCCCACAATGCCCCGCTGAACCTGTTTCCGCTGGCGCTTCGCCGGGGCGGTGCGTTCTGCGGCAGTATGGGCTACAGCTGGGCTCTCAATATGCGAAAACGGCATCTGCACGATAACAATCCCGTGGATTGGGCAAAAGTCCATAAACACCTGCCTATGAATACGAAAGATGAAGCCGCCGGTCTGGAACCGTGGAAGATCTGGCGGGACTGGATGGCGCATCCCTGCGACAGCGATTTCTGGCGCGGACCTTTCGATGCCAAGTCGGAGATCGGAAATGTGACCGCTGCTGCATTCATCACCGGCGGTTGGTTCGATGTGTTCCTGAAAGATACGCTGGACGCGTTCTCATCCATCCGGAAAAACGGTGCAAGCAGAGCCGCACGGGAATTTTCACGCTGTGTCATGGAACCGCTGGATCACGATATGCGTACTCACGACGTGGACTACGGGGAAGGGCATCTCGCCGGGATCATTCAGACACGGGCGAAGTTTATGGAAAATATGCTTCGGGATCCGGAAAACGATCCCCTGCCGGATCAGCCCGTGATGCGCTATTTTGTTATGGGCAGCAACGAATGGCGGGAGACCGACGAATGGCCTCTGAAAGAGACTGTTTATACCCCGTTCTATCTGCATGGAAATGGAATGATAGACTGCGCAGAACCGCTTGCAGATGAAGAAGATGATGTCTTTGTCTATGATCCGGAAGATCCCGTGCCGACCCTCGGCGGAAATCATCTCGGTTTCGTACCCGCCGGACAGCGCATCCAGACGGAGATCGAAGCCCGTCCCGATGTGCTGGTCTATACCTCTGAACCTATGAAAGAGGATCTGGATGTCATCGGCAATGTGCGCGCCACCCTCTACGCCGCTACCGATGGAAAAGATACCGACTTTACCGTTAAACTGTGCGACGTGACGGAAGACGGCGTTTCACGGAATATTTGCGATGGCATCATTCGCGCACGTTTCCGCAACGGATTGGACCATGAGGAACTGCTCCAGCCCGGAAAAGTGTATGCGTACGACATCGACTGCTGGGCGACTGCGTGGACCTTCAAAGCCGGACACCGTATCCGGATCCAGGTCAGCAGCAGCAACTTCCCCGCCTTCGACCGGAATACCAATACCGGACTGCATCTGACCGAAAGCAGCGAAGTCCGCAAGGCGGAACAGACCATCTGTCACAAGCCCGGCGCCGCCAGCTGCATCATCCTGCCCGTGATCCCGAAGAAGTAAGATCGCAGGAAGATATGACGGGGAAAAGACCTTTTGCAAAAGGTCCTTTTCCCCGAACCCCTTTTTCCAAAAACTTTTGGAGGGATTGCTCCGCTGAAACAGTAGAGCAATCCCACTTTTTTTGACATGGCAGAGACCGCAGAACGGCAGAGGTCAAGGCGCGGCAGCCGGCGGCAGGGTGAGCCTGCCGCCGGTTATTCTTTCCGCCCGCTGAAAGCGCGGGCGGGCGAAAAGAATAACGCCCTTTTTTGCGGGCGTTTGCCACGCAAAAAAGGGCTACTGCCGCGCCTTGTCCTCTGCCGTTCCCGCGTTTTAATCCTTCCACATCAAAAAATGCGAAATGGCGGTGCTTTGCACAGCCGTTTCGCCGTAAAAATCTTTGGAAAAGGGTGCGGGAAAGAACCTTTCCTGAAAGGTTTTTCCCGCTCAATATTTCTACTTTTCCCGCTTTTTTTCGCCCAAGTCGGCGAGGGAGCGTTTTTTATATTCGGCGCGGAACTCCCCGGGTGTTTTTCCGGTCCGCTGCTTGAAGACCTGATGAAAATATCCGGTCCGTTTGAAGTTGCACATGGTAGCGATTTCACACGGGGTGAGGGAGGTGCCTGCCAGCAGGTCGCACGCCTGCGATATTTTATGTTTGATCACATATTCTTTCGGGGACTCGGAGAATGCCTTGTTCCATTCCCGGTAGAAAGTCCGTTCGCTGTATCCGTAATCGGCAATCAGACTTTGCAGATCGTTTCCGTCCAGCAGATCGGCGGCGAGGTCGTGAATATCCAGACACTGTCGTTTTTTGACATTTTCGCCTTTTTCCCGGTACTTGGTAATGATTTCGGTAAAAAGCCGGATCGCTGCTACGTCTACCCGGTCGGCGGCGCCCGGTTCGTTCAGATTTTCCAGTTCCCGTTTCAGGTCCGCCATTGGTTCTTCGGGGTACGCCGAGAAACAGAAACTGGTATTGCCCCGCAGGAGTTTTACCAATTTTTCGTAACATTCTGCCGGATAGCTGAAAAACAGTTCGTCGTGATACGCTGCTGTGATCGTATGGAAACGGGTCCCCGGACGGATCACTCCGAAATGAGGCGTAACCCGTTCCGGAGAAATCTGTTTTACTCCGTTCACAATGCTTTCAGAACTGCTTTCCACATTGCTGGAAAGGCAGATGAAGCAATCGGTTATGAGCGTATCGTTATGATAATGGATATGGTGCGGCATCCAGCCCACGTGGATCAGTGGAAATGGAAAATCCAGCATCCGTTCCAGGTTTCTCAAATCGTAAATTTTCGGCTTTTTCATCTTTTGGCAGGATTTTGTATCTTTTTGGCAGAAAAAAGAATTGATTTTTCATTTTCAGGAGATAATATATATATCATATTCTCTCTTTGCAAGAGGATTTTGGAATGATGTTTGAAAAAATACAACCGTTACAACAAAATCAAGGAGAACCATTATGGCAAACCTGAACACCGCAGTGAAAGTGAACTACAACAAAGTCACCGGCAAACTGAAACACGCCCAGCACGGCAGCAACAGCTGCCCCGCTCTTTCCAACCACAGTCTGATCGACTTTTCGGAAGAGTTCAAGAAGATGAACTTCTGGGGAACCCGTACTCACGACTGGGCGCTGTGGAACTCCGGTCAGCGTATGATCGACACCCACTTCATCTTCCCCCTGATGAAGATGGATCCCACCGATCCCACCAACTACTACTTCCGCGCGTCCGACGACATCATCAAGCTGGCGCACGGCTGCAATATGCGCGTGTTCTACCGTCTCGGTACCAGTATTGAACATACCAGCTACAATGGTGCGGAAGAACATTACAACACCCTCGTGCCGGATGACTTTGAAAAGTATGCCGAAGTCCTCGCCGGGATCATCCGCCACTACACCAGAGGCTGGGCGGACGGCTTTGAATACGAAGATATGCAGTACTGGGAAATCTGGAACGAGCCGGACCTGACCAACCGGATGTGGTGCGGCAATATGGAACAGTTCATCAAGTTCTTTGTGGTCGTTCTCAAGCGTCTGAAAGCCGAATTCCCCGAACTGAAGATCGGCGGTCCCGCCATGACCTGGCTGGATAAAAACTATTTCACCGATCTGCTCAATGCCTGTAAGGAAGCCGGTGTTGCTCCGGACTTCATCTCCTGGCACTACTACGGCAGCAATGTGGAACAGCTGGTGGAACAGCCGGTCTCCGCCCGTCAGCTGCTGGATGATCTGGGCTTCACCAAGACTGAAACCTGCATCAACGAATGGCACTACCTCATCTCCTGGGATGGTGTCCAGTCCAGCGCCTCCACGGATCTGCGCCAGCGTGCCATGCTCGGTCCCTGCGGTCTCCACGGGATCGACTCCGGCTGCTTCAATCTGGCGGTCCTCACCGGCTGGCAGAGCGGTCCGCTGGATACCGGGTTCTACTACGGTGCCGCTCTGGATGGTGCCTGGGGCTTCCGGGATGAAAACCGTCAGGAAACCAAGAACAGCCACTCCATGAAGATGTTTGGACGCCTGTTGGATGAAGCGGATGAAATGGTGGAAGCGACTCCCTGCCGTGCGATCAACACGATCTATACTCTTGCTGCCAAAGCGAAGAACGGCAAGGATGCCAGGATGTTGGTCACGGACTACCGCGGCGAATCCGAAACCATTGAGATCGAGATCGAAGGTCTGGAAGATGTGAAAGAAGTTTCCGCCATCATCATGGACAACGAACACAATCAGGTCCCTGCCACGGTTTACTGGAAGAACAACACGCTGACTCTGGTGAAGAATCACTACGGTTCCGCTGCGTTCTACGTGACCTTTGAACGGTAAGAAAGGTAAGGAACAACAGTTTTTATGTTCGGATTACCTGATCTTGCATTCGGGATCATTGCCCTGCTTCTGGTGGGGGCAAGCTGGTGCATGGTGGGCGTCATTTTCGGTGACGCCCCCAAGCGCGGGCTGCAGACGGCGCTGATCCAGTTCTGTGGCGCCACCTGCTCGCTGCTGATCGGTCTGTTTATTGCCAATTTCATCATTGATGAACCCACCACCTGCAGCCGTCAGGAGATGATCTACACCTGCGGCACGATCTTTGTTGCCAGTATCTTCAACTACTTCGGCCTGCAGGCGATGGGCGCCGGGATGAAATGCGGTCCGAACGGCGCCGTGTGGGGCATTATGCAGTCCGCTCTGATCTTCCCCTATCTGGGGGGGCTGATCCTCTTTTCGCAGCCGCTGACGGTTCCAAATATCCTTGGTATGCTTCTGGTTATGTCTGCTCTGGTCTTTTTTGCCATGGCGAAAAATCAGAAACAGAAACCGGGTGTGGAGATCCGGAACGAATGGCGTTTTTATGCCTTTCTGGCGTTGGGGATCATTGCGATCCAGCAGAACCTTGCCACCGCTCCCTCTGCCTACTTCGACAGCCCGAAACTGGTGTCGCCGGTGGTCCGTTCGTTGAGCGGCGCCTCCGGAACGCTTTTCGCCGCCTGTATCTGGACTCTTATCCGGGAGATCCGGAAACGGGGCAGTGCAAAGGAGATGTTCAGCGGTTTGAAGAATCCGTGGCTCTATCTTTATGTTCTTGGTATGCAGCCGTTTAATCTGTTCTTTGCGTATGTGCTGCTTTACCCCGGTCTGGATGCGATGGGCCGTGCCGGAGTCGGTTCGGTCTGCTATCCGCTGATGGTCGGAAGCTGTATTGTTTCTTTCTCGCTTTATTCGATTTTCGGATTGAAGGAGAAGGCGACAAAAGTGCAGATCGTCGCACTGGTCCTGTGTATGATCGGGCTGGCGGGACTTTGTTTCCCGAAAGATTGGTTTGTGATCCCGTGGCATGGATGGGACATCGCCCCGTGGATCCGGAGCCTCGGCGGTTATTAAAAAATTCTGCACTCACAAAAATACTTCAGGATCATCGGTTTTCCGGTGGTCCTGATTTTTTATTGTGTCGCTCCGTCAGTTTTTAGAGGATTTTTTGCAATTTTTGATATGTTTTGGGACAATTATTTATAGAAAATATCGCATCGGCAATAAATGTATGATTATTGCGTATTTTTGATTTGTTTTTGCCCGCAAAAATGGGCGATCCCGGTTTGTCTTTTGCAGAGTTGCGCACTATATTTTATAAATACAAAACTAACTGCATAAGAAAGAGAAACAACTTTTATGGGAAAACAGGATTTGAATGTTGCGGAATTGAACGGACAAACCATATTCCGCGATAATCTGAACCGTTGTGATATGCTGCCTGTTCTGCAACTGGTCGCCGGCAGTGCGGTGTTCTGTCCCGTAGATGTGTATCTTTCTTTCAAGGCGGAAAATGGAACCTGCCTGCTGGCTCCCGATGCCCAGCGCAGACGGATGAATGATCCAAAGGGCAAGTACAACGGGATCCGGTACGATGACAACACCTATCCCAATACCCGTCTCAAGACCCTGCTGAAACGGCATTGCGGCATTACATTTGCAAACGGCACATTCAACCTGTGCCATGTGTGGCAGGAAGCCGCGTACGAACGGGAATATTTCTCTGCGATCCCCAATCTGGTCCTGCTCCCCTGCGAACTGACTCAACTGGTGGATTGCTCCAGGGAGATCTGCGATCTGCTGGCGTTCCGGGCATACGAACTCTACGGGTGGTATCCCGAAACTATGCTCCCGCCTGCAAAACCGGAAGGTTATGAGCAGATCACATGGCTCAGCCATCCCCGGCTTGACTATACGGCGGGATGTGCGGACGGAACAGCGAAAAACGACTTGAAGACCCGGGTGCAGCTCTGGGCGCGTCAAACCAATTCTCCGGTCCATAAAGTGATCCGGCTTCTGCTGGATCACGGCGGTGCGATGGAGTTGGAAGCGCTTTGCGCCGGACTGCTGGATTATTCACGGAATCCCCTCTGGACCGTGGAAAGTCTCTGTGCGGAAAAGGGAAATCACTACGGAAAAGTTTTGGAAATGGATGCCGGAACCGTCCGGATCCTGGAAAAATATCTGCCGGCAATGACCCGACTCTGGGAAAATACAAAAAAACGGGAACTGCGTGCCGCAGAAACGGACATCGAAGAAGAACAAAAAAGTAATATATAAAAACACAAAAGGAACAAGCGAATGAAGATCGAAAACTTCAAGCTGGAAGAACGGGTGCTTTTTGAAGCAGGTGCAGTGATCCAGGCAGCAGAAGCCGCAGCCGCCGATCAGGCGAACAACGATGCCGCAGGCGCGGGCGAAACAGGCGCGGCAGACGGCGCAGAAAGCGAAAGTGCAGAGCTGGAAAGTCTGGCAGAGATGCCTGTTCCGCCGGAAATGTCGGGCAGCGCCAATGCCGACGACTCCGCAGACGCGGATGCCGCCGGCAATGTCGCAGCCGATCCCGAATCAGACGCCGGGTCCAACGCGATTTCTTTCCTTGACGCTCCCATTTCGGAAGCTGCATCCGAGACTTCCGAACGGATCCTTGTTGTGCTGAACTCCTCCGTTGCCGATGCGGATTCCATCATCGCAGGGCTCGGCGACAACGTGGAAGTCCTGAAACTTACCACCGGGACCGACGCCCTCGATTCCATCAACGACTACCTTGACGCTCATGCCGATACGGAATATTCCGCCATCCATATTGTCTCCCACGGCAATGAGGGCTACATCTCACTGAACGGGGAACGGATCGAAGCCGCCACCCTCAACCCCGCCGACTGGAAAGCCATCGGGGAACACCTTTCCGATGATGCGGATATCCTGATCTACGGCTGCGATACCGCCAAGTCCGAAGAAGGCAAAGCCCTTGTGCAGTCTATCGCCGACCTGACCGGCGCAGACGTCGCCGCGTCCACCGACTCCACCGGCGCAAACGGCGACTGGGATCTGGAATACCGTTCCGGACTCATTGAAGCCGCCACCCTTGCTCCCGAATCCTACCGCTACGATCTGGAAGCCATTACCATTACGGTTAACACAATAGAGGGCGGTATCAACTCAACAGATACGCTTACCACTTTCGAAGAAGCGATCCAGCAAGTTAACAATGGTGTGGAAGGAAATGAATACACGATTGTATTCGGAGATCTCGGGTATTCTTTGGATGGTAAAAATCCGGATACCTACAATCAATATGTTTGGATCACTTCGGATATCAGCATTGAGAAGGATGTAACGATCGTTGGTGCTTCGACCTATTATGATCATGTTATGATTGCTGTAAATCCGAAAGGCGAAGTAAGCGAAGATCTTACCATAACTATTGCCGACAATGTCAATGTAACCGTGCAGGGTAATATTATTTTTTCGCGTCATCCCGGGATGGGGGATGACTCTGAAGTGAATGGAACGGGCGCGAAAAAGAAGGTTAATGTTGCAGGATCAGGCAATGTTACAGTTGCAGCTGAAGCAACGCTTTCAGCATTTGATAATTTCCAGATCGGAAAATTGGATAACAAGGGGGAAGTTGTCCTCTATGGTACGCAAAATTCTTTTTCTCTTGCAGAAGAAGGCGGAAATTTCGGGAATGTAACTTATATCCGTTTACTGCACTCGAAAAAACCTCACTTCTCCACATGGGCTTACGACCCCGGTGCCCCCGATATTGTTGAAGGCAGTTATGCTAACCTTTCTGTTTATTCAGCGGATATCGTTTTGGGCGCATACGGAACCGATGACTTTACTGATAAGCGTGGAAGCAACCCCGTGGCTAACGACTATCGTCTCAATCCGTGGATCAGAAAAGTATTCTTGTATGGTGAAGAAGCTTACAGAACGATTGAAGACGGAAAATGGGGTGGATCGGGAAAAAGCTACTACACATCTGCTACCGGAACCGTGAATTTTACCGGCAATATCACTGCCAATAATCTCATTATCGGCGATGGAACGACCCTGAATATCACGGGGAATCTTGATGCGGATGCGACCACGATCGGCACGAATCAGTCCTACACGGGGATTACGACTCCGGTCCGCGGCGCATTGAATGTCAGCGGGAATTTTGACGGCGGCGCGATCACCAACTACGGCACGCTGACCCTCTCCGGTGCGAACAACACCGGCTCCGGTACGCAGCTGGGCAATGTGACATACAACGGCGCAGATGGTCAGACCATTATCTCCGGTACCTACAACAATCTGACCATTGCCACAGCCGGAACGGCAACTGCAACGGGCGATATCGCTGCAGCCTCCACCACGATCAACTCCGGCGTTACACTGGACGCGAATGGCGATCTGGCAGCCGGTACCCTCACCAACAACGGCGCCATTGCGGTCGGTGGTTCATTCAGTGCAACTGCCGATACGCTTGGAAATGTGACTTACGACGGTACAGAATCACAGAATGTTCTCAGTGGAATTTACAATAATCTGACTCTCTCCGGCGGGGACAAGACATTCCTCGAAGCGGTCACGGTGGGCGGCGATCTGGCTGCCGATGCCAAGATCGCAACTGCTTACGATCTCACTCTTTCCGGTGCGATCAGCGGCTCCGGTACGGTCGATGCCACTGCCGGAAAAGTCACCTACAACGGAACAGATCAGACGGTCCTTGCAGGTGTGTACCATAATCTGACGCTGACAGGGACCACGATCGAAGATGTGAAGACTCTCGCGGGAGCGGTCACGGTCGGCGGTGAATTCTCTGCCACCAATGCCACGGTCACCCGCGGTGCAGCGGCGGAAAATGTGTCTCTCACCCTTTCGGATGCGGGGAACAACACCACGCCCAGCACCCTTATCAGCGGCGTGAGCTTCAACGGTATTTCCGTTACCAATACCTCCGGCGATGGCAGCTTGTGGTTGAATGAAGTCAATAATACAGCCGATGCCAACAGTACCGGTATCAAATTTGTATTCGATGCTCAGATCACGGTTGGCGAAATCACGTATGGTCAGACGCTGGGCGATATCGTTATTACCGCCAAAAACAATCTGGGCGAAACGATCCTTTCCGGCACGGTTGCGGAACTGGGCTGGAAATGGCAGCTCAACGGCGAAACCGTCGCCAACAGCACTGTGCTGAATGTGACAGCAGGAACGGCATACAACCTGTTCACCAATACGGATTCCTCCGTCGGTTCCCAGAATGTCGTAGTGAACAAGGCGACTCTGACGATCACGGCGCAGGGAATTTCCAAAGTTTACGGTCAGACCGATGCGGAAGCCGCCGGAACCTGCTACACGGTCGTCTCCGGTCTGGTCAATGGCGATACGGCAGAAAGCATCGGGCTGAATGTTACCTGGGTTCGCGGTGAAAACGGCACCGGCGAAAATGTGATCTTTACCGGAACCGACGCCGAAGGCAACCCCATCTATGGCGGCTATGCCATCACGATCAGCGGCACGCTTACTTCCGGCAACTACAACCTGGTGTATGCTGAACAGGATGCAGTCCTGACCATCACCCCGAAAGTGCTGTTGTATGCGGATTTGAAGGGAACATTTACCGCCCGTGAATATGACGGGACTTCGGATGTCGGTGCGGAAAATATCATGCTGACTCACAGCCAGATCGAAGAAGGATATTCTGTTGCCTGGGACAGTGCAAAATATTATGAGGTAATTTCAAAATAAAAGAGGTAATTTCAAAATAAAAAATTAAAATTACTTGAAAAAAGTCAGCTGAAAGTTCATTTTACGCCAGACGAAAGGAGTAACATGAACAATCAACTGAATCATTACATTAGCATCGAACCGG
>SUVR01000014.1 GCA_015061915.1 Lentisphaerota bacterium | reverse complement strand
GTCCGGTTCGATGCTAATGTAATGATTCAGTTGATTGTTCATGTTACTCCTTTCGTCTGGCGTAAAATGAACTTTCAGCTGACTTTTTTCAAGTAATTTTAATTTTTTATTTTGAAATTACCTCTAATGAGTAAATCAACCGGAAAGGAGTTTTTATGAGAGAAGAAGGCAAAGTCGATCCGGAAGAATTGGAAAACGGAAATATTCTGCGGATGCTGGTGCAGCAACTGGAAAATAAACCATGCGAAAATCATTATGTGGCTGTTTTGCGATGTCTGCGTGACAGCTTCGTCTGGATTCCGGGCAATATCCAGATCTGCGAAGCGGACACGGCGGCAATCCTCCGTAAGAAAGAAGGCGATACCTTTTCTCCTCAGCAGGATATGAAGTTTGTTCCAACTGTTCCGCGGAACGGAGACGAATTTTTCCTCCCGGTGTTCTCAAATATGGAGCAGATGGGAGAATATGGCAACAGCTTCAGCAAGTTGGAACGGCATTTTTTCGATGCTATGCGTCTGGCTCTGGGGAAAGAAGAAATCAGCGGAATCGTACTGGATCCATTTACCTCTCCCTGTGTTGTTTTGAAGGGAGATTTTGATTTTGTGGGCAATTTACCGTCCATGCTGAAACAGTCTGGACAAAAACGGGGTATCATAATGACAGAAATTGAAAAAAATGACCGGCTCAAAGGTATGCTGTGGGGGTTGATCGTGGGGGATTGTCTCGGTTCACCGGTACAGTTCATGGAAATGGATTCCTTTCCACGCATCACAGAAATGATTGCCTGCAAACACTTTAACACACCGCCCGGATACTGGACGGATGACGGAGCCATGGCATTGTGTATTATGGAAAGCGCCGTCCGAAAGCAGGGATATGATCTGGAAGACATCGCACAAAACTTCATCCGCTGGTATGATGAGGGTTTCTGCTCCAGCCTCCCCTATGCTTTTGATGTCGGGGGTGCAACTGTGATGGGAATACGCAGTCTGAAACGGGGTGAGCGGCATAACGGCGCAGAAAGTTCTCAAGGGAATGGCTCACTTATGCGGTTTGCCCCCACATTGCTGCTCAACGGCAACGATCGGAGCAACCGGGTCATTCATGAGATCAGCGATCTGACACACGCCAGCAGAAAAGTCCGGGAAACACTGGATCAGATGGCAAAGATCTGCCGGGATCATTTACAAGGGAACCGGACCGCCTGTCAGTCGGAATACACTCGACGGGAAGATGTGAACAATTCCGGCTGGGCAGTATCCACGCTGCAGGCGGCATTGTGGGCGTTCCAGACAACGGAAAATTTTGAAGACGCGCTGATCGAAGCAGTCAATCTGGGTGGAGATGCGGATTCCATCGGTGCAGTCTGCGGGCAGATCACAGGGGCGTATTACGGCTATTCAGCCATCCCGGAACGCTGGTTGAGCGTCATCAAGGACCGAAAAAAACTGGATGCCCTGATTGATGATTTTATTGCCGCGTTTCCGTAAGAAAAGACGGTGTTTTTTGCGTCTTCAACTTGACAAACGGTGGATTTGTTGCTACCTTACCGGAGCAACTGAAAACAATCGGAAAGGACCACAAAAATGAATGCAGAAGTACTCGAACTTTACAAAGATCTGATCCGCTGCCGTGCAGTCAGCGCCGACATCGAAGCGGTGAATAAATCCGAAAAAACGCTTCTTGCTTTTCTTCAGGCGAAAGGTCTTTACTGCACGGAAGAACTGATCAACGGCAGAGTGGTGGTCTTTGCTTCCACCCGCCCCGGAAAGGTGCAGGATCTGCTTCTGAACGCCCATCTGGACGTGGTCCCCGCAGCATACGAAGAACAGTTTGAACCGAGGATCGAAGGTGACCGCATGTACGGCCGCGGCGCTCTGGACTGCCTGGGCAATGCTATGGCGATCGTGCAGTGTCTGCTGGAAGCCGGTGACAAATATTCCATCGGCGCCATGTTCCCCGCAGACGAAGAAATCGGCGGTTTGACAACTGCCGGTATGGTGGAACGGGGTTACGGTGCGCGGAAAGCAGCGCTGGTGATCGATGGCGGCGGTGTCGGAAACATCACCTACGCCCAGAAAGGCATCATCATCATGAAACTCCGGGCGACGGGCAAAGGCGGTCACGCCTCCGTTCCCTGGCTGCTGGATAATCCCATCGACAAACTGGTGGATGGCTACACCCGTCTCCGCAACGCCTGGAAAAATCCGGATGTGGACAACACCTGGCAGGACTCCATGACCCCCTGTATTCTGACCGCCGGAGAAGCCGGAAACGCCATCCCGGATACAGCAGAAATGGTCCTCAATATCCGTTACACCACGGATGAAGCCTACGAACGGATCGTCAATATGGCGAAAGAATTGACCGGCGTGGAAGTCATCATTGAGGAGACCTGTCAGCCGGTGGTGGTGGAACAGGAAGCGCCGGAGATTCAGCTTCTCGGCAAGGCGTTTGAAGCGGCAGCCCCGGACTACCCTGTGACCTATTCCCGTATGATGGGCGCAACGGATGCACGGCATCTCAAGCCCCTGAACGTACCCATCGGGATCATCGGTGTCAATGGCGGCGGTGTTCACGGAAAAGAGGAATATCTGGTGATGCCGACTGTTGATGTGATGACAGGAGTGTTGCTGGAATACGCACGTCTGCTTTCGTAACATTATAAAGCAGCTTACATAAAAACTTTCCGCTTTGAAGCGAAGCGCAATCCTGACCGGTTGTGTTTCGCTTTTTCCGGTCCGGAATCAACAGAGATTTTCGTTGGCGCGTGCCTGTTTGAGGTACTGTTCCTGCCGTTCCGGATCCAGATCGTTCCAGAGGACATTCCAGCCGCAGACCCGCACCTGCAGATCCCGGTACTTTTCCGGATCTTTCTGTGCTTCTTCCAGCATACTTGCGCTGAAGATGTTGAAGTGTATGGCGTGTCCGCCCTTCCGGATGTAGGTCATCAGGAGTTCCCGCATGGCAGCGAGCCCTTCTGCGCCCTCAACAGCAGAGGGATGGAGCATCACATCGACCGGGAAATCCGCCATGAATTTTGTGGAATCCAGCTTCAACACAGAGGAAATCATAGCTGTTACACCACAAAGACTTCCCCCTTGTGCCAGCGAGATATTCTTGGTAAATTCCTCCCCTGCCCTGCGTCCATCCGGGGTTGCTCCGGAATCTCTGCCGAAAGAAACAAAGTAAGTGGCACTGTGCAGCGCTGTGGTATAGAATCCGCCCCGGCTGTTTTTACGGAAGTTGACATGGTCCGCCAGTTGTTCCAGAAACGGAACGGCAACGGCGGCGTCATACGGACTGTTGTTGCCGAAACGGTCCCGGTCATGAACGATCCTGCGCTGCAGCTTTTCAGCGCCCGCCCAGTTCTTATCCAGAATATCCAGAAAATCCGGGAGGGTAATCTCCTTCCGGTCGTAAACAAATTTTTTCACCATGGCGAGGCTGTCCGCCGCGGTGGCAGGTCCGGTGAACCAGACATTGGAATTGTTGTACTTTGCGCCTTTGCCATAAACTTCGATTCCCCGGGCAAGTGCAGTTTCCGAGGTACCGGAGAAGAGGGGAACGGGGTTGACCCAGTCCAGATATTGTTCAAAATCATCCGCCACAGTCATACCCTGGTCAATGATCGTTTTGATGTCCGCAACACAGCGCTCAAACAGTTCTTCAAAGGTGGCAGAATCGGCATTTTTCCGCAGACACTGCATCAGGGCAGAAGGTAAACTGACAATGCAGGGAGCAGTCTCCACCGCAGAACCGATGGGGCAGTATTCGTAACACCCCTTGACAACAGCGGTCCGGGCATCTTCCTCTGTATAACCGTGCCGGAGCATCGTGGACCGGATACACGGTTCCCCCACAAAAACAATGCTGTTCTTCCCGCTGCGGATCAGGTTCAGTGCCAGATTCAGGATGTGTTCCGGCGTATTTTCCGCCACCTTGATCTGGATCTTGGGATCATAGATCCCCATTTTGCCGTACTCTTCCAGCAGCAGAACGGAAAGTTCATTGAAGGCACTGGAGCCGTCTTTCTGCGTGCCGCCCATATAAAAGGGATGTCCCCAGTAATATTTCATGGCACTGACTTTGGAATAAAAATTCCGCACGACGGTCCGGATATCTTCTTCCGTAAAGGTCCCTGTCGCCAGATCACGCCGGTAATAGTCGATCAACAAAACATCCAGATTGCCGAAGGACCGGGTCTGAACGCAATCGCCGTACTCGGAAAGCTGATAGTACAGCCAGATCATCAGCATGGCTTCATAAAAATTTTCGGGGGCACCGGTCCGGAGAGAACACAATGCATGGATCGTGGCGGGCTGACAACGGGCGTTCTCCGCAGTTGTGATGATCCGGTCCAGCAGGGCAAGCACATGGGTGTATTCGCTTTTCACTGCTTCAAAAAATTCTTTTTCATCGGCAGAGACCTGCTCCCCATGCGCAGCATAAAACGCTTTTTCCGCTTCTTCCGCCCGCTTCAGCAGACCGGGAAAGCCCAGTGAAAGAAGTTTCTGCCAATCCGGCACATTGTGTGCATAATCCAGGAAGAAACAGCCGAAACCGGAGCAGATAAAATCATTTTTCAGTTTCAGTGTTCCGGCGCACTGTTCTTTCTCAAGCCGCTGATAACGGGCAATGCTGATGACCTGTTCAATAGGCTTTCTGCCCCAGAATCCGAGTGTGATAAACAGGTCATCCGGCGAAACGCCGATCCGGATCTTTTCCAGCAGCCAGTTAAATGCCGCTGTATGCTCCTGCCGGGATGTGGCAAAGGATTTTTCTGCCAGAAAATCCCGGAGAGAGTCGGCAAGCAGATCTGCGGCGATCCCCGTTTCCGGCAGACCGGGGTCCTGAAAATCCTGTCTGAAATATTCTTTATCGGTTGAACAATGGAGCATTCTGCCCACCTGTTTCCCTGTTAGCTGACATACATGAAACGATCTGACATATAAAATAATACAGTTCCTGCTTTCTGCAACTATATTTATACAACATTTTTACACAAAGGAATATCATTTTTTTGCCGAAGGGCTTGCATGACAGGATTTTTGCATTTATATTCCGGAATAAACTTGAGGAGCATCATCATCAATGGCAGTAACAATGACAAATTTCAAGCAGAGCGGCTTGAATGCCCTTCTGCGACAGATGGAGATCGGAGTCGTAAATATCTATTACGGAATCCGCGCACTGAACCTGAAATTTTCCTACCCCCACTTCCGGTTGATCTTTGTGCTGGAATCGGATGGAAAGAGTTATTTTGCCGACGATACCCAAAAGGCGTACTGCAACCCGGGCGACTGGTTTCTGATCCCGCCGTTTTGTGAGATCACACACAATCTGAACGATACCATGCACCACCTGTCCATTCACTTCACTGCCACGCTCGGACAATCCGTCTCACTGGTCCAGCCGCGTAATTCGTTTCTCACAATGACGGATAATTCAGCCCGGAACCGGATTATCCACACGATCAACAGCGAGCCGGAACTGGTGCAGTGTCTCCTCTTCCGGGAACTGTGTTACAACAAGTTGAGTGAATATGTGACGCAGGAAGACTCCAGCATGATCCTGCAGCTGCTCAAGACCCCAGGTTATGCGGCGCTGCTGGATTTTCTGAACACCACCGCCACCGCAAAAACCGGGATCGATGATATGGCAGCACAGTGCAATCTCTCCCGCAATGCCTTTGTCAAGCGTTTCAAGCGTGATTTCGGGCTGCCTCCGGGTAAGTTTCTGGCGAAGATCCTGACCAGCCATGCGATCGCCAAACTTTCCACCAGCGGAAAAACCATCAAAGAAACAGCAGAAGAACTGGGCTTCAGCAATGCGTTTGTCTTCTCCCGGTTCTTCCACACGCAAACCGGGCTTTCTCCGCGGAATTTTCAGAAAAAGATGCCGGCAAATTACTGACCCGCCCCGCCGCGCGGCACGGCAAAGCGGCAATCCGTAAAGATCAGATCCCGGTTATTTTCCGTTTCGATCGCCTGCTGCCAGAGGGGTGTTTCATCTTTCCAGCGGATCCGGCAGTTCCGGAACAGCACATCCGCCGCGTAAGCAACATAAAATGCGCAGGGACGCAGATAGCAGATCGGCACGCTCGGATGATTGGGGTTCAGAATGTCCTCCCCGCCCGTGATCTCCAGAGAAATATCGGAAAAAGTGAGATCACTCACATTGTAGTCCAGATTCCCCTGCAGGATTGAAGTCCGGCAGCCATAGCCACGAACGTTCTGGATCGTGATGCCCCGGATCTCCTTGCGGGACGTCTTCAACGGTTTATCTGCCCAGTTGGATGAAATATCAATGGGGATCTGGGCGTTGAGATACAGATTGGAGAAGAGAATATCCGCGATCCCCGCGCCTTCCGCACCTGCCGGGAAGAGTTCCGGGTAGTAGGTGGAAAGCATACAGATCCCGAACTTGCCGTCCCGGATCACCAGATTGCTGAATGTGCAGTGCCGGATCAAACCATTGCCCACCCCCAGACGGACGCCCGCCTGTCCGGACCGCAGCACACAGTTGGTCACAGTAATATCCTCACAGATCCCTTCCGTATGAAGAAGGCGGTCCTTTCCGGAGGCACGGATGGCAATACTGTCGTCTGAAGAATCAATAATGCAATCACTTACAACGACCTGACGACAACAGTCGATATCCAGACCATCCCCGTTCCAGACGCCTTTCTGATTCCGGATAGTCACGCTGCGGATCGTAATGTCCGTACAGCCATGGAGGAAACAGGTCCAGTAGGGAGAATTGACCATTTCCACATTCTCCAGCAGAATGTGACTGCTCTCGCAGAAATACAGCATCTGGGAGGGACGCCACCCGGGGAAGTCATCCCGGCTGTAAAGAGAAGGATCAAAAAACGCCGCCCGGTTGCCATCAATCTTTCCTCCCCGGATCGCCACGTGGTCCACTTCCAGCGCAATGATCAGGTGGGCACCGAAGGCTTTTTCAGGCAGGCAGACACTGTTCTGTGGACAGAAATCCGGCTTATTGTAGTCTTCCGGATCGGGACTGCCCAGGATCACGGCGCCGTTTTCCAGTTCCAGCGTGGTCTGGGAGCGGAGGTAGAGGGAGCCGCAGAGATAGGTCCCCGCCGGAAAGTAAACCGTGCCGCCCTGATCAATGGCACGCTGAACCGCTGCCGTATCCTTTGTGATACCATCGCCAACTGCACCGAAATCCAGAACATTCTTCATAAATCACTCTCTTTCAGACATCTGCTTGAACTCGGAATCGACTTCACTCCGGAAATCCGGGTCCGTCAGATAGGTCAACGCCACATTGGCGATGGATGACGCCGCTTTCATGGCATTTTCAAAGGCGAAATCCGTTCCTGCTGCTTCCCGGAACGCAGGGGAATGGGCGGCGATCTCGTGATCTGCGATGGGAAAATAGGGGTGGATCCCCGGCACCGCGTGGGAGACATTGCCGAAGTCCGAAGACCCTCTCGCACCGTGGGCAGGGATCACATACTTGAACCCGTTTGCCGTCATGCTTTCCAGATAGATCCGGTTCAGAGCGGAGTTGGGCATACGGGACATATAAGGCACATTAAAAAGGCTGACTTCTGCTGTCGCCCCGGTCATCAGTTCCGCCCCATGGACGATATCCAGAAAACGCTTTTCCATCATTTTGATCCATTTTTCGCTGACGGACCGCAGGAAGAAACGACATTCCGCCCGGGCAGGGATGATGTTCGGCGCTTCCCCGCCATCCAGAATGATCCCGTGCATCCGGGCATCTTCCGGCAGCACTTCCCGAAACGCATTGACTCCGGAAAAGAGCAGATTGACCGCCGCCAGCGCATTGATTCCCAATTCCGGTGCTGCGGCAGCGTGAGCGGCTTTCCCGTGGAACACCACATTGTAACGGGTGATCGCACAGGAACCGGTATCCGGTGTCGTCCGGTAAGAGGGATGGACCATCATAGCAGCATCGATCCCTTCCAGACAACCGGCTTGGATCATTTTGACTTTTCCCCCGTGGGATTCCTCCGCCGGCGATCCCAACAGAACAACTTTTCCGGGAAGCTGCTGCTGTTTCATTGTTTCCGCCACAGCGCAAAATGCGGCAAGACCGGCAGAACAAATCAGATTGTGCCCACAGGCGTGTCCCACATCCGGCAGAGCATCGTACTCCGCAAAGATGGCAAAAACCGGGGTACCGCTGCCATATTCCGCACGAAACGATGTTTCAATATCACAATAAGGATTGATTACATCAAAGCCCTGTTCCTGCAGAAATTTCTTTGCCTGCTCCACGGCAAAGTATTCTTTGTACGCCAGTTCAGGATGATTCCAGATCGCATCAGAGAGTACTCGCAAACGGGGTGAGATCCCGGCAATGGTCTGCTTCAAATCATCAAGTCTTTTCATAGACAGGTCCTTTATATTTCAACTGTTTTTGTAAAATATAGTCCTTGTTTTTCAGATTTCAAACAGTAAATCAATCTCCGACTGAAAGATCAAATAAATTTTGCCGGTTTTCCTGTTGCAATCTGACCGGATCCGTGTATATTACAGCAGAAAAACCAACCCGGAAGAAGGAAAAAATACAATGGTCTTTCAAGCAATACTTGAGAGTGAAACTCTGCGTTTCACCTGCGAACAGCCGGATAATACCTCCCTGCGGCTGAAGCTCGCCTCAACACCCCCGAACACGCCGGAACAGATTTGGGATTATGCGGAACTCTGCTGTTTTTCCCGTCAAATCCCCTGGAAACCGGAATCCGGTACGTTCCGGGAGATCACCTGTTCAGAGGATGCTTATGGAATCATTGTGCTTGCAGAAACCGATCTTTTCCGGATCCGGGATCACTTTTCATTCCATCACAATATGTTGCAGATTAACCGGGAATGGACGATACTGAAAGATGCGGAAAAGATCGTTCTCGGTACCCGTTTTCCCCTGACTTGCGACCCGAAAGAGAAAATCACCCTGCCCAGCGTGATTTATAACGACAACCCCGGCTCTGCCCCGGAACGGCTGGTACCTCATCTGCCCTCCGATCCCGGCGATGCATTGGTGGTGGAGGAACACCGGCTTCCGATCCCCGGTATCAACCGGGAGTGGCAGTTGGCAGACGGTTCATTCTGTGGTCTGACACTTTTCACTATTCCTTCACAGACGCCCACCGGTGAAACCTGGTCCCTGGGGCTGATCCGTCGGGAAGATGGTGCATTTGACCTGTTGAGTCTGAGCGGTGCGGTGGCATTCGGGAAAGAACGGGATGCCCTTTACGGCGCCCAGAACAAACTTTACTCTCTGCCCGGATTCGGTTATCTGGACCTGAAGGAGGGAGAAACGCTCCGGAAAACGCTTTTCGTTGATCTTGCGGTCTGCCCTGCGGAAGGCAGAGGCTTTACGACACTGATCGATCAGGGCATGAAACTTTATCAACCCAAAGAAAATCCGGTCCTGACGCTGGATGAAGTCATCTCCCTCAAAACCAACGCTATGGACCACCGCTGGGAGGATACGCCAAACGGATCCGGCTTTCACTGGATCACCGCCACGCCGGAGGAAGGCAACATCTACCACGGCAAATCCGGTTTTCTTTACGGCTGGGTGGGGCAGTCTCTGCGTCTTGCCTGGTGCGCACTGACACTCGGTCTGCACGGCGATGACCGCTGGATGAAACGGGGGATCACGGTACTGGACCATTTTGCAAGTGCACCGGAAGCAGTGACCGGTCTCAAGTATCACTTTCACGATCCCGCAACCAATGAATGGTCTGCCAATGAAGCCCGCTACAAAGACCGGATCAACAGCCGTCAGACGGGGGAAAGTCTGGCGCATCTTGCAGCGTGTCTGCAACTTCTGCGTGCAAACGGTCAGGCAGTCAAGCCGGAATGGGAAGATACATTACGGCGCGGCGCCGACTTTCTGCTGGAGAAAGCCCACCTGAACAAACACGGCATTTATCCCCTGTTTTTCTTCGCGGACGGCACCCCGGCAGACGATCTGATCAATGGTGCGGGGACTGCCTGTATCGAAGCGTTGATCAGCGCGGCAGAATATTTTGATGATCCTGTATTGCAGGAAGGCGCATTTGCCATTCTGGACCGCTATTATGACGTCTTTCTCCGGACCTTGGAGTACCCCTTCAGCCGGGCGACATTGGATGCCGCCTGCGAGGACAAGGAATCGGGGCTTTACTTTTTCCTTGCCGCCTACCGGGCATACTGCCGGACCGGTTCGGAAAAACACCGGGAATATGCTCAACTCAGTGCAAAGTGGATCTCCACCTTTGTCTACTTCTGGAGCGTGCCGTTCCGACCGGGAACACTGTGCGCCGACAATGGTTTTGACTCTGTCTTCTGGCCCGGAGTCAGCGTCCAGAATATGCACCTGGATGTGTACTTCCCAGCATACGAAGTCTATGATTTCGGCGTCCGGACGGGCGATGATGACCTGCGCCGGATCGGACAGGGCGTCATGTCTGCCTGGTCCCACGGGATCGTCCGCTATCCCGGCGACTGGAATCTGGTCACGCCCGGCGAACAGAGCGAGCAGTTCTTCCAGACCAACTATATGCAGGGCCCCTTCGAGCAGACGATCTGGCGTGGCGGGACCAATGTGTGGAATCCGGTCTGGATCGTGGCACTGGTGCTTTCCGCAGCTTTGAGTTTCAAATATCATAACCAATAACAACAGGAATACAAAAATGAATCTCCCCGAACTTTTTACGACCGCCCCCGCCGTCTATGCTGTTGACCGTGAATACCAGATCTTTGTTCCCGTGAGCAGAGAATGTGTCATGTGGGTCACGGTGGGCGGAAAAAATTTCTATGATGACTCCAACGGGATCCTGCGCTCCAGCTCCATGACACACCAGATGCACGTGCCGATGGCTCTGCTGGACGAAGCAAAAGAATACACCATCTGCTGGCGGATCGTGAACGAACGGAAACCCTATTTCTCCGACCTCTCCGATGTCTTTTCCTTCACTCTTCCATTCCGTCCGGTGACCGGTCCGGATGTGCGGATCTATCAGGTGGCGGACGCTCACAACCGGATCGAAGCACCCGTGAAAGCCGGTGCATTTTTCGGGGATCAGCTGGACCTGCTTCTGCTGAACGGAGACGTGCCGGAAGACAGCGGCAGAGTGGAAAACTTCCGTACGATCCATGAGATCGCCGGGAAGATCACCGGCGGATCCGTCCCCGTTGTCTTCTCCCGCGGGAACCATGACACCCGTGGGATCTATGCCGAAAAACTGCCGGAATACACCGCCTGCAACAAGGGTGCTTCCTACTATACCTTCCGTCTCGGCCCCCTGTGGGGGATCGTGCTGGATTGCGGCGAAGACAAGGCAGATACCAGCAACGAATACGGCTGGACCATCTGCTGTGAAGATTTCCGCCGCCGGGAAACGGAATTTCTGAAGAAAGTTGCTGCCGATCCGGAACACGAATATGCCGCACCGGGCGTGAAGTACAGAATCGTCACCAGCCATGTGCCGTTCCCGCAGAATATGCCGAAACCCTTTGATATTGAAGGAGAACTTTACACCGAATGGTGCAACATCCTCAAAGAAACGGTGAAGCCGGATGTGATCATCAGCGGACATATGCACCAGTTATACGTGATCCATGAAGGGGATGAACGGGACAACAAGGGAACCCCCTGCCCGGTGATCGTTGCCTCCAAGCCCACGAAAGACCGGAGCGAATTCACCGGCGGTGCCATTACCCTTTCTGAAGATCAGATCCTGGTCCAGTACACAAATCAGGAAAAACAGGTGGTCGGGGAAGAAATCCTGCCGAGAAAGAAGTAAGTCCATGGATTGCAGGATCGTTTTCAGCACGGACTTTCAGGACATCTGTCAGATTCACGATGCGCTTTATACGTTCAACCTCTCCCGGAGCGGACACGACCGGATCGAAGGGCTGAAACCTTCGGTCCAGGAAGATACCTGCGCTCTGGTCCTGCGGGACGGGGACGGCACCTGCTGCGGGGGAATTGTCTGGCACCGGATGGAAACGGAAACGCCGCAAATTTTTGTGGACTTTGCTTATATCGGCGATTGTCTGCGGGGAACCGGTTGGGGCAAGCGCCTGTTCGATGAACTGGAACGGCGTGTCAAGGCAGATGGCATCACGGCGGTTGAACTCACGACCAACACCTTTCAGGCTCCGGCGTTTTATCGGAAGCTGGGTTATGTGGAGATCGACCGGAAAGCTGCCCCCACGCCGCTGGTTCCGGAAAATCTCCATTACCGCTTCCGCAAGGAACTGTGACGGACCGGCGCTGTGCCGTTTTCATCTCTTTTTTGCCGGGTTACATCTCTTTTTTTCGATAAAAAGGAGTTGTAAACCCTGCTCCGGCGCGGTATATTTTTACGAAAGAAGCCGCCATACGCAAACACAATCAGGAGAAAAGAAATGATCATTCACGTTTATGATGGCAAGTGGGAAGGGGATACGATCTACCCCGATATTCAAAAGGCATACAACCGGATGAAAAATCTGTTCGCCTGCGGGGATCTGGAACTGCCGGCAAAGATCATTGTCCACGAAGGTACATACCGGCTCACTCAGCCGCTTCATTTTTCCGAAGAATTTCCCGTAACGATCGAGGCAGCGGAGGGCGAAAAGCCCGTCCTTTCCGGCGCCATGGAAGTTACCGGCTGGACAAAATGCAAAATCAACGGCATTTCCGCACTCCGCACCATTCTTCCGCCGGAGATCAAAGACCTGCCCTTCTTCTACGTGGATGGCAAACTGGCACAGGCTGCCCGTTATCCGAAAACCGATTTTTTGCGTGTGACCGATGAGCGTACCGGCTTTTCCACCGGGGCAGACGACTACGATAACTTCCATTATGAAGAAGGAGATTTCAATCCTGCGTGGTACGATCCGCAGAATATCCGGATCACCATGACCCACCTGTGGATCGGGGAATATTTCAAGCTCGAATCCTTTGATGCGGAAGAACGGAAGATCGTTACCGACTCCTCCATCCGGTATGTCGCCGGAAAAGCGAACACGGAATACTATTTCTCCAATGTGCGGGAAGCCCTCTCTGAACCGGGAGAATATTACTTTGACCGGAACACCCGGGAACTTTTCTACATCCCGGAAAAAGGGAAAAAATCCTTCGTTGCCGAGATCCCCATGATCGGTACCCTCGCCCGGTTTGATTCCGGCGTGCGGAATGTGACGATCAAAGGGCTGGTCTTCCGGGGTGGCGGTAACTATATGCCCATCTTTGGCGCGGGCAAGAACAACAGCGGACAGGGTCTGGACCTGCATGACACCGGTTTCGCCACGCTGCCCTTCAGCAAAGAACGGCCCGGCGACCCCCGGAAAAAAGATTTCTACGCCGGCGCACAGGGTGCGACCCATCTGCCCGGAGTTCTGTTCTTCGATCATGCCTCGGACTGCGTGGTGGAGGACTGCGAGATCTGCGGCTGTTCCTGGTACGGAGTTCAGGCATATCAGGCTTGTACCCGCCTGACGTTCCGGAACAATCATCTGCACAATCTGGGCGGCGGCGGCTTCATCCTGAACGGCGTGAACTATGCCGCCGAACAGAAAGAGCCGGCGCTTCAGGTAAACAAGATCATCATCAAGGGCAACCACATCCACGATTGCGGTCAGTTCTACCTGGCATCCATCGGGATCATCACCCAGCACGCGTGGGGCTGCCTGCTGGAAGATAATCACATCCACGATCTCTACTACTCCGGCATTTCCTGCGGCTGGGTCTGGGGCTACGCCAATTCCGCCGCGCGGGAGATCCGGATCCACCACAACCACATTCACGATCTGGGCAAAAAGATCCTCTCCGATATGGGTGGAGTGTATCTGCTGGGCATCCAGCCGGGTACCCGGGTCTGGGGGAACACGATCCACCACATTTCCAGCCGCTACTACGGTGGCTGGGGACTTTACACAGATGAAGGTTCTTCCCACATTGTGCTGGAACGGAACGTGGTCTATAAGTGCGACTGCAACGGATACCACCAGCATTACGGCAGAGAAAATATTGTCCGCTGGAACATCTTTGCTTTCAACAACAGCTCTGCATGGCTGGTAAGCCACGACTCCAACTTCCAGGGGTATCAATCACCCGGTGAAAAGCACGGCAAGGTGATCTCATTCATCAACAATGTGTTCATCACGGACAACCGGACATCTGCCCAGCTGAAAACGAAAGACCTGTTTGTGAACAAGAAAGTCTATGCGGACGGCAACATTTACTACGATATTTCCGGCAAAAAGAAAAAATTTTTCGGTCATTACTATGACAATGATGCAAAAGAAGCCCGTGAACTGACCATGAAACAGTGGCAGGAAGCTGGCTTTGACCGCCATTCCATCTTTGCCGATCCGGGTTTCAGGGATATGGAAAACTTCGACTTCACGCTGAAAGAAGATTCGATCCTGCGTGATTACGGTTTTGAAGAGACGGTGGACGCAGTTGAATGACCGTTGATCGCGCGTTGACGGCAGAAGAGCGCCGTCGTTCCCAGAACACCATGCGGGATCAGCGTGTGCTTTCCGCCCTTGCAGCGAACTGCGGCAGTGAGACATTGCTGATCCTTCTGGCGCTGTCGCTGGGAATTCCGGAGACGATCGTTTCCGCCACCGGATCTCTGCAGCTGTTCAGCTATACCTTTCTGCCGCTGGGATTTCTGCTGGCGGCACGGATGGGGGCAGTCCGGAGCATCAGCCGTTTTCACCTGCTGACGGGTTTTATCTATCTGGTGATCGCCGCCGCCTGTTTCGTACCGCACGGAGCGTGGCTGCTGTTGCCGGCGTGGATCCTGCTGCAGCTGATCTTCAAACTGCTCCAGATCTTCGGGAATGAAAGCGGCATGGATTTATTCCGGAGTTACTTTCTGGTGACAGCCTTTCTTTTTGCGGGGCTGATCTGCGCACCATTCAGTCTTGTGCTGAAAAAGAGAAAAGCAGATTGAAAAAAGTCAAAGATCGGGTTATATTACTGAAAATCAATCAAAACAGGTGTTTTCATGGAATATGATTTGAGCGAAGTGCCGGATTTTTTCAGTTCGTGGAATCTGCATGATTCCCCTATGCCGCCACTGTGGTGCGATATGACCGGCGCATCCCCAAGCATCGGACACATCCATGATCCTCATCCCATTTCAACGCTGGAAGTGATACTGGAAGGACAGGCGGTGCTGGACTACCGGGGCAGCAGTCATACACTGAATCCCGGTGATATTGCATTACTGGCGTCCGGCGAGTGGCATCGGCTGATGCCGGCAAACGGTAAAACCTTCCGCAAGATCTTTATCACCCTGACCGGAGCCAATTTTGTGCCGTTGGCGGAGGAACTTTTCGGATCGAACTATCTCCTCCACCCGGAGCCGGATGAACTGAAACGGATCCTGCAGCAAATCGAACTGCTCCGGAAAGTCCTGCGGGAACAGAAAAATGCCATCAGCGTCTCAACGGCGGTCTATGCCCTGCTGCTGGAAACCGGCAGCTGTATTGATAAACTGCGTTCACCGGTACTCGGCGAAGTTCTGCGGTATATGGAACAGCATATCAGCGAACCGGTAACTGTGAAAGATCTTGCCCGGCAAACCAACCTGCCTGTAAACCAGCTCCAAACTCTGTTCAAAAAACATTTTCAGATGACACCGACACAGTATTTCCTGCAGATGCGCCTGAAGAAGGGAGCGGAACTGCTCCTGAGCAGCAAGCTGACCGTTAAGGAGATCGCCATGATGACCGGTTACAGTTCCGGTCTGGCGTTCGCCCGGGAATTTCAGAAAAGTTACGGTGTCCGCCCCTCCCTCTTCCGGAAACAGGGGGAATGAAAAGGAGCTTTCCTGCAGCAAAGCACTTGTTCTGCCGTGATCTTGAAGTGCCGGTTTGAAATCCGTTCTTCTTATGCTATATTATACATGAATCGGATCTTTAAAAGTATGGAGCTGCATAATTATGAAAAAAATCTCATTTGTAATTCCGTGTTACAATGAACAGGATTCACTCCCTCTGCTGAAATGCGAACTGACGCCGATTTGCGATATGTTAAGGGAATCATATGATCTGGAGATCATTCTTGTTGATGACGGCAGCACAGACCGGACCTGGCAAATCATCACGGACTGGAGCGTGGAAGATCCGATCGTCCGGGGCATTATGCTCTCCCGCAATTTCGGACATCAACTGGCGCTGACCTGCGGTTATGACCATGCCACCGGCGATGCCATGATCAGTTTTGATGCCGATCTTCAGGATGATATTACCGTCATTCCCCGGATGATCGAAAAATGGGAACAGGGCACCGACATCGTTTTTGCCGTGCGGTCCCAAAGGGAAAAAGATACATTTTTCAAACGGGCAACGGCGAAGTTATTTTACGCCACCCAGCAGAAGATCTGCAAAACCACAGCCCCTCAAAACTGCGCCGACTTCCGGCTGATGAACCGGAACAGTCTGAATGCTCTGCTGACTTTACGGGAACGGGCAAGAATTCTGCGGACAATGGTCGGCTGGTGCGGCTTCAAAACGGATACGGTGTACTTTGAACGGCAGGAACGTTCTGCCGGCACGACGAAATATTCTCTGAAAAAAATGATCGATCTTGCCATGGACGGGATCTTCTCCTTCACCGATCTGCCCCTGAAGATCGCCTATTACTTCTCCGGCATTTTCCTCCTGATCTGCCTGGGATATCTTGTCTATAACGGCTACTGCTGGTTTTTCCAGCCGCACAAATTGGAGCCGGGCTGGTTGAGTCTGGTTGTACTGATCACCGGATTCAATGCACTGATCCTGTTCTGCCTCGGGATTATGGGGGAGTACATCAGCCGTATTTATAATGAAATGAAGCAGCGTCCTCTGTACCTCGTTGCCCGAAAAACCGAACATTCCTCTGAAAACGAATAAGAGGTATTCTTCCGATGAAAAAGACTTTTCTGACTTGTTTCAACTGGCTCGAACAACAATGTGGCATTACTGCTCCCGGAGCGAAGACCTATCCGTTTGCAGAAGGACTGCTTTTCTCTATGGCGCTGGCATTTACCGTGATCTTTCTGCCGCTGCTTGCGGGGGTTGGTAATGTTTATGCCGCAAAAACATTGTGTCTGCAGGGGGTCATTCTGGCAGCATTCGGGTTCTGCTTTTTCCGGCTGTTGTTAAAAAACGGCTGTAAGCTCTTTTCCCGGCAGACATTGCTCACCCTGTTTCTTTCCGGGGCTGCGGTGGGGGCTCTGCTGTTTTATGAAAAGATATTTGTACTGGAAGGGCAGCTCCGGTATTATTGCTATTTCAACGGTCTGGAATATATTGACAATATGTATCACTCCGCAGTTGGTGAATCGGTTGTCAGCTACGGTTACCCCAGCATCAATCACACGGATCCGGCATTTCTGCGCTATCACACGGGGGTGAATTATTGTTTCGGTTTCCTCTCGAAACTGACCGGGATCCCGGTCCATGTGCTGCTCTGTTTTGTCTATCCTCTGCTGGCGGCACCACTCCTTTGCTTCATCTCCCTGAAACTGGTCAGAGAAATCAAACTTTTCACCGGCAGAAATGGGGATCTGAATCTTTTTGATCTGTTTCTGGTACCGACGCTGCTGTTGGGGACCTTCTATGTGGCATACAGTTATCCCATGGGGTTACGGATTCCGAGCATAATTATTTCTCACAGCATGGCGGCGGGGTTCGTTGTACTGTTCCTTTCGATGATCTTCGTTCTGCGGATGATCCGGAAGGGGATGTTTGAACGGCAATGGTTCCGCAGTCTGTTTTTTGTGCTGTTATTACCGTTGATCCTGTTCTTCTGTACGCTTGCCAAGATCAGTTGCGGCTGTGCAGTGGCAGGTGCGACCTGTATCTGGCTCTTCACCAAAGGGAAATATTCCCGTTTTCTCTGGAAAGAGATCTGCTATGCCGGGCTGCTCTGTGTTCTTTTCCTGCTGATCCTGAAGACCTCTGTTCTCGGCGGATACCAAGCCAAACAGTGGGCGTTTCTGCAATGGGTGAAAACGCCGGAACGCATGTGGGGATTTGTGATCACCTTCCTGCCGGTTCTGCTGGTCTTGCATGAAACAAAATGGTCCTTCCGGGAAATCTTCAGCGGGAAACAATGCTGGGGCAACATTTTGCTTGCGTTGACCGCAGCGCTATGGATCCCGCCGTTACTGATCAGTTTTCACGGCGGAAGCGGAATCTACTTCTACCTTATTCCCTACTGCATCGCGGTCCTGGTTTGCTGCGGCTTTGCAATCCCGGAAAAACTGCTGCGGTCCGACCTCTGCAAGTGCATCATCCTCTTTATCATTGTATTCGGAGGGATGCGCGGGCTGATGCACTGCGCAACTCAACTGCGGTTCAGCATCAAATCCAGAGCGGCTGCCCGGCAGGTCACTGCATCTCCTTTTTACCGGGCAATGAATAAGGCACGGGAGTTTACCCGGCAGCATCCGCAGGAAACACTCTGCTTTATGGATGAGACAGCCCCCCTGACCTTCAAAAGAGACGCTATAGGAACAACCGTTTTGGTGCAGGCGTATCTCGGTGTGCCGGTACTGAACGCCTTTTACTTTGAGGATGGAAAACTTTTCAGTTATTTGCATCACAATGATCCTGCGAAACGGATCAGATACATTCCGAAACGCAGCGGCGTTTACAGTTACGGGCTGGATGCCTATGAAAACGCCGGGATCCGGAAGATCTCCCACGAAGAAGCCCTGCGTCAGGTAAAGGAACGGGGATACCGCTATCTGATTTCGTTCCATAACGCAACCGTGGAACTGACCGATCTTTCCACCGGCGCAGTGACAGATCTGATGCAGGAATAAGAGAAAATAGACGAGAAAATTTCAGTAGGACAAAATAGAGACGATGCCCACGATCAAAGATTCTTTCAAGCCGGACTCCGGTGCCGGTGCATTTTTCTTCAGTATCCTCCTCTGGGGGATCGGGATCGGCAGCTTCGCCGCCGCACTCAATAATTATCTCTCCGATATTTACCACATGGACAGCATGGAGCGGGGCTGGCTGGAGTTTTTCCGGGAGCTGCCGGGGCTCGCGCTGGTTCTGATTCTGGCGCTGCTGCACAAGGTCAGCGACTGGAAAGTGATCCGGATCGGCACGATGATCTCCATGGCAGGCGCGGCGCTGCTGCTGATCCCGGCAAATCAGATCGCGGTAACAGCGTTCATCATGATCTGGAGTATGGGGGAACATCTGGTCATGCCCAGCCGGGCGACTGTGGCGATGCAGGTGGCAAAACCGGGTTGTGCCGGACAATCGCTTGGACTTCTCACCAGTGTGATGAACTTCGGTCACGTGGCGGGCAGTCTGCTGGTGGCGGGGATCTTTTTTATCGGGACACGCTGTTTTGAACGGTCCGAGGCGTTTCTTTTCAATGTTCTGTGGGGCGTGATCATTGTTCTTATGCTGGCAAGTACCATCAGCACCTTCACAAAAGATGCTCCCGACGCTCCCGGCAAGCGTCCCCGGCTCTACTTCAACCGGAAGTTCAACAAGTTCTACGCACTGGAACTTTTTTACGGTGCCCGGAAGCAGATTTTCATTACGTTCGCCCCATTTGTGCTGATCAAAGAGTACGGTTTTTCCACGGCATCCATGGCAACGCTGCTGGGGCTCTGCGCACTGATCAATGTTTTTGCCGCCCCTGCCATCGGGAAACTCACGGATAAATGGGGCTACCGCAACACCATGATCTGGGACACGGTGGTGCTGTCCTTTGTCTGCCTCCTTTACGGTTTCGCCGGAGATCTTTTCCCCGGGCAGATCGCATTCCGGGTCGTGGCGGTCAACTATGTGCTGGATGCGATTCTCAGCACGACCTCCCTTGCAACCAATATCTATGTCCGCAGTCTGGCAGAAAATCAGGAGGAGCTGACCTCCACGCTATCCACAGGGATCTCCATCAACCACCTGATCGCCATTCTTTCCGCCCCTGCAGGCGGGTGGATCTGGGTCCGGTTCGGGATCGGTTATCTCTTCACTTTTGCAGCAGTTATGGCGGTCTTCAACACGCTGTTCGCTATGACCATTCCCAAACCGGAGCAGAAGTAAAATTCTTTCCCGAAAAAAAGCATAACTGCTTGACATTTCAGGGAGATGGTGTATAGTGTGGGAAGTCCCCCGAAACATCATACATTACGAGGTATATGGATGACTTTATCCACACGAACCCTGTTGTCCGGCAGTCTGTTCAGCGCATTGCTGTTCCTTTCTGCCTGTTCGTCCAACCCCGCCGGTCTGGATCTGGAAAAACCGATCTCATTCGTCCAGCCCGGAAACGGAGTCTATTTCTTTGAAAACTTCGGCAATTACGATGACCATGTTCCCGGCGTGTCTGACCGTACAGGACTCTGGTTCTTCAATGATCCGATCTGGGCAAACCGGTCCGGCGTCCGGGCGACCATCCAGGCGGATGCCCAGCCGCGACTGCTCTACGACGGCTTCGCAATGCTGCCCGGTCTGACCGTTTTTGACTGCTCGCTGGAATTCCGTCCCGGCAACTCCACAGATCCGGTCCCCGCCAAACCGGCGCAGACCAAGCTCGTCAAGGGAAAAGAAGTCATCACCAAAGCTGCTGTCCCGGCGAAACCGGGCGTCAGCAAGAAATTTGACCTTGTCCTTGCCATGAACGGCAAAGATTCCGTGCTTGTGACCATCGCCAATGACAGCGTTACCATCGGGGACACGGTCATGCCTTATCCGTTCCTCCCGAAACGGAACTGGGGTGGAGTGCATCTGAAAGCCGACGGCAAAACGATGAAAGTTTTTGCCTCCGTCGACCGGAAATACATTCCGATCGGTGAAGTGCCGTTCTCCGGAAAACTGACCGGCACCAACCTGCGTTTCCATCCGGATCACGTGTATGAAGTGACCAATCTCACGGTCACCGATCCCAGACCGCTTGCACAGACACCTGCCGCTGACTGGTTTGCAGATTACCGCAGTCTGCAGCAGGATATTCCGGGCGCAACCGGAAAACCGATCTCCCTGACTGCGGGGAAGGACCGTCTTGCTCTGCGTTTCAAAACGGGCAGATCCACCAGCAAACTGAAGCTGAAATGGGATAACGGCATTACACAGGAATATCAGGTCAGTGCCGCCGGATTCTCTCACAGCACAGCGGCGGCGTTCGCCGGCGATAAGCCCAAAGGCACCCGCGTTCCCCTGAATGACACCATGATCGTTTTCGGCGGCAAGGATGTGACCAAACTCCAGCAATATGTGCGCCCCAATCTTTCCCAGTTCATGGGCAACAGCCCCATCCCGGAATATACCGACCTCATCCGGGACTGGGATACGCTGCCCGCCGCCTCCGCACACGAGATGGACATTGAGTTTATCACGCAGAGCAACAAGCGTGTTCAAGTCTGGCTGGACGGCAGCTACAACCGCCGGATCTATATGAATGTGGATCCTGTTCTGGAAGCGAAACTGCGCAAGGAAATCGGCTCCTGCAAAGCCAATTTGCGCAATAAAAACAACACCGCAGAACGGAACGCCCAGCTCAAGGCTTCTCTGGAAAAAGCGGAAAAACAGCTCAAGGAACTGCCCTTTGCCAAACTTTTGAGCATTACCTTTGAACCGGGCGAAGATGCCAAAGCCGTCGCCATTCCCTTCCGGTACAACAAAATCGACACCAACCGCTTTACCCCCGTCGATCTGGCAGCCAATCCCCGGGCAAAAGCCTTTGCGGACGGCAAACTCAGCCTGAAGCCCGGCGTTCAGACCATCAACGCCATTCCCTTTGATGTGGCAGCACCGATGGACTCCGCCGACATTGCGATCTGCCGTCAGGGACAGGGTAACTGGGCGTTGGAATGTGAAAATTACAGTGGCAGAAGCCCCTCGGACAACCTGCCCAGCTCCGTCCATTTCCGTCTGACTCCGGCGCTGTATCACACGGCACACATCATCTTTGCGCTGGATCCCGATCCGGCAAAAGAAGCGATCCTGACCACAAACATCAGTTCTTACACCCCCTCCCCCTATGGCGTCGGTGAAAACCAGATCGGCCATACCAAACTGGATCTGCGTTCCGGTAAACTGCCCGCCAATGTACAGCAGATCGGTACCGCCACGATCAAGGGAAAAACCGTTCCCCTGTACCGTGCCGCGATCAAACTGGATTCCGGTAAGATCCTCGATCACCACACGACCCGGGATCATCTGGACCTGGATTTCCACGGTGCCGGACAGGAAAATCTGGAACAGCTGGACCGCCGTCACAAACCGGATCCCAATGTAAAGAGTGCGTTCAACATCTTTGCCATCACGCTGGAAAAAGCACCGGTCGCCATGATCCCCAAACAGATCACGCCGGGCAACGTCTTCACAGAAGATGAGACCGTGCAGGAGACCCGCGTGGTGCTGAAAGCCGCACAGGACAACGCCGCCGGGAAACTTGTCTGGACCGCTAAAGACATCAACGGCAAGGTCGTATTCAGCGGCAGCAAGGCCTTCACTCTTGCCAAAAACGGCAGCGAAACCGAAATCGTGATCCCCTTCGGCAAGCAGGCGATCGGCTACTACGATCTGACGATGGAACTGCAGGATAAAGACGGCAGAACGCTCGTCACTCACCCCGCCCGGTTTGCGGTCCTCGGCAAGGACGAACGCACCGCAAATAAGTATAAAGTCCCCTTCGGCACCTGGTGGTTCCGCGGCGCCCACGGCTCCCCGGGATCCATGGATCTTGGCGGCCCGCTCCTGAAAAAAGCGGGGATCCGCAAGCCCACCGGTAGCATGAGTCCGGCGGAACAGGAGAAGTACGGAATCTGCAGTCCGGGCTTTATCTATCTGCCGCACGGATACCGTGTATTCGACTATGAAAAGCGGGAATTCAAGCCGAAAACAATCGACATTCCGGATCCTGCCAACCCGAAGAAAAAGATCCGGAAAGTTATCCCCGGCGAAGAATGGGTGATCGAAGGGGTGAGAAATGCCATCAGGGACATCCACCCGGATCAGGTGATCCAGGCAATGATCTGGCACGAATCCGGACCGGGCGAAGGCGTCCCGTCGGAACTGACCACCGGCGAAAGAGGCATTCCCTCCCAGACGGATAAGAACTTCGGGATCTACATCAACACCATCGGCGCCCTTATGCGCAAGCACTTCCCGCAGATCAAACTGCAGATGGGCAACAGCTCCTACAGTCTGGGCTGCTTCACCCGTCCGGTACGCGGTGGTGCGAACCCGGATTACTACGACTATATCGGGATCGAAACACCCTCCCAGGTGATCCCGCCGGAAAAACTGCAGGAAGTGGGTCTGCAGGGAATGCTCATTACCAAAGATGCGGCAAAAACGCTCAGCGGCAGAGACATCAAGCTGAACGGCTGCTATGAATTTGTCTATCGCTGCGAACGGGATATGGGCGAACAGATCCAGGCGGAATGGTATATGCGTGACGCCCTGATCTCCCTCTCCCACGACTTCGTACTGGTCAGCCCCGGTCTTTTCTTTGACTGCGACCGCGGGTACTACAACGGACTCTGGGGCGGCTCCGGCATCCTCCAGCGCGGTCCTTATGTCTATCCCAAGCGTGCCTATGTGGCGTATGCGGCACTGACCAATGTGATGGATGGCGTCACGTTCAGCCGCCAGATCCCCACCGGTTCCACCACGGTCTACGCACTGGAATTCAAGCGTCACGATGGCCTTTACGCCACGGCTCTCTGGAGCGCCCGCGGCGAAGTGGAATTCACGGTGGAAAATCCCGCCGGCACCCTGCGTGTCACAGAAATGTACGGACAGAAACGGACCGAAAACGGCAAGACGGTCAAAGTCAGCGGCGGCACCTCTCCGGTGTACCTGCTTTCCAAAACGCCATTGCGTTCCGTCAAGATCACCGGCAGAGATTTCAAAGCGGACAAAGCCCTTGCCGCAAAAGCAAAAACGGTGGCGGCATTTGATGACATCCGCAAAGTCACCATGGCGCCGGATGAAAAGATCAGCGCCATCTTTGTGCGCAATCTTCCCATCCTGAAACCGGGCGACTTCAAACTGGAACAGGTGAAGGATGAACAGATGGGCAACTGTCTGCAGGTGACGCTGAATACTGCTGCGGATCCCTATAAGACCAAGTATTTCACAGAGTACACCACGATCCGGCTGAACGAACCGGCACCGGTGGCAGGCACGCCGGGAGTCATTGGGATCTGGGTGAAAGGCGACTCCAACTGGGGTCAGATCCGCTTCGAGATCGAAGACGCCCAGGGTGAGATCTTCAAAGGGCAGTCCACCGGTCCGGACTGGGGCTGCGATGTCTACGACTGGCCCGGCAATACCTCGGTCAACTTCGATGGCTGGAGCTTTGTCTACCAGACGGTCGGCAAATCCTTCATGCTGCCGACCCACAGCCCCGGCGTTGCCATGCAGCAGTGGATCAGCTGCGGTGGTGACAAGGTGATCGATATGCCCGTGAAGCTCCGGGCGGTCACCATCGGTGTGAACCGTCACAAACTGGATCTGAAGGACTTCAAGACGTTCACACCCTCCATCCGGATCAAAAATGCCGGATGTATCGAGCTGGAACAGTAACGCCTTTTTACAAAATCATTGATACCGCGGAGCGCAGCCGAAAACGGTTGCGCTCCGTTTTTTTTGCAGATTTTTCAGGCGTTTTGTTTGACGCGCCGTTCCTTAGTGTCGCCGGGGAAACGTTCCCCGGTGATCCGGACGGGTCTGTTTTTGACGGGCGACTGATCGCAGTATGGGGGTAAGGGGGAGCCGTCAAAAACAGGGGCGCAAAGCGCCCTCTTACTTGTGCGGCTCAGCTTCGCAAGCTCGCTTGCCGCACGGGGGGATTTTGTTTTACACGAATCGCGCGCCAAACAAACGGAGTGCAGTTGAGGCACACAAATAAATCAGCCATTGTAGCTGTTTGCGGCTTAATCCCAGTTCAGATCTTCAAACTTTGTCCACTCAATGTTGCTGCCGAAGACTTTTTTCAGGCGGGTACAGAGGGCGTCCAGCCCTTCCAGACCGATGCCGCGTCCGTCTGAATAGAGGCTCTGCCAATGGGTGTAGAAGACCATGGGGCGGTTTTCCTCGTAAAGTTCGCGGAACTTGCCGGATCTGCCGTCGGCAGTAATGTAATAGTCGATCAGCTCCCGCACATTCCGGTGCGCCTTCGCCACGGGGATTGGGTTCTGGGTGTCCCAGAAGGGATCCACGTTGCAGGTGGCAGGGATGGTCACAACTCTGCCGGATTCAGGGGTATCGCACATGACCGTTGGCTTGCGGATGTGGTCGTCCGTGTGCATAAAGTAGTAACAGCTCTCTTTGTTGAAGACCCGTTTGAACGCCATGCCGATGCCCTTCGCGTAGTTGTCCTCGTTGTCGCCGCCGGTGTACCAGGGGGAAGTGACGCCGGTGGGATTCAAGCCGAGATTGTTCAGGATCGTGAGGGAAAGCGTCACGTAATCCGCGATCTCTTCTGCGGTAAGATGGCTGAAATAAACATCTTCACACATCTGCATGTTGCAGGAGCGTTTCAGGTTCCATGCGAGAAAATGAGTCAGGATCTCCGGCGTGATGGAGAAGTCCGGCATGATATATTTTTTGCAGATCCGGACAAAGGAATCGATCTGCGCCGGGTCCACGCCATTGACTTTGTTCTTTTCGTCCAGACGCCCCAGACCGGCGGGGATCGGCACCACGGAGAACTTGCCCCGGACCCCGTGTTTGCGGCAGATATTCCCGAACTCCATGGTAAACGCAGGCGGCACAAGCTGTTCGTGCTTATGGGTCAGATCGTGGTAATGGTACATATTGACAACGCCGCCGTCGTCAATGATCAAGCTGATGGGAACTTTGCTCATGTTTTCACACTCCGGGTTGCAGTTGCGTTAATATAGCCCCACCTCACAAAAAATCAAGAGTGCTTTCCATACAACCCGTGTTTTATTTGACGCCTCACGCCTTACAGCAGATTGCATCAAAGAAAGTTGTGCTCAACTTGACATTTCCGGCGGGGCATCTATATTAACGCGGGAGAACAACAAACAGGGAAGTTCAGCCATGAAGAAACAAACAATCATTCAATGGATACTGGCAACAGCCATCGTGATTCTGATTCTGGCGTTGGCGATCTCTCCCTTTTCCATGGAAGATCCGGTACGACAGGGAAACCGATTCCATGGTCTATTTGATTCCCCCATCTCAAGGGCTGAGAGAGATACGCTTTTCGGTCCCGTGCAAATATTTAAACACCCTTTCACCAGCGGCAAAGGGATACTGGTAAAACAGAACAAAACACAACGCATTAAAAAAAAGCAGTTACGACAACTGTAAAAACTTGACAAATTTTAAGATGTGTGATACAGTAACCGTTGAAAGGCTTGAATCTCTCTTTTAAGGAGTTGTTATGAAACATTTTCTGCTGCTGATCCTGACCGGTGTCATGCTCTGCACCGCCTCCTGTGCCACCTCCAAACGGCTGTCACGCGTCAATTCCGAACACGTCCTGCAGCGTCACAATGCTGTGGATGGCAACGCCATCAACCTGTGGCCCTTCTTCATCGCATCCAAAGATTACCGGTCCGTCTTCTACCCGTTCATCGACTGGGACAAACAGGGCTTTTCCGTACGTCCGATCGTGAACAAAGAAGGCAACGAATGGTCCTTCCTCTTCCCGCTTTTCGCCACCAATCCGCAGAACGGCGACGGCTGGTGCGGGATCGTTTACTGGAACAAACCGGACAAGTATTACGGCACATTCCCACTGTTCCATTACAGTGCGAACAAAAATGATATCAAGTACATCGGTCCCATCTGGTGGTACACGAATCACGGGGCGCAGACAAATTTCGGGTTCTTCCCCCTGCTCTGGTCCTTCGACCGGGAAGGAATGTTCTTCCCCCTCTGTTACTTTGATGAACGGGAGTTCTACTCCTGGATCTTTTCCATGAAGATCACGGATCATGATTTTTATCAATGGCGCTGCAACCGGAACCGTCTGCCGGATGATACGTATTCCATGACGAAAAAAGTCGGAAAAAGTCTCTGGTATTATGCACTGCTCTGGTACGGCGGATACAATCATTTCCGGACCCTCCCGCCGGATCATCCGGACCAGATCCTGCACAACTGGCTGATCGAAAAAAATTTATACTTCAAAGAGACCGGGAAGAATGATTTTCATTCCAATACATTCTACCGGTTTTTCCAAAATCGTTTCGACAAGAACGCAACCACGGTAAAAGAAAGTTGGTTCGGGCTGTTCCCCTTCTTCCATTACAATTCGTTCCGGGATTCGTACAAGTTCAATCTGCTTTTCGGGCTGGGCGCAAAGGCGGTCCGGACCCCGGCAAAAGATCAGAACAGTATCTTCCTGTGGCTGTTCAACCGGGAACACGAACGGAAACGGGGCAAGTTCGCTGTGGATCCGGCAGATACTTTCCGGCACGTTGTCGGCTTCCTGTGGCACGATCAGACAAAGACATATTGGCAGATGACACCGGAAGCCGCGTTCCGTTTTCAGGGAATCGATCCCGATCAGCTGATCCTCCGGTCTTATCTCGTTATCCCGAAGGATATTGAGGAGTGGGAAAAAGGATTCGGAAAACAGCAGGCAGAGCTGATGAAACACAGCAAAAGCACCAGCATCTGGAACCATTTTTACAGCCGCCCGCTCTACCGGACCGCTGTTCTGCCCACGCCGAAAACTGCCGCTGAAGCCGAAGCGCTCCTGAAAGATCTGAAAGATCCGAAGCATTATGTCCCGGTCACAGAGAAGAAGCGCACCCTTTTCCCCTTCTTCCGGCAGACATCCATTCAGGAAGGCGATCGGCTCACCACGGACACGGGCTTGCTGATGAATCTGCTTTTCCGGAGCCGGATCGCACCCTACGAACACTTCTTCCACATCCTCGGGCCCTTCGGTTATCTCCGCAAAATGGAATTTGCAGAGGGAGATTACGAACGGGAAAAATTCCGCTCCGACTTCCAGATGAGTCTCCTCGCCTACAAAAAGGAACATGACCGGTACGAACGGAAAAAATCCGCCACAGACCAGTTCTGGGGGATCGATGAAGATGAACTGCGCCGCCGGATGATCCTCACCGATCCCAAAGCGATCAAAGTCTGGGAGCAAAATGTGGAAAGCCAGATCCGCATCCTGACGCCGTTCTCCACGGTCAAGGTCCCCAAGACCGCCGCCGAAGCACAGGCACTGCTGGATGAAATGAACAAAACGGAACATTTTCAGCTCAAGAAAAAACGCGCGTTCGGCGTGGCTCCCTTCTTCCACCGGATGACGGACAGCGATGAAACACAGACCGATCTGCTGCTGGGCGCCCTCGCCTCCTTCCGTTATTCCCCCACCCGGGAACTGACCCACATTCTCGGACCGCTGGGGTATTATCACCGGATCGACCGCAGCGTAGCGGATGCAAAATACGGTCAGCAGTTCCAAAAGGAAAACACCTGTATCTTCTTCGTATACAACAACGATGAGCAAAGCCGGATCCGCACCGCCGCTTCCGGAAAGGAATCGGAGCGTGTTCTGCCGCACCTGCTGACCAGACGCCTGCGTCTCACCGATGCCGGAGAGATCGCAAACTGGGAACGGGAATACACCGTTACCGCATGGATGAAAGATCCCGTCAACCCCGCCCCCACTCCCAAGTCCGTGGCAGAGGCGAAGGCAGCGCTGGACCGTCTGGAGGCGCCGGATCAGTTCCGGGATCAGAAACAGAACAGCAAGGGGATGTATCCTTTCCTGGATGTGACGCAGGGAACAGATCAGAACAGCACATCTATTTTGCTCGGAACAGTTTACAAGCAGAAAGAAACGAAGGATGAAACGGGGACTTCCGATCATTTCTCCATCTTCGGGAAGCTGGGATATTTTGCGGAAGATTCCAAAACAGAAGGAGTCGCCGGGAAACAGAATACCACCCGCAAACGCTATGCGTTCCTGACCGGACAGAAGGTCGATACCTTCTGGAAACCGACACCCGAAACTCAAAAGAATTGGCAGACTTTTGATTCCGAAAACCTGCGGAGACGGCTGCTGCTGACCAATCCGAAGGACATCCGGAAATGGGAGATCGAACAGGTTGTCCGGCTCTGGGAACAGGATCCCGCTGCGGAAAGTTATCCGGCGATCCCGAAAAACGAGGATGAAGTCCGCGCCCTCTATCAGAAGAACAAACAGGCGGAACGCTACCAGCCCGTCACTTCCACCCGCACCGATGTGCTTACACCCGTGATCTTTACTGCCGGGAGCGACACCGAGGGGAATCGGGATTTCACCCTGCTCTCTCTGCTTTCCGGGTATGAAAAAGAGAAACAGGAAGAATCGTTCCACATTCTCGGCCCCTTCGGCTTCCTGACAGAAACCTGGCATCTGAACGGGCAGTTCCAGCACGAGAAACGGAAAAAGACTTATTGCTGGGGCGGTCTGCTCTTCTACTCGTTCCGAAATGATCATTTTATCCCGACCCTTGCGCACAAACAGAAATTTACGGAATATCTTTCATTTTATTACATCCGGCAGCTGATCGATCCGCAGACAAAGAAGTCTGAGAAAGATGATGTGGTCCGGACTCTGAAAAAGCAGTTCACACTGGCAGACGGTACCCTTTCCTGCGCTGTACCGGAAAATGCCGCGGATACCATGAAGTTCTACCGGGAATATCACGCCGATCACTATTACGAACCGGATACGGAATACGGGTTCGGCATTGCGCCCCTGATCCATTATTCCGGCACGGAATCCGGCAGAAGATCCAACCTGATCCTGCCGCCGCTCCTCTCCTGGTATTGGAAAAACAACTCCGCCTCCAGCACAAAGATCCTCTGCGGGCTGCTCTATTCCGCCAGCTCGGGAAAAAAATATGATGATCCGATGAACGTGCGCTTCCTCTCCGGTCTGCCCGACGCCGATCTCATTCTCTCCGGCTGGGATGAAGAAAAATTCCTGAACGGCGATCTGGACATCACCGGCTATCAGGATGAATCCCGCCGGATCCTGCTTGTCGCCGCCAGACACTACGGAAAGGTCCTCTACTGGAAAAACAAGACGCCGGAAGAAGTGAAAAATCTTTACAACCTGCTCGACAGGAATTATCTCTTTGAAGAACCAAAACGTCACAAGGGATACTGGGAAAAAATCCGGAAGTGTATGAAAAAACTGAAGTTGCCGGAAAGCCATCTCGCCACCTGGAAGAGCCGTCAGCTCCTGCGGAAACAGCTTTTTGATCAGCACGTGGAAAGCTGCGACTTCTACGAACGGGGCAACTTCGGCAAGCTCCTGTACCGTTACGCGTCCAGCCGGAACCGGACAGTCTTCTGGCTGGGCGGCGGACTCCTTGCCAAGTACGAAAAACAATCCAACGGCGAAGAAAATACCAGTGTTCTCGGTTGGCTCTACCGCTCCCGCATCACCCCCACCGAACAGACCCGGCTTTACTTCCCCTTTGTGAAGACACACAAAGACCCGCAGAAAGAATCGTTCTCCTTCCTCTGGCGGGTGGTCAATGTGGAAACGGATCAGAAGACCGGTAAGAAATCCGGGCATATCTTCTTCATCCCGTTCTGAAACATACAAAAAGATAAAAAAATGCTCTTTACGGATATTGCGTTTTCCGTTTCTGCGTGTATCGTATCTGCAGACAAAACGAAAAGGAACTCCAATGGCGGAAAATGTGTTGAAATGGCTTCTGGTTGGACCGGGCGACATTGCCCGCACCCGTGTCGCTCCGGCGCTGGTCACGGCAGACCGGTCCGAACTGGTGGCGGTCTGCGGCTCCAAACGCAGAACCCGTACGCTGGAACTGGCGGAAAAATATCAGGTCAGCCTGACCTTTGATGATTTGGATGAAGCACTGGAAAAATCCGGTGCGGATGCCGTTTATATCGCCACGCCTCACCCGCTCCACGTGGATATGCTCAAGCGGTCCCTTGCTGCCGGAAAACACGTCTTTTGCGAAAAACCGCTGGGGATCAACGCCGCAGAGTGCCGGGATGCGGTCCGGGCGGTCCGGAATATGCCTCATCTCAAGACCGGCTGCTCCAATTACCGACTCTTTACCAGGCAATTCCGCACGCTCCAAACGATCCTGAAAAACGGGGACGCCGGCGAACTGCTGGGTGCCTGGATGCAGGACGAAGAAGGCTATTACAACCCGGGCAATCATCCGCTGCTCAAGTCGGCGGGAGCGAATCCGGAACACGGTTTCGGGTTCTATCTCATCAACATGGCGCAAAAACTTTTCGGGAATCCGGAGGCGGTCTTCTGTGCGGCAAGCTCGTTCAACTGCGAAAACAAAACAGAATATGACATTGAGGATCTGCAGAACATCATTCTCCGGTTCCCCGGCGGAAAACAAGTCACGATCCTGCTGAACTTCACCGCACAGAACGTGCCGCTGAACCACGCATATTCCTTCACCTGCAGCCGGGGCAGGATCGTTTTTCCGGCGTGTCCGCCCCATTTCGATGCACCGGTCCGGCTCATCACGCCCGGATCGGACAAGGTGCTGGAAGACTCTGTGACCGGAACGGACGGCGGGCGACCAAACTGGCATCTGCCTATGGTTCAGGACTTTGTAGATGCCGTACTGGACGGCGGGACCCCCTTCTGTTCCGTGGAAAGCGCCGCCATGACTGCGGTCATCACCGACGCCATCGAACGCTCCGCCCTCACCGGGCAGTGGGAAGCGGTGCCGGAACTATTTTGAAAAACTCAATCGAAAGGATGTAACAATATGAGCAACAACAACGATCAGAAAACGTATAAAATCCTCGTGTGGGGTGACTCCATCGGCAGGCAGTGCGAAGTTCCCTGGCCGGACCGCCTGCTGCGCTCCATGCAGGTCTCCTTCTACTGCGGCACGGACGTGGAAGTGGTCAATATTACCGAGTGCGGTCTTTCGGGCATCTGGGGGCAGAACTACTTTGAGGAAAAAGTCAAGCCCGAAAATCCGGATCTGGTCATTATCCAGTTCGGTTTCAATGATATGCGTCAGGATAAAACATTCGGCGCCCACCCCATCGGTACGCCGGATGAATACGAAGCTGCCATGTGCAACATGATCCGGAATTCAAAAAACATCGGGGCGGATGTACTGGTGCTGGGCAATCATAACTTCGCCTTCGGCAATCTGCTGCTCTATCCCAACGGTATGGACGGCGATCAGATGGTGGAACTCTACCGGCAGCGGGCGGAAAGCGCCGCAAAAAAAGAAGGCGCAGACTATATCAACATGAATGATGTATTTGCAAACAATGGACTTACATCTATTTCCGGCACAGTGGACGGCTGCCATCTTTCCGATAACGGCGCCCGGGTCTATACCTACACCGTGCAGCGCTATGTGATGAAAAAACTGATGGCATAAGTTCCGTCAGCATTCAAAACATTTCTGTAACATTTCAGAACTTTTTTATCAATTTTCCGCCTTTTTCATTGGAAAATGCGGGCAGGAGAGTGTACCGTTAAGACAGGACAAAAAACAATCAAGGAGTCAGCTTATGAGCGGGATTTTTATCAATTCGGACGCATGGAATTTCTGGATCGCAAAACCGGAACAGATGACCGCAGAGGGCATCCGGGCAGATGTGGATTTTTATACTGCCGGCGGCGGCGTGGAAGCCATCTTTTACAATATGAACTTCCAGCGTAGTTTCTACCCGACCAAGGTCGGTACGCCTTACGATAAAGACCTGGAAGTGACGGAAGACGGCACCTTGCTCCTGCGGGGGGAACCGGTTACGAAGGAGAACGGCGCAGATGAGTATAAGATGTTCTATATCAACTACACTACGCTGAAAAAGAATTGTCCGGACTATATGCAGCTCCGTTACGATTACTGTCACGAAAAGGGCGTGGAAATGTGGCACAGTATGCGGATGAATGATGTCCATCATTCCCGGATCGGACAGGAACACCGTCCCCAGCACTGCGACCTCTGGCAGGAACGGAAGGATCTGATCCGTGCGTGGTACCGCCACAGCTGGCGGGGGGAATGGGTGGATGGCGCTTTTGATTACGGTCAGCAGGAAGTTTATGATTACCACCTTGCCATGGCGCGGGAGTATCTGCTGGACTATGAATCGGACGGGATCGAGCTGGACTGGCTCCGCTGTGCGCCGGTCTTCAAGCCGGGCTACGATGAGATCAATACCCCCATCCTGACCCAATTTATGCGGGATGTCCGTGCCGCCGCCGATGAAGCGGAAAAGAAGTGGGGACACCGCCTCCGGATCGCCGTCCGGGTGCCGGGTCAGGTGATGGATGCCATGGGGATGGGTATGGATGTCCACACCTGGGCAAAGGAAGGCTTGATCGATGTGCTGATCCCAAGTCCAAGAGATGTTTGTACGGAACAGGACTACAACATAACGCTGTGGCGTCAGCTCGCGCCCGCCCCGGTGATCCTCGCTCCGTGCATCGACTGCGCCCTGAAAGCCGCGCCCAATTATATATGGAGTTTCCGCTATACTACCGAGACGGATTGCGGGTTCGCAAGCAACTATTATCAGCAGGGGGCGGATACGATCTATCTTTACAACCATTTCCCCTTCCAGGCAAAGGAACACCCGGAAATGCAACGTTTCCTCTCGTATGTGGGCGACCGGAAAAAAGTGGCGGCACACGCACGGCGTCATGCGGTCACGAACCACGTTCAGAACGGCGAAGGAAAATTTGCGGGTCTCACGTTCCCCCATCAGATCTGGAGTCAGTGCTGCAACGGCGGCGTGAAGGTCAATGTGGGTGAGGATGTGGCGGGGAAGACCGCAAAGGTTGTGATCGGAGCGACAAAACCCCTTGATATTGATATCCTTGTGAACACGAAGCTCTGCCCCGTACTCCCGAAGGATACGCCTCTGCCCGACCCCGTCCCGGCGTCAAAAGAGACGCAGACGTGGTATGTTCAGGCAGAGATCCCCGCCGGTCTGCTCCACGAGGGCTGGAATGTGGTGGAGATCTTCCACAAAGGCTGGTTCACCCTCCTCGCCGAAGAACTGATCTGGATGGAAATCGTGATCGACGGCGAAAAAGGCTGAACCGTTTTTAACAGATTGTCAGTTCTTTAAGCAACGCTTTCCGGGCTTTGCGGATGGCGGCGGGTTCGGGCGTAAAATCGTTGAACGCCCGGAAGACGGTCCGGATGATCTTCCGGCATTTTACCGGATCTTTTTTCATCAGCTGCCGGATCAGTTCCCAGTCCTCCATGCCTTCCCGCTGGGCTTCAAGGCGGCAGGAACTCCACACAGTTCCGTCTCTGCCCGGATAGACCAGATGGGTATCCCCCGGCGGCAGATAGTTGGGGCCGCTGGTATGTTTGGTGGCGGTCTCTTCAAAGGGATCCTGCCGGGAGCCGTCGGGATAGGAAAGATTGTAATTCCAACCCCAGTGGAGGAAGCCTTCCAAGCCATAGTTGCCACAACCCCAACCAAGCAGCAGGGGGCGTGTGAGTTCCCCATCCAGCAGACGGTTCAGATAGGGTCCGCCGGGACAACAGCAGGTATAGGTCCAGAGGTGGTCGCCCTGGGCACGCATTGCCTCGAACTTTGCCTGATCTGCCTGATAGTTCTGCACTTGCGGACACCAGATATCCAACGCGCCGGGGGTGTATTCGGTCTGGCAGACCGCATCCATCAGGGGGATTCCGGGCATATATTTCCGGATCAGTCCGGTCAAAACGCGGAAGGCAGTGGCGTTTTCATAGATCGGTTCATCGGTGGCGTGCTGGATCCAGCGGTTTTCCAGTTTGTTTTTCCGGATAAAGTCCATCAGCGGACGGCAGATCGCCGCAAGATCGCCGTTCCCCGCCACACTCTGAACGGAGTTTTTGGAACAGAGGACCTCAAAATCCGTCGCAGTCCAGCCGCCCTCCCCGCGATAGGCAAGGTGTCCGCCTTCGATCCAGTGGATCCCGGCGTCCGTATAGACTTGGATCAGTTTCTTCAAATTCTTTGTATCCAGTGAGAAAGAACCGTTATCATACTTCAGGAACGGAGTCAGCGGGACCAGAAACATATTCTGCCGGGCGTGTTTCATCATAGCGGCGTGTTCCGCCACTTTCCGCCAGAATTTCGGGGTGAATACCTCGGCGCCGCTTTCCCGTTTCAAATTCGCCCAACTGGTCCAGTTGGTCAGGAAAATGGAACCCTTCCCCACTTCCGGCAGAGTGACCGCATGGACGCAGTAACGGAAGCTCATCTCCTTCCGTTCGATGCCATCGGAAACGGTCAGGGTGATCGTATTTTCGCCCGTTTTTGCGTTGCGTTTCACGGGGAACTGCACCAGAATTGCGCCGGGTCCGCGGAAGGTGCCGCCGCAGGGCTTCAGGGGGTCATAGACCCGGTAGGGGGCAAGGCGGACGGCAGATTTTGAGACAGTTTTGCCGTTCATGGCGGCGAAGCAGTCTTCTGCAGTATTTATGTTGACGCAGACATCCACCATCTCAAAGAGCTGACATCCCGGCGTATCGGCGGCGATGACGATCTCCGTCTCTGCGGGTACCTGATCCACCGCCAGCACAATGGAGGCGATGCCGCCCCGCGGCACATCCAGCACGGGAGTTTTGGTTTTCAGAGCGTTTTCTTTCAGCTGATCCGGGTACAGCCATTCCAGAGAATCGTGCCAGTAAAGTTCCATCGTGTTGTCCTTTTCCGTTTATTTTGAAAGACTTTTCAAATCTTTTCGGGCGTCGTTCAGTTGTTCCAGTTTCCAGTTCAGGCAGTCAGCATCAGTGGTATAGAGCATGGTGGGTTCCCAGCCGAGGCGGGAGTCATACTCCACCAGCGGGATGGTTTCACGCACGTTCTGTTCTTCGTCGTCCAGGATCCGGCGCATCTCTGCGATGGCAGCGGCTTTCTCCTCCGGGCTGACGCCTTCCGCCGTTGCCTTCAAGCCCGCCCGGAGGTAACACATCACATTATACTGGGTCCGGACCGTGTGATAGAGAAAACTGCCGATCCCGGCTTCCCGTTTGGCGAAATCCTGTTTTTCCGCCGGAACACGGGGGAGCAGCGCCTGCATCTTCCGGTTTCCGGCATCCAGCAGTGGCAACTCCTTCTCCGCCATAGCAATGGAACCTTCCAACCGGTCCACCGGGCAGCTGTAAGTGGGGAACATATACTTCCAGCCGGTGCCGTGTTTGATCCCGTTGTTGTACTCGTATTGAGGATGAAGGGGATCGGGCATAGTCACGCCGGGAAGCGTGAAGGGATAGGAGGGACCGACCCGCAGGGGTCCGTACTGGTCATAAGTGGTGGCGCTGTGCCAGTAAAACGCGTCGCTCCAGTCTTTCCAGACGGCAACGACGGAATCTGCATTGGCTTTCCCGAAGTCCCGGGCAGCTATAGCGTGCGCCTGTACTGCAAAGTCTTTCTCCGCATCGTTTTCCGCCGTAAAAGCGAACTTGACCAGTTCCGGGATCACGCCGGGAGTAAAACCGTAATGGTGACTGTCCATCAGTCCGGCGAGGCCCCATTTTTTCCGGGATTCCCGGATGGAACAGCAGCGTTTCTGCCAGCGGAAGGGGACAGGCATATACGGCACCACGCCGCAGTCCCAGGTCATACCGCCGGTGTTGGTCATGGAAGTGAGGCGGATCCCCCGTTTTGCGGCGAGCGCAGCCTCGGAAGCGAACACAGTTCCGGGTCCATCCGTGGTGATGGAGTAATCCGTGACCCAGGTGGGGATGCCGCATTTTTCGATGGCGTTATCGCCCATTTCATAGGTCACATGGAGCGTGATATCCGTGGGGAGTTTTTCGATGAGGGCAAGGCGTTCCTTCTCCTCCGCCCAGAACCAGTTGTAAGTCCAGAACAGCAGATCCAGATCCGGGTTGTACCGGCGTGTCACATCCCGCACAAGCCGGATCCAGTCCGGCCAGTCGGTGGAGGGGTAAAACCCGTTCATCTTTTTTGCGCCGGGGACACGATTCCACCAGTAGCCGGCGGTATCGGGATCGCGGGAGGGGAAGGCAATGGATTCGCCCACAAAAACCAGCCCTTTGATCCCGGGAGCGTTGCGGATGATACTGCCGTACAGGTCATCATAAAACTTCTCTGCGCCGGGATCCAGCGGATGACACTCCGCCGCCTGGGTGTGAAAGTGGGGGTAGATATAGACATCCAAGCCGTATTTTGCCGCACGGGCGACCTCGGCATTGACGTCGATCCTGCCGTTGCGGGTCATATCCGGCGGCTCCCGCAGGAAGATGAGAATAGCATCCATTCCGGCGTGTGCGATCTGTGCAAGGTGTTCATCCGGAAAATGTTCAAACTCCCATCCGGAGTGGGTCATGCGTGGAGAGAACAGGCGGGTGAAGGTGCGGCTGCCCTGTTTGACCGCAGGGAGACCCCGCAGGTTCAGTTCATCTTCCAGCCGGTAGCAGCCCTGCGCCGCCTCCCGTTCAGTGGCGCCGGTAATGGCAACGACGTTCTCCGAGGCGGTGAGGCGGGATGTAAGGGGATCCGGTTCCGGCGAAATGCCGATGGTAATGACCTTCTCCGTACCCTCCGGAACGATGGGAAGTTCCAGTGCCATACTGTTGCGGAAGTAGTCCTGTAAGTCAAGCGTAACCTGTTGGATCACAGGCGCATCGGAGAGCGGAACGATCTTCCATCCGGTATCGAGGAGCGTTTCATCCGCCTGTACCGGTTCAGCATCGGAGGCAAGACGTGGCGGATGCAGAATGGCAAGGCGTTTCCGGAAGTCGTAATTCTTTTCCGCCACGGATCACCTCCCGGTTCAGAGCTCACTCAGTTCGTTGAATTTTTCCACCACAGCCCGGATGGAAAGTTTATCGCCCGGCAGCTGGACTTCACTTTGGATATTTTTCAGGCGAGGCGCTTTCTTGAGGAGCCCGATGATCCGTTTCCAGTCGATGGTCCCCGCACCGGGGAGCCAGTGGTTGTCCCATTGCCCGTTGTTATCGTGCAGGTGGCAGTTGACCACATCCGACAGCATTTCTTCCAGAATATTCTGCTGCCAAACGGGTTCGCAACCCACGGCACGCCAGAGGTCGTTGACCGCATTTTCTTCAAACTTGTGTCCTTCTTCCATCAGGTGTGCATGACCGGAGTCAAAGCAGAGCCCCAGGTAGGGCGTGGGAAATTTTTTCTTGATGTCAATAAGGATCGGAGACACATTGGAGCGGACCCAGATGTTTTCGATGCCCACCGTGACGCCCGTTTCCTCTGCCACGGGCAGGATCTGATCCAGCGCAGAACAGATGTTGTCGATATGTTTCTGCAGGGGGATCTCCGGGTAATGGAAGTCGTTGCCCACATGGATGGTATAGGTATCCACGCCCATATCCTGACAGATCTGGAGGCAGAGCTGCTGCCGGCGAATCATCTGGGGGCGGAATGCGGGATCGGGATAAATGGGGTCATAGACGCCCTGAAAGGGCGAATGAGCATCCACAAATGTCAACCCGGCATCGCTCATTTCGGCGCGGAGTTTTTTGGCGAGGTTGGCATCTGCCATGATCATGGAGATAAGGGTGTTGGTCAGCACAAGATGCTTCGCACCGCAGGCGGCGAATTCGTGCATGATATTGGCGCGTACGGAGTTCGGCACACCAGCGAACCCGTAACAGAACGTAACCGGTACCTGAAACATAATTGATTCCTTTGATTTTGTTTGATAAAGTCATCCCGTTCCGGGGTTAAAGTACACCCCGGCAGGACAAAATCAAGGAAGTGTTGTGCAAAAACCGGAAAAAATCACAGAACTTTTGAGAAAAAGTCACGCACACGGGGGATGGTGCTGTTGCGGATCACTTCATCCGGCGTACCGGAGACGACGATCTGCCCGTGATCCATAAAGATGATCCGGTCCGCGACTTCCGCTGCGAATCCGATTTCATGGGTCACCACCACCATGGTCATACCTTCCTGCGCCAGATCTTTCATCAGCGCCAAAACTTCGCCCACCATTTCGGGGTCGAGAGCGGATGTCGGCTCGTCAAAGAGAAGCACATCCGGATTCATAGCGAGGGCACGCACGATGGCGACACGCTGCTTCTGACCGCCGGAAAGCTGGGCGGGATAGACATCCCGCTTGTCATACAGTCCGATCCGTTTCAGCAGGGCATCTGCCCGTTCGTCTGCTTCCTGATGCGTCATTCTCTGTGTTTTGAGTGGCGCGAGAGTGATATTTTGATGGATCGTCAGGTTGGGGAACAGGTTGAAATGCTGGAAGACCATACCCACATTCTGGCGGTAGTGATTGATGTTCAACGAGTCATCCGTGATCACCTGATCCTTGAAGCGGATGGTGCCGGACGTAGGCGTTTCCAACAGGTTGAGGCAGCGCAGGAAGGTACTTTTTCCGGATCCGGAAGGACCGACAACGAAGACCGCCTCTCCCCGTTTGATCTGCGTGGAAACATTGCTGACCGCAGCAAGGGTGCCGAATTCTTTGGTCAGACCGGCGATGTCAAAAATTACATTATTCATTGGTCTTCAGACTCCTTTCCAAGCGCCCCAGCAGATAAGTGAGGAGCATCACAACAGAGAGATAGATCAGGGCAACTGCAATCAAGGGCATAAACGCATCGTAGGTCTGACTGCGGATAATATCGCCGCCTTTGGTCAGATCCTGCAGGGCGATATACCCGGCAACACTGGTCTCTTTCAACAGCACGATCAACTCGTTTCCGAGGGCGGGCAGCACATTTTTGAACGCCTGGGGAACGATGACGGACTGCATGGTCTGTGCGTAGGAAAGCCCCAGACTGCGCCCCGCTTCCATCTGACCGCGGTCAATGGACATGATCCCCGCCCGGAAGATCTCCGCCACATAAGCACCGGAGTTGATCCCGAAAGCAATAATGGCGACCAGCACTTTGCTCACATCCACCGCCCCGAAGATCACGAAGTAGATGATCAACAGCTGCACCACCACCGGGGTCCCGCGGATCACCGTGAGATAGATCTTGCAAAGGCTGTCCAGAAATTTCAGAAGGAAACTTTTGTTGCGGGTCTGATCGGCAGTGCTGCGGACAATCGCCACCAGGAACCCGATCACGATCCCGATAAGGACCGCAAAAACCGTGATCTCCAGTGTGACCAGGAAGCCCTTGATCAGATACATATACCGTTTATCTTTCACAAAATTCAGATAGAAGGAATGTTTGATCTTTCCCCAGAAGGTACCCGAACCGGCTTCCTCTTCCTGCTGCTGACCTTCTTTGTAACTGCGGATGATCTCATCCAGTTCGCCGGATTCTTTCAGTTTCTGCAGTTCGGCGTTGAATTTTGCACAGAGTTCCGTATCCTTCTTGTTGAAGGCAAAGGCATATTCCTCCACGGTCAGGGGTTCGGAAAGAATGATCAGACCGGGGTGCTTCTGCACATAAACTTTCGCCGGTTCGTTGTCAATGACCACCGCATCCAGTTTTCCGGAAATGAGAGCGGAAACGGCAAGAGCGCCATTGTCAAAGCGTTCCGGCTGCTGGATATTTTCCGTCATATAGGTATCACCGGTCGTACCGAGCTGGACGCCCACCCGTTTGCCTTTGAGATCCGCTTTTGCCTTGATGGGAGAGTTTTCCGGCACAATGATCAGCTGTTCCGCCACGATGTACGGGATGGTGAAAAGGACCTGTTTCTTCCGGTCCTCGGTGACCGTCAGCCCGGACGCCGCGATGTCCGCCTTGCCCGTCTGGACAGCAGCGATGACGGAATCAAATTTCATATTGTCGATCTTGACATCGCGATCCAGTTTTTCTGCGATGAGGCGGACGATCGCCGGGTCAATGCCGTCGATCTGCTCCCCGACCAGATATTCGTACGGGGGGAACTCCGCATTGGTCGCCATAACCAGCTTCGGGCGGGCAGAATCCTCACACCCGCAAAACAGCAGCGTTGCCAGAAACGCCGCAAAAAGTAAAAACCGTTTCATCGTACTGTTGCATCCTTTCATTTTGTTTGCCGTTGAATAAGATACACCGGAAAGATGATTTTTCAAACAAATGACCGCAGAAAAATTACAGAAAGCGGCAGGACATTGTACGATTTTCTAACCGGTGCGGATACAGCAGAATTTTTTTACTGCCGGAACAAAACAAAAAAAGAGCTGCTGCGCCTCTTTTGAGGTTCTGCAACAGCTCTGCATTGCAAATCAGGTAAAATCAGTCAAGCATAAAGCTCTTCCAATCGCCCTTTGCATTGTCATTTCCCTGAACCAGATCCGGCCAGTTTTCAGACTCGGACTGCTGGAGAGACCCGTCAACGGTGATCCAGTTACCGGCGCCGCCGTGTCCCCAACCATCGTCAGTGACATCAGAAATGTCATCGCCTTTGGAGGTACGGAATCCGTCGGAAATGATGCCGGCGTCCATCTTTCTTCTGCCATCAGCTGCGCCCATAAAGTAGGCGTAGGAGTTGTTTTCAGTGGTGAAATCAGACTCTTTCAGATCGTTCACATCATCTGTATCCGTTCCTGCTTTTGCGCCGGGATCAGACGGGCAGATAAACATTGCCGCAGCGTTTCCAGCTTCCGTTTTGCGGACAAGAAACAGGTTTTCCACATGATTCTTTCCGCCGGCCTGCGTTGTATTCTTACCGGCGATAAAGGGGAAGCCGCCCTGTGCGTCTCTGTAGGTGTTCAGAGCCATATAGATCTGTTTCACATTGCCCGCACACGCAGCTCTGCTGCTTTTTTCATTGACCCCGCAGGAAGCCAGGGCAAGGAACGTGAGCATCACTGCAAAAACCGAAACAATGATTCTGGGAAGGGAATCGAATCTCATATTCTGACTCCTTATCAGGAAAATTCCAGACCTTTGGCATCTTTCTTGACAGCGAAGATCTCAATGAGTGCCCAGAGAGCAACGATCCCGGTAAGGAAACCGGTCAGGGACATAATGAGCTGAGCAACGCCCTTACCGACATAACCGGCGTAGAAGTTGTGAATTCCGAGGCAGCCGAGGAACAGCGCCAGCAACTGGTACACGATTCTTTTCTTCTGAGATTTCATTTTTCACATTTCCTTTCTGTTTGTTGTTTTGTTTTGTGAAATAAATGAAGGGGAATCAATTAAAGGGGACGCCGTTACCGTCTTTGGTAACAACGATCATTTCAATAAGGACCCAGATGCCGACCACGATGATCGGCACAATGAGCCAGAACAGGAACAGAGAGAGCAGGAGCTGTCCGATGGCAGCACCGGTTCTTCCGGCATAAAAGTTATGCACGCCGAATCCGCCGAAGAACAGTGCGAGCAGGACATAAACCAGACGGCTTTTGGGTTCGGTCGGGATCTGCACCGGAGTTGCGGCAAAAGCGGCAGGCGCATTGTCATTGTTATTGTTATTGTTGTTATTGACGATTGTCGGTCCGTTGTTGTTCTGCTGTTTTTTCAGCATTTCCAGTTCGCGGAGGGTGGGATCAAGGATCTCGCCGCAATATCTGCATTTTTTGGCTTCCGCATTCACATTTTCCATGCAGTACGGACACTTTTTCATTTCTGTTTCTTTGATTTCTTCCGACATTTTTTCATTACCTTTCTGATTTGGTATGTTAGTTTGAAAGTGTTTTTATTCCTTTTTTTCTTCCGGTTCCTGCGGGGGCGGATACGCTTTCTCAAACTCGGAATCGGTCTGCATTGTCCAATAAAGCGAACAGATGATGCCGGAAAGAGCGGAGAGCAGCAGCGCCGGGATCAACCCCGTTGCGATCTGCAAGTAAAGTTTCGGTTCCCGCACATAAAGGAGGATATACCAGATCGATCCGCACCCAATGATCCCAATGATCGAAAAGATCAGATGCAATGCCCCCAGCAGCGGTTTTTTGAAGTGAAAGTAGTGCATACCGCTCCACCCCATGTATCTTGCCAGCAGAATCATGGTTGCCCGGGAATGATCACGGGGACCGGAAAAGGGATCAAAGCCTGCTTTTTTCTCCGTTTTTTCTCCGTTCGGCAATACCGGAGCCGAAGTCGGAACGACAGCCCGGACGGTTGCAGATGAATTGCGGTTGTTGTTATTGTTGTTGTTGATGATCATCATACATATGTTTTCAGGGGTTAGGTGAGTTTGAACCGATAGCCTTATGACATATCTTTGAGCATTTTCTGTATTTCTCCCGCGATCCGGCGATCGATTTATAACGGATTAAAACCGGGAGATCTGGACTCTGGGGGTGTAATCAGAGAAAACATCCAACAAATGTGTAGGCATAATACCGGCGGAAATTCTGATAGGGTTACGTTCATCAAACGTTACCGTGTACTCCAATGTATCACGGTATCCGCCATTGATATTTTTTTCGATTTTGTAGGTCTCCGCATCAGTCGTTTTCATCATTTCCTTGACTTTCTCTTCTACGAGGGCATCAGCTTTTTCTTCAAATGCGCTGCGCTCGCCGGCAAGAGCCAACTCCAGACCTCCCCAAATGATCCCCGCCACGACCAGAACCGCACCGAGAATGCTGTAGATTTTGATGCGCATGGGCAGAGCTTTGACTTTTTCAACGAAAGCCTGAGCTTCTTCTTTGGGGGTTGTTTCTTCAGACATTTTTTTCTCCTTGATTTTTTTGTTTTTGGTTATGAATGAAAATAAAATCAGACAACAAAAAAGCCGTGGTCCCGGAAACGGGATCACAGCTGAGATTTTTTTGATTGCAGAAAGAGGAAATCCGGGCAGAAATTATGCCGGATTGAAGCAAGGCTTTATTAGAAATAAAGCCTTGCTTGCTTGCTTGCTTGCTTGCTTGCTTGCTTGCTTGCTTGCTCTTGTCACGGCATAGAGTTGCGGAGCAACCCGAAGCCGGATGCTCTTGTCCTCCAAAGCCTATACTTTATGCTCAATTTGATGGATTTATTTGCCAATATTTGCCAAATCGAACTTTTTGGAAGGATAAGACACCTGATGCAACACTCAAAAACATAACATTACGGTTTTGAGTGAAGAAAGAATGTTTTAAGCATCCGTGGAGTCCTCTTCGTAATAGTAGGAGTAGTCGATGCCCTTCATGAACATTTCGCGGTCGTTGATCTTATCGGTCAGAGCAGGTTTCAGCAGGGATTTCAGATTGGAACTGTTGATGACGCTTTCACGCATGGCTTCGAGGTAAGCGTTTTTGTTGACAGCACTCCAATCAATACACTTGGATAAAGACGATTTCAACATCAGATCCAACCAGATACGGGTACTGCGGCCGTTGCCCTCCATAAAGGGGTGCGCCACATTCATTTCAACGTATTTGTTGATGATCTCATCAAAGGAGGATTGAGGCATATCCTCAATGTTTGGCAGAATGGTGTTAAAATAAAGGGCATTGGCAAAAGAGAAGCCGCCCTTACTGATGTTTTTAGTGCGGATCTGACCGGCAAAGTCATAGAGTCCGCCGAAGATATAGGCGTGGATTTGCTGCAGACACTTGATCGTGCCAGGCTGAAGAGTAGAGAGCAAACCACTTTCAAAGAGGGCATAAGCCTTTTTCTTGCTCTGCCCGTCAATGGTATTTTCGCTGTAAAGGAACCAGTCAAGGAATTTGGCAGCTTTGGTGTTTGGGAAGTTCTTTGCAAGTTCAATGACACCGGCACTATCGAAACAGTCAGTCAGGCGTTTTTTACCGTCAGGGGCAGTCAATTTCAACTGGTTAGCGGCACTAACCAGTTGAGGATTTTCCTTTTTTAACTTGTTTTTAAGGTACTTCCAGTAGTTGCGGTTCTTGGTGTAATCAGATTGCTCATTCAGCACGGCGACAATATCGACGACAGCAAAGAACCATTGGGAAGTGCCTTCATCCCAAGCCGCTCTGACCTCCCGGTCATTAAAAAATCTGATGGATATTTTGGTCATAGCACAGATTTCTTTGTTATTTACTGTTCATAACTTGACTCCAAATATTTCGGACAGAAGGGAATTCTTTTGGAGAATGGCATATATCAAACCATATTTGTAACTCGCTGGGAATGGCTCTACCATTTTGAGCAAAATCCTTGTGAATACATGCTGCCAAATATGCAACAGCGAACCTATAATCGTAGCGTTCTTCAATCGAGAAACGTATTTTTTCTGATTCGAATGACGTTTGAGCTGCGAGATCTTTCAAATAATCAAGTAAATATTTGGTGTTTTTTTGTCCTATATTACAATAGGGAAAAATCGCTCCCAATAATTTACATAATTTCTTAAAAGAAGCATCAGATTTTAGTCCTATAGAATACACTAATAAATCTGTGACTCCTTTCGGAACAGCTGGTATTATTTCTCTTTTTGCATAATAATACGCATTATAAATTGCTTGTTCGTAATTGCTCAATAGCTTAGCATCTGGGGACGTGATTGCGGTAACAAACTCTTTATTGAGAGTTGAATCAAATTTTTTTTCTTTTATCATCAAAGCAACTCGCGCTACAGGAAACGCATACAGATCTTGGTTATTTGATAGAAAGTTGCGAAGCTCTTTCTTTCGTCTTTGATTGTTTTTTGAGGCAGGTATTATTACTTCTCCAAGAACTCTATCCAAAGCTCTCATTTTTTTTATGACACTTGCTTTTATGCTGTTATCCCATTGCGAAGAACTATTAATTTTCTCCATCAAAATTTTCTTGGAATTAATGAGAGACTTTTGGATATTAACAAAAATATGCCAAGCATCATCTGGCAACAACTCCAAGAAATAATCATTTGCTTCTTTCAGTGCAGAACAATTGGCTACTATTGAATAACATTTATCTTCAAACGAATAATCTGACATTGACCATGATATCTGCCCGTTGGAAAGATTGTAAAATTCAAAAACACAACTTTTATAATAAGCTAATAACGATTTTTTTACATCATCGATTTTTTCATAGTTCCGCATTATTTTCAAAATAGACCAAGTATAAAAATTATATAATTCAGGCAAATTATATTTATTTTTCTTGCTCATCAAAAACTTTGATATTTCATTTTGAGTTTCCATTGCCAGGACACCTAATTCATCCAGAGAATGTAGCGTTAACATTGCCTCTCTTCTGAAAAAGGCTTCATTGGATACTTGCAGGTAATCCAACCAAGTATTTATTAGCCTATTCAGTTCTTCATCACATTCATTTGGATTTATTTTGTAACCTGACCAAGAAATTTTTGAAAATGGAGATATCCAAGAATGTTGAGCCATTGGAGGCAATGGAAGTTTTATATTCAAAAGTGTTTTCAAGTTAGCGTATATTGCATCAGAGGTCATTGATTCAAAAACATGCCGCACTAACTCTTTGAAATTCTCGAAGCTCAAAAACAAACGATCTATATCGCTATTATAACATTTTATCATAAATTCAAAAATATGTTGTAGCGTCTCGGCATCAACTTTTGTAGCAAGCCTTGAAACAGTTTCTATTAGGTTTTTGAACAGTCTTGAATAAAAATTAGTTTCAAAAGAAGCCAATTGTTCCGAATGTGATCCCAACAGGTATATTGCCTCTTTAACATATGCTTGAGCCAGCTCATTGGCATCATTAATGGGCATTGAATATAATTGTTGCTGACCAAAGATATATTCCATTGTTATATCATCTGATTTACCGATACGATTTATCAATGAAAGTGAAACTATAGGCATAAATTGTGTCAATTTTTTGGCCGCAAGAGCGAGAGTTTTATTTTTCAAATTAACGTTTCCACAAAATAGAGGGAGACCGATTATTTCAAAAAATCTAATGCATTGATACCCATCTAAAAAATCTCTATTCCAGCCAGAACTTGCAACAAAAGAAGTTGAGGTATGATCAAAATTTCGCTTACGGATCTCTCCATTAAACAGCGATTTTTCTGATTGCAACAGCAAATCAAAAAAATCCAACTCATTACAAGGACTACAATAATCTTTTGCGAGAGTTGCAAGCCTTTGCCTGTATTCTTCCTGAAGAGGATTAACACTTTGCTTATCAGTTAATTTTGCATTTTGATCAAGCATTTGCAAACTAATTAAAACAATACCTTCTAGACTCAACCAATAAAAATCTTCTTTGATTTTTCCTTTGGGGATTGCCGAACGTATCTCCTGCAGTGCATAATGCAATTCTTTATCTGCATCATCTATGTTTCCTATTTCTGCACTCAAAGCAGCAAATTTAATCTTCCATTCAGGATGATACAAATATTTTTTCCAGGAATTTAAGACTTCTTCTAGTGATTTGATATCCGGTTTAAATAAAGCATTCAGTGCGAGCTCATAATGTAACCTATCCTGAATAGAATTATCTTTTTCATCAGCTATTTTTTTCAATAAATCACGATATTGCTCCAGTTTACCAACATCATCATTTTCTCTGCTCCAGCGAAATATAGAAAACATTAAATCAAGCCACTTTGTTTTGATGTCCTCTGTATAGCTGATCTGTTTTGTGTTTGATTGTTCTGCAAAAAATTTATCCTCCAGAGAATATGGATTATATTTTTTTACAATATATTCATAACTGGAAATCATTTGCGGCAAAATACACATCAATCCGTGTTCCAATCTCCAATTATATTCGTAAATAGTTTGAATATCTTGGAGAACAGGCAAGTTCTTGCAACTTTCTGCAATATTGTCAGAAAGTTCAATGCTTGCAACCAAATTTTTTCTCTTTTGATGTGGAACAACTATCCACTTGGGGTATTTTTCTCTTTCTTCTTGCCACATATTTGTAACTTTAATCAAATCTGTAGCACTAGAATTTTTATCTTTTATATGGAATGGATTGAATTTTACAGACCAACTTTCCGGGGTGGGCGATTCTAAATCATCAAAAAATTTTGACAATACATCTTTGTGATCTTTTGTATCATATACTTTTGATAAATCAACCGGAATAATCCTCTTTTCTGTCATGACTCGATATTCAGAATCCGAAATATCCAAAATACCAATAAGATAAATCGGAGACATTGATTTTTCCAGATGATCTCTAACCCAACCAGCCCAATTTAAGAAATTTGGATCTGTTCCCGAAAATCCAATCAGACATAGTGTGTTTTCCATAATTGCCTGCTGGACTGTATTAACAAATGGGGCATATTCCGAAGGATATGTACGATAATCTTCCTCTGAAATAATCAAATGAGTTGATTCAGAATGCAAACTGCCATGCAACTTTATTATTCTTGGTGATTCGGATAAAGCAAGATCTTTACAATTGTATATTGTAGTATAATTCCGGTCAACTATTTGCAACGCTGCTCTTTCTAACAATGTATCATAATTCGTTGTAAAAACGTCATGCCATTGCAAATTCAGCATTTTCTTATATAATTCATTTGGAAACAATTCTGTATCTCGAATCAAACTTCGGACCAAAATGTTTAATTTGCTGCGCAAAAATGTGGAATCATATTCCTGAGCCAATTGTAATACATTTTTTGACTGACGCATTCTTTTTTGGTATTCTTCTGGAAATGTTCCATATAATTCCTGAATGAATGCATCAGACAATTTATTCCAATCGGGAGGTAATGGTGTTGCAGAATTTTTACGATCAGCATTGAGAGAAAAGCCAGCTCCGACCATAAGAGATGCTTGTCCTAAAGCCAATTGTTTTTTTATGTTTTCTATAGAGCCAATTTCAAAACGTTTTGGCTCATCTTGTTAAAAAGTTGATTTTTTCAGCGTCAAACCAATTTTGACGCATCGGCTGTGATTTTTTCTTGAAAAAGTCACGAAAAATCATGTTTCAGG
>SUVR01000031.1 GCA_015061915.1 Lentisphaerota bacterium | reverse complement strand
AAAAAAAAAAAATACAAAAATGAGTTCAGGACAAAAGGATACAGAAGAAAAAATCGGCAAAAAAAGCCTTAAAAACGGCATAAAAAACGCCATTTTTCCGTCCCTCACCGGACTTCCGGTTTTCTTCAGAAATCTGCCGTCCGGGTCAAAAAAAATCCGAACGCCTTATTTGCACTGCATCTATAGGCCCCGCCAAGAGCCCGCTTCTACCATGCACGACAAAGCGTCCGGAATATATCGACAGAACTTTCTTCTGACGCAAATTATCCGAGGTAGAAGCAAATGAAATTCTTTCAACTTGGCGGGTTTTATAGATGCACTTGCTGAATCAATTACGTATAAAAGAACAACGGTTTTTGCCGTTCCGTATAATATACCCAATAAAAGAAAAATTGCAAGGGGACAGGCATATAAATAACAAAGAAAAACAACATTCTATGCGAAAAAAAGACGGGGATGATGGCATAAGTTCCAACGCTCCCCGGATGCAACAGTAACGCTGCAGAGAGAGGCATCATCAACTGCAGCAGCTTTGCCGTGAGGCAGGCTATTGCTGGCGGGGCATTTGTCCTTGCTTTTTTTTGTTACCGGATAATTCCGGAACAGCTGCAATCCTGCAAACCAAAGCAATCATCAAAAAGAAAAAAAAGACAGTCTCAAACGGAATTACCGTATCACCCGGTACGGCATCAGTCGGATCACAGTGGAAATTTGCATACATGGAGTTATAGAAGAAAATGGTGGATCCAGCCGGATTTGTCGCATCATTCGATACGACGCCATAAATGGCGAACCAGTATGAACGACTCCGGAAAACAGGTAAAAAATGGTGGATCCAGCCGGATTTGAACCAGCGACCAAGTGATTATGAGTCACCTGCTCTAACCGCTGAGCTATGGATCCACAGCGTAGTAGAAATATACAGCACGATCACAAATTTGCAACCGTGCTGTATCATTTTTTCAGCAGAAAATTACTTTCCGCAGCATTTTTTGTACTTTTTACCGGACCCGCAGGGACACGGTTCGTTGGGACCGATCTTCGGCAGCTCCCGGCGGAAAGTAATGGGAATCTCGTCCTTCACTTCCGGCTCCGGTTCCTGCATGGAAGCACCGGCGGAAACAGACTGCAGATCGTCAATGGACTGGTGATGCTGCGTAAGCTGCACTTTCGGAGGCGCCATAAAATGCTCAAAGGACTCCAGTGTTGTCGCCGACCGGAAAACATTGTGGAGGATCTCCTGGTCAATGCTGTTCATCAGCTGATCAAACATATTGAAGGCTTCCTTCTTGTATTCGACCAGCGGATCTTTCTGCGCATACGCCCGGAGCCCGATGCTGCCGCGGAGGTCATCCATCGCCCGCAGATGATCCTGCCAGAGACGGTCAATGGCATCCAGAATGATATGGCGCTCCAGCCACTGCAACGCTTCGGGAGAAGATTCCAGCGACGCCTTGATGTCGTACATCTCGCTCACACGAGCCACAACAGCATCAATGGTCTTATCCACATCCACATTTCCCTTGCCATCCAGAATGATGATCTCATCCGCATTGAACACGATGGGGAACGTCATCCCCAACCAGGTCATAAACGCCGCCTTGTTCAGCGGTTCTTTGGAGTTGGAGGGGTTGGTGGCAATGGCTTCGTTCAAGTGACGGTCCACTTCGATCTCAAGAATATCAAAAATGGAATCCCGGCAGCTTTCATCAAAAAGGGTCTTCTTGCGGAAACCGTAAATGACCTCACGCTGCTTGTTCATCACATCGTCATATTCCAGCGTGCGTTTACGGATGGAGAAGTGATGCTGCTCCACACGGCGCTGAGCCGTTTCAATGGACTTGTTCAGCCACGGATGCTGCAGTTCTTCGCCTTCTTCCATACCGAAACGTTCCATGATCTTCACGATCCGGTCCGAACCGAAAAGACGCATCAGATTGTCTTCCAGAGACACATAGAAGTGCGATGCACCGGGGTCGCCCTGACGGGCAGAACGACCACGCAGCTGCCGGTCGATACGGCGGGAGTCGTGGCGGGCACTGCCGAGAACCAGCAGACCACCCAATTCTTCCACTCCTTCCCCCAGTTTGATGTCCGTACCACGACCAGCCATGTTGGTGGCGACCGTGACCGCACAGCGCTGCCCTGCCCGCGCCACGATTTCAGATTCCATGGCGTGGTTCTTGGCATTCAACACATTGTGAGGAATATTTCTGCGCTTGAGCATACGGGAAACAACTTCCGAATCTTCCACGGAAATCGTCCCCAGCAGAACGGGCTGCCCCTTGCGGTACGCCTGCTCCGTCTCGGCGATAATGGCATTGAACTTTTCACGCTTCGTTTTGAACACGCAGTCGTTCTGGTCCACGCGGCGACAGGGGCGGTTGGTGGGGATGACAACCACATCCAACTTGTAAATCTGGTGAAATTCCGTGGCTTCCGTTTCCGCCGTACCGGTCATACCTGCCAATTTTTCGTACATTCGGAAATAGTTCTGGATGGTGATCGTTGCAAGGGTCTGGGTTTCTTTTTCGATAACCACATTTTCCTTTGCTTCGAGCGCCTGATGAAGACCGTCACTGAAACGGCGTCCGGGGAGGATACGCCCGGTATGTTCGTCCACGATCAACACCTTGTTATCCTGCACCACATAATGCACGTCCTTCTCAAAGAGGCAGTATGCCCGGAGAAGCTGGGAAAGGTTCTGGAGACGCTCGCTCTTGACGGCAAACGCATCCTGAAAATCCTGTTTTGCCTTGATCTTTTCCTCATCGGAAAGGTTTTTATCCGCATCGATGTCCTGAATGGAGTTCAGCAGATCCGGCATCACAAACGCATTGGGATCATCCGGAGAAATGGCAAGGCGCCCCTTTTCCGTCAGGTCCGCTTCGTGGCGTTTTTCATCAATGGCAAAGAAAAGATCTTCCTGAACTTCCTGAAGCATCCCGCGATTCTGGTCGCTGCGAACCATCATTTCCATTTTTTCCAACTGTTTCAGGATCGACGCATCTTCGAGGATGTGCATCAGCTGCTTGTGAGCGGGCATACCGAATTTGACCTGCAGCAGCTTCAGGATCGCCTGCGATTCTTCATCTGCAGTCCGGTCCGGTTTATCCAGGATCGTTTTTGCATCCTGAACGAGTCTGGAGCAGAGGATCATCTGGCGTGCATACAGATCGCCGATCAGGGGTTTGAGCTTGTCAAACTGGTGGGTGGACACGGAAACCGGTCCGGAAATGATCAGCGGCGTCCGGGCTTCGTCAATGAGAATGGAGTCCACTTCGTCGATGATCGCATAGTAGTGGTCACGCTGAACGAGCTGCTCCCTGTCTTCCGCCATCCCCATGTCACGCAGGTAGTCAAAACCGAATTCGCTGTTGGTACCGTATGTGATGTCACAGTTGTACTGTTCCCGGCGTTCGGCGCTGCTCATAGAGTTCTGAATACAGCCGACCGTCAAACCGAGGAAACGGAAAATATTTCCCATCCACTGGCTGTCACGCAGAGCGAGATAATCGTTGACCGTGACCAGCTGGCAGTTTTTGCCGGAAATGGCGTTCAGGTAAAGCGGCAGCGTGGCTACCAGGGTTTTTCCTTCACCGGTCGCCATTTCTGCGATTTTGCCCTGATGCAGCGTAATACCGCCGATCAGCTGAACATCGAAAGGAACCATATTCCATTCCAGTTCATGTCCGCAGACCGGGAATGTCTTTCCGCAAAGTCTGCGGCAGGCATTTTTGACTGTGGCAAAGGCTTCCGGCAGCAGGGAATCCAGAGACTCACCGTTGGCGGCACGCTCTTTGAATTCGGCGGTCTTGGCGATCAGCTGCTCATCCGTGAGGCTCTGATAAGTCACTTCAATGTCGTTGATCTTTTTGACCAGCGGCATCATGCGCTTGACCGCACGGGCAGAGGGACTGCCGAAAATTGTTTTCAGTAAAGATCCAAACATAGTCGGCACTTACCTTCCTCCGGCTCAGGACTTTGCGCCGGAACCCGGAGTTTCAATGCTCTTGCCCGCTTTGCAGAGAGGACATTCCTCCGGCAGCCAGGTGGGCAGGTCCAGCTTGATCAGGCTGAAGAAGGGGATCCCGTCAAAAGAAACCTTACCGGCACTGCGGTCCGTAATAATGGCAACTGCCACCACTTCGCCGCCGAGAGACTTGACCAGATCAATGGTCTGTTTCACTCTGCCGCCTTCCGTGACCACGTCTTCCGCCACGATGATCTTTTCACCCTTGCGGATGGAGAAGCCGCGCTTCAGAACAAGCTGGTCATTTTCTTTATCGGCAAAAATCGCATTGATACGCAGGGCGCGGGCAACTTCCTGACCGACGATCAGACCGCCGACCGCAGGAGAGATGACCGTTTCCGCTTCGATTCCGGCATCTTTGATCCGTTCTGCCAGCGTCGCACAGAGGCGTTCGCCCAGCAGGGGGTTGCGGAACACGAGAGCTGCCTGGAAAAAGTAATCGCTGTGCTTCTTGCTGCGGAGCTGGAAGTGTCCGTTCAGAAGTGCGCCGGCCTGTTTGAAGGATTCAATGATTTCAGCATCTGTCATAGCCATGATGTATGTCTCCGTTTTCTTCTCTATTTGTTAATTATTTTTGTGTTTGATTTCTGTTTCAGCGGAAGGTTTCAGCAGATGTGGGTTCGATCCAGAGGTGGAAGTCCACTTTCCGGTCGCCGAGCTGAAGGGTGATCAGCGTATTGAGGCGGGTCAGCAGCATGGCGTAGGGAAGTTTGACCTCGCCGCCGGGCACGCAGACTGCCACATTGCAATCACCAAGGATCGATTCCGCTTCACGCAGGGAAAAGATCAGGTTCATCAGTTTTTTCAGCTTTTCTTTCAGTTCCGGTTCAAACTCGTAGGGTCTGTGACATTCCGGGCAGAGGACCTGAAAATCATCTGCTGCACATTCAAGAAGATTGAATTTCACGACACCGGTGCAGCCGGGTTCGACACAGAGGAAGTCTACCTGCGCCTTGCTGGAATTGATTGCGTTTTTATCTGCCATTTTCTTCATCCTGTTTCATGTTTTTACAATTTTAATTTAATAATATAGCACACATTTTGCGCATAGCAAATGATTTTCCGCAACAAAAGTCAGAAACAGAAGATTTTTCATTTTTCAAGCCGGACTTCTTCAAAAAGTGTATCATCCAGACACGCCTCCGGAAGGATCAGACCATCCGTCACCTTCAGCCCTGAACCGGAAACGGTCTTTTTCAAAGCAAGGTTTATCAACTCGGTACAATAAATTTTTTCATCTTCGGCGAGATTGAATTTCCAGTCAAAAGGTCTGCCGATAAAAGTCTTTGCATTTAACACAAACTGTTCAGGATCAATATACTTCAATCGACTTATCCCAATCAGATCAGATTCTTTCACAAAGGTTTCCAATGAACAGATCCCGACTTGCCCGTTCCCGGTAAGATCATCCCCTTCCGAATGAAGCACATTGCAGGCGCCATCCGGTCCGATCAATACGATCCCCACATGAGAAAACCGCTGATCAACCGTGTTTCTTTTGCGGAAATATTCCGACCACAGCCCTACCCCGGAACGCAGAATAACATCTCCGTTTCTGACATATTTCCGGACAAATGAAGGCTCCGGCGGAGGCTGATCATTCTGCCGGAAGGAATAGGATGCAAAAAAAGCAACTCCCGCAATAACAATCAGCAACAGAAGGAGTAATGCAGAAAAAAAGCCGCGTTTCCACGGCTTTTTCAGTTTCGCATTGTCTGAAGGAAAAATCACTTCTTGACGTCAACTTTCCAGTCGCCATCGACCTTCTTCAGCGTGACAGGATCTTTTTGACCTTCCTGCCAAACTTTTGCGTTGTCGCCGTCAATTTCTTCTTTGACAAACTTGGTGTTTTCCATATTGCGGCGCATTTCTTCCGCCTTTTCCTTGTTCTCGTTTTCTTTCAGCATGTCGACAATCATTGCGTTGAGAAAATGAACATTGGAGGTAGAATACTCGTTCGCCTTGTTGACGTCTCCATCAAGCAGTGCTTTGTGCCATTTTTCCGTAACTTCGGTGGGGCTGTCAGAGCAACCGGCGATGAAGAGTGCGCAAAACACAGCGGCAAGCGTGAGAACAAGAGTTTTGAGTTTCATGTTTGTTTTCCTTTCCTGTTTTCAGTTTTTATGTTTGGGGGAATCATCTTACTTAACGATTTTCCATTTTCCTTCGATCTTGCTGACGGTAATATCCTCGTCCTTGAGGTCGCCGTCATCCTGACGCAGCACATAAAAGATTTTTGCAACATCTTTTGTGGCATTCATATCGATCTTGATGACCTTCAGGCTTTTCAGTTCCCGTTTATAAGATTCACTTTCACGGGCGCGGCGCACCTGCCATTCGTTGGCAGCGCGGCATTTGAAGCCTTCCACATAGCTGTTTGCCTTGTCCAGATTGCCTTCGATCCGGGCCTGGGTCCAGGCCTTCACAACTTCAACGGCATCCTCTTCTTCGGAAGTCATATCGATATCGTCGTTATTGATCATAGCAGCGGCGGCAGCCTGCTGTTTTGCGGCATCATCTTTGCACGCAGAAAGTCCAAAGCCGAGGGCAGCCACACAGATCACAACACAGATTGCTTTCATTTTCATTGTTTTTTTCTCCTGATGTTCTGGTTAAATATTTGTCTTGTTTATCACGAGCAGATCCTTGCCACAAACGGGCGCAGCGGAGCGAGGGTCTTACCAATGGAGAGGATACCATCGCTTCCGGAGAACGGCAGCGCTTTCCAGGTTCCGTCCGGCATCAGTTCTTCCACAGCCGTGACGGAATCCGCCTTTGCACCGGCGAGGTTCAAGCCGTCAATATCATCAAAACCGATCCCGATGCCGAAGATCAGATCTGAGCCGTCCGGCAGCGTTCCGGTCTTGAGGGTCAGCAGATCATCGCCGGGCAGATACCATGACACGGCATCCATGCGTTTGAAGATCTCCACCAGATATTTTTTGCGGGTCTCATTCAGCACGCTGAACGCATTAAACCCATTCCAAACGCCGAACAGATGCGCCGCCATGACCGCCACTCTGCCCCCTTCCGGATTGGTGTGGAATGTCATACCAGCCCCCATTTCCTCTTTCTCCGGACTGATGGCGGATTCCTTGTGATAAATCGTGGAAAGAACTTCCGTTCCGGGCAGCGGTTTCAGTTCGGAACAGCCGTTCGTAAAGTGGATATAATCACCGTTCGGGAACAATTCCATCGTGCAGGTTTTTGCCGTTTTTTCCTGCGCTTCCACCCCGATCAAACGGGCGAAACCGCGCTTGCAGACTCCGGCTGCCGCTGCACCATCCAGCACCACATTATGATGCTTGAGCAGATATTCCAGACCGGCATCCGAATGGAACTTCAATTCGCCGCCGGCAAGGGTCAGAGTTTCGCCTTTTTCCGGCAGGTCTTCCGCATAATGGAACTGGATCGGCAGCCCCATTTTGCCCAGCACCAGCGATTGCCACGGATGGGCAAAAATGCCGTATTTCTCCCCATCGGGGAACGGAATAAAATCCCGGTTCGGGAACAGAGCATTGATCCCGTTCCACTTCACATCCAGCGTTGCAAGGGTACGGTAGAAATGCTTGTATTTATTCAGCGTTTCCCGGTAGCGGACGCCGCTGGCAAGTTCCTTCTGTCCCATACGGGTGATCCACATTTTTCCGCCGTTGCAGCCCTCAATGATGGAGCCGGTAATGTGTGCGTGCATCATGGCGGCGCTGGTGGAATAGCGGTTCTGCGGACAGGTATCCGGTTCCGCAAGAACCCGGTATTCCTTCGGGAAGAACTGCGCCTGACGCGCCGTGGACCACATCCAGAGGGGATAGTAAGCAAGCGATTCATTCTTGTAAAGTCCGTGATTGATCCGGACGGTGATATCGTGTCCCGGAGCGCCGAGCGTTTTTGCGATCTTTCCGGCAACGGGAACTTCCACGCAGCAGGTGCAGAAGGAACAATGGATCTGCGGATCCGTTTCATCGATCGCCTCCCGGATCACCTGCGCCAGTTCCACAATGGATTGATTCTGCAGATCCCAGTAGGCACGGGCAACTTCCCGATCCGTCTCCACCGCTTTCCGCAGGCTTTCCCGGTCATAACTGGTGCCCTGCTCCCGATTGAAACGGTCCACGTGCAGTTTGCAGTAGCAACCGTTGCGCCCCGTGATCATACGGGTATCATCATCCAGCATAAAGAACGCCGGTTTGAGCTTGCCGAGGGTACGGATCATATTCCGGATATATTCCTTGAACTCTTCCCCCAGCGGACAGAATGTATAGGGTTCAGAGCCATCCCCGAACATAAATTTGCTGTACTTTGCGGGAACGCTGGGTGTCCAGCCGTGTCCCATAGTCGCCTGAAGCAGGATCCCCACCGGCACATCCGAGTCCTTCAGCGCCTCCCGGAAGTCGGAAAAACGCTTTCCGAGAATGGATGCCTTATCCACCACCGGGTCTCCCTCCGGAACCAGCGTCATACTGAATGCGGTGGAGGTGATGATGCCGTCCGCATACATTTTCCTGATGTCCGCCGTGATCTCGTCTTTGTAATCAGGGATCAACGGTGCGATATTCAGCCATTCCAGATCCATTTTTTTCATAAGAGATCGTCCTTAACAGTTGGGTGTAAGGTCTGCGAAAACGGGACGGTGATCGGAGGCTTCCGGTTCGTTCACGACCTCCAGTTTTTCCAGCGTAAACGCATCTTTGGGATACCAGGCAATGTAGTCGATCCGGATACGGGGGTTGGTGGCGGGGAATGTGAATTCCGTCAGATCGGTCATCCCCCATTCTCCGGCAAGATACCGGATACTTTCCGCCTCCGGTCTTGCATTGAAATCCCCGGTCAGGACAGCAGGGATATAGCCCTTTTCTTTGACCAGTTTCGTAATCGCCTGAAGCTGTTCCACGCGCACGCTTTCGGCATCATCTTCAAAAACAAGATGAGTGTTGACCATATAAAAATTCTTATTTCCGTGGCGGACTTTCACCACGACAACCGCGCGCTGTTCCATGGTCTCCGGCTGAGGCAGAAGCACCACTTCCATCAATTCGGAGGGACAGCGGGAAAGGACACCGATCCCGTATTCATATTGATCACAGTCGATCGTTCTGCCGAAGTAGGCGCGCATGGCAGTCTCCTCCGCCAGGATCGCAGGCTGATCGCCCTGTTCTTCCGGCAGCTCCTTGCGGATACGGACTTCCTGCAGCCCCGCCACATCCGGGGCAAGAGACTTGATTACTTCCGCCTGACGCTGAATGTTCAGTTCACCGCTCATACTCAAACCGGAACGGAGATTATAACTCAAAATTCGGATCGGATCAATCATAATATTTCCTCAAATTTACCATATAAATTGAGCCAATTTCAAAACGTTTTGGCTCATCTTGTTAAAAAGTTGATTTTTTCAGCGTCAAACCAATTTTGACGCATCGGCTGTGATTTTTTCTTGAAAAAGTCACGAAAAATCATGTTTCAGGGCG
>SUVR01000005.1 GCA_015061915.1 Lentisphaerota bacterium | reverse complement strand
CGAATTTCTGCGAAAGTTCCCGGGCGATGGGTCCGGCGACCACGATCGCAACCGTGTTGTTCGCCGTAAACAGATTGACCACCGCAACCAGCAGCACCACGCCGAACTCGCAGCCTTTTCTGCCGGAGATCACGCTCCGGATCTTTTCCAGCAGATAACTGATCCCGCCATTGTGACGGATCACGCCCAGCAGTCCGCCCGCAAGGATCGCCACGATCAGCGTTTCCGCCATCCCCAGCGTTCCTTTGCCGGATTCCGCCAGCGCGGTCCAGAAAGTCAGCTGTCCGGTCAGAAGTCCGATTCCCATGGCGACCACGGTTCCGAGGAACAGGAGCGCCATCACGTTCAGCCCGCAAAGCGCCCCGATCAGGATCCCCAGATACGGCACAACCGCAACGATATGTTTCCAGCTGACCGGTTCCAGTTCACTGCCGGTGACTCCCGCTTTTCCGGAAACGATATAAAGAACGATCGCTGCAATGGCGGCGGGGAAAATCATTTTCAGGTTCATCAGGAATTTATCCCGCATGGAGACTCCCTGTGTACGGGTGGCGGCGATGGTGGTATCGGAGATCATACTCATATTATCGCCGAACATGGCACCGCCGATGACTGCCCCCAGCATCAGCGTGGGAGAGATTCCCATGGACCCGATCAGCCCCACGGCAATGGGCGTCAGCACCGTGATCGTGCCGCAGCTGGTCCCGACAGCAAGGGAAATAAAACAGGAAATCAGGAAAAAGCCCACCAGAATAAGCTGATCCGGGATCAGATGACGGCTGATCAGCACGGCGGCATCCACTGCCCCCATGGCTTTTGTCACGGCGGCGAACGCTCCCGCAAGAATGAAGATCAGGCACATGATCATGATATTGCTTTCGCCCATCCCCCGGGCAAAGACTTCCACTTTATCCGCCAGTTTCCGTTTCCGGTCCAGCAGCAGCGCCGTGGCAGACGCCACCAGAAAAGCAATGGGCATGGGCACACAGTAAAAATCTTTTGCCCAGATGGAAAGACCGAGGTAAAACACCACGAACACAAAAAACGGGATCAGCGCTTTGAAACGGGGTTCCCGTTCGGGATAAAGCAGAGTTGTTTCATTCATTGAAAAGTTCCTTATGGTAAAAATGCTTGCCGGCAATAATGTAGCACACTCCGGGGGCTTTGTCAACCATTCTTCCGCATATTCTGATTATCGAAAAAAGTTTCTTCCTGCCCCTTGCAATTAGCGGTGTGGAGATTATATTTATCAAAAATCGTAATTTATTCATCAACAAAATACAGGAAAAACGTTATGCTCAGACACCGTTTCACCCTCCCCCTCGTTCTGCTGGTCTTTGCCGCAGCATTCACCATGCCGCTGATCCTCAACGGCGAAAACGAAGCTCCGGCAGCCGTGACAAGTGCCGTCCAGACGGCAGAAAATGCCGTCACGACCGCCCCTGCGCCTGAAACTCCGGCGGCGGAAGCGGCAGCGGTGGAAGAGGAAGTGACCAAAGAAGAAAAAAGCCGTTTTGCCGGTACGTTCTGGGCATTGGTCCCGCCCCTGCTGGCGATCATTCTCGCCCTGATCACGAAAGAAGTCTATTCCTCCCTCTTCATCGGGGTCCTGCTGGGCGGCGCGCTGGCGGCGGGGTTCGCTCCGTTGAAGACGATGGACGGCATGATCAACGAAGGCTTCATTGCCGCGGTTCAGGGTTCTGCAGGGATCTTTATCTTCCTGGTCATGCTGGGGATCGTGGTGGCACTGATCAACAAGACCGGCGCCACGGCGGCGTTCGGCAGATGGGCGCAGACCCACGTCAAGTCCCGGGTCGGAGCGATCCTCTGCACCTTCCTGCTGGGCGTGCTGATCTTCATTGACGACTACTTCAACTGTCTCACGGTCGGCAGTGTGATGCAGCCCGTGACCGATGCCAAGCGGATCTCCCGGGCAAAACTGGCGTATATCATCGACGCCACCGCAGCCCCAATCTGTATGATCGCCCCCATCTCCAGTTGGGCTGCCGCCGTTTCCCAGTATGCAGACGGGACCGAATACACCGGTCTGGAAATGTTCATCCGTGCCATCCCGTACAACTTCTACTCTCTGTTGACGTTTGTGTTCATTATCGGTATCACGCTCATGAAGATCGACTTCGGACCGATGGCGCTTCACGAAAAGAATGCGCTGGAAAAAGGCGATCTTTTCACAAGCGGCGGCGAAGTGGATAACGGCGTCCGGACGGAACAGAACGAACGGGGCAAGGTGCTGGATATGCTCATCCCCGTGATCCTGCTGATCGGGATCAGCGTTTTCGCTCTGATCTATGTGGGCGGATTCCTGGACGGCAAGGATTTTGTGACTGCGTTCAGTGATACGGACGCCACCGTTGCCCTGCCCTGGGGCGCACTCATCGTGCTGATCCTCTCCATCATCTATCTGGTCTGCCGCAATGTGATCGGGCTGAAAGATGCCATGGACTGCATTCCCAAGGGGTTCATCGCCATGGTTCCGGCGATCCTGATCCTGACCTTCGCCACAGCGCTGAAGAATATGACCACGCTGCTGGAAGCCAAAGAATTCATCGGCAGCGTGATGGAAGGCAGCGCGGCAAGTCTTTACCAGTTCCTGCCCGCTGTGATCTTCCTGGTGGCGTGCGTGCTGGCATTCTCCACCGGCACGTCCTGGGGTACCTTCGGCATCCTGATCCCCATTGTTGTGGGTATCTTCCCGGTGGAAAGCCCCCTGCTCTTCATCGGGATGTCCGCCTGCCTTGCCGGTGCGGTCTGCGGTGACCATTGCTCGCCCATTTCCGATACCACGATCATGGCGTCTGCAGGTGCCCGCTGCAACCACATCAACCACGTTTCCACCCAGCTGCCGTACGTGCTGACGGTCGCCGGAGTTTCCTTCCTCGGGTTCATCCTTGCGGGTGTGATCCAAAACTGGTTTATTGTCTTCCCCGTCACGGTCGCTATGATGATCGGGCTGCTGATCTTCTTCAAAGTCTTTGCCGTGGCAAAAACAGTCAGCGAAAAGAAAAAAGAAGCAAAGGAAGCGTAAAAGATGAAAAAACTCCTGACTCTCCTCCTGACCTGTGCCGCCGCCCTGCTCACCGCCGGACCGCTCACCATCACCACCGATAAACCGGAAGGGGTCTATACCGATGCGGATAAAGAGATCGTTTTCAAGGTCTCTCCCCTGCCCGGTGAAGATGAAGAGATTGTGTGCAGACTCCAGATCAACCGTCAGAACGGCACAAAAGTCGAAATGGCGGCGGACGGCACAGTGAAAGTCCCCGTTACCACCGGCTGGATCCGGCTGGATGCCGTCCGCGTCAACAAAAAAGGAAAAACCACCGGCAAAGCAATGAAAGGCGCCCTCTGCAATGTGCCGGAAATCAAGGCCGGAGCGGTGGAACCGGAGGACTTTGATGCGTTCTGGGCGGCAGAGATCGCAAAGATGAACAAAGTTCCCATGAACCCGGTTTTCGAGGAAGTCACCGGCACGCCCGAAAACCAAAACGGTGCGATCCGGATCTGGAAGTTCAAACTGGATTGCGGAGAAGGCAATTTTGCCATGGGCTATCTCGCTATGCCCGCCAATGCAAAACCCGGCACGCTGCCCGCCATTGCCCAGTTCCGGGGCGCAGGCACATACACTCTGCAGAAAGCACCCGTTTACTACGCAAAAAACGGCATCCATGTCATGATGTCGCCCCACATGACCGAGGGCGGTAAAGGTGCGGCGTACGATAAAGCAATGCGCAAGGCTCTCAACGGCTATATGCGCCGGGATGCGGACAACCGGGACAAGTATTACATGAAGAGGATGATCCTGCGGGCGGTGCGTACCATGCAGTTTATCAAGTCCCTGCCGGAATGGGATAAGAAAACGTTGGTGACGCACGGGGAAAGTCAGGGCGGCTTCCAGAGTCTGGTGGCGGCAGTCCTGACGCCGGAGACAACGTTCTGTCTTGCCATGGTCCCGGCGTTGAGCGATCATCAGGGATACCGGATCGGCTATCCCAACGGCTGGCCGAATCTGATCGCTGTCCATCCGTCGATCAAAAAGCCAACACAAAAACTCTATCAGGCGATCGATGCCGCCGCGCCCTACTTCGACTGCGTGAACTTTGCACGCCGCGCCCATTGCAAAACATGGATCTCCACCGGATTGCAGGACGCTGTCTGCCCGCCTACCGGGATCTGCGCGGTATACAATCTTCTGCCGGTTGAAAAACAGCTGTATATCGCTCCGCACCGCGGACACAATGCCGGCTATCCCGCCGCCGGTCCCATACTGGATGAAATGCTGAATGTAAAGGGCAACTAACAGCCCGTTTCCCGATTACGCTTTTCTCTCAGGCACAAAAAAGGCGAAGTGCGGAACCTGCTCCGTACTTCGCCTCAAAAGTCTTTGGAAAGGACTTCTCCCCGCACTCACTCATACCGCAGGGCTTCGATGGGGTCGAGACGGGAGGCTTTCCATGCCGGATAGAACCCGAAGACCACCCCCACGATGGTGGATACCAGAAATGCCCCAGCCATGATCCCGCCGTTGGCGAGAACAGGCCATCCCTTCCAGGAGTGAACGATCAATGCAGCACCGTGTCCGCCGATGATCCCGATGATCCCGCCGATGGCACAGAGGATCATGGATTCCACCAGAAACTGGGTGAGAATATCCCGGGAACTGGCACCGACCGCCATCCGCAGTCCGATCTCTCTTGTCCGCTCCGTCACGGAAACAAGCATGATGTTCATGATGCCCACGCCGCCCACGATCAGGGAGATAAGCGCCACAGCCAGCAGCAGATTTCCCATCTGTGTAGTCGTTTCGGAGAACGCCTCCATAAATGCGGCAGAGTTGCGGATATGGAAGTCATTATCCTTTCCTTCGGGCAGATTGTGAGCGCTGCGCAGCACAGCCGTGATCTCGGCGCTGGCGGCATCCACTTTATCCGGCGAGACGGCGCTGACCATGATCTGATCGATCTGGGTGAACTTGGGGATCAGCAGCGTGTCGGTCGACAGATTTTCCGCCTGTTCGGGATAGTATGCCACGCCTTCGCCGGGGTAAACGCTGCCCGGTGTGGTGGTGGCGGTGCTTTTGGTGTTGGTGGCGGTCCCCGTCTTCAATCCGGTAATGCGCTGGCGGATCGTTGTCCACGGGGCAATGACCACATCATCTTCATCCATGCCCATCATGTTGGCGCCCTTCTTTTCCAGCACACCGATAACTTTGAAATTCACATTCTTGATCCGGACGGTGCTGTCCACCGGCGAACTGCCGCCGAAGACTTCCTTCACGATGGTCTGACCGACCACGCACACACATTCCCGCCTGTCGATTTCCCGCTGAGTGAAACTTCTGCCTTCGCTGATCTCCCAGTCACGGATCCGGAAATAATCATCATTGGTTCCGATGACCTGCCGGGGAGTCCAGTTCTGATTTCCGAAAATGAACTGGAGACCGGAGGAGTTGACAATGGGTGCGACAAAGGAGACATTGGTACATTCCTGCCGGATCGCGTTGCAGTCTTCCGGCTGCAGGGACATGGCAGAACCCTGTTCCCGTTTTCCGCCGGGAACCCGTGGTGCGCCGGGCATGATGACCAGCGTATTGACACCCATACTTTCCATATTCTGTTTCATGGCGGCATCGGCACCCTGTCCGATCTCCATCATGGTGATCACGGCGCCGATCCCGATCACGATCCCCAGCATAGTCAGCAGGGCACGGGTCGGGTTCCGGCTCAAGGCTCGAATGGAACCGGTAATCGTTCCGGATATGGTCATAACGCACTCTCCTGTTCTCCATAGACCCCGCTCACGATCTCGCCGTCTTTGAGCTGAATGATCCGTTTGGCATAATGAGCAACTTCAAAGGAATGGGTCACGAGGATGATCGTGATCCCCTGAGTATGCAGTTCATCAAACATCTTCATCACATCCACACTGGTTTTGGAGTCCAGATTCCCCGTGGGTTCGTCTGCAAAAAGCACCGGCGGATGATTGATCAGCGCCCGGGCAATGGCAACACGCTGCTGCTGACCGCCCGAAAGCTGGGAGGGATGATGGTGCATCCGTTCGGCAAGCCCCACCCGGCACAACATTTCCTCGCCACGCTTTTTCGCTTCCTTCGCCGAAAGGGATTCGTTGGTGTACTGCAGGGGCATGATCACGTTGTCCAGCGCGGTGGTCCGTGGCAGCAGATTGAAGCTCTGGAACACGAACCCGATCTTCCGGTTGCGGATCAGCGCCCGCACATCGTTGGAGGCAGATCCCACTTCCGTTCCGTCGAGAAAATACTTCCCGCCGGTGGGACGGTCCAGACAGCCGAGGATGTTCATCAGCGTGCTTTTCCCCGATCCGGAAGCGCCGGTGAGCGCCACATATTCCCCGGACCGGATCTCAAGATTGATGTCTTTCAGCACCGGCACCTGCAGCTCACTGCCCAGCCGGTAGGCTTTATCAATGTGTTCCAGCCGGATCAGCGGAACATCGTTGGTTGTTGTTTCTGTGCTGTTCATTTCTTTTTCCCTCCCCGTGCGGGCGGTTTCGCCATAAAAGGATTCTGGCCCGCGGCGGCATCCTTGCTCTTCGCCGAGACAACCCGACTGCCGGTGACAATGCTGCTGCCGTCTTTCAGATCGCCGGAAAGAACTTCTGCGATCTCCACGTTCATTCCGTCATTCAACCCGGTCCGGACAACCACCGGCTGCGGCTTGCCGTCCTTCCCGGAGGTCCACAGGACACGCTGTCCCCGTTTGACTTCCGGAGCGGCAATATTTTCCGGCTTGAAACGGAACGCCGCATTGGGGACGGACAACACATTTTTCCGGCTGTCAAGCACAAACTTCACATTAGCGGTCAGGTACGGCAGCAGCTTCAGATCGGAGTTGTCCGTTGTGATCTCCACCACATAAGTCACCACGTTCTGGGACATGGTGGCATTCAGCCGGATCTTGCTGACCGTTCCTTCAAACTGTCCGTCCGGAATCGCATCCACCGTGAAGACCGCCTTCTGCCCTGCCTGAACCCGTTTGATATCCGCTTCGTTCACGGACACCCATACCTGCATTTTCTTCAGGTCCTTGGCGATCAGGAAAAGGCTGGGGGCGCTCATACTGGAGTTGACCGTCTGCCCCACATTCACCCGGCGGTCAATGATCACGCCATCGACGGGGGACTTGATCACGCAATATTCCAGATTCCGTTCCGCCCGGCTCAACGAGGCTTTGGCAGCACTGATCTGGGCGTCTGCGGCGCTGATCTGGGCTTCGGAAGAACTGATCTGCGCTTCGGCGGAACTGATCTGCGCTTCTGCCGTCTGCAACGCCGATTCCGCCGCTGTCAGGTTTGCTTTTGCCGATTCCACCGCTGCCGCAGCTGCATCTTTTTCGGTCTTGGCGGAAAGATATGCCGCCGCCGCTTCTTCAAACTCGCTGTCTGTGGACGCATTGCCGCGATGCAGATTTTTTGCCCGTTCCCAGGCAAGTTCCGTCTTTTTCAGGGAAACATCCACTTTTTTCTGATTGGCGATCGTTTCGGAAACTTTTGCTTTCGCCTGAAGAATCCCCGCTTCTGCGTTCTTTTTCTGCGCCTGCGCCTGTTTCAGCTGGGCTTCCGCCTGTTTTTTCTGCGTCTGCGCCTGTTTCTGCTGCGCCTCCGCCTGTTTCAACTGGGCTTTGGCGGACTGCAGTTCCGTCTGATACAACGCATCATCGATCCGGGCAAGCACCATACCTGCCTTCACTTCCGAACCGTAATTGACCGTATTCCCGTTGGCATCCGTGCCGAGGGTGGTGATCATACCGCCCACCTGCGCACCCACATTCACCAACTCTTCCGGTTCCACGGTCCCGGTGGCGGCAATGGTCAGCTCCAGATCGTTTCGGGATGCCTTCTGCAGAATATACTCCACTTTCTCGCTGCTGCCGAAAAATTTTCCGTAAAGCACATATCCCCCTGCACAGATCGCCGCGATCCCTGCAACACTTGCCGTGTAAATGCCCAGTTTCTTCCAATTCATAACATCACTCCTTCTCTGAAAAATATTTTGATTTTCAAACTAACTTATTTCCTCTATAACGCACTTTTTCCTTTTTTATTGCAAAGGCGCAGCTTTTTTTGAAAAAAATCCGTTGTGCCGGTTGAAAAAAACGATATAATAAATATAGTATGGTGATTGAAAAAAACAATGGATCAATGATCAGAAACGATGAATAAGACTGAAATTTTACAGAAATTCCGGGAATATCTGACCGGTAACGGCTTCGGACCCGGCGATAAACTGCCCGGCGAAATGGAGCTGGCGGAACAGTTCGGCATCTCCCGCGGCGACATCCGGGAAGTGTTGATGCACTTTTCCCACCTGGGGCTGCTTTCCCGCGTCAAGAAGCGTGGCACCTTCATCTGTGAAGTCCCTTACGCCAATCTGCAGAATGATATGACGCTCTGTTTTCAGTTGGCACAGCTGCCCTACTCCGACCTGCTGGAGGCACGGATCGCCCTGGAACTTTCTGTTGCGCCCCTGCTCATCAAACGGATCAACCGGGAATCCACGGAAAAACTGCAGAACATCATCAATGAGATGAAACAATCGGCGGAAGATCCGGTCCGGGCGGACGCCTTGGACCGTGAATTTCACCTGCAGCTGCTGGCGGTCTCCGGCAACAGCGTGCTGAAACTGTACTCGAACGTGCTTTATACGATCTTCCGTCAGGAGTTCCGTAAAAATTACCAGACGCCCCAATGGGTCAGACGCAGCACGGAGGACCACCAGCAGATCCTGAACGCCATCTCATCCGGCGATGAAGATAAGGTGCGGGCGCTGATCCAAAGCCACCTGCAGCCCCCTCTGAACATGGAATAACAAACAAATCAACGATATCAACCGAAGGAAACAACAATGGATGTACTTGTCATTGGTAACGGCGGCCGTGAACACGCGATCTGCCGCGGACTGAAACTCAGCCCCGAAACCGGAAAACTTTATTGCGCACCCGGCAATCCGGGGATCGGCGAGATTGCCGAACTGGTCCCCATCAAGGTGGAAGAGATCGATGCGATCGCAAACTTTGCTGCAGAAAAGAATATCGGTCTGGTCGTGGTCGGGCCGGAAGTTCCCCTCTGCCTCGGCGTGGCGGATGCAGTCCGTGCGAAAGGGATCCCGGTCTTCGGTCCCTCCAAAGACGGCGCCCGTCTGGAAGGCAGCAAGGATTTTTCCAAGGCGTTCATGATGAAGTACGGGATCCCCACTGCCGCTTACGGCAGCTTTGACAACCGGGAAGATGCCATTGCATACGTCAAAAAAGAATACGCTGCCGGTCGCGGCGTTGTGGTCAAGGCGGATGGTCTGGCGGCAGGCAAAGGCGTGATCGTGGCGGCAAACGAACAGGAAGCACTGGATGCCGTGGAAATCTGCTTCGACGGTGCCTTCGGTTCTGCCGGTGCAAGAGTGGTCATTGAAGAACTGCTCATCGGCGAAGAAGCCTCCATTCTCGCCCTCACGGACGGCAACACCATTGTTCCTCTGGTCAGCTCCCAGGACCACAAGCGACTGCTGGATAACGACATGGGTCCAAATACCGGCGGTATGGGTGCCTACTCCCCCGCTCCGGTCGTTACCAAGGCGGTCATGGATGAAGTCACGGAAAATGTTTTAACGCCGTTCCTGAAAGGCGTTCAGGCGGAAGGGTTCCTCTACCGCGGGATCATCTACGCCGGGATCATGGTCACGGCACAGGGTTCCAAAGTATTGGAATTCAACGTGCGTTTCGGCGACCCGGAAACAGAAGCGATCCTGCCCCGTCTGGAAAGCAGCCTCTTCGACGCCCTTTATAAAACTGCCACCGGCAAATTGGCGGAAGCCGAACTGGTCTGGACGGAAAAGCCCTCTGCCTGTATCGTGATGGCATCCGGTGGTTATCCTGCCGGTCCGTTGAGCAAAGGTCACGCCATCTCCGGGATCGCAGATGCGGAAAAGAACGGCTCCATTGTGTTCCACGCCGGAACAAAGATGGAAGGCGACACCCTGACCAACTCCGGCGGTCGCGTCCTCGTGGTCGCCAATGTGGGTGAGACGATGGAAGCAGCTGTTGCCGGTGCGTATGAAGCTGTCCGCAAGATCTCCTGGCAGGATGTGCAATACCGCAGCGACATCGCAAAACGGGCATTCATCAAGCGGTAACACAAAAAAACGGGATTTTTTCCCGTTCCGGACTTGATTTTCCCGCTTTTGACAGTTTATTATCAGGAAAGAAAACTCATCAAAACAAAAACATAACAAACTGGAGGACATGAAAAATGTTCAAGAAAATTCTGTTTTGCACTGCACTGATCGCGGCGATCGCTATGACAAGCGCCTGCTCTTCCGTCCGTCTCGGCAATGACCTGAACGATGTCAAACTGACCACGGAAGCAAACTACGAAACCATGGGTCACATCAATGTGGACATCTGGGGTATCTATGTTTTCAACTTCCCCATTTTCTCCGGCAGCAGCAGAATCGAAGGCGAATGCAGAATGTTTGAAGACACCGTCACCCCCGGCAATGCGGTCCAGCTCCTGACCAAGTACGCCAAGGCAAGATACAAAGCACAGATCGTTTCCGATCTGCAGACGGAAACGTCTTCCACCTGGATCGTTCCCTCCGCCTTCTTCTTCTACAAGAGCGTTCAGGCGTCCGGAAACGTTCTGCGCTGACAATTCTTAAACCGCACGGCACAGTATGGGTACACAGGAAACAAACCGCCTGAAGGATCTCAGAAGCAAGTTTTTGCAGATGACATCCCCGCAGGAGTTCGGACAGGAACGCAAGGAAAATGTCACGATCATTTCCCGGAACGTTCCGCCCATGCTTGCCCGTGCCGACGCCTCTTTTCTGGTCCTGACCGATCTGCTCCGCAACATTCCGCCGGAAAAATGTACCGAGCCGGATTACAGCAGATTTCACGCGCTGGCAAATGAGGCTTATACAATGGCAAAGGATGCCGATCTGCTGACAAAAGCAGACCATATTCAGGCTGATTTTTCCGATCTGACCGGCAGCCTTTCCTTCCTCTGCCGTCACCTGAAAGTGTTACAGGCCGCGGCAGAAGCAAAAAACAGTTCCTGCGATCTCAAAGTGGGGATTTGCGCCGGATTGCCCCCCGGACCGGAAACCCAGTGCTGCTTCTACCACAGCATCTCGGAACAGATCCTGCGGAATCTGCAGAGCGCCCTCGCAAAACTCTGCCCCGCATTTCAGGAAAAACGCCAGCTGTTTCTGGAATCCCTCACAAAGTCCGATATGGACCGCTTCGCGCGTGCGCACGAAGAATTTATGGCTGATTGCAAAAAACGCATGGATGGATCCCTGTCATGACAAAACGGATCGATGTCGCCGCTGCCGTGATCCGGAAAAATGGTTACACTCTTCTCTGCAGCCGCCCGAAAAACTCGTCTCTCGCTGATTTTATGGAATTTCCCGGTGGAAAGTGTGAGCCGGGGGAAACGCCGGAACAGTGCATCGTGAGAGAAATCCGTGAAGAATTGGGGATCAAAGTCATCCCTTATGACCGGATCCATGTTCTCGAACACCATTATCCCGATAAATTCGTGCGGGTTTTCTTTATCCGCTGTTTCATCACCTCCGATTCCCCGCCGCCTGCACCGTTGGACAATCAGGAGATCAAATGGGTCCCCTCCGGTTCCATTCACGAAGAAAATCTCCTGCCTGCTGATCTGCCTCTGGCAAAATTACTGGCTGAAGCGCACATTTCTGCAAAAAATCATTCATTATGCAATAAAACCGCCCCTCCCGGCGTTAATTGAATAACGGAAGCACATAAGATGACTGCAGAAACACCGGACATACAAACTGATCAGGAGCTGATCCGCTCGTATCTGGGTGGCAATGCACAGGCTTTCGATCTGCTCTATGAAAGATACCGGCAGCCCCTTTACGGGTACCTGCAAAATCTGCTGCGTGGGGAAAAAGCAAATGCGGATGACATCTTTCAGCGCACCTGGCTGAAAGCGATCGACAATCTGCACCGCTATGAAAACCGGGAAAAGTTTTCCGCCTGGCTGATGCGAATCGCATACAACCAGACAATCGATCTCTTCCGGGCAGGAAAGCGGCGGGCAGAGTCCGAGTTCGATGAAAAATTTGAGGCGATCCTTCCCGCTGCAGAATCCTTTGCGCCGGATTCAAACATTCAGAACAGAGAACTGGCAGATGCGATTCAGGAGGCAGTACAGACACTTTCTCCGGAGATCAGAGCGGTTTTCCTGATGAGATGCGAGAACATCTCATTCAAAGAGATCGCCGTCATACAAAAATGCTCCATTAACACCTGCCTGGCAAGAATGCAGTACGCTTTGAAAAAGCTGAGAACGCAACTTTCGGGTTGGATAAGTTAAAAAAAGGAGGCGGGATTATGAAAAATCAAAAGAAAAATGAAATGGAACAGCAGATGTTAAGCAAACAGGATGAAACATTTATGCAAGATCTGAAAGCGGAATTGAAACATTCCGCTGCGGTTCCGTCTGCACAGATCGATTCTTTCATTATGGCTGCCGCCAGACAGAATTTGAAAAAAAATCAGAGAGCTCAGAAAAAACGGATCCTTTTCTGGTCCGGCAGCATTGCCGCTGCTTTTGCTGTCTCTTTTTCCATTCTCTGTTTCACAACAATGCAGGAACAGTCCCCGGTCGCTTCCGACACCCTTCAACTCACGGGAGAAACAAATCGTTTTTCAGCAGATCGCCTTGCAAACAATACAGTTACAACAAGCGATCAATCCAATCTCGCCTGGACCGATGTCCTGACTGAAATCTCGGATCTTTCGGATGATTTCAATGAAGTCGACCTGGATATCGCTGCCGTTTCCGCATGGGATATGAGCTACACTGCACTCACTTCCAACCCCTTTGAAAAATAAAAACAGAACAAGATGCAATACGGAGTCATAACATTATGAAAAGCAAATATTTCATCCATTTTTCAGCTCTGCTTTTCGTTGCAGCGCTGCTTCCGCAGACCTTTGCCGCTCCTCCTCCGCCGGCTCCGGCAAAAAGTCTTCATCGTCATACAGAAAGACCTTATCCGCCTTTTCTTGATCAGCTGCCGGATGCAGAAAAAAATCAGCTGAAAAAATTATTCCGTGAAAATCCTGCTGCCTTCCGGGAGCAGGCGCGGGCATACTGGAAAAAAGAATTTGAAAAACACAAACAGGAACTGATCGCCATCGGTCAGCGCTACCACGCAACCACGGATGAGGCTGAAAAAAAACGGCTTGAACAGGAATTGCGCAACAAGATCTCCACGCAATTTGAGAGACATCTGAATTTCACGGAAAAGCAGATCCGCCAGTATGAAAAACGGATCCGGCAGATGCAGGGACGCCTTGATCGCCTGAAAGCAGAAACCGAACGCAAGAAGAAAAATAAAAATGCGGATACAGACCGGGCAGTCCTCAAGGTTTTGGAAATCGCAAAGCCTGCCGGAAAAGCAGAATAAAATCCCCTCCTGAAAAAATTGCATTTTTGCCAGCAAAATATGTAAGATTTTTCAGCTCTTGCGTGTATAACAGCTTGTGTACCAGAAAGTCACATTCCGGCGCACAAGTTTTTTTCGTTTTTTTCTCCAATCCGGGTTGAAAAAAATAGAAGTTGTGATATTATATAAAATATTCTTATGCCCGTGGCATGAGAAGTGCCCAGACATACACATTTGACAGGGAAAGACTATGGACGGAAACATTGAGAAAGCAAAAACGCGGGCGTTTACGCCGAAAGCGATCATTGCCGGGTTACTCGGCATCCTTTTGATCGCTGCAGGAAGTCAATTCGGCCCGACTATCGCAAAACAGTCAATCTTGAACCATCAGCTCGGCATCGGGATTTATTTCTATTTCTTCCTGATCTGCCTGCTCTGGAACCCGTTTTGTTCCAGATACGTTCCGCGTCTCGCGCTGAATGTCAAAGAACTTGCGGTCGCATTCGTCATGACGCTCACCGCCGGCGGCTTTGCCTGGTACGGTTGGATGAAACAGTTTGCAACGCAGTCCGCAATGACCGTTCATACTCTTTCCAGCAACCGCTCCTGGCAGGAAAAACACATCGGCGATTACCTGAACCACGACACCCTGCCCGAACCCGGTGAAAACATTGCACAGTTCCAGACCGGTATCGGTGAATGGCTGCCCTTCGGCGAAGTACCCTGGTCCGCCTGGGAAATGCCCCTGATCTACTGGGGTACGGTTATCCTGCTGGTCGCTCTTATGTCTCTTGCTCTGCTGTTGATCGTCCATCGTCAGTGGATCCGGAACGAAAAACTTACTTACCCGCTCGCAACGGTTGCACAGTCCCTGTTTGAAAAGAAGGATGAAAACAGCCACTTCGCTGATATTTTCCGCTCCAAACTTTTCTGGATGTCTTTCCTTTTTGTCCTTATTATTCATCTTTACAATTTCGCCCAGGCTTCGGACCCCAACACAAAGTTCAAGCCGATCCAGATGACTTATATGCTCTCCGGTCTCAGCGAAACCTTCCCCATCATCGGTCAGACCGGTTGTTCCGGCATTTTCGGTGCGGTGAAAATCATGTTCCTGATCGTGGGGATCGCCTACTTCCTCGCTCCGGCACTCAGCCTCAGCGTCGGGTTGAACGGTTTTGTCTATCTTCTGTTTGCTACGGAAGTTTATGAAGCGACCGGCGTTGCTCCTTCCAGTATGGAAAATCAGGTCTTCCGCGCCGGTGCTTATCTGGCATTTGTGATCATGATGGTCATTCTCGGCAGAAAATATTACGGTTCGATTTTCTGGAAGGCTATCACCTGGAAGCGTGTTTCGGAAGAAGATCAGGGCGCCGTTTTCGGTGCAAGACTGTTCATTTTCACCGCTCTCTTCCTTGTGTTTATGTTCACGCTGTTCGGGATGGACATCATTATGGCATCGGCAACGACCCTGCTTCTGATCATGATGTATCTGGTGTTCACGCGAATCGTCTGCGAAGCGGGTATTCCCCTTATGGCTTCCCCGTTTATGCCCAACTCTTTCCTGGCAAAAGTTTTTGGTGGTCTGGCGCTGGGACCGGAAAACCTGATGGCATCCGGTCAGGCAAGCGGTGTTCTCTGCAGCGATATGAAGCAGTTGATGATGCCCTATGTCGCCACCGGTATGAAGGTGACCAACGATGCCGGTGTCAAACTCCGCCGTGTCGGCATGATCGTTATGATTTCGATCTTTATCGCATTCGGCGCTGCCTTCTTCATGCACATCTGGCAGTATTACAGCCTCGGCAACAACAAAGACCCGCAGAAAACCGAATGGTCTCTGGGTATCAGAGACTCTTATTCTGAAATCGAACACCTGAACAACAACGCTCAGCTGGCAGAACCGGTTTATACTCCGGAAACCACATGGCAGGAACGTTTCAAAGGTGCATTCAACTTCTCCAACATCGGTGAAAGAATCAAATCCATCGAACCGGAAAAGATCAACTATGTGGTATATTTCATTCTTGGTATCGCAGCAGTATTCTTTACCGGCTTTATGCGGACCCGTTTCCTCTGGTGGCCCTTCCATGCAGTAATCTTCTGTATCTGGAACACCGGTCCGGCGAACGTGATCTGGTTCAGCTTCCTGCTTGGCTGGCTCCTCAGAACCATCGTGGTCAAGCTCGGCGGTGAAAAGAACTACATCAAGATGAAACCGCTTTTCCTCGGCTTGATCTTTGGTGAAATTGCAGCTTCCGGTCTGTTTATCATCAGCGGGCTGATCTTTTATATCATTACCAAGAATCCCTCCACCATCAGCTATCAGGTGTAATCATGGAAGAAATCATTATCAAAAAACAAAGGCAAATGACCTTTGCCGAAACTTTGGATTTCTGTATCAGCAGTATCCGGCACCGTTTTATGCGTTCACTGCTCACCTTGAGCGTGGTGATTCTGGCTGTGGCGTTCTTTATGTTCCTGCAGTGCAGTAATATTTTCAGAAACTCCGTAAAAGAAGGCGTGGAAAAAGAAATTCTGGAAAGCCGCAAAGCTGCGCGTATCCTGAATATGCTCTATGCTTCTATTACAGAAAAAGACTTCGTCTCCATGCTGGTTGATGCCAGAAAGAGTCCCGGCGATTTCGACCGCCTGGCTAAAATGCTCGGCAAAGATCAGAAACAGATGCAGACGTTTGTTGATAACGCCGCACAGGAAATGATTTATCTCCGTTTCTTTGAAAAACTGCCCTTCGGGAAACGCAAAGCTCTTTTCGGTCAGAACAAGGATTCCGCTCAGCTGGAAATGCTGCTCAAGGATGGCAGTTATGACGAATTCCTGAAAAAGACCCGTGAACTCGGCGGGATCCGGATCCCCGGCGGTGAAGATAAACTCAAAACCTATCTCGACGGCTATAAAGCATACCGGACCGAACTGAAACAGTCTTTCGCAAAACTGCAGGCTGTGCGGAATGACAAGGCTTTCCCCGCACGCGCAACCGACGGGAAAGAACTGAAAGAAAGACAGGTCCTGGCAAAACATCTGCTGGATCTGAATGCTCAGAAACAGATCAATCAGCAGTGGCGCGATAAACTGGCGGCTTTGAACGTGTTTATCACCGATGACGAAACAAAAATGATCGTCGACTACCTGGATGTCCAGGAACGCACCAATAAAGTCAAAATGCTTCTTTCCAATGAAGCCTACCGTATCAGATGGCGTCAGGTCTACGGCAAAAATCAGTACAGCCGTATGGACGAAAAACTGGCTCATCTTGATACCAATAAAACATGGCGTGTCTTTAATGAAGCGCCCAGTCAGCAGAAAAGAAATCTGCGCGAACTGCAGCACGTGATCTATTTCGGCGGCAATCCCGACGAAGTGAAGTCACTTCCCGATGATCAGCTGAAACTGATTCCCAGAACGGACCTCGAATCCATCCGTGAAAACGATGATATGCAGAAAGAACTGCAGAAGCTGGAACTCCAGCTCGACATCAACACGCTGGACGATGCAAAAGGATTTACACCCGATCAGATTTATCTGATGTGTCTCTCCTTCCTGGTCTGCGTGGTCGGGATCACCAATGCTATGCTTATGAGTATCACAGAACGCTTCCGTGAAATTGCAACACTGAAGTGTCTCGGTGCAACAGACTCCTTTATTTTGATCCAGATTGTTCTTGAAGCAATGATCCAGGGCGTGATCGGTGGTGTGATCGGTCTCATCCTCGGATTCATCGTTGCTTTGTCCAGTTCGGTATTCCAGGTCGGACTTCGTGTTTTTGCCTCGTTCGACTGGAGTATGATCGGTTTTGCAGCATTGTTCTCCCTGCTGGCAGGCGTGCTGCTCTCGGTGCTTTCCTCGCTGTACCCCTCTGCGAAAGCAGCCCGTATGGCTCCGATGGAAGCAATGCGTGTGGAATAATTTTGACGAGAGGATAACAATATGCCTTACGATCCAGTAGAATATGCGAAAGGTAAAGAGGTTCTGGTGCGTGTGCACCACATCGAAAAGACCTATCACCGCGGGGCGGAAGTCACGCATGCGCTCAGAAATATCTCCCTGGAGATCTACCGCGGAGAATATATCTGTATCATGGGACCCTCCGGATCCGGTAAATCAACTCTGTTCAATATGATCGGAGCCCTTGACACTCCCACTGCAGGACGAATCTTTATTGACGAAGTGGATATGGCACAGCTCAAGGCTTCTGAACTGGCGTTCCTCCGTTGCCGGAAGATCAGCTATGTGTTCCAGCAGTTCAACCTCAATCAGGTTATGACAGCATTGGAAAATGTGACCCTGCCGATGATTTTCGCCGGTAAGAGCCCCGAAGAAGCACGTAAGAAAGGAATGCGCCTTCTGGAACGCGTCGGTTTGGAAAAACGCTGGAACCACAGACCGAAAGAAATGTCCGGCGGTCAGCAGCAGCGTGTTGCAATCGCCCGGTCTCTGGCGAATGACCCGTCCCTGATCCTCTGCGACGAACCGACAGCAAACCTTGACTTCAAGACGGGGAATGATGTTCACAATCTTCTCTACGATTTGAATAAGAACGACGGCGTTACTGTCGTTTGCGTTACACACGACCACAATATGCTTACGGTAAGCGATCGAATGCTTTGGCTCAGTGATGGTCTGATCGACCGGATCGAATTGAGTGCTGAAGTTGATATCCGTCGCGCCCAGATTGCAAGAAAAGACGGACAGGAGCTTAAAGTATGATGACCAGATTGAAAAAAATTCTTCCGCTGATCCTGTGTTCTGCTGCCTTTATGCTGCAGGCAGCTCCGGCGACCCCGGAGAAAACGGTTGAAGCGGCAAAAACGGTACCCGCAACGACTGCCATTTACGATACGATCAAGCAGGAGCTTGCCGCTCTGCCGCACCGGGTTCCCGGCAGTCCGGAATACCTGAAAGCAGTTGAAGCGATCGAAAAATCTTTCCGCGACAAAGGAATCGTTCTGAAGCGTCAGACATACCCGACTCTGGTTCCGGAAGTCACAGAAAAGGAATTCAAAGTCAACGGCAAAGATGTCGAATTTTATCCGCTGGCGCCGAACAATGCGGCACTGATTTCCACCGGTGAAAAGAAACTGGAAGGTCCGCTGGTCTATATCTCCAACGAACGTCTCCAGCGCAATGATTTCGGTCATGTTGACGGCAAGATCGTCCTGTTGGATTGGGGCGAAAGCTACTATCCCAAAGTCTTCTTCCCCGAAGGTGCAAAAGCCATTGTGTTCGTTGGCAATGACACTGCAACTCAGTGGGATGCGGCGAAGGTACTCAGCCAGTATCATATTGCATTCCCCTATTTTTACATTACCCGTGATGAAGCCTTGAAGCACGATCTGCTGAAGGCTACACCGGAAGTTGCAAAAGAAAAACTGCCGAAAGCATCTCTGCTCTGCCATTCCCGTTGGAAACAGGTGGAAGGGATCAACCTTTGGACCGAGATCAAAGGTTCCGCTTCCGAAGCGATGTTCCTGAACGCCAGACTTGATACGTTCGGAACGGTTCCCGGTATGGTCGCCGGCGAAAGACAGGCAGAAAACATTGCTCTGCTTGCCGAAACGGCGCTCAATCTCTCCAAACAGAAATTGGATAATTCCGTATTTATTGTCTTCTACGGATCCTCTTTCAATGCCTATGACGGGCTGCGGTTCTTCTATTACCCGGTATTCAAAAGAAAAAATGATGCCGCCAATCCGCCGGAGATCTCCACATACAAATCCGGTTTTGAACAGGAAATTGCAGACAACAGAGTTAAGTTGAATATTCTGGAAACGCCTGCTCCGATCGTGCGCAGTAAAACCGAATACACGGTGAAAGACTACACAAAATATATCGGCGTTGCAGTTGGCGTTCTGATTCTTGCCGCCGGACTTTTCATTCTTGCCCTGATCTGGAAAAAAGGCACAGAAAAGGTCGAGTTCAACGCAAAACGTTATCTCACCTGGGGCAGCTGGATTTCTTTGATGGGTATTGCGCTGATCATCTATTTTGCTCTGATCTTCAGCACAAAAATGCCGGATGCCAAACTGGAAACGCTGAAAGCTGAAATGGATAGCACCCTTGCTGCGATCCAGTCCAAGGAAAAAGAAATTTCCCAAACGGCTGATGCTGCAAAAAAAGCAGCACTGGAAGCAGAGTATTACGAGCTGATCGAAAAATATGATGAAATTCAAAAGGATTTCAGAAACGGCGATGAAGGCGATCCGCTGGAACCGACCAACGGCGCAGTCCGTCTGCTGCTCAGAAATGCAGTCATCAAAGACTACAATGCCAAGAACTACCGTCTTGCGGAAATCAACGTTCTGCTGCGGAAGCTGAACCCCGGTAAAAATGCAACAGTCTCCCCCGAACTGCAGAAGCAGATCGATGCACTGACGGCAGAAAAGAAATATCTTGATACCACGAAAAAAGATGTTGCGAATATGCGTCGTCTCATCAACGAACGCCTGATCAAAACACCTGCTGAAAGAAAGATGCTTGCCTCCTTTGCACAGGGAATCCGGAACACGCTTGAACAGCGCGAAAAGGAACTGGCTCTCTCCATCCGCATGGGCGACTGCTGGATCGATATTGCCGAAGCCACCAAAAATTACAATTTGAGAGGGATCTATTACTTTGATCTGGCTTCTGCTACAGAACCGTTCTTCTTTGCTACCAGAACGTATGAGGCGCTGCATTATTCTCACACACTGGAACCGGCAAACTACAGAAAGTTCTTTGAAAAGTTTGAAGTTTCACTGAACCAAATGCCGCTGACCAGCCAGCTCTTCTTCAAAGAAAGTCTGGGTATTGGCAGCAATGCGGTCAATACGCTCAGCAGCCTTTCTCTGGTATACCTGCCTCACGCGGCATCTCTGCCCCTGTCTGAAACATTCTCCACCACGCTCCGCAGTATTTCCAATCAGTATGATTTTGACGAAATGCCCGGCAAGCACAAGGCGGACGACCTCAAGGCAATGATCCCGGTCATGACCGAAATGTTTACGGTCCTCGTGAACGATAAATCCTTCACGGATAAAGCAATGACAACGATGTTTGAAGCATCCAAAATGTATGATAACATCGTAAACTATTACTACACCGGCAGTCCTCAGGGCAGACAGTTCAACATTCTTTCTGAAGACGGCAAAGAAATTGACGGACCTGCCGCCGGCGCCCTCGCCCTCGTTCAGCAGAATGAATACGACCGTATCCTTCCGATGGCTGGCTTCTCGCAGGCTGCTATCGGACAGATCAATCAGATCGGCTACACCACCATGCCGTTGCTGACCGGCGGCGGCAGATGGGGCAGAGAAAACTTCAACCTCCACTGCGGTGCTATCTGTTTTGATGAAGTCGGTCACGTGAAATATATCAACTCCAGTGCCGACAAGACAAAACTGTTCCGTGCATACGGCGGTCCGCACTTCTATCCCTACGCTCCGCTGACTTCCAACTTCGCCGGCTCTTTGAGTCTGGTCAACGGCTTCACGGACAGTGCGTTCAAAAACTCCAAAACCTATGCCCGTGTGGCAACCGGTGACGGCTATGCCTACGCCGACAGCAACATCAAGTCCAAACTGTACTTCAACAATGAAACATTTATGTTGGGGAAAGTTACGGATGATGTCCCGACCGGCGATGGTATCTCCATTGAACCGGAAGCTCTGAAAAACCTGAATGTAAACCGTGTTGCGATCGACAACACGATTGCGCTGAACCTGCAGCGTCTGAAAAAACTGCACAGCCGTAATATCTTCAACAGTGTTGTTGAACTTTATCACGACAAAGCGGAACAGCACAAACAGGCGGCGAAAGCAGCTCATGAAGAAGGCAACCTGAACCTGGCAAGAGCCCACGAAATCTTCGGGCAGACGCTGGCGGTACAGGCATACAGACCGCTCAAAAATCTGATCAACGACCTGGTCAAGAGTGTCTTGATCCTGTTGATCCTGACGATCCCCTTCTCCTTTGCGTTGGAACGCCTCCTTATCGGCGCAACCAGCATTTACAAGCAGATGGCTTGGATCCTGGTCTTCTTCATCGGCACCTTCCTGATGCTCTATTTCACGCACCCGGCATTTGCCATGTCCCAGTCCCCGATGATCATCTTCATTGCATTCTTCATCATCGTGATGAGTGTTATGGTGATCTACATTGTGATGAGCCGGTTCAAATCGGAACTGCTCGCCATGCAGGGAATGGATACCTCTGCTCACCGTGTGAATTCTGAAAACAGTATGCTGCTGGCGGCGATCATGATCGGTGTCTCCAGTATGAGAAACCGTCCGGTCAAAACACTTCTGACCATCTTGACGGTCGTACTGTTGACCTTCACGATCATCTCCTTCGCCTCCTTCGATTCCACTACCTATGTACGCCCGGTTTATATGGGCAGCGGATCCGGCGAACAGCGTATTGAATCCTTCCTGCCGCAGCACGTGGATCTGCTGGAACCACTTTGCCGCTCCATGAAGGAACTTTACAAAGATGATTATCATGTATTCTTCCGTTCGGCGAGTTACAATTCTCCGTTCTATATGCTTCCCACCTATCCCAATCAGGCAAACGTCATCTACAATCCGAAATTCCACGGAACATTGGATGGCAAACCGTTGCCCCAGACGATTGAACTGGATGCGGTGGTCGGTTTTGAACCGGAAGAAACCATCAGCTCCGAAAAACTGGGTAAACTGATGGTGAAACTGAGAGAAAAAACGGCTGCTGAACTGCAGAAAAAAGCAGAAGCGGAAAAGAACGGAACTCCGTACACGGCTCCTGCTGCGGACCCGGTTCCCGGTGTCTATCTCTCTAAAGTCAGAGCGGAATCTCTCGATCTGAAGGTGGGCGACATCTTCTACCTCAGAACGATGCCGGTCCGGCTGGATGGCGTCTTTGAAGCAAAGGATCTGGACGATTTCACCTACCTTGACAACGGTAAGGTCACTCCGCCGAACTTCAACCAGACAGCCACGGCTGAAGCCTCCAACATCTTTGCTGTTCTGAACAGTTCTTATGTTGACGCCAGTAACTTCATCTGGAGTTCTCCGGACCTGACGATGCTGACCGACTACGAAACAGCAAAGAAGGTCAACGGTTTCGTCAATGCCGTCCTCTTCTACCCGAAGAGCAGTGAAATCGATATCCGCAAGGATGCGACGGACATTGCCGAAGTCACCTTCGGTATTGTTTACTCCAACACTGCATCCAACGGAGTGGAACGGCACTTCATGGCTCCGGTCTTTGAAGCCTCCGGTCTCAGCAACCTGCTGGTCCCGCTGCTGCTGGGTGCTTTGATCATCCTCAGCTCGCTGCTTGGCTCCATTGCCGACCGCGAACGTGAAATCTTCACCTTCAGCGCACTGGGACTCTCCCCGAAAGATGTCAGCTGCCTGTTCTTCGCTGAATCCAGCGTTTACGCCGTGATCGGCGGTCTCGGCGGCTATCTGCTCAGCCAGGTCACCAATGCGGTCCTTACTGCACTGGCGAAACGCGGTGTGCTGGAAGCACCGCAGATGAACTTCTCCTCCATGACCACGGTCTACACGATCCTGATCGTTATGGCGATCGTTCTGCTCTCCACGGTTTATCCTGCCATCAAGGCGGGCCGTGCCGCCAGCCCGGACGTCGCAAGAAAATGGAAAATGCCGCCGCCGGATGGCGATATCCTCTGCTTCCAGTTCCCCTTCACGGTTTCCCGTGTGGACTTCGGCGGTATTCTGGTGTTCATCAGTGAACACTTTGCAAACCATGCAGACAGCTCTCTCGGCAGCTTTGCCGCCTCCAATATCCGGATCACTCACGGCAAGAACGAACTGACGGATGGCTATATGCTGACCGCCGACTTCACTCTTGCGCCCTTTGACCTGGGTGTTGCAGAAGAGATGAGTATGTACTCAGCTCCTTCCGATATCGAAGGAATTGATGTTGTAACGGTGCGTATCATCCGCAAGGACGGCTCCAAGGGAGCGTGGCTGCGCGGGAACACCCGTTTCGTCGGTGAAATCAGAAACCAGTTCCTCCTGTGGCGTTCCCTGCCGGTGGAAACGGTCATGCATTATCGGGAACTTGCAGCCCAGAATTTGAACAGCGCTGCTGATGCGGAAGGAGAGAAGGCATAAGATGGCACACAAACTTGACAAGGAATTACAGGAATATAAGAACCTGATGGAAGTGCCTTCGCACTTCGATGACGGCTTTACACTTTCTGCATTCTTCGGTGCGATCTTTATCGCAATCGTGATGATCCCCGGCGCAGTCTATATGCAGCTGATCGCCGGTGTGGGGATCGGTGCCGCTGCTCAGTGGGTGACGGTGATCCTCTTCATCGAACTGGCAAAACGCGCCAACGCGACCTTGAAAAAGGCGGAAATCTTCATCCTGTTCTACATGGCAGGGGCTGTGATCTCCAGCGGTAATATTGACCTGATCTTCCGTCAGTTTATGGTACGAAGCGAAGCTGCAACCTCCTTCGGTCTGCTGGATCAGTTCCCGGAATGGTATGCGCCTTCCAACGTGGCGGAACTGCCCCGTACCTTCATTCAGGAAGCGTGGCTGCCGGCTTTGGGTATGATGCTGTTCACCGGTATCATCGGACGTGCGGACGCAACGATCTTGGGGTACGGTCTTTTCCGTATGACCAGTGACGTGGAAAAACTGCCCTTCCCCATGGCTCCGATGCAGGCTCAGGGCATGATGACGCTGGCTGAAGACTTCTCCGACAAAGGGGAAAAAGGCGGCTCCTGGCGCTGGAGAGCATTCTCCATCGGCGGTGCCATCGGGATGGCGTTCGGTTTCCTTTATATGGGTATCCCGGCTCTTTCCGGGGCGTTCCTCAAGGAAACGATCCAGATCTTCCCGATCCCCTTCGTTGACTGGACACAGAACACGGCTAAAGTCCTGCCTGCAGTGGCGACCGGTCTGGCATTTGACCTGGGTAACGTGATCCTGGGTATGGTGCTGCCCTTCTTCGCCATGGTCGGCAGTTTTATCGGTCTGATCATTACCTTCGTGCTGAACCCGATCCTCTTCAAGATGCGTCTGCTCCCCTCCTGGACAGAACAGCAGAGTACGGTCGAAACGCTGTTCAACAACAACGTTGACTTCTACTTCAGCTTCGGGATCGGTCTTTCACTGGCAATTGCTGTTGTCGGTATAATCAGTGTGATCCGCGCCAGCAGCAAAAAGCCGGATATGACTCCGGACGAAATCAAGGAAAATGAGATTCCGAAAGGGCGCGGTGACATTCCGAACTGGCTGTTCATCGCCACCTATATCACCTCCACGTCTCTCTACATTCTGGTCGCCGGCTGGCTGATTGACTGGCACAAGGGCGTGATGATCGTTCTGATTTTCTTCGGGATCGTTTACACACCGCTGATTTCCTATGTGACCGCACGACTGGAAGGTCTTGCCGGTCAGGTGGTGGAAGTGCCGTATATCCGTGAAATCTCCTTCATCCTTTCCGGTTATCAGGGGTTGGCGATCTGGTTTATTCCGACACCGCAGGCAAACTACGGTGCAATGACCGTGTTCTACAAGACAGCTGAACTGACCGGAACAAGTTTCCGCTCCATCTGGAAGGTGGACGCGTTGCTGTTCCCGATCATTCTGCTTGCCACTGTCGGATTCTCCAGCTTCATCTTCTCTTTGAGCGACGTCCCCTCTGCGGCATATCCCTACACCATGGAAATCTGGGAATTCAACGCAAAGAATGCAGCTCTGATCTACTCCTCCACGCTGGGTTACTACTCGCCCTTCAGTGAAGCGTTCCGGATCTCCTACATCATCATTGGTACGATTACCGGGTTGATCAGTTTCGGTACGTTTGCGTTCTTCTCGGCGCCGACTACCCTCTGCTACGGTATTGTCCGCGGTTTCAACCAGACGATGCCGCACTCGGCGATCCCGCAGTTCATCGGTGCAGTGTTGGGACAGTTTGTATTCCGCAAGAAATACGGTGAAAATTGGAAACGTTCGATCATTGTTGTATCTGCAGGTTACTTTGTCGGTAGCGGTCTGATATCGATGCTCTGCGTCGGTATTGTGTTCCTCTCGAAATCCTCAAGCGCCCTGCCCTACTAATTGGAGAGTCTTATGGAAGAAACAAAAGATCCTTTTATCGTTGTAAGAAACATCTGGAAGACCTTTGGCAAAGGTGATGCCGCAGTCCACGCACTCAGCGGGATCAATCTGGATATCTACCGGAAAGAATACATCTCGATCATGGGTCCCTCCGGATCCGGTAAATCCACGCTGTTCAATATGATCGGGGCTCTGGATACGCCGACGCAGGGGGCAATCAAGGTCGGTGATGTGGACCTGACAAAGCTTTCTCCGCTGCAGCTTGCCTATTTCCGCTGCCGCTATATCGGTTATGTGTTCCAGAGCTACAACCTGATCGGGCACCTTTCTGCACTGGACAACACGGCGATCCCCCAGATCCTGCTCGGTACTCCCCGCAAAGAAGCGGAAAAGCGTGCCGCAGAACTGCTGGAATTCGTGGGGCTGCACGGGCGTCTCACCCACAAGCCGCTGGAACTTTCCGGCGGTCAGCAGCAGCGTGTTGCCATTGCCCGTGCGCTGGCAAACAATCCGACCATTCTGCTGGCGGACGAACCGACTGCAAACCTGGACCTGAAGACCGGTGCCGGGATCATTGAATTGTTCAAGAACATGACAAAAGAATTCGGTGTGACGGTCATTTCTGCAACACACGACCACCGTATGCTGGCGGCATCCTCCAGAATCGTCTGGATCGATCAGGGTAAGATCGACCACATCGAAAACGTGTCTGACCTTGACATCGACACCGGGTCCATCCGTGATGAACATGGTTGATCTCAAACATTTCAGACATCCTCAATTCCGGACAGCGATGTCCGGTTTTTCTTTTCTGCTCCCCAGAGACTGGGAGATCACTGCCTACGATCTGGATGATGCGGAGCGGGAAGGACGTTTCTCTTTTGCCACGGAAAAAGGTCCGATGGGGCAGTTTTCCTGGCGGAAAATAAATGCATCTCCGGACATTGAGCGAATCATTGAAGAAGTCCACCGCCGTTATCTGGGAGAAGATACGGCACCGAAAATCCGTTTCACCCGCCACGCCAACGGCAGGGTTTATCTTGCCCATACAAGGCAGGGAGAACGGTTTTATGCCAGCGTCTTCAATTTGTCTAAAATGCTTCTCTGCGAATGGATTTTTGATAAATACAGCAAGGATATGGCGGAGTTGGTCGTCCCTATGCTGGACTCCTTTACCGACAACGCTCCGGATCCGGCGACAAAACGGCAGTTTTTTGCGCTGTTCGGACTGGAAGTAAGTCTGCCGGAAGGATACCATTTTGTGGATCTGGAGGCGGTTCCCACCTCGGTAACAATGAATTTTGAAAATGCCAAGCATTACAAAATCAGCGTCCACCGGTTCGGTCTGGCAGACGTCTATATGCAGGGAGCGGATACGGCAAACTTTTATCACCGCTGCCTCTATGCGAGACGCTATGCGATCCGGGACATCCGGAAGCTTCCGCCGGTGAACGGCTGTGAAACGGTAGAAATCGATTACCGTGCCAGAGGCAAGTTCGGCTTCGACTTTCTTCTCGGTCCTTGGTGGCACGGCTTCGCTTCCGCATTTTACAAAAAATCAGAAAACCGGATCTATGCGTTTGAGCATCTCGGCTCCCAATTCTCGAAAGAACGGGAAAAACTGAAAGACATTTTTCAGCAGAAACTGACGGCAAAGGACTGATCTATGGCAAAGAAAAAGCAGACAAAGCCTATTTCTTTTGAGCGGCAGATGCGTGCCACGGTCCGCATCAATGATGCCGCTGTTCTGGAAAAAGAAGGCGAAGATTACATTCAGCTGAAGATCAAGCTGCGTCACGGATTTTTCGCCAAAATCGTCAATGTGATCTGGAAAATGCGGGATTATAAAAAGCACCTGCTCACCGGATTCAACTGCGAACTTTACCGGTTGATCAAAGCGGAGCCGATCCTTATGCGGGACTTGATCCAGTGGTTTATCGACCGTGAAAAACTTTCTTTCTTTGAAGCACGCACGCTGATGATGCAATACATCGGCAATATGATGCAGCGTGCCCTGATCGCAGTGGAACTTCCCCCGGAAGAACCGGAAGACGCAGCAGAATAACAGACCGTTGTTTTATTGTACCAAACAATAAATACAAAAATGGCAACCTCATCAAGATTCGAACTTGAACTAAGTGGACCAAAACCACTTGTGCTACCATTACACCATGAGGTTGCGGAAGATATGCCCCTTACTTTAGCATAAAGGGGCAAAAAATCAAGCGGGAAACCGAAAAAGAACCGAATTTTATTTGAAGGAGTACTGCCCGATCGTCAGTCCGCTCAGATTCATGGTAAACTGTTCTTCAATAGGCGGCTTGTAATCCGGATTGTCCTTCAGGACCTTTTCCAGCACTTCGGTACACTTTCCGCAATGGGTGCAGTTGACCGCACACAGCCCGGCGATACCGGAGGGGACCCAGTCTTCCGGGAATGCGGAGTTGTCGATGATCTTCCCGCGCAATCCTTCCACGAAGCGGGGGTCGATGATCTCGCACAGGTCTCCATCCCACTTTCCGTTACAATAGGCCTTCAGGATAGTCGGCACATCCAGCGAGGGGTCGCGGGTGGAAAGTTTGAACACTTCCACATAGGGATCGTAGTAATGCAGATCCTCCGGACGGACCCAGGTCTGGCGCAGGATCTCTTCGTACTTGTTCTGTTCCGTGATCAACTGCATACACAGGGTCGGAGACTGCTTCATCCGGTTGCGTTCGTTTCCGGCACGCCAGAAGCCGTGGGCGAGGAGCGTTTCATGAAATACCTGGGTGGGACAGTTCCGCAGGCAGCCGCTGTTGGCAAGCATACAGAGTTTTTTACCGTGGGCTTTGCACCATTCGGAAAAAAGTTTGAGCGTGGGAATATCCCGCTGCAGGTCCCGGTTCATATAGAAAGAATCGTACAGATCTTCCACATATTCCAGAGCGAGAGTGGAACCGATCTTCAGGTTTACCGAACCACGGATGTCGATCTCCGGCCAGCGGGTCTTGATGCTTTTCGCAACAAAAGGACTGGTCGTGGTGACGACTTCCGGCTTGAGTCCGAAGCTATCCAGATACTCGATCGCCCCTTCCACCGTCTTACGCCATGCAGCAGTATAGGACTTTTCCCCGTAGCAGGTGGCGTTGATCAGCAGGTCCAGTTTGATGCCGTTTTCACGACATTCCCGCAGGTCTTTCACCAGCTGGGCGCGCTGCGCTTCCTCATCGCCGGAAAGCTCACGGGCGGAAAGGATCCCCGGCAGCGGGAAGTAGATCTCCGCCAACGCCGGGATGTACGGGCGGATCGTTTCCATGAACTTGCCCGGGAAGTGAAAATAATAACCGATCGCAAACTTATTTTTGAACGGAAAGTCTTGTGCCATAAATCTTTTCTCCTGTCTGTTTTTTCTATTTTATTTTATATAACGGAAATATAGCACAATTATTGCGTTTGTCAAGAAAAAAAGAAAAGGTGAAGCGCGTCCGCCGTACGCCGCTCAAAAACAAGACACGGCGCCGGTTCAGCCCGTGGTGGCGATGCCACCTCGGGCGCTCCGGCTTTTCTCCGGCGTCTATGATCCGTGGTAACCACACATACCGCCTCTGCCGCCGGAGAAAAAACGCCCGCCCCCGATTTTCGGGGTGCGGGCGTTGCCGTGTCTTGTTTTTTGAGCGGCTGTGCGGCTTATGCGAAGAAGGTGCGGACCTTTTCAGCGACGGCTGCGGGCGTGAAGCCGAATTTTTCCGCCAGGACCTTATACGGAGCGGAGGCGCCGAAGTGATCCAGACCGATGTTCAAGCCGTCGTCCGTCGTGACCCGTTCCCAACCGAAAGTGGAAGCCGCTTCGATGGACACGCGCTTCCGGCAGGCGGGCGGCAGGACAGTATCCCGGTACGCCTTATCCTGTTCCATAAACATCTTGAAGGAGGGCATGGAGACCACGCGCACCTTTTTGCCGTCTGCCCGGAGCAGATCGGCAGCGCCGAGGGCGACTGCGACTTCGGAACCGGAGGCAATGAGGATATATTCAAAGTCTGCATCATCACTGATCACATAACCGCCGCGGGCGATATTGATATTTCCGGCACATTCGGCGGGCAGCGGAGCGAGATCCTGACGGGTCAGCAGCAGAGCAGTCGGTTTCGTCTGGGAGCGGACAGCGAATGCCCATGCGGCAGCGGTTTCTCTGGCATCTGCGGGACGCAGCACATTGATATCCGGCGTACTGCGGAGCATAGCGATGTGTTCGATCGGCTGGTGAGTGGGGCCGTCTTCGCCCACATAGAAGGAATCGTGCGTCAGGACGTACACCACAGGCAGTTTCATCAGGGCGGCGAGACGCATACCCGGCTTCATGTAATCGCAGAACACACAGAAAGTGGCGCAATACGGCAGAGCGGTCCCGGAGAGAGCCATCCCGTTTGCGATCATGGACATTGCCAGTTCCCGGACGCCGAAGTGCATATTTCTGCCGCTTCTGTTTTCCGGATTGAAAGAATCGGTCGCCTTGATCACAGTCTTGTTGGAAGGACCGAGGTCAGCGGATCCGCCCATCAGAGCGGGGATGAGGCTGCTGAGTTTCTGCAGGACAGCGCCGGAGCTGGCTCTTGTCGCCTGAGGCTTGCTCAGATCCACGGCAGCCATAAGCTGTTCTTCCAGATCGTCCGGCAGGTTCTTGCTGAGCATATCGGCGATCAGTTTTGCGCTTTCCGGATTTTCTTCCAGGAACTGCTGGAATTTTGCATCCCAGAGAGCGCCTTCCTGTTCCATTTCTGCGGCGCGGGCATCGGTCATTGCCTTGACTTCTTCCGGAATCACGAAGCACTGTTCCGGATCGAACCCGAAGTGTGCCTTAACGCCCTTGAGTTCATCTTCGCCCAGCGGTTCGCCGTGTGCGTTGGCTTTACCTTCTTTGTTGGGCGCACCGTAACCGATCTTGGTCTTGCCGATAATGATCGTAGGTCTGCCATCGCATTTTTCCGCTTCACAGATAGCGGCTTCCACCAGATCCGGATCGTTGGCGTTGGCGCAGCGGACGACCCGCCAGCCGTATGCTTCAAACCGGGCGCCCACATCTTCGGTGAAGGCGAGGTTCGTGCTGCCTTCGATGCTGATGTCATTGGAGTCATAGAAGCAGATAATGTTATCCAGTTTCTGGGTACCGGCAAAGGATGCGGCTTCGTGAGACACGCCTTCCATCATACAGCCGTCGCCGGCGATGACCCAGATCCTGCCATCCATCAGATCGGTCTTATCCAAACCGGTCACTGCTGCAAAATGTTTCTGCGCCACGGCGAGACCGCAAGCGGATGCAAAGCCGGATCCCAGCGGACCGGTGGAGATATCCACGCCCGGTGTCACGCCATATTCCGGATGACCCGGCGTGATGCTGCCCCACTGACGGAAGTTTTTGATCTCATCCATAGAGACGCCGAAGTTATACAGGTGCAGCAGGCTGTAAAGCAGCATGGAGCCGTGACCAGCGGAAAGAACAAAACGGTCCCGTCCCAGCCATGCGGGATTTTTCGGATTGACGCGGAGATGGTGCTGCCACAGAGCGATCGCAAAGTCGGCGCAGCCCATCGGCATACCGGGGTGTCCGGACTTGGCTTTCTGGATCGCATCGGCGGAAAGGATACGGATCGTATCGGCGGCAAGTTTCAATTTTTTCGTGTCTCTCATGGCAAAAACCTCACAATCTTTAAAAACGTACTTGAAATTTTCTCATTAATACAATACTGTAAAATAAGAAAATTACAAATCACTTTTGAAAATTTGAAAGAACTTTCTTTATGGAAACGCCTGAACGTTTTATTACATCGACACTGACAAGGAAAGATGAGGCGGCGGAAAAAACGCTCCGTCCCCAGAATTTTGCATCTTTTCCCGGACAGGATAAAGTCAAAGAGCGGCTGGAAGTCTATGTGGAAGCCGCCAAGACCCGCAACGAACCGCTGGGGCATCTGCTGTTGAGCGGTCCGCCGGGACTGGGCAAAACCACCCTTGCCTACATCATCGCCAACGAAAAAGGAACCAATATCAAGTCCAGCAGCGGACCGGTCATCGAAAAACCGGGCGACCTTGCCGGACTGCTGACCAGTCTGGAAGAAGGCGATATTCTCTTCATTGATGAGATCCACCGCCTCAATACCGCTGTGGAGGAATATCTTTACAGCGCCATGGAAGACTTTTTCATCGACATCATGATCGATCAAGGTCCGGGCGCCCGTTCGGTCCGGTTGAATCTGCCCCGTTTCACGCTCATCGGTGCCACCACCCGGCAGGGATTGCTTTCCGCTCCGCTCCGTGCCCGGTTCAAACTTTCGCTCCGTCTGGACTACTATCAGCCGGACTACCTGCAGAAGATCGTGACCCGTTCCGCCGGGATCCTCAACGCCCCCATCGAAGACGGCGGCGCACTGGAGATCGCACTCCGCAGCCGGGGAACACCGCGAATCGCCAACAACCTCCTTGCATGGACCCGGGACTACGCACAAGTCAAGTCCAACGGCACCATCACCACGGAGATCGCCAAAAAAGCCCTTTCCATGATGGATATTGATGAACACGGTCTGGATGAAATGGATAAGCGGATCCTGGAAACCCTCCTCGCCAACTTCAACGGCGGACCCGTTGGTTTGAACTCGCTGGCTGTCGCCATCGGGGAGGAAGCCGGAACCATTGAGGATGTGTACGAACCGTACCTCATCCAGGAAGGCTATCTCATGCGCACAGCACAGGGGAGGATCGCCACGGAACGCAGCTGGAATCTCTTTGGTCTGACTCCGCAGGTCCGCAACCGCAGAGCCCCGAAACGCATCGATCAACCCGATCTTTTCTGAAACATCAAAGATAAAAAAACAAGGAACTTTCCCATGGAAAATCAATACTGTCCGTATCTCACTGTCACCCCCACGGTCTTCTGCATCGGCAAACAGGAACAGGAAGTCCGTATCTCCGCCAAAAACTATCACCGCCGCGCCCGGTTCGTGCTTGACAACACGGCACGGATCAAATTTTTCCGCGTGGACAGCCCCGTAAAGGGGTGGCGTGCCTGGATCGATGATGCGCCCGCCGCCGATTTCATCCGGGAAGAAAATGGCGATCTGGTCTTCAAAGTGACTGTTCCCTATGAAGGTGAGTATGTCATTTATCTGGAATCACAGAAAGAAGACGGCACCTTTGCGCAGGAGCAGGTCCTTTGCGTTTATGCTTTGAAAGAAGATCTTTACAAACTTATGCCGTACAAGGGCGACTTCCATATGCACAGCAACTGCTCGGACGGCAAGGAAACGCCGGAATATGTGGCTGCCACCTGCCGGAAAAACGGGTTCGATTTTATGGCGCTTACCGACCACCGTCAGTACGCCCCCTCCCTGACCGCAAAACAGGCAATGGCGGACTACGGCTGCGATATGCTGGTCTGCCCCGGGGAAGAAGTGCATCTGCCGGACAACCCGGTTCACATTGTCCATTTCGGCGGTAAGTACAGCGTCAATGATCTGGCGTACAACGATGAAGCAAAATACCGGGCAGAAGTCGCGGAATATACGAAAAACATTCCCGAAAGTTACGATGAACTGACCCGTTTTCAGGTGGCGGCGAGCGAATGGACCTTTGACCGGATCCGGGAAGCGGGCGGGATCGCCATGTTCTGCCATCCCTTCTGGAGACCCTGGTATCACAACTACATCGGAGAAGACGTGAACGAACTGCTGCTGGAACACAACAAGTTCGACGTTCTGGAAGTTGTCGGCGGCTTCTACCGTCACCAGACCGAATGTAATATGCTTTCCATCTCCCGCTGGCAGGAGGAACGCGCCAAGGGCAAAAAGATCCCCGTTGCCGGGATCAGCGATTGCCACGGCTGCGATGGCGACCTCGCCGGCTGGTTCTATACGATCGTTTTTGCTGACAAACTGGAATTCGACTCCATTGCAGAAGCCATCCGGGATGAACGGTCTGTGGCGGTCCACTGGATCCCCGAAGAACACCCGGTGGTGGTCGGTCCGTTCCGGCTGACAAAGTTTGTTTACTTCCTGATCCGGGAATTTTATCCGGACCACGACGCCCTCTGCAAAGCGGAAGGCGAGATTATGCGCCGGGATCTTGCCGGATACGGCGAACCGGATGCCGCCGCTCAGATCAAGAGCCGGTCCGGTGCGGTGCGGAAGTTCATGGAACAGTTCTGGGGTAAATGAAAGTAAGTTGATATGACACTTTTTGCGATCCTGCTGATCGTTATCAGCGCAGTTGCACACGCCTCATGGAATCTGATCTGCAAGGCAAAGGCCCCATCAGCAACATTCTTCTGGATGCTGACTCTGTTCACGCTGATCCCCGGCGCTCCGGTGTTCTTCAGCCGATATACGGATGCCCTCACTGCCCTGCCCCTGCCGTTCTGGTTTCTGATGATCGCAACCGGTTTGTTTCAGACCGGTTACTACATCGGACTCGCCAACGCATACCGGTTGGGGGAAGTCTCCATTGCCTATCCGCTGGCACGCTCCATTCCGCTTCTGCTGACGCCGCTGGTCACTGCCCTTTTTGCGCTGGGGAAGATGCCGGGGAACGTGGCGCTCTGCGGGATGGGGATCATTTTCTGCGGCGGAGTCATTCTGCCCCACAGCTGTTTTGCAGACGTAGTCAACTGGCGGAAATATCTCAATGCTTCCGTGCTGTTTGCTCTCGGCGCAGCCATCTGCATTACGGGCTACACGGTCATAGATAAAGAAGGACTCCGGATCATGGAAACCTGTGCAGCGGCTCCCCACGGCAAACTGGATGCGGCATTTTTCTTTCTGTATCTGGAAAACGTTGCCATCGGGTTGTGGCTGACGCCCTATGTTCTGATCTACGGAAAGGAACGGCAGCAGCTCAAGGAACAGATCGTCAGTCTCAAAAGCTGTTCCTACGCCCTGCTGGCGGCATTCCTCTGCAACGGTGCCTATCTGCTGATCCTCTGGGCGATGCAGTTTGTGGATAATGTCAGTTACATTCAGGCGTTCCGTCAGTTCAGCATCCCGCTGGGTGCGTTCCTCGGGATCCTGTTATTGCACGAAAAAACAACAAAACCGAAACTTGCGGGGCTGATCCTGATCATCATCGGGCTGATCCTCGTAGCGAAATTTTAAGGAGAAAATTATGGTTCAGGAAATGCTTTACTGCGTGAGTATGCGCGATAACTCGGAAACCGAAGGCGCAGGCGCCGAAATGCTTGCGGCGTTCGATTATGAAATGAGTTCCTGGCGGGATGAAGAAAGCAAAGTCATCCGCCATACCATCTATTTTCTGACTCCGGAAGAAGCGGACGCCGCTTACGACTTTGTGACGGCGGAAGCAGAAAACTGGAAAGATTTCGGGATCGTTCTCGAAGACTTCCAGCGGGGTGAAGTCCGCCGGGAGGACTGGGCGGAATCCTGGAAACTCCACTTCAAGACCATTGTCATTTCCGAACGACTTGCGGTCAAGCCCTCGTGGGAAAAGTACGATGCCCCCGCCGGACAGACCGTGCTGACGCTGGATCCCGGCATGAGCTTCGGGACCGGACAGCACGCCACCACGAAATCCTGTCTCGGCGCCATTGATAAGTTCACGCAGGAAGCTGCCGGAAAAACGCTTTCGTTTCTGGATGCGGGCGCAGGATCGGGGATCCTTTCCATCGCCGCATACAAGCTGGGATGCCGTCCTGTTGCCGCCTTTGACATCGATCCGGATACCGTTCCGGTCGCACGGGAAAACGCGCAGGTCAATGGTATTCCGGATGAAGACCTGCCCTTTGATGTTGCTGCACTGGAAGAATATGATTGCAAGATGCAGTACGACATCGTGGCGGCAAACATCCTTTCCTCTGCGCTGATCGCCGGCAAGAAAAAATTGCTTTCCATGGTCAAACCGGGTGGCAGACTGATCCTGGCGGGCATCCTCGGCACCGAATATCCCAACGTCCGGAAAGAGTTTGAGGAACTGGGCTGCGTGGAACTGTTCTCCGAAGCGGAAAAAGAATGGCGCGGCGGCTCCTTCGCCGTCCCCGCTGAAAACTGACCTCCCCCTTTCAGATATTTTTCTGCACGGATCCGGATGCGCTCTGCAGGAGCGCAGGAGCAGTTGACGGTTATAATACCTCCCGCACGCCTTCAGCGTGCATATGATGTAGTGTCCCCTTTGACCTATGGGCAAGCCCATAGGCTATACTCCCGCACGCCTTCAGCGTGCTTTCCCCCTGTCCGAAGTGTCCGAAGTGTCCGAAGTGTCCGAAGTATCCGGATCTGGCACACACACCCGTGCCGCGACGAAACGAAGTTGAGTTGGGCGGCACAATGAAAACACACCTTTGGGGTGAAACAAAATCCCCCCGTGCCGCGACGAAACGAAGTTGAGTTGGGCGGCACAAGTAAGAGGGCGCTTTGCGCCCCTGTTTTTGACGGCTCCCCCCCTACCCCCATACTGCGATCAGTCGCCCGTCAAAAACAGACCCGTTCGGATCACCGGGGAACGTTTCCCCGGCGACATTAAGGTACGGCGCGTCAAACAAAAATCATAAAAAAGACAGAAAAAGCGGGACAAAGTTCCAACCCTGTCCCGCTTTCAGATTATGGATTACGGTCTGTATTCCGGTTGCGTTACACCTGTAAAGTCCAGAGGAACTCGGCGTTGGTACCGATCTTTTTCAGCTTTGCAATGATCAGTTCCATGGCTTCCACCGGGGGAACACCGTTCATTGCCTTGCGCAGGGTCCACATCTTCTGCAGCTCATCCGGATGGAGCAGCAGCTCTTCCTTACGGGTACCGGATGCCTCAATGTTGATGGCAGGATAGACCCGCTTATCCACCAGACGGCGGTCAAGATGCAGTTCCATATTGCCGGTACCTTTGAACTCTTCAAAGATCACTTCATCCATCTTGCTTCCGGTATCAATGAGGGCAGTGGCAATGATGGTCAGGCTGCCGTGTCCCTGAATGTTCCGGGCGGCACCGAAAAAGCGTTTCGGCTTGTGGAGGGCGTTGGCATCCACACCGCCGGAGAGGATCTTGCCGCTGTGTGGCTGGAGCGTATTGTAGGCACGTGCAAGACGGGTAATGGAGTCCAGCAGGATCACCACATCTTTCTTGTATTCCACCAGACGCTTCGCCTTTTCAATGACCATTTCCGCGATCTGCACATGGCGTTCGGGGGGTTCATCGAAAGTGGAGCTGACGACTTCCGCATTGGAGCTGACGCAGCGCTTCATATCGGTCACTTCTTCCGGGCGTTCGTCGATCAGGAGAATGATCAGCGTCACATCCGGATTATTCTTGATGATGGAGTTTGCCACCTTCTGCATAAGGACAGTTTTCCCGGTACGGGGCGGTGCCACGATCAAACCGCGCTGTCCCATCCCGATCGGCGTCACCAGGTCGATGACACGGGTGGACAATTCATCGGGGCTGGTTTCCAGGATCAGCCGGCGTGTGGGGAAGTCCGGCGTCAGGTTGTTGAAGGGGATGATATTCTTCTTTTTTTCCACGGATTCATGGTTGATGGATTCCACCTTGAGCATGGCAAAGAAGCGTTCTTTTTCCCGGGGCGGACGAATCTGCCCAGCCACGAAGTCGCCGGTCTTCAGCGCCAACTGACGGATCTGCTGGGGCGAGAGGTAAATATCTTCCGAAGACGGCATATAGCTGTATGCAGGGCTGCGCAGGAATCCGTATCCATCCGGCAGGACTTCCAGGAAACCGCTGCCGTACATGATCCCGTGCATTTCTGCATTGGCACGGAGGATCTCAAAAACCAGCTTCGGTTTTTCCAGAGCGCCGACCCCTTCCACACCCAGTTCCAAAGCCAGCTGCATGAGTTCTTCCATGGACTTGGACTGCAGTTCGGCGATATTGAGTTTGGGCAGATCCGGCTGAGGCATGGCAGGATCACCATTCATCATACCCTGCTGCTCCATACGCTGACTGCGACGGAGTCCGGCATAGATCTGATCCTCATAAGAGCCCTGATTATAGTTGTTGTAATTGTTCCGGTTGCCGTTATTCCGGTTGCCGTTGTTGCCATTGTTGTTCCGGTTGCCGTTGTTATTCCGGTTGCCGTTATTGCCATTGTTGTTCCGGTTGCCGTTGTTGTTCCGGTTGCCGTTGTTTCCGTTGTTGTTCCAGCGCTGATTGCCGTTGTTATTCCGGTTCTGCTGCTGTTGCTGGCGCTGCTGACGCTGCTGCTGAAGACGGGCGATCTGCTGCTGTTCCACATAATCCGGTGCATTGTAAGCGCGCAGTTCGGCGATTTCCCGTTCCTCCTCCGTCATTACCGGGGGCGGTGCCACGATCGCCTGGACCGGTTCCGGCGGCGGCGTATAATTATCCTTTTCTCCTTCGATGACCGGCAGACCGGCAGGAGATGCACCGGAAACGGGCGCTTCATTGGCAATCACGATTTTGTCCGGGCGGATATCCGGCTGTTCTGCAGAAATCTCTGTCTGTTCCGCCGGAGCAGATTTATGACGGCTGTTCAAACTCATCGTGCGGACTTCTTTAATTCCGGAGGCGGGTTCTTCAGCTGCCGGAACGACGGGGGCGGGAACGGGGGCTGCAGGAGCTTCAATCACGGGAGCGGGCGGCTCTGCTGCGGGAGCAGGTTCAACCGTTTTCTGTACAGCGGCGGCGGCCTCGGCATCTTCTTTTGCGCGGCGGGCGATGGCTTCCGGATTTTTCGGCGGTCTGCCGCGTCTTTTCGGCGGCTGCGGTGCCGCTTCCTGCGGCTGGACCGGTACATTTTCCTGCGGGTTTGTGTTGGTCGGTTCGTTGTCCATACTGACACCTCGTTTTCGTCTGTTCTATCTCAAAAAATTTTGTTATCCGATATTCCGTGGGAGCAGATCCTCTCCCAGATTGCACGGCACTGTTCCTCCAGTTCCGCCTGCGTACCACTGTTGATGATCCCGTAATCGGCACGTTCCAGTTTTTCGTTGTCATCCATCTGGAACTGCTGCCGGCGGCGGATCTCCGCCAAATCCCAGCCTCTGCTCTGCTGCAGACGCTCATCCCGGATCGCGGGCGGCGTCCAGACAGCGATCACCACCTCTGCCAGCTGATCCCAGCCCGCCTCGTAAAGGAGCGGGACATCCAGCAGAACGACCTTTTCGCCGGCACTCCGGAACTGTTCCAGACGACGCCGGACTTCCTGCTCGGCAAAGGGCTTGATCATGGCATTAAGGGCATCCAGCTCATTTTTGTCCTGAAAGACAATATTTGCCACAGCAGCCCGGTCCAGGCTGCCATCTTCTGCCAAAACGCCGCATCCCCACCGCTCCGTGATCTGTTTGAGCAGATCCGGATCGCCGGAAAGATAAAGTTCGTGGCAGAGTTTGTCTGCATCAATGCACGGGATTCCCATTTTCTGGAAAAATGCCGAAGCAGTTGATTTTCCGCAGCCGATTCCGCCGGTAAGCGCAATAACTCTCAAAATACATTACTCCGAAAAAATTATTCAGCCATCAATACAAAGACAGCATCTAAATTGAAAAAGAAATGTGAAAAATTGGGATTTACAGTATTTTTCGCATCCGGTTTGGCGAATTTTTCTGAAAAAGTTTGATTTTTTCATAAATTTATTTCGGATTTTTACCAAACCATGCTATATTTTATCACAGAATTTAAAAATTTCAAGTCGAATCTGTAATTTTTTTTTAAGAGACAGGAAAAACAATATGAGACGGATCGAAAAACAGACCATTGGCAGCGGCGACTGGCTCACTCTCGCCCGCATATATTATGAAGGACACGACGGCGTAACACGGACCTGGGAAACAGTCAACCGGAAAAACAGCCGTGGTGCAGTCGGAATCCTTGCGACGATGAAAGACAGCGGAGAGATCGTCCTGATCCGCCAGTACCGTCCGCCCCTGGACCGTTTTGCCATTGAGTTCCCCGCCGGTCTGATTGATGACGGCGAAGAACCGGGCGAAGCAGCTTTACGGGAACTGCGGGAAGAAACCGGCTACAAAGGCGAACTGAAAAAGCTGTCGGACCGGGCATATTCCTCCCCCGGTCTGACCGATGAATTTCTGATTTTTGCAAGAGTGGAAATCGACCCCGCTGTACAGGGGGAAATCCAGACCGATTTCGACGAGGCAGAGTCCATTGAGACATTTCTTGTTGCGCCGGACAAACTGAATGAATTTCTGGAAAATGCCCGTAGAAACGGCGATGTGGTCGATGCAAAAGTCGTGGCATACGCATTTTCCACGGATCTGGTGTAAGGAGCAAAGATTATGACTCTTGCCGAAGCATTGGCGCAGCTGGACTCCGCTGAGATGGGAGGTCTGTTTCCGCCGGAGATCCTGCATACGGAATTTATTGAACAGGAAAACGATCTTCAACTGACGGAAGAAACAATCACAGAATACGCCCGTTTCTGCTCCATTCCGGAACCGGTGGTCTCTGAATTGCAGGAGGCAGTCCGGCTTGCATTACAGGATCCCGCAGCGGTACTGATCATCAAAACGATCTACCGCTGTGTCTATCTGACTGATTCCGGCTGGGCAAAACCGTGGACGCATCAGCCATTGCAGAAAAAGTACGGAGACAACGCTCACCTGATGTGTCTTGCCGCAGCACTCGGACTTGTACCGATCCTGAAAAAACTGCACTCAAAACTCAACATCAGTGAACAGATCACGCGCGACACCTGTTCTCAGCTGAATGCCTATTGCAACAACCATATCGCCGGTACCGGAAAGCCGGGCATTTACCCGCAGCAGTTCAACTGGCTTTATGTTTATCAACTGCCGGAATGTTTCATGGTGCGTCTGGGCAGATTTGAGTTCCGCAAGATCAGCTACCCTTTCCACAGCCATGTATTCCGTCACAAAAAGACAAAAGAGCTGGTGATCTTCGCCAACCCGGAATTTCAATTTGACTGCAGCGGGTTCGCTCTCGAAAATACTCCGGGGATCCCGGACTGCACTTTTCAATCCGTCTATACCGAAGATGAATACACCGCTACCGGCAACCCTGTCTCCCCGGACGGCAGAACAAACCGGGAAACAAAAACCATCAACAAGGCAGAATATGATCTGATCCTCGGTCACGGTATGCCGGTTCTGGATATGCATATTCCCTCCGGCGGTGGTATGACAAGCGAAGAATCAGAACGGTCTTTCCGCCTTGCCAAGCAGTTTTTTACAGAACATTCCGGACCGGACAATATGCCGGTTGCGATCGTCTGCTCCTCCTGGATCTTCAACCCGAACCTGCCGGAAATCCTGCCCCCGGAATCCAATCTGGTCCGTCTGCTGAAACGGGTGCATCCCATTCCCCGTGCCAGTACAAAAACAGATGGTCTCTGGTTCATCTTCCTGCATGAAGGTGCATTTGAACTGCTGAAAGCCCCGCGCAAAACAAGTCTGCAGAAAGCGGTTACCCGGTACATCGAAAACGGTGGACGCTGGCGTATTGGCGGAATGTTCCTCCCTCTGGATGAAATAGAGTGACAAAAAGTCACATTTTTGAGTGATGGACACTTGACAATCCGGGGATCCGGAAGTATGGTATAGTGAGCAAAAAAGTCACACCATAAAACAGGAGAGATTATGCCGTCGGGAAATCGAATTCAGCGGATCATTCCGAAATTGAAAACTCTGGATCGCGGCAGTATGCACTCTGTGATCCAACACCTTGCACGGGAACAGGGCTTTCTGGAAACGGTCTTCAACACCATTCATGAAGCAATCATTGTGGTGGATGGCAGCCGTCGGATCCTGTATCACAACACTGCAGCAAAATCCATGCTTGGTTTGCCGGAAGACCTGACTCATCTGCCCGTGGATAAGATTCTGAAAGGAGCAAACTGGGACGCCATTCTCCCCCGGGAAGATGCCACAGACAGCAACTCCACCCTGCTCCGTCAGGAACTGGAATTGTGTTACCCTGAACGGCGGATCGTACAGGTTTATGCGCTCCCGCTCGGGGAGACAGGTGACCAGTATGCGGTGATCCTGAACGATATTACTTCCGCTATGGATAAGATGTCCAGCACCGCCGAAAGCGAGCGCAGCCGGCTGATCTCTATGCTGGCTGCCGGTGTTGCTCATGAAATCGGAAACCCGCTGAACAGTCTCTACCTGCACCTGCAGTACCTTCAGCGTTTAATGGATCGGGACGAAGTGGATCGGGAAAGCACGATCGAAGAACTGGCAGAATCCCGGAAGGAAGTGGAACGGCTGGACAGCATCATTACTCAATTTCTCCACGCACTCCGTCCCGGAAAACCGGATCTGCAGCCCCTTGATCTGAAGGCGCTGGTGCTGGAGTCCCTGAATTTCATGCGCCACGAAATTACCGCCCGGGAAGTCAAAGTGGAATTTCTCTGGGCAGATGATATTCCATTGGTCGATGGCGATGCGGGTCAGTTGAAACAGGCGTTTTTCAATCTGGTACGGAACGCCCTGCAATCGATGCAGAACGGCGGCTTGCTCCGGATCCGCTGCGCCGCCAACGAAGACTTTGTTTCCCTTTCCGTGACTGATTCAGGAAGCGGGATCAGCAAGGAAAATCTTGCTCATATTTTTGAAGCATACTTCACCACAAAACAGACCGGAACCGGATTGGGCTTGATGATCGTGGAACGGATCGTTCGTGAACACGGCGGCTCTCTTTCTGTTGATGGCGGCGGTCACGATCAGGTTGGAGCCACTTTTACGATCAGCCTGCCGCGGCGGGATCGTAAGATCAAGGTTCTGCCGGCACCGGAGGAGGTTTAACCGATGATAACAAAGAAAAATGCAAAGCCGACTGTTCTGCTTGTGGATGACGAACGCGGGACACGGGAAGTCCTTGCAAAATTTATGCGCTTGGACTACAATGTAACGCTTGCCGAGGACGGTGAAGCTGGTCTGAATCTGTTGGAGAAAAATCAATACGACCTTGTTCTGACAGACATCCGTATGCCCCGTGCCGATGGCTTCAAAATTCTGGAAAAAGCCCTCGCAAAAGAGAATCCCCCGCCGTGTATCATGTTCACCGCATACGGCTCCATCGAAACTGCCGTAGACGCTATGCGGAAAGGGGCATTTGATTTTGTTACCAAACCGGTAAACTTTGACCGGTTGGAACTGGTCATGAAGAAAGCCCTTGAGACGAAGCAGATCAAAGAAGAAAATATCGAACTGAAAAAACGCCTGGACGATAAATTCGGCGTCACCTCCATCATCGGTTCCTCCGAAGGAATCACCCGTGTCATTGATACCGTCCGGCAGGTCGCTCCGACCAAAGCCACTGTACTGATCGAAGGCGAAAGCGGGACCGGCAAAGAACTGATCGCACAATCTCTGCATCAGCTCAGCGGTCGAAAGGGTAAATTTATGCCGGTACACTGCGCCGCACTGCCGGAAACCTTACTGGAAAGTGAACTTTTCGGGCACGAAAAAGGCGCTTTCACCGGAGCGGTGGAAGATCGAAAAGGACGGTTTGAACTGGCTGCCGGCGGCACGTTGTTTCTGGATGAGATCGGGGAGATCCCCCTTTCCGTGCAGGTAAAACTGCTGCGGGTTCTGGAAACACGGAGCTTTGAGCGGCTCGGCGGGACGGAAACGATCCAGGCGGATGTCCGGATCGTCGCTGCGACCAATAAGGATCTGGAAAGGATGGTGGCGGAAGGAACATTCCGGGAAGACTTGTTCTACCGTCTGAATGTAGTGACCGTGCTGCTGCCGCCCCTGCGGGAAAGACGGGATGACATCCCTCTGCTGGTGCGTCATTACATGGCACAGTTCGCCTCCGAAAACGGAAAAACGGAACTGGGGATCGATGAGTCCGCTATGGCAGCACTTTCCGCATATAACTGGCCGGGGAATATCCGGGAACTGCGGAATTGTGTGGAACGGATGGTGGTACTCTGCCGCGGTCAGGAACTGACCATCGACAATGTGCCTGCCAACATCCGGGAAAACATTTCTCCGGGCATTACGAAAAGTCTGCTTGCCCCGGCAGCGAGCTGCGATCTGGAACGGAATGAAAAACTGCTGATTGAACGGGCGCTGAACGAATGTGGCGGGAATCGCAGCAAAGCGGCGGAAAAACTGGGCATCAGCCGCAGAACATTACACCGGAAACTGAATCTTTACAATCTTGAATAACCGAAGGAAAGGAAACGAACATGAAGAACTGCATTTTCTGCAAAATCATCGCCGGAGAGATCCCCAGCCTGAAGATCTATGAGGATGAACTCGTCCTGGCGTTTATGGACATTGCCCCCATCAACTACGGACACGTGCTTGTGATCCCGAAAGAACACCATACCAGCGTTGCCACCATTCCCGAAAATACTGCCGGCAGAATGTTCCTTGTCGGTTCCCGGATCGGGGTCGCTATGCGTCGCGGTCTGGATGCCGATGGCTTCAACCTGCATCTTTCCGATGGTACCGTTGCCGGTCAGGTGGTCATGCACGCACACTTGCATATCGTTCCCCGCTGGACGGATGATGGATTCCACTGGAACTGGCGTCAGCTGCAGTACGAATCCGACACGCAGCGTGCGGAGATCCAGGAAAAGATCAAAGGCAAGTTCCAGCTGAAACGGGACGATGAAGAACTGGCACTGAACGAAGAAATCACTGAAGGCGGAGAAAGACACGACTGATGAAAGACGGGATCATTCTCTGGGAAGCACATCGCGGCGGTGGCGGCGGTTTTGAAATGCCGGAAAGCTGCCGGCTCTCTTTTGAATACGGCTGGCTGCTGGGCGGTCGACCCGAAGCTGATGTGAATATGACGGCGGACGGCGTGATCATCTCCATCCACGATCCAACACTGGACCGGATCGGGCGTGATCTGCCGGAAGAAGTCAAGGGGAAACCGGTCAACGAGCTGACCTATGATCAGATCAAGGCGTGCGATGTGGGCTGGGATGAATATCCCGGTCAGTGTGTCCCCACAATGGCAGAACTTTTCTCCCGTCTGAAAGAATATCCGGAACGGAATATGATCATTGACTACAAACGGGTCCGGCTGGAACTGCTTGCAGACTTGATCAGAGAGTACGGTGTCGGCAGCCAGATCACTTTCGCCAGCAATGACCGCGCCCTGCTCCGGCAGATGAAAAGTCTGGTTCCGGAGATCCGGACCAAAAACTGGCTGGGCGGCACGGCGGAGGCGATCATGGAAAAGTTCCGTACGCTGGAACAGGAAAACTTTGAAGGGATCACCGAAGTACAGCTGCACCTGAACCAGCTGGCGGATTGGGACGGATCCTCCTGGCGTTACCAGTTGACGCCGGACTTTGTCCGGGAAGCTCTGCGCATAACGGAAAACGCCGGTGTTCTGCTTCAGACCCTGCCGTGGCAGTTTGAAAAGCAGGATCTTACAGCGGTGCTGGATCTGGGTGTCCGGTCCTTTGCGGTGGACTTCCCCAACAAGTTCACGAAGATCTGTGCGGAGTATTTTGCAGCACGGTGGTAAAAAAATACTTTTGCGGCACGCTGTATCCCGAACAAAAAGACAAAAAAAGGCGTGCAGATTGCTTGTAATATACTATCTAATGCAGTATATTATGCCACAGGGTTCTGCATCTCCCTGCAAGAGAACACAAACATAACCAAAGCGGTTGCAGCGCAGGAGAAACACGAATGACAGATAAAGTACAACTGACTCCGAAGAAAGTTCTGAGTAATTTTTGTGAGCCGTATATTATTGCTGAAATCGGTTCAAATCACAATGGCGATATGGTCCTTGCCAAGGAAATGATCCTTTCTGCGAAAGCGTGCGGAGTGGATGCGGTTAAATTTCAGTCCTGGTCTCCCGCCACCCTGATCGCCCGGGAAGAATACGAACGGAATACGAAATACACGGATAATCCGAAAAAACATTTCGGCTCTCTCCGCGAGATGTGTGAACGCTATTATCTCCGTCCGGAGCAGCATTATGAACTGAAAGAATTTTGCGACGAAAATGAGATCGATTTCTGTTCCAGCCCCTTCGCAAACCATGAAGTGGATCTTCTGGAAGATCTGGGGGTCCCGTTCCACAAAGTCGCCTCTATGGATATCAACAACCTGCTGTTGCTGCGTCATATTGCACGCACCGGTAAACCGGTCCTTCTCTCCACCGGGATGAGTACCCTGACCGAAATTGAAACGGCAGTCAAAACGATTGAAGCGGAAGGCAACAAAAACATTGTTCTCCTGCACTGCATTGCGATCTATCCGCCGAAACATGAAGATATCAACCTGCTGAACATCACGATGCTTCAGCAGACATTCGGTTATCCGGTTGGTTTCTCCGATCACTCTATGGGGTTCACGATTCCCATTGCTTCTGTTGCTCTGGGTGCCTGTGTAATCGAAAAACACTTTACGATCGACAAAGATCTGCCCGGCTGGGACCACATGATCTCCGCCGATCCGCCGGAAATGAAAATGCTTGCGGAAGAAACCAAGATCATTGCAAAATCCATGGGCTCTTATGTCCGGACGGTTTCTGCGGACGAAGAAGCGAAAAAGCTGAAATTCCGCCGCAGTGTGGTTGCGACCCGCCCGATCGCCAAAGGTTCTGTGATCACGCCGGAGGACCTGACTGCAAAGCGTCCGGGTCTGGGTATCCCGCCGAACGAAATCACCAATCTTTATGGCAGAACGGTAACCCGTGATGTGCTGGAAGATGATGTCCTCCGCTGGGAAGATATTAAGTAAGGCAGGGCGGGATTTCATGTCTTTGAAACAAATTGCTATTATTCCCGCTCGTGGCGGCTCGAAACGGATTCCCGGAAAAAACATCCGGATGTTCCGTGGTCGTCCGATGATTGCGCACACGATTGAGGCCGCCATACGAACAGATCTGTTCTCCCATGTTCTTGTAAGCACAGATTCAGAGCAAATCGCTGAAGTGGCTGTTTCAGCAGGAGCGGAAGTGCCCTTTCTCCGAGTCAGTTGCGCGGATGATATGACACCGGTCAGTGAAGCTACTCTTGCCGCCTTGCTGCAGGCAGAAGAATATTACGGGGAAAAGTTTCAGAATGTCTGCCAACTGATGGCCAACTGCCCTTTGCGAACGCCCCGAAACATTTTGGACATATGGGAATTTCATATAAGAAACGCTAATGAATTTTCTCTTTCCTGTTTCAAGTTTGGTTTTATGAATCCATGGTGGGCATTGACACTGCAGTCAGATGGTACGGGAAAACGTCTGTTTGAGAACACATTTATTCGATCTCAGGATTTACCGGAACTGCATTGCCCCACTGGAGCGATTTGGCTGGCAAATGCGGAATCATTGAAACGAGACCGCAGTTTTTACGGGAAGAACCATAAATTTTTCGATATACCCTGGCAGAATGCAGTCGATATTGACAACGAAGAAGACATCATTCTGGCAGACATTGTGGCGGACTACCTGCAGAAAAGCACCCAAAGGTAACATTCGATGATGTTGAATGTCCTTAAATCAGCATTAAAGAACAAGATCTTCTGGTATCTTGCCAGCAGATATGGAGTCATGGGGCTTCAGTTTCTGACGACGATTTTTATTGCGGTCAAGTTGGGTGCCTATTACTTCGGGATCTGGAGTTTTATTATCCTCCTGACGACGATCGGCAGCCAGTTCAACTGGGGGATCGGATCGGCTGTTACGGTGCTGTGTGTCCAACACAAGGAAGATGAGCAAAAGTGTCTGAATTATATTTTCAATTCGCTGTGCCTTGTGCTTTTCACTGCAGTTTTACCGGTGGCTGTAACGGCGTATGACCGGTTCTTCGGGATCCCGCTTTTTGAAAAGTACCATTTGAACAATATGGTCTATGCGGTCTGTCTGCTGGTGATCCTGCAATATTTTGCCAACCTGTTCATCAACATTTTCCGGTTTCGCAACAAGCTGATCGAAGTTATGATCCAGCAGACCTTATGGCCGGTATTGATGTTCTGCCTGATTTTTTCAGCAACGGAAAAAACGCTGCTTTTTCTGCTTGTATCCGGCTATGTTTCTGCCTCTCTGCTTGCGCTGGCGATCTTTGTTTACCGCAGCAGAAAAGAATGTTTCAAAGGTCATTTCTCTGCCATTACCTGCCGGGAACTTTTCGGAAAAGGTTTCTTTCTGTTTCTCTATAACGCCGGTTTTCTTCTGATTATTCTCTCGACAAAGACTATGATCAGTTCCTGTTATCCGGTAGAAGAATTCGGTTATTTTTCATTTGCGTTTGCTCTTGCGAACGGCGTAAATCTGCTTTTGGAAAGTCTGTTGTTCCTGGCAATGCCAAAGATGATCGATCTATTGAAAGGAGACGACAAACCGGCAATTCAGGAAGCGATCCTGATGATGCGTAAAAATTACCTGACACCGCTGTATCTTTTGTTTTATATGGTCGTTGCCGGCAGTATCGTATTCTTTTACCTGCTTCCGCAGTACAGCCGGAGTTATCTGCCATTTCTGCTGATTATGTTTACGCTGGTCTCTTACTCCACCTGTTTCGGCTACAATATGTATTTGATAGCACAGAACCGTGAAAAATTGCTGGCACTGCTGGTGGGGGGCGGACTGCTTCTGAATATTCTTGCGGTGTACTTCATCATCGCTGTGCTGAAACTTTCTTTTGAATTTGCGATTCTCGGCACTTTGATCACCTACATTATTTATTCGTTCGCAGTCAATCTGTGCGCGCAGCATCTGCTCGGTGACCGGAAACCTGCCTCCTTCTTCCGGGTCAACCTGCCTGTCCTGCAAACTTTGCTCTGGTGTGCCACGCTGATTCTTGTGCTTCTGCGCCAGCATCCTCTGTGGCTGCTTCTGCCGTTGGCAGCATATATCTGCTGCAATCTTTCCTCTCTCAAAGAGGTTGGCAAAAATGTATTGAAACTGATAAAAAACGATAAGGTGCTTCATGTTTAAGTTGGAAAAGATCAAATCAAAAGATGTCAAACGGGTGTGTATGGCACATACGGTTTATACATTATTACAATATTTACTGATCAGCAGTGAGGAGGAACTCCAACAAACATTTTTCTTTTTGTCAACAGATTTCAGTCCCCATTTATTGGACAGGCTTCCCAACAAATATGTCTGTTACCCTCACAAGGCGCCGTTTTTGCTGCGGCCGTTTCACAATTTGCTGAAATTATTTCGCCAATGCACCAATAAAATCACTTATCCATTTCTCAAACATGCAGAGATTTATGCGTTGGATCATGCGTCACTTTTTTTCCCTTATCTCCGGGGATATCAATATATACAGTTGGAAGATGGCTTCGGAACATATTCACCGCCGAACAGCACAATAGCGACAGCCCGGCTATTCGGCTTTCCACTCGAAAAGCAATGGGGCAGATCTAAAAACTGCCGTTATCGCTTGTTAAGTCGGGATCCAGCGCCGGATTCCTATTTGTGCCGGAAACCATATTGTAAATTTGATCTTCAAAAATTATGGAGCGAATCTTCTGCACAAAAAAAGCAATTTATTTTGGATTTGTTTGATATCTCCAAAGAAGATCTTGCAATTTTCGACCGATGTGAAAATATTCTTTTGACTCAATGCTTTTCTGAAGATTACATGATTACAGAACAGGAAAAACTTGCATGTTATCACGCAATCATTGAGGCGCATCAGTTATCCCCCCAAATGACGCTGATCAAGACACATCCCAGGGAAACGACTGATTATGAAAGTAATTTCCCGGGGTTCACGGTGTACCGAAAAAAAGTTCCTTTGGAGTTGATGGCACTGAATTGTATCCGGATCAAAAAAGCTGTAACGGTCAGTTCTACGAGTGTATTCATACTAAAACGCAGTGGAGCTGAGATTATCTGGTGTGGCAGCAAGTTTTCTCCTGCATTAGAAGAAAAATATGGCAAACTGGGGATACCGTTCGGATGCAATTAATACAGGCAATTCCATTTTTTTGTATCTTTTTTCTTTTCATTCTGAACCTTGGAATAAAAAGAAAGCTGTGTTGTCTCTCATCTCTTTCGTTGCTGTATGTTTGCACAGCTTTGTTCAGTGCCATTTTTATGGTACTGAAGCCGCGTACCGGAACGCCATATGTTCGTTTGGACGCCATGATCTTTCTTTCGATTTGCTTTATTCTGCTCTGTCTGCCGGCATTATTTTTCAAAGATGGGAAAAAGGACAACGATTTGAAGTTTGTTGACCTGCCGGATAACGTGGTCCGTTTCACCACATATACGCTATGTATTTTAACCGTCCCGGCAAGTCTCTTTTATTTGTACAGGAGCATTCCTCCACTGCTTTTTTATCTGTCAAGCAATCTTGGGCGGGGAGCATTCCGAGACAGTTTGGAATTTGGAAATAATTTTTCCTCAATTGAAAGTTTTATTACCCGTTGCGGTGCCACTTTCGGGTACTGTGCGTTTTTTATGGCAATTTACTGTTTTGCCTTAAAAAAACAGAAGTTCTGGGTCATATTACTGCTGTTTTTCGGGGCACTGGCAACCGCCATCGACTCATTAAAAACAGTTACCCGTTTTGTTATCTTTCACAACATGATTTTCTGTGCTGTATGCGTTATTCTTTTTCTTGCGATTATCCCTGAAGAGAGGAAACGTACAATAAAACGTTTTTTTCTACTTTTCTTCGTTATCATGTCCATTCCCTTTATGGCGATTTCAATCGCGCGCTTCAAAGATAATATAATCTATTCCATGGTATCCTATTTTGCCACGGGGCCATACAGTTTTAATGTTGACTATGCCGCCCGGACGGAAGGTGGAGTAAAAGCAGGAAATGGTTATCTGATCTGTGGCTTGCATTATTATATTTACGATAAAATTCTGGACACCGATACTTATACTGAAAAGCAGCTCTACTTTGAAAATTTTTATTGGGGGGGAGATCAGCGTTTGGGGAATTCTCCGGAAATTGACAATATTTACAGGGGCATATCCGGTGCTTATTCCGGAGAATTCAAAACGATTGCCGGCATTTTTTTATTGGATTTTTCTCCCGGCGGGGTATTACTGCTGATGTTTCTGATTTCGATTCTTTTTTCCGTTGCGTTCATGAAAGGAAAAATACGCTCGCCTGCCAGCACACTTTTGGCAGCGTTCTATTTTTATATACTGATTCTTTCTGTAATGGGGTGGACTTTTGTTGGAAAATTCGGTTTCATGGTAGTTTGCCTGATTCTGCTGTTCTGTCTGCACTTGCATATACAGAGAAAAAAGGCGCTTCGGAGTTTACACTCTCCGGATGAGCAGCAAAACCTCTGATTTTAAATCCATACGCCAAAAAAACTGTTTTTTTTCGGCTTTTCGTTTGCACTTTCTTCAAGTTGCGATAAATTACCCCACAAGGAACAGCATACATATTGGCAGTTTCAATCATACATTTTGCATATGGAACACAAAGTAATGAAAGTTTATAAAAAACGGTTGACGAACAGAAAACATTTCACTTCAGATGTAGATGAGGGAATCGTATGGATGTAAAAGTCTCTGTTTGTATTCCTGTATACAAAGTGGAAAACTTTATTGAAAAATGCGCTCGGAGTTTGTTTGAACAAACTATGCAGGAAGGGATCGAATTTGTTTTTGTAAATGACTGCACGCCGGACAGAAGTATAGAGATCCTCAGGCAGGTTCTGGAAGAATATCCGCACAGGATAGAGCTGGTAAAAATTCTGCATCATGATCAAAACCGGGGATTGGTTGCTGCAAGGAAAACGGCACTTGCTGCTGCTTGCGGTGACTACATTATCCATTGCGATTCCGATGACTGGGTGGACAAAGATTTTTACGAAAAGATGTATCTGAAGGCTGTTGAAGAAGAAGCCGATGTAGTCTACTGCAATTTTCGTGAATTTTTTGCAAACGGGCATACCTCTTTTACAAAAATTTCTACCTTCAAATCATGTGAATTATTCTTAAAGGACCTCCTGCAGGGGAAAATACATTGTTCTTTGTGTAACAAGTTATTCAAGCGGGATATTGCCTTGGATCCGACAATGCAGATACCGGATGATATATGCCTTTCAGAGGATTATCTCCGTACGGCACAAATGCTGTTGCGCTGCAAGCGTATTGCGCAATGTAATGACACCAGTTACAACTATCGCAGAGATAGAATAAGTTCTTATACAGATCCGAAAAGTTATAAGATCGAATATTTCAATGGTTGTTGTTCTTTGGTCGGAATTTTGGAAAATTGTCTGCCGGAACATTTACAGAATGATTTGCTTTACTTCAAAGCCTCAACTTTGTTCAAGGCAGTAAAACATGCTTTATTGCCTGCCGGAAAGTTCCATGATCTTTGGCGGAAAGATCACAAAAAGATGTTGGGATGTAAAAGTGTTCCCGTAGCCAAGCGTATCATTTTAGGGGGAGCATTTCTTTCTTATTACTGTATGTCCCGGTTGTGTCTGCTCGCTCTACATTTCCAGTACATCCTGAACAAGTATAAAAAAGAGAGAGAAAACAATGAAATATGATTACTTACTCGTTGGTGCGGGGCTGTTTTCTGCTACGCTTGCGGTGTTGGCACGGGAAGCGGGGAAGCGCTGCCTCGTGGTGGAAAAACGCAATCACCTTGCGGGGAACATCTATACGGAAGAGGTGGAGGGTATTCAGCTTCACAAGTACGGCGCTCACATCTTCCACACCGATTCCAAAGTCTGTTGGGATTTTGTGAACCGTTTTGCCGAGTTCAACCGCTATACCAATTCTCCGGTGGCGTATATTAACGGAAAACTGTACAATCTTCCGTTCAATATGAACACATTTCACCAGATCTGGGAGGATGTTCTCACACCGGAACAGGCGCAGAAACGGATCGCAGAACAGGCTGCGGAAATGTCGGGGAAGGCACCCGCAAATCTGGAAGAACAGGCGATCTCTCTGGTGGGACGGGACATTTATGAACTGCTGATCAAGGGATACACCGAAAAACAGTGGGGGCGGTCCTGCACGGAGCTTTCGGCAGACATCATCAAGCGTCTGCCCCTGCGGTTTATTTATGATAACAATTACTTCAACGACCGCTATCAGGGGATCCCCCTCGGCGGCTACACAAAGCTGGTCGAACGGATGCTGGAAGGCACGGAAGTCCGGCTGAACTGCGACTACCTGCAGAACCGCGCCGAACTGGATGCCCTTGCAGATAAGGTAATTTATACCGGCACGATCGACCGTTTTTATGATTATTGTTACGGCGAACTGGAGTACCGGAGTCTGCGCTTTGAAACGGAGAGACTGCCTCTCCAAAATGCCCAGGGGGTGGCGGTGATCAACTATACCGCAGCCGAAGTTCCCTATACCAGAAGCATCGAACATAAACTGTTTGAGCCGGAAAACAAGGCTGCATTTGAATCGGCTTGCACCTACATCACAAAGGAATATCCGGCAGACTGGAAACGCGGTGATGAGCCATATTATCCGGTCAATAATTTTTTCAACATTTCTCTATATAATAAATACAAAGAGCTTGCAAAACAGGAAAAGCGTGTTATATTTGGGGGAAGGCTTGGGATGTACCGTTACTTTGATATGGACGATACGATCCTTGCAGCGATGGAGTTGTTTCAAGAAATCATTACCTGAAAGGTTGAAATATGAACGGACTGGTCTCAATTATAACACCGGCATACAATGCAGAGCGTTTCATAACTGAGACACTGGATTCCGTTTTGAGTCAAACCTATCCCCACTGGGAACTGCTGGTCATTGATGACGGATCGAAGGACAGCACCCCCGAAATTCTGAAAAGATATGCGGATAAAGATTCCCGCATTATCCCCATCCGGCAGGAAAATGCCGGTTCTTCCGCAGCCCGCAACAACGGGATCCGGCAGGCAAAAGGCAGATATATCGTCCTTCTGGATGCAGACGATCTCTGGGAACCGGCGTTTCTCGAAAAGCAGCTGAAGTTTATGGAAGAAAAGAACGCACTGCTGGTTTATTCCTCCTTCAAACGGATCAATGAACGGGGCAATGAGATTCTGAGACCCTTCATCTGCAGACCGCAGGTCACCTACAAACAGATGCTGATCACCAATCACATCCAGTGCATGACCGGAGTCTATGACACTTCAAAATATGGGAAGATCTACCTGCGGGAAGAATTGAAGAGTTTGCGGGATGACTATGCGTACTGGGTCGATATTATGAAAAACACCGGAATCGCATACGGCAATCCGGAGGTTCTGGCAAGTTACCGGATTTTCACACAATCTACAACAGGGAAGAAATCCAAACTGATCCGGATCCAGTATCAATTCTATCGTAAACATCTGGGACTCGGGATACTCCGCAGTCTTTTCAATACGGCATATTGGGGAATAGCGGGGCTCTTCAAGTTCTATGACAGCAAACGACTGTTCGGAAAACATTGAGGTCTGCCAATGAAAAATCACGCTCCCCCGAAAAAAATCAGCGGTTTGCGGTGCAGAATATTACTTCTGCTGCTGACGGATGTTGTAACATCAGTTTCCGTTGTGCTGTTTCTGCTGTGGCTGTACCGTTTTATCGGGTTCGGACGCTATCTGATTTCTGATTATCTGCCTCTGCTTCCGTTTGTCGGCGTTCTGATTTTTTGCAACATTATTTTCCGCTGCTATCACGGCAATGTGTTCTATCCCGGAGCCGGGCTGAACAAGATCACGGAGATCGAGCATCTGTTCTATTCGGTGGCAACGACCTATTTTGTGCTGTTTGCCTGGCTGCTTTTCAATCGCCATGCCGAGATTTATTCCCGTATTGTTCTGGCATTTTCCATGGCGGTAACGATCATTGTTTTACCAATGGCACGTGCAATTGCCAGAAGGATCATGAAATTCCTGAAATTCGGCGAGATCAATGTTCTCATTGCCGGTGCCAGAAAGACCGGTATCGCAATCGCAAAAGAACTTTCTGCCAACAGCTACTACGGCTTCCGGGTTGTCGGTTTTCTGGATGATGATCCCGAAAAGCAAAACCGGAACATCTCCGGAATTCCGGTTGTCGGCGAGTTGACTGCCGCTCACAACATTGCAAAAGAATGGAGTATCAACTATGTGATCTGCTGTCTTCCGGTTCAGGTTGCCATGCGTACTTTCCAGCAGTATTCCGCCTACTTCAAGCATATTCTTTTTGTCCCGGCGAGTACGATATTTCCAATTTCGTGGCTGTCTCCCATATCGATCGGGGTTTTCAGCGGTTTTGAAGTCCGCAACAAATTATTGCAGCCTGTTCCAAGAGTTCTCAAATTCTGTCTTGAAGTACTTATGTCTTTTTCTGCGATCATTGTACTGTTTCCGGTTTTTCTGGTTCTTGCATTGTGCGTAAAGTTGTCCAGTCCCGGACCGATATTTTACCGCTCCTGGCGGTTGGGAAAAAACGGTAAAAAGATCGGAGTTTTAAAGTTCCGGACAATGTATGCGGATGCTGATGCCCGTCTGGAAAGGATGCTTGCCGGCGATCCGGAAATCAGAAAAGAATGGGAAAAAGATTTCAAACTGCAGAATGATCCGCGCATCACACCGATCGGTAATTTTCTGCGCAAAACGTCTCTGGATGAACTGCCGCAATTCTGGAACGTATTGACCGGTGAGATGTCGATCATCGGTCCCCGTCCCATTGTTGAGGGGGAAGTTCACTATTATGGCGAGACATACGAAATCCGGAAACGGGTCAAGCCGGGGATCACGGGTTTGTGGCAGGTTTCCGGCAGGAATGATACCGAATATTCCTATCGGGTAGTGCTGGATTCCTACTATATCGTAAACTGGTCCATCTGGCTGGATTATTACATTTTCTTCAAGACTGTATTGATCGTACTACTCCGGAAGGGCGCCCGGTAAATGAAAAACTTTCTGAGTAAACATTGGCTTGAAATTCTGGTTCTGACCTGTTCCGTCCTCGTTCTTCTTTCTCTTTCTGTTTATCACCGGATTTGCGACCCCACTCTGGGCAGGGACAGTGTACATTACATCAGGATCATTCAAACCTGGCATGACACCGGTTCGATTGAGGGGGTACTCAAAGCACAGCCGAATTTCTGGTTCCCGCCTTTGAGCCTGTTTTTGGGGAAGCTGCTGGTTGATTGCGGCATCCCCGCCGAATCTGCTGCAGTCGGGATGAATATGGTGTTTGCCTGTTTTCTCCCCCTGATCATTTTCGGCATTGCGAATGAAGTCACAGAAAACAGAAAAATTGCACTGTGTTCCGCTGTTCTGCTTGCATTCAATCCGGTTGTCATTGATTTGGCGGTAGAAGCCCAGCGGGATATGCCTTATCTGCTTTTTTGCGGACTGCTGCTGTTTTTCACCAGCTGCGCCATCCGGCGGAACCGCTGGTATTATTGGCTGGCTGCCGGAGGATGTTTTTCGGTTTCCTTCCTGATCCGCTATGAAACCCTTGAAATGATCCCGGTTTTCGGTCTTTATTTTCTGATTCTTCTGATCATCCGGAAAAACGAACGCCTGAAACAGGTCCTGCATTGCGGTATTTTTTCAATCACACTCTGTGCGGTCCTTTTTCTGCTGCTTTCCGTCTCCGGCACAACGGAATATGTAAAAAAGCAATATCAGACCTACTACGAAGACAAGTATGAGCTTCTGCAGGATAAAACCGGAGTTTTTCAATGAACGATTTTCTTGAAATTTTCTTGAAAGAGATCCCCCAGATCCTGTATGAACCCATTGCGGTTGCCGGACTTCTCGGTATCCTGGCTGCGGCTGTTTTTTATGCGAAGCGCCCGTTTGGAAAATTCTACTGGCTCATTGCCGGAATGCTGCTTTATATGCTTATCTGGCGGATCGCGATCCAGATTATTTCTTCCCGTTATGCTGAAATTCTGCTTTATCCGGCAGTGATCGCTTCTGTTTATGCGTGTTTCAAGTTTTCCGACCTGATCGCACCTCTGTTCAAAAAATACATCCCCGAAAAAATATGGCGTTTTCTCCCTTATGCACTGGTCGGCGGTTTGTGTATCGCCTGCTTCTGCAAAGCGGTCCGGCTCTCCCCCTATCACTTTGTAAAGCAGGTATCAAATCTTGTTTTACAGGAACAGAGCGAAAACAAGGGGAAAAGGATATTGATCCTGACAGAGGACGATAGAAGTGCCCAGTATCGTTACTACACGAAACTTCCGGTCACACCCGGTCTGCGTCTGGGATCACCGGATCAAATTCCGATCGATAAAAAGATTTATTCGCACATTGCAAGGAACCGGAACAGAACAGATATTCTCATTTTTGTTACAAGAGAACAGAGCGGTACAGAACCGATCCAGCTGAAAAACAACAATCGTTCGGATCAGCGTTGGAAATTTCTGGGACAGGAATATATCAACCGAAGAAAAAAGAAAGTTGTCCGGGTTTACCGGTACACAATCAGATAATCAATTAACGAAAGGATACTTTCCGATGAAAAAAATTGAAGATATTGATGGTGCATTTCTTGCTCATATTACCAGAAAAAGTCTGATCTGGTGTATCATTGTTGCACTTGTTGCGGCTGCGGCGGCTTATCTGTTCCAGAAGAGCAAAACAGGTAAGCAGCAAACAAACTACCGGCAGACATCAACCGTCTTTATTGCGCTGAACGAGCATGACTCAAAAACTGAACCGGCAGAAGGAAGCGCCCCGACACCTGCCTACAAGATTGTCCGGGTCGCCTTTGATTCTGAGCAGGATGATGCAACCAGAGCGCGCTACTATGAACTTCACAACCGTAATGCATTTATGGCTGATTACAGAATTATGCTGGACTCAAAAATGTTTGCAGACAAGGTCAAAAACGCCTATCAACAAACATACAGCTGTGCAATTCCCGATTACACACTTTCCTCTCAAATCGTTGTTGCCGTAAACAGGAAACAGCAGGAAAATTCCCGCTTCCTTGAGATTACGGTCGAAACGGCAGGAAAAGCGGAAGCGGAACAGATCACCGCCACGGTATTGCAGCAGTTTGAGCAGGCATCTCAGGAACTTCTCGGGTTCAAAAATATCCGGATCATTGACAGCAAGGAACCGGTTGCTATCACGACGCAAGGCAAAAAGATCAATCTCAAACTGGTGGTCTTCCTTGCCGTTGCCGCTGCCGGCTTCCTGTGGCTGATCGCATTGATCATATTCCTGCGCCGTTCTGAGGTCCTAAACGAACAGGACATCAAAAACACGTTGGGCGAACAGCCCCTGATCACGGTCCTGCGTAAAAGAAAAACAATGGTCCGGGAATCTGCGGAACTTTGCTGCAGAATGTTGGAAAAAGATCCGGCGGCAGGACAGGTCCTCGTCGGAACGGTTCCCACCGCAGCAGAGTACCATCCCGGTCTGATCCGCCCGCTGTTTCAGGGCTTTTCCGCATTGGGACACAATACCCTGCTGATCGACCTTGCATCCGGCGATGGCTCCGCCGGAATTGCAGACTTTATTGAGGGCAGAAACGGACTGGAGGAAATCCTGCAGAAAAAAGATGGCGGTTCCACCATTTCAAGCGGAAGCAACCGGATGCTCACAACAACGCAGTTGAACAGTAAAGTATTCCGGGATCTGATGGCAGATCTGCGACTGCAGTACAGCACGATCCTGATCGCTGTGCCGGGGGCTGTCGACACACCCGCTGTCTCTCTCCTGGACGATGTGGCAGATTCCGTGATCCTGATGGTTCAAACCGGACGCACCCGGGAAAAAGATCTGGCTACTGCAGTTACGCAGCTGAAAAACTGCAAAATCAAGAAGTATTACACGGTACTTGTTTCCTGATTTCTTCTGATTTTCTACCGATATTCTTTGACGCGCCGTACCTTAATGTCGCCGGGGAAACGTTCCCCGGTGATCCGGACGGGTCTGTTTTTGACGGGCGACTGATCGCAGTATGGGGGTAAGGGGGAGCCGTCAAAAACAGGGGGCGCAAAGCGCCCTCTTACTTGTGCCGCCCAACTGCGCTGCGCTTGTTCGCGGCACGGGAAGATCTATTTGCCACGCCAAAAGGTTCGGGGTGTAAAGCACCCTTTTCATTGTGCCGCCCAACTGCGCTGCGCTTGTTCGCGGCACGGGGGATTTTGTTTCACCCCAAAGGTGTGTTTTCATTGTGCCGCCCGACTCAACTTCGTTTCATCGCGGCACGGGGGGATTTATTTGCCAGCGATTCGGACAGAGAGAACTGAGAGGTGCTTCCCGGTATTCCCGGTATAATCCTGTGAACTGGCAGCACGGAAAGAGTTGTTTGCCGGCAATTCGGACGACTCAGAGAGAACAGGCAGGAATCAGGGATTGTAATAATCTTCATCGTGTCTGGGGACCACACTGGGCAGACAGAAGATCAGAGTCAGGCAGAATGTTGCAAAACCGGCGGCGATCAGAAAAATAGACTGGTAATTACTGATACTCAATCCATGAAAATCCCAATGGACCGCCAGGAGTCCGCCCCCCAGCAACAGACTGCTGGCAATTCTTCCGGCAGCCAGACCGAACTGCAGATACGTCTGGCTGAAAGCTGTTGCCATGGTTGCATTTCCCGGTCTGGCAAGAGCAAGCATTTCGCTGGATGCCCCCGCATAAAAAACAGCCCACACAAAATTGCAGAGAAACAGCAGCACCGAAAGGATATAGAACAGATACGGCACATCCTTACCGCAGAAAAACAGAGCTGCGGGAAGCAGGATAAAAAGTATATGAGCGAACAGCTGCAGGGTGCGCATTCCAAACTTTTTCAGGATAACGGGGAAGACCAGATAACCAATGGCACATCCAACGATCGTAACGGTAGAAAGCAGCTGCGTTGTGCCATCGCCGAAATGGAGTCCCTCCTTCACATAAAGCAGCACAAGTGGAGTCAGCCCGCCGAATGCCGCCATAGAAAAGCAGATATACACACTGAACATCACCAGGGGAGCATTGCGCAGGGATGTCAGGAACGCCGTTTTCATATTGGCACCGCTGGTCTGGGCTTCGCCCTGCTCCGGCAAACGGATCTGTTTTATGCAAAGCCAGCGTCCCCAGGCGAGAAGCCCCACCACAAAGAGAACGATCTGCAGGAACAGGACCGGCGGTTTTTCTCCCATAAAAAGCCCCAGCAGAAAGAAAACAGTTCCGGTGATAACATAATAAGAAAAGCGCATCATTCCGAAGAATTTTCCCCGTTCTTCCGGTTTGAGAATATAGGTCAGCAACGGGAACCAGGAGCCGCTCCACAGGACCCGTGAGAAGGCGTAAACGAAACACCAGAACGCAGTCCAGTACTTCCCTGCTACACCGAGCCATGGAGCAAAGGACATCAGGATAAACGAGACCAGCGAGATCAGGCAGGACGCCCGCACCACCGGTTTGCAGCCGAATTTTGCCACCAGAAACGAGGCAGGAACCAGCAGGATCAGAAAAGCGATCCCGCTCAGCGATGTCTGAAACATTGTCAGGGTTTCGCTGCTTTCCAGCGCAAGGAAGAAGAGGATCATAATGGCGGAGTTATCGACCAGGATATCGCCAAAGCACCCGAACCAGGTGGACGCAATACCAAGCAGCCGGAACCGTTTCCGTTCGCTGTCGGATAAAGTATCGACAAACTGTATTTGCTCTTTACTCATTTTTCTTTCCTTACCATAAGAACAGCGGCATAAGCTTCGAGCGCCTCCCCTGCCCCGACGGGACCGAGTTTTTCTGCCGTTTTGGCTTTGATGGAAATATTTTGAATATCTGTTTGCAGAGCATCTGCCAGATTTTGACGCATTGCGTCCATAAAGGGAGCCAGTTTCGGCATCTCAGTGATAATTGTCAGGTCAGCATTACCGATCTGCCAGTCCCGGATCCGGCTCATCACATTCCGCAGCAGAGCCATACTCTCTGCATCCTTGAATGAGGGATCGCTATCGGGAAAAAGTCTGCCGATATCCCCCATTGCCAACGCTCCGAGAATGGCATCAATCAGAGCATGAACCGGTGCATCGGCATCGCTGTGTCCCAGCAGACCGGCAGAATGTTCGATCACCTGTCCGCAAAGGACAAGCCTTCTTCCCGGCACAAACCGGTGGGAATCATAACCGGATCCGATTCTGAATGGAAGTTCCATAAAACACTCCGAAAAAAGGTCTGTACCCTGGGATACAGACCTCAAAAAGACTTTTCAGTATTTTTACTCTGCGGCAGGCGCAGGCTGTTCCTGCTGCTGGATGTACGGTCCGACTGCAGCCATGATCTCTTTCTGATACCATTCCTGCCAATTCTGGAATGCAGCTTCTCTCTTACGCATCAGCAGGTAGGATTCATGCGCCTTGAACAAATCCTGTTTCATATCTGCCGATTCCGCCTTGGTGATGACCCGGAAAGCATTGCTCACAGCCGGGGACACATAACCGACTTTCTGCTTGTGGTACTCGTTCAGCGATTCAAAGCTGCGCACAGCATAATTCTGCAGCATGGCGGCATATCCATTGATATCCATTCCAGCCGGCACAAGTTCTGCAAGTCTCTGCTGATCGCCCATCTGAGCTGCGTTCTGGATTTCCTGCAGCTGCATCATAAACTGCTGCGCCATGGTAAACGCCTGATGGAACATGACGGCATTGCTGTCAGTATTTTTCGTTTCTTCGGAAACAGTCAGACCGAGTTTCTTTGCTGCTGCATCGATCTGATCCAGCTTGACGGTGCCATTGACGATATCCGCACGGAGCGCAGCAAGCGCCTCGGAGATCTTCTGGTTCGCCAGTTTGCGGGTCAGGCGGTCTGCAACGGTTTTCTTCGCGGCTTCAAAAGTCAGCTGTTCCGCTTCAGAACGTTTGGTCAACAGTGCAAAAGCTGCAGAATCCTTGTTGCTGACGACCTGGGAAATACCATTGACTTCCGGAATCATGCAAATGCTGAAAATCAATCCCTGATCCGCCAGTGCAGAGGGAGCAGTTTCAAGGGTGACGCCGGTCATCGTGGTGGACTGCAGTTTGACCCCCTTCTTTGCAGCTGCCGCTTTCAGCATTTCTGCGGTGGGCTTTTCCCCGGCTTCTTTCACGACCGCCGCCAGCAGTTTACGGGCTTCTTCCGCCACAATGCCGGCACGCAGATTATCTTTCGCCTTCTTGACTTCTTCTGCAGTCTGTTCTTTCTTATTATTGGCAGCGAAGGACTTATACATTTCTTCGACCTGTTTTTCCAGATCTGCCACCTTCACATCTTTGTGATTGACAAAGTAGACCGTGGCATCGGAAGCAGGCAGGCTCATATAGGTTTCTTTTGCGCTTTCGTATTCTTTCTTGAGTTCGTCTTCCGCAGGAGTCTTCACAGCCTTGAGGAACGCTTCCTGATCCGCAGTGACGACCTTTGAAGAGAAGGTAAACAGCAACGGAAGCAGATCGGCTTCCACTTCACTTGCCGTGGGAGCGACAACACCATCGAAGGCGCTGTTCCGGAACTTCTGGAGCAGCAGAGCATCTCTTGTGGCATTTTCATAATCAGCGACAGTGAAACCGGCTCCTTCCAGAATCTTGATGAACGCTTTGTACTTTTCTGCAGAGAATTTATTGTTGTCCTTGAATGCCGGATCGTTCTTGATCTCATCCAGCACTTCCGTATCAGAGACAGCAAACCCGCGCAGCTCTGCCAGTTTCAGCGTAGTGGCAAGGACGCGGATCTGATTTTCGTCCATTCTGCTCATACGCCCGATGAAGTTGGAAGCCTTTTCCCCATAAACGGTGTAGAGAGCAGAAGCCTGAGCGAGCATCGTGCTTTTCTGAGCGCGTTCCGCATCGCTGACTTTGACTTCTTCATTGCCGATTTTTGCAATCACATTGCTGTTGCGGGAAAAGAACAGAGAACCATCTGCGCCCGGCGTAAAGAACCAGACGAAGGAGATGATGATGATGATCGTAATGATCCCGAAAAGAATTTTGCTGTGTTTGATCAGCACATTGTTCATGCGTTGAATCATGTTTTTGCCTTTCTGTTTATCTTATATTCTACACTTTAATACAAACCAAATTCCGGTATTTCTGTAATTTAACGCCAAATCGCCGGATATTCAAGAAAAAATCCGGAAAAAGACTTGATTTTTTTACCCGTGGTTGTATCTTTCAGGGACAAGACTGAAAAACATGATATTAACCAGACCGGATTGATCGGATTTTATGTTGCGCTTTATTTTGAAAAGGACCGCCTACTCCCTGCTGATCCTGCTGGGGGTACTGATCCTGACTTTTGTTCTGTTCCGGATGGCTGCCGGAGATCCGGTGGCAACGCTTCTCGGCAAAAATCCCAAGCCGGAAGAAGTGGAACAGCTCCGGCAGAGTCTCGGAAGCGATCGTCCAATGTTCTACGGAAAATGGCGCAAAACAGAGGCATACACCAATGTCTCATTCACCGGCGGGCGTTCCGAATTCAATGCCGTGAAATACGGAGGGAATACGGCAGCGCATAAAACGGGAATGATCCTGAAGGATGACGGCGAAATCATTTTCCGCCAGAATTTTACTCCGGATGGCAGAAGATGCCTGGTGCAAATCGAAGCAGAGGGACAATATACCGTCAACGGGACACCGTGTGACGGCAACAGTGAAACGGAAATTGATACGGACACAGGAACCGTTTGCATCCGGGGAAATGCGACCGTAAAAAAAGTCAATTTCTGCCGTGAGTCCGACGATCCTTTTGACAGCCAGCTTCTGGCATCGCTGAAAGAGATCGTTACATTCAAAAGTACAGCACCGTATGTGGAGTTTTTCAACTTCGGCAGAACACTGACGACCCGGGAACCGATCCGGGAAAAACTCTGGAGCGGAATGCTTCCCTCCCTTATGCTGATGCTGCCGATCTTTTTCGGAGAACTGCTGTTCGGGATCATCCTCGCAATGATCGCCTGCGTGTGGCGGGGCACCTGGATCGACAGGGTGATCGTTGTTCTTTCTGTCGCCGGGATGAGCATCAGTTATCTGGCATTGATCATTGCCGGACAATGGCTTCTCGGTTACTACTGGAACTGGTTTCCCGTCTGGGGCTGGGGCAGCGCAAAATATCTTGTTCTGCCGGTCATCATCGGGATCATCAGCGGCACCGGCAGCGGCGTACGATTCTACCGGACCGTGTTTCTGAACGAGATCAACCGGGAATACCTGCGGACCGCCGTGGCAAAAGGGGCATCCCCGGTAATGGTGTACGGTAAACATCTGCTGCGCAACTCCATGATCCCCATCATCACCCGCGCCTCCGGGATCCTTCCGTTCCTCTTCACCGGCAGTCTGCTGCTGGAAAGCTTCTTCGGGATCCCCGGTCTGGGCAGCGCCGGGATCAACGCCCTGCATGATGCCGACTTGCAAATGCTGAAAGCACTCGTGATCCTCAGCTCCTTTCTCTTCGTAGCGATCAATCTGCTGACCGATATTGCTTACGCATACGTGGATCCGCGTATGAGACCAACGAAATAACTGCCCCGCCGCTACCACGCACCGAACAGGGCGGGTCGCACGGACGGGATCACCCCGTCCGTATACGAAAAAAGCGGCAGGAGTACGCTGTTTTTTTCCGCGCACTCTGCCGCTTTTTTCGTATGTCAGCGGCTCACCGCTGACGCGACCCGCCCTGTTCTGTGCGTGGTGCAGCTGCGAGCGTACATTTTACTGCCTGCAGGAGTGCTGTTAGATCACCGGTCCGGTCCAGCCACTGTGCCGTTGCCATTTCAAGCAGAGGTAAAACGGCTTCAAGACATTCATATTCTCCGGCGAAATGCTGACGCCACACGGCGGCGAAATACTCCACATATGCCTGTTGCCGGTCTCTGTCATCCAATTTCATCAGGATCGGAACGGCGATGCGTGGATCGTCAAAAAAGCCGTCATATTCCTGTTCCGGATCGATCCATCGGTCGGGGGCTCCGGGTGTATAATTCAGAAAAGACCGGTCCCAGAGTTGAAGTAGTCGTGACCGGTCAAGATTTTCGAGAGGAATATTCATGAATCGCTGCTGATCTCTTTCGATTCCAGAACGGTACATTCCACATCAATATTGCCGTCGTCCGGCTTCTGCTGCGATGCCGGTCTTTTCCGGAACTGTTGAAATGTTCCGCGGATCCGATGGGGTGCAAAGATGGCACCAACCAGCAGGAACACGATCAGAAACGGCAGAATGACGAAAATAAAAAATGCGATCACGAACGGCACTGCGATACACAGCAACAGTATTTTGATCATTTTTATTGTATCCATAAAAGTTGTCCTCCTCTCCGGTTTTCACTGTATTTGTGAAGTAAAAGTAAACTGAAATCGGAAAAAATCAAGTTAAAATTCTCCTTTTTTTGATTTTTCTGCTGATTTGAGTTTGTTCTTTTAAAAAAACTGTGTTATTTTATATGAATAGATCTTTTTTTACAAACACAAATTGAAAGGATATTTGCCGGTATGAAAACTGCTGACATTTTCGCCATTCTGTTTTTCATTTTTCTTGCAGCCCTGGTCTTTTTCTTCCCCTTCGGTGCCTGCGGCTGGTGCGGGATCGACATTGCCGGTTCCTGCTCGGCAGATCTGACCGGGCTCAAGAACTTCGGTAATCTTGTCAACAAATTTCCCTACATCTCCGGCTTTCTGAAAGTCGCCATTCTGGCAACCTTCGGCGAAATGATCAAGACCCGTGGACGCACCGGCAGTTACAAGACGGACGATCTCTTTCTGAAGTTTGTTGTCTGGGGTCTTTACGGTATGCTCTTCACGCTGGTCTTTGCTCTGTTTGCCCAGGGGATCAACGCACTTTCCGGCACTGCGGTCTGGCCCTTCAAGGTTGACAACTGCTGGAACACGCTGATTTTTGCGTTCAGCACCTCTTTCTGGCTGAACATCATCTTCTGCTATCCCATGATGCTCTCCCACGAATGGTTCAACAGCTGCATCAAGAACAAGCGTTTTATCGGCGGTACAGAGTTCATCAAAGGGCTGGATGCTCACACCTGGGGTTCTTTCCTGCCCAAATCGATCATCGTTTTCTGGGTCCCGGCACACACCATTACGTTCTGTCTGCCGCCGGACTACCGGATCCTGATGAGTGCATTTCTCAGTCTGGCACTGGGCTTTATCCTCACCATTAAACCGAAACACTGATTGGGAAAGGAGCAGTTTGTTCTATGAAAATCGGTATTTTTACAGTCAGTATTCCTGAATTTGAACCGGTGCGTGCACTGGAAGTTGCTGCAGCAATCGGATATGACGGTCTCGAATGGCGCGTGACGCTGGATAAAGGCGACCGGGAAAAGCCCTCGTTCTGGAGCGGTAACCGTACCAGTATGACACCGGATGTTCTGATGGAATGTGCTCCCACGCTGCGCAACGCTGCAGAAAAACTGGGTGTGGAGATGCCGTCTCTGGGCGCCTACACCAGCTGTTTCGATCTGGAAACGGTGGAAAATGTATTCAAAGCCGCCAATGCGGTGGGCGCAACGGCTGCCCGTATCAACACCGCCGGTTATAATCCGGAAGTCTCTTTTGCCCAGCAGATCCGGGAAAACCGGGAACAGTTTGCCAAAGTGGAACAAATCTCCAAACGTTACAAAGTCAAAGCCCTGATCGAAACCCATATGGGGCTGCTGACCCCCACCGTCACGACTGCGGTCCAGGTTCTGGAAGGGCTTGATCCGGAGTATGTTGGGATCATGTGGGATCCGGGCAATCAGGTGGAAGAAGGCAGAGAGCGTTACCATTATGCGATCAATGCTGCCGGTCCCTATCTGGCGGAAGTCCACGTCAAAAACCGTGCGACCCGTCCGGTGAATCTGAAAGACGGTTCTCTGCTGTGGCAGTGCGACAATACCCCCCTCGCCTTTGGTGAGGTCAACTGGCCTGCCGTGATCGCAGAGCTGAAGAAAGCAAACTATAACGGCTGGCTGATGCTGGAAGATTTCTCCACGGTTCAGCCGGTGGAAGAACGAATCAAATCAAATCTGGACTACTTGCGCGGTCCCTGCGGTGTCCAATAAGAAAACGGAGATGATACAATGCTGAACCCTGACTTCAAGAAAAATCTGCTCCGCCTTCTGGCGGAAAACGCCCGCCGCCCGCTGGAAGATATGGCGGATCGGCTGGAAACTACACCGGAAAAAGTGGCAGCTGCCATTACCGAACTGGAAGAAGCCAATGAAATCGTGGGCTATTGCGCCCTGATCGATGAATCCGTACTGCCGGAAGCGGCAGTCAAAGCGATCATTGAAATCAAAATCAGACCGGAACGGGAAGGCGGATTCGACCGCATCGCACGCCGTCTGAGCAAGTTCCCCCAGGTCACCAGCCTGTATCTGATGTCCGGCGGGTTCGACCTGATGGCGGAAGTCCGGGGCGCCACGCTCAATGATGTGGCAATGTTCGTTTCCAGTAAACTGGCAACGATCGACGGTGTTCTCAGCACCGCGACCCATTTTCTGTTGAAGAAGTACAAAGAATCCGGCAAACTCTACGAAGAGGAAGAGACCAATGAGCGACTGCAAGTCACCCCGTAATTTCGTTTCAGAACATATCGACATCCTGCCCAAAAGCGGGATCCGCAAGTTTTTCGATATCGTCAGCACCATGAAGGACGTGATCTCCCTGAGCGTGGGGGAACCGGACTTCGTAACGCCGTGGACGATCCGTGAAAGTGCGCTTTTCTCTCTGGAAAAGGGCAGAACCAGCTACACCAGCAATCTGGGAACCCTCTCTCTGCGCAAGGCAGTCTGCGACTATCTGGCGCGGGACTATGCGGTGGAATACGATCCCAAAAGCGAGTGTCTGATCACAGTCGGTGTCAGTGAAGCGCTGGACCTGGTGATCCGCGCCATTACTGCCCCCGGCGATGAAATCATTTTTCATGAACCCTGCTACGTTTCCTATGTGCCGGAGATCCGTATGGCACACGGCGTCCCGGTCAGTGTGAATACCTATGAAAAGAATGCGTTTGCATTGGATCCGGACGATCTGGAAAAAGCCATCACGCCCCGCACCAAGGCGATCCTGCTGAACTTCCCCTGCAATCCCACAGGCGCCGTGCTGACGTATGAACAGACCAGGCGTATTGCTGAAATCGCCTGCAAATACGATCTGCTGGTCATTGCAGATGACATCTACTCGGAGCTGACCTATGGCGAACGCACCCCCTGCATCGCCACCTTCCCCGGAATGAGGGAACGGACCGTGCTGCTCCACGGCTTCTCCAAAGCCTTCGCAATGACCGGGTTCCGGATCGGTTACGCCTGCGGTCCGCAGAAGGTCATCGACGCCATGATGAAGATCCATCAGTACACTATGCTCTGCGCCTCCGTGACCGCACAGGATGCGGCGGAAGAAGCATTGAAAAATGGTTGCAATGCAATGGCATCCATGCGTCAGGAATATCTGGAACGCCGCAATGTGATCGTCAAGGGCTTCAATGAGATCGGACTGCCCTGCCTGACGCCGAACGGTGCGTTTTATGTATTCCCGAACATCACATCCACCGGTATGACTTCTCAGGAGTTTGCAGTGGAACTGCTGAAACGCAAAAATGTGGCAGTCGTCCCCGGCGATGCGTTCGGCGAGTGCGGCAGCGGGTATATCCGCTGTTCCTACGCCACCAGTATGGAAGGGATCCGGGAAGCATTGAAGCGGATCGGTGACTTTGTAAACGAGATCAAAAACAAGTAAGAAAAAAAATACGACCGGATGACGGGTGAACCGTGTGAGATTCACGGACTGTCGAGCAACTGTGAGCCGTTGAGCAACGGCAAGCCAGATCCCCGCTCCGGTCAAGATCCCTCCGGCACTGCCGGAATTGTGCCCGTAACACAAGATGGGAGTCAGCAGAAAACCGGTGTTTCCGTTTTCTGCCGTGCTTTGTTATCCTGTGCCGGGAAAACAGAGTACGGATGATGAAGCAAAAAACAAAACATCGGAAACATTCAGAATTCACGCTGATCGAAATGCTGGTGGTCATTGCCATTATCGCCGCCCTTGCCACGATGATCGGCTCTGCCGTCTTTCAAGTGAAGGGATCCGGTGAAAAGGCACTTTGTTTTTCCAATCTGCGGCAAGTGGGACTGATGCACCTGCAATATGCGGACAATAATGAGGGCATCTTCTGTCCCGCCTGGGACGAAACCTTCTGTCAATGGGACAGCGCAAGCAACTACAAGGAAGGCGGTTTCCTTTCCCGCAGTGTTCACGAGGCCGGAGACGCAAACAATACAGAAGTTTTTTCCTGTCCCGCCGCCCAAAAGAAGTTCCGGAAAAAGGAATATGCTCCGAAATTCGCCGGATACGGCTACAACTATATGCTCTCCTTCGCCAGCCACAGAGACTTTCCACCGGCGTTCCGGTTCGTCAAAACGGTCAAGGTAAACCGTCCCGGGAAAGTGGTGATCGCCGCAGATGCGGGCGTTATGTGGAGTGCCGATGAAGTGGGACCGACCTCATTTCTGAATCAGCCATCCTCCGGCACCGGAGGATATGCCGACTTCCGGCATCAGGAGCTGGCGAACGCTGTCTTTGTGGATGGTCACTGCGAGTCCCGGGAAATGAAAAAGAGCGGCGGTCAGAACGAGAAAAGTCTGGGCTATCTTTCCGAAGACGACAGCGCATACGATCCCTTTTTCAGAAAGAAATGATCCGGGAGAGATATTTCATTTGCAAGGGGAAACGTTTTCAGGGCTTCCCCACTGCAAAATATTTTACGCTCAATATTTCTGGTCGGCGTAATCGACCCAGCCGCCGGCACGGACCAGTTCCAGGTCAAATGCACTGGCTTCAAAGGGATAAACTTTCGTATCTTTCCCGTTGCTGAAAGTCAGGGTTTTTGCTTCGATATCGGCACAGCAATCGGTTTCCGAGCCGCTGAACGTCTTGAAAATCTCGTCGATTTCAGCACTGGAAAGGCTGATTGCCGCCATACCGCAGTTAAACATATTCTGACGGAAGATACGGGCGAAGTTTTCCGCCACAACCAGATTGATCCCGTTACATTCCAGCACCCACGGAGCGTGTTCGCGGGAGGAACCGCAACCGAAGTTGGCGCGGGTCACGATCACGCTTTTGCCGTCAATGTCCTTTTTCGGATCGAAGCCTTCCAGAATCAGGTCTTCCAGACAGTAGGGCTTCAGAGCGATTTTGGTGCTTTCGGTCAGATATTTTGCCGGTATGATCTCATCCGTATTGATGTCAGACCGGTCAAGAAAGAGAACTTTTCCCTGCAGATTTTTCATAATTCTTACCTCGTTTTCAGCCCTTGAAGAGGGGGGAGTTGGCAATTTCACCGGCGATGGCGGTGGCGGCTGCAGTGGCGGGACTCATCAGGTGGACCATGCCGCCTTTGCCCATTCTGCCGTTAAAGTTCCGGTTGGTGGTGGAAGCACACACTTCCCCGTTGGCGAGAACGCCGTTGCTCATGCCGAGACACGCCCCGCAAGTGGGGTTGGTAACGCAGAAGCCCGCATCCATAAAGATCTGGATCAGACCTTCCGCCAGTGCCTGAGAGAAGATCTTGGGCGTGGCGGGAGAGACGATCGCCCGCACATTGGGGCTGATCTTTTTGCCTTTCAGCACTTCTGCCGCCGCACGCAGGTCATTGATTCTGCCGTTGGTACAGCTGCCGATATAGACCTGATCCACTTTCGTGCCAGTCATTTCCCGGACGGTCTTCACCTGATCCGGCTTGTAGTTGAAGGTCACCACCGGTTCCAGTTCAGCGGCGTTGATTTCCAGAACCTTGACATATTCCGCGTCAGCATCCGGGAGCCATTTGCTGTACTCGGCGAGGGCGGCTTCTTTGCTTTCAAATTCACCGGAGATGAATTCCCAGAGATAGTCCACCGTTTTTTCATCCGGCAGGCAGATCCCGCAGGTTGCACCGGCTTCGATCGCCATATTGGAGAGGGTCATACGGGAATCCATATCCATGGCACTGATGGTGGAACCGGCGAACTCAATGACTTTATCCGTAGCGCCGTTCACGGTCAGGGTCTTGATGATGGTCAGGATCAGGTCCTTGGCATAAACGCCTTCCCGCAGGTCACCGTTCACGTTAATGCGGATCGTTTCCGGTTCACGCATGGAGACAACGCCCTTGAGGATGCCCACTTCCAGGTCCGTGGTACCGACACCCGCCGCAAAGGCACCGAACGCACCGTGAGTGCAGGTGTGGGAGTCACCCATAATGACCGTGAAACCGGGGCGGACAAAGCCTTTTTCCGGGAAGATGGCGTGGCAGACACCGTTACGACCAATATCAAAGAAGTCTTTGATGTTCTGACGGTGCGCCCAGTCACGCAGGGTCTTGCCCTGTTCGGCAGTCTTGGAGTCTTTCGCCGGGGTCACGTGGTCGATGACCGCCTTGATGCAGGAGCAGTCAAAAACACGGTCCTTGCCGCGGGCGATCAGGTCGTTGATGGCGATGGGGGTGGTGATCTCGTGGCAGAACACGCGATCCAGTTTCAATACGGACACGCCCGGAGCCGGAGTATCGATCCGGTGCGCATCAAAAATTTTTTGTGCAGCTGTTTTACCCATTTCAGGATTTTCCTTTCTTCTTGTTTTTTGTATAATATATCATATTTCCCCGTCATTTACAAGTTGAAACATTTGCAATTTGAAAAAAGTAATTTATATTTGACTCAAAGACCAAACCACAGGAGAAACGAATATGAAAATCAAAGATTTTATGCAGGAACTTTACGATTGGACCGATAACGACGCCAGCCACTACGAGGTAACGTGCGATACCATCAAAGCCGGAGATCCGGAACAGGAACTGACAAAAATCGCCGTCACCATGTTCCCCACCCCGGACGTGATCCGGCAGGCGGCAGCGTGGGGCGCAAATCTCCTGATCGTGCATGAACCCACCTTTTACGATCACTGGGACAGCTATGAAACGATGGAAAAGACCACCGGTTTCAAACGGCAGATCCTGGACCTGAAACGCAAGTTTATTGCGGATCACAATATGACCATCTATCGCTACCACGATCACCCCCACTACCGGGTGCCGGATATGATCTCGGAAGGCATGATGCGGGATGCCGGGCTGGATGGTGTCTGGAGCCGCGGCAGTTTCTACGGGGTCAGCCGTTTTGAGCTGAACGCCCCCATGAACCTGCAGGATCTGGTGTCCACACTGGAGAAAAACTGGAACATCCAACGGATCCGGATCGTGGGTGCTAACGATCAGCCGGTGAAAAAACTTTCCCTCTGTTTCGGAACGCCCGGACATCTGGAAGATGAGTTGGGCGAGTGCGATGTGGTCCTGACCGGCGAGATCGTGGAATGGATGACCGGCGAGTTTGCAAAAGATTGTACACAGATGGGCATCCCGAAGACCGTTCTCGTGATGGGACATACCTGCTCCGAGCGGAACGGCATGATGCTGCTGGCGGATCTGATCCCGCAACAGTGGAGCGAATTTGACGTCAAATATTTTGAGTCCGGCGACTGCTATACCTTCGGTAAGTAACATGAAAAATCCGATCGAAAAAGAAGGCTGGGAGCTGACATTCAGCGATGACTTTGACCGTCCGCAGCTCAACGATATTTACTGGTATCCCGCCTACCGGTCCGGTCGGGTGGAATACCTGAACCGGATCGGTGCGCCTCAACGATGGGTGGACCATAACGCCCATTTTGTGATCGAAGACAGCCTGTTGAAACTGCGGATCACCAACGATCTGCCGTTCCGGCCGGAGAAAAGTCACCCCTGCGTCAGCTGTGTCACGACCAGCGATCACCGGGTGGGCGCCACGCCCGACCAGTATGTCGTCATGGAAAAGTTTTCCCAGAAGTACGGCTGGTTCGAGATCCGCTGCAAAATGCCCCGGGGCGAAGGTTTGATGAGCGCTTTCTGGCTCCATCATGTGGATCCGGCAAAACAGGAATACAGCATCGACGGCAGAATGAAGGGGCTGGAAGACGGCGTGCTGGAAATCGATATTTTTGAGCAGCAGGGAAGATACATCACAGATCAGGGCAGCAAAGTGGATCTGAACGTCCATTTCACGAAGGGATGTCACGATCTGGTTGCCCTGCCGGAAGATCTTTCCGCCGACTTCCACACCTGGGCGTGCGAGTGGGAGGAAGGACGGATCCGCTGGTATCTGGATGGACGGGTCATCAAGGAATATACCGGCCCCACACCCCCGGAAAAGATGTTCGTGCTGATCGCCCTCTTTCAATACAGCGGGTGGATCGGAACGATCGATCCGGAACTGGTCTATCCCAAAGATTTTGAGATCGACTACGTGCGTGTCTACAAGCGTATCCCCTGACCACTCCCCTTTTCTTTGACACAAAAAAAGGGGTGCATCAGCACCCCTGAATTTCGCTTTTTCAGCTTCGGAACGGGATCAGAGCCCCTGTGCGATCATAGCATCGGCAACCTTGCGGAAGCCGGCGATGTTTGCGCCCATCACATAGTTGACCGTGCCGTCTTCCTGCGTGCCGTTGGCGACACAGGAGGCATGGATATCGGTCATGATCTGATGCAGTCTGGCATCGACCTTTTCCGCAGTCCAGTAACCGTGACCGGCGTTCTGGCTCATTTCCAGACCGCTGGTGGCAACACCGCCGGCATTGACGGCTTTACCCGGAGCGAACACTACGCCGTTTGCCTGGAAGCAGGCGACCGCTTCCGGCGTGCTGCCCATGTTGGAGACTTCTGCGACCGCCTGAACGCCGTTCTTGACCAGCATAGCGGCATCGTTGCCATCCAGTTCGTTCTGGGTAGCGCAGGGCATGGCGATGTCTGCCGGAACTTCCCACGGACGTTTGCCTTTGCCTTCCACAAACTTCACCTGCGGGAACTTGTCAGCGAAGCCCTTGATGCCAAGGCGTTTTTCGCGGACTTCCAGCATAAAGTCGATCATTTCATAAGTCAGACCATCTTCCACATACACATAGCCGTCGGAGCCGGAAATCGTGATGACTTTTGCGCCCAGCTGGGTTGCCTTGAGAGCAGCGCCCCAAGCCACATTACCATAGCCGGAGAGAGAAACCCGTTTGCCCGCCAGCGTTTCATTCTTGAGGGCAAGCATATGTTCCACAAAGTAGACAGCGCCGAAACCGGTGGCTTCGGAACGGATCAGAGAACCGCCCCAGCCGAGACCCTTGCCGGTCAGAACGCCGGTGAAGGTGTTGGCAAGGTGCTTGTACTGACCGAAGAGGTAACCGACTTCACGGGCACCCACACCGATGTCGCCTGCCGGAACGTCCGTGTTCGGACCGATGTGACGGTAAAGTTCACGCATGAATGCCTGACAGAAATACATGATTTCACGGTCGCTTTTCCCCTTGGGATCGAAGTCCGCACCGCCCTTACCACCGCCCATCGGCAGGGTGGTCAGCGCATTTTTGAAAGTCTGTTCAAAGCCCAGGAACTTGAGGATGCTCAGGTTCACGCTGGGGTGGAAACGCAGACCGCCTTTGTAGGGACCGATCGCACTGTTGAACTGAACACGATAGCCCACATTGACCTGAATTTCACCTTTATCGTCGATCCAGGGAACCTGAAACTGAATGATACGTTCCGGAATGATCATCCGTTCCAGAATCTTGTTCGCTTCGTATTTCGGTTCTTTGTCCAGTACCGGACCGAGGGATTCAAAAACTTCGGCAACACTCTGGAGAAATTCCGTCTGCCAGGGATACTTTGCTTTGATGTCTTCATAGACGCGGGCTGCATAAGCGTTCATTTTACTGCTCCTTGTCGATCATTCGTGGTTTGTGTTTGTGATTTTTCCGTTGCTATAATTTAATATGGCACGCATTTTTTTCAAGAAGATTTTACAAAATTTGACTTTCTTTTTGTCCGTTTCCGGGTAAAAAAAGCAGTCAAAACGGAAAACCTGATGCTTTTACATTATTGTTATCGCATTGTTCCACATTGATTTATACTGTATTCACTTCAGCTTTTTTACAAAATTGTAAAACACTACATCACAGCAAGCGTTTTTTACAAATTTCTTGCATTTCTCCACACTTGTGCTATATTGTCAACAGTTGGAACTGAAACCGGAAAGACCGAATACAATGAAAATAGCTGAACTTCCCATCTTTCAAAAACTGAACCGTATCATCTTCCGTGTGGTGATCCCCGTGCTGATTGCTGCCCTGCTCCTCTACATCTTTCTCGCCCCGAAGACTGTTGCACTGGATGAAGATTATTATCTGGTGGGACAGGAAATCAAAGTCAGCGGCGGGGAGACGGTGATCGGACCCGGTGATCTGCGGCTCTGGGGCTCCTATCCCTGGGTCTATGGCACACTGGATGGTAAAGGATTCCGGATCCAGCTGAAAGAAAAGGAAGTTGAACTTTTCAAGACGCCGGAAGCGTTTGAGCGCTTTTTGCGGGAGGAAGCCCTGGATTTGACAAAATGCGCCACGCCGGAGCAGCTGCGCAACAACAGCAACATGCTGCTGAATCTGAAAGATGCCCTGTATCACCGGAAAGCGGAATGACAATAAATTCTCCGAAACTCTCCGGAGCTTTTACCGGGATTCCGGTCTGAAAAAATCTTAATTTTTTTTTGATTGCGGGATTGCTTTTTTAAAAAAGTGTCGTACATTGTGGATAGTGCAAGAAAAACATATAATAACTTAAAAATCTGGAGATAAAAAATGTTGAAAAAAATGGTCCGCACCGTGCTGATGTCGGCTGTTGCATCCGGCGCGTTGGTCTTTGCTGCCTGCAGCGAAGATATCGAAGGGAATGAACAGACTCACCCCACTTATGCCAAGGCAAAACAAGCCCGCGAAGCTTCAAAATATCAGGATGCCGCCGATCTGTTGAACGATCTTCTTTCCAAGGCTCCCAATTCTGCGTTCCTGCATCGTGAACTTGCTCAGCTCTACGGGGACAACCTGTACGATTACCACCGGGCGATCTACCACTATGCCCGCCATATGGAACTGGCAAAAGCGCTTTCCGTTGAAGACAAAAATGCGATCAAGGCGTATATTGAAACCTACAAGAGAAAATCTGCGGAAGAAGTGCTGAAAAACAATCCGCAGCTGGCACCGAAGCAGGCAGGTCCCGATCAGACGGCTCTTCTGGCGGAAAAAGACCGCGAAATCGAACAGCTGAGAGATGAAAATGCAGCCAAGCACAATCAGTATCTTGAGCTTTTCTCCCAGTACACGGAAGCCAGAAAGAAACTGGTGGAATATGCAGAGTCCCGCGCAAATGCAGCTCCGGCTCCGGCAAGCACCACAGCACGCAGCAGCAATACCGCTCCGGCTGCAGCCGCAGTTGTGGATTCCGGCGAATATCTGGTCTACACGGTGCAGTCCGGTGACTATCCCAGCAAGATCGCCGGTAAGTATGGCGTCAACGTGAGAAAGATCATGGAACTGAACGGGTTGACCGAAGAAGCCGCAAAACGGATCAAAGTCGGTCAGAAGCTCAAGATTCCGAAAAAATAATTCTTTCCAGACAGAAAAGATTACCTTCAAGGCTGTTGCAGTTCTGCAGCAGCCTTTCTTGTTTCCGGCAGAAAAGAAATAAGAAACAACACCATTTCATATACAGCATTGTTTCTTCAGGTGTTTGCTTTGAAGGGAGGGGGATCGCATCCGGCTTCCGGTTGTCGCCAGCCTTCTGCACCGCAGCACAGGCAAGTCGGACCCGGCTCCGGGTAAACCGGAACCTTATACCGTACCATGGAGTCTTTCGGCGGTCAGAACTGGAAGCCGAAGTTGAAGTGGAAGCGGAGTTTGCTCTTGAGACCGGGCTGGTTGTTCAGCACCGGATATGCCAGATCCAGCCGGATGGGCATGGGACAAACCGGCAGTTTGATCCGCAGACCGTACCCCATACCGATGTTGGGGCGGTTGAAGCGCATCACATCGTTGGAAGCGCCGCCGAAGTCGCAGAAAAACGCACCCCGGAGATAATCTTTGTAGATCGGGTGAGAGAGTTCTGCCGTGATCAGATACATAAACTCACCGCCGTAGTTGTCATCATTTTTGTCTGCGGGACCGATCGAGCGGTAGGGGAAGCCGCGGACCGTATCACCGCCGCCGAGGAAATAACGGTCAAAGAGAGGCACATCATCCGTGTCGCCGAAGGTTCCCATCATCCCCAGTTTACCACCGAGAGAGAAGACAAACATATCGTGGAAGAAGGGATAATATCCCAAAGCCTTGAATTCCACCTTGTAATAGTCCTGCGAAGCGCCGAGTCCCTGCGTGGTCAGTTCAAAATTTGAGCCGATGATATAACCGCGGCGGGGGTCGGTATAGCTGTCTCTGGTATCCCGTTCCACATTCAAAAAGATCCTGCCGACCAGTTCACGGCCTTTCTGATCCTGGAAGAAGGGTCCCAGTTTGTGCGCCATATGTTTGACCTTGACCTGTTCAAACTTGTACCCCAGCTGCAGGGAGGTGAAATCGTCAAAAATGCGCTTGGTAAGGCTGGTGGAAACGCCGAGCCGTTCTTCATCCCAGTCATCGTATTCATTGGTTCTCCAGTAGCCGGAAACATCCCAGCGCAGGGGGATACCGAAAAGCCACGGTTCCGTAAATTCCACAGCGGCATCCTTGCTTTCAGTACCAACCTGTGCATAGATGCGCATCCGCTGTCCGCCGCCGGTAAACCAGTTTTCCGGATCAAGGATATCCATATTGTTGTGAGCGAGTTCAATTCTTCCGGCGAGTCCGTCACCATCGCTCCATCCGCCGCCGATATTGGCTGTAATGAACTGCTTTTCGTTGACATCGATGGTAATATCTTTTTTGCCCGGTTCAGCGGAGTTGCTCATCGTCACATCGACGCCGGAATCGGTAACACCGCCCTGGGGTTCAAAATAGTTCAAACCGAGAAGGCGCATCCGCGCGATTTCCAGTTTCCGCTTGTCGACTTTATCGCCGGGTTCAACGGGAATCTCCCGCAACAGCACATGGGGCTTCGTGTAACGGTTGCCACGGATCGTGACCTTGCCCACTTCATACTGGGGACCTTCGCTGATCTGGTACTCCAGATCCACGGTGTGCGTCAGGAAGTTGGGTTTGCGTTCCACATTGATCCGGAAATCGGCATAGCCTTCCGGGGAGTACAGGGCTTCGATCCGGTCCATATCCTGATCTTCGATCTGCACATTGTAAACGTTATCCGGCACAAGGCGGATCAGTTTCTTCAGTTCTTCGGGCGTACGGACAACAGAACCGGTGACCTTGATATCGCCCACAAAGTAGGGTTCGCCCTCCTCCACAGTGATATGCAGATCCACCATTTCCGGGTCACCTTCCACGGGCGTTGCCTCGATCTTGACGACCTTGAAATCCAGATAGCCCTTGCGCAGGTACAGTTCACGCAACCGGACCTTGTCCCGTTCCAGGGCGTGCTTGTCATAGATCCCCACCTTACCCTTGTTGAAGGGCAGCCAGGAAAGCCAGTCCACGCTCAGGAAAAAGTAGCGGGATTCCATCACCGCTTTGAGATCATCAAGGGTATAGACCGAATTGCCTTCAAAGGTGACGTCGTTGATACGGATCCGCATTTCTTCTTCGATGACGAACTTGACGAGGATCGTGCCGTCTTTCTGATCTTCCAGCACGGTCTTGACTTTGGTCCCGCCGCGTCCTTCCTCCTTGTAGAGAGCGCGGATCCGGTCGGCAGTGACGCTGACCTGTTCATCATTGAGCGGAGCCTGTGTGGTAAAGCCGACAAGACCTCTGATTTTTTCCGGCGGGATCAGTTTGGCGTTTTCGATCACCACACCCGCAACGACCGGTTTCGCAACCAGATTGAATGTCACTTCAACCGTGCCATCCGGCAGATGTTTTGTGCTTGCGGAAACATCAGAGAAGACATTGCGGGCGGAAAGGCGGCGCACGTCTTCATTCATGATCTGTTCGGAAAAAGGAGCACCTTTACGGGTCTGAACGGTCAGCTCCAGGATACTTTCGTCATACTTGAAATCGGACATCTGATTGAATGTCCGTTTGGCGACTGTCTGAGCGGCGAGAGTCAGCGCCACCTGCAGGATAAGAAATGTCAGAAAGAATTTTATTCTCATAGGTTTTCACCTCTATTTTATATTCTAAAAACAGTTATCCTGCAATGTAGCGCCGAAACCGGAAAAAATCAAGTCAAAACTCAAACATTGGCGTCATTTTTTTCGTATTTATGATCCACGGAACGGAATTCCATAAGCTGGGGGAAGAACCGGAGTTCAGCAATGCCGGTGGCACCGTTACGGTTCTTTTCCACAATGATCTCCGCTTTCAAACCTTCCCGCTGAGCTTCTTCCGTAATATCCTTCGCTTCGTCACGCTCACGGTGGAGGAACACGACCACGTCAGCGTCCTGTTCGATCGCCCCGGATTCACGGAGGTTGGAAAGTTTCGGGCGTGCGTTCTTGCCCTGCCCTTTTTCCACATCACGGTTCAACTGAGCGAGAACCAGGACCGGCACATCCAGATCCTTTGCGATTTTCTTCAGACCGCCGGAAATGGCAGCGACTTCCACCTGTCTGCCATCGGATGCTTTCACATCGGCACGCATAAGGGTCAGGTAGTCGATCACGATCAGGTCAAGACCTTTCGTTTCCTTGATCTTACGGGCTTTTGCACGCAGTTCAAAGACGGAAAGACCGCCGGTCGGGTCAATGGTCAATTCTGCTTTTGCCAGCTCATTTGCGGCATTGACAAGGCGCGGCATATCGCTCTGCATCATCTTGCGTCCCATGATCGTGGAGAGCGGCACCCGCGCTTCTGCACACAAAAGACGCTGCGTTACCTGCTCGGAACTCATTTCCAGACTGAAGAACGCAACTTTCTTGCGGCCTTCTGCCGATTCTTTCATCATAATGTTCCGGACAACGTTGAGGGCAAAAGCCGTCTTACCGATTGAGGGGCGGGCGGCAAGGACAAACATTTCCTGCCGTCTCAAGCCGCCGGTCAGACGGTCAAGATCCGGATAACCGGTAAGGATCCCGGTTTCCGTGCGGTTGTTGAGGATATCAAGGAAGAACTGACAGGTGTTGCGGAGCAACTGTTTGAACGTCATGTCCTTGGTCATTACAAAGTTATTGCGTACAGTATAGAGTCTGCTTTCGATCTCATCCAGCATTTTGCGGACATCCTGATCCGGATTACGGCAGATGTCCAGCGAAGCAGAACAAGTCTGAATGATCTCACGGAGCATTGCATAATCCCTGAGGATCGTACACCATGCTTCCAGATTGGCAGAACTGGGAATCGACGCCTGCAGTTCCATCAGGTAATCAATACCGCCAATGGCATTGAGCCGGTCCTTTTTCTGCAGATAGTCAGAAACAGAAAGGACATCAGCGACTTCCTGTCTGGATGCCACGTCCAGGATCGCTTCATAGATCAGAGCGTGTTTGGGATCCTTGAAAATGACACTTGCCGTTTTGCGGAACACAGAAGAATCCTGTTCCTGCGGCTGGTTTTTCCTTTTTTTCTTCCCCTCATCATCATCGACTCCCGTACAGTTGAGCAGCGGAATGGCAGTCTGGAGCGTTTCCGGTTCTGCCAGCAGTGATGCGATCACAGCCTTTTCCGTGTCGAAGTCAGCATATACGGGAACAGAACCTCCCGCTGCCGATCTGGCAGGCCGGGAGGCTTTTTCAAAATCTTCCCGGATCTCAGGAGAAGAGACCCGGGAGATCAGTCTGTCATCATCAGTCATAATTATGCTCTGACGACTTTGATCTTTGCAGTGGCATAGACCTTCTGGAAGACCTTGACTTCAGCGGTGTAATCGCCGAGAGTACGGATCTGGGATTCCAGTTTGATCTTGTAGGTATCGATCTTGATACCGAGAGCCAGGAGAGCTTCGTGGATCATACGTTCGGTGACGGAACCGAAGAGGTGATTGTCGTCGGAAGCCTGCATGGGGATAACCAGCTCAGTGCTGTTGATCTTCGCAACGATCGCTTCAGCAGCTTCCATATCCGCTTTGCGCTTCGCTTCGATTTTTTCCTTGCGGGCAGCGAGCTGACGGAGAGCAGCAGTCGTTGCAACGGATGCCATTCCTTTGGGGATCAGGTAGTTGCGGGCATAGCCGGGAGCAACGCTGACTTCTTCACCGGCGAGGCCCAGGTCTTCAACGTCCTGAAGGAGAATCAGTTTCATAGCCATAATGAAATGCCTTTCCTGTTAAGAGATTAGAGAACCACGCTGATGATTCTTGCGCGTTTCACTGCCACGGACAGCATCTTCTGGTGCTTGAGGCAGGTGCCGGTAATGCGGCGGGGGAGGATGCGGCCTTTTTCCGTCTGGAACTTGCGGAGGAGGTCACCATCCTTGAAATCGATGTAGTTCACCTTGTTTTCGCAGAATCTGCAAATTTTCGGTTTTGCGGCACGTCTTTTGGGACGACGGCGTTTGTTATTGGACTGCATTGCCATAATACATGCTCCTTAATTAGCTTTGGGTTGGGGATTGGGTTCAGAAAGGAATGTCATCGACATCTTCCAGGGGATCGCCTTCCGGCATCGGAGGGGGCTGGGGCATGGGAGCCTGCGCCGGTCTCGGCTGCTGGTAGCGGGGCTGCTGCTGGGGAGCGTCATACTGCTGACGCTGATAGCGGGGCTGTCCCTGGGGCTGAGGACGGGAATAGGACTGGGGCCGGGGCGCATCGTAAGATGCAGTGGGGTCTTCCTCCACCATACCGGCATCCATACCATCATCGCGGCGACCGCTCTGCTGCTGGCTCAGGAACTGAACCCGCTCAGCGGTGACACGGATCCGGGAACGCTTTTTCTGCGTGTCCTTTTCCGTCCAGATATCGTAGACGAGGCGTCCTTCAATGAAAACACTTGCACCTTTCTGAAGGAAACGGGAACAGCTTTCCGCCTGTTTACCCCAGACAACGATATCCAGGAAGCAGGTTTCATCCTTTTCCTGTCCGTTCTGGATAAAACGGCGGTTGATGGCGATCCCGAATTCGCAGACCGCAGAATTGGTACCGGGCGTATAACGCAGTTCCGGTTCGCGGGTAAGATTACCCATCAGCAAAACTTTGTTCAGAGAGGCTGCCATGTTGGACGCTCCTTTCTTTCGCGGTTGTTAGCGCTGTTCTTCGCCCATCGCTTCGATCGGAGCGAGGGTGGAACGGACCTGTTCGGGACGATCGTAGTTGACGATCAGAACGCGGAGGACCCGTTCATCAAGACGGTAGACTTCACGCAGGTTCTTTTCGACTGCGGGATCCATCTCGAAAATGAAGTTGACATAGACACCGGCTTTACGACGGTTGATTTCGCGTGCGAACTGTTTGCGGCCCATGAGGACCGTTTCGTTCACCGTACCGCCCATTTCCCCGATCTTCTTTGCGAAGTCTTCGGAGAACGCCTTACCTTCATCCTCGACCTTTCTCAGGTCCAGAATGTACACTGCTTCGTACTTTTTCAAGGCTACACCTCCATGGTGTGTTGTTGTTTGTTATTGTTATTTCAGTGTGTTATCTTCAGTTTTATTTTCGATCGAGAGCAACTTGTTGTTGTACTGTGCCATCGCCATCTGCAGGGAGCGTCTCATTGCCAGGATTGCAGCATCCACCGCCATCGCCAACACCTGATCCATCAGCGCCTGTTCTTCCGGCTGGAACTTCGACAGTACAAAATCCGCACTTCCGTGTCCGTTCGCCATCTTTCCGATGCCGATCCTCAGACGGGAAAAGTTCTGGGTTCCGAGCTGCTCGATAACCGATTTGATCCCGTTGTGACCGCCGCTTGATCCATTGGCGCGGAGTCTGATCCTGCCCGGTTCCAGATCCATATCATCGTGAACAATCATGATCTGTTCGGGGGCGATCTTTTCCGCTCTGGCAAGCCCTGCCACTGCGTTACCGGAAAGGTTCATAAAAGTCAGCGGAGTTTGAAGGATGAGCTTCTGCCCCGCATATGTTCCCTTCCAGCAGTAAGAGTTGAAAGCGTGGATCTTTTCCCAGTTTCCGGGAAGTTTTGCCAGCATTTTTTCAACGAAGTCAAACCCCACATTGTGGCGTGTTCCCTCGTAGTCCGGTCCTGGATTTCCAAGTCCGGCGATCAGGCAGATCCGTTCAGCACTCATTCTCTCACCGGGATCGGAAAAGACTTACTTCGCAGCAGCCTTTTCCGCGCGTTCCTTCTCGCCGATCACTTCCGGTTCCGTTGCGCCGGAAGCTGCCGGAGCATCAACTGCACCGCTCGGGTCGGTAACGACGAATGCGACCAGTTCGCCCGGAGTGACCATTTTGACACCTTCGGGGAGAGCGATTTCGCTGACATGGAGCTGGGCACCGAGACCGAGGGGAGCGACATCAACTTCGATGTGTTCCGGGAGGGTATCGGGCGTACATTCGATTTCGATTTCGTGCATATTCTGTTCCAGCTGACCACCGGCAACGATACCTGCGGGAGCGGCATGGCCGGGATGCAGGGGAACGCGGGTCGTGATCTTCTGGTCGTTCTTGACAGCCATGAAGTCGATGTGGCTTGCGCAGTTACGGATGAAGTCGTGCTGGACTTCCTGGAGGAGAACCAGCTGGGACTTGTCACCTTCCTTGAGGCTGATCAGGTTCAGTTCGCTGCGGGAGAGGACTTCCCATTCCGTGGCGTCGACTGCAACCGTTTCGGGTTCCGTTCCCTTGCTGTAGATCACAGCGGGAATCATGCCCTGCTTTCTCAGGCGGCGTGCATTTGCGGAACCCGTGAGGGAGCGGCTCTGCACGTTCAGTACGTGTTTTGTTTTCGTCATTTTGTTCCTTCTTCTTTCTTGAAGTGTTTATTGAATCAATAATGATTATTGCTTATTCTCAGGAGAAGAGCGTGGTAAGCATACCGCCTTCATGGATCCGGCGGATGGCTTCCGCTAACAGCTTTGCGACGGAGAGAACTTTCACCTTGTCACCGAAGTCGAACTTGCAGGGAACGGAGTCCGTGGTGATCAGTTCTTCGATGCAGCTGTTTGCGAGTCTGTCGACTGCCTTTTCGCTGGCGACGAAGTGAGAGACGGAAGCGTAGATGGTGCCTGCGCCTTCGCTCTTGAGCAATTCAGCAGCCGCACAAAGGGTGCCGGCAGTGCTGGTCATATCGTCAACGATCAGACAGGTTCTGCCTTTCACATCACCGACCAGGTGAGAGCTTGCCACATGAACGGCATCGACGCGGCGTTTTGCAACGACGGCGAACCCGCAGCCCAGTCTGTCTGCGAACTTCTGCGCCATCTTCACGCTGCCGGAGTCGGGGGAAACGACCACGGATTCAGCATCCATTTTGCTCTTCATATAGGGGATGAGAACGGGAGATGCGTAGAGGTGGTCCACCGGAATATCAAAGAAGCCCTGGATCTGCTGAGCGTGCAGGTCCATCGTCAGCACGCGGTCCACACCGGCGGTGGTCAGCAGGTTGGCGACCAGCTTGGATGTGATGGGCACGCGGGGACGGTCTTTTCTGTCCTGACGGGCATAACCGTAGTAGGGGATCACGGCGGTGATGCGTGCAGCGGAAGCGCGGCGTGCGGCATCGATCATGATCAGAAGTTCCATCAGGTTTTCGTTGGTGGGTGTGCAGGTGGACTGGATGATGAACACATCCGCATTTCTGAGGCTGTCTTTGTACTGGACAAACACTTCACCGTCCGGGAATTTTTCCACGGTTGCGTGTCCGAGTTCCTGCCCCATGCTGCTTGCGATTGCTTCCGCGAGTTCGCGGTTCGAGTTGCCGGCATACAGCCGAATGTCTCTCGCATTACCTTCCATTTGGACGTAAATCTCCGTTAAGTTGATTGGTTTTATCCTTCAAAAGGGACTTAACGCAGGTTACGGAAGGGAGTTGTGCATTCTGCACAAAGAGAGGAGTCTGTGGTTGGCGGAGGAGAAAAAATGCTTCTCAACTCAACGCTTCAGCCTTATGGTCCGCTCACTTGCACATCGCAGTACAGCTCGAATCCGTTTCCGGATTAAGGTCCCGATATCGGGTCATTCCTATAATATAATACAACTTTTATTATTTGCAAATTTTTTTTGATTTTTTTTGCAAAATACCTGAAAAAGTTATAAAAAATTACCGCTCAGCCCTTTTGAGAGGAGTTGAGCGGTACTGAAACTTTCAGCTTTTCTGCGGCATATTCAGCCTGCAGAGGGGAACGCTGTCCTGTTTTGCCCAGGTATCCGCATAAAGATTTTCAAAGCTGAGATCTTCCGGCGGAAGCGGCAGATCGGCACCATTGTCGTCCAGCGCCTTGAGGACATATTGAACCGTGACTTCATCCGGGGGAAGAGCCAACTGGTAGGAATCATCCTCGCTGTTGTCGCTCATCAGTTGTGAGAGAATTCCCACTTCGCAAAGAGCGTAGATAATGGATCTTGTTGCCCGGACGGGGATCTCCAGTTTTTTGGAAAGATAAACCGCCGAAAGCGGCTTTTCGTGTTTTACAAAGTTGCAGGCGACGGCATGAACGATCTGCAGGGCGCAGATTTTATACCGTCGCGGGCTGAGGGGACGCATCCCGCTGCCGGGTTCCAGTTCATACAGGTTCACATTCTGGATGGCGAAAGCAAGCTGCGCGCCGAAAATCGTCAGAGTCCAGCCGACATTCATCAGGATCAACAGGAAAGGCACGGCAGCGAAACTGCCGTAGACGGCATTGTAGCTGCTCAAGCTCATCTGCACGAAAACATACAGAGACTGGAGCAGGCTGTATGCGGTACCGACCAGGATCCCGGCAACAAATGCCGCCTTGAATGCAACTCTTGTATTCGGCACAAAAGCGTAGATGAAGTAAAAAATAAACCAAATGGATACCAGGTGGATACACCCCATAATGAAGTCTACCGAACTTTTCCAGAATTCCGCCCAGGGCAGCCCGCTGACCAGATTTTTCATTGTACCGGTCATCATATCACTGGTTGTTGCCATCACGACCATCAGGAAGGGGCAGATCACCAGCAGGGTCAGGTAATCGCAGAACTTTCTGCTCCACGCCCTGCCCCGGTGTACGCCCCAGATCCCGTTGAAAGATTTTTCAATGGACGCCAGCAATTTCACAGCGGTCCAGATCAGGAACAGTACGCCGACTCCGGTAATGATCCCGCTGCCGGCATTGGAAATGGCGGACTCGGTAAACTCCAGGAATTTTGCGGCGAGTTCCTGATTTCCGTGAAGCATCGCCACCAGTTTTTCCCGCAGGATGCCGTCAAAACCGTACCCTCTGGCGATCCCGAACATAAGAGCAAGCACGGGAACGATCGCCAGCAGAGTGTAATAAGTCAGGGATGCCGCATGCAGGGCACAGCGGTTCTGCAGGAAGAACCGGATCGTCAGTACAATGATCCGGCAGACTTTCAGCAGGATCGCTTTGGTAAGGGAAAGCGAGTTGAGCCGGATGCTCCAAATCGTTTCCAGAAAAAAATGTTTCAGTTTTTTTAACTGCATGAGGCCTCCGGTTGTCTTATTTTTTACCGATCAGGAGTTTTTCCAGATGGTTTGTGAAGTGACGGTTGATGCACGCGGCGTATGCGGCATGATTTTTCAACAGCGCCTTGCGGATCCGGGCAGTCAACTCCGGATATTTTCCACCCAGCATGGCACCGTAAGTGATGTGAATGAGCTGTCTGCCCGGGATATTATCTGCATCCAGCAGTTTCACCAGATCGGCATCTGCGATGGTATCGACGGCAGGGATGGAGTCGAAATCGGCTGTCACATGGTAAAGTTTCCGGGCATCCGCCAGAGACTCGAAAGCACATTTGACCATATCACGGAACAGTGCGGGTTCTTCCTGTGCGATCATATTGGCAGCTTCCAGCCAGCTGGTGCCGGCGGTCTTCACATGGACTCTGCCCTCTGTCAGTCTGCCGATAATGGGGAAGACAGAGAATTTATCGCTGCCGGAATGGATGGAAAGCTTGTAGGACTTGAACCAGGCGGCGATCTTTGCGTGAACGGCGAACTGGCGTTCAAATTCGGCGAGATCACCGATATAGTCGATCCCCTTCTGAAACTCACCGATAAAACGGGGTGCCAGAGAGACAAAATTGACGCCACGGTATTTGAGTTCAGAAGCCACAAAGAAGTGGTGTTCCGGCACAGTGGGCGCCGTGGTTTCGTCGATGGAGATCTCCAGATCGGTTTCTGCGCCGCCGTTTTCGTTGAGGAATGTGCGGACCTGTGCGGAGAAATCCATTGCCTGCGTATAGATGAGTGCGCAGCGCATCCGTTCCAGATCCGTAAACTTCAAGCCCAGTTCAGGGACTTCCGTATAAGACTGTTCCATCCGGGCTTTCAGGGAATCGTCCAGTGCATCGTAAGCGGCTTTAACGGTGGCTTCATCGGCGGAAGCGAATTCGGGCTTAAGCTGTTCGGACAGGTCCAGCGTCAGCATCGTGACACCGGCATCCAGCGCCTGTTTGATATGTTCAAAGCTCTTGAGGTGGTCGCCGTCTGCACCGAACCCGCCTTCGTATCCAGCCTGAAAGACCTGGAACGTGGCATCATCCACCACACTCTGGAAGGTACGGTTGGTCAGGGTCAGCTCCCGGACGCTCTGCTGGGCGAAGATGGGTTTTGCATCGTAGATCTTAAAGAGTTCTGCGTGTGCGCTGGTGGCACATCCGAGCCGGTCACCGCAACCGAAAGAACAGCGTTCACGGAGGACCGGCACGGGGGCAGTCCACGGGAAAGCCTTGCGGAGCTGCGCCGCATTTTTTGCAGAAAGGGGAGCTTTTTTCACGAGGATCTCGCCATCGCCGGTGGTTTCGCCCTCAAACGCATCAAAGGCGGCATTCCGGATCGTTGTGGCGAGGAGAAGGAAGCGGGATCCTTCATCCTGTGCGGAACAGATCGTAAAATATTCGGTTTTCCGGACGGAATCCGGAAAATAGATCACCTTTCCTTTTACATCCGGCAACTGCTGGACAATGCTTTTTTCGAGAATGTTTTTCATTGTTTTCTCCCGTGGAGTTTTGTTCTATGTTTGGTTTATTTTTTCTTTGTGGGGGGCGGCGTAAGATCCAGATGGAAGATGGGCTGCAGATCTTTCACGGTGCCGTCCGGATAGATTTCAAAGTGGTCGTGCAGTTTTCCTTCGGTGGTCCGCCAGTAGTGACTCTTGAAGACAAGTTTTTCCGGCGTCACATCAATGGTCATCGCTTCCACAAGATCGCACACGATCTGTGTGTACGGAGCGGGCGTGAAAGCATAACGGGGTTTCTGGGTCAGTTTCGTATTCGCTTTGAGGCGGGGCATTTTGCTGAGCCATGAATTCTTATCAACCCGCTGATAAGAATGGTTGTGTCCGGCAAGGACCGCATGGACACGCCCGGCGGGGGTATTATCGTTCAGCGCCTCAACAAAGGGCTGCAGATAGGCTGTTCCGCCATATCCGATCAGGGGGACGTGAAGCATCACGATCCGGAATTTTGCCTTCTTCCAGTCGTCGGTCTTCTTCAGCGCCTTGATCCAGTCTGCCTGTTCCTGAATGTATGCCGTAACCTGTTCGCCCTGCACGCCGCTCCGGATCCAGAGGGAATCGAGGCAGATAAAGAGGACCGGTCCCTGCCGGAACGCCTGATAGGTCTTGCCGTCGGGCTGGGGGAAGTAGTCTGAGTACTGATACATCTGTCTGCCGGAGAAGTCGTGGTTCCCGCGCAGGAAGACGGTGGGCTTGTTCTTGCTCCAGAGGTTGCTCATATCATCCAGGAACCCGAACGTGGTGTAGTAGCGGGCGTCATTCATATTGTCTTCCACATTATCGCCGAGGAAGAAGTAGAAATCCGCATCCTTTGCGCCGGAGGTATTGTAAACGGGATAGAGACAGAGGCGCGACGTGCCGTGGAGGTCGGAAGTCAGGAAGATTTTATAGTTCTTCTTTTCCGGGTCCAGCGTCCGGAAGGAATGGATCTCCCGTGCTGTGAACTTGGGAATATGTTTGTGATACGCACACTGGAATTCATCGAAAGAGTTGACCAGCCGGTATTCATATTCCGTGCCGGGTTTCAGACCGGTGATGTGGATGGAATGGAGATCCTTGCTGTAATCAATGATCCCGCCCTTGATGGTCCACAGGGTCTTGAATTCCTCCGTGCCTTTCTCCCGGTATTCCACCCCGCCCGCACAGGGACGGCGTGTAATCCAGTTGATGGTGATGGAGTTTGCCGAAGGATTCAGCAGCCACGGACCGTGCAGCGGCGTGGTGACGTCATCCTGCTGTTTCACATCTTCGCCCGGGACGACCACCGGGACATATTCCCAATGGTAATAGCTGTTGTAGGATCTTGTGCTGTTATCCGCTTCCGCTGCGGCAAGTCCGCCGAAAATGGAAAGCGTACAAAGAGTCATCAAAAATTTCTTCATCATCGTTCTTTTCCCTCTCATTTCTTCTTTGCTTTTACAGGTGCAGGTGCGATCGCAGTAACGGGAACAAGATCTTTGACTTTGCCGTCCGGCGTGATCTCACAGGCATCGAACAGCCCGCCGCCGACCCGTTCCCAGGCGTGGCTCTTGATGATCAGCTTATCCGGCGTCACGTCAATGGTCATACCCTCGGTGTAATTGCCGGTGATCTGGGTATAAACAATGCCGTCCGGAATGGGAAATTTTTTCATTCTATCCTGATATTGTTTCGGCTTCCGGGGTGCAAACGCCGTTGCCACACGCATTTCCTTCGTGCCGGGGTTGATCCGGTTGTAAAGGTGTTCGTGACCAACGATGTGAGCATGGATCCTGCCTTCCGGCGTGGGATCGTTCAGGACAGGCAGGAAATACTCCTGCAGGTATCCGCCCTCACACGCAAAAAGCCCGATATGGGAAAGAACCACGCGGAACTTGGATTTTTTCCAGTCGTCGCTCTTCTTCAGTTCTTTCAGCCATTCCGCCTGTTTCCGGAGATAGTTTTTGATCTGTACTGCCTGAAGACCACCTTCGGCATGTCTGGTTTGCGGAATCCACATGGTATCGAGGCAGATGAACAGGGTCGAACCTTGCCGGAACGCCTGAAAAGTCTCGCCGTCCGGACGGGCAAAGATGTCGCCGAAGACATACATTTCCTCCCCGCGGAAGTCGTGATTGCCGCGAAGGACAACGGTGTGCTTGTTCTTGCCCCAGATACGGCAGACATCATCCATAAAACCGGAGAGGATGTAGTAGCGGGCGTTCCGGAGGTTGGCATCGCCGCAGACGTTGTCGCCGAGGAAGAAGTAGAAGTCTGCATTTTCCGAGCCGGTATTTTTGATCATGGGATCCAGCGTCAAACGGGCAGACCCGTGGATATCGGCAGTCAGAAAGACTTTGTAATTTTTCTTTTCGGGGTCGATGGTACGGAAAGAATAGATCTCGCGCCCGACAAAAATTTCATTGGAATAGGGCGTCTGATGTCTGCCCAGATTGGAGATCAGGCGGTATTCATACTCCGTTCCGGGCTTGAGACCGGTGAGATGAATGGCGTGAAGATCTTTGCTGTAATCCACTGCACCATATTTGACATGGATCACGCGTTTGAACTCCTCCGTGCCTTTTTCCCGGTATTCCACGCCCACGGCGCAGGGTCTGCGGGTGATCCAGCCGATGGTGGCGGAATCGGTGGAAGGATTCAGCAGCCACGGACCGTGCAGCGGCTTGGTAAAATCGTCCTGATGGCGCACATTTTCGCCGGGATCGGCATCCTGCGTCTCCACGCTGCGGAACTGCCAGTCATAGTGGCTGGTATAGACAGAAGGTGCCGCCTCCTCCGCACTCAGGCAGAACGCCGGAGCTGCAGTAAAAGCAATCAACAATAATTTTTTGAACATCAGAGTTTCTCCATTGATGACTTATTTTTTCTTTTCAGGCTTGGGGAAGACATGAACGGGGATCAGATCTTTGACCGTGGCATCCGGCATGATCTCGAACGCATCATACAGTCCGCCGTTGACATTGTGCCAGTCATAGCTCTTGAAAATGAGTTTCTGCGGCGTCACTTCCAGAATCATGGCTTCCGGCTGATGCAGCACGATCTGGTTGAAGGTCTTGGCGTCGGGAATATCGTAACGGGTCATGTAGGCATTGTACGGCTTCGGGTTGTTGGCAGTGTTCGTACTGCCGACGCGGATCGCTTTTTCACTGCCGTTGATCCGGTAGTACAGGTGTTCATGTCCGGCGAGATAGGCATGGATCCGACCGGCGGGCGTGGTGTCGTTCAGCACCTCACCGAAGAAGGGCTGGAGGTACGCGCCTTCACTGCAGTAAAGGGCAACGTGTGCAAGGACCACCCGGAAAGTGGCGGTCTTCCATTCTTTGGTCTTTTTCAGTTCTTTCAGCCATTCCACCTGCTGATTGAAGTACGCCTTCATCTGCTCCGCCTGAACATCTTTGCCCGGACGCCACATGGTATCAAGGCAGATAAAGAGGACCGATCCCTGACGGAACGCCTGATAAGTCTCACCGGAGGGATGGGGGAAGTAGTCGCCGAACTGATACAGTTCTCTGCCGGCAAGGTCATGATTGCCGCGGATGTAAACGGAGGGTTTGTTCTTGCCCCAGAGTCTGCCGGCATCATCCAGAAAACCAAAGGTTGTATAGTAGCGGGCGTCACCCATACTGTCTTCCACGTTATCGCCGAGGAACAGGAAAAAATCCGCTTCTTTTGCATTGGAGTTTTCATACATGGGATCGAGGCAGAGCCGCGCGACGCCGTGGAAGTCAGCAGTTAGAAAGACTTTGTAGTTATCCTTTTTGGGATCGAGGGTCTTGAAAGAATTGATCTCCTGTCCCACATAGTGCGCCGTGCTGTACGGGGTTTGATACCGGTCCAGTGCGGAGAGGAGACGGTATTCATATTCGGTGCCGGGCTTCAGATTTTTAAGGTGGATCGTGTGCAGATCCTTGCTGAAATCAATGGTTCCGTACTTGACTTCCCATACGGTTTTGAATTCTTCCGTACCTTTTTCCCGGTACTGGATCCCGCCTGCACAGGGTCTGCGTGTGATCCAGTTGATCGTAATGAAATCCTGCGCCGGGTTCAGGAGCCAGGGACCATGCATCGGGGTGGTCAGGTCGTCCTGATGACGCACGTTGTCAGCGGCAGCTGCATCCTTCACAGTACCGGGCTGCATGGTCCAGTTGTGATAATGGGTGTAGACGCTTTTGGGAGCATCTCCGGCAAAAGCCGGCGATGCAGCGGCAAGAAACACTATTGCGAGCAAATGTTTCTTCATCTTGTTTCCTTTCTATTGGGTAAGGCGGGGACCTTATTTCTTATTCAATTTTTTTTGAGAAGCAGTTTTTCCAGACCGGTGACCGTTTCATCGAAGAGCTGCATACAGGCGGCAACGGGAGCAGGCGAAGTGAAATCGACTCCTGCATCTTTGAGGATGTCGATCACATCCTTGCTGTCGCCGGACTTCAGGAAGCCCATATAACGGTCGGTCTTTCCGGAAAGGATATCCTTTGCCAATGCAGCGGCTGCAGAGATCCCGGTAGCGTACTTGTATACGTAGAATCCGTAATGGAAATGGGGGATCCGCGCCCACTCGTACCGGATCTTTTCATCCGGCTCGACGGCAGGTCCGTGGTACAGCTTGTTCAGTTCAAAATAGTGATCGCAGAGTGCTTCGGCGGTCAGGGGATCGCCGTTTTCGCTCCAGGCGTAAATATCCCGTTCAAACTCGGCGAACATGGTCTGCCGGAATGCGGTGCCCCGGATCATGCCCAGCAGATAAGTCAGCAGGCTTGCCCGTTCGGCGTCATCCGTTGCGTGCGCCATCAGGTCGTGATAAAGCAGCAGTTCGTTGGTGGTGGATGCCACTTCTGCGGCGAAGATCCGGTATCCGGCGTAGTGATAATCCTGCGCCCGGTCGGAGAAATAGGAGTGCATGGAGTGGCCCAGTTCGTGCGCCAGCGTAAACACGGACTCCAGATCGTCCGAATGGTTCAGCAGCAGATAGGGCGGTGTACGGTAACAGCCCCAGGAATAGGCGCCGGAGCGTTTTCCGCGGCACTCCCGGATGTCGATCCAGCGATCCGTGAAGGCGTGACCGAGGATATCGCAGTATGTTTCACCGAGGGGCTGCAATGCGCGCTTGACCAGCCGCTCCGCCTCTTCCCACGGGATCACCTGAACCGACTCCGGCACCAGCGGATTCATAATGTCGTACATGGCGATCTTTTCCATGCCCATCACATCGGCACGCAGTTTGAAGTAACGGTGAAGGGACGGCAGGTATTGGTGAACGGTATCCACCAGATTATCGTACACCGCAACGGGGATATTGTCGCCGGAAAGAGCCATTTCCCGTGCGGAGGGGTGATTCCGCAGTTTTGCCTCAAGAACACCGGTCTTCACAGTACCGTCAAGAATGGACGCATAAGTATTGATGAGGGATTTGTAGGTATCGTAGCAGGAGTCATACGCCGCTTTGCGGACAGCACGGTCGGGATTTTCCAGAAAATGTGCGTAGTTCCCGTTGGTGATTTCGATCTCGCCGCCTTTGCCGTCCGGGATCTTCGGGAAGCGCATATCCGCATCGTGCAGAGCGCCGAAAATGTGATAGGAAGAAGCAAGTGCATCTTCCGCCATACCGAGGATCCGTTCTTCGGGAGCGGAAAGGGTATGTTTGCGCTGGCGTTCGGTCTCATCCAGCGTTCGCTTGTAAAACGCCAGTTCCGGTGCAGACCGGAAAGATTCAAACGTTTCCCGGGGGATCGCCATCAGCTCCGGATCAAACCAGGCGGTCTCTCCGGCGATCTCTGCTCCTTCGGCATTGATCCGGTCACGACGGGCGGAATTGACCGGGTCGGCGGTATCTTCATCCCGTTTCAGGCAGGCATAGACCCGGACTTTCTCGCTGAGGAGCCCCAGTTCATCCGAAGCCCGGAAGGCATCCCGCAGCACGGCAGGGGATTCCGCCAGACGCCCCTTGAAAGCAAGAAACGCCCCCAGCAGGTCATCCAGTTTTGCAAAATCTTTCTCCCAATCTTCTGCACTTGCGTAAAGTGCTGTCAGATCCCAGCAATCTTTTTCGTTCAATTCCGAACGGTTTTTTATTGTCATTTCCATAAAATCATTCCTCACTGCAGCAAAATTTATGCTAATAGATAGAATATAACACGCGTGTACAAAAAAATCAAAGGCAGAGAAGAAAAATTTTTTTGACTTGATTATTTTGGTTTCCGATGTATATTAAAAAGAATGCACATAAAAACCAACAACCGAATGGAAGAAAGAGACAAAACCATGAGCGAATGTACGCACAACTGCGAAACGTGTCACGCAAAATGTTCGGAGCGGCAGGGTGAAATGCCGCCCTCCCGTCTGGATAAAATCAAACACAAACTGCTGGTCCTTTCCGGCAAAGGCGGCGTGGGCAAAAGCACAATGGCTGCCAGCCTGGCTGTCTCTCTGGTCAAAGCCGGTTACAAAGTGGCGCTGCTGGATGTAGACTTTCACGGTCCCAGCCAGCCTACCCTTTTCGGTCTGAAAGATCACAGACTGGACGGGGATGAAGAAGGGATCAATCCCGCAGAAACAGCATCCGGCGTGAAGCTGGTCTCCCTCGGACTGCTGGTGGATAACAGCAACGCCGCCGTGATCTGGCGCGGTCCTGCCAAGATCGGCGTGCTGAAGCAGCTCTTTGAAGAAGTCAACTGGGGCGATGATCTGGATTATCTCGTGCTGGACTTCCCCCCCGGAACCGGCGACGAAGTTCTCTCCGCGTGCCAGATGATCCCCGGCGATAAACAGGCCGTGATGATCACCACTCCGCAGGAAGTCTCCCTTGCCGACTGCCGGAAATGCCTGGACTTCTGCCGTCAGGTCAATGTACCGGTGCTGGGGATCGTGGAAAATATGAGCGGTTTCATCTGCCCCAACTGCAACACGAAACACGCCATCTTCTCCTCCGGCGGCGGTCAGCTCCTCGCAGATGTCCACGGAATCGACCTGATCGCACAGGTGCCGATGGATCCCGCATTCCTTCAGAACTGCGATAACGGTAAGATCGCCGAAGGGATCGAAGCCTCTCCGGCAGTGGCAGCCGAACTGGCAAGCGCTGTTGCAGCGATCAAAAATGCCACACAGAAAGAAGATTGACGGATAGACCGATCGAGCCTCTTCTCAAAAGACATTCAATGCGAAGCGCAGCAAAACTGCACTTCGCATTTTTTTATGCGGCAAAAGCCCGTTTTCTGTCGGACAGGCGTCAGAACTGAATAAAGCTGGGCGCAGCGACCGGTGCCGGTTTCGCAGCGGGTGCAGGTGCAGGTGCCGGTTTTGCAGCGGGTGCAGGTGCAACCGGAGCTATGGGGGCAGGCGTTGACGGAGCAGCCGGTTTTGCGACAGGTGCAGGCGTTGACGGAGCAGCCGGTTTTGCGGCAGGTGCAGGCGTTGCCGGGGATGCAGGGGATGCAGGTTGAGCGGCAGCTGGCTGACCGGCAGGAGCTGTACCGGCAGCAGGTTGAGCGGCACGAGCCATCATTTCCGCATCGGTCATTCCGTAAGAACCACCTTTTTCATCCGCAAACTTTTTTGCCTCTGCGGCGGTCATAAACGCCTTTGCTGCAGGGACCAGACGGAACCGGACGGTATCGGAGCCGATCCGGGAAGCGACATCTGCAAAAGTCCGTTCCAGCGTAAGCGGTACGAGCAAGCTGCCATCATTACCCAGGATCCGGTTGGGGGAAACTGCAAAAAGCAGGCGTACCGGGACCTGCGGATCACGCTGTGCGGGAAGCTGCCAGAATTCATCTTTCATTGAATAGACTGTATCACCAAGGGCAACGGCAAGACACGGATATGTTTCACCACTGGCTTTCAACACAAAATCAAAACGGGAAAGACCTCTTTTCTCCGGCAGCATAAGGATGATCTGCGCCCAACAGGTTTTATCGCCGTAAGGAGAAACATCGTGGGGATTCACATCGTTCAATACCGGTTTTTTATCCGCCACGATCTCCGCACAGATCACTTCAGCAAATTCTTTGCGGATCTTAAATGTTCCAACAGCCGGTACTTCTGCGGCAGGCTGCGCAACAGAAGCAGATGCGGGAGCGGCAGCAGATGCGATCGGGGCAATCGGGGCAGCAGCAGGGGCTGCAGAAGTGATCGGAGTGATCTGGGCAGCAAGCGGCAAAGTCACGGCACTGCCGATCAGTACGAGGCACACGTTCATCCAAATTTTTTTCATAGTTCTCTCCGTTATGCGATAATCTGTAATAATTCTGTTATAAATGTAGCAAGGTTTCTTCTTTTGTCAAGTGGAGAGTTGCATTTTTTCCAAATCAGGAGTATATTACCCCGAACTTTAACTGAAACCGATGGAGGAACTTGCCATGACAACACCGCTGAATACCCTTTCCAGCAAAAAACTGCTGGTCTCCCCTTCTATGCTCGCCTCGGATTTTGCCGCACTCGGCACTGAACTCAAAGCCATCGAAGCGGGTGGCGCAGATATGGTCCATCTGGATGTGATGGATGCCCATTTTGTGCCGAATCTGACCATCGGTCCGGCGTTGATCGCCTCCTTGCGCAAGCACTCCACGCTGCCCTTCGATGTGCATCTGATGATGACCGATCCCCTGCCCTATATCGGCGCTTTCGCCAAGGCGGGCAGCGATCATATCACCTTCCACATCGAAGCGAACTCTGATATTGCGGAAACGATCAAAGCCATTCACGACGCCGGTCTTTCCGCCGGTCTTACCCTGAAACCCGGAACCCCCGTGGAAACCCTGTTCCCCTATCTCAATGACGTGGAAATGGTCCTTGTCATGACTGTAGAACCGGGCTTCGGCGGACAGAAGTTCATGGCGGATCAGCTGGAAAAAGTCCGCAAGCTCCGTGTCGAACTGGACCGGACCGGCAATACCTCCTGTCACATTCAGGTGGACGGCGGACTTGACAGCAGCAATGTGGAAGCCGCCGCTGCCGCCGGCGCCAACGTGATCGTTGCAGGGACCTCCGTTTTCAAGCACAAAAACGGCATCCCCTGCGCCATTGCGGAACTGCATCAGGCACAGCAGGTCCTGAACGGATGAAAAAGCTCCGTTTCTTCCGGGATGTCCTCGCGCAACGCTGGGGGACCGCTCTGCAGCGGATCCCGCTGGATCCCGGCTTTTCCTGTCCCCATTCCGGCTGTACCTTCTGCGCCTCCAACGGCAGCCGCGCACGGCATCTGACGGAAGGGATGACCATTGCCGAACAGGTGGCACGGGGAAAGCAATATGTTCATGACCGCTATGGATCAGACGGTCCATACATCGCTTATTTTCAGGCGTTTACCGGAACCAACGCCCCAGTGGAACAGATCCGCGCCGTCTATGAGGAGGCGTTGCGCCTTGCGGACTTCAAAATGGTCATCATCGGCACCCGCCCGGACTGTCTGCCGGAGGAATGTCTGGACTATCTGGAGGAGTTGAATCAACGCTATGATCTGCTCATCGAACTGGGCGTACAGACAGCGAACGATGTTACTCTGCACCGGATCAACCGGGGACACGACTTCGCCTGTTCGGCAGAGGCGGTGCGCCGTCTCCACGCCCGGAACATTCCTGTGGCGGCACACCTGATCCTGGGTCTGCCCGGAGAAACAGTGACTGACTGGGAGGAAACCGCCCGGAAGATCGCAGAACTGCCCTTCTGCGGAGTCAAGATGCACCAGTTGATGATCATTAAAGGGACCCGGCTTGCCGCCGAATATGCCGCCGCCCCCTTCCCTGTACTGAACGAATATGAATATGCGGAAGGTCTGGAAAAAGTCCTGCGGATCCTGCCCGATTCCATGACCGTGATGCGTCTGACCGCCGAAACGGAGGAAGAAGGTTTGATCGCACCGAAATGGTGGATGAAAAAAGGACAGTTTCTGGAGATGTTCACGCAGAAATTCAACGGCGGTTCGGACAGCAGGTTCACCCCGTGTCTGACCGATGACGGCACCTATACGCTGTACCACCCAGCCTACCGTCAGCACTTCCACAGTGTGGCGGGTGCGTGGGAGGAATCGCAAAAGAAATATATTGAGCCCTCCGGCTTGCGGGAGAAACTGCTGAATCGATCCGAAGTCACGCTGCTGGATGTGGGCTTCGGACTGGGCTGCAATGCGTCCTCCGCCATCGCACTGGCGGATGAGCTGCAGAGCGGCAGACTCGCCATCACATCGCTGGAATTTGATCCCAATGTGATCCCTGCCGCCCTGACGCTGCCCGATCCCCCCAACCGCCTTCTGCTGGAAATGATCCGGGACCACGCCGGCTGCATCGAAACCGGTTTTGCATCCCTGAACCTGATCTTCGGCGATGCACGCCGTTCCATCCCCGCCGGTGAGATGTATGATGTGATTTTTCTGGACGGCTTCTCCCCTGACTCCAATCCGGAGCTGTGGACCGCAGATTTTGTGGCGCTTCTTGCCGCCCATCTCAAAGAAGACGGGATCATTACCACCTATTCCTCCGCCTATCCCCTGTTCGGCGCCATGCACGAAGCGGGGCTGAACATCTACCGTCCCGAACCCTTCGGCAGACGCCGTCCCGGTACCGCCGCCAGCCGGTTGGATCTCTCCGGAACTCTGCCGGAACTTTCGGAAAAAGACCGGAATATCACACTCAAATCCACCGCCGGCGTGCCGTACCGTGATCCGGGTCTTGCCTCGACCAGAGAAACGATATTCGATCTCCGCAAAGAGGAAGTTGCCCGCCTCCGTGCCGCCGGTATGCCAAAGTGGTACAAAGGTTGAAGGACGAACATTTTTTCTCTGCGCCCTTGATTTTTTCCAAATCTCATCTAAATTAAAAGGTGCGGGGATCCGTGACGGCGGTCGCGCCGGAAACGGTGAGGAAAGTCCGGACTCCACAGAGCAGGAAGTCCTCCTCACGGAGGATACCGCAGAGCAAATCTGCGGGAAGGAAAGCGCAACAGAAAGCATACCGCCGGGAGCGATCCCGGTAAGGGTGAAACGGCGGTGTAAGAGACCACCGGGCATTGGAGTGATCCGTGCCGCACGGCAAGCCCCTTCCGGAGCAAGACCAAATAGGGAATGATGTTGCTGCTCGTAACGTTTGAATTCCGGGTACTGGTCGCGCAGAAAGATGATCGCCTGATACAGAATCCGGCTTATGTCACGGATCCCCGCACTTTTTGAGCAGAATATTACTCTCATTCATAACATAAGGAAACAGAAAAACATGATGAAAAAAATCTGCCTCCTCTCCTCCGTGCTTACGGCGCTCGCCCTCTCCGCCTGCACTGTCGCAGCAGACATTTCCAACCCGGTCTTCACAGAAAATGACCTGAAAGACAACGTGGTCCGCAATGTTCAGAACCCCACCGGTCAGCTGGCGGTCAAAGTGACCTACACCGCTGAAAAGAAAGTTTCTGTGTTCCTCAAATCCCAGAACTGCGCATTCCGCAACATCTGGCAGGATACTCTCCCCGTTGCCGCCGAACCGAAAACCGTAACGTTCTATGTGACCTATCAGGCTCCCGAACTGGATGCCACCGATTTTGCGTTCAAAAGCTCCGGCAAGTTCCAGATCATCGACCTGGAAGCAAATGCAGTGAAGCGGGATGGCAAATCCTACATCCCCGCGGCGACCTTGCCCTTCTCCTGGAAAAAAGTCTCTCCCCGCCACACGGCAATCAAAAAACAGATCCCCAAAATGGAAAAAGGTTATGTCCTGCTGCTGGGCGACTCCCTGACCGACAACTGGGGACGTAAGGCTCGTTTTGACTATATGAAGCAGAACTTCAAAGTCTGCAACGGCGGGATCTGCGGCGACCGCCACGAAGAAGTCAACTGGCGTGTCAATGATATGGCGGAAGACCTGAAAGCCAACCCGCCCGCCGTGGTCACGTTCATGCTCGGCACCAACAACCTGAGTATGAAACACCATCCGCAGGACATTGCGGACGCCATGGAACAGCAGATCCTCCGCATCAAGACCCTCTGCCCCGAAGCAAAAATCATCCTCTTCGCCATCCCGCCCCGGGGTATGCCCCACCGCGTGCTGCCCATCCCCCTGCCCGGCACGGTCAATCCCCTTTATCGTGAACTGGCGAAAAAGTATGACCTGCCCTTCTTCGACTTCTCCGCCCTGCTGCTGGATCCCCAGACCGGCGCCATCAGAACGGATCTGTATGAAAACGATAAACTTCACTTCTCCGACAAAGGCTACGCAGAAGTCATCACCCCCTTCTTTGCCGGTGCCATCCGTCTGGTCACCTCCCCCAACCTGCCCAAAGATTACTTCAAGGCGGTTATGGAATGGGAAGATTATCTCACGGAACGCAGAAATGCTGCGATCAGCAATCTCTCGCTGGAAGATCTGCTCTGCGCGGAAGCAAATCTCAACTACATCCCCCACCACCTGATGAATGTCTTTAAACAGCTGGAAGCCGATCCCAACGCCACTCCTGCCCTGCCGGGTGAAATGGTCCGTCAGAACAAGGAGGAAGGTCTGCCCCTGCATCTGCGGAAGTATTTCAAGTAAAAGTCATCGGGTGTGACCCAACTGTGACACGGGAGTGTGACAACTTGTCGCACTCCTTTTTCTTTTGCGCTTTTTCCGGTTTTTCGCAAAAACTCTCTAACATATTGAATGTCTTACTATTGCATCATCTTTCAAAAAGTTGGCACGCGGTTTGCTTTATTTTGAAGTGACACGAACAAAAAACAACAAACCCAAGTAAACAGGAAAGGGTAAAATTATGAGCAAAATTCTCGGAATCGACCTCGGTACGACCAACAGCTGTATGGCTGTGATGGACGGCGACACATTCAAGATCATCCCCAATGCGGAAGGCGCCAACACCACGCCCTCTATTGTGGCATTCACGAAAAACGGCGAACGCCTTGTGGGTCAGACCGCCAAACGTCAGGCAGTCACCAACCCCAAAAACACCATTTTCTCCGTCAAACGCTTCATGGGCAGAAAGTTCAACGAAGTGAAGAACGAGCTGGAAGGCACTCCCTATGAAGTAGTGGAAGGCAAGAACGGCGATGCCTGCATCATGGCTGGCGGCAAAATGTACACTCCGCCCGAAATCTCCGCTATGATCCTGCAGAAGCTCAAAGCCGACGCAGAAGCGTTCCTCGGCGAAAAGATCACGGAAGCCGTCATCACGGTCCCCGCATACTTCAATGATACCCAGCGTCAGGCGACCAAAGACGCCGGCAGAATCGCCGGTCTGGATGTGAAACGCATCATCAACGAACCCACCGCCGCTGCTCTGGCATACGGTATGGACAAGGGTAAGGACGAAACGATCGCTGTTTACGACCTGGGCGGCGGTACCTTCGATATCTCCATCCTCGAAATCGGCGATGGCGTCTTTGAAGTGAAAGCCACCAACGGCGATACCCACCTGGGCGGCGACGACTTCGATAAGGCGATCATCGACTACATTGCTGAAGACTTCATGAAGGAAAACAATGTGGACCTGCGCAAGGACGCACAGGCGCTGCAGCGTCTCAAAGATGCCGCTGAAAAAGCCAAGATCGAACTTTCCTCCAGTATGTCCACGGACATCAGCCTTCCCTTCATCACCATGAATGAAAGCGGTCCGGTTCACCTGCAGATGACCATGAGCCGTTCCCAGCTCGAACAGCTGGTGGATCCCCTGCTGGAACGCACAAAAACCCCGTGCAAGAACTGCATGAGCGATGCCGATGTGAACGCCGGCAAGATCAATGAAGTGATCCTCGTCGGCGGTATGACCCGTATGCCGAAAGTGCAGACCACCGCAAAAGATATCTTCAGCCGCGACCCCCACAAGGGCGTGAACCCGGACGAAGTGGTTGCTGCCGGTGCGGCGATCCAGGGCGGTGTTCTCTCCGGCAATACCAGCCTGGGCGACGTGGTCCTGCTGGACGTGACTCCCCTCTCCCTCGGGATCGAAACCCTCGGCGGCGTCTGCACGAAGCTGATCGAACGCAACACCACGATCCCCACGAGAAAGAGCGAAATCTTCTCCACCGCAGCAGACAACCAGCCCAGCGTTGATATCCATGTCCTTCAGGGCGAACGCGATATGGCGAGCGGCAACAAGAGTATCGGCAGATTCCGTCTGGACGGCATCGCACCGGCTCCCCGCGGCGTTCCCCAGATCGAAGTGGCGTTTGACATCGACGCAAACGGTATCCTGAACGTTACCGCAAAAGACCTGGGCACCGGTAAGGAACAGAAGATCACCATTCAGGCTTCCTCCGGTCTCTCCGAACAGGATATCCAGCGCATGGTGGACGATGCCAAGGCGCACGAAGCTGCGGACAAGGAAGCCAAGGAAAAGATCGAAGTCAAGAACCGTGCGGAAAGCATGATCTACCAGACCGAAAAACAGCTCAATGAACTGGGCGACAAAGCTCCGGAACAGGTCAAGGGGCCCGTCATGGAATCCATCGAAAAGCTGAAAAAAGACGTGGAAAAGGACGACACCGAAGCGATGAAGGCGACCATGAAGGAACTGGAAGAAAAACTCATGGCGATCGGTCAGGCAGTCTATCAGCAGCAGCAGGCTCAGGGCGGCGCAGCTCCGGGCGGTGCGGCTCCGAAAAACGATGACGGCATTGTGGATGCCGAAATCGTGGACGACGAAAAGTAATCTTTACACACAATCAACAATAAAACCATAATAAGGAGAAACAAAACATGGCGGCTATTCAACCCCTGGGAGACAGAGTCCTCGTTCAGGCGATCGAAGTCAAGGAAGAAATGCGCGGCGGTCTTTACATCCCCGATGCAGCGAAAGAAAAACCGATGCAGGCGAAAGTCATCGCCCTCGGCACCGGCAAGATCGATGACAAGGGCAACCGTGTTCCCTTCGACGTGAAAGTCGGCGATATCGTCCTCACCAGCAAATACGGCGGCAGCGAGATCAAGTTTGAAGATCAGGAATACAAGATCCTGAACAGCTCCGACATTCTCGCGGTCATCGCATAATCAACACAGCAACAACAAAATTTGGAGAAATATACAATGCCTGCTAAACAGCTGCTTTTCAATGATGAAGCAAGACGCCAGCTCCTTTCCGGCGTCGAACAGCTTTCCGCCGCCGTCAAAGCCACCCTCGGCCCCCGGGGCAGAAACGTGGTTCTGGACAAGAAATTCGGTTCCCCCACCATCACCAAGGACGGTGTGAGCGTGGCGAAGGAAGTGGAACTTGCCAACCCGTTCCAGAACATGGGCGCCCAGATGGTCCGCGAAGTCGCATCCAAGACCAGCGATATCGCCGGTGACGGTACCACCACCGCAACCGTTCTCGCTGAAGCCATCTTCAAACAGGGTCTGAAGAACGTCACTGCCGGTGCCAACCCCATGTGCCTGAAGCGCGGGATCGACAAGGCAGTCGAAGCCATCGTTGCCAAGCTGGACGAAATGAAACAGGATGTCAGCGAAAACGAACAGGTTGCACAGGTCGCCACCATCTCCGCCAACGGGGATGCCGGGATCGGTGAGATCATCGCCAACGCCATGGATAAAGTCGGCAACGACGGCACCATCACGGTGGAAGAAGCCAAGACCATCGAAACCACGCTGGACATCGTGGAAGGGATGCAGTTCGACAAGGGCTATCTCTCTCCCTACTTCGTGACCGATGCAGAAAACATGGTCTGCTCCCTCGAAGATGCTTACATCCTGATCAACGAAAAGAAGATCAGCAACCTGAACGATATGCTCCCCGTCCTGCAGGCGGTTGCCAAGACCGGCAAGCCCCTGCTCATCATCGCAGAAGATGTGGAAGGCGAAGCGCTGGCGACTCTCGTCATCAACAAGATGCGCGGCATCCTGAACTGCGCTGCCGTCAAGGCGCCCGGTTTCGGTGACAGACGCAAAGCCATGCTGGAAGATATCGCCATCCTGACCAACGGCAAGATGATCAGCGAAGATCTGGGCATCAAGCTGGAAAATGTGTCTCTGGATATGCTCGGCAGAGCCAAACGCATCACCATTGAAAAAGAAAACACCACCATCGTGGAAGGTGCCGGCAGCGAAGCGGACATCCTCGGCAGAGTCCATCAGATCCGCAAGCAGATCGAAGAAACCACCAGCGATTACGACCGCGAAAAACTCCAGGAACGCCTTGCGAAACTGGCTGGCGGCGTGGCGGTGATCAATGTGGGTGCTGCTACCGAAACGGAAATGAAGGAAAAGAAAGCCCGCGTGGAAGACGCTCTCCATGCCACCCGCGCTGCAGTGGAAGAAGGGATCGTCCCGGGCGGCGGCGTGGCTCTGATCCGCGCTTCCAAGGTTCTGGATGGTCTCAAGCTGGAAGGCGATGAAGCGATCGGTGCGGACATCATCCGCCGCGCTGTTCAGGAACCGCTGCGTACCCTCGCAAGCAACGGCGGTTTTGAAGGCAGCGTCATGGTCAACGCCGTCCTCGAAGGCAAGGGCAACGAAGGTTACAACATCCAGACCGGCGAATACTGCGATATGCTCAAAGCCGGTATCATCGACCCGAAGAAAGTCACCCGTTCTGCTCTCCAGAACGCGGCGAGTATCTCCGGTCTCCTCCTCACCACCGAATGTCTCATCACCGAACTGCCGGAAGAAAAGAAACCCGCAGCTCCCGCCGGTGACATGGGCATGGGCGGTATGGGCGGCATGATGTAATTCATCCCCTCATCCGAACGGATACAAAAACGCAGCAGGTCAAACGATCTGCTGCGTTTTTTTGTAGTCAGAACAACGGGTACTCTGTGCTAATTCTGTTTTTTATTCGCTTTTTCCTCCACTGAAAATGTAAAGAAGAAAGCGAGCAAGTGTTTCGTTTTCTCGTTCGGACTCTAACCGATCACTTGAAACATAAGTAGGAGATGAATAAGTTGTATGACCGCCAGAGGTTGTTTCCTTTATACGAATAGCGCCCCCATCTTCTGTTTTTATATCTGTAATGTGTGTCGTTGGTCCGCCTCCTCCGCACCCTCCCGTTTCAGCTGTACAAAATGCCACACAGCTCAACATCAAAAGCGCTGTAATGCTCCCTCTTATAATTTTCTTCGTTTTCTCTTTCATTTTTCTCTCCTCTTGGTTGTTTGTTTATTGTCTTACAAATGGGGTTGATCTTCAATCAAACCGCAAGGAGAGAAACCGTTTTTATAAGGCGTGCTGTCTTTCCTTTGCGGGAAGCAGACAGCGGGAGGCAGGTTTTAAAAAGAAAAAACCGAACGCCTCACGCATCGCCTTCAGGGCCCGACCAAGAGCCCGCAACACCAATACGACAAAGCGTCCGGCAAGATGTGTATACACAATCCTACCGGATACATTTCACCTGTGGTGTTGCAAAAAGCATTGTTTAACTTGGTCGGTTTAGAAGGCTTTTCTGCTGAAATATATCATTCCTGTAAAGAGCAAACGGCAATGCCGTTGTTATAAGATACAACCGCACTGCGAAAAATACAAGTTGAAAAAAGAAAAAAATCACAGAATCAAATTTGAAAAACTGGGAGGACTGGAAGAACTGTTCCGTTATCCTCCGTTACCAACCGTTATCAACCGTTTTACGGAGAGGGACGGAGAAGCGTGACGGGGATTTTTCTACCCGTTTCACCTCTCAAGGCTCATATTCTGCGTCACTTTGCATTTCTCAAAACTTTTCCCGCACGGGCGATAACTCTGCCGTCGGCATAGGAAAGGACGCCATTCACAAAGACTTTTTCGATGCCGTCGGCGGGGGCGTGCGGATCGGCAAAACTGGACCGGGCGCAAAGTTTTTGGAGGTCGATCAGCACCAGATCGGCAAAAGCACCCTCCCGTAAAACGCCCCGGTCTTTCAACCCGAATTTTTCCGCCGGAGCGCCGGTCACACGCCGGATGACCTGTTCCGGCGGCAGACCGTTTTCCAGATTCCGTTTCAGAAATTCCGGAAACGCACCGAAGCCCCGGGGATGACTGCGTCCGATGGAAAAATCCCGGGGTCTTGCGGTCTCATCCGTACCACAGAAAACATCGTTGCGGGCGATGATCCGGCACATATTTTCCTCACTCATACCGCCGAATGCCGCCAGCCTTCCAGCGGAATCTTTCCGAACCAGATCCACGACCAACCGGGCGGGCGTCACGCCCATTTTTTCTGCGGCGTCAGAGACCGTCAACCCGGCAAGCCCGTCGGTACTGGTAAGGATGATCTGCTCCCAGCGGTCCTCTCTCTCCAGATCCCGTTCCAGCGCGGCGCAGGCAGCGTCATCATTCTTCAATGTTTCGGTGATCCGGGCATCCGGCATCCGGTCGTAGGGCGGGGGCAGGATCACGCTCAAATTGGTCTGACCGTAAGTATAAGGATAGCGGTCTGCCGTCACCTGCACCCCGGCGGATTTCGCCCGGTCGATGGCATCGAACAGGGCATCGATTTTGTGCCAGTTCCGTTGCAGGGCGGTTTTCAGGTGGCTGACCTGCAGTTTTCCGGATCCGTGCAGTGCAAGCGAGATCGCCTCCTCCAACGCTTCCAGCAGGGTATCGCCTTCGTTGCGGAGATGGGTGGCGTAGAGAGAATCCGTTTCTTTCAGAACGGACATTAACTCTTGCAGTTCATCGGCTTTTGCAAATTTTCCAGGAACATACAGCAACCCGGTGGAAAGCCCGAGCGCGCCCTGCCCGATCATAGTTCTCAACAGATCTTTCATCTCCGTCAGGGCGGTTTCCGTTACCGGTTCATCATCATAGCCCAGCACAGCCGACCGGAGCGAATTATGTCCGCAAAGCAGCGCAGCATTGACCGCCGGAGACGCTTTTTCCAGACGGTCAGCGTAACCGGAAAAATCAGTCCATGTGAGGTCGATCCCGTAATTTTTCCATGTGTGTGCGAGTTTCTCCCGGTTCCGGTCCGTGACGGGAAACGGGGAAAGACCGCAGTTCCCGCTGATCTCCGTAGTCACGCCCTGTGAGATCTTGCCGAAGGCATCGGGCGCAGCGAGGAGCGAAAGATCGGAATGTGCGTGGACATCCATAAAACCGGGGCAGACGAGGAGTCCTTCCGCGTGGATCTCTTCAAATCCTGCGTGACTGCCGGAGCCGATCTTAACGATCCGGTCGTCCACCAGAAAAAGATCGGCGGTATAGGGTGCGGTTCCGGTGCCGTCACACAGCAACGCTCCGCAAATCACGGTCTGTTTTTTCATTTCGTTACTCCTTGAGGTGAAATATAGACAAAGTTGGCATGAAATCAAGCAAAATTGTGATATTTTTTCTGGATTTTCACGGAATGTGGGTTATATTACTATAAAATGGAAAACAACGAAAGGAAAAGCCATGGCATTTCTGGACAACAATTATCTTCTCGGTTCCGATACGGCAAAGGCGCTTTACAGCACCGTGGCAAAGCTGCCGGTCATTGACGCTCACAATCATGCAGATGTGAAACGGATCGCAGATAATACCCCCTTCACTGATCCCTGGGAACTTTTCGCCGCCACCGACCACTATGTGTGGGAAATGCTCCGCAAACGGGGCGTCAGCGAAGAACTCATCACCGGTAAGAATACGGATAACCACGCAAAGTGGATCGCCATGGCGGAAGTCTTCCCCGAATTTGCCGGCAACCCGGTGTACGAATGGGTCCACCTGGATCTGCGGTTCCTCGGATTCGACAACATTCTGCTCTGCGCCGAAACTGCCGAAGAACTCTGGCAGGGCTGCTGCGAGGCGCTGGCAAAAGACGAAAACAAGCCCCAGTCCCTCATCCGCCGTATGAATATTGAAGTGATGTGTTCCACGGACGATCCTGCCGATACGCTGGAAGATCACGAACGCGCCAACGCCGCTTTCGGCAAAGTGCTGGTGCGTCCCACGTGGCGTCCGGACCGGGTTATGAAGATCCGCAAGCCCGACTTCAAAGAATATCTTGCCAAACTGGGCAGCCGCTGGGGCGTGGAGATCAAGTCTCTTGCGGATCTGATGCAGGCGATGAAAAAATCCCACGATTTCTTTGCGGAACGGGGCGCTATCGCCAGCGACCACGGGATCGAAAAGCCCTACGACGGCGCCGCCACCGATGCGGAAGCCGAAGCGATCCTGCAGAAAGTCCTTTCCGGCACCGCCGCGACTGCTGCCGAAGAAGATGTGTGGAGCAGCTGTCTTATGCGGAAATTTGCCGAACTGGATGCCGAAAAAGGCTGGGTGTTCCAGCTCCATATCGGCGCCGTGCGTGATGTGCGTGATGTGCTGTTCGACACCCTCGGACCCGATACCGGCGGCGATGTTTCCGATCATATGATCGACATTGTGAAGCCTCTCTGCAAATTCCTGAATCTTTTTGACGATAAACTCAAAACGATTCTGTACTGTCTGGATCCCGGTCATCAGGCGTCTCTGGCGACCGTCTCCCGCGCATTCGGCTGCAAAGTCCGCCTCGGTTCCGCCTGGTGGCTCAACGATACCTCCATCGGGATGAAGCGTCAGCTGGAATATATCTCCAGCGTGGACCTCTTTGCCTCTTTCGCCGGAATGGTCTCCGACTCCCGGAAGATCCTGAGCTATTCCTCCCGCTTTGAAATGTTCCGCCGTACCCTGTGCGATGTGGTGGGCGAAATGGTCGAACGGGGCAGAATTCCGGATCATATTGCATACAAACTGGTGCAGATGATGTGTTACAACGAACCGAAAAAGTTTTTCGGTCTGAACTGAAATTACAGGTGAACAACCTTTAACTAATCAACCGGGCGCAAGCCCAAAGGAGTTATACAAATGGACGTCATTATCATGCCGACCGCCGACAAAGCTGCGAAGCTCGCAGCCAAGATCATCGCCGATGCCGTGAAGGCAAAACCGGCTTACAACCTGGGTCTCGCCACCGGCAGAACCATGGAACGCCTCTATGCTTACCTCGCAGACTGGCACAAGAACGAAGGTCTGGACTTCTCTCTCTGCAAGTCCTTCAACCTGGACGAATATGTGGGCTTCGACGGCAGCAACAAGGATTCCTATCGCTACTACATGAACTTCCACCTGTTCGATAAGATCAACATCGACAAGCGCAACACCTACGTTCCCAACGGCGTTGCCGACGATCTGGAAGCCGCTGCTGCCGAATACGAAGCCACCATGGAATCCTGCGGCGGCGTGGATATGCAGCTCCTCGGTATCGGCAGAACCGGTCACATCGGTTTCAACGAACCGCTGTCCTCCTTCTCCTCCCGTACCCGCGCAGTGACCCTGACCAAGACGACCTACGAACAGAACAGCCCCCTGTTCGATAAGCCGGAAGATATGCCCATGCGCGCCGTTACGATGGGCGTCGGCACCATCCTCGATGCGAAGAAACTTCTTCTTGTCGCCACCGGTGCGGAAAAAGCATCCATCGTTGCCAAGACCGTGGAAGGCCCCGTCACCAGCATGATCTCCGCTACCGCCCTGCAGATGCACGAAGATGCCGTTGTCATCCTCGATGAAGAAGCAGCCGCCAAGCTGGAAGGCATCGAAGAATACAAGTGGAGCTTCAAACAGGATCCCAGATGGGCAGCTTATCAGGACATCTGATCAACTGACCGTTTTCTGAAAAATTGAGACGCCGCAAGCGCAGGAGATGTGCGCAGGACGGCGGTCCCGCCGGAGCAAAAAAACATTTTTGCTCCGGCTCTTTTTTTGCCGCGGCTCGCGGCAAAAAAAGAAGGACGCATCTGCGCGCTGCGCAGATGCGTCCGGGACCGCCGTCCGTCACGGGCTCTGATCAGGCGAAGCGGATCCGCGGATCCTGCCGGAGATGGTTCTGTACGACGGCTGGATCGGAAAAGATCCAGATTATCGCATCCTTCCGACAGGCTGCCATGAAGCCGGAGTCGATCATATCTTTTGTTGAGTCATTCAGCGGAACCTGAACGGCAATGACATCGGCGTATCTGCAGATCTCGCTGACGGGGACGAAAGTTTCGGTTTCGACCTGTGAAAAATCGCAACCGCCCATACCGTTTCCCCAGTCCACGTGCAGGGCATCGTTCAAATCTTCGGCATCGCTGATGCTGCGCGGAGGATCGCATAACAGGGTACGCAAGCCGTACTGCTCTGCCATCTTTTTCAGTTCCAAGCCGAACTTACCGACGCCGATCAGCCCCAGTGTGCCGCCCTGCTCCATTTCTTTGAACATTCTTTCAGGCAAGGTTCAACTCCATCCAGAGGATTTCTTTTGATTCGATGATATGGGAATCATGGTTATACAGTTCCACGTTATTCCAGCCGTCATGCAGCGCCTGCGGCGGAATCTCCACACAGGTCCAGAAGATCTCCGGCACATTTCCGGAAACGACCCAGAAGGACCCGTGCTGCGTTCCGTTTCCGCCTTTTTTGAAATTCTGCGGCAAGTCAAAATCTGTCACGGGATCACAGTACACGGTATTCAACAGCACGTTCACATTCAGCGGCACGCTGGACCCGATGAGGATCACGCCTTTTCTTCCGGCAGTCCGTTCTCCGGCATGGATCCGGACGCCGCCATCGCTGCATTTTTCCCAGATTTTTGCGGGGAAACAGGGAGCATTGTACAGCCCTTCCACGCAGCTGTCGTGAGCGGTGATCACATGACGCCGCGGCAGGGAAGCGGCTTTTTCCCGATCGGCAGCGGCGGGGAAGATCTCCCGGATCCGGGGTTCGGTATCGTGTTCGTGCCGGGGGAAATGATTGTAGAAATAGATCGTATCGGCGCCCTGTGCGTAGTAGGTGGAGATCATACCGCAGTCGATCTCTTTCGTAAACGCCTGTCGTGAGAAGTTTTCCCGATTGGAGACCACCACATAATCCACGCAGGGCGCCAGGATCAGGTTCGGAGCGATGGCGCGCCAGAGTTTGAGCTGGGCATCCTGTTCCATACAGAGACCGTTGGGACTGGGGATCAGCACATCGATCAAGCCTTCCGCCGCCCACGTGCCCACATCCATCCCCAGTGCGTATGCTTCTTGGGGCTGATAAGGGGTACGGGCGGCGATCCGGACCCGATGTCCCCATTTCTTTTCGGCTTCGAGGGCGGCGGCTTTCACATCCCGCACAAAGTTGGTGAGGATCTCCGTGTTCAACTCATCATAACCGGGCTTGAAGACAGGCATGGCACGCATCCAGTCCAGTTCGATGCCGTCTGATTCATAGTCCAGCAGATATTCCCGTGCGAGATTGAGGTGATACTCATACACATCCCGTCTGCCGTAGTCGAACCCGTTATCGATCCAGTATCCACGCCAGGTGTGACGATACCACGCACGGAGCATTTCCTTATGATCCAGCCAGAGGTCGCAGTGCTGGGGCTTGAATTCACCACCCAACTCGGAGTGGTGAACATCGTTCATCCGCATACTGTGCCACATTTCGATGCCTTTTTTGTGGCAGTAATCATAGCGGTACTGCATAAAATCCGGCATATTTTCGTGCATAAATTTTGCCCGTCTCACCATAGGGCCGTAGTTATCGCTGTCCGCCTTTTTCAGGGGGAAACCGCGAAGACGGAGATTGCCATCTGCATCGAAAGTACAATCTTTCCAGATGGGAGTCCCGACCTTGGTATTGAGGAAGGAACGGGAGAAGTTCATATTGTAAAAGACGGCTTCCACGCCGCCGGCATCGGCATAAAAATCCACATCGTCCCGGATCGCTTTTGCGGGATCGGTCTCAATACACTTGGAATCCGTCCAGAAGTTCCACGCATCCGAATTGATAAAAACGCCACTCATTGCCATATCCTTTCCGGTTGAAAAATCATTTCTTTTCTGTCCGATCGATCCACTTACTGTACCACAATGCTGCACTTTTTCAAGAAAAACGCACACATTTTCTTGTAATTTTGCGTGCGCGTGCTATAGTTTTCCACCGGAAAGGAAAACAACTATGAAAATCACGCTCTGCGGAATCAAACACGCCGGCAAGACATCTGCCGGGAAAGCTCTGGCAAAAAAACTGGATCTGCCCTTTGCAGATACAGACGATATTCTGCAGGATCTTTACAACAAACAGCACAACACATCTCTTTCCGTCCGGGAGATCTTCCGCACACTCGGCAGCGATGCGTTCCGTCAACTGGAAGCGGAAGCGATCCGCACGCTGGCGGGGAAACAGGGTGTTTTTGCACTGGGCGGCGGCGCTCTTTCCAATCCGTATGTCAAAGCAAAAGAACGGAAGCTATTGGGTTTTCTCTGCGCACTGAACATCACCAACCGCACGGCGTATGAACGGATCGAAGCGGAAGGTTTGCCCCCGTTTCTGCAGGAAAAGAAAAATCCGTTCCGTACATTCTGTGAATCCAATACAGAACGCAGACGGCTCTTCCGTCAGTTTGCCGCCGCTTCCGTTTCCGCCGGACCAACACCGGAAGATACGGCACGGAAGATCCTGAACGCATATAAAAAATCCCAAACAAAGGATTGCTGAATATGAACAACACTTTCGGAACTCTTTTTGCGATCACCACCTTCGGGGAATCCCACGGACCTGCGCTGGGCGTGACCATTGACGGTCTTCCGGCGGGGCTGACGATGGATCCGGATTTCATCCAGAGCGAAATGGACCGGCGCAGACCCGGTCAGTCGGCAGCGACCACCGCCCGGAAAGAAGCGGATAAAATTGAGATCCTCTCCGGCGTTTTTGAGGGCAAGACAACCGGCACGCCCCTTGCTATGCTCATCCGGAACGCTGACCAGCACTCCGCCGATTATTCCCGGATCGCTGCGACTTACCGCCCCGGTCACGCGGACATCACTTTTGATCAGAAATTCGGCTTCCGGGACTACCGGGGCGGCGGCAGATCCTCCGGCAGAGAGACCGCCAGCCGGGTTGCGGCGGGAGCCGTGGCGAAACTGCTGTTGAAACATTACGGGGTGGATGTCCGGGCGTGTGCCGCAAGTATCGGCAATGTATCCGGCGACATCAACAAGATCGACTGGTCCACCGTGGAACAAAATCCGGTCCGTTGCGGCGATCCGTCCGCTGCGGATGCTATGGCGGCGGTCATCGAAAGCGCTGCGAAGGATCTGGACAGCATCGGCGGCACGGTTTATGCGGAGATCACCGGGCTTCCCGCCGGTCTTGGCGAACCGGTGTTCGACAAGTTCGATGCCCTTCTGGCGCACGCCATATTCTCCATCGGCGGGGTCAAGGGGCTGGAGATCGGTTCCGGGTTCAGCGCTGCAGAAAAACGGGGCAGTGAAAACAACGATCCCATTACGCCGGAAGGCTTTGCAACGAATAACGCAGGCGGCATCCTCGGCGGCATCAGCAACGGAGATAAAGTCACGTTCCGTGTGGCGGTCAAGCCCACGCCCTCCATCTATAAAGAACAGCAGACCATCGAAAAAGCCACGGGGAACGCAACCAGCCTTGTGATCAAAGGCAGACACGATCCCTGTCTTATACCCCGCATCGTTCCCGTGGTGGAAGCCATGGCGGCGATCGTGGCGGCGGACCTGCTGCTCCGTGCAAAAACATCAAAACTCGATTAAATCGAACAACATAGAAAGACCAACATTATGAATAATATCCCCCTGCTCAGCGAGGAATCTTATCTGACACCCTATCTTCTGGAAGGCAGACATCCGGCGATCCTGGTGATCCCCGGCGGCGGCTACGGCTGCGTCTGCGAACGGTCCGAAGGTGAACCCATTGCCCGCCGGTTCAACGAACTTGGCTTCCATGCCTTCGTTCTGCAATACCGGGTGGCGCCCCACCGTTTCCCCGAACCGCAGCAGGATGCGATCCGTGCAATGCGCCTGATCCGTCACAACGCCGAAGCATGGGGCGTGATCCCGGACCGGATCGCCGCGTGCGGAGGCTCTGCCGGCGGACACCTGACCGCCTGCCTCGGCACGATCACAGATATGATCCCGGATGCCGTGGGCGATGAGATCGACTCCATCGACCCGATCCCGGATGCCCTGATCCTCAGCTATGCCGTCACCAGTATGGGCAAAGTCTCCAGTCACCCCGGCTCGGCGGTCAATTTGCTGGGACCGGAACTGCCGGAAGATCTGATGGACCTCTGCACGCTCTCCAATCAGGTCGGACCCGATACCCCGCCTGCATTTGTCTGGCATACATTCACCGACACCACCGTAAACTACCGCAATGCGCTGGAGTTTGCTGATGCTATGGCAAAGACAAAACGCCCCTGCGAACTGCATATCTTCCCCCACGGCGACCACGGTATGCTCCTCGGTCTCGGAACGGAGGATGTGGGGAAATGGACTTCCCTTGCTGTATCCTTCATCACGCAGGAATGGGAAATGCGGGACGGCAGAGAAGCGGAAATTCTGGAAAAGTATGACTACGGCAGACAGCTCCGATTGGAAAATCAGTACCGGAAGGAGCCGATCGAAGTATGACGGATCTGACCGGTAAGACCGCCATCGTGACCGGCGGCGCAAAAGGGATCGGCGAGGCGATCGTCCGGCGTTTTGCCGCAGACGGCGCCACTGTCATCATTGCCGATCGTGATGCGGAAAACGGCGAAAAACTGGCAGCTGAACTGGACCATGTCTTCTTCCATCCCTGCGATGTGGGGCGGGAGGAAGAGGTCCGTGCGGTTCTTGCGTTCGCCGATCAGAAAACGGGACGGATCGACATCATCGTCAATGATGCTGCGTCCCAGCTGAACAAGCCGCTTCTGGAGACCACCACCGCCGAGTTTGAACGGGTCATGAACATCAACCTGACCGGCACATTCCTCTTTCTCCGGGATGGCGCACAGTACATGATCGACCACGGGATCAAAGGGGCGTTTGTGAACTTCTCCTCCACCTTTGCGGTTGTCGGTTCCCCCGGTTATCTGGCATACCACGCCAGCAAGGGTGCAGTCTCCTCCATGACCCGTGCCGCAGCAATCGCCCTGCTCCCCCACGGGATCAAGGTCAATGCGGTCGCCCCCGGCACCACCGATACCCCCGGACTGCACGACGGCGCACGGGACACCGGCGATGAAGCCAAAGGTATGGCATCCTTCCTCGCCCTTCAGCCCATGGGACGCTTCGGAAAGCCGGAGGAGATCGCCAATGTGGTGCGGTTCCTCGCCGGTCCGGAATCGGATTATCTCTGCGGAACGACCCTTATGGCAGATGGCGGTTACACCATTGTATAAAACGGGTCACAGCCCGATCTTTCTTGAGATATCCAGGAAATTCTGCGCTTCCGGCACACCGGCTTCCGCCGCGCCCCTGCCCGTTTCCAGAAAGACGGCATACTCATACTGTGCCAGCGCATAGCCCTGCTCTGCCGATTTTTTGTACCACTCCGCCGCCTTTGCAAGATCCGGCGTCACACCGCCGGTTCCCTTTGCATAATATTCCGCCAGCACATACTGGTGGGGCATACTGCCCTGCTCCGCACCTCTTTGTGCCTCCTGAAACGAATACATCCCGGTACAAAATACCGCCAACGGAAGAAAAAGCAGAAAAACAAAGATTTTTTTCATGGTCGTTCCTTTCTTTTCCCTAATATAGAGGCGATTTTCAAAAATACAAGCAAAAGAAAACGCCCCCACCCGATTGGATGGAGGCGTTTCCGGTTAAGCGTTCCGGTTCAGGATCAGCTCATAGTCAGCATGGCTTCAATCGCTTCATCGAATTCATCGCGGAAGACTTCAGCCTTGGTGAAGTTGGACATATTGAAGTCAAGCACCGCCAGCTGGAGATCGTCGATGGAGACTTCCACATCCAGGTTGTCGCTGTTGAATTCATAGTTATGCTGTCTTCTGGCTTCATCGTCTTCGTGACGGAATTCTCTGGCGAGTTCACGCACTGCTCTGCCGTTGCGGGCACCGAACAGGAGATCCAGATTTTCACCGATCATCAGTTCGGTATCGCGGTCCGCAGAGATGTCGTCGTGCCAATCCATATTCGCGGCAGTGGAGAGCGTGCCGGAGATGGAGAGGTGACGGCGATCCTTCAGGAAGACCGGCTTGTCGATCTCGTTGACCTTGCTGTCATCCGCTTCCAGACGGACAGCGGCATCGTGAGATTCCACGATTTCCACGTGCGGGTTGTCCCGCAGCTTGGAAGCGATCGGGCTCTTCGCAGCGATGGAACCGATGATACCATAGTTCTTGCTGACAAATTCGTTGCCCAGCTGGTCAGTGGTCACCTTGGCTGCGTTGGTATCGACATTGCCGAAGACCGTCACGAAGTCCTTGCTTGCGTACGTATTGCTGTACGCCGCACCGGTGATCACGCCATCCTTCTTCGCCAGCGTGATGTACTTGCCGCCGTTGGCGACCGTATCCTTTTCCGCCAGATCGATGTAAAGCTGACCGTTCTTCACGCTGGTCACCGGCACCTTGTTGCCGTTGGCATTGGTGGTGTAGGAGGCAAAGAGCGTATCTTCCGGAATGGTCTTCACGGCGCCGGTTGCGGTGGTCGTGGAGGTTTCATACTGGAACATCACGTTGTTTTCCGCAACTTCTTCGCCAACGCCGGTTGCAGTTCCGATCACATTGCTGACCAGATTTGCCGTGCCGTTGACCACCAGATCGCTCTTATCCCTGCCCGCATAGTTGTGGGTCAGGATGGAGTTGACTGCGTTCAGCTTGCTGCCTGCCGCCGTCTTCACACCGGTCGCTTCGTTGCCGGCGATCGTGGCGTTGATCAGGTTCAGCGTGCTGTCGGCTCCGGCATACAGGGCACTGCTGCCGTTGTTGCCGGTCACGGTGGTATTGAACAGGGTCACGGTTGCGCCATCTTCCACATAGACGCCTGCGCCTTCGGTTCCGGCTGCGCCGTTGCCGTTGATCGCGGAGCCTTCCAGGGAGACATTCGCACCTGCTGCCGCATGGATACCGGAAGCATTGCCGGTGATCTGCGTGTTGTTCAGGGCGACCTGCGCCGCTGCGGTGACATCAAGAGCGTAACCGTTGGAGCCGCGGAGGACAGCGTTGGAGAAGTTCACGGTTGCCGCAGACTGAACTGCAACGCCGTTTTCGCTTTCCACGTTCACGCCGTCGATCGCCACCTTGCCGGTGCCGCCGTTGATCACTGCATCCTGCGCCTTGATCGTGCCGGTGCCGCTGATCTTCTTGGAGGCGGCGGCATCGATCGTGGCAGTGCCGTTGACGACCACATCGCCTGCGAAGGTCTTGTCGCCGTTGGTCAGGGTCAGATCGCCGTAGGTGGTGCTGGCGATGCTCTGGCTTGCCTTGCCGTTGTAGATGACTTCGATGTTGCTTACATCTGTATTGCTGTAATTGCTGATGGAGCCGCCCAGCGTCAGGGTGCTGTCATCGGTGAATTCCAGCGTTTCGTTACCTGCATCCAGAGCGTCGGTCACAACGATGTTGCCATCGATCACAGCCGGGCTGCCGCTGAAGGTCAGGTTCGTGTAGGTATCTTCCACCACGGTGCTGCCGTCGGCGGCGTATTCCACGGTACCGGCGAGATCGCTCTTGGAGGCATCCCAATCCGTACCGGTGGTCTGATAACCGAGGACCAGGGTCACATTCGGCTTGACCGTCAGGGTGCCTGCCACTGCGAATGCCGGATCCAGCGCGTACTTGGTGGTGCCGCTGCCGGAGAGGATCAGGTCGTTGTACTGGCTTGCCACCAGATCCTGATCCACGGTGTCATAGATGACCGTGCCGCCGACAGCGCTGCTGTTCCAGCTGTTGCCGTCCGCCTTCAGGGTCAGGATCGCACCCGCATTGTTGGTGAGGGTATCGACCGTGATCGCACCGGAGAGGGTCATTTTGCCGCTGTTGGCTGCGCTGTCTGCATTGACTGCGCCTGCGTTCATGGTGCCGCCGTTGACCACAGTCTGACCGGCAGCGTTGATGCTGCCGCTGTTCAGCGTGCCGTTGTTGGTCACACCGTTTGCCGTGGCGGTGATGTTGCCGCCGGTCAGCGTGCCGTTGTTGGTCACGCCGGCCGCATTGATGGCGCCGGACTTGAAGGTGCTGTTGGCATCGTTGGTCACATCGCCGGAGGCAGTCACGCTGCCGCCGGTGAAGCTGCCGCTGTTGCTGACTGCGCCCGCCGCCGTCACATTACCGCCGTTGAAGCTGCCACTGTTGACGAAGTCGCCCGCGGTGGTTTCAACGTTGCCGGACTTCAGCGTACCGCTGTTGTCAACCGTACCGGCTGTGATGTTCTTCACGTTGAACGTGCTGCTGTTGGTAAGAGCGCCGCCGACCTTCACATCGCCGTTTGCGGTCTTGGCACCGCTGCCGGCGAGGGTCAGTTCAGCATATTCCAGAGCCGCCACATTCTGTGCCTTGGTGCCGTTGTAGATGAAGGCTGCTTCGTCTGCATCGGCATTGGCGGTGGTTGCACCGTTGAAGGAACCGCCCAGCGTGATGGTATTGGCGCCGAACTTGGCGACTGCCGCACCGGAGAGGGTCAGGTTGCCGTTCACTGCGGTATCGCCGTTGAACGTCTTTTCGCCGCTGCCGGAGAGATCCAGGCTGCCGTATTCCAGTTCCGCCACGGTCTGTGCGCCGTTGCCGTTGTAGTTGACATTGATATTGCTCACATCCATCTTGGTGTAGTTGGAGAGCGTACCGCCCAGCTTCAGGGTCGCGGCATCCGTGAAGTCCACTTCCACAGAGCCTGCATCCAGATCGCCGGTGACTTCCACAGAGCCTGCCTTCTTGGCGCCGCCGCTGAAGCTCAGGTTCTTGTAGGTGTCGGAGACGATGGTCTGCGCTGCCGTGCCGCTGTACTTCACATTGCCGTTCAGCGTACTCTTGGAAGCGTTCCATTCGTTGCCGCTGGTGGCGCCGGTCAGTTCCATGGTCACACCATTGTTGAGGACCAGGTTGTTACTGACGCCGAAGCCGTCGCCGGCAGTCTTGGTGCCGGTGCCGGAGAGGGTCAGGTTGTTGTACTTGCTGCCGACAACCGTCTGATCTGCGCCGTCATAGACCACCGTACCGCCGATGCTGGCGCTGGTCCAGGCGGCAGTGCCGCTGATCTGCATGGTGCCGTTGTTGGCGACATTGTTCAGAGCAACGTTTTCTGCGTCGAGGACGGCGCTGTTGGTCAGCGTGTCGGTGACCGTCAGCGTTCCGGTTGCGGTCTTGGTGCCGCCGGTCAGCTGCAGGTTTTCATAGGTGCTTTCCACGATGTTCTGTGCTGCGCCGTCATAGACCACCGTACCGCCGATGCTGGCGCTGGTCCATGCCGCAGTACCGCTGATCTTCATGGTGCCGCTGTTGGCGACATCGTTCAGAGCAACGTTTTCGGCATCAAGGACGGCGCTGTTGGTCAGCGTGTCGGTGACCGTCAGCGTTCCGGTTGCGGTCTTGGTGCCGCCGGTCAGTTCCAGAGAGGTGTATTCATCTGCCACGATCTTCTGGGCTGCCGTGCCGCTGTACTTGACCGTGCCGTTCAGCGTGCTGTTGGCGGCGGTCCATTCATTGCCCTGTGTTGCGAAGGTCAGGTCGAGGACCTTATCCGCAGCCAGAGTCATGGTGCCGCTCACGCTGAAGGCGCTGTTGGCGGTGATGTTATCGTTCAGGTTCAGGTCGGTGTACTGATCCGCGATCAGCGTACCCGCCTTATTGTAGTTGACCGTGCCGGACATGGTGCTCTTTGCGCCGTTCCATTCCGTTCCGGCGGTGGCGAAGTTCAGATCAAGGATCGTGCCCGCCGCCTGCGTCAGGGTGTTACCGACGCTGAAGGCATCATCGGCAGTCTTGGTGCCGGTGCCGGAGAGGGTCAGGTTGTTGTACTTGCTGCCGACAACCGTCTGATCTGCGCCGTCATAGACCACCGTACCACCGATGCTGGCGCTGGTCCAGGCGGCAGTGCCGCTGATCTTCATGGTGCCGTTGTTGGCAACATTGTTCAGAGCAACGTTTTCTGCGTCGAGGACCGCGCTGTTGGTCAGCGTGTCGGTGACCGTCAGCGTGCCGGTGGCGGTCTTATCGCCGCCGGTCAGCTGCAGGTTTTCGTAGGTGCTGTTCACGATATCCTGTGCTGCGCCGTCATAGACCACCGTACCGCCAATGCTGGTGCTGGTCCAGGCGGCAGTACCGCTGATCTTCATGGTGCCGCTGTTGACGACGTCGTTCAGAGCAACATTTTCTGCGTCGAGGACGGCGCTGTTGGTCAGCGTGTCGGAGACCGTCAGCGTTCCGGTTGCGGTCTTGGTGCCGCCGGTCAGCTGCAGGTTTTCGTAGGTGCTTTCCACGATGTTCTGGTTGGCGCCGTCATAGACCACCGTGCCGCCGATGCTGGTGTTGGTCCAGGCGGCAGTGCCGCTGATCTTCATGGTGCCGCTGTTGGCGACATCGTTCAGAGCAACATTTTCTGCGTCGAGGACCGTGTTGTTGGTCAGTGTTCCGGCGACCGTCAGGGTACCGGTTGCGGTCTTATCGCCGCCGGTGAGGGTCAGGTTGCCGTAGGTGGTGCCGGAGTAAACGGTCTGAGCGCTGCCGGAGTAGCTCACAGAGGAAGCCGCTGCGTTGGTCCAGGTTGCACCGTTGTTCACTTTGATGCCGCCGGCGATGTCCAGCGTACCGTTGTTCACCAGATCCGTGCCGTTACCATTGTTCAGGGTCAGCGTTGCGGTGCTGCCGACGGTAAGGGTACCGCCTGCTGCGACTGTCAGCTGATCCAGTGTCATGGAGTTGTTCAGCGCGATGGTGGAGCCGTTCACGATCTCGATCGTGTCGGCGGTGTAGTCCGGCATACTGACGCGGAGGCTGTCTGCCAGGACCCAGCTCTGGCTGGATTCGTTCCAGTAGTTGAAGGATCCTTTTTCGCCCCAGGTGAAGGTACCGGCGTTGGACTGGTACTTGAGACCGGTGAATTCGGCGTTGCTGGCGAGACCGCTGTCATAAGCACCCGCCATGGTGATGTGGTCGGTGCCGCCGCGGAGTTCGCCGCGCTGATCGTTGAGGAAGCCTTCCACCAGAGAAGCATCCACGCCGTTTCCGGCGAGATCGGTCCAGCTCCAGGCGCCGTTGCTGTAACTGGTCGCCACAACGTAGCTGCCGGTGTTCTTATTAACGCCGACCATAACGCTGTTCTGGATGAGGAGCAGGTTTTCCGCGCTGAGCGCATAGTATTTACCGTTGGTCAGTGCCGGAGCGGCGGAGCCGAAGATATCGGCGACCGTTGCGTCCGTGACACTGTATGTATTGTTCGTGAGGACCGGGCTGCCGGTGAAGATGCTGTAATAGCCGTTCACTGCGCCGGTGCCGCTGATATTGCCCGCCACGATGCTGTTGTAGGCATTGACCGTGCCGCCGTTCACGATGGCATCGCCCGTTGCCGCATACATAGTGACGTTCGCCAGATGCAGGGTCGTGCCGTTCGCCAGCGTGACCGGTGCATTGCTGATCGTGCTGTTGATCATGTGGGCAGTACCCGCATTGATGTTCAGCGCGCTGTTGGTGACCGTGATCCCCTTCAGAGTCAGACCTGCATTGGCACCGCTGAGGGTGATGCTCTGACCGCTGATGACAACGCCGGTGCCATCCAGCGTCACATTCATGCCGTCGATGGTCAGGGCGCCAGCCAGTGCCACGCTGTCAACATTGCTGCTGAAGGTGATCGTGGCGTTGGAGAGCATCATCAGTTTTGCATTTTCCAGAGCGTCGCGCAGGGTCGTGCCGGTATAGCCGGAGGCAGGATCGTCTTCCACCGTCACCACCAGGGACATCTTCACCTGGGACGCGGCGATGGAACCGATGATCCCGTATTCCGTGCTGACAAAGCTGTTGCCCAGCTGGTCGGTCACGATTGCGGATCCGTTGTTGGTATCGCTGTACGTGTAAGCGGTGATCGCGCCGTCTGCATCCGTGGTCACATTGACAAACTTACCGCCGTTGGCAACCGTCTTGCCAGCCAGGGCGATATAATCCGTACCGGTGGCGCTGTCCGTGGAGATCACGGGCATCATGTAACCGGCGGTGGTATCGTAGTTGGCAAAGAGGGCGCTGGAGGTATCGACCGTTGCGCCGTAGGTGACCTGGGTTGCATCGGCGATCGTGTCACTGCCGAGGGCGTAGTTGCCGACCACACTGCTGACCAGTGTCACATCGCTTGCAGAACCGAAGAACAGATCGCTGTATGCGCCGCTGATCCGGTTGTAAGCGATGATCGCATTGACCGCCGTGAAGGAGGCACCTGCATCCACACGCACACCCGTACCGATGTTGGAGGCGACCGTGGTGTTCAGGAGCGCCACACTGCCGTTGGTTGCCGTGTAGATCACGTTCATTGCCGTGTTGCCCGCGATCGTGCTGTTCAGCATGGTCAGCTTACCGTTCTGAGCGACCGCCACCGTGGCATGATGCTGTTCCGCTGCGCCGGTGAAGTTGTTGCCGCTGAAGCTGCTGTTCTTCACCGTGACTTCGGAGTAGAGACCAACGAGCAGAGCGCCGCGGCTGTTCGTGACGCTGACACCATCCAGCACCAGCTTGGCGCCGTTCGTGGTGTTCAATGCGTAGGTATCTGCCGTGCCGGTGATCGTAAGATCGCTGATCCGGGTGGCTCCGGTGTTGATCCGGATACCGCCGACTGCCGTGAAGGTGTTGCCGTTACCGGCGAGATCCACAGCCTTGATGTTGGTGACACCATTAACTGTCACACTGCCCGTCATGATCTTGTCGGAATCTTCCAGCGTCAGAGCGCCGTAAGTGGTGCTGAAGATGCTGTTTGCCGTACCCGCATAAGTGAAGGTGGCATCCGCCGCATCGAAGGTCTTGCCGGCGGCGACCGTCATAGCAGACTTCAGGGTGACTGCGTTGGTACCGAAGTCGGCATCCGCTTCCACGGAGAATGCGCCGTTGACCGTCATATTACCGGTCAGGGTCTTGGCGCCCGCTCCGGTGAAGGAGAGTTTGCCGTAGGTCAGACCCGCCACGTTCTGGGCTGCGGAACCGTTGTAGATGAAGGTGGCTTCATCCGCATCGGCATTGCTGTCCGTTGCGCCGGTGAAGTTGCCGCCCACCGTGATGGTGTTGGCGCCGAACTTGGCAACGGCAGTACCGGAGATTTCCAGATCGCCGGTGGTCACATTGCCCGCGAAGGTCTTGTCGCCGCCGGAGAGGAGCAGGCTGCCGTAGGTGAGCGCCTTGACTTCCTGATCCGCACCGCTGTAGATCACATCTGCGCTATTTGCCGTGATGACTGCACCGCTCTTGACGTTGAACGCATCCTTGAGATCCACGGCGTTGGCGCCGAAGTCGGTGTTGGCGTTGGCGTTCAGCGTGTTCACCATCACATCGCCCGCAAAGGCGGCTGCGGTGTTGATCGTCAGCACATCGTACTGACCGGCGATCACGGAGCTTGCGCTGCCCGCATAGACCACTTCGCCGTTCAGGGTGGTGGCGGTCCAGCTGTTGCCGGCGGCGTTCAGCGTCAGTTTTGCACCTTCCACATTGGTCAGCGTTGTAACGACCACGGCGCCGGTGGCATTCATGATGCCGCTGTTGTTCAGCGTTGCCGCCGTGACTGCACCCGCGTTGAAGGTGATATTTTCATTATTGATAAGCGTATTGACCACTTCCACATCACCGGCGGTCTTGATACCGCTGCCGGTGAGGGTCAGGTTGCCGTACTTGATCCCGGCGACCGTCTGATCCGCACCGTTGTAGATGAAGGTGGCTTCATCTGCATCGGCATTCGCTGCGGTCGCACCGGTGAAGCTGCCGCCCACTGTGATGGTGTTGGCGCCGAACTTGGCAACGGCAGTACCGGAAATCGCCAGATCGCCGGTGGTCACATTGCCTGCGAAGGTCTTGTCGCCGCTGCCGGAGAGGGTCAGGCTGCCGTAGGTGAGCGCCTTGACTTCCTGTGCAGCACCGCTGTAGATCACATCTGCGCTGTCTGCCGTGATGGTGACACCGGTACCGATGTTGAACGCACCCTTGAGATCCACTTCGTTGGTGCCGAAGTCGGTATCCGCATTGGCGTTCAGCGTGGTCACTGCCACATCGCCCGCAAAGGCGGCAGCGGTGTTGACCGTCAGGGTATTGTACGTACCGGTGATGACTTCCGTTGCCGCACCGGCGTAGATCATTTCTCCGCCCAGCGTGGTGGCGGTCCAGCTGTTACCTGCCGCATTAAGGGTCAGGACTGCGCTGTCGCCGTTGGTCAGGGTGGTTGCCTTGACTGCGCCGTTTGCCGTGAGAGCGCCGTTGTTGTTCAGCGTACCGGCGGTGATCGCCTGTGCCGCAAAGGCGGAGGCGTTGTTCAGCAGGATGCCGCTGACCGCCAGATCAGAGGCAGCGCTCTTGCTGCCGCCTTCCAGCGTCAGGTTGGTGTAGTCATCTGCCACGACCACTGTGCCGTCGGCTGCTGCACTGTACTTGATTGTGCCGTTCAGCGTGCTGTTGGCAGCGGTCCATTCATCGCCGGTGGTGACATACGCCAGATCCAGGGTCTTACCGGATGCCAGCGTCAGTGCATTGCTGACCTTGAAGGCGCTTTCCGCAGTTGCACTGCCGGAGAGGGTCAGGTTCGTGTAGTCGTCCGCGATGACCTTGCTGTTATCCATGGCGTATTCCACTGTGCCGTTCAGCGTACTGTTGGCGGCGGTCCATTCCGTGCCGTCCGTCACGAACGCCAGCTTCAGGGTCGTGCCGTTGTTCTGGGTCAGCGTGGTTGCGCCGAAGGTATCGGCTGCGACCGTCTTGGTGCCGCTGCCGGACAGGATCAGGTTGGCGTACTGGCTTGCAGCCACGTTCTGATCTGCGCCGTCATATTCAACCGTGCCGCCGACGCTGGTGCCGGTCCAAACTGCGGAACCGCTGATCTTCATGGTGCCGGTGTTATCGACCGTGTTCAGAGCAACGTTTTCTGCATCCAGCGTCACGCCATTGATGAAGCTATCGGAGACCGTCAGGGTTCCGGTTGCGGTCTTCACGCCGCTGCCGGAGAGCGTCAGGTTGCCGTAGGTCACATTGGTCTGGATCGTCTGAGCGGCGCCGTCGTAGACCACCGTACCGCCGATGCTGCCGTTGGCGAACTTGGCAGTGCCGGAGATCTGCATCGTGCCGGTGTTGGCGACCGTACCGAGATCCACATTTTCCGCATCCAGCGTCACGCTGTTGGTCAGGGTACCGGCAACCTTGAGGGTTCCGGTGGAGGTCTTATCGCCGCCGGTGAGCGTCAGGTTGTTGTAGGTGCTTTCGACGATGTTCTGAGCGGCGCCGTCGTAGACCACCGTACCGCCGATGCTGGAGCTTGTCCAGGCGGCAGTGCCGGAGATCTGCATGATGCCGGAGTTGTTAACCGTGTTGAGGTCCACATTTTCCGCATCCAGCGTCACGTTATTGGTCAGGGTTCCGGCGACCGTCAGGGTTCCGGCGGCAGTCTTGGTGCCGCTGCCGGAGAGGGTCAGGTTGCCGTAGGTGGTGTTGTAGACCGTCTGATCTGCGCCGTTGTAGTTCACGGTGGAATCTGCGGCGTTGTTCCAGGCGGCACCGGATGCCACTGCGATCTCGCCGGTCACATTCAGCGTGCCGTTGTTGGTCAGATCATCGCCGGTACCGTCGGCGATGTTCAGCGTAACGCCGTCCGCCACCGTAACTGTACCGTTGTTGACGAACTGATCCAACGTTGCGGTTTCATCGATCGTCAGGCTGCTGCCGGAGACGACCGTGATGCTTTCTGCATTGTCCGCCGTGGGTTTCGCCACGCGCCAGCCGGCGATATTCATCCAGTCGATGCCGTTTGCGGAGATCCGGAAGGTATCCGCCAGAGCATCGCTGAGCTGGTGATCGCCCGCCAGAGTCTGGTAATGATATTTCACTGCACTCAGATTTGCCGCATCCACCGCGCCGGTGACAGTGACCGTACCGCGGATATTGCCCAGCTGATCTTCTGCGATCGCCTGATAGCTGCCGGTGGCGGCGTTGCCGTCCGCGCCGATCCAGGTGGTACCGCCGTCCTTGCTGATGGCATAGGAGCTGTCGGCGGCGTTGAAGCCGACCAGCACGCTGTTCTGGATGCTGTAGAGTGCCGTATTAGTTGTATTGATCTTATAGATGCCGTTTTCAAAGACCGGAGCATTGCTGCCGAAGATCTGAACCGCCGTGGCGTTGCCGATATTGCCCTGCCCCGCAGCCGCAGCACCCTGGAAGATGCTGTACTGGGCGCCGGTCAGATCGGTGGCACCGAACAGGATGGAGTTGTAAGCGTAAGCCGCACCGCCGTTGACCGTAACGATCTTGCCGTTGCCGACCACTGCGCGGGTATTGCTGCTCATGACTGCCGTCACGTTGGCGAGGTAAGCCGTGCCGCCGTTGACGTTCACAGCCGTTTCGTTCAGGGTGGCGTTCACAATGTGGAGGGAGCCGCCGGCAACATTCAGTTCACCGTTGGTAACCGTGATATTTTCCACATTCAGGATACCATCCGCATGGTTCAGGGTCAGTTCGCCGCCGAGAGCGATACCCTGCTGACCGTTGATCGTGATGGTCATAGCGCTGTCAAGCACCAGTTCGCTGTCCAGCGTGACCGTACCGGTCAGACCGTCCTTGAAGTTGACGATCACTTCCGTGTAACCGCCGGCGACTGCTTCCGCCATGGCTTCACGCAGGCTGGTTTCGCCATCCGTTGCGCTGGTCACGTCATCCAGCGTGGTGACCGTGATATTGATCGCAGTACCCGCAGGTCTGACCGCACCGATGAAGCCCAGCTCGATCCGGGTCGGGATGCTGTTGCCGACCTGGTCCGTAACGACCATGGTGGCGGCATCCGTGCCGAGCAGGTTCGTGTATGCACCGCTCTTGCTGTCCGCATAAGCGATCGCCGTAATGGTGCCGTTGGTGTTGCGGCTCAGCTTCAGGATCTTGCCGTTGCCGGTGTAAGCACCGTTGGCATCGGTCACAACGCCCGCGATAGATTCCCGTTCGACCGCATAGTACCTGGTACCGTTGGCAGCGGTCAGCAGTTCCATCTGGTCCGCATCGTTCCAGACGAAGATGCTCTTGATCTGGTCTGCGGTGTAGGTGCTGTCATCGCCATTGATCACACTGATCGCACTTGTCAGCGTGCCGGTCACATTCGCCGCAGTGTTCAGCGCAAAGATGCTGTTCACCGCATGAGTTGTCCCGGTAGTGCTGAGACCGGTTGCATTGTTCACGAGCGTGGTATTCAGCAGATAAGCTGTACCGCTGTTGCTGATACCCATATCATTTTCTGCAACCGTCACATTCAGCAGGTAAGCAGTACCGCCGTTGCTGAGAGCCGTATTGTTATCCGTGAGAGAGCTGTTCTGCAGGGTCAGCGTGCCGCCGTTGTTGATACCGATGGTGTAGGAACTGACAGAAACCGCATCCATCAGGACTTCCGCACCGACGGCGATATCAACACCCGTGTTGCTGTCAGTACCGATCAGGGACAGGTTGCTGATTGCAGCGGTTCCGGTAACGGTCATACCGCCGGAAACCATTGCCTGTTTGCCCGCACCGTTCAGCTTCACGCCGTTCAATGTGGCATCCGTTGCAGAGATATTACCCGCCAGCGTCTTGGTGCCGGAACCGGAGAGGATCAGCGTGGCGTACTGGCTTGCAGCGATATTCTGGTCTGCGCCGTCATATTCAACCGTGCCGCCGACGCTGGTGGTGTTCCAGCTGGCAGTACCGGAGATCTTCATGGTGCCGGTGTTATCGACCGTACCGAGAGCAACGTTTTCCGCATCCAGCGTCACGCTGTTGATGAAGGCTTCGGAGACGCTCAGCGTGCCGGTGGCAGTCTTGGTGCCGCTGCCGGAGAGCGTCAGGTTCGTGTACTTGCTGCTGACGATCGTCTGATCCGCACCACCGTAGATCACCGTACCGGCGATGGTCTGATCTGCGTTCCAGCTGTTGCCGTCCGCGTTCAGCGTGATCACGCCGTTGGTGTTGGTGATGGCACTGGCAGTCAGAGCGCCGCCCGCCGTGATAGTGCCGTTGGCGTTGGTCAGAGCGCCAGTGGTCAGCTTGCCGGAGAGGGTCATCTTGCCGTTGCTGTTGTCAACGCTGCCCGCTTCCACGTTCTTCGCGGTGAAGTCGGTGCTGTTGACGAAGGCGTTGGCGACCTTGACCGTATCGCCGAGGGCGTTCACATTCTTAACGCCGCCGGTCAGGGTCAGGCTGCTGTATTCATCATTGATGACCACTGCGCCGTCGGCCGCTGCGCTGTACTTGACTGTGCCGTTCAGCGTGCTGTTGGCGGCGGTCCATTCGGTACCATCCGTCACATACGCCAGATCCAGGGTCTTGTCTGCAGCAAGGATCAGGTTGCCGGCAACCGCGAACTTGCTTTCCGCAGTAGCACTGCCGGAGAGGGTCAGGTTCGTGTAGTCGTCTGCGATGACCTTGCTGTTATCCATGGCATATTCGACCGTGCCAGCGAGCGTGCTGTTGGCGGCGGTCCATTCCGTGCCGTCCGTCACGAACGCCAGCTTCAGGGTCGTACCGTTGTTCTGGGTCAGCGTGGTTGCGCCGAAGGTATCGGCTGCGACCGTCTTGGTGCCGCTGCCGGAGAGGATCAGCGTGGCGTACTGGCTGGCAGCGATATTCTGATCTGCGCCGTCATATTCCACCGTGCCGCCGACGCTGGTGGTATTCCAGTCAGCAGAGCCGGAGATCTTCATAGTACCGGTGTTATCGACCGTACCGAGTGCAACGTTTTCTGCATCGATGGTCACGCTGTTGATGAAGCTATCGGAGACCGTCAGGGTTCCGGTTGCGGTCTTCACGCCGCTGCCGGAGAGCGTCAGGTTCGTGTACTTGCTGCTGACGATCGTCTGATCCGCACCACCGTAGATCACCGTACCGGCGATGGTCTGATCTGCGTTCCAGCTGTTGCCGTCCGCGTTCAGCGTGATCACGCCGTTGGTGTTGGTGATGGCACTGGCAGTCAGAGCGCCGCCCGCCGTGATAGTGCCGTTGGCGTTGGTCAGAGCGCCAGTGGTCAGCTTGCCGGAGAGGGTCATCTTGCCGTTGCTGTTGTCAACGCTGCCCGCTTCCACGTTCTTCGCGGTGAAGTCGGTGCTGTTGACGAAGGCGTTGGCGACCTTGACCGTATCGCCGAGGGCGTTCACATTCTTAACGCCGCCGGTCAGGGTCAGGCTGCTGTATTCGTCATTGATGACCACTGCGCCGTCGGCTGCTGCGCTGTACTTGACTGTGCCGTTCAGCGTGCTGTTGGCGGCGGTCCATTCGGTACCATCCGTCACATACGCCAGATCCAGGGTCTTGTCTGCAGCGAGGATCAGGTTGCCGGAGACAACGAACTTGCTTTCCGCAGTAGCACTGCCGGAGAGGGTCAGGTTCGTGTAGTCGTCCGCGATGACCTTGCTGTTATCCATGGCGTACTCGACCGTGCCAGCGAGCGTACTGTTGGCGGCGGTCCATTCCGTGCCGTCCGTCACAAACGCCAGCTTCAGGGTCGTACCGTTGTTCTGGGTCAGCGTGGTTGCGCCGAAGGTATCGGCTGCGACCGTCTTGGTGCCGCTGCCGGACAGGATCAGGTTGGCGTACTGGCTTGCAGCCACGTTCTGATCTGCGCCGTCATATTCCACCGTGCCGCCGACGCTGGTGGTGTTCCAGTCGGCAGTACCGCTGATCTTCATGGTGCCGGTGTTATCGACCGTACCGAGCGCAACGTTTTCTGCATCGAGGGTCACGCCATTGATGAAGCTATCGGAGACCGTCAAGGTTCCGGTTGCGGTCTTCACGCCGCTGCCGGAGAGCGTCAGGTTGCCGTAGGTCACATTGGTCTGGACCGTCTGAGCGGCGCCGTCGTAGATGACCGTACCGCCGATGCTGCCGTTGGCGAATTTGGCAGTGCCGGAGATCTGCATCGTGCCGGTGTTGGCGACCGTACCGAGATCCACATTTTCCGCATCCAGCGTCACGCTGTTGGTCAGAGTATCGAGGACCTTGAGGGTACCGGCGGCAGACTTGCTGCTGTTGGTCAGGATCAGGTTGCCGTAGGTGGTGTTGGTGTAGATGCTCTGTGCGGAGGTGCCGCTGTAAGTGACCGTTGCGCTGTTGGCAGTGATCGTTGCGGCGGGATCCACATTGAACGCGCCCTTGAGATCCACATCGTTGGCGCCGAAGTCGGTACCGGTGTTGGCGTTCAGGGTATTGACCGTCACGTTACCGGCGAAGGTCTTGGCATCGCCTTCGAGGGTCAGGGTGTTGTATGTACCCGCGATGACCTGCGTTGCCTTCTTGGCGAAGACCACTTCCCCGTTCAGGGTGGTGGCGGTCCAGGCATTGTCCGCAGCGTTCAGGGTCAGTTTTGCGGAATCGGCATTTGCCACAGTCCCGGAGACCTTGAGAGCGCCGTTGGCGGTCATGGTGCCATTGTTGGCGAGGTTGGCGAGCGTGGTCGCACCGGCGGTCAGAGTACCGTTGTTGGTCAGGGTACCTGCGGAGAGGGCGCCGGAGAGAGCGACCGTGCCGTTGTTGGTGACAACTGCCGCCGCTGCGCCGTTGACGGATGCCGCATTCAGGCTTGCACCCGCCGCAACCGTCAGGTTTTCCGTAATGCCGAGGGTGGTACCGTTCTTGACACTGCCGGAGAGGATCAGGTTGGCGTAGGTGCTGCCCACGATGTCCTGCGCTGCGGTGCCGTTGTATTCCACCGTGCCGGCGACGGTCTGGTTGGTGTTCCAGCTGTTATTGTTGCCCGCGAGGGTGATGGTACCGTTTGTATTGTTGATGACGCCGGTCCGGAGGCCGCCGGAGAGGGTCATCTTGCCGTTGCTGTTGTCAACGCTGCCCGCTTCCACGTTGTTTGCGGTAAAGTTGGTGCTGTTGACGAAGGCGTTGGCGACCTTGACCGTATCGCCGAGGGCGTTCACGTTCTTGGTGCCGCCGGTGAGGGTCAGGTTGCTGTATTCGTCATTGATGATCACTGCTCCGTCGTTCGCTGCACTGTACTTGACCGTGCCGTTCAGCGTGCTGTTGGCGGCGCTCCATTCGTTGCCGGTGGTGACATACGCCAGATCCAGCGTCACGCCGGAATCCAGCGTCAGACTGCCGGTCACGCCGAAGGTATCGGCGGAGACCGTCTTGGTGCTGCCGGAGGTGCTGAGCTGCAGGTTGGTGTACTTGCTTTCGACCACGTCCTGATCGGCGCCGTCATAGATGACCGTTCCACCGACCATGAGAGCAGTGTTCCAGCGGTTATCATTGCCGGAGAGCTTCAGGGTACCGGAGTTGGTCAGCGTGGCGGCATCCATCAGCTGCAGATTTTCAGCATCGAATTCCACTGCGTTGGAGAACGCAGCGTTGACAATGACCGTACCCGTGGCAGACTTGCTACCGCCGGTGAGGGTCAGTTTCTTGTAGGTGAGAGCGGCGACCGTCTGGGCATCCGTTCCGGCATAGTTGAATGCGGCTTCGGAGGCATCTGCGCCGCCGGCACCCAGATTGAAGGAGCCGTTCAGCGTGACAGTGTTCGCATTGAAGTCGACCGGACCCGTACCGGTGGTGAGATCGCCGTTGACCGTGAGGTCGCCATTGACCGATGCCGCGCCGGAGATGGTCAGGTTGCTGTATTCGTCACCGATGACCGTACCGCCGTTGCCGTAGGTCACATCGCCGGAGAGGGTGCTGTTCGCTGCGGTCCATTCGCTGCCGGTGGCGCTGTATGCCATGGTCAGGGAAGCGGATTCTTCCAGCGTGAACGCACCGCTCACTGCGAATGCCGCATTGGCAGTCTTGTCGGAGCCGGTGAGCGTCAGGATATTGTAGGTACCCGCCGCAATGTTCTGGGCATTGGTGCCGTTATAGATCACTGTGCCGCCGATGGTCTGATCGTTCCAGGCTGCGTTGCCCGTGATCGCCATGGTGCCGCTGTTGACAACGGTCTTGCCGGAGATATTTTCGGCATTGAGCGTGCCTTCGTTGGTCAGCGTACCGTTGACCGTGAGGGTACCGGTGGCAGTTCTGGTGGCGGAAGCGCCTTCGAGGGTCAGGTTGCCGTAGGTGGTGCCGGTGTAAACCGTCTGATCACCTGTGTACCGGACCGTGGAAGTATCCGCGTTGGTCCAGGTGGCGCCATTGGCGACCGTGATCGTGCCGTTCAGGATCAGTGTACCGTTGTTGACCAGATCCGTGCCGTCGCCGTTGACCAGGTTCAGGTTGCTGCCCGTTGCGACATTCAGGACCGCGCCGTTTTCGATGGCAAGCTGATCCATATCCATACCGCTGTTGACATTGACCGAGTGACCGGACTTGACCGTGACGGAGAGGGCATTCACATCCGGGAGGGCGGTACGCCAGCTGCCGGTGGCTGCCTGATAGGAGCCTTCCGCACCAGTGGCGGAGAACATCCAGATGGATGCGTCATCCCAATCGCCGGAGCCGGAGGTGATGAAGTGGTAGCTGGCGAAGATGTCGCTCCGGACCGTACCTTCATCGTATGCACCCATCACGTTGACGCCGTTCTGAGCGCGATCGGTACCGAGCTGATCCTTGCTGAGGGCGGTGATCTGTGCGTCTGCCTTGGCATTGATCCAGTTCCAGGTGCCGTCCGCATTCTTTTCGCGGGCGATCACATATTCCTTATTGACGCTGTCATAACCGACCATAACGCCATTCAGGAGAGCCAGTGCGCCGCCATTGGTGGAATCCACCAGATAGACGCTGCCGGTGGCATCCATGCGGTAATCATTGTACCCGAAGATACCCGTTGCGGTTGCCTTGGTGGTGGTGAAGATGTTGTTCGCCAGAGCCACGTCAGCCGTGAAGGCGCTGTACTGACCGTTGATGCTGCCGGTGCCGGCAACATCGCCGACCACGATACTGTTGATGGCATTGACCGTGCCCGCACTGGTGAGGACCGTGCCGGACTTGTTGACCAGCGTGGCATTCGCCAGCGTGAGGGTCGTGCCCGCAGCCGTGGTGATCGCGCTTTCGGAGACCGTGGCATTGACAACGGAGGCAGTGCCGGACTGGATGTTCAGCGCAGCATCCTTGACCGTGATGTTCTGGAAGGTCAGGCTGGCATCGGCGCCGGTGAGGTTGATGCTGTAAGTATCAGCACCGCTGATCCGGACATCGGAACCGCCTTCCACCACGATGTTCAGACCGTCGATGGTGATGTTGCTGTAGAGGGTCACATCCTTCACATTGTCCGCGAAGGTGATCGTGGCGTTCTTCAGCTTGAGCACATTCACGTTGTTCAGCGCTTCCGCAAAGGTGGTTTCGCCAGTGGTGGCTGCTCCGCCGGTGGTGACTTCCAGACTGATACGGGCGCCTGCGGTACGGATGGCACCGATGTAGCCGTAGCTGTTGGTGACCGTCTGACCGATCTGGTCCGTCATGATCGCATCGGCAGACGCGGTTCTGGAGGAGGAGTAGGAAGTGATCTGACCGTTGGTGTCGCGTTCGACCGTCACGAACATACCGTCGTTGGCGATGGTCGTCTTACCGATTTCGATGTATTCCGTGCCGTTTGCGGCAGTTGTCGTGTTCAGCATCCAGCGGTTCAGCGTGGTGTCCTTCGTGTAAACGTCGATGGTCTCGCTGTTGGTATATTCACCGTTGGCGAAGAGGACGGAGGCATCCGCCAGCTCGCCGGTGGTAGAGTAAGTCAGCTCGATCACGCCGGTGGTGTCGGACAGGTTGTGCTTGCCGACGATCGTGGTGGTCAGGTTGGCAGTGCTGCCGCTGACCGCCTGAACGTCGTTCAGTTCCGCCGTACCGGTCTTATAGTTGTAAGCGATGATGCTGTTGACTGCGTTCAGGGTGCCGGTGGATTCCAGCTGGATACCGGTGGCATCATTGCCCGCGACCGTCACGTTCAACAGGTTTGCCGTACCCGCAATGTAGAGAGCGGAAGCGCCCTTGTTGTTGGCGATGGTGCTGTTCAACATCGTGACCGTTGCACCGGAGGCGATGTAGAGACCGGCGCCCTGTGCAGTGGTGGTGTTGCCCGTGATGGAGCTGTTTTCGATGGTCAGGCGGGAATTGCTGTTCGCCAGGATACCGCCGCGGAAGCCGCTGACCGCCACACCGTTCATAACCAGGCTCTTGCCGTCAGCCAGAACGATCCCGTACTTATCCGTGCCGGAGACACCGATCAGTTTCAGGGTGTTCATACGGACCGCATCGCCATCCACCGTCACGCCGGCAGCGGTGAGGGTCTTGCCCGCACCGTTCAGGGTGACGCTGCTGCTGATGGTGACAGAGCCGCTGACCACGGTGTTGCCCGTGAGGGTGTTGGTACCGGTACCGGAGAGGATCATTGCGCCGTAGGTGAGTGCGGCGATATTCTGATCCGCGCCCGCATACTCGAAGGTGGCATCTGCGGCATCCACCGTTGCGGTGTTGTCGTAGCTGAAAGCACCCTTGAGGGTGATCTTGCCGGAACCGAAGTCGATGGTGTCAGCCTCGACAGCATTCAGCGAACCGTTGATCACGGTGTTGCCCGCAAAGTTCTTGGCACCTGCGCCGGAGAGGGTCAGGTTGCCGTAGGTAAGTGCGGCGACCGTCTGAGCGGCAGTACCGTTGTAGATGACCGTGGCATCGGCAGCATCCACATTCCTGCCCGCAGCGACGATGAAGTTGCCGGAGAGTGTGACCGTGTTGGAACCGAAGTCCACATTGGCAGCGGAGCTGTTCAGATTGCCCGTCACGACGGTGTTACCGGTAAATGCCTTATCCGTACCGGAGAGGGTCAGGTTGGTGTAGGTGCCGCGGATCACATTCTGCGTACCGGTGCCGTTGTAACCGTAGACAACGTTACCGCCCAGCGTGCCGCCTGCAGTCCAGCTGTTGTTCTGTGCATTCAGCGTCAGGACGCCGGTATTCTTCATTTCGCCGGTCACATTGAGGGAACCGGAGAGGGTCAGGTTGCCCTGGTTGTCCAGCGTTGCCGCCTTGACCGCACCGGCATTGAAGTTGACGCCGGAGTTATTGATGAGCGCCCCGATGACCGTTACATCACCGGCGGTCTTGACCCCGCCGTTGGAGAGGGTCAGGTTGCCGTAGGTGAGAGCGGCGATCGTCTGATCCACACCGTTGTAGATGAAGGAGGCTTCATCCGCATCGGCATTGGCGGTGGTTCCGTTGAAGGAACCGCCAACAGAGATCTGATTTGCACCGAAGACTGCTTTGGCAGAACCGGAGACCGTCAGATCACCGGCAACCACTGTATCACCGGTGAAGGTCTTGTTTCCGCTGCCGGCGAGGGTCAGCGTGCCGTAGTTCAGAGCGGCAACCGTCTGAGCTGCGCCGCCGTAAGTGAAGGAGGCGCCGCTGGCAGTGATGTTGGAGCCGGGCGTATAAGTGAAGTTGCCCAGCAGCGTGATATTGTGCGCTCCGAAGTCCACTGTTGCGCCGTCGACGTTCAGTTCGCCGTTGACCGTGGTATTACCGGCAAAGGCTTTTGCACCGCCGGAGAGAGTCAATGCGCCGTAGGTGAGAGCGGCAACCGTCTGCGAACCTGTGCCGTTGTAGGCGACTTCGATATTGCTGACATCCATCTTGCTGAAGCGGGTCATGGAACCGCCCAGCGTCAGGCTGGAAGCATCCGTGAAGGTGATCACGGCATCTGCGGCATCGAATGCGGCATCCACATCCAGATCGCCATTGACAGAGAAGGATCCCTTGGCAAGGTTCAGCACATTGTAGTGGTCTGCCACCAGAATCTGTCCGGTTGCAGTGGAGAGGTAGTTGACCGTGCCGTTCAGGGTGCTGTTCGCCGCTGTCCAGGGTGCGGTTGTGACCGCATAATTCAGGTTCAGGGTGGTATCCTTATCCAGCGTGATTACGGAAGCACCGAATGTATCGGCAGCAACCGTCTTGACCGAATTGTATCCGGTCAGGGTCAGGTTGGCATACTTGCTTGCGACAACGTTCTGGGCGCCGGTGCTGTTATAGATCACCGTGCCGGCGACCGTCTGGTTCGTGTTCCAGCTGTTGCCGTCTGCACTCAGTGTGAGGGTGCCGTTATGATTGTTGATCGTACCGGTCTTGAGGGCGCCGGAGAGGGTCATCTTGCCGCTGTTGGTCAGCGCATCGGTCGTGACCGCAGCACCGGTGAAGACGCCGCTGTTGGTCAGGGAGTCTGCATTGACCGCTTCGCCGTTGAAGATACCGCTGTTGGTGAAGGAGCCATTGACATTCAGCACACCGGAGGCAGTCTTGATGGATTCCGCAGTTCCGGAAAGGATCAGGTTGCCGTAAGTGGTATTGGTGTAAATGCTCTGATTTGCACCGCTGTAATTGACCGTGGAATTATTGCTGTTGACCCAGTTTGCACCGCTGTTGACCGAGATCGTACCGGCGATATTGATCACGCCATTGTTGGTCAGGTCGTTGCCATCGCCATTGTTCAGGATCAGCTTGGAGCCATTGGTAACATTCAGCGTACCGGCAACGATCAGCTGATCCAGCGTGACCGTATCCATGATATTCATGGAAGTACCGGAAGTGATGGTGATGGTCTTGGCAGTCTGGTAGGTGGGAAGTCCCAGTCTCCAGCCTTCCGCCTTCACCCAGGCAGAGGCATCCTTGGAAACTTCAAAGATACCGGTCTGACCCCAGGTGTAGTTATCATTGGCACCGTTTTCGATGGTGCGGTAGTGATAACCGTCAAACACATTGTCTTCCAGAGCCGGAGCGTATGCACCCGCCATAGTGACATTGCTGCGGATATTCCCCAGCTGGTCGAGTTCGATCTTGGTCACACTGCTCTGATCAGCAAGTGCTGCACCATCCGTTCCGTACCAGGTCATCACGCCGCCGTCATTGGGACGCAGGAACGCATAGCTGCCATCGGCAGTGGTACCGAGGATGATCCCGTTCTGGATCGCATAGAGCGAAGCATCCTGAGCGATCTCAATGACGCCGTTGGCGTTGAGGGTGGGATATGCATTGCCGAAGATCGTTGCATTGGTCTTGCCGGTCAGGTTGTAAAGACCGGTCCGGGCATCTGCGGAAGTGAAGATGCTGTAATACGCAGCGGTCATATCCGTAGCGCCGGAGAAGATGGAGTTATAGGCGTAAGCACTGCCGCCCGCCAGCGTGACGATCTTGTTATTGCTGACTGCCGTCACATTGGCGAAGTGTGCGATCACATCGGCATTCACCGTGACTCCGGTCCGGTAGAGCGTGGTATTGACGAAGTCCGCTCTTGCCGCGGTCAATGCCTCGACAGGTGCCGACAGGGTCACAGACCCTTCACTGAGTGTGGAACTCTGCATGGTGAAGTTCTGTGCCGTGACATTGAGCGTGGCTTTGTCCAGACGGGATCCGTTTACGGTCACATTCGTACCTGCGACAGTGAACTTGGCATTGTTTGCCGTGGAGTTGGTGAGCTGGAAGGAGTTGCCGGTTGCGACAACCGCCGCACCATTCTGGAACGCCATATTATCAAGCGCCAGAGCATCACCGGTGAAGTCGATCATATTGCCGGAGTAACCCGTGCCGTCCAGCGTCAGGTTGGTCAGCAGAAGCGTAACGGTGTCATCCGTGATCGTGAATGCAGATTCCACATTACCGCCATTGACGACCTTGATGGTGACACCTGCGCCGCCGTTGATGGTAATGGAGGTATCCAGCAGAATGGATCCGAAGGTTGCCAGGTCGATTTCCACTTCCGTGATGTCGGAAGCGAAGGTGATGATCTCACCGGCAGAACCGGAAACTGCAGAGATCGCTTCACGCAGGGAGGTTTCCTTGGTGCCGCCTTCGCCGTTTTCGTCCTTGCTGGTGGTAACGGTGGTAGCGTTCATCTTGGCGGGTGCAGCATAAGCACCGATGATCGCATAATCTTTCGTCACATGGTGGCGACCCAGCTGGTCGGTCAGCAGGAATGAAGAACCTTCCGCCACCGTACCGTAGACCGTGACAGATTTTTCCGCCGTGGTGGTACCGGAAGCTATGTTGGAGGCCTTTTCATAGGCAATGCCGGTCACGAAGCCGTCGGTATCCTGCAGCACGGCGATGTATCTGCCGCCGTTGGCAACGGTGGTACCGGTAAGTGCGGCATAGTATGTACCGAGGGTATCGCTGACTTCCAGATCGGGGATCCAGACATTGTTCTGGAGCGTGTAGCTGAAGAAGACCTTGGAGGCGGAGGAAACCGCATCCATCGGATTACCGTTCCGGTCGACATAAGAGATCTGGATATTGCCGTCATTCGTTCTCAAAGCGCCGTTGACGAGCAGAGTACCGTAGACACTGCTGACCAGATCCACTTTATCTTTCGCACCGTTGCCGATGATCAGGTCGGAGTAAGTGGAGTAAGAATTGTTATGGTTGTATGCGATCAGGGAGTCAACGATCGACACGGACTTGATCCCGTCATCCATTGCGACCGCATAAGAACCGGTATTGGCAGTGACAGTGGTGTTTGCCAGTACAACAGTCGCATTGTTCAGCGCATAGATCGCACTGCCCATTTCTGCGGAGTTGGCTGCAAGCGTGGAGTTCACACTCACCAGTTCGCCACCATTCACATAAACCGCACCGCCGCGCTTGCTGCTCGCAGCTCCGGTAATGGAGGAGTTGATCAGGTGCAGCTTGCCACCGTCGATGTAAATGGCACCGCCGTTTGCGGCGGCTCCGCCCATAACTGCAACCTGATTCAGCAGGACTGCAGCACCGGCATGGATGAACATCACACCGCCGCCCTCAAGATTGCTGCCGGCTGCGCCCTGCAGGGTCATACCGCTGACTTTCAGGGTGGTTCCGGCACTGACATCGATCAGGCTTGCCGTTGCGGAGGCAACACCGGAGACGATCTTGCTGGAGAGTGCGCTTTCACCGGCGAATTCCACATTGGAAGCATCTGCCAGAGTGATACCGCCGTTGATCGTCAGGGTGGTATCCGCGGCAAAGATCTTCTTGCCGGAGGTCTGGATTTCCAGATTACCGATGGTGTATTCACCGGCAAAGGTCACGTCTGCCGTATTGTTCAGCACGAGTTTGTCATAAGTCGTTGCATAGACCGTCTGAGCGGCAGATCCGGTATAAGTCACAGTGGAACCGGCTTCGTTGACGAAGTTTGCATTGATCGTGGAATCATCAAGCGTGATGGAACCTGCGTTATGCAGCACATCAGTGCCAACATAGTTGAAGGATCCGCCGCTGACATTCAGCGCGCCGCCCGCCAGGATCGTGAAGGATGCACTTTCTGCATTGTTCACATCCAGCGTGCCGCCGGAAACATTCATTACGCTGTTGGCGCCGATGGAGACTGCACCCGTGGCGCTGAGCGTACCGGCAGTCTGATTCAGTTCGGCAAAGCCGGTCATCGTCAGGTCTGCGGTATTCAGCGTACCGGCGTTGTTCAGGATGGCTTTCGCCGTATCTGCTTCGCCGCCGATGAGGTTGATCAGACTGTTGACCGTGATCGTACCGCCATCCAGCACGCTGACTTCTGCACCGCCTTCCACCAGCAGCGTACCGATGGTGATCACGTCGGAAGCGCCCACCGTGAAGGTGGTACCGGCAGAGACCGTAAACTCGGTTTCGCCGTTGAAGACCTGTCCGACACGCCAGCCGACGACCGTTGTCCATTCGCCATCGACGGTCCGGATTTCCAGAGAACTCATGCCCTGACCGGTGGTCCAGTCCGGATTCCAGGTGTAATCGCTGGAGCCGCCGTTACCGTTGACCACGGTCCGGAATGCGTTATCGTAGAGATTGCTGGTATCCACACCGGCGTAAGCACCGGTGGCGGACATGGTCGGAGTACGGGAGCCTTCTTCGCCGGTCTGGTCCACCAGGATCGGGCTGAAGCCGGAAGCATCGCTGATGGTTGCGCCGGTCAGATCCATCCAGGTGTTGCCGTCATAGGAGACTGCCAGTTCAAAGGTATCTTCGTTGATGGCAGTCAGGACGCCGTTCTTGTTGGCGATGGAGTCCGCACCGAAAGTCAGCATATTGCCGAAGCTGGTGAACTTCAGATCATCGACAACAGCACCGGTGATGGAGTTGCTGTCCACCACATTGGCATCCGCCTGACCGAGAATATTGTAGGAGGAATCAATCGCACCCGCCAGATCGGTTGCAGCGTTCGTGCCATCCGTAGTGTTGCCCACGAGGATGGTGTTCGCCACATTCACGTCCATATCGCCGCTCTTGTTCACCACAGAACCGCCGGTGACTCTGTTGTTCACGATCGTCGTATTGACGAGGGAGAGGACCGGATCGGTGGAGGTGGAAGCGGCATCGAAGATGTAATCGCCGAAAGTGCTGTTGTAGATCGTGCTGTTGATCATGGCAAACTTGCCCGCGGTCTGACCTTCACCGAAGGAGACCAGGCTGCCGCCGAAGTTCGCACCGTTGATGGAAGATTCCTTCACGGTGAGATTGTGCGCCATGGATTCCGCATCGAAGAGATTGCCGGTGGCACCGCCGGTGATGTTCAGGTTCTTCATGACCAGATCAATATCGGTATGGAAGAGATCGCCGTGATAATTGCCGGTGACCTTGATATTGTCAAGCACATTGTAGTCTGCGACAGCGTCATCCAGGTTCATATTGCCCAGGTACAGAGCGCCCTTGCCGCCGGCAAAGGTCAAACCGTCGAGAGACAGGGCAACATTGGTACCGCTCAGCTTCAGGTTCCAATCCGTTCCGCCCGCGAAGGTGGAGTTGGAGATCGAAATTTCTGCCCACTGAGGCACAAGACCACCGCTTTCTCCTTCCACCATCGGCAGAGCAGCATAGATGTCAACCGTGCCGGTGAAGGTGGAATCCGCTGCGGTAAAGGTACCATTCTTGTGCGTGATATTGCCATTGACATTCACATCGTCGAATGACAGTTTTGTATGGTTGGCAGTCAGGTTTCCGGCGATATGCATTTTGGAGAAGGAAACAAGCGAATCGACGTAGGAAATTTCCTGCACCGGGTTGCCGTTTTCATCCCAGGATTCCGTAACAGTCTTGTTTTCGACCACAAGATTACCGATGAAGCGGGTCCCGGTTTCGGCATCGGAATCAACACCGTTGAAGGTGATCCCGGTCATATCATCACCGGCGATCAGCAGATCCTGTGCGAAGGTGTATCCACCGGTATAAAGCCCCACATTTCCGGACTTCCGGATTTCCAGTCTGCCATAGGTACCGACTGCCAACGTAATATCGCTGATGGAGGTATTATGGTAGACCATGGAGGCGGTTTCCGCACTTTCCATTCTGGTTTCGGCAGTATACTGGATGATGCCATCCACCACAATACCGGCTTCACGGTAAAGCGCATTGCCTTCCGCATCATAGAACATACCGTTACTGTTGTTGATGACCGTATTGTTGATAAGGATATTGGCATAGCGATCCACGAACACATACGCATCACCGCGTGCCGCTGCATCAGCCGGATCTTCTTCGATGACCTGGGAACCTTCCACGATCAGTGCGCCGATCTCAATGGCAGGTCCTTCATTGATGTTCAGCACATCGCCCGCACGGACTGTGAAGGTGGAGAGTCTGCCCGGTGTTTCCACACGCCAGCCCTTCATATCCACATATTCCTGGGCGCTTTCCAGCCAGTATTCAAAACCGGCGCAGTTGAACTTCATCTGACCGAAGACATCTTCCACGTACCAGTCAACCACCACATCCTTGTAGCCGACAATATTGCCGTCTTCGATGATGGCTTCTTTCTTGGTCCGGTATTCCGTCGTCAGGAAGATATTACGGGTAAGATCGCCATTCCAGGCACCCACTGCCGTGTAGTCCGTACGGCGGGTTCCGTTCTGGTCGTAGATCGGATTGAAGAAGTTGCCGCTGAAGGCATTGATACCGGAGGCAAGCGTAATGAACGGATCTTTACTGGCGCCATAGTACACTTTGCCGTCGGAGACTTTCACCTGGATACCGTTCCGGTATGCGAGAGAAGCTGTACCGAAAGTCAGCACGCCATTGTTGTAAACATGGAAGTCGTGGAGACCGGTCTGCTGGATGATCTGGGAGATGGTATTCGTGTCGAACACTTCATCAATATCCAGACCATAGTAAGAATACACACCGGTTTCCTTGCCGGAGACGATCTCCTGACCGTTGATCTGAACGCCGCCTGCCAGCGTGTAAGCATCCTTGTAGATACCTTCCTTCACAATAATATCGGCTGCATTCCAGACGGTATCCACACCATCCGTACTGCTGTTGCCGAGAATAATGGTGTTCAGAACCTTGACCACGGCATCCGCATTATCCACCACAAGACCGCCGCCATTGGCTGCACTTCTGTGCGCGTACTGGTCCGCAATGGTGGTATTGATGATATTCAGGGAACCGGCACCGTTGAAGTAAACACCGCCCGCCACATAGTTATCGCCGCTTCTCTGGTTGTGGTTGGCGATCGTGGTATCAGAGATCAGCACATTGGCACTGTTCGCTTTCACCACATACTGACTTTCTGTCGCATCCGTGAAGCGGTTGGAGGCGAGCAGCACCCGGTTGAGCATCATGGAACCGGTGGCAGTATTCTGTTCGATCACGGGTCCGGTGACTTTGTTGTAGTAGAACTGGACATCCGAGACCTGCATCTGGGCGTTCAGGCCGGAGGAGTAGATCACGGAACCGTTCACCGTATTGTCATAGACTTTGGAATTGATCAGGGTAAAGAGACTGCTGCCATTGATACGGAACAGGTCGCTGCCGGTGGTATTCTGGGTCACAACGGCATCGTTCAGACGGATCTGATTTCCGACTGCCTGCTGTGCTTCGATGAGGCTGTAAACCGTATTTTTCTGGAAGGAAACGCCATCCAGATCCAGTCCGCCGTTTCCGCTGACCTTGAACATGGAGAGCTGTTCCGCTTCCATATCGCCGAGGACCATATCCTTGATGGTCAGGCTGCCGGAACCGGAGATTTCAGCAATGAGGGCATCACCTTTGGTGCTGTAAACGGTACCGTCGTAATTCTGAGCGATCTGGATGCCGTCCAGCGTGAGAGAACCGGCCTGGATGTCGAACAGCTGGAAGTTGTAGGACGCACTTTCATCCGGCATGAAGGCACTGATCGTAATATCGAGCAGTTTTTCATCTGCACCGTAACCGAAGGCACCCTTGATGGTGATATCCACATCGCTGTCAAGGATAAACGCCACAAAGTCGCTGTCGTTCGCCAGCTGGGTCACCTGGATCGTTTCGCCATCCAGATGTTCCGCAAAGGTAATGGTGCCGCCGCCGTTGGCGATGGCATTTTCAATGGCTTCGCGCAGGGAGACTTTGTCGGAAATATTTTCCGTATCTTCGCCGGCAATGTTGACAATCAGACCGTCGATGGAGGAATAGGTTGCATAAGAACCCATTGCCGCAACCGTCATACCGCCCTGGGTCACAAGACGGTTGTTGCCGATCTTGTCTTCATTGATGATCCAGCCGTCCTGCACCATGCCGGTATCCACCGGGGAACCGCCGGCTGCGCTGTTCCAGACAAGCTGGGCATCGAAGTCCTGCGTGTAGTAGATATTGTATTCTTTATCCATGGCGACCAGTACACCCGCCTTGACCGGGCTGGGATTGAGGGTCACGCCATCCTGGAAGACCAGAGCGCCGTTCCGGATCTCGATATTCGTGCCGTAGAGAGCTTCTGCCGTGGTGTAGATCAGCGTATTATCCACTTCCGTGCTGCTGATCGCATTCACATAGAGGTTCTTTTCTTCTGAGAGCAGAATATTATTGATGTTGATCTGCCCGTTGAAGCGGCTTCTGATTTCACTCTTGATCTTGGTGGAGCTGCCGATCCAGTTATCGTACATATAGGGCAGCATATAGCCTTCCCAGAGGATGTGTGCCTTCTGGGCTTCGGTCAAACTGTTCTTGTCATAACCGAATTCGCTGGCGTGTTCGATCACGAAATTATCGCAATACTGCCAGTTGCAGCCGAAGTCCCAGTTGGCGATCTGCCGGATGGAACGGGCATGGCTCTTGCTGTCATAATAGGTGTACCAGGAGTCAGAGAAGTCGCCGCTTGCGCCGCGGATCTTGGCATCCAATGCTTCGATGAGCCAGGTATTGGTCTGTTCCACATCCACCATGGTACTGAGGTCGACGGCGATTTCCAGTGCTTCCGCCATCTTGATCAGTTCGTCCAGCGTCATATTTTCGATCACGCCGCGGTCACGCGGGGAGTCGAAGTTGTAGGTGGCATTTTCCAGGAACGTGGAGTAGAGCGCCACGATCAGGTCTGCTTCGTGATCCGCTTCATAGATCTCACTGAGAACGATACTGTTCACGATTTCCATGGTTGCGGCACCGTTCAGCGTGATCACACCGCTGTCCACGATCGTGCTGTCCACGATCTTGGCATCCGTACCCGCTTCCATGGTCAGGAATGTGGTGTTCTGATAGGCGGTGGAGTTCACAAAGATCAGGCTTGCCGTACCGGAAAGCGTAATACCGCGCACCATACCGGTGAGGTAGGACTTATTGATATAGATCGTGGCATCATTGATCGCATTCAGGTCGCTGTGGATGTTCACCGTATGGAAGGCGAGCGTGTTTTCTTCCGCCTGCGCGAGGATACCGGAGGCATCCTGCGTGCTGAGAACCGTATCCAGTCTGCCGTAGAACGTGTTGTCATAACGGGAGATCAGGGTGGATTCAAAGGCGTATTCACGGCTGAACATATAGTAGGTGTTACCAACCTTGAATTCGTTGAGGAAGCCTTCCATGTCATAGCCGTAGGCATCGCTCTGCTGGATCCGGACGGCGATTTCCACATCGCTCATGGCGGCGTAGTTGGCGAGGGTCGCGCCATCCACGCTGAACATGATCGCCGGGTTGTGCTGTGCTGCACCCACGGTGTAAGTGGAAACGCGGAAGTCGCCGGACGCATCCTGCATCAGGGCGGAATTCATATTGCGATTCACCAGCACCAGTGTATTGCCATCGGCATCCACGGCGCTCCATTCGGTGGCACCGGAGGCGATATCGATCCAGGCGTGGCGTGCTTCTTCGGTCACGGCATCCTGATAGACGCCCACCATGAAGCCGTCGCGGTTCAGCCAGGACTTGTTGGTTTCGGTTTCGGTGACCTGGAGCAGATTGTTCACATCCAGCTTCAGATCGCCGGTATTTTCAACGCCGAAAATGTCTTTCAGCGTGATCACTTCCGGTGTGGTGCTGTCGCCCACTGTCTGGAAGTAGGTATTGCTTTCGGAGATATAGAGATTTTCGATCTCGTTCAGTTTCGGTGTGCCGTCCGTATTGGCGCTGATCTTCGTCACATTGCCCAGCACGTTTCCGTTGGTCAGATAGACTGCGGAGCCGGATGCGGCATGGATGAATTCATAACCGTTTTCGACCAGCAGGTTGTTCACGAGGAACGCCTTGCTGCCGCCGGCAAGATACATCGCCCGGTCATTGCCGGCGAAGGTATTGTTCGCCAGGTTCATGGACCGGAAGGAGTTGGCATAGACTGCACCGGAGTTATCCATATCCGCCGTATTGTTCAGGAAGGTGTTTCCTTCGATACGGACCGTTTCAAACTCGCCGTTGCTGCCGATCAGATGAATGGCGCTGCCGCCGCCTGCAACGGTGTTGCCGTTGAAGAGGGTATTGCTGATCACGGCATCCATCATAGTGGCGGGGCTCATATTGGAGAGCTTGAAGCCGGTTCCGGTGTTGCCGGTGAAGCTGGAGTGGTCGATCACGAAGTCCGCCGCACTGTTCAGGATCACGGCTTCAGCGGATTCGTTGTCGTTGAATTCGGTACCGGTGATGGAAAGTTTTGCATTTTCCGTCACATAGGCATCGATTTCGTTTCCGGCTTCGTCCAGCGCCGTGCCGTTATAGCTGGTGGTGCTGTTGTTGAAGACGATAACGCTTTCGCCGATGTTCTTTTCAAACATGGAGTCTTCGATCGTCAGGCTGGAGCCGGTGAAGTCGATCGCGCGATAGCTGTTGGCGCGGAATTCGCTGTTCACGATTTCCAGCGTGCTGTACACATCCGCTGCGTCGGTGTACTGAATACCGATATTGTTTTCGGTGAAGGTGCTGTCCGCGATCTTCAGGCTGGCGCCTTCGTAAACGATACCTGCATTCAGGTAGTTGCGGACCGTCACACCGGAGAGATCCGCCGTGCTGCCACCGGAAAGGACGAGACCATCGTAGCGTGTGCCTTCGCCGTCGAGGACCACATCCGCCAGTTTCAGGTTCAGATTTTCTGCGCCGTTGCGGATGGAGCCGTTGATGTCCAGACCGCTGATGGTAAGGGTGAGATCTGCTGCATCGGCAATGATCCCGAAGTCACCCGTGAAGGAAAGGCCGGAGTCGTCAGCGCCGCCTGCGATGGTCAGGTTATCCACCGTGATGGACAGGTTCGCACTGACTTCGATCATATCGTCTGCGATGTAGATGATCTGGTCTGCCGCACCGTTGGCGTTGGCTGCTTCCACAGCGGCTTCCACGCTGCCGTAGTAGGTGGTATTTTCGCCGTTGACCAGCCATGCCACATAGGTTGCGCCCTGATAAGCGCCGGCGGAGTAGTACCAGTTGCTGTCATCCATGGGGATTCTGGAGAAGCCGCGGGCGTCTTCCTGTGCGGTGACAGCAATCTTATCAGCGTTGACCGCTTCAAAGCCGTAGACCCGGACCGTGTCGATACCGTTTTCTGCGGTTTCTTCGTTCACCGTGAAGGCATACCAGGTATTGTTGTCCAGCGTGTATGCGATCCGGTTGTCACCGGTTGCACCGGTTGCGATGAAGTCGGTGAGTTTCAAGCCCGTTTCCGCAGGCTTGATAGTCTTGACGCCATCGCCGCTGAGGGTGTTGGTGCCGAACGCTGCGGCATAATCCACGCCGAAGGTGCTGTTGTGATCGGTCAGATCGCTTTCCGCATCGCCGATAAAGCTGTATGCCAGGATCCCTTCCGTGCTGCCGGAGAGGGTCAGGTTGGTGCTTTCAACACCGGTATTGTCCTTGTTGCCCGCAATAGCACTGGTGAGGACCACAAGTGTTCCGCCTTCGTTCATGGCAATGGCGCCGCCGTTGGCAGTGGTGTTGTCCGCAACCGTGCTGTTCATCAGGGTGATTGCGCCGTTGACGGCATAGATGGCACCGCCTTCACCGGCGGTGTTCTGGGCGATGGTGGTATTGTGTGCAAAGAGTTTCGCACCGTCCGCCATATAGATGGCACCGCCCTTGCCCGTGGCTGTTGCGCCGCTGATGGACACCTGATTCATGGTCAGGCTTGCGCCTTCGTTCAGCAGAATGGCACCACCGTTGGTGCCGGTACCGCCCACGATCGCCATGCCGCTGATGTTGGCAGAGACGCCGGACGCCACATTGAACACCTGCTTTGCCGCAGTCTGGGTCAGCACAGTCTTACCGGTACCGATCAGGTTCATAGTGTTGGCGATGAGGATCAGATCATGGATCGTGTATCCGCCGTTGGAGAAGTTCTTGTCGCCCGTTCCGGCGAGCTGCAGGCTGCCGTACTCGGTGGCGATGATGTTCTGTGCCAGAACGCTGTCATAAGTGACCGTACCGGCGGCGGTATTGATGGTGGCGCCGTCTGCCAGTTCCACATTGTTCCGGAAGGTGATGGAACCGCTGTTGAGCAGATTGCCGGTCAGATCGATATCCCGATCCACGATGAACGCGGCGTTGCTGCTGACCGTGAGGTTGTTCAGCACGTTCAGATTGATTTCTTCCGGCAGCGTGATGGTGTGACCTTCACTGATGATGATCGCCGCATGGCTGTCATCCGGCGTCACATATTCAGCGCGCCAGCCGTAAAGTTTCTGATAGTCGGACTTGCCGGCGATCTTGATCTCGAAGTTTTCGCCGCTCCATTCCAGTTCACCGGCGGCACCGGTGGTACGGAATTCCGCATCCGCCACGATCTGTGCGATGCAGTTGCCGTATTCCACGCTGCCCAGTGCGGCATCCACCGTGCGGAGGTTGCCCAGACGGTCCGTACCGCTGAGGAGGTGAGACCGGATCCAGGCGGAGTTTCTCCAGCTCGGGGTGGAGGCAGACCAGACCGCATCCCAGTTTTCGCCGTCCAGCGTGCAGGAGATGGTATAGAGCTTGGAGGTGGAGTCGTAGGTATAGTTGGTCAGCACGCCGTTGAGCAGGATCAGGCTGTCCTTCGGCAGGTCGGTCTTCCAGACGCTGTAAAGGTAGATATTGCCTTCTCTGTCTCTGGTCAGTTCCGGATCTTCGGAACCGTAGAGTGCCTTCAAGGTCATGGTGTCCGCAATGCCGGTGGCGGTGATCATTTCACCCGTGTATTCCTGACCGTTCACATAGTTCTTACCGATGAAGGTCAGGTAGTTGTTGGCGGCAACATCCAGATTGTAACCCTTGTCCCAGGTCGTGAGGTTTTCGATCACATTGTACGCCATGGTCACATGACGGCTGTTGAGAGAGGTCGCCAGATAAACGTCCGCCCCGATCTTGCCGGTTCCCGCCTTCTGGTTTTCAAAGGTGTTGCCTGCGATCACGTTGTTGACAAAAACCCACTGGGTGCCGGACTTGACATTCATCTTGGTATTGATCGCCGCAGAACGGATGCCTGCGTTATTGACCGCAATGATTTCGTTGTTCACGATTTCGTTGTTCACCAGCAGCACGGAACTGCCGGGTGACCACCAACCGTAGGAGATCACACCGCCGGTAGAATCGGTGTGGCTGATGGTGATCTTGTTGTTGGCAAAGACAGAGTCCGCGATGAATGTACCGCTCGTATCGTTATCGTTGTAGTCGGAAGCAATATGGATCAGAGAAGCAGCCTTGCTGCCGCCGTTCTGCACCACGTTGCCCACAACCACGCAGCGGTTCATGATCAGTTCACCGGTACCGTAGTCCATAAAGATCAGGTTCGGAGCATCAGTCGTGTAATTGTATCCCTTACCGCTCATGACGTTTCCTTCAAACACCGTATCTTCAAAGATAAAGCTCAGGTTGTTATAGGAGGAGGAGAACAAACGGTAGGCGGTATTGTTCCGGAAGGTGGACCCGATGGACCAGAAGGTGTTGCCGAATCCGGCATACAGCACGCCGCTGGTGAAATTGTTGTTCTCGAAGAGGGTATTGGTCACCCGCATGGTGCCGCCGCCGTCCGCTTCAAACGCTTTGGAGGTATAGTTGTTGATGAACTCGGAGTTGTAAAGGTCGAACTGACCGTTACTGGTCTTGTTGATCACAAAGGAGCCGCGGCCGTCCACAAAGGAGGCGTTGTCCGTGATCAGTTTTGCCGCGTTCCCGATGTTGACGAACACGATACCGCCTTCCACAGACTTGCCGCTTCTGCCCGGACCCTTGAGGATGATGTTGTCCAGATGCAGCGTGGAGCTGAGGACGTCGAAGGTCAGGAAGAAGGTGTTGTTTTCCAGCGTTTCGGAAATATTGTTGTGACTCATGAGAGTCAGGCGCTTTTCTGCGACTTCACCCGTCTTGTCATCCGTCTTCGTCAGCTGCCCGTCGATGGTAACGGTGGTACCGGAAGTGTGCAGGATGAATGCGGCACTGTAACCGGAAGCCAGCGTGGACTTGACGAGGGTGGGATCATCCCAGAACACGTTGCTGTCGAAAGTGACCGTGAAGTTTTCGCCTTCGTTGCTGGCGGAAAGCTTCTTGGCGTATTCGATCGCCTCGTACAAGCTGGTGTAATCGTCGTAATCATTGATTACGTTATCATAGGTATTGACTTCCAGGGAGAGTCTGCCCAGAATGGATGTGAACGCACCGGCGGAATACTGGAACTCGTAGAGACCGGTCTTCCGGTTGTAAATGGCGTTGACTTTACGCTCGAATCCGCGCTGGTCGTAATCAATGACCGTAACGGTATCCGGCGTGGTCGTGCCGTCTGCCCGTTCAAACTGGTTGTGGAGCGCTTCCAGCGAACCGGCGGTGTAAACGGTATTTCCGGCAGCATCCAGAGAAACGACCAGTTCACCGAACCCGAAGGTTTTGAGTGTTTCCATCGGGCGGGCTGCATCGCTGTTGTACCAGGCGCCGCCCAGTTGTCCGAAGGCGGCAAAATAGCGCCAGTCGCCGTTGATAGTGGTCAAGCCGGTGACGGTATCCAGTTTTGCCTGATAGTTGTCGGAGAAGTACAGGTTGTAGCGCATCGTATAACCGCCGCTGTAAGCGGAGTAAGGATTCGCATTGAAACTGGTGAACCCGACTGCCGTCATCACGCCCGCCAGACCCGGCGAACTGCGGAGGATCGTCTTGCCGCCGTTGCCATCCCAGACTTCGATATTGAAGAGCTGGGTCACATCGATCAGCAGACCGTTATCTTCAAAGAGGATGTTGTTATCCACATCCCGCACAAAGATTTCGTCCGTGATTCCGGTTGCGAAACGGACTCCTTTGGTTCCGTAGAGATTATTGAGTTCATAAATGCCGTTTTCGACTTCCGTGTTGGCAGAGCCGGTCACCACGTAGGAATCGGCAAAGTAAGAATAGGCAAGGTTGATTTCGCCGGCGCTGCCGGTGGTATCGTCCACTTTCACCTTGACCAGAACCACGCTGTTCAGCACGTTCAGGTCACCGCTCACATGGAAGAGCATACCGGTTTCAGAGGTCACCCGTTCACCGGTGTAAACGTTGGTTTCCATAGAAACGAGGGTGGTATTGACCAGGTTCACCGCTGCATTTCTTTCAACAGAGAAACCTTCCTGCTGATATTCGCCGGCAAGCTTGACATTGTATTCCATTTCATTGCCGTAGAAGGTGCTGTTGATCACAGTGGCGTTCCCCTGCCCGCGGACATCCAGCACGGCTTCCGCTTTTCTGTCGGATCCCTTGGGCGTGGCTTTCACATTGTGGAAGAGAACGCTGTCCATAACCAGCGTTGCGATCTGATCCACATAGACCGTACCGGCGATCTGCATATTCTTCATCGTGATGTATGCGGCGTCGGTCACATGGAACACATCATCCATATCACCTTCCACGGTAAGGCAGGTATCGGCACTGCCGACCAGGGTCACATTGAAAGAACCCAGTGCATTGTAATCCGGCTTGCCGTCTCCATTCAGATCAAGTGCAAAGACTTTACCGCTGACCGTGAAGCCTTCTTCCAGCACGAAAGTGGTATCGATCAGGTTCAGGGTCATGTTATAGAACAGGATATCGGTGCCGTGATCGTAGGCATCGTTACCATTCATATCCAGATACCCGTTCGCCAGACCTTCCCGGACTTCGCTGACGGTGTAATAGCGATCCACGCTGCCGTCCGCCCGTTCCGTCCAGGCAAAGAGGGAGGTATTCTGTGCAGAACCGGCGGTGTATGCAGGAGTACGCTTGATCCCGCCACCGTCCAGTTTCACTTCGTAACCGACATCGATGGTTTCTTCCGCCACGATTTCCTGAACGATCCGTTCCGGCCAGGTGGTGGCGGTATCGGAAGTACTGCCGTTGTTCTGACGCAGACCGTACCAGTTGGTATCGCCGTATGTGGTATCCCGGAACGCATAGGAGTAGAGACCGCCGTTGCTCTGATAGCTGGCAATGCTCAGATTTTCGTGGTTCAGGATGCTGTCCAGCTGCGCGTCCAGATCCACACCCAGATTCAGTTCCCGGATCTGGAGCAGATTTCTGGCATCCAGCACATACATTCCGTTCACATAAACCTTGTTCAGGTCAAAGAGGTTTTCCGCAGTGAGCAGAGAGTTGTTGTAAACATTGTTCACACTCAACACGCCGGTATCCGTGATCCGCTTGCCTTCCCCGTAGAAGAAGCCGGTCAGCTTGCCCACCACGTTGTAGGAACCGGTGACCGTACCGATGAGACCGGCAGTGATCCCCGCCGTACTGTTGGCACGGAGACCGCCGGAATAGTGTTCGGCAGCCGTCACGTCGTCCGCCACGCGGATCCCGCCGCTTTCACGGGAGGTGTTGTCCACCACCAGGTTGTTCAGCATAAAGAGGTAAGCGCCGTATCTTGCGGATGTCTTGGAAAGGTTCCAGCCGTTGTCCTTGGCATCTCTGGTGGGAGAGGAACCGGCAACACCCACATAAATACCGCCGCCGCCGCCGAAGTATGCGGCACTTTCGTTGCCGTCATAGTTCTTCACATAGAAGCCGTTGGGGCTGTCCACGCTGTTGCCCACCAGCGTACTGTTGATCAGCCACACACCGCCCTGGTTGATGGAGGAACGGGTCACGGTCAGACCGCCGCCGGAAGCTCCTGCTTCGTTGTTCACGAAGGTGAGGTTTTCCATACGGACATTGGTACCCCAACCGTCGCGGGTACCGGAGGCGTGCGTTGTTTCGTTGTAGGTACTGGCGACCATACCGCCGCCGGAGTTTTCAGCGTAGTTGGCATTGAATGCGGTATTTTCGATCACCACATCCATCTTCGGCGTGGTATCCTGGTCCTGGTCAACGGCGAGGAAGAGACCGCCGCCGTCCGCGGCTTTGTTGCCTTCAAAGTAGCTGCCGTCCACGTTCAGGAAGTCGGTCATGAACAGAGCGCCGCCGCCCTTGATCCCGGCAGTGTTGCCGATGAATTTCGTATCAATGACCTTGATCACCGGCGTGATACTGCGGCCGTTGTTCGTCCAGTCATTGGTACCCTGATAGATGGCACCGCCGGAGAGAGTCGCTTCGTTGTCGATGAAGGTGGAGCCGGTGATGGTGACGGAGCCGGGAGTACCGGTGGTACCGCCGATATAGATAGCACCGCCGTATCCGTTGACTCTGCCACCCTGGAACAGGGTGTTTTCGATCAGAACATCAACCGTACTGTTTTCATAAACCAGTTTGTAGCTTGCACCGCCGTAACTCGCAGTAAAGGAAGCGGTACGGTCAACAATATAAAGAGCGCCGCCGTGGGATTGGGCGTAAGTCACACCGCTGCCGTAACCGGGGTTGGCTGTGGTGTTATTGATGAACTGGGAATCCCGGATGATGAAGGAGGCATTGCCTTCCCGGATCAGCTGGTAAGTGCCGTCGCTGTTCTGAACATCTGTACGGTGCAGCGTACCGCCTTCCGTGTAAACGATCGCTCCGGCAGAGTTGCGGGAGTGAATGTTGATGAAGTTGGTGTTTTCGATGAGGACGTTCTGGACGCTGCGCAGGTAGAATGCGCCGCCGGAAGTACCCACGCCGCCCACAATATCCACGTTCCGGACCGTCAGGTCGAAGTCGTGGAGCTGGGCGAGGTTGATACTGCCGGTACCGTGATGCAGGATCGTACCGTAAAGGTTGCTGTTGGTCCAGCTGCGGGCATGACCACCCATCAGCTTCAGACCGTTGGTGACCGTGCCGTCTTCTGCGGTTATGCCGCCGTCGATGGTCAGGTGACCGTCGCCGTAGATCACGATCAGGGTATCTGCGGAAGCGTTGGCGTGAACATCGCTGTAAAGATCGCCGCTTCTGTAGTAGTAGTCGTGCGCGTAACGGGTGGTCAGCCCGGAGTGTTCACCGCCGGAAATGATGGAGATATTGAAATTGTAGCCGAACGCACCTACTGCCAGATAACTCCAGTATTCCGTGTTATCACCCATGCGTCCCTGGCTGCCGAAGTCGGTGGGACCGCCGATACTGACCATGGCATCCACCAGAGCGACTTCCGCCAGTTTTCCGGGGTTGTCATTGCTGATCTGCATAGCGAAGTCCATTGCATCCTGCACAGTCGCAAAGAAGCCGTAGTCCACGGCATTATCATTGGCATCCCGCAGGTAAACGTGTGCAACACCGGCGTTGAACTGATACGCACCGGCAGTGTAGGACCAGTCAGCGATCTCCACCCGTTTGTTCTGGTCATCCACGGTATAGACTTCCGATTCACGGCGGTAACCGCGACCGTCGGTATTGATGGAGTCAAAGTTGTTCAGATCGGAGATCTTGTCATAAAGTCCCACGCCATCGGAGACATACACATAATCTGCGCCGTAGCTGCCGGGGTTGAGAGCGATCACCAGGGCACGCTTTCCGCCGTCTTCCACCGGTGCGTATGCCAGAATGAACTCATCCGAGCTGCTCCGTGTCACAAGATCTTTTCCGGATTCACGCAGAATCGCTGCGGGCGTGTAGTGGGAACCGCCTTTGGTCTTATCCAGTTTCACAATCCCCAGTGCGGTGCTGTTGATCAGGATACCGCCGGTCTGATTGGAGCCGGCGATAGAGCTGAGACCGTGTCCCGTCACCTTGAGAGACGTATTGACCGTGCTGCTGTATTCACGGGTGGATTCGCCGGAATAGTAATCATCCTTCGCAACCACAAATTTTTCGCCGAAGAAGTTTTCATAGACCTCCGTCAACACCATATTGCCCTGCTGTTCAAACTTCCGGTCCACCACATTGAACATGGTCTTGAAATTACCCGCCACGTCATCGCCGCGCATGAAGTAATCGCCGTTGCCGTTCTGAACGAACAGGTCATTCACCAGATAAAGTCCGCTGCCGTTAATCACATGGATCATACCGCCGGATTCGTGCGACTGGTTCATCATCATGGTGGTGCTGGTCACATAGATTTCGCTGGCATCGCCATAGATCGCAGCACCCTTCAGCGCTGCGTTGTAGAAGAAGGTATTATTCGTGATCAGGGTGTTGGTGTTCTTCACAAACACGGCACCGCCCTTGGAGGTATCGTTCCGGAAGCCGTCGTTATCGAACTTGGCTGCTTCGTTGCTTTCCCAGACGACCTGGTTCATTTCCAGCGTGTAGAGATTTTCCGCATAGAGTGCGCCGCCGCTTTCCGCTTCGTTCATTCCGAAGTAGGAAACTTCGATCTTCACATTCAGTTTGTTTGCTTCCTGCGAGAAGAGATACAATGCACCGCCCAGCGTTCCGCTGTTCCGCTTGAAGTCCACTTCGTACATGGTCACTTCCGTGCGATAGGCAACACCGCCGCCGGTGCCGGGGATCAGGATCGATTCTTTCACATTGATCTGCTTGGAATCGGTCAGCATTTCACCCGGCGTGATCTTCACGTTTGCCAGATCCATAGCAGCCGCATAGTCGCCCGGTTCAATGGGGCTGACTTCATAGAGGTAACCCATGCCGTCGATAAAATACAGGCTCAAATCCACAATCTGGAACGCATAAGTCAGCGGACCGCCCAGATTTTCATTAAGAGCAGTGAAGACGAGCAGTTTACCGGTGGCATTATAAGTATCCGTTTCGTATTCGTCGGTCTTATCCTGATTGAGCGATCCTTTTTCGAGTGTGCCGTAACCGCTGATCGTCCCTTCGCCTTGCGTATTCGTCACCTCAATACGGGTATCCGATTCGATCAGGGAGGCGAATCCGGCGAAGTCTGCATAAATGGCGGCATCTTCCGTCACATTTGCATCCAGACGGCGGAAGCCTTCCGGCAGACCCAGTTTCGCATCCGTCTTACCCTCTTCAAAAGTCCAGTAGCGGAATTCACCGGTTGCATCGTTGTAGATCACAAAGTAATCGGACTTGCCGTCGCCGCCGACCGCTGCATCATCGCCATCCACATCAACGGTGATGTAGGCATAATCTTTGGTCTGACCGCCGCCGGAGGTCACGGTGGTATTGACAATGCTGATGGCGCCGCCGTTGCCGGTCGCGCTGTTGCCGCGGAACATGGTATCGGTCAGGGTCACTTTGCCGCCGTTCAGGTCCGCATAGATCGCGCCGCCTTCTGCGCCGCTGTTGTTCTTGAAGAGGCCGCCATCCACGGTGATGGACGCCTGATTCTTGCCGTCCGCCAAAATCACAGAGCCGTTCTGACTGCTCTTAAAGTTGTGGAAGAAGCTGTCCGTAATGGTCACAGCGCCGTTCTTGAGGTGGAGGAACTGAGTTCCGCCCTTGAAGGTGCTGTCCACGATCGCCAGTGTTGCGCCGCCGAAGACAACCATTCTGCCGGAGGTGTAAACATCGGTCACGGTCAGGTTGTTCAGCGCCACAGCGCCCAGTGCCTGATCGAAGTCAAAGAAGACTTGCGCGGTGCTGTCCTTGATTTCGCTCTTGCTGAATGTCACAGTGCCTTCGCCGTTGTACTGGAAGAAGGCGCCGTTATCGGCATGGACATCCTGCACGTTCAGGTTCTTCACATCCACGGTGGTGGAGTTATTGATCACGATGCCATTGCCGGTGATGATCAGGTCTTTGTGGTAGTGGACATCATTCGCCACGCCGTCAAATTCCTTGATCAGCAGTGCGGTTTCGCCTTCCACGGTCACGCCGTCCACATCCACGTTCACGGTGCCGTCGATGGTCATAAGGTTGGCGGCTTCCGTGCCGGAGATCACAATATCTTTCACATTCAGGAACTCGCCGCCGGTAAGTTTCAGCAGGGTGCCGCCTTCCATATCGAAGGAGCTTTCTTCCAGCGTGGCTCTGCCGCCGGTGGTCAGCGTAATGTCAAACGCCGTGCCGGTGATGTTGTTGATAATGGAATCTTCCACCGAGAAGTCACGGACCTGCGTGCCGGTAACGATGCTTGCCGCACCATCCACGGTCACATTATAGAGGTCGATATCCACGCCGCGGGTGCCGCCGACGGCATTGATCAGCGTGCCGGTGGTGGAGAGGTTCAGATTGTACAGACCGAAGGACACATCGCCCGTCACATTGAACATGGTGGCAGCGGTTCCTCTGAAGCCGGAGCGGTCGCCGATACCGGCAATACTCACGTTGCCATCCACCGTCACGGTGGTGTTGAGGTCATACATCTGATCTGCCACGTACACATTCATGCCGTTGGCTTCCGCATAATCAATGGCATCCTGAATTTCGGCGATCTTGTAATATTGAGTAATATCCCGATAGACAAATGCCTGATAACGGTCTGCGTGATCCACATTGGAGCTGAGTTCGTACGCTCTGCCGTTCAGCAGTGCAATATCCGCTTCCGTCACATGGGTGTAGCCCTTGGCAAACAGTTCCATAGAGGAGTAGAAGGTTTCGATATGTCCGTCTTTGATACCGTAGTACATAGTACCTTCGGCATTCATGCAGACATCCAGTTTCTGCTGCATGAGCAGTTCTTCCCGGTTGCTGACGGCGATATCGTAAGCATCGACTTCAACCGCACCCGGGGTGGTGATGGCATCCCCTGTCAACGCGCGCAGGTACCCGCGTGCGTCCACATAAGTATTCATCAGCTCAAACATCTGAGCATCCAGCATGTAGAGGTTTTCGCTGTTGTTCTTGTAGTAGAACCCGGCGTATGAAGTGGACATGGTGGCGCTGTTCTTGGTACTGTTGAAGTAACGGAAGTTGAATCCGACACGGTTCAGGTTGGTATCCAGATCGTAGTTGTTCCAGTTGCTTGTACCGTTGTTGCCTACGTGGTAAGACTGACCGACCTGAAGATGGGGATCCGTGCCGTAATAGTTGTACTGGGAGGCAAAGTAAGCCCCCGCCAGACGCTGCCATTCGGTCCAGGTGAAGCCGCCGTCCTTACTGGTCTGGAACCAGAGGTAGCGGGCGCCGCCTTCGTAGTCGTTGCTGAGTGCATAGCGCATGAGACCATCCGCCTGAAGTCCGGCTTTTGCATAGCTCATCAGGTTGGATGCCACCGCAATGGTCGGCACCTTGCCGCCGTTGTCCTTCAGTTCCGGACCGGATGCACCGTAGATGACAGAGGAGGAGAGCTGCACGTTGTTCAGCACCATATCGCTGTAGATATAGTTATTGGCATCGTAGATCGTGCGGTTGCCGTTGAAGAATGTATCTTCCGCAGTGGTGCTGATGGCACGGTCGGAGATATTCCCCAACAGCGCACGGATCCCCACTTCCGTCCGCAGATGAACGTGACCGGTGGTCTTGACATTGCCGGCGGTATCCACATAGTTGTATGTGGTTGCCGTGGTGCCGCCGCTCTGCTTGGCTGTCATATAAAGTTCGTATGACGCTTCGTTGTTCGTGAAAATGTTGCTGGCGAGGTGGAGGATACGGGTCTGCTGGGTGTCCAGTGTACCGGATGCCGCATTCGTGGTAATGTTGCCATCGAAGGTGCTGCTCAACGCCACAAGAGACCCTACGCTGTTAGCAGTAGAGTTGAAGAACAGCACACCGCCGTGGGTCGCCTGGTTCTTATGGAATGTGCTGTTATAGAGCGTGATATAGTAGGTGACATCCCGGTTGTTTGCATAGATCGCACCACCCTTGCCGGCAGTACTGTTGTTGTAGAATGTGCTGTTGTTCACATTCAGGATATGGGTGGTACCGCTGCTCCAGCTGATGAAGAGGGCACCGCCATTTGTCACAGCATAGTTGCCTTCATAATAATCACCGTTGATATGGATCTGACGCCCGATCACCACATGAGTCGCAAGCGAACTGTTACCCGTGGTGGAAGTGTCGAGGTCACCACCGCCGCCGCGACCCCAGTAGTACAGCGCACCACCGCTGCCGGTGGTACGGTTGTTCCGCCAGATGTTATCCGTCAGATAGATGGTGTTACCGAGATAGGAAACCGCACCGCCGCGGGTGTTGGCATCGCCGGATGCCGTAAAGTTCAGACCGTCCACACTGGTGTAACCGCCCCAGTTTCCTTCAAACAGGTTGGCAGTCAGTTCCACGTACTGGTTGTAGGAATATTGGCTGCCGGTGTTCCAGCTCTGGGTACCCAGATAGAGGGCACCGCCGTGGCTGCTCGCCCAGTTGTTGCGGAACACGTTGTTTTCAAAGATCATCGGCGTACGGTTGTGACCGGGATACGGGTCTTTTTCATCCACCATAAACGTAAACGCACCGCCGACTCCCCCATCCGCATGGTTGTTTTCAAAGACGCTGTTGGTGACTTTGAAGCCGTAGAGTTCGGCGAAACCGCCGCCCCAGTACACACCGCCGGTGGTGGAGGCACTGTTGTTGCGGAACACAGAGTTATTGATATTAAGGTAATGGTGAACGCTGGTGTTGAAACGGATCACACCGCCCGCACCCCCGAACGATCTGTTGTTGACAAAGATGCTGCTGTCGATATTCACCGTGGAGCCGGTACCGATCATGATCACACCGCCGGTGGTGGCGGACGCATTTTCAAAATGGCTGTTCCGGATCGTCAGCGGGTTTTCGGCATCCTGCGCATTGTCGCTGCCGCCGCAGAAGTTGATGGCACCGCCGTAAATGTTGCCCTTGCCCGTGGTCCGCACAAAGGTATTATTGTTAAAGTAGAGGCCATCGATCGTCACAGAGGGACGGGATGCCGCTTCGTTGCCGTCGTTGTTGAACCAGCTGGTGGTGGTACCGCCATAGATGAAACCGTAGCCGTTACCGTCGTTGGTCACGTTGGCGGTATTGCCGGTCATGCTGATCCCGTAGTACTTGACCGTGCCGTCCGCATTGTAAATATTTTCACCATGGATCGTCACCGTGGAACCGACTCCGGCGACCAGTGCCCCCAGCAGGTACTTGCTCTGGTTCGTGTTGTTCTCAAAACGGGTGGAGGCTGTGCCGTCCGCCTGCGCCGTACCGTAAATCGACGTGATCCCCAGGTAGGTATTGATCATGCCGTAGGGGTTGGAGATGGCGTTGTTGCTGAACACCGTGTCTTTGATCGTCACGGTGGACCGGTTGTTCGCAATGATACCGCCGCGGGTGGCATTGTTGGCATTGGTGCCATAGTCCATATAGTCACTGGTCACAATGCGGTCAAAGAGGGAGTTGGTGATCGTTACCTGACTCGCCGTTGTGAAGGAAAGCATACCGGCATCGCGTTTTCCGGTATCAGTGGCCTTGAAGCTGTCTTTGACATTGCGGACTTCCAGATTGTCGATGGTCGCCATGACCGCCGTACCCTTGATAAGGGCGCCGTCCGCAGAAGTGTTGTTGGGAGAACTGGTCCAGACGTTGGCGATCCCCATGTTCTGGATGTTCAGCACCGCACCGTTGATTTCCGTGGCTTCATGTCCCTGCGCCACATAGATCATGTTGAAAGTGCCGATATAACCCTTGCCGTCGTGGGTGGCATTGTAGTACGGATTCTTGGTAACGCCGTCTTCCTTGAACTCGGTCTGCTGGTTGTCGATATAAATGTTCTTCAGGGTCATTTCATAACCGCCGAACCAGATCATACCATTGGAATGCATATTTGTGACGGAAGCACCGGCGTAGTAGCCCTTGCCCGTGGCGGGATCCGTCACGGTCCAGACCGCAGCCGCGCCCGTATCTTCCAGGTAGAGATTTCTGCCCTGGAAGAAGATCAGCCCGTAATCACCGGCAACCGTTCCCTTCTGGGCATTGGTCTTGGAGGAGGACATACGGACATCGTTGATGGAGATGTCACTGCGAATGGTCAGGTCGTTCCCCAGGAACTGGAACAGACCGCCATAGATGGTGCTGCTGCTGTAAATCCCCACGCCGTCCACCGTGAACGAACTGCCGAGGAAAGAAAGGTCCTGCCCCATGAACTTGATCAGACCGCCGCCGTTCCAGGTGGTGACCCAGTTGCCATCAAAGTTGGTTTGGTAGGATTCGCGGTCCATTTCAATATTGATGAAGGTGGCATTGCCGTTGAAAGTCAGATTTCCGCCATAAACACTGGCTGCCTGAGCAGAATTCGCCCGGAAATAGATCACACCGCCGGATCCGCGACCGTTGTTCTGCTGGAAGGTGATGTTTTCAAAGCGCACATCCCCGTTGAACTGCATTTCATCGCTCACATACACGTAAAACACACCGCCGGAACCGCGACCGTCAATGTTCGTGAAGGTGTTGACACTGTGGGTCTCGGAAACAGCGTGTCCGTTCCCCGCCGCTGCCACATCCGTATCCACATTGACATAGATATTTTTGGCGTTGGCAAAGAGGAAACCGCCATCATCGTTATCTGCATTGCCGCGGACACCGCTGACCACATTGTCGACCACTATGTTGGTCATCGTGATGTCGCCGTCATTGTTGGCGTAATAGATCCCGCCGCCCTGGTCCCAGGAAGCGATCCCTTCAAAACGGGTGTTGGTCAGCGTCAGGTCGCCGCCCGCTTTTCCGCTGCCGAGCATGATGATCGCACCGCCGCGAGCGGTATTGCCGGTGGAGGGACCTGTGTTGCCGGAGTAAGAAATCATCCGGTGGACCAGATGGTTGGTACCGTCATTCAGCCCGAATGTGCCGTCCGCGCGATAGTAGAGACCGCTGAACACCGTATTATTGAAAGTAGCTTCACCGGAATTGATCAGTACAGCACCGCCGGCATTGGAAACCGTACCGACAAATGCGGAGTTATTCACGGTCAGACTGGAGCCATCGAAGTACAGCGCTCCGGCTTTATCCACAAAACGGTTGCCATCTGCCGTGCTGATGGGCTGGTAGTAAATATCCTTGCCGGTGGAACCGTCCCACTTCACATAGTTGCCGGCGGCATCTTTCATAAAGTATTCGTTTGCAGCGGGATCGTATGCACCCGCCACGTTGTTCGCCTTGGCGATGGTGGTGAACTTCAGCGCATAAAGTGCCACATCGCGGGTTGTACCGTCCCACAGCACATAGCCTTCGTTCTTCTTCATGTAGAGATCCACGCTGTTGGCGGGCGGGGTGTAGTTCTTGGCAACGGCGTTGTTCGCCTTGGTAACCACTTCCTGAAATTCACGCAGCGCACCGGTCTCTTCCACATAAAGGTTGTTGATGGTCAGGCTGGTGTTGTCCACGTTTTCCGAGAACGGATTGTTCTCCAGGTCCGTGGCATACCCTGCACCATAAAAGGCGATCGCACCGAAGTTCGGACGGTTCCAGACATGATTCACATATTTGCCGTAGACATTTTCGATGGTGATATTGTTCAGCGTCGCCTTCGTGTCGTAGGTCATGATCGCATTGGTCTGCAGGAATTCCGCACTGAAGTGATTGAGCATATCAACCGTTTTGTCCACATTGCCGCATTCCGGAATACCGAAATGGCTGTCGATCACTTCGCCGGGCGCACGGACATCATCGTTTTTGTAGGAATTGAAAAGCACGAAGGAGAAGCGCTTGTTTGCGGTATCGTAGAAGATCACTTCGTTCTGGGAGTTCACCATGATGTCGTAACCCGCCTGCTCCGCCGTATTGGTATTGGCACCGCTGTAATTGATGCGGGCAATATCCGTTTTCTGAGCATAGCGCCAGCCGTCAGCCAGCATACTTTCCAGTTCTCCGGCAGTCACATCAAAGTCGATCGTATTGTCCCGGATCAGGATGTAACGCATATCCCGTGTGTAGGAGTCAGGACGGTATTCATTGATCCCGTACTGGAGAGACGCATAGTCAAATTCCACGATCACATGGCTGCTGTCCAGATGCAGGAAGGGAGCCTGACCATCGCCGCCCGTATAGTAGTAAATGTCATTGAACGCCACATTGTTGAAGTCGATTTCGGGCGTGGAATACACAGTGAACAGGGAAGCAGCCCAGTTGTTGGACGCAAAATGTTCAAAGGTGTAGTTGCTGACAGAAACAGACTGGGCACGGACCACGTTTGCCAGTACGCCGTGTGCGGTAAACCCGTTCGATAACGCAATTCCACGCAGATCCATGTTGTACATATTGCCGTCTTTGCTGTTCCAAACCAGGTGATCCCCGATAAAGTTCAGCACCACACCGGTCTGACCGCTCTGGTTGAAGCCCACATAGGAAATCACATCCAGATTCGCCTCGATCGTCAGATTGTAACCGGCAAAGGCGATCAATGCACCGCCGGGACTCGTTTTTTCCGGATCGTAGGGATTCAACGACTTGGTCTGCTGCGTACGGATGTCCCGGAAACTCACATCCCCGAACAGCCGCAGGTTGGCGTTCTGAACATAGATCGCACCACCCTTGCCGAACACAGAAGCACCCAGATCGGCAGAACCGTCAAATCTCAAGTTCCCGATCTGAACATTGATGTTGTGACCGTCAATCTTTTCGTCTTTCCCGATCGTGTTGTCGATCTTGAAGAAGCGATCGCTGGCTTTTGCTTTGGTATCGGTCACGGTAGTATATTTCAGCGTCAGCGGAACCTGATTGCCGTTCGCATCCTGGTAAACAGTTTCAGTATCACCTTCGATGATGATGGACTTGGAAATATTCAGCGCACCCTTCCATTCAAAAATACCGTCACCAGCCGTGCCGGAGACAGGATACACGATATCACCGGTAGTTTCGTCGAGAATGTTATAGTCCACCAGAATGATCTTCTGAAGATCCGAATACCGTTCGGCGACAGTGGAGTCCGTACTCTGCATACCGCTGAGGACGCTGCTCAGCACGGTCCAACTGTTGACTTTCAGTTCTGATGACAGCGATTTCTTGTAACCATCGATCGTGATATGCACAGCATCAATATCACCCATGGCAAAATCCAGCTGCCAGTTGCCGCTGTAACCGCCCACAGTTCCCGTGGAAGCCGCCACATCTGCGCCGGTCAGCTCCGCCAACTGATTGATAAACGCTTCACCGGCAGCACCTTCAGCAGTATTGCAGCCGTAAAGCATAATGTCGCCGTCATCCGTAAGATGAGCCCCCAGTTCCACGAAGACATCCGGATTTTCCGCCAGATATTCCGCATCGATCACCACGCCGTTCAGAGAAAGATAACCGGACGCACCATGGCTGACGATATGAATGGCGTCATATTTCCGGTCGCCCTGTTTTTCCATCCAGGCAAGGATCTCCGTCATAGGATCCTGACCGGCTTCCAGCTGAAGCACATCCGCCCGTTCAGCAAGTTCAGCGATCGCCTCATCTGCACCATAGATACTGCCGCTGACCACAATCAGTTCATTGCGCTTGCCATCCGTACTGATCGTGGTATCCAGTTGATCCACAGGGAACACATCGGTAAAGCTCAGGCTTTCACCATCCTGCCCTTCCCCGACAACCGCAAATTCGTTCACATTCTGTTCATAATCAGCACTTACGCTGTGAGTTTCACCACCATTCACACTGTCGGTAACGGTCAGATCGGAGTCTGCAGAAGCGTCAGCATCAGTTGCGTTGGCAGACGCAGAAGCACTGATACCGCTTTCATTGGCATCCATTCCGGATTCATCCGCATTGTCTTCCGATACCTCTGTACCGCCCGCTTCACCGGCATCTGCCGCATCCGCAGGATCTTCCGCAGGTCCGGGCATCACCCGTGCCATTCTGCCTTCCACCAGATCTTGCTGCGCCGCCTCAACATCCGCGGCATCGCTGCCCGATTCCGCACTCCCCTGTTCCGAGGGAGCAAGCTCCGCATTGTTTACCAGATCACTGGTCTCATTATCAGCAGCATCGATCTCCGCCTGCTGCTGTTGAATCTCCTGTACATTCTGTGCTGCATCCACTGCTTCCTGTGCAGCCCCGGCTTCAAACAGAATTCTGTCTTCCAGCTTGAAAATACTCATAATTGTCGCTCCTGTCGTTTTATCTTTGACTCCGGACCGACTCTGCCAAGCCGTCCCGGACAGTGTGTTTTACTTATCTTCAATCATCAGGGTACAGTCTACCTCTACCCCATTACAATATATATTATATATATTTTAACGAAAAAGTCAATAGTGAAATTGTCATAAAACTGAAAAAAATTAAAAAATTTTTGTGCGTAATCTGTACCAAAAAGAGTAATCTGTCATAAACAATCAAACAACAATTTTCATCAAACAGCTGCAAAATACAAAAAAAATGAATCTCCCGGATCAAAAAAATCGATTCCGAAACAAGCGCAGCATCCAAACACAGTTTTTCAGCAGAACCTGTTTATTTTGCAGAGATTAAACACAACAAGCAAAAAGAACCAAAAACACATATTCAAACAACCATAACACTGCTTGTTTTCAACCACTTTTGCTAAATATTATACACAGAATCACAATAACAAAAAAGCGTCCACGCAATCGCATGAACGCTGAAAAATACAGAGCTGAATTCTGTCTTATTTTTTACTCTCGGCGTCTTTCTTTGCCGCCTGTTCAAACGCACCGCCTTTCATGATGCGTTCGATAAAACCAGTATCGTATTTTCCCTCCGTAAATTCCCGTGTTGCCAGCAGGAACTGTTCAAAAGGAATACTGGTCTTGATGCCGTGGATCAGGAACTGGTCCAACGCCATCTGACAGCGCGCGATCGCCTCTTTCCGGTCATTCCCGTGGACGATCAGTTTGCCGATCATACTGTCGTAATGGGGCGGGATCCGATAGCCGTTGTAGACATGGGAATCCACGCGCACGCCAAGGCCTCCCGGAGGGCTGTAAAAGCTGATCAGCCCCGGACTGGGCGCAAAGTTGCGGAAGGGGTCTTCTGCGTTGATCCGGCACTCGATCGCGTGTCCGCGCAGCACCACATCCTTCTGCTGGATCTTCAGCGGCTCGCCTGCGGCGATCCGGATCTGTTCCTTGATGATGTCGATCCCGCTGACCATTTCAGAGACCGTATGCTCCACCTGGACGCGGGTATTCATTTCCATGAAGTAGAAATTGTTGGTCTTGGGGTCCAGCAGGAACTCAATGGTCCCTGCGGAGGTGTAATGCACCGCTTTTGCCGCCTTGACAGCCGCTTCCATAAGCTTTTTCCGGGTGGACGAGCTGATGGAGGGGGACGGGGATTCTTCGATGAGCTTCTGGTGTCTGCGCTGCATGGAGCAATCGCGCTCGCCGAGACAGATCACGTTGCCGTAATTGTCCGCCAGGATCTGTGCTTCGATGTGCTTCGGATTTTCCACAAACTTTTCAATATACACATCACCGTTGCCGAATGCGCGTTCCGCCTCCGTCTTCGCTGCGTGGAAGCCCTGGATCAGACTGTTGTCGTTGTGGGCGATCCGCATACCGCGTCCGCCACCGCCGGCAGAAGCCTTGACGATGACCGGATAGGTCAGTTTGTGAGCGATTTTCAGTGCCTGCGCTTCGGTCTCAATGATCCCGTCGCTGCCGGGCGTAATGGGAACTTTGGCATTGCGCATCGTCTCACGCGCGACCGCTTTATCGCCCATTGCCTTCATCTGTTCCGCAGAGGGTCCGATGAAAGTGATGTTGCAGCTTTTGCAGATTTCGGCAAAGTGCGCATTTTCCGAAAGGAATCCGTAACCGGGGTGGATCGCATCCACATCGCAGATCTCAGCCACGGAAATGATCCGTTCGATCAGGAGATAACTCTGGGTACTGGGAGCGGGACCGATACACACGGCTTCATCCGCAAAACGCACCGCCAGACTGTCTTCATCCGCTTTGGAATAGACAACAACAGTTTTGATGCCCATTTCCTTGCAGGCACGCACCACACGCAACGCAATTTCGCCACGGTTGGCGATCAGGATTTTGTTAAACATAGTTCAGTCGACTTCCGTTCTTCGTTCAAAAATTCAGGGCGGAAAGGATCAGCAAACGATCATTCCAGAACGAACAGCGCCTGACCGTATTCCACAGGCTGACCGTTTTCGATCAGGATTTCCTTGATGACGCCGCTTTTTTCGGCTTTGATCTCGTTCATCACTTTCATTGCTTCCACGATGCACACAGTGGTATCGGCATCGACTTTGGAACCGACCTTCACAAAGGCATCGGCGCCGGGTGCGCTGGAACGGTAGAACGTACCGACGATGGGCGATTCAATGATCTTATCCTTGGAGGGTGCAGCCGGAGCGGCAACAGGTGCCGGAGCAGCGGCAGGAGCCGGAGCGGCAGCAGCCACCGGTGCAGGAGCAGCAGCAGGGATAATCGCCTGGGTAACAACGGGTGCCGCGATCTTCTGGGAGCCACGCTTGAGGCAGAGGGTCATATCTTCGGACTCGATCTTGAACTCCGTAAGATCATTTTCGGACATCAGCTTGACAATGGTTTCGATTTCTTCGATTTTCATTATTCAGCCTTTCCTGTGTTAGTTGTTTGTATTCAAAATACGTAATTTACCGTGTATAAAAAAAGAAGCGTCAGGAACGCTCCTTCAATTTTTTGACCAGGGCACGCATTGCCCATTCGTAACCATCAGCTCCCAGACCTGCGATCTGCCCGATACATACCGGAGCAGTCAGAGAGATCTTGCGGAATTCATCCCGGGCATTGATATTGCTCAAATGTACTTCGATTGCCGGAATACGGGCAGCTTCCAGCGCATCACGCAACGCCACACTGGTGTGGGTGTAGGCGGCAGGATTGATCACAATGCCGTCAAATTTGCCGATGGCATCCGCAATCACATCGCAGAGCGCTCCTTCGTGGTTGCTCTGAAAAAAGTCCACGTCAACACCAAGGCTCTCCGCAACTCCTTTGAGCGTTTCTTCCAGCTCCGCAAGAGTTCCGGTCCCGTAAAATTCCGCTTTCCTGCGCCCGAGAAGCTGCAGGTTGGGTCCATTGATCACTAAAATTTTCATAATGGTATAATATACACCCTCTTTTGCATTTTGTCCAGTTTTTTTCCGATTTTTTTTATTCTCCGCTTGTTTTTCGTGCGTAAACGCTTATCGTAAAATATGACCAAATTGTAAGAAAAAAGTTTTCAGAGAAGGAAAATGGTATGAAAAGACTCGACATCCATGTGCATTGTGACAGTACCGACAAGGCAGAACTGGACATTCTGGCGGACGCCTGCCGGAAACAGAACACCATCGCCGCCCTCTCCGGCGGACTGCGCTACGGCGGACATGACTTTGCCCCCAATGAAACCGTAGTGGAGATCTGTAAACAGTATCCGGATTGCTTTGTGCCGCTGGCGAAACTGGATCTGTGGGAGACCGCCGATCCCTCCGAAGTTTACAAGTATGCCGAAATGGGCGTCAAGGGCTTCAAAGCCATTTATCCTTACTATGAATATGATCACGACATCTATATGCCGGTCTATGAAGCCGCTGAAAAATGCGGTCTGCCCATCCTGTTCCATACCGGTAAATATGCCCAGAACGAATACGATAAGATCTACCGGCGTCCTATGCTCCGGAATATGCACCCCATCTGCCTGGACCGGATCGCACGTTCGTTTCAGGACCTGAAACTTGTCATGGCGCATCTGGGAACAAGATATTTTCAGCCGGAAGCGACTCAATTCGTGCAGGGCATCCCCAATGTGTACGGCGATATGGGCGGAAACGGACAGTGGAAACGGATCACCGCCGCCGAACTGGTGGAACAGCTGGGCTATAAACTGGTGGAAGTAGACCGGGGTATGGAGGGATTCCGGAAACTGGTCCTCGGCTCCGATGCGTACGTGACATATCCCCACCTCATCGCCGAAGCACAGAAGTATTACACCCTCATCATGGAACGCGCCGGCGTACCGGAAGATATTTTCAACGACATCATGGGCGGCACCGTCGCCAAGTGGATGGGGATCGATCTGAACGACTGAAGAACGGTCAACGGACGGCAGCAGCCCGGGGCGCGGCTCCCCCTGCCAAGGCAGGGAACCGTTTTTTTCCGGCAGGGCGGGATCCCCTGCCGAAAAAAACGGTTGCGCAGTGGGTGCCACTCTGTGGCGCCACTGCGCGGAGCCGCGCCCCGGGCGTGCTGCCGTCCGTTTTTTTTGCCTATTTTTCCGCTTTTTTCTTTCTTCTCATGTTGACATATTTACTTCCAGTGTTAATGTACATTGAAAACAGCTTAAATATACTTTTCTTCAACGCAAGGAGTCTTTCAGATGGCAGAATGTAAAATTGCATTGATCGGGGTCGGACAGCGCGGGTACGGATATATCGGAACCATTACAAAATACGCTCCGGCGGCAAAAATCACGGCGCTGTGCGACACCTCCGCGGAGCGGCTGGACGAATTCGCCGCCTCTGCCGGTCTTGATGTACCGAAATTTTACAATCTGGACGATCTGATCGCACATGGCGACTTCAATGCGGCGATCATCACGGTCCCTGATCCGTTCCACTGTGAGGTAGCTGTTGCCTGTCTGAAAGCGGGTAAGCACATTATGCTGGAAAAGCCCATGGCATTGAATGCGGCGGACTGCCGGAAGATCATTGCGACGGCGCAGGAATACAACCGGATCATCCAGGTCGGCTTTGTGCTGCGGTTTCATCCGCTCTACCGGAAAGTACGGGAAATCGCTGCCTCCGGAGAGCTGGGCGACATCCTGAACATTTCTGCGTCAGAATGTCTTGGTGTTATGCACGGGGCGAGTTATATGCGCCGTTGGCACCGGAAAAGCGCCAACTCCGGCAGTTTCATGCTGGCGAAATGCAGCCATGACATCGATATTCTTTCTGCGGTCGCCGGTGCCCGTATCAGCCGTGTCGCCGCCTTCGGGTCCTGCCGTTTCTTCACGCCGGACAAGCTCAAGCACAATTTCTGTTCGGAATGTCCGGACGCCTCCTGCCGGTTCCGTTTCGGCGGGGAAATGGTCCAGATGACAGCACAGGAAAAAGCATCTCCCTCTGTCAAAAAGTTTGACCTTTGTGTCTATAACAATGACAAAGATCTTGTTGACCACCAGATCACGCTGATGGAGTTTGAGAACGGGATCAAGTGCGATTTCACCCTGAACCTTTTTGCGCCCGTCGCCAAACGGACCATCGCAGTTTTCGGTTCCAACGGCTATCTGCACGGCGACACCGCCACGCGGGAAATCCTCCTGACCTACTCTGACGGACGCCCCGCCCGTACAGTAAGTTATGCAGAGACCAACGCCTCCGGACACGGCGGCAGCGATCTGGATTTTCTGCGGGAATTTGTACACTGCGTGGAAACGGGAAGCAAGCCGGAAGCAGACCTGATGGCAGGGCTGGCATCCACCGTTGCGGGTGTCGCCATCGAGCAGGCACGGCTCTCCGGTCAGGTCGTCAACATCAAACCGGAAGATTACCGTCTTTCCGAATAAAGGAGTCATACCAATGTCCGATCCTGTTCTTCTGATCGATTCCTATGCACAGATCTTCCGCGGCTACTATGCGGTCCGTGCCCTTTCCAACAAAAACGGCGATCCTACCAACGCCATCTTTGCCATGATGCGCTTTCTGATGAAGCTGGAGGAGGATCACCCCGGTGCGCCCGGCGCATTCGTCTTTGACAAAGGGAGACCGCCCCACCGCCTCGCACTGGCGCCGGATTACAAAGCAAACCGTCCGCCCTGCCCAGAAGATCTGCAGGCGCAGCTGCCCTGCATCCGGGAGCTGATTGCCGCTTTCGGGTGGAACATCATCGAAGCAGAGGACACGGAAGCGGACGATCTGATCGCCTCGCTGGCGCTGCATTTTGAGAAGGATCAGGACATCCGGATCATCTCGGCAGATAAGGATATTGCACAGGTCATTGACGAAAAGATCGAAATGCTGGTGCCGGATCAGGCGGGCAAAGGCTTTGCCAAACGGGGTCTGAAAGAAGTGGAGGAAAAATTCGGCGTTCCCGCTTCTACGATCGTGGATTATCTTGCCATGATCGGAGATAATGCGGACAACATTCCCGGTATTGCCGGGGTTGGACCGAAGACGGCGGCACAGCTGATCAACCGGTTCGGATCCATTGAGAATATGCTGGCAAAAGTCCATGAGATCGAACGGGAAACGTTAAGGAACAAGATCGAACAGGGAGCCGATCTGCTGAGAAAGAATATCGAGCTTGTCCGGCTTGTTACTGCGCCGCCGGAGGGGGTCACGTGGTCGGAGAACCACATCACCCGCCGGGTGGTGGATCTGGATAAGATCCGTGCCATTGCGGAACAGAAGGAACTGAAAAGCATCCTCCGTGACCTGGATAAGATGTCGGCAACCAAGCCTGCAGCCGCCCCCGTCATACCTGCCGAACCGGAAGAAAAAGGCGAAGAATTGGAACAGTTGAGCCTTTTCTGAGAACTGCGGTCTCCATCCGCTTGTCTTTTCCCCTGTCAACCGTAAACAAAGGGGGGGAAAGCCGATGAATGTTTTGATCGTTTATTGTCATCCGGAGCCGCACAGTTTCAATCATGCCATGTTTCAAACGGCGTGTCAGGCATTACAGAAAAATCACCACAAGATCCGAATCAGCGATCTTCACCGGATGAAGTTTGATCCGGTCTCGGGACGCAGTGCGTACAAGACCGTAAAAAACCCGGAGCGGTTCCGGCAGCAGCTGGAAGAAATGTATGCTTCTGAACGGTTTGGCTTTGCAGATTTTATCGAAAATGAGATCGAAAAAATCGAAGATTGCGACCTGATGATCTGGCAGTTTCCCCTCTGGTGGTGCAGCATCCCCGCTTTGCTCAAGGGATGGGTGGACCGGGTCTTTGCCATGGGTAGGATCTACGGCGGCGGGCATATGTATGAAACCGGCTTCTGCGCCGGAAAAAAGGCTCTGCTCTCCCTGACCACCGGCGGCGGCATGGAGCTTTATCAGCCGGGCGGCGCCAATGGCGACATTATGGAACTGCTGAAGCCGGTCTGGCACGGCACGCTCCAGTTTGCCGGGTTCGACATCCTCACGCCGCAGATCGTTTATGCACCGGCAAAGATGAGTGCGACTATGCGCCGTCAGGTGTTGGAATCCTATTCTGCGCGGCTGGCAAAAATCGAAAACGAACCACTTTACGGGGAAACACCGCCCTCAACCGCAGTCATTCCGGGAAATCATCTGCCCGGAACGGCAGTGATCATGCGGGAACATTTCAGCATCACACTGCCGTACCGGTGGTAAAGCGCATCAGATCTGCTCGGCGACCGCCTGAAAATCCGGATCACTTACCCGTACCAGCCAGGAGGCGATCCCGGCGACCGTTTCCGGCATCCCGCCAACGATCTCCGCACCGCCGCTGACATTCAGGCGGACCGGCACATTTTCCGGCACAAGGGTTCCGTTCCGGTCTTTCAGGATTGCATCCACAAAGACCAGATCGCCCGCCGTGACCGGCACACCATCTTCTCGCACAAGCGTTTCGACTTCAACAACTTCTTCCGGTTTACGAAGGACCTGCTCAAACATCGGTTCGCCGTCCTTGTACCCCCGGATAATGAGGGGTGAACCAACTTCCGGCGCAGGAACACCGGAACAGGTGAACGGAGGATGCGTCAGCTGTTTGCAGTTGCCGCCGTCGAAGGGATTTCCACCGCTGGTATCGCCGCAATCCGGCAGGGCAGTTTCCCAGTCCGGGCTGGATCCCAGATTCGGGTTGTACGGGGTGTCCGGTCCGTCATCGGGTTTCCGGCGGGGGACGATGATCCTGCCGGACTGCTCCACTTCGATCTCGTCGCAGTTGGTAAAGACGATCAGCTTATCCTTTTCATCGTGAACGGGATAAAGCATCGGTTCTTCGCCCTGTGACTGATAGAAGAAGAACTTGATCTTGGGCTGGCGGTAAACATCCATAGAACCGGATGTTTCGATATTGGAGCTGCATCCCCGGTTGTAGTCGAAGAAACACCAGTCTGCCGCTCCCACCATACACGGCACAGCCTGAAGCCGGTTGTAGGTCCACATAAAATTCCAGCACTGGATGAGCCGTTCTTTCATGCTGTCGCCGCGGGTCCGCCGGCTGGTGCTGTTTCCGCCGCCGAAGCCCCAATCTCCGTACTCCCGCAGGAGAACGGGGTTATCCGTGGAACGCTGATGTCCGCAGGGGAACAGAACGTCCCACATCTCGGAAAATCCCCAGGTATCGCCGGCGCTGTAACACTGGCTGCCGGGATATTCTTCGTGAGTGATCCGGCAGAATTCTGCATTCACCCAGGAGGGCGGATAGGCTTCGTTCAGGGAAAGTTCCCAGAGGATGATGGAAGGACGGTTGCGCAGACAACGGATCAGTTCCCGGCAATCCCGGAACGAATTTTCGATAAAGGCAGAATTGCTGTGATACGCCTGCCAGCCGGGGATCGCCGCCATAACCAGCAGCCCGATGCTGTCGCAGGCTTCATGGAACGCAGGATCCTGATTGTAGTGGCTCAGACGCACAAAATTGTAGCCGCTCTTCTTGATAAGAAGGGCATCACGCCACTGTCCGTTTTCCGGAACAGCGTTGCCGATGAACGGATATTCCATGTGGCGGTTGGTACCGTTGAGAAAAGTCCGGACACCGTTCAGGTAGAAGCCTTCTTTTGTAAACTTGATGGTGCGGATGCCGAATTTTTCCTGCATAGTATGAACCGTTTTGCCATCGTGGGTCACCAGGAAAGTGGCAGTGTAACGGACCGGCGTCTCCGGCGTCCAGAGGGCAGCGTTTGCGATCTTCGCCTTGAACCGGAACGTGTGATCCGTATTGGGGCGGATCTCCACAGAGTCGCTTTCTGCTTCAAAGACACACGTGCCGTCCGGAGCGGTGATCTGCAGTTTCACGGAGACCTGATTCGGCTCTTTTGCCAGTTGAAGGATCTCAAAGCGGCGGGTGGCGGGCATCTCGTGGATCACATGACAGCTGGCAGAGATCTCTGCAGTGCCATCCGGATCCAACTGTTCCGTCCGCAGGAACACGCCACCGCCGGCAGGGATGGAGACTGCCAGCGGATCGGTGATGTGGACCGGTTCCCACACGTGAAGTTTTGCATCCCGGTAAAGACCGCTGTGGTAACAGAAGTCCATAGTAGAGATGGTCTTACCGGGAGGCATATCCCGTGAATCGGCGTTATCCAAATGGATCTCAATGAGATTTTCATCCTTCAGATCGTCTGTCAGCGGGATAAAAAATTTCTGATAGCCGCCGAAGTGCGTGAAGTGATATTCGCCATTCACATAGACTTCCGCCCGCTGCATAGCGGCACCGATCTCAAAGGAAACAATCTTGCGTTTCCATTCTTCCGGCGCAGAAAAACGGTACTGATAAATCGCTTTTCCCACCTGCGGTTTTACGATCGTCTCCGGCTCCACAAAAACGCTGTGGGGGAGAGAAACATTCTGCCAATCGACACCATCGCGGGAAAACTTCCAATCGGACACACACGGGATGATCTGGTTCATAAAAGCTCCATTGTTGAGCCAATTTCAAAACGTTTTGGCTCATCTTGTTAAAAAGTTGATTTTTTCAGCGTCAAACCAATTTTGACGCATCGGCTGTGATTTTTTCTTGAAAAAGTCACGAAAAATCATGTTTCAGGGCG